>NZ_DATHHT010000034.1:0-27374 GCF_035317045.1 Occallatibacter sp.
AATAGCACAGGGAAGACGCATGGCATGAGATTGAGAACGAGTCCGCCGAGGAAGGCGAGGCCAAAGGCCTGGAGAAGACCGGGGCCGGATGCAGGGTGCGCGGGGCTTGACGATTGTGAAGGAGGGCTAGCGGTGTTGGCAGAGATGGTGGGGTTCGTGCTGACCGACGCGCCAGTTGTCTGTACGGGGACGGGCTTGGGTGCTTTTGGGGGACCGGCTTGTGCGACCAGTTCGTAGGCGCGACCGCCCGAGAGTTGGAGCAGGCCCGCGAGCTCTTTTGGATTCGAAGCGAGGGATTCGTCCTTCTTGAGGTCGAGCATGAGGCCGTTCGCGGTGGGCGTTGCCGTCTGCGGCGCGGGGTTGGAGAGGATGTCGGGGCTTGACGGAAAAAAGCTTGCCTCGGTCTCGCGGTGCCCGGTGTTCACCGTCAGGCGGAAGCCGGCCGGTGTGGAAACGAATCCGATCTTCAGATTGGCTGGTGGCGGCGCAGGGAGTTTATTGGAGAGGCGAGCCCAGATACTTTGATCGGGCTGCACTGTTGCGCTCCCCGCAGCGATCGGGCGCGTGATTTCGAGCTCCGTCTTCTCTGGGATACAGCTGCCGCGGCAGACGAGCCAGTCAACCTTGGCGTGGAGAACTGCTGAACCCGAGGCGCCACCGGCCGCATTCAAATGAAATGGAAAAAGAACTTCGTCTTCGTACCCGAAGTCCATTAATGGACCGAGGGGAAGGCGCTTGGGAATTGGATATTCAATGGGCCCGGCGGTGATTCCCTGAGGGAGCCTCCATTTGATGTGAGGCGGTTCTCCTGCATCGCCGGGGTTTTTCCAGTAGACATGCCAGCCGGGTTCGAGTTTGAAGTATAGGCCGGCGTTGTTGGAGCCAAGATGAAACTGCGCGTCAGGGCCAATGAGCTGTACGTGAACGTGGGGCAGATCAGCTGACCCGGTAGCGGCAAATCCGGAAACGGCTGCGGTGAGCAGCAAAGCGAGCGCGAGGATCGGGCGGAAGAATCTCATTCGGAGCACAAGAGCGTCTTTCCATTGGACGCTCGCGGAGAATCATTGGTCGCGAAAAGCGGCTGGGTTGGAGCAGTGGTTTCCCACCCTTGCGGAAGAAACCCCGCAAGGACGGGGCACCCGAGTTTCGGGATTCCGGAAGGAAAAAGCAACTGCAGGTTCCTCCACTCCCAGCGCTTCGTTTCGGTCGGTCGGAATGACAGAGTGACAGTATGCCGGCTTCCCACGTTGGCCGCACAGAGCGCGGCACGGATAGGGCGCCCAGCGCGGCAAGGATTGGGACACCCAGGACTTGTGAAAGCGCCAGCGATCACTGAACTAACCAACTCTCTGCGCGTGTTCGCGAAAAATGCAGACATTCTGGACGCACTTCACGCCAGCGGCTTGGGCACGGGCAATCGCCGTGTCGTTGATCACGCCCTCCTGAAGCCAGAGGTACGGAATGCCGAGACGGATTACCTCGTCGACGATGGGCGGAACGTTCCCAGAGGCCCGGAATACGTCGACCAGGTCGATGCCCTTGGGATAATTCTTTTTTGCGACCGCGTGGGCCGATTCCAGATCGGGATAGCACTTGAGGCCAAGCACCTCATTGAGCATGGGATTGACGGGAAAGACGTGATAGCCCTGCATCACGAGGTAGCGGCCAATATTGTGACTGGCGCGCCAGGACTTCTCGCTCATGCCAACGACGGCAATGGCCTGCGAACTGCGCAACAATTCGTTGATGGTGGCCGGATCGTTCATTTCTTGGCTTCCAGCTCCTAACCGCTAGTATTCCAGTTCTTAGTCATCCGTATTAGGTCATCGGCCCTGTTTACAATGCCGCGCGGTTAACTTGGATCGACGCGCTGATGTTTGCCGTCGGGCAATTTCCGCCAGCGGACGCCGTGCATGTCAAGCCAGTCGCCGATGGGCTCATTCTTCTTTGGGTCAGACCCGATGCGGAGGACGTTCCCGTCGAGGTCTTCGACCTGCATTTCAAGAGCCCATTCGTAATTCGTGGGTGGGTTGCGGATCTTTGCGCCGGATGCGCGGAACTCGTCATAGAGCTTTTCGACGTCGACACCATCAATCCATACCCAACTGCCGGGATTTCCCTGGTCGCCTTCTGAAAGAAACAAGTTGCAACGGCCACGGGAAATGGATGCGAAGAATGGGCCGGAGTCTTCAGGGAATTTGAAGTTGACGTGAAAACCGAGCGCGTGGGTGTAGTAGTCGATGCTGGCGACGACGCTCGATACGCGAAGGACGGGAATGACTCCGCCGAAGGCGATGGCAGCTTGGGGACGGGCGAGATCGGTGGCCATGTGCGACCTCCTCGAGATTCAAGATACTATGCCGGAATATCCATGTCGTCTTCTCCGCTGGTGGCCGTGCCGCGGCGCTTGGCCAGCAGGTAGCCGCGCAGGAAAGGCTCGAGATAGCCGTCGAGCACTTTATCGACGTCGCCGACCTCCACCTTGGTGCGATGGTCCTTGGCGATGCGATACGGCTGCAGAACATAAGACCGAATCTGCGAGCCGAAGTTGATCTCGAGTTTGGAGTCTTCGACCTTCCTGCTCACGGCGCGCTTCTTTTCGAGCTCGTATTCATACAGGCGCGAGCGCAGCATCTTCATCGCCTTCTCGCGGTTCTTGTGCTGGGAGCGCTCGTTCTGGCATTGCACCACGATTCCTGTGGGCAGGTGCGTCATGCGTACGGCAGAGTCTGTGGTGTTGACGTGCTGGCCGCCCTTGCCGCCGGAGCGATAGGTATCAATGCGCAAGTCTTCGACTTTGAGATCGACGTTGATGGTCTCGTCGATTTCGGGGGAGACATACACCGATGCGAATGAAGTGTGGCGCCGCTTGGCCGAATCGAACGGCGAAATGCGCACGAGACGATGAACGCCACTCTCTCCGGCAAGTTGGCCGAAGGCGTATTCACCCGTGATGGTGAAGGTGGCGGACTTGATGCCGGCTTCTTCGCCGTCCTGGTAGTCGTTCATTTCGGTTTTGAAGCCCTGCTGCTCGGCCCAGCGCAGATACATGCGCAGCAGCATCTCGGCCCAGTCCTGGCTCTCGGTGCCGCCAGCGCCGGGGTGCACCGTGACGATGGCGTTGAGCGGATCGGCCTCGCCGGAGAGCATGGTGCGGGCTTCGAGTTCTTCAGTAAATGTGGCGAGTGTCTTGATGTCGCGTTCGAGGTCGGCGAGGACGTCTTCGCCCTCGCGAGCGAGTTCGAAGTAGGCTTCGATGTCGCCGGTGCGGCGGACGAGTTCCTCGTCGTCCGCGATGAGCGATTCAAGGCGCTTGCGGTCGCGCATCAACGGCTTGCCCGCGATAGAGTTCGACCACATTGCGGGGTCGGCGAGCTTGGTTTCGATTGCGGTTAGTTCCCTGCGGAGGCGGGCAGGGTCAAAGATACTCCCGCAGGTCGCGGACTTGATCGCGCACCGGAGCGTAAGCGTATTCGAGATCGGTAATTGCCATGCTTTGCTCTGTGGACCTGACTTGTTGGCGAGTTGGCTGGTCGAGTGGCCGCGCAAGCGACATTCGACTGCACTCAGGTAAGTATAGCGGAGTTAGCGGGGTTAGCGGGCTAGCGTGACTTGCCGGGTCTGGCGACGATTCGCCTGATTTCAATCTTCAGCGACCAGACGAAAATCGGAATCGAAAGGAATAAGCACAGCCACGCGAAAACGTCGCCATGCTCTGTATAGAAGGTGATGTCGTCGCGGAAGCCGTATTGCGCAGGAAGAGCGTCGGCCTGGTGTCGCGGGATGCTCTGCCGCACACTCCCATACGGATCGATGACGGCGGTGATGCCGTTGTTGGTATCGCGCAGGAGCCAGCGGCGGTTCTCGATCGCGCGCATCCGGGCCATGTTGAGGTGTTGCCACGGAGCGCTGGTGTCGCCGTACCATCCGTCGTCGCTGACGTTGACCAGGACTTCGGCGCCAAGCTGGGCGAAGTGGCGAACCTCGTCGGCAAAGACAGCTTCGTAGCAGATAAAGACGCCGTAACGATGGCCGTTGACGCGAAAGGTTTTGCGTTCCGTCCCACGCGAAAATGACGAAACGCGCCCGGTAAGCTTGCGGGCAAATGTGAGGTACTGCTGGAACGGAACGTATTCGCCGAAAGGCACAAGATGGATCTTGTCGTAGCGCCCGATCAGGTTGCCATCGGCTCCGATGACCGTGGCGGAGTTGTAGTAATCGACAAAACCCTCCGTGTGCAAATGGTAGTTCGTACCGATGCCACCGATGATGAGCGGAGCCGACTCGGCTAGACCAATCGACTCCATGGATTTCTGAAATCGCGGATCAGCGTCGGAGAACGGTGCAGGCGATTCGGGCCAGACAACGAGATCGGGATGCGTCGGGTAGGGCGGGCAGATGATTTCGCCGTTGGGTGCGTTGGTCTGCGGAATTCCTGCGATATAGATTTTGCATTGCTCGGCGGCGAGGTGCTGGAACTGGGCGATGTGGTTGTCCCACTCTCCCGGGCCGGCCCAATCGTTGTCGCCACCCACGTCGAGGTTGGGCTGAACGAGGACGGCTGAAGCGGCGGGTGTTGCCGGCTTTGTGGGTTGATAAACAAGTCCGCCGGATGCAGCCACCATCAAGATTGCGCCTGTTGCGCTCCAGGTCCAACCCCGTTTGCCGGCTTGCGAAATGCGACCGCTCACAATGAGAGCGTTGACAGCGACCAGAATGAACGTGATTCCATATACCCCGGTCCATGGAGCAAGCTGATTCACAAGTGCGTTGTCGACCTGCGAGTAGCCAAGCTGATCCCAGGGAACGCTAGTGATGCGAGCGGCGGCGAGGTCGAGGGCTACCCAGATAAAAGGGGCTGAGGCGAGAGCGAGATGCTGCTTTCCGGTCGCCTGGCGAACAAGCATGATGCCCAGACCGAACAATCCAAAGTAGAGACCCAGGACAAGGCTGAAGCCGATCAGGAGCAGAACAGGTGCCCCGGTGGGCATGTCGCCATAGGCGAGCATCGTGTCGCGAACCCAGTAGCAGTTGCCCATGTACCAGAGCACGCCGCAGAGATACGAAAGCAGAAACGCACGGCGAAGCGGGCGAGGATGGTCGACAGTCGCGGGGCTGAGGATCGCCCAAAGCAGGGGAACAAGGCCGAACCACGCGAAGATGCTGCGCCAGGGAGGCATGGGACCCGCGAGCGGAAACGGCAACTCCAGCAGCGCGGCAGAGAGAACGGCCGCAGCACCCATCTTCATTGAATGCCAGCGCATACAGGCTGGAGTTTAATGCATGGGGCTATGTCAGGGTTATTTGAAGCTGGTACCACAGGAAACCAGGAGAATGCGCGATCCGGAAGGTCGTTGCTTTAGGAATTCCTTATAAACAAGCGCGTAGAATCGGCACATGGTCTTAGCTGCCCTTGCGATAAAGTTCCTTGAACTGATGTTCTTCATCGGCCTTGCTGGAGCAGCCATTGTGGTTTTGATCAGCTTTGTTGAGGACTTCAAAGAATTATTCGGAGAAGAGTAAAAACCCTTGAATTTCCACCCTATTTTCATCGTATTTACAAGCATTTCCGTTTAGTTGTTGACTGCCGCGTCGTCCAGAACTAAACTCAGCCAAGGGCGGACGAGATAAGTGCCCTTTTGACTCTGAGCGGCAATACCATCCTGCCGGCGCGATAAGTAATGGCATCCACTCGAACGACCGTAGCCCCACCATCAGACCGCGTCCGGCTCATCGTGGCATCCTCCGTGATGCTCACGTTCATCTCCTTCTGGCGGGCAGCCGCCATCGTCCTCAATGATTTAGGTTCTTCAGCGTTCTACGCCGGCGGCATTGCCGAGCAGGCCGTGGGTGCAGCGGCGCCGTGGTTCATTCTCGGCATCATGCTGTTCAGCTTCGCGGTGCGAGCCGTGTATGTGGAGAGCTGCTCCATGTTCACCCGCGGCGGCGTTTACCGCGTGGTGAAAGAGGCACTCGGCGGCACGTTTGCCAAGCTCAGCGTATCTGCCCTGATGTTCGATTACATCCTGACCGGGCCGATCTCAGGCGTATCTGCAGGGCAATACATCACCGGCCTGATGAACGAACTGATGACGGTGGCCAACAACAGCCACTGGCTGCCCCCTGCACTGACGGAGCATGGCCAGCCTTTCCAGTTCGACATGAATTACACCTCCGCGGTCTTCGCGGCGGCGGTCACCATTTATTACTGGTGGCAGAACGTCAAGGGGATCGAGGAGTCGAGCGACAAGGCCCTGCGGGTTATGCAGATCACTACGATCATGGTGGTCATCCTCTTTATCTGGGGTGCTTACTCGTTGATGGTGGTGGGCGTGCATCTACCTCCTCCGCCTACCCCATCTCACCTGAAATTCAGCGCGGACTCCTTAGGTTTCCTGAAAAATACCGGCTTGCCGATCTTCGGCCTCTTCGGAATCATCATGGCCTTTGGCCATTCCATCCTGGCCATGAGCGGCGAGGAGAGCCTGGCCCAGGTCAACCGCGAGATACAGCATCCGAAGCTGAAGAATCTGAAACGCGCAGCGATCGTGATCGCGATCTACAGCCTCGTCTTCACGGGCGGAGCAACGCTGCTGGCGTCGATGCTGATTCCGGATGGCCCGCGGACACAGATCTACCAGAACAACCTGATTGCCGGCCTGGCCATGTACATGGCCGGCCCGATGTTCTGGCGCGTAGCATTCCGCATCTTCGTCGTCTTTGTAGGTTTCTTGATTCTGTCCGGGGCCATCAACACATCGATGATTGGATCGACAGGCGTGCTGATGCGGGTGGCGGAAGACGGCGTGCTGACGGACTGGTTCCGCAAGCCGCATCCGAAATTCGGCACCAGCCATCGCATCGTGAATCTCGTATTCGCGCTGCAGATGTTCACCATTATCGCCACGCGCGGCAATGTGATCACCCTGGGCGAAGCTTATGCATTCGGCGTGATCTGGTCGTTTACGTTCAATAGCCTCGCCATGCTGGTGCTCCGCTGGAAGTATCACGGTGAGCGCGGCTGGAAAGTACCGCCGAATATCAAGATCGGAAAGACAGAAATCCCCATCGGGCTTTTCTGCGTTTTCCTCGTTCTGCTTTCGACCGCCGTCACCAATTTGTTCACGAAGTCGATCGCCACGGTCAGCGGCATTATTTTTGCAGCGGCATTCTTCGTCATCTTCACCGTCTCGGAGCGCCAGAATCTGCGCAAGCATGCGCTGACCGCGCGGCAGATGAAGGACCACTTCCAGCTGGAGCACCAGGACACGATCAGCAGGGAGTCGGTTGCGGTGCGCCCCGGCGGCGTCATGGTGACGATGCGCGATTCCAACAATCCTGTTGCGCTGAAGTGGGTGCTGGCTCGAACCAAGACCGAAGATCGCGACGTGGTGGTAATGAGCGTCCGCATGATGGGCGCAGGCGGACCGGAGTATCTGAGCGCCGAGGATCAAAGCTTCAGTGAGCACGAGCAGATGCTGTTTACCAAGGCGGTCTCTGTCGCAGAGAGCTTTGGAAAGAAAGTATCTCTACTGGTTGTTCCGGCTGGCGATGTATTCGCGGCACTGGTGCAGGGCGCAAACGCGCTTGAAGTGGACTCGGTCGTTTCGGGGCAATCGACCTCGATGACGGCGGAAGACCAGGCGTTTCACATGGGGCAAGCATGGGAAGCTCTGCCCGAACCCAAGCGTCAGTTCAATTTTTACGTTGTTGGCGGGGATGGGGAGACCAAGGTGTTCTATATCGGCCCGCATGCGCCGACACTTGGTCCGGACGATGTCCAGCTGGTTCACCGCTTGTGGCTGAACATGCGGCGCGATCCATCGGTGCAGGATCTCCATCACAGTGACATCATCACCTACGCGCTGACGCGATTGGCCGGCCAGTATGCACGCGAAAAAGTGGAGATACTCCGCGATCTGCGGAACTATCGTGCATCGGAGTCGCCGACTCTTCGGATCGGGGGACAGGATCTTACCGGGGTTGCTTCGCCATCTTCAGGTCACGAACCTGCGCAACCAGCAAACAAGGCTCCGCGTGGCGTGTAAATGTGCTTGTTCAAAGATTGAGTTAGACTCCCGACTTATACAACCAGAGTAATCAAAGATACCTTACCTGGGGAGACTCTCTGAGTACCCGATTACAGAACATAATCGAATTTCGATACGTTACCTTGGAGCAATGCAACCATGCGCAATAAGCGCGTTCAGAACTGAGGAATCACATCTATCAATAGTTCTGCACTTCCCACAAATTAAGAATTCTCGGCGATTTAAGCAGGCGAGGCTTCTATTTGCATTCCTCTCCAGGTAAAGCCGATGGATGTTACTCTTTTTCGTTTGTTTTCGCCGGACCCGTTCGGTATCGTCTGGCTTCAGTAACAGAATCCTGCAAGAAAGAGGATCTTTGCGCATTCTGGAGGCTGCGCCCGGATCGCCAAGGAGGTTTTTTGGGAGTCGCAGACATACTGCAACAAATCGATGACGAGATCGCTCGACTTCAACGAGCGCGTGCACTGCTCACCAGCGGTGTAAGCAAGACTTCGAAGGCATCCGGCACAGGCGCTGCCAGGAAAGGCAAAAAGAAACGCAATCTGACGCCGGAGGGCCGGAAGCGCATCGCCGAAGCGGTGAAGCGCCGTTGGGAGAGGCAGAGAAAAGCAGCAGGCAGCAAATAGCTCGAACGAACAGTGAAGGGCTGGAAGCGATTCCCAGCCCTTCATGTTTTGCTGAATGCTTAGATCGATTCGCCGGGTGCAATCCGGATGACTTCAATTGAGCCCTTGAGGAGAGCGTCAAGCTCCTCGGGTGTTCCGGTAAGCGGCGGAAACGTTCCAAAGTGAATGGGCAGGATTGCATTCGGCGCAAGGAATTGCGCAGCCAGTGCTGCTTCCTTTGGTCCCATGGTGTAGAAACCGCCGATGGGGAGCATTGCAATCTCCGGATGATAGAGATCCTTGATCAGTTTCATGTCGCTGAAGACGGTGGTGTCTCCGGCATGGTAGAGCACGGGGCCATCGGAAATGGTGAGCACGAAACCCGCGGCAACGCCTGCGTATTGCGTCCCGTTCTTGCCCTCGACGCCGGAAGAGTGCTTGGCCTCGACCATCGTAAGTGCAACGTCATCGAGTTGGACGGTACCACCGATGTTCATGCCGGTGGTGTTTTCAGCGCCTTCGTTGTTCATGTGAGCGGCAAGTTCGTAGATCGCGACGACATTGGATTTGTGTGTGTGCGCAACTGGAATGGCGTCGGAGATGTGATCTCCGTGTCCGTGTGTGAGCAGGATGTAGTGGATCTTTTCGGGAAGCGTGAACCCCCTGGGGTATTTGGGGTTGTGTTGAATAAATGGATCGATGAGGATGTTGGTGCCCTTCGGCGTTTGAACGAGTACCGTGGCGTGTCCAAGCCACGTGATGCGCGTGCCTTTCAATGAGGTCATATTTGCTCCAGTTGGGGATGTTTCAGAAATAGCGCCCATCATTGGATGCGACTGAACGCAGATGGATTGCCACTATCACCTCAGCGACGCGAACCTGTCGCCGGTGACCCCGGATTATCGCGTGATGATGACTTCTGAAATGCTGTCCTTGGCCAGGAATTGGCGGAAGCCGGACCACTGATTGAACAGGTCCTGAATGATTCGATTCGTGAATACACGCTGAATCGGAAACTGCTGGGCAAGCTGCATTTCGACGTTATCGCCTGCGGTGATATGAAAGCGGCAATGAGCCGATTCTTCAGGATTCTTGCGCGTGTGAAAGAAGGCCAGGACCTGGCCGCCCGGATTCAAGGATGCATACAGATGGCTCACCACGGCAGGGACGAAGGGTTCCGGAATGTAATCGAGAGCCGTCCAGAGCAGCACGATGTCGTACATCTTTCCGCCGAAGTTGAGGGTCTGTTTCAGGTATCCTTCGGTGTCGTAGATCGGCTTGTCGTCTTCGTCGACACCCTTTTTCCAGGCGCCCGTGCAGGCTTCCGTCGCCAAATCGGTCATGAAGACACTGTGACCGAGGCTGGTGAGGTAGTTGATATTGGTGGGCGAGGTGGCACCCGAGTCAATAATGCGGAGGCCGGGTTCAGCCTGCAGCCGCTTACGCAGGGCCGCCCATCCTCCCGAATGACGCGGGATGCGGGGGCCGCTGGCACCAGAGCCGGCGGACGAAGCGCCTTCCTTCTTATCGAACCAATTGCGAATCACGTTGAGATCCCCTTGTCATGGGACGCGTGCAAACAATAGGCGTCCATTCGCACGGCGAGGCTATGCGTTCGTTGCGGGGACGGCATCGGGCGCTTTGGCACCCTGCGTGAGATCAACTTTTCCGCGGAATATAGCATTGTCTTCCACGGCAAGGCGCAATGCGCGCACATCGCCTTCCACCACGCATCCGGAGCGCAGCTCCACGCGCCCGCTGGCTACGATGTTGCCCTGAACCGCGCCCTGGATCAGGATGTCGCGCGCCGTAAGATCTGCTGCGACGTCTGCGCTTGGGCCGATGGTCAGGCGGCTCTCCAACAGAGTCACGGTTCCTTCGACACGCCCATCAATGATCAGGTCTTCCCCGCCCTTTACTTCGCCACGGATCACGACGGACTTGCCAATCCGAGCAGAACCATTTTCGGTTGCCATGGATCAATTCCCTTCCAAAACTTCTTGATTTCGTCCGACACCATTTTGGCGTCCGGTTGTTGGTGAATCCTGTGCGACCAGGGCATCGGGCAGGCCGGAAATTTGCCGCTCAAACGCCCAGGTGGAAGCAAAAGTCCCTTTTCGAACTATAGCATCGGGGTGGAACCCTTCAATTTAAGAAACTCCCGCGGCGGACCAGCGTCCAAAACTAAAGAAACACCCAGCCAACCGGAAAAGGAGAACGATACACTGGGTACAGTGCGCCTTATCGCGATGTCGATGCTGATACTGCCGCTGGCTGCCGCGGGCCAAAACGGGGCTCGGCATGAAAACGGGGCCCAGCATGAAGATGATGCGCTCGTGCAGCGGGCGTTTGCGAATGAGGTTCGGGCCGCGAGCGACGCACAACACCCGATGCGTTACCGCCTGCACAAAGCCAGTCCCCGACTCACTTCCACCAAAGAGATGTTCGAGACCAAAGACGGTGCAGTGGCTCGGCTTATCGCTGTCAACGACGCACCCTTGAGTGCAGAGGACGAACAGAAGGAACAGGCGCGACTGAACGGGCTGCTGAGCGATCCGGGCAAGCAGCGTCACCGCAAGGCATCGGAAGACGAAGACACTGCGCGGGCAATGAAGGTGTTGCGATCTCTCCCAGCCGCATTTTTATACCATTTCGCGGGCACGGGCGAGGCGCCGAGCGGCGAGGTGGAGAAATTTACCTTTGCGCCAAATCCAAAATTCGATCCTCCAGATCTCGAGTCGCAAGTTCTCACGCAAATGACTGGCGAGATCTGGATTGACGTGGAGCACGAGCGCGTGGCCCGGCTTGAGGGCCACTTGAAGCAGGACGTGGACTATGGCTGGGGACTTCTGGCGCGGCTCAACAAGGGTGGATGGATCGTCATCGAGCAAGCGAATGTCGGTGAACATCAGTGGCGCATCGTGCATTTCCAGATGTCGATGAGCGGCCGTGTGGTATTCAGGACCAAGGTCTTCGATACGACCGAAGATCAGAGCCAGTTCGCGCCGCTACCCTCAGGATTGAGCTACCAGCAGGCTATCCAGATGATGAACACAGAATCGGGCAGAGGAAAGAGCGATTCAGGCCAACAATAAAGCGGCCCCGACTACAGCAGTTTTGGAATTGGTGTAGACCGAAGTCAAGGAACCAAGTGGCTTTTTCGCCAGGAAAAAGTCACCCCGTTACTCTTGAAAGTCTACGTGCATTCCGAAACTGCTCTAAGTCGAGGCCGCATGATGGAACTGCGATTCGCCTTACTTGATCCGGATGAAGATCATGGCGAAGGTGAACAGGGTGAGGGACTCGATGAAGGCAAGTCCGAGAATCATCAGCAGCTGAATGGTTCCAGCGGCTCCCGGGTTGCGCGCCACTGACTCAACGGCAGAACCGACGGCTCTGCCCTGTCCAATACCGCAGAGCCCAGCGGCAAGGGCGATACCGATGCCGATACCGATTGGAGCCAGATTGACGGGACCGGAGCCTCCGTCAGCGAATGCCGGCACTGCGAAGCACAGCAGCGACAGCACCATCAGAACGTTTTGCAATTTACGCATGTTTCTCCAGCTTCACAAAAATTAGCCGCCAGTGGGTGGTTGAGGCTCACCGTGCCGGCATCTTCAGAAAACTGCGTGCCGTTGTTACTGAGTGCAAGGTCACCGCTCCCTGATGGTCGCGTTGACTGTACATTCGAAGCTTCGGCATACAGCGATTTCCAAAGATGCTTTTGGCCCCCTCACGCTTGCGGCCTTTCCGTTGATTCCGAGGCGGAAGCGTTCCCCGGCGGAAATCTTTTTCTCCTGCCTGGCGATTTTTCGTCCGGCAAGAGCGATGCAAAATTCAGAACATCAATGTTCGTGGCGCGTGGCCTCGCCCAGATAAATCATGGGCAGGTACGTAAACACCAGTGCCTGCACCAGCGAAACCAGCACGTGCAGCGCGAGAAAAATAATGGGAATCGCAAACGGAATCAGGGAGAAAAAGACCAGCGTAACCAGGTCGCCGGCAAACATGTTGGCCCACAGACGAATGGTGAGCGACATCATGCGCGCCAGGTTCGAAATCACCTCGATCGGGAACAGCAGCCACGCAATCCACCACACCGGTCCGGCGAAGTGCTTGAGGTATCCGATAATTCCCTGGTCTTTCACTCCGTAGAAGTTGTAGTAGAGGAAAACGGAGACGGCCAGGCCAAAAGGTACCACCGCTGCGCTTGTGGGTGGCGCAATTCCGGGAATGAGCCCGACCAGATTGCAGACAAGCACGAAGAGAAACAGGCAGCTTACAAACGCCTGGAACCGCTCGTATCCATGGCCCACGATCGTTTGGGCCTCGCCTCCAACGAACTCGTGCAGGAGTTCGGCGATGTGCTGCTGAATCGGCGGCTTTTCTACCGAAAGACTGACCCGCACCCAGATGAAGAACGCGATGAGCCCTGAAACCACCAGCAATTCGAGTGCGAAAGTGTTGTCGATCGGCGCGCCTGGATTTGCAGGATGAACGCCGACCATTTGCAGCAGTGCATCGACCGGGCCGGCAAACAGCCGGTTCAGCACGTTTGTAATTCCAAGTGCTTCTTCCATGAAGACGAATAACTTTCTGATTCCGGAAAAATCCTGCGGCCAGACAGGGATAAAATATCAGCCGCGCAATAACTTGAGCGCCTCCCACGTGAGCGTGATCACTGCCAGGCTCAGGCCGCAGACAAGGGCCAAAGGCGAACCCCGGAAACATTTAAGGCTACCATAAATGACCCCTCCGAAGACGACCAGCCGCAGCAGAATGAATGCGATCGAAAGGCCGACGCCGCGCGGGGCTGTCTGATTCCTCATTCGGGAATTGATGATCCTCACCAGGCGCCGCCACTCGAAGATGCTGGCAGCGGAGACAAGCGCTCCAGAGGCGAAAAGCGCACCGGTTCCCCAGCCGCTGGAGACTGTCAGCACTAGCGACACCAACCCTCCCAGGATGAGTGTCTTGTAGATCGCTCTCTCCAGCAACACTTGAAGAGCTTCATCGGAAAGATTGGCGATCGCGGGAGCCGGTTCGTTCATTTTCCTGGCCCTGTTCCCGTTCCTGAGATGTCAGAATTTGATCCTGTTTTGCGGCCTGGCTTTGTGCCGGCTGTGACCACCATGCGGACCACGTAGACGATGCCGGATATGCCGCCGAAGAGGATGCCAACGAGCGTGATCCAGGTTTGATGGAAGAGTTTGTCGAGCCCGGCTCCGAGCAGCCACCCCACGAAGGCCGAGGACGGCAGAAGCACCGAAATCTGGATCATCTTTTCCGCTTCAGCAAGCGAGGCGAGGCTGCTCGTGAACTTGGAACGCTGCTGCGATTTCGGGATGGGACGGTTGAACGGCATCCACCGTGGTTATACACGAAGGATGCCGAGGAGCGCGATGATGCAAACGATATACTGAGCACTGGAACTCATTGATTTACACGAAGGTAGACACCGTGTTTGATTCGGAATTTGAGCGCAATCTTTTTGAGTTGCGCAAGGCCAAATTGATCGAGATTGAAAAGCTGGGTCAGGCAGCGTATCCCAACCAGTTCCCTGCCTCGCATACCATTCCGCAGATTCGCGCGAAGTGGGGCGAGGCAACGGCGGAATCGCTGGAGTCGGATCGTGCGACGGTGGCCATCGCCGGCCGCATCATGGCGATTCGCGTCATGGGCAAAGCGGGATTTGCGACGCTGCAGCAGGGCGGCGAACGGCTGCAGATTTACGTGCGGATGGATGCTGTGGGCGATCAGGGCTGGGCACTCTACAAGCTGCTGGACCTTGGCGATCATGTGGGCGTGAGCGGGTATCTCTTTCGCACGCGGACAGGCGAGCTGAGCGTACACGTTGAGCGGCTGACGTTCCTGGCGAAGGCCATGCTGGCGCTGCCGGAAAAATTTCACGGCCTGGCCGACGTGGAACTACGCTATCGCCAGCGGTATGTCGATCTGTTTTCGAATCTCGAGGCGCGTGAAGTGTTTGTGAAACGTGCCAAGGTGCTTCGCGCACTGCGAACGTTCTTTGACAGCCGTGATTATCTCGAAGTTGAGACGCCGATGATGCAGACGATCGCCGGCGGAGCGAACGCGCGTCCGTTCAAGACGCATCACAATGCGCTCGATATGGATCTGTTTCTGCGCATCGCGCCGGAGCTGTATCTCAAGCGGCTGGTTGTCGGCGGACTCGATCGGGTCTATGAGATCAATCGCAATTTCCGCAATGAAGGCGTGAGCACGCAGCACAACCCCGAGTTCACGATGCTCGAGTTCTACCAGGCCTACGCGAATTACCACGACATGATGCAGCTGACGGAAGATCTGGTGGAGTTTGTGGCGCGCGAGGTGAATGGAACCACGGTCGTTGAATTCAACGGCAACACCATCGACCTCGGAAAGTGGACGCGCCTGACCATGACCGAGGCGATCCGGGAGTATTGGCCCGAAGATTTCGGCGCGCCACCCACACTAGGGGAATTAGGAAACTCTGATGCACTTGAGCAATTCCTAACGAACTCTCTTCAGCACCTTCAATCGCACTATCCACAAATCGTAACGCCGAGTGCTGAGGTGCAAGGTGTCGACCTAGAACGTCATCGGCGACTTCGGAGCCTCCTCTTGCTAGTTAACGGACAGCGCATCTTGCTGATTGGTGATTTCACTGCAATGGCGAATATTGCTGGACAGGCGTTGGGACTGCCGCCCTCCCAATCACCTCTCCCACGTCGGCCACAATCACTTGGAAAGACCATATACGGGCTGTTCGAAGCGGTAGTCGAGCCCTTCCTGATCCAGCCAACCATCATCTACGATTACCCGACAGTAGTCTCTCCGCTCTCGAAACAGAAGCCGGACAATCCAGAACTCGTGGAGCGCTTCGAATTCTTCGCCGGCGGCTTTGAGTTGGGCAACGCCTTCAGCGAGTTGAACGATCCGGTGGAACAGCACAAACGATTCGAGGACCAACTCAAAGAGCGCGATCGCGGCGACGAGGAGGCCCACCAGATGGACGAAGACTACGTGCGCGCCCTCGCCTACGGCCTGCCTCCCACCGGCGGCGAAGGCATCGGCATCGATCGGTTGACCATGCTGCTGACCGGCTCAAAGTCCATACGCGACGTAATCCTGTTTCCGCTGATGAGAAATGCAGTGAACAGTGAACAGTGAACAGTGTTCAGAGGGAGCAACGATCATCTTGAGTTCGATACCCCTGATTCGATCCCTCTTGCACGCAGGAGCCAATGAGGCACAAGAGTTCTTAACTGTCCACTGACCACTGTCCACTGTTCACTGGAGTTCAATGAAGATTCTTTTTGTAGGTGACATTTTCGGCAGCGCGGGGCGCGGGATTGTACGCGAGCACATCGGGCATGTGCGCGAGGCGCATGACGTCGAGCTCACGGTCATCAATGCGGAGAATGCAGCCGGTGGGTTTGGCGTGACGCCGCAGATTGCCGAAGAGTTGTTTGACATGGGCGCCGACGTGCTCACCACGGGCAACCACGTGTGGGACAAGCGAGAGCTTCTGGATTATCTGAATTCAGCGGCAGCCAATAGCCAGGAGCGCGCGCGGCGCGTGCTGCGCCCTGCCAACATGCAACCCGGCTTGCCTGGATACGGCGTCTTCGAGGGCGTCACGGAGAGTGGCGTGGCGTATGCGGTCGTCGACCTGATGGGCAAGGTATTCATGAGCGGTACCAACGACCCGTTCAACGCTGCCACCAACCTGCTGGCCGGAATCAAAGCCAAGGTCATCGTGGTGGATTTTCATGGCGAGGCCACCAGCGAAAAAGTCGCCATGGGCTGGCATCTCGACGGGCGCGTCACGGCGGTGCTGGGCACGCACACGCACATACCGACGGCCGATGAACGCGTTCTGCCAGGCGGCACCGCCTACCAGACAGACGTGGGCATGAGCGGTCCCTACGACAGCGTCATCGGCGTTGAGAAAGAGCTGGTCCTGAATCGGTTCCTCACGGGCATGCCCGGCAAATTCGAGGCCGCGAAGGGCAATCCGAAGATGTGCGCAGCGCTGATTACATGCGATGCAGCAACGGGTCGCGCATCGGCGATTCAGAGGATCATGCTCGGGGAATGACCGTGCCGGCAGGGGACCGCTAAAAAGGCAACTGCAGGTTCCTCGACTCCCGTTGGTCGCTCGGAATGACAGTCTGAAGTATTAGTTCTGGCCGGAGGGGGGCACGGGCCAGGTGCGCGCCACCGCATCTTTCTGGGATGCAGGGTTCACGGCCGCCATCGAAGCCGGCCTGTGCGTGGCCTTGATGAGCTTTCCCTGGTGCGTAAAGGTCATAGACCACTCCGTGGCATGCGGACGCGCTGCGGCATCATCGAAACGGAGCACTTCCATCCCGTGTGCATGCATCTCGACTTCCATCGCTGCAGTGAGCGCGGGGATCGGCCTATGCAGCGCAGGCTCCGCACCCGGGGTCATAATCTCAGGTCTTGTGCCTGCCAGCGCAGCATAGCAAAGGGCATTCCCAAGCCAGTCGGAGTTTGCCGTCTCTGAATCCTCGGCGCGAATGTGGTTGAAGGCCGAGATGGTCAGCGCATTGATGGGCGCGGGAGAAAAGAGAGAGTACCCGCGCTTGACGATGGGAACGATGCGGACCCGGCCGTTGCCATTGCGTGGAATCGATACAGAGAATACCGAAACATCGCCGGCGCCGTTGTTGCGCGTGTATTGCACAAAGAGATGATTCGGGAAAGTCGGACAGACGATCTGGCGGGATTTCCAGTTGCTCTGCGAAAATTCGAGGCCGGCAAATCCCGCATGCTCAGCGATGGTGGATTCCGAATCGGCAAGAAGGAGCCGATCCTGTTGGGAAATCTGGTCTGCGGATCGAAAATCGACAGTGTAGAGGGGAGTCTGCCGGGTCGCCACGGTTGAGAACGGCTTAGGCTCAACCGAATCCGGCACAATTCTCTGGTGTTTTGAAATCTCTTGTCCCTGGCTCTGCCCTGGGAAGACAGAGAAAGATACGCAGACAACCGTAAGCAGGGCGGCTGCCAGGGTTTTGAGGGGAATGCGGAACGGCACCATGCTGTCTCAAGGGTACCACTCGGGCAGCTCAGGCAAGGTGGAGAAACAGGAAGGGCAGCCCTTTACAGGCTGCCCTTCGATTCACCAGGAGCGCATGCTAACTATTGCTGCGGTTTATGGGTTGTTGTCGTGTGGTGAGCGGCGGCCGGCTTGTGCGCCGGAGCCTTCTTCGCGGTCTGCAGAATGCCATCCTTGAGCACGATCTGCGCACTTGCAGCACCGGCGGCCGAGGCTGGAACCGGGGTATAGGTGTCATAGGTTCCGTCCACTTCGGGACCGCCGTCCTTCAGCACCTTGAGTTCGGAACCCACCGCCGGAATTTCCTTCTCCGGGATTGGTTCCTTCATGTTGACAATGAAGTCGGCCGTTTTGGCTTCCTTGGCGTCCGGGGTCACAGCAACCTTGATCTGGCTGGCGCTCGATTCGATAACGGTACCCGGGACAGGGGTGTCCTTGCCCTGCAGGAGAGCCCACAGCTTGTCAGCATCTTCCTTGCTGCCGACGGAAAGCACGGTTTCCTTGTCTGCCAGTGCCAGGGTGTTCCAATCAGAGGTGCTGGCGAGCAGATCGTGGATCTGCTCCTCTGGCGTCTTGGCGGCAGCGATACTCAGGGTTCCCGGCGGGAACAGTGTAGCTGCCGACTGAGTCTTCAGCGTGTCCAAGCCTGTCAGATCTCCGTGGTACTTCTTGAAGTAGTACTCAAGCTGCGGCTCGATCTGGCCCTTGAAGTTGGCTGGCGCGAAGTTCCAGGCGCGGGCAAAGAACCAGCAGGCCTGCACGTAGTCCTGCCCTGCCTTGTCTTTCGCAGCCTTGGCAGCAGCTGCCAGAGTTGCGTCGCCGGGAGTCGCCTTTGCCTTGGCTTCCGCGTCCCTTTGGGCCTGCGCGTCAATAAGCTGCAACTTAACGTAGGCCAGCGCAAGTTGAAGGGTATCGCCCAGACCGGGTCCTTTGGTCGTGCCGTCTGGCGGATACAACGCCAGCTCCTTGCGGTATTCTTCGACAGCAGCGGCCGGGTCCTTTTTCACGATGTCATCTGCGGCAATTGCCGAGTCGAAAAACGGGGCGAGCGCGTCGGTCTGTTTCTTCCAATCGTCTGGCGCCATGCCGGCAGGCTGTTTCGCGATCAATCCCTTCTGAGCCAGAGCTGCGGCGTCATCGCAGGTCTGTTGGTCTGAAGTCTTAGTGCATTGGGCTTTCTTGAGGAAAACCGAGATGTAGATTGCTTTCAGGTTATCGGGGTCGACCTGCAGCATCCGGGAGGCCGCACTGAGGGTGTGGTCCGTATCGCCGGTCTGCTGATAAGTATCGATCAGCGTGTCAAGCAGGGTCTTCTTGACGACGCTCTGCGGGTACTTCGTCAGGAAATCCTCAATGGCTGCCGCCTTGGCCTTGGGATCAGACTGAGTTGTGGCCATGGAATAGGCGTTATATTCGGCGGGATCCTTGATTTGAATCGTGCCCGATGGTTGATCCTGCGCGCGCAGCGTGGGCGCGTAAACGAGGCTCAAGCTCGCCAGCGCCATCACAGATGCAAAGACAAACTTCTTCATTCAGTGCTCCTGGGAGATGCGGAAGTGGAATCGGTACTCAAGCACTCGCTCGCGGTTTCATCGATCCGTTTTGAGGGGCGATTCGACAGACTCTGACGGATAGACATTCCCACGATGTCCAATGCGGTATTGGGAGGATTATAGAAAGCCCTGCCCATTGTGACAAGGCACCTGATTCGACAAAATGTTACGCCGGCGGTTTGGCGACGCACGTTGGAGGTTGGCGGCTCAACCGGGAACCAAGGCGCCAACGCAATCTCAGACAAGCCGTTCAATTGAAACCGTGCGGGAATCGTTCTGCCTCCCTGCGAGGAACCGATGGCCGCCCCCACAGCACATCGCATAATCGCTTAGACACCGGATCGCGGAAAAGTGTTTCCTGAGCTTACCAGAGGATCGACCCAGCCGGCGAAAGAGTTACTGCAGAAGTTGAACCAGCTCTGCCTGTTCGGCGAGAAAGGCGTCGTGGCCGTGGGAACTGGTCATTTCGCGATACTCCGCCGGCACTCCGGCGGAGCGAATAAGGTCGGCAAAGCTGCGAATGGACTCCGGCGGAAACAGCCAGTCGGAGCTTATCCCGATGAAGGTGAGGCGGGCGCGAATACGGCTGAAGGCCTCCGTTGGGGACGCGTGGCCATTCAGAGGGTCCCAGGTATCCATGGTGCGCAGGATGGCGAGGTAGGCATTGGCGTCGAAGCGCTGAATGAAGCGCTCGCCCTGGTTATCGAGGTAGCCGGCAATGTCAAAGCGGCCGCCGACAAGGCCGCCCCCCTGGCTATCGTGGCTCCACGGGTCTTCGCCATTTCGGTTGGGATTGCGAGAAAAGCGTTCGTCGAATAGGCCGGCGGACTTGTAGCTAATCATTCCAATCTGCCGGGCGAGGGACAAACCAAGTCGCGGCTGGCGTTGCGGCAGGTAGTAGCCTCCATCCCAGTCCGGGTCGTTCTGGATGGCCTGGCGCTGAAGGTGATTCAGGGCTAATCCCATGGCAGTTAAAGGGGCTACGCCAATGATGGCAGCGCGTTCGACGCGAGCGGGGTCGTGGATCGCCCACTCCAGGGCTTGCATTCCGCCGATGGAACCGCCGAGGATGAGCCTGAGGCGGCGGATGCCGAGGGAGTCGAGGAGATGGCCCTGGGCGCGGACGTTGTCCCGAATCGAGACGAGCGGGAAATCGGGTCCATACACCAGGCCGGTTTCGGGATCGACGGAGCCGGGCCCCGTGGAGCCGTAGCACGAGCCAAGGATATTGATGCAGATTACGAAATCGTGTTCGAGAGACAGAACGGCGCCGGGGGCGAAGATCTCCGGCCACCAGTCGCCGACGCGAGCGGAACCCGAGAGAGCATGGCAGATCAGAACGGCGTTGTCGCGAGCCGCATTCAGCCTGCCGTATACGGCGTAGTGCAGGGTTGGCTGCGCCAGCGTACGCCCGCTCTCCAGCATCAGGTTCTGGTCCAGGATGAAGTCGCCTTCATACGTCGGTTCAAGAGCAGGCGACCGGGTCGACGCAGAGCCCGACCCGGTTACGGCTTCGTTCATAACACTCATTGTGCTGTATGAACCTTGCTTGTTGCAGCCCCGGTGCTGGCGTGGCCATTCGCCGTTTCGATGGCCTGGTCGAGATCGGCAATGATGTCGCGGATATCCTCGATGCCGACAGAGAGGCGCACCAGCTCGGGAGTCACTCCCGTCGCGGCCTGCTCTTCAACGGAAAGCTGCTGGTGGGTGGTTGATGCCGGATGAATCACGAGGGACTTGGCATCGCCGATGTTGGCCACGAGCGAGAAGAGTCCGAGCGAGTCAATGAACTTCTTGCCGGCTTCGTAACCTCCCTTGATGCCGAACGTGATGAGCGAACTCTGGCCGGTCGGCGAGTATTTTTTCGCGCGGGCAAAATATTGACTCGACGAGAGACCGGGATAGTTGACCCATTCAACCCCTGTATGCTGCTCAAGATGTTTTGCGACTGCGAGCGCATTCTGCGAATGCCGCTCCATGCGGAGGTGAAGCGTCTCGACGCCCTGGAGCAGGAGAAATGCGCTGTGTGGCGCAAGGGCTGCACCGGTGTCGCGCAATCCCTGAATGCGTGCTTTGAGGATAAAGGCCAGCGGGCCGAACGCTTCGGTGTACGAGAGACCGTGATAGGACGGATCCGGCTCGGTGAACTCCTTGAAGCGGCCAGAGGCGGCCCAGTCGAATTTGCCCGCGTCGACGATAACGCCGCCGATGGTGGTGCCGTGACCGCCAAGAAACTTGGTTGCCGAATTAACGACGATATCTGCTCCCCACTCGATCGGACGGACCAAAGCCGGAGAGGCGCAGGTGTTGTCGATGACCAGCGGCACGCCGTTTTCATGGGCAATGGCAGCCAGCTTTTCGATATCGGCAATGTCGAGCTTGGGATTGCCGAGGGTCTCGGTGTAGACGGCCTTGGTCTTCGCGTTAATAGCGGCGCGGAGGCCGTCGAAGTCGTCCGCATCAACAAAGCGCACGTTGATGCCAAGACGCGGCAGCGTGTAGTGGAAGAGGTTGTAGGTGCCGCCATAGAGAGAAGTCGTGGAGACGATCTCATCGCCTGCCGCGGCGAGTGTGGTGATCGTAAGGGTTTCAGCGGCCTGGCCGGATGCCGTCGCCAAACCTGCGGCGCCGCCTTCGAGAGCTGCTACCCGCTTCTCCAGAACGTCGGTCGTCGGGTTCATGATGCGCGTGTAGATGTTGCCGAATTCTTTCAGCGCGAAGAGCCGGCCGGCATGATCGGCGTCCTGAAACAGGTACGACGTGGTCTGGTAGATAGGAACGGCGCGAGAGCCGGTGGTGGGGTCGGGCGATTGGCCTGCATGGACGGCCTGGGTGGCGAGGTGTTGTTTCTTCTCTTCGGACATTTTGATCTCCTTCGATTTCGTATCGGCTTGAGTTGCGGCGGGAACGGAACTTCAAAGGAAGCTAAAGGAAGCCGCACCCAACAACGAAATGCAAAAGCCCGAATCCTTTTCCGGATCCGGGCCGCCTGATTCTGATCGGTTGCGACTAGCGCATTCGCCGCTCAGAAGCCACACGGATGGATCCGCATGCGCAACATATGCACATGGCCATGACCTCAATCCGGGGTTGCGCTGAGTTCGGCATTGAAGGCAGTATCGCGGAACGCGCATCGCGCTGTCAAACGTGAACTTGTCAGTAGATTGTCACGAAAAAGAACGGTCGGACCTGAACGAGCTCTATTCATCAGCCTTCCAGACGTAGGCTCCGGGCTGCGCCAATCCAATGTGCGCAAGCACGCGAAACGCAAACTGCCGCGCCATCTCGGTTGAATCTGCCGGCTTGTTATAAAACGCGGGAACTACCGGAAAGATGACTGCGCCGGCTTCGGCAGCAAGCGACATGTTGCGCAGGTGGATGCGGTTGAAAGGCGTCTCGCGTACACAAAGCAGCAATGGCCGTCTCTCCTTGAGCGTGACATCCGCGGCGCGGGCGATAAGCGAATTGGCAAGTCCGTTGGCGATCGCGGCAAGCGTGCCCATGGAGCATGGCAGGATGATCATGCCGTGAGAGGGATAGCTCCCGCTCGCGATCGCAGCGCCGATGTCGGAGTCGGAGTGCTGGGTGATTTTCGTAGACGTACTGCCGACAAGCTTTTCGAGCAGGTTGGTGCGGCCGGAGATGCCGAGTTCCTCAGCGACGACTCGGAGCGCATTCTCAGACGCGACGAAATGAATCCGCGCCACGCGTGCGTCGGCTTCGAGCGCACGAAGCAATTCACTGCATAAAACGGCGCCCGAGGCTCCGGTAATGGCAACGGTAAGATTCATAGATGCAGCTTCCAGCTCCTGGCTTAATCCGTCGGTTTTGGCCGCGCCGAAGGCGCAATGTTCATTAGCCCCGCGCTTCAGCGTGGGGGCAGCTGATCTCGCAGTCTATTCGAGTCCCGTAGGGACGGCGTCCTTTTCGATCACCCATATACATAACGATCGTCGTATGTGATTCCACAGTGGCGCAACAGGGCGGCAAACTCTTCTTCGAAACTCCGTTTGCGGTGGTGCTCCTCCTGGGAATGAATGTATCTCTTTACGGCTACAACCTGCGAAGGACTGACGCTGAATGCTCCATAACCTTCTTGCCAGCAGAAGCGAGGGCCGATCCAGCGAGACGAACTACCTTTGAGCTTTTGAACCGCGTCGGCCAGCGGGCATGAAGCCGGCAAGACAAACAACAAATGGACGTGATTCGCCGTTCCACCAGCCGCAAGCAGTGAGAAACCCTCGCCCTTCGCGATGCCGCCGAGATAAGCATAGAGCTCGGCAGTGAGGGCAGCGGGAATGAGTGGGTTGCGATTTTTGGTGCTGAAGACACAATGGATGAAATTACTCGTGTATGTATGGGCCATAGAACATCGTTCCTACGGAACTCCCATTCTATCCGGGAATCCGTCCCCACGCTGAAGCGCGCGGCTAACGAACCATACGCCTACGGCGCCGGATACATCACGGCTGCGCGGGGGCTTTCTTTGAGTAAGTCGTAAGAAACAGCCTGGTCCAGTTTTCTCCCTGCTTCATTTCGAGCAGGAACGTGAGCGTATTTGCCGACGGGCTTTCATAGGTTGCACGCAACACCGGGCCGGGACCAGACGAACTACTCAGCAGCACCAGTTTGTTCCCGGCAACGTCTCCGGTGAGTTCGCTGGGATGAGTGGAGGTGTCATTGAACCACCATGCGGTGTATTTGCCGGATTGCTTGTCATAGGAGATGAAGTGACGCGTGTCCGTCGGCTTGCGGCCGGGCAGCGTGGTCGAGAGCATCTCGCAGAGGTATTTACCTGCGATGCCAATCTCGATGCGGTCAGTGGCATCGCCTACCATCGCGGGACCGTCGGTGTTGTTGAAGTTCTGCTTGCCGCTCCAGTCGCCCTGCATGAATGAGAGGCTGTCGAGCGGATTCGGGACCGGGGTTGCGGCCTGCTGAGCAACGGCGATCGCGCTGGTACAGGCAAAGAGCAAACAAGCAATGTGTTTCATCCACCTCTCCTGTCGTGGAGACGATAGCAGAGTCTGCGCCTTCTCCGGTCGTTAGTCCGGCTCGGATGAACCGTGGGCAGGTCCGCCTTTATCCCATTCCTGCATCAGAAGCGCGTACCCGTCGGAAACTCCATGTTTCTCCAGCCGCTTCTGCTCATCGAACGCCTGCTGATGTTCGCCTGCCTTCCATAACACGCGAAACAACATGATCGACGAAATCTCCGACTCCGGCGAAAGCTTCACCGCCACTCGGCCGTGCTCGATCGCCTCGCGATGCTTCCCTTGCCGCGACAGCACCCACGCGTAATAGCCGTGCACAATTGACGCCTCAGGGAATTCTGCGGCCAGCGCCTTCATCCACTGCTCGGCATCCTCAAGTTCCTCGTCAGCCGAGTTGACGACTTCCTCAATCGTGTTCAGTACCCGCTCGGCCGCGTGATCGGGAATCTCCGTCATGTTGCTATTCCCCAAGAACCCGCTTGAAGATCGCATCCACGTTGCCAAGCTGGCGGGTGTAATCGAAGGTCTTTTCCAACTTTTCGGATGAGAGGAGTGCCGAGATCTGGGGCTCCTTTGCAACTTCGTCACGAAAGACCAGATCGTCTTTCCAGGCACGCATGGCATGGCCCTGTACCAGGCGGTAGGCGTCTTCGCGCAGCATGCCGGCCTCGGCCAGATCCAGCAGCAACTGGCCGGAGAAGATCAGGCCGCCAGTCGATTCCAGGTTCTTCTTCATACGCTCGGGGTAAACCAGCAGTCGGTCGATGAGGTCGGTTGTCTTGAAGAGCAGATAATCGGCCAGGATCGTAGAGTCTGGGAAGATGACGCGCTCGACGGACGAGTGCGAAATGTCGCGCTCGTGCCAGAGGGCAATGTTTTCAAGCGCCGCCTGCGAATTGGAACGCAGAACGCGCGCGAGTCCGCTGATCTGTTCCGAAGTAATCGGATTCTTCTTGTGCGGCATGGCCGAGGAGCCCTTCTGCTTTTCGCTGAAGTACTCCTGCGCCTCGCGGACCTCGGTGCGCTGCAGGTGCCGGACTTCGACGGCGATCTTGTCGAGCGTGCTGCCGAGGATGGCGAGTGTGCCGATGTAGGCCGCATGGCGATCGCGCTGGATCACCTGCGTGGCGACCGGCGCGGCCTTGAGACCGAGCCGCGCGCAGATGCGCTCTTCGTGCTCCGGCTTGAGGTGGCCGAAAGTGCCGACAGCACCGGAGAGCTTGCCGACGCGCATGTCTTCGGCGGATGCCTCGAAACGCGCGAGGTTGCGCTGCATTTCGGCATACCAGTTGAGCAACTTGAGACCAAACGTTGTAGGTTCGGCGTGGATGCCATGCGTACGGCCGATGGTGGGGGTGTGTTTGAACTCAAC
Source organism: Occallatibacter sp. (assembly GCF_035317045.1). Classification (GTDB taxonomy): domain Bacteria; phylum Acidobacteriota; class Terriglobia; order Terriglobales; family Acidobacteriaceae; genus Telmatobacter. The sequence goes on from NZ_DATHHT010000034.1 coordinate 25,658, forward strand.
AGCACGCCGCTTCAAAACATTGAGAAGTGCGACCATCCCTTTCCGAATGAGTTCAGACGCTTCTTTCACCTGCAGAGCTTGCGCGGTGTCGACGACGTCATTGGACGTCAGGCCATAATGCAGCCAGCGGGATTCTTCCCCGAGACCCTGGGCTTTCAGGCTCTCGGAGACGGCGGTCGTGAAGGCGATCACATCGTGCTTCACTTCGGCCTCAATCTCGCTGATGCGTTCTGCCGATGCGCTTGCTTTGTGAGCAATCGCGTCTGCAGCGGACTGAGGTATAACGCCGTCTTCGGCAAGAACGGTACTGGCCGCCGATTCAACCTGGAGCCAGCAGCGATATTTGCTCTCTTCGGTCCAGATGCGGCCCATAGCGGGGCGGGTATAGCGCTTGATCAAGAGCAGGCTCCTAAAAACAGCTGTCGGCTTTACAATCTTGCGGCCGAAGCCGGCCAAACCCGGAACGCGCAAAGGAAGGAGAATTTTCGCGCGAACCACAAGCCAGAGGCTTCGCCAACTCTTGATTGTACGAGGTTAAGCGGCTTAGGTGCGCGGAATCCCGAAGCGCTTGTGCAGTTCGTCGTACAGAAGGCCGCGGCCTGGTTTGTAAGGCTGAAACCACTCGCCGTCAATGACCAGTTGCGGAATTGCCCGCTTGCCAACGTGTCGGATGACCTCGGCTGAAGCGGCCGGATCCAAATCGACATTGATCTCTGTGTACTCGATCCCGTGCACTTCGAGAAACTGCTTGGCAGCCCGGCAATCCCTGCACCAGGCGGCGGTGTAAACCTGCACCTTCATACGGATAGTTTACTGCGCTCGGCTGATACCATTTTCGCGTGACGGCAGACGAGATCAAGAAACTGCTCAACCTCGAACCGCATCCGGTGGAGGGCGGGTATTTTCGGCGTACCTATACATCGGCAGCCAACGTAGAGCTTCCGCGCGGAAGCCGGCCGCAGGGCACCGCGATCTATTACCTGCTGGAGGCGGGAACGTTTTCGGAGATGCACGTACTCGATTCGGACGAGATGTTTCATTTTTATCTCGGCGATCCGGTGGAGATGCTGCAGCTCTATCCTGATGGGCACTCCGCGCTCTTCACCCTTGGACAGGACTTGGAGGCAGGACAGAACGTTCAGTTGCTCGTTCCAGCCGGAGTATGGCAGGGGACGCGGATGCTGGGCAGCGGCGAACTGGCACTGCTGGGATGCACCGTGGTGCCGGGCTTTGACTTCGCCGACTATCGCAACGCCAGCTATGCGGCATTGGCGGCAAAGTGGCCGGAGCAAAAAGAGAGGATCAGAGCGCTGACGCGCAGTTGAATCCATCTGTGTTGCTTTGCCGAAGAAAAGATGTCAACCCTGTCCCGCCGCACTTTCCGTCTAAATCCAACAAAACAAAGAAAAGAAATCTCCGCTGGATTTGCAGGTAATTTCTCCTGTTGGCGCACAATAAGGTTGTGGCAGTGGGGTTTTCGTGAGCCGACTTCGCCACCCTCAAAAGCTACCCTCGGGGAGCACAATGAAATCCTTGCTGCGGTTCTTTGCTTGGCCGCTGCCACTTTCTCCTCGTCCACTCTTTTCCTGGTTCGCTGTTTGCTTGTTCTCCTGCCCCTAAGTCCTTTGCTGAGAAATTTCTGCAGCTAAGTCCAATCATGAGAATATTTAGAGCTATGGGTACCCCATAACCCCATTAAAATCAGTCCAGGTACGGG
>NZ_DATHHT010000035.1:0-258943 GCF_035317045.1 Occallatibacter sp.
CCACTACGTCGCGATCGACGACTTCGGCACCGGCTATTCGAGCCTCGCCTATCTACACGATCTCTCGGTTGACGCCATCAAGATCGACAAGGCCTTTACCAAAGCGATCGGTACTGACGCCGTCACCGTCTCCATTCTTCCGCAGATTCTCACCATGGCCGAGACGCTCAAACTACGCGTTGTGGTCGAAGGCATCGAAACAAAGGCCCAGGCCGCGTATTTTGCCGCAAGCAATCAGCGCATCCACGCGCAGGGATGGCTCTTCGGACGCCCCGTTCCGGCACGTACGTTCCTCCAGATGCTCGATGAAGAAGAGGCCAGGATCGCGAGAGAACAGGAAGAGGAAATCCCCAACGGCGCCACCGTCGCCGCCTTCTAGCGTTCTGACTCTGAAATTCTTCCCATCATTTGCGGTGTCATTCTGAACAAACAGGGCCCAAAACGCATTTCAGTTTGGGAGTGGCGAGCGAAGAATCTGCTTTTGCCTTTCCACGAGAACGAAGAGTTCCGCGCAAACTCAAAGACGTTTCCATTTTGCACCGAGCACAACGGCGAGTAACAATAGCGGAATGAAGACTGTCCGGCTCGTTGCCCCGGTTCTGTTTCTCCTTGCCTTCACGTTCCCCGCATCCCAGGCCCTCGAAAAACAGCCCGCCAGCGATTACCACGCGCGTCGTATCGCCCTTGGCAACGCATTGCATGGCGGCGTCGCCATCCTCTTTGCCGCGGAAGAGCCGGTGCTCGACTTCGATCCCTATCGTCAGGACTCCGACTTCTACTACCTGACGGGCTGGAACGAGCCTGGTGCTGCGCTCCTGATCATCGGCCCAACCAGCGAGCCCGAGCGTCCCGGCCAGGCAGCGCATGCGCGCGACTACAAGGAAATCCTCTTTCTTCCCACGCGCAATCTCCGCACCGAAGCCTATACCGGCGCCAAGATGGATGCGGCAACGCCGGACGTGACCAGGGCCACCGGGGTCGACAACGTTGAGCCCATGGCGAATCTTGCTTCTGACCTGAACAAACTCGTCGCCGACGATCGCAGAGTTGCCTTCAACGTCTGGATGCAACCCGGCGTCAAAGCTGCCGAGTCTCTGCTCGGCTACACTGCCGCAACCCTCGGCTCCTCCATGCCCGCGTCCCACGATGTAACCACGCTCACCATGCCGCTGCGCGAAGTGAAGGATGCCGGTGAAATTGATTTGCTGAAGAAAGTCTCCACGGCGTCGATAGCAGCGCAGCGAGAGATGATGCGGTCTGTCAAGCCCGGCGTGACTGAACGGACGATCGCCGGCAAGATGACAGCCGTCTGGTATGAACACGGTTGTGAACGCCCGTCCTACGCGCCCATCGTCGGTACCGGGATTAATTCGACAACCCTCCACTATTCCGCGAACTCCGCCACCATTGCGGAAGGCGATGTGGTCGTGGTTGATGCGGCGTGCGAGTACTCCATGTACGCCTCCGACATCACGCGTACCGTTCCCGCCAATGGCCACTTCACCGCACGCCAGCGGGAAATCTACAACGTCGTGCTCGGTGCGCAGAAGGCTGCCATCGACGCCTTCGTCGCGGGCAAGTCGAAGATCAACGACTTCTACCATCGCGATCCCGACTCGCTTGATGTGGCCGCATACAACTACATCAATACCCACAGCAAAGATCTTCACTCGCAGCCCCTCGGCAAGTATTGGCTGCACGGTCTCGGGCACATGGTGGGCATCGACGTGCACGATCCCGCGCAATATCCGGCCGTGCTTAAGCCGGGAATGGTTTTTACGATCGAGCCTGGCGTCTACATCCCTGAAGAAAAACTTGGCGTGCGCATTGAATGCGATTTCCTTGTGCTCCCCGATGGCAAACTTCTCGACCTCGACGCAGACCTGCCGCACACCGCCGAAGAAGTAGAAGCAGCAATGCACAAATGAACCGGAAGAATTTCAAAGGCCACGACTTGGCAGTCCGGGCAAAATGATTCAGGAAGGCACGAAGTGTCAGGGCACGACTTTAGTCGTGGCACAAAGCTGAATCAAATTCAATTGGGCTTTAGCCCCTGCACTACCAACGAGGTATTGCGAGCACTCGATTTATGGATCCACACAACACAATCGAATCCGACCAACTCGACGCACTAAGCCACGTCTTCTCTGACCAGCTTCAAGCCTGTCTCGAAGAATGCGCGCATGGCCGCCGCGGCCTTTTCTCTGACGTCGCCCTGATTGAAGATGAAGCGATCGATCGCGCTTGGCCCGAGGCGGCCCGCCTGCGCGAACTCGCCGGCGCGCTGCAGAACATCTTCGCGCAGCAGGAGAAGCGCAACCCACTTTGCGATGAGTTCCTCGACCTTTGCTCGATGCACGGAGAGAGCCATCCCGGCGAGCCACGGCTTGCGCGCCTGTTTCTCGCCCGCATCGAGCGCGGCGAGGTCGGCACACCTACTGAAGAACCGAGGAAACCATGGTAGTGCTTCACGCGTTTCTCGCGCTGCTCAGCGGACTCGCAACCATGGCCGCGCTCATCGCGATCATCACGGTCCTCCTTCAAAAACTCACTCCCGGCTGGGTCGGGGAAACCGGAAAGCCAAAGCCCGGCTACATCTTCGTCAATCTCGGATTTTCGTTTCTCGCTGCAGCCGCAGGTGGCTACGTCACCGCGTGGATCGCACAGCACAATCCACTCATTCATGTTCTTGCCCTGGCCATCACTGTCTTGCTTCTTGCCGGGTTAAGTGTCCTGCAGCAGCGCGGCCAGCAACCCGTCTGGTACATGCTGACGTTGGTAGGGCTCACGCCTTTGGGCGTGTTGGCAGGCGGCATGATTCGATTACGCGTCCTTGGCATCCTCTGATGTCTGGGGCACGCCACGATGAACACAAAAAGCCGCCCTGTCGCTGATCTCTCGACAGGGCGGCCTTGTTTCTCTCCAGTCGTTCAAAGAGCCGCAGCTAGAAGCGCAACCCGACTGTCACCGGGACTATCTTTGTATCAGCACCGACGGCAGTTGTGCCCAGCCCATTCGGTTGGGTTGTGATTGCCGGAGACAGAACATCAAGATAGCGCGCTTCGGCAAAGATCCTCATCTGGCCATCGCCATTCCATCCAGCGAACCGGTGCGACAGGCCGCCGCCAATGCTCCATCCACCCTGGTTGCTCGAGAAGTGTCCCACGGTGACATTCTGAGTGACGACACCGCAATAAAAATACGTGCAAAACTGCTGTGGCTCCGGATCAGAGAAGCTTGTGACCTTGCGATAGAAACCATAGCCACCGGTCGCATAAAAGTTGATCGAGCTCTTGGGGTTGAAGTCATAGACCGGGTCCAGCGTGAGGGACCAGATGTGATCGTTGCCTCCGGTTGCGCCGGCTTCTGCAATGATTGCGCCCGGAACCTTGTCGTCGATGAACTGATATTCCAGCATGACGGCGAGGTTCTTGTTGAAGCGATACCCGCCTCCAACCGTGACGTTGCCTCCCCACGTGATGTACGGCGAGGAGTCACTGGACGGGGCATTCACTCCGCCGCCGACTTCATACGTCAGGTGGCTGCGGATTCCGCCGGCACCACCGCCGCCGTGGCCACCCCGGTTGTCATACTGCCCTCCACCGGATCCGTTTGGCGCTGCAGCGGCCGGCAACGCTGCTAAGCCTGGTATTCCGTTACCCGGCCCACCGGCATCATCGACAAGCTGGAGTGTACTCGAGCTGGATTCTGACGATGGAACGGACGTCGAGCTTGAAGAATCGGGAGCAGTTGAGATTTGGGCGCTCGCAGAACCGAGTGAAAAGGCGAACGCAGCACACAGCAGGGTCGTGTGCTTCAAAAGTGACAGAATGCGAACGGAAGTCATTTCTGTACCTCGCAAGAATTAGGTTGTCCTTTATGGGGGAGATCAAACAGTCCCAGTAAGCACTTAGACTCCATTCGGAAATCAAAGTTGCTTCCAACGCATAGATACTGAAAGGCCGGAGTTACCTCCGGCCTTTGGATTTGAAGCGATCAAAATTTAAAGAGCTACCCCTGAATGTCGAACTGCTCCGGGTGCAAAGTCGGATCGCTCTTGATGAGGATATTCTTCCCGACCAATTCCTCAAACTCATTGATCCAGCTTCCGTTATTGGCCTTTAGTACCTTGACCGTCTCCGGGTTCACCCGCAGCATCACGTCCGACGCCTCAAAGTGCCGCTTCATCTTGCGCATTTCGATGTAGATCTCGTTGCACACCGTAGCCGAGCTCTTCACCATGCCGGTCGCCTGGCATGTCGGGCATGGAACTGAAAGCGTGCGCTCCAGCGACTGCTTTACCCGCTTGCGGGTGATCGCCACCAGACCGAAGTCGTTGAACTGCAGAACCTTGGTCGGGGCGCGGTCGCTCTTGAGTGCTTCTTCAAGTGCGGCCAGGACCTTGAATCGATTCTTGCGCTCGTCCATATCGATGAAGTCGATGACGATGATTCCGCCCAGGTCGCGCAGGCGAATCTGACGAACGATCTCCGGCACCGCATCGAGGTTTGTTTTCACGATGGTGTCTTCAAGCCGCGCCGATTTGCCGACGTACTTGCCGGTGTTGATGTCAATCGCCACCAGGGCCTCTGTCTGGTTGATCACAATCGACCCGCCAGACTTCAGCCACACCTTCGAGCGCAACGCCTTCGAGATTTCGTCCTGAATGCCGAAATGTTCAAAGAGAGGCGTTTCCTTCGTGTATAGCTTCACGCGCCGCACCAAGGTTGGTGAGAAGCGATTGAGGAACCGCACAATCCGTTCGTAATCGGCTTCTGAATCGACCCAGATCGACGAGAAGTTCGAGCTGACCTGGTCACGCAAAATACGTTCGATAAGCGACAGATCGTGATAGATCAATGCCGGCGACTTTGAACTGTCAGAACGCTCCTTGATTTCATTCCACAAGTGGATCAGGAAGCGAAGATCGGCGCGCAATTCCTCTTCCGATGCGCCCTCAGCCGCGGTGCGAACAATGAAACCTCCCGAAGCTTCGCCGCGTTCGTGCGTCAAGATCCGCTTCAGCCGCTGACGCTCTTCGTCCGACGCGATTTTGCGGCTCACACCCACATGAGTGACCGTCGGCATGAACACGAGGAAGCGCCCCGGCAGCGCAATGTGGCTGGTAATGCGGGCGCCCTTTTTGGCAATGGGCTCCTTCGCAATCTGCACCAGGATCTCCTGCCCTGGCTTCAACAAATCGGAAATGATCGGCAGGTCCGAGGTCTGCGCCGAGCGCCGCGATGGTCCGCGTCCTCCCGGCCTGTGTCCACCGCGGTCGCCGCCGCGATCTCCGCGTCCACGGCGTCCCCGTCCGCCACGATCGCGGCGCTGCGCTGTCTGGCCGTCGCCTGCCGGCTGGGTCCCGGCAGCGGTTGCTTCTTCTTCCTCGTCCTCTTCCTCGCCCTCTTCGCCTTCTTCGCCGTTCTTGTCTTCAAACTTCATCTGGATGCGGTGGTCGAGGTGAGCTTCCTGCAGCATCTCGCCCAGTTCGCCGGAATGAATCTGCGTATGCAGCTTCTCCTCTTCCTCGTAGTCGTCCAGATCGTGCTCGTCTGTCTTGTGGTGATGATGAGGCGTGTCGTACTCCTCGCCCTCGATCACCTCTTCTTCAATGAGACCGGCGCCAGGCGAAAAAGACGACGCGACTGGAACGGATGCCGGCTTCGTCACTTCGGGTGCCGGCGCGGGTGGTACATCATCAGACTTCTTTTTCTTGCCCCCCAGACCAAAGAGACGGAATTCCGCTGGAGGCAGCGGATCGACGTTATGCGAAGCGCTGCGATCCCCCCCGAACTCGGTGCTTTCGTTTTCCGTACTCCTCGATTCCGTGCGGGAGGACTCTGCGACCGGTTCACCCGGAACCGCGTGAGGTTCAGAGGCGTTGGAGAGAGGTTCAAAGCTTTCCTCCTCCATGTCGTCCTCAAACTCGACAGGTTCTGCGTGTTCCGGCGACTGCGCGGCTAACGGCTCAACCGCTCGCTCCGGGTCTTCCGATGCCGTCTCTTCCGTTGTCTCTTCGATAAACTCCTGCTCTTCAATCTCGTCTGGCGATCCGTTATCGACTTCCGGAACAAAAGCCGCCTCTCGAGTACCGGGAATTTCTGGCCGACGATTCCGGTGCCGCGAGAGCGACTCACCCGGGAGCAAGCCGCTGCCATCCCATACGATGGGCGACTCGATCAGAGAGGCCGGTTTGTAGGAGGATGCAGGTCGAACCGGCGCCGCTGTCTCAAACACCGGCTTTTCAGCCGACTCAGCCGTAGCACCGCCATACTTCTTAAGTGATTCGCCCGGCAGTACAAACGGCTCAGGAGCCCGCTCAGGCCTTTCCGAACGCTCAGGTCTTTCCGAACGCTCAGGCCGTTCACGTTCAGTCCGTGCATTCCGTTGAGAAGATGCCGAAGCGTGGATCTGAGTAGGGGTTTCTGTCTGGAGTTCACCGGCCTCGTTTACATGGGTTTCAATGAACTCCTGGCTCTCGGTGGGAGTCGCTGAAACATTGCTGCCGCCGCGGCCACCGCGACGCCGCCTGCGACCGCGCCAGCGCTTGGCGCCCTGTTCGTCGGATTCCTCCGCAGCGCTTGCATGTTCCGTTGGTTCAGCCGGCGTTGCAAACTCCGCATCGCCAGACTCTGAGGTGATCTCAATCGTGGGGCGGCTTTCGCGATCCGGCCTCTGCTCCGGCCGTCCAGGGCGCTGGCTTCGATCCTGTCCGACGCGCTCTTGTCCATTGGTGTGGCGGACTTCGCGGGGAGCCTGGTTGCCGCCACTTACCGCGGCCTTTTCAAGCTCGTCTGTCTCTTCCTGGTCTTCCAACTCCATGAAGTCGGTGACGTAGAGGAAGGCGTCGCGCTCGAGCCCGAGGTCGACAAACGCCGATTGCATGCCGGGGAGAACGCGCGTAACGCGTCCGTTATAAATCGAACCCGCCAGCGTGTACTCGTTTTCGCGTTCGTAGTAGATTTCCGCGAGCTGATCGTCTTCTAGAATTGCAAGCCGCGTCTCATGCGGCGTGCTTGAAATACAAATCTCTTTTGCCATCTTGCCTTTCCGCCCAGCGGACTCTGCCTGCTGGGGCTTGCGGCAAGGTGTGGCGGAGATGCGAGCGGACGGGGAGGATGGAAATGCGCGGAGGAGATAACCGGTGCGTTCTTCGCTGGGTCGATAACCCGCAGTCGCCCGCCCCACCCGGGGGCAGCGAATTCGACAGGCTTCCAAGTCCGGCAAACTTTTCGAAACGGTGATCCGAAGGCAGAGAGTTTGTGGCCACCCTGAAGGTTGACGTATGCGACCTTTCGTCGCTATGCAACCAAGCCCATGCCAACCAGATGATCGACATGAGTGGGGCCGTTGCTACGCTGGCGAGTGCGCTGCCGGTCCGCGCAGCAGAAACCGAAATTCCTGCGCGCTCCATGCAGCCTCGAAACCAGCGACGCCGAACATCCGTGCGATCAGTCTCGATCGGTGGAGCTGTCCGGTTTGCCCGTCTCTGCGTGCTCATTTAAACCCAATCCTGTCCGGCGCTCGGTCCACCAGGACCTTGACCGGATTTTGCATCCTCTTCAATGCTGTGCGCCGAGCCCTGCTATCAAATCCGCCGAATCTCGTTAACGCGGCTCATCCAATAGCGGCCATCGGGCCAGCATCTCTGACGATGCTGTATGTACTTACAAACTTTGCTCTTGCGGTCCGGAAATTCCGGCGATCCCCAAGAGGGTGCTGCCGTGCAATCTTGCTCCCGGTCTCTCTCGACCGGCTCACATTCAGTTTACGAACCGGCGCATGCGCACGTTCATCACCACACCCAGCGCCAGGAAGGTAAACAACACCGAGGATCCGCCGTAACTCATTAACGGTAAAGGGATTCCGGTGACTGGCATAAAGCCAATGACCATGCCTACGTTGACCGCTATCTGGAAGGCCAACACAGCCACGATGCCCATGATAATCAGGGAGCCAGGCAGGTCTGCGGCTGTTTGAGCGTTTTGAATCAAACGCATCAATATGAGGAAGTATAGCAGCAGCACGAAAACCGCGCCCACAAACCCGTGCTCCTCGCTGAAGGCCGCGAAGATGAAATCCGCATGAGGAATGGGTATGAAGGCCCCCTGTGTCTGCGTCCCTTTTTCGGCCCCCTTGCCCCAGATTCCACCTGCGCCCACCGCAATTTTGGCCTGCAGCACCTGGTAGCCGGCCCCCCGGGGATCGTTATCGGGATTAATAAATCCCGTGAGCCGTGCCTTCTGATACGGCTTCAGGAGTTTTCCGCTGCTCCAGCCGCCTACCACCAGAACCGTCGCCGCGACCACCAGGATCAACGCCTGCTTAAGGTCGATGCCGCCGAGAAACATCCCGATCATCAGTACCGGTATGTAGGTGAGGGAGGTGCCAAGGTCTGGCTGCTTGAGGATCAGCAGCATCGGAACCCCGACCAGCGCAAAGGCCTTGAAGATTTCCTTCCACGTCAGGTTGCGGCCGCCCAGGTTCGCAAAATACCGAGCTACCGCCAGAATCATCACCAGCTTCATCCACTCCGAAGGCTGAAACAGGATGGGCCCCAGCTTGATCCAGCGTCGTGCTCCCAGCGCTTTGTGGCCGATTCCCGGCACCAGCACCGCCATGAGCCCGACGAGAAAGAATCCATAAAACCACGGAACCCAATCGATGAGCTTGTGATAATCGACCAGCGAAAACAGGAACATCGCCACCACGCCGCCCAAAATCCAGTAAATCTGCTTGGTGTGGAACCCGACGTATTTGGTGTGCAACGTTGCAGAGAAAATTTCCAGTACCGAGATGGTGCAGAGCAGAGCTACGATCCCGAGCAGCGTCCAATCGAAATCGCGAAAGCTCATAATGCGCCGCATCGGGCTCATTGCGATTTCACCGGCGCGGCTTTCTCTGGCAAAGCAGGCGGACTCAGCTTTGCCGATTCACGCCCAATCTGTGCGGGCGTTGCTGTCTTTGCGGTCTGTTTCTTTGCGGGCTGATTCTTCACTGCCGGGCGCGCTGCCTGCCCCGTCTTTGCCGGCTGGCCCTTCTGCGAACCTGGCTGCACCACTCCATTCGGCCCCACGAAGAACTTGCCCGCATGCAGCTTTGCTGTCGTCTCGCCTTTTCCATCGGGTGTCGGATTGGGCGTTGTCCATACCGCTCCAACTTCGACCGGCGGAGGAGCAAGCGTCTTCGGCGGAACCAGGTTATGCGCCAATCGACGCTGTTTTTCCACGTAGGCCGCCACCACCCGCGCACCAAGTCGCGCCGGATAGTAACTGAACTCGCCGTTTTCCCAGAGCACCGCAACCACCAGCTCCGGATTCCGCCGCGGAGTTACACCGACAAACCAGACGTTGGGGCGCGTCTTGAAGCCCTTGTTGGTGCGGCCAAGCGCTTCGTGACTCATCAACTGCGCGGTACCGGTCTTTCCAGCAAGATCAATGCCTTCAAGATGTGCCGATCCCGCCGTGTGGAAATACCCCGGCTGCGTCACCTCGGCCATGCCGTCCGTGATGGTCACCCAGTTTTCAGGATCGATGGGAATGTTCACATCGCCAGAACCGGGAAGGGTTTCATCCAGATCCTTCTTGAACTCCGCGGGAAGCTGGTTGGTGTCAACCACGTGCGGTCGAACCAGGTGCCCCCCCGACGCGATCCCACCGATGATGCGCGCCAACTGCAGCGGAGTCGCTTCCACCGCGCCCTGTCCGATCGACACGTCGAGCGTCTCGTCCGGATACCACCTGCGGTGATAGTTCTTCATCAGCCAGCGCTCACTCGGCATCAGTCCCGCCTGTTCGCCCGGCAGGTCGATTCCAGTCTTCTGTCCGTAACCAAACTCGGTCGCGTACTTCGAAATGCGATCGATGCCCAGCCTGTCGCCCAGCTGGTAGTAATACGTGTCGCACGAGTAGGGAATCGCGTTGTGAATATCCACGGCGCCATGCTTCTCATCGCAATGATGAAAGAATCCGTAGGGCCCCCATCCGCCCGCGCAATTCACTTTCAGATTCTGCGCGACGCCCTCCTGCAATCCGGCCACCGACATCAGAATTTTGAACGTTGATCCCGGAGCCAACTGCGCTTGGATCGCTTTGTTCATCAGCGGATGGTCTGGATCGGTGATCAGCTTGTTCCACTCCGCTCGTTCGATCTTCACGGCAAAGGCATTGGGATCGAAGCTGGGCCGCGACACGAGCGCCAGGATGTTGCCATTGCGCGGATCCATCGCCACAATCGCACCAGTGCGGTCGCCCAGCGCCAGTTCCGCCGCTTTCTGCAGATCGTTGTCGATCGTCAGCCGCAAGTCCTGTCCGGGAATCGCATGTTGGATTCCAAGAAAGCCCACCTCGCGCCCGTGGCTGTCGACAATCACGTCGCGCGAGCCGTTTTGCCCGCGCAGTAGTTGGTCGTATTCCTCTTCCACGCCGGCTTTGCCCACTTCGTCGCCAGGCTCATAGGCGGCATAGCGTGTCTGGTTCAGGTCCTCTTCGCTTACCTCGCCGACATACCCAATCAGGTGTGCCGCAAATCCATCGCGCGGATACAGGCGCCGCTCCCCTTCGATTGTCTCCAACTCCGGCAGTTCGTTGCGATGTGCTTCGATAAATGCCTGCTCATCGGCGGAGACATCTTCCTTGATCGGAATCGGCTGATATCCGGGGACCAGGCGAAACCTGCGCAACGTCGTCTGGAGCTGATCGAGATTCAGATGCAGCCCCCGCGCAATCAAAGGAAGATCGGCTTCAACATTGCGGTTCTGCTCGCGGACCAGGAAGCATGAGACCGAAGGATAGTTGTCGACGATCAGTCGGTTCTCGCGGTCGAAGAGCTTGCCCCGTGGAGCCAGGATCGGCACCTTGCGGATGCGGTTCTGTTCCGCCAGCATCTTGAAGTTTTGTGCACCCAGAATCTGCAGCCGCCACAAACCGGCCGTGAGGGCCAGGATCAGCGCAAGAACGCCATACTGCACCACCGCCAGCTTGAGCGTGGGGACTTTCTCGCCGCGTGTGACCTTGTCAAAATTCATCTGAAGCCATTACTAGTATCGAGCCTGAATCTTTTTCTCACAATTGACGACGTCATTCTGAGTGAACCGGGCCCCGAACGTTTCAGGGGACCAAAGAGCGAGATCGCTCTCTGGGGTAGGTTCAGGGGTGGTGAGCGAAGAATCCGCATCTCCCGCGATTTACCCAATAACGTCACACTCAGAATACCTCTATTCAACATTCTGCTCTTGCGGCATTGCGGCGTGCGCCAACCGCTTTTTCGTTCCGTGAACCAACGTACTCAATCGCGGATCTTGGTCCGGTCGAGCAGGGGAAACAGCACCAGCGCAATCAACGAATTGCCCAGTGCCTTGTACAACTCCATCAGCCAGTTCGTATCGATCGTCATGCCCAGCAGAAAGCGAACCACGAAAAAATAGGTCATGCTGCCCACCAGTGAAAGCACAAACGTCATCACCAGGCGGATGGCGTGATTCTCAACGTTAACCAGGATGCCCACCGAAGCCGCAAGATACCCAACCAGCGTCTTGGCGATGCCATTGATGCCGATGGGATGACCCGTCAGGGCATCTTCAGCGATGCCCAGGATGCCGCCCAGAATCGAGCCCTGGATCGGATTACGCCGGCTGAGCGCGAAAAACACCGTCACCACCAGCGGCAGATCAAACCACGCGAACCGTCCCATCACCCGCGGCAGCCACGCCTGCAGGACTAGCGCGGCGATGGGCACCAGCGCATAGATCAGTACCGGGTAGCGATGAATCTCGAATTCGCGGCGGCTCTCCGCTGAAAGGACAGACATGTCTAGCGATTCTCTCCTTGCGGCGACGCAGGCGGTGTTGCGTTCGGATTGCTGGCCGGAGTTTTGGGTGCCGGCTTCTTCCTGGGCCCACTCCCATCGGTGGCCGGTGCGTCTTCCGTTGTCGGCGTCGTCGCGTTTCCCGGCGTGAACCGGTCGGGGTGAATTGCCACCGGCGGTTTGGAGACTGGCGTGGGATTCGAAGTGTCGTTCAGCGGCTGCTGATCCGTTGGCACATTCGGGACGATCAGCCCCGGCAGCTTTTCCGCCATTCCATCCGACGCCTTCTGCTGTTCAGTCTCGGAGCCTTTCGAAGCTTCACTTGCGGCCATGTCCCGCTGCTGATCGGGCGGGAATCGAGGCTGCGTCGACGTCACCACCAGCACCTCGTCCAGCTGGTCGAGATGCGCCGCTGGTTTCACGATCACATCCACAAATCCGTCCCGCTCCGGATCATTCGCAACGCTCTGGACCACCCCTACCGGCATCCCCCGCGGAAAGATCTCGTCCCCGCCCGCCGTCAGCACCGTCTCGCCGGGCATGATCCGCTGATCGCGAATCACGTCTTCCACCTGCGGCTGCCCTGCCGCATTACCCCGCAGAATCCCGCGAATGCGCGTCGTCTCCAGAATCACTCCCGCGCCGCTCGATTGATCGTTGATGGCCAGCACCTGCGCGGTGTGTGGAAACACGTCGCGGATCTTGCCGACGATTCCGTCAGGCGTGATCACCGCCATGTCACGGTCGATACCATCATTCTTGCCCTTGTCGATGTAAAACACGCGCGACTGGTCGGTTCCGCTGGTCCCGATGGTCTGCGCTGCGACCGTCTTGTAGATGTATTTCTCTTGAAAATGCAGCAGGGCCTGCAGCCGCTGCCCTTGTTTGGCATCTTCCAGCAGCGCGGCCTGCTCCAGCCGCAATCGATCGACTGTCTTTTGCAGATCAGCGTTCTGCTGCCGCACATGCCGCAGATCCACGTAGTTTTCCCATAGCCCGGAGACGCCGGAGCCCGAAGAGTGCAAAGCCCGTTCCGGCGGCGATACCAGCGAATTGGCCCAGTAACGAAGCAGCCTCACACTGCGTCCATCGCCGGAGTCACTGCCCACCTGCCCATTGGCGGAGCGGCGCACCTGCATGGCAATGCCCAGAATCTGGGCCACCAGCAACGCCAGCAGCACCAGCAGATTCCGATACCGAACAACAAATGATTCCATGAGGGTCAGTCAACAGTGGACAGTGAACAGTGGTCAGTGTTTTGCCGGCCCTTGCGGAGAAAGACTACCAATGTCGGAGGACGGTTCACTGTGCACTGTCCACTGATCACTGCCTTTAATCGATCTTGATTTTGCGCAGCAGCCTGAAATCCGACAGCATTTTTCCGGTCCCCAGCACCACTGAGGCCAACGGATCGTCCGCCACCGAGACCGGCAGCCCGGTTTCCTCGCGGATGCGCTTGTCAAGGTTCTTGATCAGCGCGCCTCCGCCCGTCAGCACAATGCCGCGATCCGAAATGTCTGCCGATAGCTCTGGCGGCGTCCGCTCCAATGCCACGCGAATCGCATTCATGATCACCGCGATGCACTCGCCCAGCGACTCGCGAATCTCGCTGTCGTCGATGGTGATGGTCTTGGGCACGCCTTCAATCAGGTTGCGCCCCTTGATCTCCATCGTCAGCGGCTTGTCCAGCGGATACGCCGACCCGATCTCGATCTTGATCTGTTCCGCCGTCCGCTCGCCGATCAGCAGGTTGTACTTCCGCTTCAGATAGTTGGTGATGGACTCGTCCATCTGGTTCCCGGCCATCCGCACCGAACGCGAATAGACAATACCGGAAAGCGAAATGACAGCAATATCGGTAGTCCCGCCACCGATGTCGACAACCATATTGCCGCCCGGCTCCGTAATGGGAAGCCCCGCGCCGATCGCCGCCACCATGGCCTGTTCCACGAGATACACCTCGCTGGCCTTGGCGCGATAAGCCGAGTCCTCGACCGCCCGCTTTTCCACCTGCGTAATCTCAGAGGGCACGCCGATCACGATGCGCGGATGTACCAGCATCTTGCGGTTGTGCGCCTTCTGGATGAAGTAATTCAACATTTTCTCGGTGACTTTGAAGTCGGCAATGACGCCGTCTTTCATCGGCTTGATGGCCACGATGTTGCCCGGCGTGCGGCCCAGCATATCCTTGGCTTCCTTGCCTACTGCTTCCACCTCACCGGTGTTTTTGTTAATGGCCACAATCGAGGGCTCGTTGACAACAATCCCCTTACCGGCCGCGAAGACCAGTGTGTTGGCGGTCCCAAGATCGATAGCCAGATCGCTCGAAAACATGCTGAAGAGCGAGCGCAAGCCATGTGACCGCGAAGTACGCGAAGGATAACCGTTCTGAGACATGTATGAGTGGAATCTACCTCAATTGAGATTGTACGGCCAACGGGGGAATGCAGTGAAAAACACCGTTGGTAATCAAGAGAGTGGGGAGCTTTGTAAATAACCCTTTCATGCCAACCGCCTGTCTGCGAATTGATGATCGGCTCAAGAGTGGTCCAGCCGACATACTGGCGGGCACCGATGGGCTTCCGCCGCGAAGCGACCCCCAACCCCGGTGCGCTAAAATCAAGTGTTTTTGTGCCCATCCGGGTAGCGCTGCGCCAGTTCCCCAATTCAGGCAGCACACCCCGGCCACTGATGACTGACAACTGACAACTCCAACTACGAACTAAGAACTCGGAACTGAGAACTCACATGACTTACCCCACATTCCACAATCTGATTGGCGGCGAATGGATTCCGGCCGCGAGCGGCAAAACCATCCTTAACGTGAACCCTGCCGACCACGATGACATCGTTGGCTCATTCCCATTGTCCGACGCTGAAGACGTGAATCGCGCCGTCGCCGCCGCGAAGAAAGCCTTCGCCACCTGGCGCCTCGTCCCCGCCCCCAAGCGCGCGGAAATCCTCGTTCGCACTGGCATCCTTCTTCAGGAACGCAAGGAGCAGTTTGCCCGCGACATGACCCGCGAAATGGGCAAGGTGCTGGCGGAAGCTCGCGGCGACGTACAGGAGGCCATCGACGAGGCATTCTACGTTGCCGGCGAAGGCCGCCGCCTCTTCGGCCAGACCACCCCCTCCGAGCTGCAGAACAAGTTCGCCATGAGCATCCGCATGCCTGTAGGCGTCGTCGGCCTTATCACGCCGTGGAACTTCCCCATGGCCATCCCCAGCTGGAAGCTCTTTCCCGCGCTCGTCGGCGGCAACACCTGCGTCATCAAGCCCGCGACCGACACGCCCATCTCCGTCTACAACCTCGTGCAGACCCTGGTCGACGCCGGCCTGCCGCCCGGAGTCGTCAACATCGTCAGCGGAAGCGGCAGCGGCGCCGGCAACGCCCTCGTCGAACACCCCGACGTCCGCGCCATCAGCTTCACCGGATCCAGCGAAGTGGGCTCGCACGTCGCCCAACGCGCCGCCGCCACCTTCAAACCCGTCTCTCTAGAAATGGGCGGCAAGAACGCCCAGATCGTCCTCGACGACGCCAACCTCGAACTTGCCCTCGATGGCGCGCTCTGGGGCTCTTTCGGAACGACAGGCCAGCGCTGCACCGCCACCAGCCGCATCCTGCTGCAGAGAGGAATCGCCAGAAGGTTCACCAACGAGTTCGTCGCTCGCGCCAGGGCTCTCAAAATCGGCAACGGCCTCGACGAATCCGTGCAGGTCGGCCCGCAGGTCAACAAGAGCCAGATCGAGACCTCCGCAAAGTACGTTGAAATTGCGAAGAAAGACGGCGGCAAGCTTCTCTGCGGCGGCAACGCTCTCACCAGCGGCGACTACGCCAAGGGCACCTTCTTCGAGCCCACCATCTTCGGCGGCGTCACGCCCACCATGCGCCTCGCCTGCGAAGAAGTCTTCGGCCCCGTCGTTGCGCTCGTCGAATTCGACACCTTCGAGCAGGGCATTGAGATCGCCAACTCCATCGACTACGGCCTCTCCAGCGCCCTCTATACCAAGGACCTCAACCGCGCTTTCGCCGCGATCCGCGACCTCGAAGCCGGCATCACCTACATCAACGCGCCGACGATTGGTGCAGAAGTCCACCTGCCTTTCGGCGGCGTCAAGCACACAGGTAACGGCCACCGCGAAGGCAACGGCGCCATCGACTTCTTCACCACATGGAAAGCCGTCTACATCGACTACAGCGACAAACTCCAGCGCGCCCAGATCGACAACGCCGAGTAATTTTGCCCAGGCTTGGTACCCCAGATCTGACCAGTTTTTAGACTGGGTGCCCAGTACAAACTACCGTCTTCGGAACCGTCGACAGAAACTTGGAGATCAGGTTCAGAGTGCCAAGACGCGCCACATATTTCTTAGTTCTTACGTTGCATTTTGCTCTTCTCTCGATCACGGGCTATATGAACCCCGTGGCATTCGGACAAGAGGCACCGCCACTCCTGATTTGCGTTGTAGAAATTCCCAAGGACAATGGATTCGCGCAGACGACAGGCAGAGTTGCACGGGAGCTATCGGCAGAACTTTCGAGGAGAAAGCTGCAGAATGGTGGCTCGATTCAACCCATTTTAGTGGTTGCGGAGAAGAAGACGGCTGAGGTATCGGTCGAACGTTCGGGATGTACATTCAGAATCGATCTTGAATGGCATTATGCTATTCGTCCTTCCGAGGGAATGCCGGCTGATGTTGAAGGTGCAGAAGCGGAGACATTCCGCGACTCGGATGTGATCATGTTCACACTCAGACGAACAGGTTCACGAAAGTCCATCCTCAGCGGTTCTGTACGGCCCACGACTTGGCGGGGCAGGTCGGATCACCCGTCATTTGTGTCATACATAGAGATTGCCAATCGAGTGATTAAAAAGCTCTCGCGCGTAGATGGTCACTGATCGTCGATGACGGTGAGGTGAACGATATCAGAGAAACCGCCGAGTGCCCCAGAGCCTGTTCTGAGTAAAGTCGAAGGGCTCGCTTTTGAGACCCGGTATCTCCATCACGCAAACGAAACATGCCGCGGAATCAGCCGGTTTTCGTAGGCCTGCCGTTCCAACTCCTCGCGAAAATCCGGATGCGCCAGCGCGATCAGTCCCTGGGCGCGTTCCGCAACGGATCTTCCCTTCAGATTGACCATCTCGTATTCGGTCACCACATACATCACGTCCGAGCGCGGCGTTGTCACAATGTTCCCGGCCGTAAGGCTGAACACGATCCGGCTCTTGCGTTCCCCGCGCTTCTCGTAAGTCGACGAGAGACAGATGAACGACTTGCCGCCCTTCGATGCGTACGCGCCCCGCACGAATTGCAGTTGCCCTCCGGTGCCGCTGATGTGACGCTGACCGTCGGTTTCCGAAGCCGCCTGCCCCTGCAGATCGATCTGTGTAGTGTTATTGATCGAGACGGCTTTCTCGTTCTGCATGATGACGTGCGGCGAGTTCGTGTAGTCCACCTGGTGGCAATACATGTCCGGGTTGCGATTCGTTGTCGCGTAAAGCGAGTTCGAACCCAGCGCAAACGTATACGTCACCTTGCCTGGATCGAGTGTCTTCCGCGATCCAGTCACACGGCCCGACCGGTAGAGCAGCCCGAGTCCATCCGTCATCATCTCCGTGTGGACACCCAGGTCCTTCACGCCGGTCTCGAGCAGCAGGCAACATACCGCGTTGGGCATGCCGCCGATCCCGATCTGCAGGCAGGCGCCATCTTCGATTTCTTCAGCGATCCGCCGCGCTACCGTGCTGTCGATCTCACCAGGATCCGGGTTGGGCAACTCCGCGCACGGCTGATGGTCGCCTTCAATCACGAAATCGACCTCCCGCAAGTGCACACCATTCTCTTTGCCGAATGCGTACGGCAGTTCGCGATTGATCTCGACGATTACCACCTTCGCGCGCTCTACCGCTGCCCGGTGCCACAGGTTGGTCGGTCCAAAGTTGAAGTATCCACCCTCGTCCATCGGACAGGTCTTCAGGATGGTGATGTCCACCGGATCTAGAAAGCGCCGGTAATAATCCGGCACCTCACCCAGGTTCAGCGGCACGTAATTGCAGCGTCCGGCGTCATGCTTCCTGCGGTCGTAACCCGAAAAATGCCAGCTGAACATATGAAAACTCCTGCCTTCCGGATCATCCTCGATCACCGCCCGAGGACGCATCGAAAGACACGACCGGATCTTCACGTTTGCCAATTCGTCTTTGCGCGCAGCCAGCGCTTTGTCGAAAACATCCGGCTGGCAAAGCGCCGCGCCGTAGTCCAGCCACATGCCCGATTTGACGAGGCTGGCCGCCTGTTCCGGAGAGATGGTTTCACCAGACATCCGCAGGGTCCTCCGCAGTCGTAACCGTGTCCGCACAAGAGTCTACGACAGCAGCACAAAGAAGGTCCTGAAGTTTTCCAGAATCAGCCGGTTTTCTGGCCCCTGCCCGCCACCCGCTCCACGAGTCCTTCCCCCGCCAGACGCGTCTTATCCATAGGCACGCCCGCAATTCCCGGAGGTCCCTCCCCACCTTATGCGTAGATCCCTGCAATCCCCCTTCGCAATCTTCCTTGCTCTCAGCGCCACGCTTGCCTGCGCGCAGTCGCCTCCCGATCCGCACAACGCGACATACCTCAATCTGAGGAGCCTGTTCACCGCGCCGGTGTCGAAACTCTCTGAAATCTTCGCCCGGAACAACGCCCTCCAGCCAAACTCCCGCGTGAATCAGAACTACGTCTCGGCGCCCGCGACCCCGCTGATTTTCACCAGTCCCGTCTTCAATCAATCCATCTCCGACACCGCCACCCGCGTACAGACCTCGACGGCGCAGGGCGATCCCTATGTCACGCCCGTCACGCGCATCATCTCCTCTGATGCCGGTGTGAACGACACGGCGCCGCTCTACACCTACCACAACTGCAACTACACCGCCGCCGCCTCAGCCGCACCCTGCGTGGGCGCGTTCTTGGTTGCGCAGAACAATCCTGGCGATCTCCACAATGGCGTGTGGGGCATCAATCCCATCGCCATCCAGCGCCACGGCAGCGCCAACTCCCTCACCTATGGAGTCGAAGCCAATATCTTCAACGAAACGGGGCTCGACCCCGGCCCTCCCGGCAAAGCCTCCGCCGCTACGAGCCAGATCTTCGGCATTGCCGCCACTATCGCCGGCAACCGCCCGGGGGTCACGCAGGGAACATCCGCTTTCCTCGCCACCGACGAAAACAGCGGCTCTTACTGGTACGACGGCCTGTGGGTCGAGCGTGCTATCTATGCCGCGCTCGAGGCCGGCCCCGTCGGCGGAGGCTCCGACTTGCAATGGTCCGTCGTCTCCAATGCCATTGGCCGTGCAGGACCACGATCCAACTTCCCCAGTATTCCCCAGGCCGACATCGAATCCTGGTGGGACGGCCACGCATCGGTGCTCGAGGTGTTCAAACGCCAGTTCATGCCCAGCGAGGGAGCACGCCCCGTCGGTTGCTACAACTACACTTTTTCGACCGCCCTCCGGCAGCAGTTTTGCGACGACGGCAGCAACGTCTTCCTGCCCGCACCGAACGCGGCCGCCATCCGGATCACTCCCGATGCCAATGGAGAAGCCGGGGCCGCGGTCTCCGTCACCAACGCCGCCAACAACGCCTACACCTTCCTCGTCCAGAAGAACGGCGCCACCACCATCGACAATGCCCTCACCGTCACCAGCACGGCGCGAGCCGCGTCCTTCCAGGTCGGGCGGCATACGGTTCTGTCGTCGAGCCTCGACGGCTATCACGGCGCTGGCCCCAGGGTCCAGATCAGCGACGGCACCGGAACCACCGGAAACCTTCCCCAATACGATTCCTCAGGCAACGTCACCGACAGTGGTGTCTCCGCCGCGCAGCTTCCGGTCGCCTCTTCCCACGCCGCGGTAGGGCACGTCGCCTGCATCGAGGCCATTGGTCCACCAGTCCAGATCGGCTCCTGCTCGACCCGCCCCGACTCGACCGGAGCCTGCTCCTGCAACTGAGTCGCGACCCAACCCAGCCCCGTGTCATCCTGAGCGCCGCAAGCCTGGGGCCCACGAAGTGGGGCAGCGAAGCGGTGGGGGCCAGAAGATTCCGCGATCAAGGGGGGAACTCTGCCACAAAGTTCCCTGAGGGAACGCAGGAAAATAGCCCAGGGTGGAGCGCAGGGGAACCCTGGGCTAGCCAAACAAGGCGATTCAGAGTTGGGGATGCGCAGCCGAAGAGTTGCTCAACTAGCAACTTCCGCACAGCCTGTGATTCACCAACAATCGCAAATGCGCACGTCGTCCCGATCGCAGCGGAGGGATCTGCCGTGAAAATTCAGACATCGGTGCGAACGAGGGGTGTCCGGGGTGCCCCATCCGAGCTCGGTTGGGTGGGAAAGGACCAGTGTCGTTCGAGAGTGCGTCTAGTAAAACCCGCCGCTCTAAGACGAAAACAACTGCAGGAGATTTGTCATGGTCAGCAGTTTCTTCACCCGAGGCGTAAGGTTCACCAACTCCAGCAGGCAGAGCCCTCGGTTTATCTGAGAGACTTTGAGACCCACAATCGCTCCCAGGCCGGAGCTGTCCAGATATTCGAGGTCTGTGAAATCGAGCACGATGCGCCGGCCCCCTTGCTGAATCAACGGTTGTATAAGCTTGCGGATCTCATCCGTGTTTTCGCTGATCAGTTTGCCCTGGCACTTGATGGTCGTGGTTGGAAAATCCCGCTCATCCTTGGATTCTTCGATCTGGTAATGAAAAGCAGTGCCGGGTGCAGTAGACATCTATTCTCCTCGGTTCAATACCGGCCAATTCTAACTTTCCTGTGGTCGAAGATTCGGTTAATTTCTGGTTACTCAGTTGTTCCGGGCGCGTGATGGCCCAACGCGAACGAACCCGATTTTTGAGTAACTCCCGAGTTGGCCGTTATTCGCCCGCAATTCCTCCGCCTGAAGCAGCTCGCCATGTCACCAAAGCCGCAACGTCCACGACTGCGTTGATAACTTCTGATTGACAGTCGGTCAATTCCCCGGTTCAACTCTCAGGGAGAGGTCGTCCATGACATTGAAAGATGTCGTCATCGCTGCGCGCATTCTGGCCAAGCGCCCCGGCTATACGTTGACAGCCGTCCTTACGATTGCCCTTGGGGTCGGTGCGAGCACCACAATCTTCAGCGTCACCAACGCAGTCCTGCTCAGGCCGCTTCCTTACCGCGATCCGGGCAAACTGGTGATTGCCGGCATGGATCTGCGCAAGCGGGATGTCCACGATCTGCCGTTCTCGAATGCGGACTACATCGACCTGCGCGAAGGAACAAAGGCGTATTTCTCTGATATGGCCGGCGTCTTCACCGGCCGTACCGCTGTCCCCCAGGAAGACGGAACGCCTGAACAGATCAGCATCGCAATTGCCACCACCAACTTCTTCGACGTGATGGGCGGCAAGATCCTGTTGGGCCGGAATTTCAACGCGCAGGATGGGATCCCGCAGGCGCAGCCCCCGACCAACAACGCAGCCAATGCCCCGCCCGCCCTGCCCGGTACAGCCATCCTCAGTTACGAATATTTCCGCAGGCGCTACGGGGCTAATACCGCCGTACTCGGCCATAACATCACGATTCCTGGATTGCCGGGTCCCGTGATCGCCGGTGTCCTGGCTCCCGGCTTTCGCCTCTACTTTCCGCCCGCCGCTGACGTCGAATCCGCTCCCGACATCTACATCGCCAATCGCCTCAATTACGACTCGGCGAATCGCAACGACTTTTCCATTCGGCCCATTGGCAGGCTCAAAGAGGGAGCGGTGCTCCAAAGTGCGCAAGGCGCTGCCGACGGCATAGCCGCACAGGCGCGGCAGACGTTTACGATCGACCAGACCGCCGGCTATTACATCCACCTTGCGCCGATGCGACAGCATCTGGTGGCAGCGGTGCGCCCGGCCATCCTCACCCTCATGGTCTCCGTGATCTTTCTGCTCTTGATCGCCTGCGCCAACGTCGGCAATCTTCTTCTGGTTCGCGCCTCGCTGCGGCAGCAGGAATTCTCTGTGCGTGCAGCCATGGGAGCGAACCGCTCCCGGCTCATCTCTCCCATCCTCATTGAAGCGGTCCTGCTCTCCGTAATGGGCACCGTGGTCGGTCTCGGCCTTGCCTGGGCTGGAATCCTCGCGTTGCGAGCGCTCGCTCCAGCTAACCTTCCCCGCCTCGAAGACGTCCGCATCGATGGCGCAGTGCTTGCGTACAGCGCGCTTGCTGGTCTCGCCTCCGCGGCCATCTTCGGCATAGTTCCCGCCTTGCAAGCTTCGCGCCCCGGGCTCATGAATGTGCTGCGCGGCGTCAGCCGTACCTCTGGTATGGGCAGCGGAGCGTTCCTGCGCAATACGGTGGTCATGGCCGAAGTCGCACTCTCGTTCGTCCTGCTGATCGGGTCCGGACTGATGTTCCGCAGTTTCCTCAAGCTGCAGGAGATCGATCCGGGTTTCGATCCACATCATCTTTTAAGCTTTCAGCTACAGGGCATCCAACTCAACCGCAAAACTCCCGAGCAACGCGCCGCCTTCATGCACGTCATCACCGAGCAACTCAAATCCATTTCCGGAGTTCAGAGCGTCACCGGCTCATTCCCATTTCCGCTAACCGGCGAGTTCAGTCCCATTCGGTGGGGAACGGAGGATGCCGCGCACGACCCAGCGCGCTTTCAGGCGACCGATTTTCAAATCGTTCTACCTGGTTATTTCGAAGCCATGCGCACGCCGCTGCACGCGGGACGCACCTTCACTGACGAGGACAATCTCCCTGGCCGCGACGGCGTAATCGTCGATGACGCTCTCGCCGCAAAGGCATTTCCCGGCCAGTCCGCAATCGGCAAGCACATCCTTATTCGCCTGCGCACACCCGAAGCGGAAAAGGTACAGATCATCGGTGTTGTTGCCCATCAACGCGTCACCTCGCTCGCGGAAGTCGGGCGCGAACAGATTTACTTTCCCGACGCATTTCTCGGATCCGGCGCAATCCAATCCTGGGCCCTGCGCACAGGAAGCGATCCCGCGTCGTACGAAAGCCAAGTCCGGGCCACTCTCAAAGCGCTCGATCCGCATCTCCTCGTCAGCAAGATGGAGACCGCCGATTCCGTGGTCTACGACTCACAGGCCGGCACGCGATTCTCTCTCCTGCTGATCTCGGTCTTTGCAGTCATTGCCGCATTGCTCGCCGGGGTTGGCCTTTACGGCGTGATCTCCACCTCGGTGCGACAGCGCACCTCTGAGATCGGCATCCGCATGGCCATGGGAGCCGAGCGCGGCGATATCCTTCGCCTCATCGTCGCGCAGGGACTACGACTGAGCGCAGCCGGCATCGTCATTGGAGTGATTGGATCAATCTTCCTTGGCCGCGTTATCTCCGCGCTGCTCGTGGGCGGCATAAAACCGACAGACGTCACGACCTATGTCTCCATGACCGCAGGGTTCCTGGCCATTTCCGCGCTTGCGTCCTGGTTACCCGCGCGACGGGCGTCCAGCCTCGATCCAGTCAAGGCGCTAAGGGAACAATGAACGGGGCGTAAGTGTTCAGTCAGATCGATGTCCGGATGCGACTACTCGCTCAGCCGCGCATGCAGCACAGCTGCCTCACCCGCCGCCGTCAGTGCACAGATGGCGTGCTGGTCGCAGCGATAGTGAATCAGCGTGTAGTTGCTTGCCCACGCTGTCGCCGTAGCCTGCCCAAGCCGCTTGTCGATCGCGAAGGTTCTGTCCTCGGCCCACAGCAGCCCGCGTGCCTGGTCATATCCCTTCACGCGGTCATCGCCCTGGATGACGAATCCATCTCCCCACTTGGGGAGGGTTCGTTTCTGGGGATGCCCCGGCGGATCGAATTCCTTCGCGTGTGCCTTGGGATCAAGCAGCTCGGCCTGCTCGTCGAGCGTCGGGAAATTCGTGTTGAAGTCCCAGTAGTCGACGCGCCTGTACTGGTCGGGCGAGCAGGGTAACGAACCCTGCGCATTGAGGGCTGCCACCTGTCCGTCGGCCGTGGTCTGGTTCTGAAAGAGGTCTTTCCCTTTCTCTCTCGCCACTTCCGCAGCTTGCATCTGGGTGACCTGGCTTTGCCGCGCCGCTTGGATTGCCGCGTTCCGCTCAGCCATTGAAATTTTCTTTCCATTCGCGCCGACCGCCGACACTGTTACCGGCAGCGCCGCACTCTGGGGATCGAAGTGGAAATCAATTTCCTTTCCGCAAAGCGCGAATCCCGTTGAATCCAGCAGTCGAATATTCACCGCCATCGGCATCGGCGGATTGCTTACCACGCGCGAAAACCCTGCGCCCCAGCGATCCTCCATCGGCACTATCTGCAGTTTGTACGAAAGCCTGCCGTTCTTGGCATCGCCGTCCCACCGCGTTTCAAGATGTCCGCGCAAGCCGTCGACGGCCACAATCCCAGGGCCCAGATCACCCGGCGGCGGGGTGTTCTCCTTCGGCTTGTTCATGGTCATCAGGACAAAGATTCCGAAAACGATCAGCGCCCCAAACCCACCCAGCAGCAGTACGTTCGGCTTCCTCTTCAGCGGCGGCGGTGGTTCATCCTCCGCACGCCTTTCTGCCGGGTCGACAAACTCCTCCTGATCAGCCTCTTCAGTCTCTTCGTGTTCCTCTTCTTCTGGCTCCTCCACGATCGGCTCGTGGACCGCGACCGACCTGGATTGCGCTGCCGTTGCAGAAGCTGCAGGAACCGCAGGTGGCTTGGGAGGCGGCGGAGGAGCCGGATGGCTTATCTCTGCGTACTCATCATCGAATTCGTGTTGGTCAGACTCAAACATGACTACGCCTTCAAGAACGCCGTCCGGAATTGTCCCATGCAGGTAACGTCAAAAGCAAAGTACCGGCGTAACCAATGTACCCCCAGCCAGGCCAAATCACATCACAGCCTTACGTGACTAGGTAGGTTCTTCGGTCTTGTCCTACACCCGGTTTCCGTCCAGTACATCCCGCAGCGCGAAGCTCGTTTCCAGGCGCGTAACCCCTGGCAGCCGCGAAAGTTCGTTCTGGTGCAGCCGCCCGTAGTCGTCAATGCCCGCCACGCGCGCAACCAGCATGTAGTCATACTGGCCTGCCATCAGGTGGCAGCTCACGATCTCCTTGCAATGCCGCAGAGCTGCTTCAAATGCGCTCAAAACCGGCGCCGATTGACGCTCCAGAGTCACGCGGATGTAAACCGTCATCCGCCTCCCCAGCAGCCGGTCATCCACCATGGCCCGGTAGCCTCGAATCGTTCCCGCACTTTCCAGCGCTTGAATCCTGCGCGAAGCCGCCGAAGCCGACAACCCCACCGCCTCGCCCACCTCGTAGTTGGTGGCCCGTCCGTACCGTTCCAGATAGCGCAGAATCGAGATATCCAGCTCATCCAGTTCAGAACCAGTCGCCATAGCACCCGTTTCTTGCATCACGGCGGATTTTTCGTCATGTTTCGTGTCCATGACATGGATTTAACACGAACTTTGCACACATTGAAACCCCAAAGCGCCTTAGGATGTGTCCAACTGGAAGCTAGAAAGAGCCGCTGCGCCGGATCAAGCCCTCCCCCGGGTAACAAAAACTGTCCGGCGCGCAGCTCTCCAGCCTGCGACCACCCTCCCCCGCGAGTCGAGCCATTGAAGCCGGACGAAGGAGCCCTCCATGATCATCGGCGTACCCAAAGAGATTAAGGACAACGAAGCACGCGTCGGCGTCACGCCCGCAGGGGTCAAGTCCCTTACCGAAACCGGCCACAAGGTGCTGGTCGAAAGCCACGCCGGCGAACTCTCGGGCTTCACCGACGCGAGCTACCAGGATGCCGGTGCGGAGATTGTTGGCGACGCCGGCAACGTCTGGGGAAAATCGGAGACGGTCGTCAAGGTCAAGGAGCCCATCGAGCAGGAGTATGTCTATTTCCGCGAAGGCCTGGTGCTCTTCACCTACCTTCACCTGGCTCCTATTCCGGTTCTCACCAACAAGCTTCTCGATTCCAAGGTCATCGGCATCGCCTACGAAACCGTCCGCGACCGCCAGGGCACCTTGCCCCTGCTCACGCCGATGAGCGAAGTCGCCGGGCGCATGAGCGTGCAAGTTGGCGCCGCGTATCTCGAAAAGGAACGCGGGGGCCGTGGCATTCTTCTTGGCGGTGTCCCGGGCGTGCCTCCGGCGAACGTCACCATCATCGGCGGTGGCATCGTTGGCACGAACGCCGCGAAGATCGCTATTGGCTTCGGCGCCAAGGTTACGCTGGTCGACGTCAATCTCTCCCGCCTGCGCGAACTAGACGACCTCTACAGCGGACGACTTTATACGCTCGCCTCGAACAGTTACAACGTTTCACTGGCCACGCGCGAGGCCGATCTGGTCATCGGCGGCGTGCTCATTCCCGGTGCCACCGCACCCAAGATCGTCACCCGCGCCATGGTCTCAGCGATGAAGAAGGGCGCCGTGATCGTCGATGTTGCCATTGACCAGGGCGGATGCGTTGAAACTGCCAAGCCGACCTCGCACTCCAACCCCAGTTACGTTGTCGACGGCGTCGTTCACTATTGCGTTACCAACATGCCCGGCGCTGTGCCGCACACTTCCACGCTGGCGCTTACCAACTCGACATTCCCGTATCTGATGCGCATCGCCAATCTCGGCGCCCGCGAAGCACTCAAGCGCGATCCCGGTTTCGCCGAAGGCCTCAATACCTATCTCGGCACCCTAACCCATCGGGGTGTAGCCGACAGCCAGAAGCGCCCCTGGACAGGAACAGACATCGTTCTTGGATAGTCTCACCGGTCGGTAGGTCAATTCTTCAGCATTGAGACAGAGAGCTTCCTCTTTGTTGTAAGTCGAAAGATCACAACGAAACGCCGTAATCCGAGGAGCTGGGCGCTAGCTCAAGAGGTTTCTCTCTTGACATAGGTATCTAATAGTCATATAGCTATTAGCAATATGGCGCAACGCGTAAGCTCCAGTATGGAAGTTCTGCTCGGCCTGCTGACTATCGAACCGATGTCGGGTTACGACCTTGGCCAGATGATCGATGAAAGTATTCATCACTTCTGGAATGAAAGCTATGGGCAGATCTATCCCAATCTGAAAAGGCTCGCATCCGGCGGGTTCGTTACGCGCAAGATACAAAAGCAGAGAGGCAAGCCCGACCGGAACATCTACTCCATCACGAAGAAGGGCAGGGAACGCCTTCAGCGCTGGCTCCAGATTGAGCCGCAGTCGGAAGTTCCACGCAATGAATTGCTTCTGAAACTCTTCTTTGGCTCGAATGCTTCTCCGCAAACGATCAAGGGCTACGTAGAGAAGATGGCTGCGAACGAGCGGGTAATGCTGGAGCGATTCACGTTCATCGAGCGCGAAATCGCCAAAAACGCGGACTACCCCGACGCGCCCTATTGGCAGATGGCTTTGCGCTTCGGGCAGATCGAACTTCAGGCACACATGCGATGGACAGAAGAGACGCTGACCGCGTTATGCAAACTCGATAAAGCACAGGATCGACTGTCGAGCAGTCGAAAGGACAAGGGCCATGCAGGCAAATGAGATTGTCGCGCCGGAAAGTTCGGATGATCGAAACGCTCCCGCTCAAATAGCCTCGTGGAGCAGGCTCACCGGCTTCTTGGTGATAGGGGTCGGTGTTGTGGTAATGGGTTTCATTGCCCAACATACGGCTACCGCCGGCAATGGTGTGGCCGCCGCTGGTCAACTTGCGAGCCACAGACAAGCAATTCCCATTTACCTGGCCGCGCTTGTAATGGACTGGGCGCTGTTCTATTACTGCTGGGCCGCAGTGCATCACTATGGTGGCAGTCTATGGACCCTCTCAGGCGGGCGATGGAATTCATGGAAAGACGTGCTGGTGGACCTGGGAATCATGGCGCCGTTCCTGATTGTTTGGGAGGGTACAGCATACGGAGTTTCCAGGCTCATAGCCGGGTCTGTTGGGCCGGGCAGCGCAAAGACGGTTGACAGCCTGCTGCCTCAGAGCCTGATTGAGATTTTGATCTGGATTGCAACTTCGATCACCGCGGGCATCTGTGAGGAGATGGTATTTCGCGGCTTTCTGCAACGCCAACTCCATGCGTTGAGCGGGAACATCGCGGTCGCGGTGCTGGGGCAGGGTCTGGTCTTTGGGTTGTTCCACAGTTATCAGGGGTGGCGGAATGTAGTCGTTATCAGCGTACTTGGAATCTTGTATGGTGCGCTGGCGGTATGGCGTAGGAATTTGCGCATCAATATCGTTGCGCATGCCTTTACGGATGTGTGGGAAGGTTGGCTAAAGTTCATCGTCTGGCACATCGCCTGACTCTCGTTGACCGGCCTGCCTCTCGTTTGCTGCCCCGCACTATAATCGCCGCATGCCCTTCGAAGGTGGCTCGCGGCGCTCGACTGTCCTGTTTCTCGGCGCGGGCGTGTTGCTGTTTTTCGCCCTTCTGGGTGGCTTGCAGGCCTTCAACACCTCCAACGTTCGCTTTCTCAATCCCGAAACCTCCGGCGAAACCCTGGCCTTCACCGGCCTCACGGTCGTTGTCTTCCTTTCGCTCCTCGTTTTTCTTCTGCTTCTGCTGCGCGCCATTCTCAAACTCTACGCAGATCAAAGCAGCAGTGCTCTCGGTGCGCGACTGCGGACGCGCATGGTGCTCGGCGCTGCACTCATCGCGCTCACGCCCGCGGTTTTCATGTTTCTGTTCAGTTTTCAGCTCATGAACCGCTCCATCGACCGCTGGTTCTCGCCGAATACCTCGGAACTGCGCGAGGACTCAACTCGCGTCGTGCTGGAGTTGGCGCAATACGTCACGAGCAATGCACGCAGCGAGGCACAGTCGATCGCCGCAACGGGTGCACCCGATGCCGACACGCCTACGCTCGAGAAAGTCTTCGACGCGCACACCATTACCCTTCAGGGTGGATTTGTCCTCATCTACGCTAAGGATCATCGGGTCATCTCGAGCTTTCAGGCCCTTCCCGAGAACAGCACGGCAAGCCTCATTCCCTGGATCCCTGAAAAAGCGGCGTCCACAAAGTTTCAATCCGCCGTTCCGCTGCAGCGCCCGCTCTCGGCGGGCATCCTCTTCTCTGCCCAGCGCAACGACGAGCCTGTCGTCCGCATCGCGGGACAGGATTATGCGCTGGGAAAGGCTGCCACGCCTTCCGGAAAAATCGTGATTGCGGCTCTCCCGATGCCGCAGGGGCTAAGCCAGACAACCGCGCGCATCCGTGAAGGCGCAGAAGAATACTGGGACCTTTTTCGATCCAGGCATAGCATCCGTGCCACGTTTTTTCTGATGCTGTTGCTGATCACCGTAGTGGTATTCTTCTCCAGCGTCTGGCTTGCCCTGTTTCTCTCCAAACAGATCACCCGCCCTGTCGAAGCGCTCGCCGATGCCATGGACGAGATCGCCGCCGGCAAGTATGAGCACCGCGTCGGTCTCGTTACCACCGGTGAAATGGCAGAGCTCGTGCGCTCGTTTAATCACATGGCAGCCGATCTCGACACCAGCCGAAAACTCGCTGAAACCTCATCGGCCCAACTCACCGCCGCAAACCAGGCCATCGAAGCACGCCGCCGCGAGCTCGAAACCATCCTCGAAACCATTCCATCCGGTGTCGTCACGCTCGACGCTGCCGGAAACGTGCTGCAGGCCAATCGTGCCTTCGCCGTCCTGATGGGTAAGGATGAAAACGCAACCGTTCGCGGGACCAAGATCGATGCGTTGTTGCCGGAAGATTCCATTGAGGAGCTCGCCGGCGTCATCCGCCGCGGCCAGCGCATGGGTGCGGCCTCCACCGAAATCGAATTCCATCTTCACGGCCGTAACATGCACCTCGCCGTGACCAGTGCGCGGCTTGAACTTGCTCGAGGCAAGGCGGGCACTGTCCTCGTCGTCGAAGACACATCCGAACTCCTCCGCGCCCAGCGTCAACTGGCGTGGAAGGAAGTGGCGCAGCGCGTAGCCCACGAAATCAAGAACCCGCTGACGCCTATCGCGCTCTCCGCCGAACGTATCGGCCGCCATTTGGACCGCAGCCAACCCGACTCGCCTTCGGTCATTCGCAAATGCAGCGAAGTCATCCTTGCCTGTGTGGGAACGCTGCGCACGCTCGTCGATCAGTTCTCCGCGCTCGCTCAGTTTCCGGCTCCCCAACCGCGCCCCTGCGACATGAATCAGATTGCCGACGAAGCCCTCGCCCAGTTCGCCGGCCGCCTCGAAGGCATCACGGTCAAGCGCGATCTCGAGCCCGGTTTGCCCCCCGTGCTCGCCGATCACGAGGCCATCCGCCGTGCGCTCGCCAACCTCATCGACAATGCCGCCGAGGCCATGCAGGGCAGTCTGCTGCGTGTACTGTGCCTGCGCAGTTCTATAGCCGAGGATGGCGGTGCCGTCGAACTCGAAGTTTCTGACACCGGCCACGGTCTGACCGAAGAAATCCGCGAACGGCTTTTTCTGCCCTTCTATTCCACCAAGCACCGCGGCACCGGCCTGGGCCTTTCCATCGCAGCCAAGATCATCCAGGAACTCGGCGGTTCAATCCGCGCCGAAAGCAACACCCCCAAGGGAGCGCGTTTCCTCATTCGTCTGCCCCTGCTCGATCACATCGAACCGCCTCAGCAGGAGGCGAACGGTGCCGGGGCTACACCCCTCACCGAGGCTCGCTCATGAATCATGTCCTCGTGGTCGACGATGAGGCAGAGATCCGCACCTCGCTCGAAGAGATCCTCACAGAAGAAGGCTATAGCGTTGCAACCGCCGCAACCGCCGCTGAAGGCCTCCTGCTCATTCAGGACGCACCCTACGATGTCGTCCTGCTCGATATCTGGCTCCCGGACCGCGATGGTCTCGACGTTCTCGCCGATATCCATGCGCTGGTCCCGGAGAAGCGTCCCGAGGTCGTCATCATCTCCGGCCATGGCACCATCGAATCAGCCGTCAAGGCCACCAAACTCGGAGCTTATGACTTCCTCGAAAAACCGCTCTCGCTCGATCGAACGTTGATTGTTCTGAAGAATGCTATCGATGCCCGTCGCCTTCGCAACGAGAACCTTGAATTCAAGCGCCAGTTCAGCCTGAATGCTGCGCTCACCGGCGAAAGCGTTCCCGTCAAAGCGCTGCGTCAACAAATTCGTCTGATGGCGCCAACCAATGGCCGCGTCCTCATCTACGGCGAATCCGGCACAGGCAAGGAACTCATCGCGCGAGCAATTCATGCCGAAAGCCTCCGCCGCGATGGCGTCTTCATCGAACTCAACTGCGCTGCCATCCCGGAAGCGCACATCGAGTCGGAACTCTTCGGCTATCGACACGGCGTGCAGCCCGGCGGCCCACCCGAACAGCGCGGCACTCTGGAACGCGCCGACGGCGGTTCGCTATTTCTCGACGAGGTCGGCGATATGAGCCTCAAAACGCAGGCCAAGATGCTTAGCGCCCTTGATGACCAGCTGTTCACGCCGGTCGGCGGCACGCAGCCTCTGCGCGTCGACGTTCGCCTCATTGCCTCCACCAACAAGGATCTCGAAGAGGAGATTGCGAAGGGCAACTTCCGCGAAGACCTCTTCTACCGCCTCAATGTTGTTCCGTTTTTTGTACCGCCGCTCCGTGAGCGCAAGCAGGACATCCCGCTCCTAGCCCGTGAATTCCTCGCCGAATTCGGGCGCCAATACGGTCGCCCGCGCATGGAGATCAGTGACGAAGCGCTCGAAGTCCTCCAGCAATATCACTGGCCAGGCAACGTGCGCGAATTGAAAAATGTGATCGAACGCGTCTTGATCCTGAATCCGCGCACACTGCGGATCGAGCGCAAGCAACTGCCGCCGCTTACCCACAAGTCCGCCTCACGCTCGACGGAAGACTTCTCCACGCTCCAGCAGGCGCGCGACGCCTACGAGCGCGACTACATTCTCAAGAAGATTGAAGAAGCCCGCAACAACGTCAGCCGCGCCGCCGAACTCCTCGGCCTCGAGCGCAGCCACCTCTACCGGAAGATGAAAACCCTCGGCATCACTGTACGCGAGTAGAAGGCGGATCTTCCTGCACGTTTACCAGCGCATAGGTCCGTCTATCTCCCTTGATCTGCCGCCGGTCGCCGACATTCACGCGTCGATCCCGCGTTCCTGCCCGCCGATCGGATCCGGGCATCCGCAGAACCACTTTGTTTCTCCGGTCCTCGCCACTTTGTCGCCGGTCCAGCCAGGCTGACATTGAAGATGGCAGGATAATCGGCCCCGAACCGCGTGCACCATTCGGGTGCTGCTTCTGCATCTTGGCTACCTTGTCGAATTGCACCTTGCCATCGGTTAGCAGCTTGTTCAGCACGGGAAGACTTCCACGCTGCGTCTCGATGTAGTCCACGCCCTCCGCCGTCAATGTGAAGTCGGAGTTGTCCGCCCTCGTGATGTAACCCTTCTTCTGTAGATACCAGGTCGTGAAGTCCAGGTAGTCACGTGGAAATCCCATGCGCCGTTCAATCTCCGCCAGCGACACTTCGGGAAAGCGAGGATTCGCGCGCCGCTTGAAGTAGAGGACCGCCAGCACGGCGACCCGCCGGTTCAGCTCGCCTTCCACGCTGTCCATGAAGTCGACGGAATCCGAAAGAGGCTGAACCTCCATCGCTTCCCGGCGGCAAACCGCATCGTATTCCGCGCGGCGCACCGGGTTCGAGAGCGTATCGAAGGCAGTTCTCAGCAGCCGGAACATCTCGGGATCACCCGACTCAGGATTGTCCGGATGAAGCCGTGCTGCCAGATAGCGATAGACGCGATGAATGGTATCCACGTCCGCATGCGGGCTGATTTGCAGGAATTCGTAGTAGTCGATCATCCCTGTTTGTCTTTCGTCTTGATTTTCAAGTGTCTAGTTATGTTACAGATTGGTCCTCGGGGGATTGCCGAATTGTAGCAGTCTTTGTTCTTCTTAGGAACAATTCATGATGGCCACGTTCGATTCGGTTCTGGATGGCAACCCTTCATCCCTTGGGTCTTCGAGCCTTGTCCATTACCGGACATGGAGTTGCAAAAACGGCCACGAGTCCCGATTGATCGATCGAAATGACCTTTCGTAACCCATTCTGGCGTAATGCTTTGACCTCTCGTGTGCGACTACCGCCTTCGGTCTCGAAATTGCACTACCTCACAGCACATTGCTGTGT
This sequence comes from Occallatibacter sp., assembly GCF_035317045.1. GTDB lineage: Bacteria > Acidobacteriota > Terriglobia > Terriglobales > Acidobacteriaceae > Telmatobacter. Next base: position 32,928 of record NZ_DATHHT010000035.1, read on the forward strand.
CTTTTGGAGGCTCCCATGGCCTATTTCGAGCGTATTCGTGATGTGGTTTCCGAGCCCTTCAGCTCGGACGTGATCCGCCAGCGCGCTGCTGGCGGGTGGCAAATGGTCTCAATAGAGTGGCGCCGCGAGCTGCCTGACTCCGAAACTCCGCCTGACGGAGCGTTCAGCGAAGCCATCCCCTTTGGCCTGCGCATCTCTGAGGATTGCAAGCGGCTCGAAGTCGACCCCCACGAAAACCAGGTTCTTCTCCTCATGATGGATCTTCTGGCGCAGGACTTTTCCTACTCGGCCATCGTCAGCGATCTCAACGAGAAGGGCTTTAGAACCCGTGAAGGCCGACCCTGGAGCCGCGTCGCCGTCTTCAACATGATGCCGCGCCTCATCGAAGTCGGCCCGCGCATCTTCTCCAGCGAAGAGTGGGAGCAGCGCCGCATCAAGCTCGCTCGCCGCGAAGCGCCTTAAACGCAGGCCGGCAAACCACCGCTCTCTCGCTATTTCAGAATAGGTCCAAGCGACGCCGGGTTATCGCCCGTCCGCGGATCCACGCGAAAATCCCACACTGACTGGCCGATGTCCGACGGCGACAGGATCTCCACGAGCGCGTATTCCCCGATGGTCAGCGTTGTCTCCGGTGTCAGCTTCAGCCAGTGCTTGCCCGGCATCACTTCCGCTTTGGTCGGAATCACATCCTCGTTCTGCGTCACCTTGCCGGTCGGACTCACCTGGATCGCCCCGATGATCCGTACCTCCCGGCGTTCGTCCACTTTCACAATCGCAAATCCTGAGCCTGGTGAGTGCGCGCCATGTTTTCGATTCGCCACTTCCTTGGCGCCGTGCGTTTGCACTGTCACAGCGTGCGATAGCACCTGTTCCACATTATCCTGGCCCTCGAGCGAGAGATAGATCGCTGGATCATTCACGTGCAGGTGCACCTTTGCGTGTGCTCCATTCAGCTCAACCGTGGCCTTCTGGCCTGCCAGCGGATTCAGCGTCGCCAATCCCTTCCGGTTTCGCTGATTCAGGCTGAGGTCCGAAGGCACCAGCTCCACCAGTTCCGGCGTGCCCTGGAAGGTGTCCAGCACAAATACGCCGTCCTCATCGGGTAATTCAAGCCCCTTCGCGACTTCCGGCATACGGGCTTTCGCCTCATTGCGCTCGGCCGCCTCTTCCTTGTCGATCTCCTCAGCCTCTTTCATCGCTGGCGAAGCCGCTTCCGGGCTCTCATACGGACCAACGTGGTTCCGTTCCCACTTGCGTGTCGCGTCCCAATCCACAAGATCGTAGGGCAGTTCCTCCCATTCATCCCGCTCGAGAGAGAGATACCGCACGCGATCGCCCGCAACCTCATACTTGCGTACCATCTGGTAGTTGCCGTCTTTCAGGATCAGACGATGGTTCCGCGCCAGCCCGGGAGCATCCGGCTTGATGGCCGTCCCATGATTCGGCTGGCCCTGCTGATCCTGCTGACTCCAGGCGGTCCCCCCCAGCGCCGCCGCCAACGCCGTTGCCAGCGCCACAGCGAACACCCGTCGAGGATGACTGAAATGCTTCATTGCCCAACAGTTTAGACTCTCACAGCAATGTCTCGTTTGCGACCGGTTACCGCAGGGCGTGTTTTAGATGCTTACATCTTGGGTTGCCGCGCATCCAAACCCGTGTATTCTTGCTGCAGGCTTCTCTGTAAGGACGCTTAAAGTTTGACCGCACTTCACACATGGACACGCAGTGACCGAGGCGCAAGGCCAAGAGCCCACGCCGCTGTCGTTGTGCTCTGCCTGGCGTTGCTTGTCCTGCTCGCCTTCGTCCAGGTGGCCCACGTCCACTCCGTCGACACCGACGCCGACCACTGTTCTCTTTGCATCGTTTTGCATACTGCGGCAGCTCCGGTTGCTGCGGCAGTGCTGGCCATTGTGCTCGTTCTGTTCGAGGCCGTCGCACCGGCCGCCGCGGTTCGTCCCCTCCGGATCTTCTGGTACCGCCAGCTCTTCATCCGCCCTCCTCCGAGCCTCTCTCCGGCTTCGTCCTGACCTAGCGTTTCGGCCAGATTCTCAAATCAAGACAGCCCGCATCGGGCTGAATATCCTGCATTCTCTGGCTTTGACCTGAAGTCAACGATGCCGCCGTTGCACTGACGACGCCGTGCGCTTCCAGCACGGGCTACGCCCATTCAGTCAACAATTGGAGGCTTCATCCCATGCCATTTAGGTTTGGCACTTTTATTCGCATCCTTCCCCTCGCGGCCTGCTTCTTCGTGGCCGTTGCTTCTCACGCCGCGCAAGGTGGCAATGCCGGCACGGTTCGCGGTTCCGTAACCGATCCTTCCGGAGCAGTTATCCCTGGCGCCACTGTGCACGTCACAAACGCAGTCAGCGGTTTCGACCGTACGGTCAAGACCGATGCGACCGGGCAATTCGAAATTGACAATGTTCCTTTCAACAACTATCAGCTCAGCATTTCGGCTTCAGGATTTTCCCCGCTGAGTCAGAGTCTGGTTCTTCGCTCGTCGGTCGGTACGACACTGAAGCCCGTGTTGCAAATTGCCGCCGCGAATTCAACCGTAACCGTGGAAGCTTCGGGCGACCTGGTTGAAACCGATCCCACGTTTCACACGGATGTGGATCGCGACCTCTTCATCAAAGTGCCGCTGGAGAGTCAATCTTCAACACTGAGCTCTCTGGTGACACTTACTACCCCTGGAGTGGCGGCCGATTCCAACGGACTGTTTCACGGCCTGGGCGACCACGCATCCAACTCGTTCTCGGTTGATGGCCAGTCGATCACCGACCAGCAGAGCAAGGTTTTCTCCAACCAGCTTCCAGCCAACTCGATCCAATCCATCCAGGTCATCTCTGGCGCTCCGCCAGCTGAATACGGCGGCAAGACAAGCCTGGTCATCGTGGCCACCACCCGCTCGGGCCAGGGAATCACCAGGCCCACCGGAAGCATCAACAGCTCCTATGGCAGCTTCGGATCGGCGACCGCCGGCTTTGATTTGTCCTATGGCGGCAAGAACTGGGGCAACTTTATCGAAGGCGACGGCCTGAGCACCGGACGCTTTCTCGATCCCCCGGAGTTCACCGTCTTCCACGCAAAAGGCAATGAGGAAAACATCTTCGACCGCGTCGACTATTCTCTGACGCCGGCCGACTCGATCCACCTTGACTTCAACTACAGCCGGTCCTGGTTCCAGACACCCAACTCATTCGACAACCTGAACGTGCAGAACGTAGTCAGCGGCGGCACTTCCGCCAACCCTGTCTACGGCAACGTCGGCAACACCGACCAACGCTCCCAGATCGGCACCTTCAATATCTCGCCGACTTATACGCGCGTCATCGGCAATAACTCGGTCTTCAACCTCGGTGCCTTTGTCCGCCGGGACAACTACAACTACTATCCCAGCAACAATCCCTTGGCCGATCTTGGACCTCCAAATTTGCAAACCGCTTCGATCGCCCAGAACCGCACCCTTACCAATACCGCTGTACACTCGGATTTCTCCTATGCTAAGGGGATCCACAACATCAAAATCGGTGCGCAATACGGGCAGACCTTCCTGAACGAGAACGATAGTCTGGGCATCGTCGAATCGAATTACGCATTCAGCGCGCCTTGTGTGGACGCAAGTGGCAACCCCTTGCCGGGCTACGCCAATCCTTCGGAATGCACCATCGGGACAAATCCGAACTATCTCCAGCTGCTCGCACCCTTCGACCTTACCCGCGGCGGGAGCTATTACAAGTTCACCGGCCACACTGACATCAAGGAGCTGGCACTGTACGCCGAGGACCAGATCAAGGCCGGCAACTGGCTCTTCAACCTCGGCCTGCGCGAAGACGTGTACAACGGCCTCACGGATGCCAACCAGACGCAACCGCGCGTCGGCATTGCCTATAACGTCAAGCCTTCAGCGACCGTGCTGCGCGTCTCTTACGCACGCACCCTGGAGACTCCCTTCAACGAGAACCTCATACTTTCCAGTGAAGGATGCTCGAATGCCGTGTTGTCTCCTTTGCTGGCCTGCAGCCCGGGTGTATCCGGAACGTTGCAGCCCGGCTACCGCAACGAGTTTCATGCCGGTTTCCAGCAGGCTCTCACCAAGCGGGTCGTCATTAGCGGCGAGTACATCTGGAAGTACACTCACAACGCTTTCGACTTTGGCGTGCTCGGCAATACCCCGATCTTCTTCCCGATTGACTGGCATAACTCGAAGATCCCAGGCTATGCCATCAATGTGCAGGTGCCTGAGTACCATAACTTCAGCGCATATGTTGAGATGTCGTCCGTGGCCGCCCGCTTCTTCCCGCCGCAGTCCGCTGGAGCCGGAGCTGCACCCCAGACAGGCGGCTTGCCGTTCCGCATCGACCACGATGAGAAGTTCAACGAAACGACCCACCTCAACTACAAGATTCCCAAAGGCAGCTTCATGCAAGGCGTCTGGGGTGGCTTCAACTGGCGCTATGATTCTGGTCTGGTGGCCGGTTCGGTGCCGTTCGCTACCGACAATACGACGCCTGTCGACCTGAGCGGCCTCACCTTCGACCAGCAGGCCCAGGCCGGTATTACCTGTAACGGAGTCAAAGCGACCCCCACCTTCGGCTTCAATTCCTGCTTGCCGACGCAGTACGGCTCGTCGTTGGTAAGCATCCCCGCGCCGGGCACCGAGAACGACGACAAGAACCCACCGCGCATTGCGCCGCGCAACCTCTTCGACGCGACGCTGGGCAAAGACAACATCTTCCACGCCGACCGATTCAAGACAAACCTCAACGTGACAGCCATCAACTTCACCAACAAGTACGCGCTCTATAACTTCCTGTCGACGTTCAGCGGCACACATTACGTCACTCCGCGTGCCCTCACAGCGAACGTGACGTTCAACTTCTAACACCTGAACCCGCCTTCCCCAGCGGTCTCCCGCGTCTCTCTTGAGGCGCGGGAGAAGGCAACTTTACGGCTGAAATCAAGGCACTTAGGACCCGAAACGCCGAGGTGCGACTACCCGCCCACGTAACCCTCCGGTAATCGACCGCGATCTCCGATGTTCGACGATATGAGTACCTGAGACAGTCCGAAATTCGAAGTCCGGGATGAGCCCGTACAAACTCATGAGGTACAGTTGCGTTCATCCGAGGTTATTGTCCTGGCCCCGGAGGAACGAGTCCCCGATGCCCCGACTTCAGAAACTACTGCGAAGCTTATTTGGCTATGCGTCCATCGTTTCTTCTGCCGTGTTTATTGCTCTCGCTCCGTCGATTCTCAGGGCGCCACTCCCGCACGCCTCTTCGCGCTTTCACGCAGAACCGGTCTCGCTGCTGCTCATTGCTATGCGAGAACTCATTCTGGTGATGCCCGTAGTCATGGCGGTTATGACGGGACTGGCTTGGTGGGCTCTTCGCAAGGGCCTCCCATCGGCGCGGTCGCGCGCACTCGCAGCAAGCATCTCGTCCCTGCTGATGAGCACTCCATTCCTTGTCGCGGGCATTGCCATCGTGCGCTATTCCCTGGCGGGCGCAGTCGAGGTCACCGGGGTCCTGGTTCTTTTCGTCACACTTCTATCGCTCGGAGTCGCCGGCCTCGTCGCTTTCGGCAAACGCAATGTGCCGTTCGCGGCAGAAGCAGGCCTCCCGCATGTAACGACCAACGCAGAACGTCTCGGTTCACTTGCTCCGACGATGTAAACAATCCGCAGCCATCGGGTTGCATGTCGCAGAACTGGATCGATGATTACGGGTATCAGCGCTGGGTGCTCCCCGCCTCGCTCTTGAGACCTGGGATGGCCAACGTTCATAGCAAGGTCCACGAAGTTCGATTAGCGCAGAGCCAAGGCCGCCGCAATCGCTGCGACGCACAACTTCACCAGCCACCCGGCCGAGTACGAAACCACAAACACCCGATGCAGCTTGATGAAGGCCGCGTTGGTCAGAATCAGCGGCAACGGCCCGACGATCCAGACCAACAACGCAAGCCTGAGTGCGCCGCCAAGCGAGGTCACACCCAACCACGCCGCCAGGCAGACAAACGCGCCGCACGTCACAAACGGCAGCGCGCTCGATACAGCAATTGCATTGCTCTCCGACCCCTTCCGCCAAATCTCCGGATACGTCCAGCGGCGATGAATCCAGTCCCCCGCGAAGAACCAGTCGGTCATCGAAGTCACGATGCCCGCGCCAACCACCACGAAGATCAAACGAGTCCAGTGCATCTCTCAGCTACGCTTTTGACGCATCATCCCACTCCGGAGAATAAGTTCGCGCAATCGAACATCCCGCTCCGGATGATTTGACAAGCGAGCTACGAGCTACAAGCTGCACTTATCGCCAGCAGCGTCTCCAGCAGCGGCTTCAGCAGATCGAGCCGCAACGCATTTGCCCCATCCGACTTCGCATGCGCCGGGTCATCGTGCACTTCCAAAAACACACCATCAACGCCCGCAGCCACTGCCGCCCGCGCCAGGAGCGGAATAAACTCGGGCTGTCCGCCGCTCACCCCATTCGCAGCTGAAGGCTGCTGCACGGAGTGCGTGCCGTCAAACACCACCGGCGCCATCGCCCGCATCACCGGCAGCGATCGGTAATCGACAACCAGCGTGTTGTATCCAAAGCTCGCCCCGCGCTCGGTCAGAAACACGCGCTCGTTTCCCGTCGATCGCACCTTCTCAACCGGATGTGCCATATCCCACGGCGCCACAAACTGGCCCTTCTTGATGTTGACCGCGCGACCGGTTTTCCCCGCAGCCACCAGCAGATCGGTCTGCCGGCAGAGGAACGCTGGAATCTGCAACACGTCCACGGCCTCGGCAGCAACGTCACAGTGCGCAGGTTCGTGCACATCGGTCAGCACCGGCAATCCGGTATCCTTCGCGAGCCGGCCTAGAATCTTCGTGCCTTCCACCAGCCCCGGCCCGCGAAAGCTCTTCACGCTTGTCCGATTCGCCTTGTCGAAACTCGCCTTGAAGATGTAGGGAACACCCAGGTCGCTGGTGATCCGCTGGATAGCTTCCGCCATCCGCCGCACATGCGCTTCGGATTCGATGACGCACGGTCCAGCAATCAAAAAAAGCTGTCCCTCGCCCACACGGACAGGGCCAATCTCGAATGAGTGACTCACGAAGCCGATTCTACCTCGCTTGTGGGACAGGGAAGCCGGCTGCCCCAGGCGGGTACCCCGGTGGGTGCCCCACGTCCCTCGCACTTGGGGACCTGGGAGGCCAGCAGAACAGAGGGTTGGGTACCCGTGAGCCATCGACCTCATTCAGGATTCACGAGCTCGGGAAAGCGACGATTGATTTTGGCTGCCATCCATCTCGCCTCTCTCACGGCAATGACGTAGAAGAGAATGATCCCAAAATAATCCCACAACGACATTCGTCGCCCTTCCTGAGTCAACCATCCCGGCAGCAGAGTCCTCGAATACCGCCACAAATATGCTGTACCGCTTACAAGTGCCAGGATAACCGCTTGCCGGACCAGCAGTTTGCTCATGAACTTCATGACGGGAAGGTTTCCAAAGAAATCATCCGAGTCCTTGAACGCGATCCCGCAGGTGCAGCAAAGCATCAAGACGAGGTAAGTGATTGTTGCAGCCACTTGCCAGCTCCAGGTGTACCGATCGAAAGGAAAATAAATCAGACAGAAGGTCACGCCGGAGATGACGTGTGCCCACGGCCCAATCCACCAATGGGATCTCTGTTCGGCGTCTGATGCGCTTTGTGTCTCTTCGGTTTGATTGGCGAGGTCTTCGAACATCGTCCCGCCGCCCCGCGAAACTACCGAACCTCTGCAGCCGAAGTTGTCTTCTCTACTCCGCGGCCAACCCGGTTCTTGTAGCTAGCCGCAATAAACTCCCGGAACAGCGGATGCGGCTCCAGCGGTTTCGATTTGAATTCCGGATGGAACTGGCAGCCGATGAAGTACGGATGCTCCGGCAGCTCCACAATCTCCACATACGTCGAATCCGGCGTAGACCCGCTGATCTGCAACCCGCCGCCCGTCAACAACGCTTCATACTCGCGGTTGAACTCATAGCGATGCCGGTGACGCTCGCTGATCTCCGTTGCACCATAGATGCGATGCGCCAGGGTGTCCGGTTGAATCTCGCAGGTCCATGCGCCCAGCCGCATCGTGCCGCCCATCTCTTCCACGCCCAGCAACTCCCGCAGCTTGTAGATCACGCGATGTTGCGCCGCCGGGTCGAACTCGCTCGAGTTCGCATCTTTCAGTCCGCACACGTTCCGTGCAAATTCAATGCAGGCCGTCTGCATGCCAAGGCAAATGCCGAAATACGGCACCTTCTTCTCGCGCGCAAACTTGATCGCGTTCAGCATCCCCTCGATACCGCGCTTTCCAAACCCGCCCGGCACCAGTATCCCGTCGAACCCCTCGAGCTGCGTCTCGTAGCTCGTGTCCTCCGGCGATTTCGACTCAAGCCCCTCAGCCTCAATCCACGTCACATTCAGCTTCAGATTGTGCGCCAGGGCGCCATGCGTAAGCGCCTCTTTCAGCGATTTATAGCTGTCCTCGTACTCCACGTACTTGCCCACAATCCCAATCGAGACGTCGTCCTTTGGGCGGTAGCACCGCTCCACCAGCGCTTTCCACGCACTCAAATCAGCTTCAGGAGCCTCCTTGTGCAGGTATTTCAGGATCAATCCATCCAGCCCCTCCTGCGCAAAATTCAGCGGAACCTCGTAGATCGACGGCACGGTCGTCGCCCCGATCACCGCCCGCTCTTCAACGTTGCAGAATGCGGCGATCTTCTGGCGCATCTCGCGGCTCAGGTGCCGGTCGCTCCGGCATAGCAGCACATCCGCCTGGATCCCGATCGAGAGCAATTCCTTCACCGAGTGTTGCGTCGGCTTGGTCTTCAATTCCTGCGCAGCTGCAATCCACGGCACCAGCGTCAGGTGAACAAACACCGTATTCTCGCGCCCCAGCTCCTGCCGCATCTGGCGGATCGCTTCGAGGAAGGGAAGCGATTCGATATCGCCCACCGTCCCGCCGATCTCCACGATCGTCACATCGTGTCCGTTCGCCGAGACCTTCCGCATCGCATTCTTGATCTCGTTGGTCACATGCGGAATCACCTGTACGGTCTTGCCGAGGTAGTCGCCCCGGCGTTCCTTCAGGATGATCTGTTCGTAAATCCGCCCGGTTGTCAGGTTGTTATCGCGCGACAGCGGAGCGTGCGTGAAGCGCTCGTAGTGCCCCAAATCGAGGTCAGTTTCGGCTCCGTCATCGGTCACGAATACCTCGCCGTGCTGAAACGGCGACATCGTCCCCGGATCGACATTCAGGTACGGGTCAAACTTCATCATGTTCACGCGCAAGCCGCGGCTCTCGAGCAGGCAGCCGATCGACGCTGCCGCAAGACCCTTGCCTAAACTGGACACAACTCCGCCTGTCACAAAGACGTATTTCGCCGTCATAGCTGCGACCTCACTGTTTAGTTGTTGTGATTGGACGTACCTGGTGGGCACAGTCAAGTATGGCAGAAAATCAGGTTCCGTTGAACTATAAAGTGGATACCACCCTGCTTATTCCGCGAATAAACGTACATAAACCCATATGTAGACAGAACTTCTTGCGATCCCCGCACCCTTCTCGTCCGCCCACTTTTCCCATCTTCTGTGGAAACCTCGTGATCTGGAACACCGGCACTCCCAATCTTCGACGCCTTGCCTCACCCCCTAATCCAGCCTCGAAATCGAAATAGAGTCCCGTCTTCATGCTCTCGGCACACTCCGTCGCTTCCACGGTCAATTATTTGTTTTCAATGCGCTATCGCAAGAACAGTGCTACCATTCCCTTCCATCAGCGAACAAATGAGGACGGGTATCAACGGGGTGTTCCCTCGTTGAAGGCTTGATTGGCTGACCGGTTGCTTCCATTTACCCTCTCGGAGATCTCCAATGAGTGTTTTATTTCGGCGTGGTCACGCACCACGCGTTGTGTCTACCCTGGCTGCTATCGTTCTGGCTTGCGGCTGTTTATCGAGCGCACAGTCTTCCACTGCGAAGCCAGCCGCCACGCCCGCTCCACCTGCGACCTCCGGAACCAAATCCGGATTCGCCATCGAATCCGAGATGCTGACCTACACAGCCATGGACACTCAAGGCCAGGCGGTCGCCTGCGGCATTGCTCGGAACGTCGGCGCCGCTGACGAAAAATGCTCGCCCCGGGCAGTCTCCGGCCCCGGCGCGGGCATCGTCGTTGTTGCTTCTCCGTCTAGCGCACTGTCAGAATTTCAGCTTTGGCGCGCGGACCTTGCCAATATGAGGATGCTTACGCTGCGTGCCAACCATTACTGCCCGCAGAATTCGCGGGATCGAGGTGCGACAGCTTCTTCGTCGTCTCTGGGTTCGACAATCCTCTCCATGATTCCCGGCGGCCAGGCTCTCTCATTTGCGCAGGCCCTCTTTTCCAGTTCCTCTGAAAGCAATCCGGTCGAAGGGAACATCGGAGATCAGGCGCTTGTCGCGGACATCGCCGGACACCTGAGGGCACTCGGCTTATCGGTCGTAATTCCCGACACGTATATGCCGCGCTCGCTTGCCGCAGTGGACAATGCGCACTCGCCGTTCATGTCGAACGTCGCAGCGCTGCTCAAAGCCCGTGATTGTCTCACCGCAAGTCCCGCTGAAAGGCAGCCAGATCACACCGCATCGCCCGATGCGGAACACGGTCCCGCAACTGAGAAAGGGCCACAAGGTGAAAGCGACAAGCAGGCTGAAGGCGACAAGCAGGCCATCGGCCAGGCAATCGACGCATTCTTGAAGTCGCTCGCCGACACCCATGTGCCCGCGCCTCCCGCATCCTCGTCCGGCACAACTCCTCCTCCTGAGCCTGTCATTTCTCATCTCAGTGCAGTGCTACGAGCGGATGGACTGGCGCAGGAACTTGGCTCCGCCTCTGGCGAAAGCCAGTCAGGTGAAAATGGCACCTGGTATCTGCTGTGGCTCAAGGCGCTCGAGTCCGGAGGAACCGTGGCAAAAACCGGGAACGCCATTCTCGGCAACAAGACCAACTTCAGTGGTGGCGCTGTCGGCACCTATTCGCTCTTCCGCCTCAGCGGAAATGTCGTGTGCTCCGGCGTCTTTTACAACTACGCCGGCCCCATGCAAATGAGCCAGATCGCGAAGATGCTCAGGGGCACGGTGGATGCCCCTCCCGCAGGCCGATTGGCCGGAGGCTGCGCCGCAAATCCGTAGCGGCTTCCGCTTCATTGAAATTGCAGCCGCATATCACTTGCCGCATCTCATCGACAGGCTTACCATGCCTCACGGAGAGAGAGCGCCATGACCACTGCATCTGCCATTCAGCCGCGTAAACTGGGCCGCACCGGCCCTGCCGTATTCCCCATTGCCCTCGGTTGCATGGGCATGAGCGGCATGTACGGACCCGCAGATGAACCGGAGTCACTCGCCACCATCCATACCGCCATTGACGCCGGCGTCACCCTCCTCGACACAGGTGATTTCTACGGCATGGGCCACAACGAGATGCTCCTTAGCCGGGCTCTGCGCTTCTTCCGCGAGAAGGTCCTCATCTCGGTCAAGTTCGGCGCCCAGCGCGGCCCCGACGGCGCGTGGCTCGGCTACGATGCACGCCCCGCTGCCGTCAAAACTGCACTCGCCTATTCGCTCAAGCGCCTCGGTGTCGACCACATCGACATCTACCGCCCCGCTCGCCTTGACCCCAACGTCCCAATTGAAGACACCATCGGCGCCATCGCCGACATGATTCAGGCAGGCTACGTCCGCCATATCGGCCTCTCGGAAGTCGGCCCTGAAATCATGCGCCGCGCTGCCGCCGTCCATCCCATCGTCGACCTGCAAATCGAATACTCGCTGATCAGCCGGTCGCCCGAATCGAAGATCTTTCCAGTCCTCGAGGAACTCGGCATCGCGGTCACCGCCTACGGCGTCCTATCGCGCGGATTGCTCTCGGGTTCCTCCAAGAATGGTCCCGGCGACATCCGCAACCGTTTCCCGCGGTTTGCCGCCGAAAACGAGGCGAAGAATCAGAAACTCGTTGCGCGGCTCGCCGAAATTGCCGCGGGCAAGGGCATCACCCAATCCCAGCTCGCCATTGCCTGGGTCCTCGCGAAAAGTCCGACCATCATTCCGGTCATCGGCGCGCGCACCCGCGCCCAACTCGCTGAGAGCCTTGCCGCTCTCGAAGTCACACTTACACCGGCGGAGGTTGCCGCGATTGAAGCTGCCATTCCAGCCGACGCCGCGGCCGGTACCCGCTACGACGCGCACCAGATGCAGGTCCTGGACAGCGAAAAATAGCCGCACCTCGGTGCGGCTGTTTACATTCATCCATCGGTCGGCTACTCTGGCGGCCCGCCGAGATCGTTTCGCCCGGCTGAACTCCCCACCGTGCGGTCATCCGCGCCGCGTCCCCGCTCCGTCGGCAGATACATCGTGAAGACCGTTCCGCTCGGTGCCTCCGTGCGCGAACGAAAACGCAACCTCCCCCCATTCTTCTCGACGACGTCGCGCGTCAGCCACAGCCCGAGTCCCGTTCCGCTGCTGCCCTTTGTCGTGAAGAACTGCTTGAATAGATTCTGGCGAATCTCCTTGCGAATGCCCCCTCCGGTATCGGCCACGGTCAGTCGCGCGTGCTCCACTCCGTTGATCGATACCGGCAAAACATGGATCCGCAGGTTTCCGCCCTCGCGCATCGCATCGACCGCGTTGCCGATCAGGTTTACCAGGGCCTGCCGTATCTCGCCTTCGCAACAGTATCCAAACGCCCTCTCTACCTTGATTCGTTCGCGAATCTGCCGCTCGCGCAGCTTGCCCCGGAACAGTGTCAGCGCCGAGATTGCCAGTTCCGAAACATCGGTGAAAGCCGGCTTGGCCGGTGCGCGATGAAACTTCAGGGTATGATCCACGATCTCATTGATGCGCTGAAACTCGTTCGCCGCAAGGTGTCCGAACGACTGCGCCTCTTCGAGAGAATGGCTGTGCTCCACCAGGTAAAGAAGGTTGCCTAGCGCTTCCAGTGGATTGTTCACTTCGTGCGCCATGGTGGCGACCAGCCGGCCCGTCACCGCCAGGTGCTCGGACTTCCGCAGAGCCTCATCGCTTTGAGACTGCCTTACCGTGGCGTCGCGAACCTGGAGTTGTTTCTGCCGCGAGTTGTGCGCCACCTCGATGGCACTCAGCAGCATCTCCATGCGTACAGGCCGTTCCAGCAGAATCAAGCTGTGAATTTCCGTGCGTGCGCGGCTCGCCATCGCCGCGTAACTGGATTCGCCTGCGCCGCTGGTCAGAAGAATCGCCGGCAGTTCTGACCACACCGGCTGCGCATCAATCATCTTTCTGAAAGCTTCGATACCGCCGCGCAAAAGCGCTTCATCCGTCAGAATCAATCCCAGCAGAAGCGCGCTGTCGACCCCAGCTACTTCGCGCACGTGCGGCACACACTCCGCCCGATATCCCCCTCGATTCAATAACCCGCAAATCAGTTCGCCGTCACGACCCACTGGAGCGACTACCAGGAAGCGGGGAACATTGGCCAACGACTCAGTCACAGCAACGGTTGTCCTCCTGTGTACTGCGGCGTTCCGGTAAGCACTCCGACGAAGTTACGCAGTGGATCGCCAATCATCAGCTTGCCTGAGCGCATCTGCACTTCCCGAATCGACCGCTCATGCGGTCCCGATCGCCGTTTCATCACCGAGATAGCCTGTCGCACCTCGCCGCCCGCCTCGAAGTAGCGCAGCAGCAGCACATTGTCGGCGAGGTAGCTCACGTCTGTCGGCGACGACATCGCGCTCCCAAGGATTCCATACTGCGCCAGCACCAGGAACGAAGCCACGCCCACCTGGTTCAGGTACGACAACAGCTCATGCAGTTGCACCGTCAGCGCCTGTTCTTCATTCATGGAGTTCATCAGTCCATTGAGGCTGTCGATCACCACGATGCGCCACTTCTCCTGCTCCACCCCTTCGCGAATTCGGTGCACGAATTCTCCCGGCGAAAGCTCCGCCGGATCCACTTGCTCAAGGTAGATCGATCCATCGTCGAGATAACGGTCCAGATCCATTCCTAGTCCGCGGCTCCTCAAAATGAACGATTGGCGCGTCTCATCGAATGCAAAGATCGCGCTCTTTTCTCCGCGCTTGGCCGCGCTCTGCACAAATTGCGTGCACAACGTTGACTTTCCACACCCCGTCGGTCCCGCAACCAGCGTGCTCGTACCCCGCTGCACGCCGCCATTGAACAAGGAATCCAATTCCGTCACTCCGCTCGGCAGATTCTCCGGTTCCACCTTCATCCCGCGATGCTCGCCCGACACCAGCCGCGGAAACACCCGCACCCCGCCCTTCACGATGACGTAATCGTGATATCCCTCGCGAAAGCTAGATGCCCGGATCTTCAATACCTCCAGCCGCCGCCTCGTGATCCCGTAATTGCGCTGCAGCACTTCCAGCGAAATCACTCCATGAGCGATGGTCTGTACCTGGCTCTCCAGATTCTCGCGAAACCGCTCATCCAGCAGCAGCGTCGTACAATCCCGTCCCTCGAAAAATTGCTTGAGGCTCAATACCTGCCGGCGGTAGCGCACCGCATCGCGCGCCAGCATGCGCAATTCCGACATCGAATCGATAATCACGCGCGACGGCTGGAGGTCCCGCACCTTGGCTAGAATCGTCTCCAGAACGTCCGCCAGTTCTACTTCGGCCGGTTGGAATACCGTGTATTGCTGTTCGATTTCGCCAGCTATCTCGGGTGGCGAAATCTTGCAGATTTCGATGTTCTCCACATTCATCCCATGGGACGCTGCCACATGTCGCAGTTCGTCCTCGCTCTCAGCGAGAGAAAGATAGAGTCCCTTCTCGCCGCGCTGGGCTCCCTCGATCAGGAATTGCAACGCCAGTGTCGTCTTTCCGGCGCCCGGATTCCCCTCGATAAGATAAAGAAAACCCTTGGCAAGACCGCCGCGAAGAATATCGTCTAGACCGGGAACCCCCGTAGACAGACGAATCTGGCTGTCAGCAAACATTGGCCCTGCTCTCTCGTGTTTCTTGTCTTGTTTTCAGCGCCCAAGCGTCGGCAAACGCTTACATTGCGGGCCGGTCTACAGAACGAATAGTAATTACGCTTATGTAAGCTCTAAGGCGTCCCTTGAGCCCTTAATAAGCAATTGGGATGCAGATGCCGGCCGTGGGTTTGTTTCGCCGTCTCACGTTTCGAGAGGCTATCCTCCTGACAAAACCTCGGATTCCGGCCGGGAAAGCGGTCCGCCTTTTTGCTGCTCCAGCTATCAGTTGTGTACGCTTTCGCCTGATAGCATTTCTGCATGTCACAGATTCCCCTTCGCAAAGCTCTAAATTCGATGCTGGCATTCGGTGTCTGCCTCGCACTGGCCGCAATAGGCATTCCACAGGTTCACGCGCAGGCAGCTCCCACCCCCGGCGTGACCGACCGTTCCCATATCGAAGAAGTTTTGCGCGGGCTCAATCGCGGGCGGGGATTTGGACAGGTGGCAATCTCGCCTGACGGTAAAAGGCTCGCATGGATCGAAGGCGGCCGCGGAGGATCGGAGATTCGTATCGCTTCGCCAGCCGACCTCGCGAAGACTGAGCGCGTTACGGCGGCAACCAACTCCGAGCAGCATTGTCGCGAAGGCGAGTTTGCATGGGCGCCCGATTCGAAGAGCTTTGCCTTCTTCTCTGACTGCGCCAACTCCGCGGACCATCAGGTCGACCTCTATCTCTCCCGGCTCGATGGCAGTCCGGCAAAGCGCCTGACGACCATGAAAGGACTTCCGCAAGCCCCTGCCTTCTCGCCGGACAGCAGCGAAATCGCCTTCCTCTACGTTGAGGGCGCATCCCGGCCCGCGGGCGCCCTTGCTGCCATGAAGCCTCCGTCTGGCGTGATTGGCGAGGACGGGGTTGAGATTCAGCGCGTGGCTCTTGCCCGCGTTGACTCCGAGGCGGCTCAGCCCACCCTGGTGACGCCCGCCAATCTCCATGTTTACGAATTCAATTGGGCGCCCGATTCCAAAGAAGTGGCCTACGTGGCAGCCAATCCGCCAGGCGAAAACAATTGGTGGGTGGCAAAGCTGTACACCCAAACCGTCGACGGACAGCCGAAGGCGATTCTGGCGCCGGAGACGGTATCCGGTGCGCTCCATGGGTTGCAGATCGCTGTGCCACGCTGGTCGCCCGATGGCAAGACCATCGCATTTATTGGCGGGCTGATGAGCGACCAGGGTTCCACCGGCGGCGATGTCTGGATCGTGTCGTCTGACGGCGGCCAACCCCGCGATCTCACCCAGGGCAGGCCGACTTCGCCCGCGTGGATCGAGTGGGGCAGCAACGACTACTTGTTTGTCAGCGAACTCGCCGGCGGCAACAATCAACTGGTCCGATACAAGCTCAGCGGTGATCGCATTGGCAGCGGGCAGGTTACATTCGGTTCACCCATCTTCTCGATCCCCGGCAGCGTAGGCGACGGCCGCATGGAGATGAGCCTCTCATCCACCGCCGATCGGTCGATGTTTGTATTCGGCGCCAGCAACTTCGAGCATCCGCGCGAAATTTATGCAGCCAAGCCTGGCACTGTCATGACCTCGGGCCTCGAAGGCGTAATGCAACTCTCCCACTTCAACGATGGCGTACAGCCTGCCTGGGGTAAAGCCGAGTCGGTGAACTGGAAGAGCGACGGGTTCCGCGTGCAGGGTTGGCTCCTGCTTCCCAAGGATTATGACCCGGGCAAGAAGTATCCCCTCATCGTTGAAGTCCACGGAGGGCCGGCCGCTGCCGTCACAGCCCGCTGGGGCGGCGGCGGTGGGCTCAGTTCCACCGCATTCTCCGCGCTCGGCTACTTTGTTCTGGAGCCGAATCCCCGCGGCAGCTACGGCCAGGGTGAGGCTTTCACACAGGCCAACCGGAAGGACTTTGGCTACGGCGACCTGCGCGACATCCTCGCCGGCGTCGATACCGTGCTGGCGAAATACCCGGTAGATCCGCAAAGAGTTGGAATCACGGGTTGGAGTTACGGCGGCTTCATGACCATGTTCGCCGTCACCCAGACCAACCGCTTCAAGGCCGCGGTTTCCGGCGCCGGCCTCTCCAACTGGCAGAGCTACTATGGCGAGAACTCCATCGACCAGTGGATGATTCCGTACTTCGGCGCTTCTGTGTACGACGATCCTGCGGTCTACGCCAAAAGCTCGGCCATCAACTACATCAAGCAGGCGCATACCCCCACCCTCGTCGTTGTCGGTGACCGCGACGGCGAATGCCCCGCACCACAGTCGTACGAGTTTTGGCATGCACTCCGCGATGAACACATTCCAACCCAGTTGGTCGTGTATCCCAACGAAGGACACGGGTTTGTGAACCCCGAACATCGTCGCGATGTTATGGATCGGGCCGTTGAGTGGTTTGCCATATATATGCCTGCCTCGGCATCTACCGAAAAAGGCGCTGGCTCCCATTGAGAGCCGTTGCTCCCCAATTCGCAGACCGGCGAGTCTATTGGAGTACAAGGCAATCAGACAGGACAGGATAGAGCTGGATAGCCATCCTGTCCTGATACACTTTTCTTTGGAGCAAATCGAGCGTGTTCTGTCGACCGGCTGCATGCAGTGGACGAATCCCGAAGGCCGGTAGCCCGCGCATTTTGAGCCGGCTTCTGGCCGGCGCTGGGCTTAAGGCAGGCTCGCTTTCAACCCATATTTCTTAACGCATTCTGGAGAGACCGTTCCGCGGTTCGATCGGGCGGGGCGGGGAGGATTCATGCGGCGGTATTTGACGCTTGTCTTCATAGTGTTTCTGGCAATTCCAGCGGGGATATCCTTCTCCGGCTGTACCCGTAACCCCGCAGGAAATTTTTGCAACGGTCAGGGCTATGGACTGAAAGATACGCAAGTTTTTGCGATCGATCTGGAACCGAAAACGACGGGTGTATCGATAGCTTTCGGACAGACCCGCCAGATCAATGCCCCCACGGCGACCACCTGCAAGGGCACAAGCGCAAGCGTGGGAAGTTATTCCTATGCCACCACCAATAACCAGATTCTCGATATCTCACCCACCGGGAACATGTGCGCAGGGACATGGAATCGCAACTCCGGCGGCGGCATCCCGGACTTTACCATCTGCAATCCTCCCAACCCCACCCCCAACTCCGGCGGATTGCCCTATGAAACAGCGTTCATTTCGGCCTCAGCCAACTCGGTAACTTCAAACCCTGTACAAATCTACATACATGCCCAGGTGAGTTCGGTAACTCTTGCAACGTCGGGAACAACCGCGGGAGCGCAGCAATGCTTTTCCCAGGGTGCGAGCGCTCAGCTCGATTCAGAAGCATGCTTTACTTCGGGAGGCACGCAGTATGAGTTCTGCGCCCCCTCCACAGTCACGCACTATTCGTGTCCGGGTGGATTGCCTCCGGGCGTCACCTCGGTTCCCAGTTGCTCCAACTCGATCGGCGCACTGACGTACTCGGTCGGAACCGCCGCGGTTGCCACCCTGAACAATGCCACCAACGTGATCACCGCGGCCCAACCCGGCACCACTACCATAACGGCGTCGGTCGCCGGCTCCGGATCCTCCGCCGGCTACTTCACCACCTGTCCGCCTAAATCCATTGCCGTCACCCTGAACGGCGCCACCAGTGGAACCGTGACCCAGGGAGTGACGCAGAACCTCGTGACCACCGTGCTCGACACGAATAACCAGCCGATCACGGGCCTCACCCTCCTCTACGAGTCAACCAACCCACTCGACATTTCGGTCGGCGGCGCGGGATCAATTGTGCCATCCTTCCCAGGCGCGGCATCCGTGTACGCCATCTGCGAACCCTCTGCGTGCAATCCTTCACCCATCAACCAGATCGGACTGTTCGGCACCGGCCTCTCGATCTCCAGTAATGCCGTCGATATCACCACCCCAGGCACCGCAAGTTCCTACGTGTGGTTCTCGGCTCCCGGACAATCCCAGTACTTTGTCCCCTATGACCTGGTCGGCAACTCGCTGGGTTCCACTGTGCGTTTGCCCTATGTGCCAAATTCCATGGTGATGGATCAGCTGGGCAGCACCCTCTACTTTGGTTCGTCCCACGCATTGATGACGTTTAGCACCCTGACCGATGCTTTGGCGGGCACTCCGAACACCGCTGTCCCTGGCGCTGTACTTGCTGTCTCGCCCAACAATAAGCAGGTGCTCATCAACGATCCGATCCGGCGCGTGTTCTACATCTACAACACATCGGGTTCGGTCGCCGCGTCCTTTACCGGTATCGGCAGCTCCGCGGCGTGGACGCCCGATTCGCAGACGTTGTATGTGAGCGACAGCGCATCGCTCGGCGCTGGACACTCCGATACCTTGTACGTCTACAACGCAAACACCGGGTGGACAACCTACGATCTGACTCCGTCCGGCGGCGCGACTAATCTCGCGATCACCGTCCCCGGCGTCGGTGCATATCTCAGTGGCAACCCCACAGTCGCTCATACCTGGTGTCCTTCCGGAACTGCAACCAACTACAGCAGCCTCATCTTCTACCCGCAGGGTGACTCCGTTCCGGTCCAAACCGACACTGTGGCCGCAACCAACGATGGGCAGCACCTGCTGGGTGCGGCAGTCGTCGGCGGCGCAGCCCAGCTTTCAGATATCAGCATCTCGATCCCCTTTGTTGCGAGCAGCGGCACGGCAACCGGCGGATCATCCACCACCGTGAACCTGCCCATCGCCTGTCCGCAGTCCGGCCAGACCCTGGAACCGCTGACGATTCAGCATCCGTTCTCAACACAGCAACTGAGTGTCAGCGGCATCAACCCTACGGCGGTCAATCAGATTGTTGCTTCGCCTGCGTCGAACCTCGCGTTCCTCACCTACGCCGGCTCGACTGCGGGCGCAAAGCTGCCCTACTATCTGCCCGGATCGGGTGGAACCCCGGGCACTCTGAACTACGTCACCCTTTTTGGCGGCAACGCGGTTACCGCTCCCATTGCAGGCGCATTCAGCCTCGACGACAAGCTCTTCTTCGTGTCGACGGCGGGCGACAACCTCATTCACTTCGTCAACACGTCCACCTTCCAGGACACGCAGCAGATCAATCCCAATTTGCCGGCGTGCACCCCGGGATCCGATCCTGATTGCCTCATCACGACCCCGACTACGAATTCAGTGCCAACGACTGCGATTGCGGTCAAGCCGCGCTCGACCACCTAGCAACGCGCCTTGCGTTCGCGTCATCGAAGGCCGGCTCCGTGCCGGCCTTCTTCTTGTGCCCCCGAATCGCCTCCGGCTCGCTCGCGCGATGAAAAACAGCCCTGCAGCACGATAGAATCAAGGCATGATCAAGGGAATCTCCATTCTGCGCCCCGCGGCCAACGCTGATGTCTACGAGCGCCTGGCAGGCTTCTTTGAGGCGATGGGATTTGAGAGGGGCTCGGGATGGAAGGATGCAGAGAGCTCCGGCGCATCGTTCATCGCTTCCGCCGGAAACCTTGAATTCGTTCTCGGCCGGTTTCCGTCGGTCTCTGATCTCATGGTGGAAGTAACGTCGCTCGATTCCGCCCACCAGGCCGCTGCAAGATGGCTCCGCGCCGCAGGTGGTGAGTCCGCAGCTATCCACTTATCCGAGATCAGCGATACCTCTTGGCAATCGCGCATCTTCACTGTCGAGCCCGAACCTGGATTTGCCTTCACATTCTGGGCGTGGACTGACCCCCAGAAGGGAAAGCCAATCGCTGTCGAAGGCGACCTCTCCGCCGAAGGCATGCGCTTTGCCATCATCGTCGCTCGCTGGAATGCAGTGATCACCGACCGCCTGCTTGACGGCGCACTCGATGCCCTGGTCCGCAGCGGCGCCAAACGCGCAGACATCGACGTGGTGCGCGTGCCCGGTGCCTGGGAAGTGGCCGCCGCGGCCCGCACCGTAGCAGATCAGCATAAGGTCGACGCCATCGTGACGCTCGGCTGCCTGCTGCGCGGCGAGACAGCGCACTACGAAGCCATCTATAACGAAGTGGCGCGCGGCATCGGCCAGTCACAACAGGAAACCGGCATCCCGCACAGTTTTGGCGTACTGACCTGCGAAACGCTGGAACAGGCGTTGAATCGCGCAGGCATCAAAGCCGGAAATAAGGGCTTCGAAGCTGCCCTCGCGGCAATCGAGATGGTGAGCCTGCGGCGAAAGCTCGTAGAAGGCGGGAACGCTTGACCGCTGGGACTCGCCGCAAATCCCGTGAACTCGCGATGCAGATGCTCTTTCAGGCGGACGTCGGCAAGCAAACGCCCGACCATGTGCGTGCAACCTTCTTCAAGTCGGTTGACGACGTCGAGCCTGAAGTCAGAAGCTTCGCCGAAGATCTCTTCAACGCGGCGATCACGCACCAGCAGCAGATCGACGAATTGCTCGTCGCCAATTCGCGTCACTGGCGTCTCGAACGCATGCCTGCCGTCGACCGCAACCTGCTCCGCATGTCCGTGGGTGAGATGATCGGGTTCAAGTCGACTCCGTTCCCCATCGTCATCAATGAAGCGCTCGAAATTGCAAGACGCTACTCCGCTCCGGAGTCAATCAACTTCCTCAACGGCATACTCGATGCGATCGCCCGCGGCCTTCTGCCGAAGTAAAGGGACAGGCAACCATTCCTCAAAGTAGTCGCCCGTCTGTGATTTACAACTGATTTTGATCCATCGGCGTCCAATGCCAGAAGAACCGGGGTTGTAAAAGCCAACGCTCCCGGCAGATCCGCAATTCTATTCACTTGGCGTAGAGTGCAATTTCAACGCGTTGGCGTATTTGCGGCGTAACATGGTGTTTTGATAGGCTCAGGCTTCTTGATACTGGGCAAAAGGAGATATGGGTTATGAGCGAAGATACGAGCAAGGGCCAGGGAGTGGCTTGGTTTCTGGCCGGATTAGGTGTAGGCGCTTTAATCGGCATTTTGTATGCCCCGAAGAGCGGTCGTGAGACTCGGGAAGATCTTGCACAAGGCGCTCGTGAAGGGTCCGAGTATCTGCGCGCCCGCGGACGTCAGGCCGCCGAGCAGGTCGGTCAGATTGTCGACAAGGGCAAGGAACAGGTCACTCAATATGTCGGGCGCGGACGCGAAGTGGTAGATCGCGGCCGGGCGCAATGGGAAGATTTCGTCGAGCGTGGCAAGAACCTGGTGCAGGATCAGACCACCCGCGTTGGTGCGGCCGTTGACGCAGGACGCGAAGCCTACCAGGCAAATGCCAAACCGACTGAACCCACAGCTTGAAGATGGATTGGGCCTGAATCGTTATTCGATTCAGGCTCTTTTCTTTGCTCAATCACAGCTGGTTGCGAAGATCGAAATCGGCGCTTCGGCTCTCTTACCGCCCTTCACGTGAGTGCGCGGAATTGCTGAATGGGCTTTACCAATTGCAGCGATTCTCGGGTTGCAGTGCCCGAAGCCGATGTCTTAAGTCGATGCGACCATCAGGAGTCGACGTCCTGGCTCAAATCTCAACAGGATATGGTTTACCCGGGAATCGCTCTAGAAAGATAGCGTCGGAGCCGAAATGAACAATGAAACAACTCTGCTGGTAATTTTTGTTGGAATCACAGGCCTCGCCTTGGTTGTCCAGGCCATCGTGATGCTGGTGGCTTTCCTCACCATGCGCAAGACAATCGTGTCTCTGCAGTCCGACGTCCAGGAACTGCGCACGACGGCCATGCCGATTTTGGCCCGGACCCGGGAAACCCTGGAGAAAGTCGCTCCAAGGATCGAGTCGATTGCGACCGACGTGGCCGATCTTGCCCACAGCCTGAAAGAGCAGAGCGTCGAGTTCCAGGCAGTTGCTGCCGAGATTCTGGAACGCGTGCACCGCCAGACGAGCCGCGTCGACAACATGTTCACAGGAATGGTCGACGGCGTCGAGCAAGCCAGCAACATGGTCGTTGATTCCATCACCATACCGGTTCGGCGAATTACGGCGATGCTGGCCGGGGCAAAAGCCTTCTTCACCGTGCTGGCTACTGGACGCAGGCCCGATCAACAAGTCGATGTGGTCGCCGATCAGGACATGTTTGTCTAGGGCCTGAGTAGTGTGAACAGGCCCTGGCCGGAAGATTCTATGAAGATCAAGAACTTCAGCCAGGCGGCCGTCGTAGCTGCTTGCTCCGCTTTCCTCTTGGCGGTCGTCAACGCGCAGGCTCCTTCGCCGCAATCTCCACAATCCGCAACCCCTAAGACAGCACTACTGGTGCTGTCCAAGCATGACCACACCCTCGCGATCGTGGACCCCGCAACATTGCAGGTTGTCGCGCGAGTTCCCGTCGGCGATGATCCTCACGAAGTTGTCGCCTCCTCCGATGGCCACACGGCCTACGTTTCAAATTATGGTTTCGGTGCATTCCATACGCTCGCAGTGGTCGACCTTATCGGCCAGAAAGCCGAAACGCAAATCGATCTTGGCGCTCTCCGCGGACCGCATGGGCTTGCATTTGCTGAGGGCAAGGTCTGGTTCACAGCCGAGGCCGCGAAGGCCATCGGCAGCTACGATCCTCTAACCGCCAGCATCAACTGGATTATGGGCACAGGCCAGAACCGCACCCACATGATTTACATCTTTCCTGTTGCACAGGAAATCATGACAACGAATGTGAATTCGGCCACAGTCACGATCCTCGAGCGCACCGCGGGACAGGTTGGTAGTGCGCCTCAAGGTCCGTCTCAAGTTCCACCGCCCGAAGGTGCTGGATCTCAAAGCCCTGGAGCACTTGCCTCACCTCAATTGTCCGGTGCCGGAGCGCCTCCTTCCGGAACGCGTGCTCCCGGGGTGCCTCCGCCCCCGCCTCCCGGTGGAGACTGGAACGAAACCGTCATCCCCGTAGGCGGTGGCTCCGAAGGCTTCGATGTCACTCCCAATGGCTCGCAGGCCTGGGTGGCCAACGCCCGAGACGGCACCCTCTCCGTTATCGATGTTGCCGCGAAAAAAGTGACAGCGACCCTGCAGGCCAATGCTCGTGGCGCCAATCGGCTCAAGTTCACGCCCGACGGAATGAAAGCCCTCATCTCAGCCGGCGGCCAACTCGTGATCTTCGACGTAGCCGCGCAGAAAGAAATCAAACGCCTTCAAATCGGCCGAGGTGGCGGAGGCGGCATCCAGGTTCAGCCCGACGGACAGCGCGCCTACGTTGCATTCGCTGCCGATGGCTTCGTCGCTGTCATCGACCTGAAGACTCTCGAAGTAGTCGGAAAGATCGATGCCGGTGCAAATCCCGACGGCCTCGCCTGGGCCGTCCAGCAATAATCCGAGCGCACTGCAAAGAAATCTCGGCGCACTGTATTGACGTTCGAACGCATCGCTCAGGCCAGTTCAACGCCCCGCGTCTCCTTGAGCAGCAGTGCAACACATGCCGCAGCTGCAAACGCCACCGCACTCGCACCGAACGCCCACGCCAGTCCATGCCGCTCGCTCAGCGCGCCGATCGTCACCGGCGCCAGTGCGCTCAACCCGCGCGCCACGTTGTATGAAATGCCCAACGCCGTGGCCCTGCTCTCCGTCGGAAATATCTCGCTGCCGATAATCCCCGATCCAGTAAAAAACCCCGTCCCGAAGAACGCTGCCACGCAGGCAAACACGAGAATCCAGCCCGGCTCACGTGCCCCTGCCAGCAGCGGAACCGCCGCTGCTGCCGCCGCAAGGTACACCACAAATGTCCGCTTCCGTCCAAACCGATCTGCGAACACGCCGAACAGCAAGTATCCCGGCAGCATTCCCGCAAGATTCACGGTCACCAGGAATCCCGTCAGACTCAGCGCCGCAAATCCCCGGCCGCCCTGCGATACGGGCAATACAAGATACGCCGGAATCCACGTAAACAGCCCCCACCACCCGAACATGCCAAACGTATTCGTGGCCGTCAGCACCACCAGCGCCCTCACGGAACCCCGTACTTTTCCGCGCGTTCGAACATTTGCATCCCCCGCGTGCAACCGCTCCCACAGCGGCGTCTCCGGCACATGACTCTGTATCCAGAACACCAGTCCCGCCGGCAGTATGCCCGCGAAAAACACCCAACGCCAGCTCCCGTGCGCCAGAATCGCCCCCGCAACCACGGCTGAAATCGCGTACCCCACCGCCCAACTGCTCTGCACAATCCCCAGCGCGCGTCCTCGCAATGCAGAGGGCCACGTCTCCGCCACTAGCGCCGCGCCCGTATTCCATTCCCCGCCCATCCCCAGCCCCAGCAGGAATCGGCACGCCGCGAGCATCGCGATGCTCGTCGAGAGTCCGCACGCAAATGTGAAAACCGAATAGATCAGGATGCTCGCGCTCAACATCCGCCGCCGCCCCAGCCGATCCGCCAGAACCCCGAAGATCAATCCCCCAACAGCCGATGCAATCAACGTCAGCGCATTCAATAACCCCGCCGTCGTCCGACTCATGCCAAACGCGCGCATCAGCGTCGCCAGCACAATCGAGTACAGCATCACGTCAAACGCATCCAGCATCCAGCCCAGCGAAGCTGCTATCACCACGCGCCGCTGCGCCGTAGTTGCCGCACTCCAGCTGAAGGCCGTCGCCGCTGGGACGTTCGTCTTTATCGAAATGGGGGAACCTCCATCTGTCATCGGTGCCATGGAATATGGGGTGCCCCATCCATTCGACAGCTCTTCGTCGAATGGGTGGGAAAGCACGATCTTTTCTGCTCGCTGGGTGCGGTATAACCCCATGCATGACTGTAGTTGATCGTCAGGACTTGTCTTTCGATTTTCTCGTCTACAACCGAATCACCTCCGCCTGATATGTTTTCTGAGTGGCACCCCACCTCACCATCGCCATCGATACCGGCGGCACTTTCACCGACTGCGTCTATCGCATCGGCAACCGCGTCGATGTCCTCAAGCTACCTTCGACTCCCGACGATCCCAGCCGTGCCATCCTTGAAGCCGTGCGCAAGATTGTCGGCCTCATCCCCGAAGCCACAGTCGAAGTCCGCCACGGCACCACTGTCGCCACGAACGCACTGCTCGAACGCAAAGGCGCGCGCGTCGCCTTCGTCACCACTGCGGGATTTGAAGACACGCTCGCCATCGCCCGTCAGACACGGCCCAACCTCTACGACTGGAATCATCATCGCCCCGCGCCCGTCACCGATCAGTGTTTCGGCATCGCGGAGCGCATCGGCCCCGACGGTTCCGTTCTCCTCGCACCCACTGATGCCGCCCTCGATCAACTTAGGCGCAATATCCGCAAATCGAAGTGCGAATCCATCGCCGTCTCACTCCTCTTCTCCTTCGCCAATCCCGCCCACGAGCAAGCCATTGCCGCCGCGCTCACCTCGCTCCGCCTCCCCATCTCGCTTTCCCACCAGATCCTCCCCGAATTCCGCGAATACGAACGCGGCTCGACCGTCGCCCTCAACGCCTATCTCGCCCCGCGGCTGCAGAGCTACATCCAAGCGCTCCAACGCGGCCTTGCCAAACGCGACGCCCGCCTCAGCATCATGCAGTCCTCGGGAGGCATCCTCTCCGCCGCATCCGCCGCGCGCGAGCCCGTCCGCACCATCCTCTCCGGACCAGCCGGCGGCGTCATCGGCGCACTCAGCGTAGCTCGCGCCTCCGGCATCGATCGCATCCTCACCTTCGACATGGGCGGAACATCCACCGACGTCGCACTCCTCGACCCGGGGTCCCCGGCGACAGATCCACGTCGCCGGGGTGGAGACGCCACACGCGAACCTCCCACCAGCACCGAAGGCCAGGTCGCCGGCCTCCCCGTCGGCGTGCCCATACTCGACATCCACACCGCCGGCGCCGGCGGCGGCTCTCTTGCATGGATGGACACTGCCGGTGCTCTGCAGGTCGGTCCGCAATCCGCAGGCGCCGTTCCCGGCCCCGCGTGCTACGGCAGCGGCGATCGCCCCACCGTCACCGACGCCAACCTCGTTCTCGGCCGCCTCCATCCCGATCACTTCCTCGGCGGCGCGATGCGTCTCGACGAAGCCCGCGCCCGCCGCGCACTCTCCGCAATCCCCACCAAGTCCTTCTCCACACTCGAACATCTCGCCGAAGGCATCCTCCGCGTTGCCAACGCCCACATGGAGTCAGCCCTGCGCCGCGTCTCCGTCGAACGCGGCCACGACCCCCGCACCTTCACGCTGCTCGCCTTCGGTGGCGCCGGTCCGCTCCACGCGTGCGCACTTGCTGAGGCGCTTGGCATCCGCCACGTTCTCGTTCCCAGCGCCCCTGGAGCACTCTCCGCCCTCGGCATCCTCGATGCCGACCTGCGCCGCGAGTTTTCCCGCACCGTGATGCTTGCGCCCGGATCTCCGCAAATCGCGCAGGTATTTCGCGCACTCGAAGACGAAGCGAGCGCCGCATTCACTGATGAAGGCGCGCGGCCGATCCTCACTCGCTCCGCCGATCTCCGCTACCACGGCCAGGGATTCGAACTCCGCGTCGACTGGTCCGCCAACGCCGTCGCGCGCTTCCATCGCCTCCATGCCCAGTCTTATGGCTACGCCGATCCCGCGCGTTCGGTCGAGATCGTTACCCTCCGCGTTCAGGCCATCGCGCGTACGCGCAAACCACGTCTGACCCGCGCAGCACTCGCCAAACCCAACGCCCGCCACGCGCAAATCTCCTCGCACCGCGTCTTCGAAGACCGCCGCTGGCGTAACGCAGTGCTCTACGATCGCTCCCGCCTTCAACCCGGCAATCTGTTCGTCGGACCCGCAGTCATCGCCGAACTCAGTGCCACCACATATCTCCCCAGCGGCTGGACCGCCTCGGTCGACCCTCTCTCGAATCTCATACTCACTCAAAAATCAGGAGCACGCCGATGACCGCGCGCCGCCAACTCGATCCCGCTGAAATCGCCGTCATCGGCCACGCGCTCCATTCCGTCGCCGTCGAGATGGGTGCAGCCCTGCGCCGCACCGCCTTCTCGCCCAACATCAAGGAGCGCCGCGATTACTCTTCCGCCATCTTCTCCGCTGAAGGCGACCTCATCGCCATGGGCGACGACATGCCCGTGCATCTCGGATCCATGCCCATGTCCGTCGCGGCAGTGCTTGCCGATCTGCGCCTCGACCCCAGCGACGTCGCGCTGCTCAACGATCCCTATCGCGGCGGAACACACCTGCCCGACATCACCATGGTTGCGCCCGTCTTCTTGCCTGGCCGATCGCGCGCTTCTTTCTACGTCGCCAATCGTGCTCATCACGCCGACGTCGGCGGCATGTATCCCGGCTCGATGGGTCCGTGCCGCGAGATTGCGCAGGAAGGCATCCGCATCCCTCCGGTCAAACTCATGCACGCCGGCAAAATGGACGCGCAACTTCTCTCCATCATCCTCACCAACGTACGCACACCGAAAGAGCGCGAAGGCGACCTCACCGCCCAACTTGGCGCCTGTCGCATCGGCGCCACGCGCATGCTCGAGATCGTCCAGCGCTTCAGCCATGCGCGACTTCTGCAAGGAGTGAACGCGATGCTCGCCGGCTCTGAGCGCCTCATGCGCAACGTGCTCGCATCACTTCCAGCCGGCGATTGGCACGCCGAAGACTTCCTCGACGACGACGGCGTCATCCCCGGCCCCATCGCCATCCGCGTCTGCGTCACCAACGATCCCAAACGCCGTCGTGCCACGGTTGATTTTGCCGGCACCGACCCGCAGGTTCCCGGCAGCATCAATGCGGTTTACGCCATCACATGGTCGGCAGTCTTTTATGTATTTCGCTGCCTGCTGCCGAGCGGCGCCATCTCAACGGCTGGTCTCATGCGACCTGTAACGGTCCTCGCCCCCGCAGGCTCTGTCGTCAACGCGCGCCCGCCCGCAGCCGTCGCCGGCGGCAACGTTGAAACCTCGCAGCGCATCGTCGATACACTCATGCGCGCGCTCGCCTCTGCTTTGCCCGATCGCATCCCCGCCGCGAGCTCCGGCACCATGAACAACCTGACCATCGGCGGAATCGATCCGCGCACCGGCCAATCGTATACGTACTACGAGACCATCGCCGGCGGTCATGGAGCCTCGCCGCAATCGCACGGCGCCAGCGGGCATCACGCCCACATGACCAACTCACTCAACACGCCCGTCGAGGCTCTCGAGTACGCCTACCCTTTTCGCATGATTCAATACGCTCTGCGCGCTAACTCCGGCGGGGCGGGGAAGCACCGCGGCGGCGACGGCATCATTCGTGAATTGGAATTACTCGGCGACGCACAAGTCACGCTTCTAGCCGATCGACGTAAGATCCAGCCTTGGGGCCTCGCAGTCGGAAACTCAGGCGCACCCGGCCAAACCACCGTAATCCGCGACAATGCGGAAGAAATCCTCCCCGGCAAATGCACCCGTGAACTCAAAGCCGGCTCAAGAATCCGAATACAATCCCCCGGCGGCGGTGCCTGGGGAGAATCGGACAAAGCGTAATCGTCGAGGTGTCATCCCGAGCCCCGCACGCTTGGGACCCCACGATAGTGGGGTAAGCGGGGCGAAGGATCCGCTTTTGTTTTTTTCCTCAAGGGGGTCTCATTTCGGCGCCCAGATTCGGAAATCGCCCCCACAGTGCATCAGGCTCATCAAGTACAGCATTCCGTCGTAATACCGGTTCTGCCCTGAAGGTATCGGCGCATTCCACAATGTTTCCGTGAACTTCTTTGCTCGTGCACGATCCGTAGCCGCCAGCGCGCCACCGCATTCGTCCCCGCCAGCCCAGACGGATGATCCTCGTGCGTCAATCCCGGCGTTGCGCCCATATTTTTTCAATTCAAGCGTAAACACAGGACCGTACTTGTCGATCCCCTCCGACGCAAGAAACTTCTGAATGCGATCGCTCAGTTCTGATTCTTTGCGCTGGGCGTCAACCTGCGCAGAACAAACTCCTGTATTACGCTGCTCACCTCGCGCTCGCCCGTGCTGATCAACAGGTTTCCAAACACAAGGCCGGCTCCGCGGTTAGACGGCGGATAGTAGATATTCGATATCGAGCTCGAAATCAGGTCGCCACCAAGACTGGAGTAATTCGGTTGCAGCTTGCCGTTGTCGCCTCGGCAAATGAACGGGTTCGAGAGCGCATGCCGAAGGCGCGACTTTACGGTGCCTGTGCCTTGATAGAAATACCGCGGATCCTGATGGAGCAGCGATGGAAGGATTGCGCCACCGAACATGATGTCGGTGACCCCGTCGGCATATGTCGCGCCAAAGCGCTCTCCGTAACCCTTTGCACCGAGCGGATAATTAAGACTGTCTCCAGCCTGGTCTATCCCGGCCAGAAAGGCCGCCCCGCCAAGACTGACAGGATCGATCGCAACCCGGTACGCCATCTGAAACTTCAACTTCGTCGTCAGAGGCACCGCGTTCTTCGAGTCATATACTACGTAAAAATTCGGAATGAATCCGAGAATCCGCTGCTGCTCCTCAAGCTCTACCTGCTGCGTCGCAATCTGTTCCGTCGATGAATACACCGTCACCGATGAAACGTTGCCCGCCAGTTTTAACTTGACGTCGGAAACGCCGTAAAACTGTCCGGCCGTAAGCGAAATCGGCGGCGAGACCCAGTTTTCAAAACCCTTTGCGCTGATGGTCAGCCGATACGGAACCCCCGCCTTCAGTCCCGGGAAATTGAAAAACCCGTTGTCGTTTGCATCCTGGGTTTGCCGATCCGCCGGGCTCGCGCCTTCAAGAACAACCGTCGCACCCGGAACAAGATCGCCATTCTCATCGGTGACAGTTCCATTCAAGTCCGTGGGCGACGCATCATTCTCAGGCGGTTTCGCGCCCCGGCTCGGCGTTTGCTGATCGACCGCAGCCGTCGGAGCATCGGGAAGAGTTGTTGCAGGAGTTGCACTTACATCGGCCGCGGGTTGGCTCGAATCCGGCTGCTGGCATCGCGCCACGCCCGCCGACCCTGCAAGAAACAGAAATACGGAAACAAAAACAGTAGCAAAAACCAGTCTATGGCGCATCCATCCACCCTCGGGGGAAATCGGTGCACCGGTCCACGTCGCCTCTGGCAACCTGGGCCAATACACCTGGGGGTGCATCCGCCACTGATCAGGCGGCGGATGCGTCACATTACATCACCTCGCAATTAGACGTAGTTTGCCACGCATAGATACAAAAAAGTCGTCGAACTGGCTAAGCCTATGATCACATTGGTCACGTTGACTAAGCCGACTGCCGGCTCTTGATTTCCTTCAGCATCAGCTCCACCTGGTCAGCGCTCTCGAGCGTCCTGAATTTATCTTCAAGCGACTCAGGTGTAAGTACTTCGGTCGCCGCAGCGTTCTCGGCGGTTGACACATGCACCTTGCTCTTCATGCGGTTGATCGCGCTTTCCTGGTCGTTGCCCACCACGTGCTGGGCCTTTGCAGCACGACCCACGACCTTTGCTCTACGATGTTCGGCAACCAGCATCTCGCAATGTGCGCGCGTCTCCGTCAGTTTCTGCTCCAGCTTGTGCAGAGCCTGCCGCAGATTGTCCGCCTCGTGCTTCTGGTCCTCGGCCTGCGTGGTGAAGCCGATTGCAAGCTGGTCCTGGCTTAGAGCACGCTCCAGCGCAGCCCGAGCCAAATCATCCTGGCCCTTCTGCACGGCTAGTTCCGCCTTCCGCCGCCACTCCGTACCTTGCAATTCGTGCTCGGCCTTCTTTTTCTCCAGCAAGTGCTGATCCGCAATCGCAATCGCCACCTGTGTCTTCACCTGGATTAGCTGGTTCTCCATATCGAGTACAACCTGTTTCAACATCCGCTCCGGATCCTCGGCCTTCTCTACCAGGTCATTCAGATTCGCCCTCAACAGTGTGCTAACTCTATCCAGTAACGACATACAATCCCTCCTCCTCACGTCTCAACTTAGATTCTTCAAATCACTTGCCCTTTAAAAATCACTGTTTCGCCGGCACCTTCGCAGCCGGCTTCGGCGCTGCCTGTTTGGCTGGCACGATCTCCGCCATCTCCTTCATCATTTCTTTTGTCATTGCCTGGCTTCGCTCTGTAACCTTTTCCATCACCATCGGCATGTACTCCTTCGCAATTACAGGTTGCGCATTCAGTAAATGCTGCCCGGCAGGTGAACTATAGAAGGCGATCAATCCATCCACGTCGTCCTTGCTGAGATGCTGCTGATAAATCGTGGTCATGTCCGCCATCATCTCGTCGGCAGGATAAAGGTCCATCGCCTTTCCTACGTACTTGCTCATCACGTCTTGCATCTGCTGGTGCTGTTCCGGCGTCAACTTGGTCCCCGCCGGCAAATCTGCTTCCGTCTGCTTCATTGCACCCCGGATCTGCTGCGAAACCATACCCGGTACAATCTGGCGCATCGACTGCATCTGCTCGCGAATCCGCATCACGTCAAACAGTTTTGCCAACTGCTCCTTCGTAGGCTCCTGATTGGCCGCGACCGTGGAGAGTTGGGTCGATGTCGCTGTCCCTGCCGGCTCAGTCGCCTGTGCTGAACCAATCGCCGAAAATGCTGCCATCACCGCAACCAGCGCCACCGCACTGCGAAAACTCCGAATCATTGTTTCCCTCCCTCGATTGCGTCGCGCGGCGAGAAGCCTTCACTCCTCGCCCCACAACGTTGTCTGCCCTGCAACGAACCACGATCAAACACGGCTCAATCAATGCTTGGCCGAATCCCCGTTCTGCGACTTATCGTCGGCCGGCTTGATCTTGATCGCCTGCACGTTGGCCATCAACTGCTTGATGTCCATCCCGCTCAGCGCTTCAAACAATGCCGGCACCTGCGCCGCAATCCGTGTCATGTCGCCGGTAATCTTGTGCGCACCGGCAGCATCGTCGTTGCCCGTGGACACAATCGTGATGTGATCCACTTTGCTCAGCGGCTCTGCCATGGCGCGAACCACATCGGCCATGTTGGTCAGCAGCTTGTCGACCACCGCAGCCTGGTTCCATCCCTGGTAGGCCTCGGCCTTTACGTTCATGGCCTTGGCTTCTGCCTCGCCCTTCTGGAAGATGATGCTGGCTTCGGCTTCGCCCTGCGAACGAATTGCAGCCGCGCGGCCTTCTGCCTCGGTAGTCAAGCGAGACTTCTCAGCTGAAGCGAGATTCTCAATCCGCTGACGCTCGATTTCGGCACCCTTCAATACGGTCGCAATCAACTCCTTCTCGTGGCGCATGATCTCGGCTTCCTGCACCTTAATCTGGCCTTCCTTCTCAACCTGCTGCACCTTTACCTGCTCAAGAGTCACCTGCTGCAGCATGACGTTGGTCTGCAATTCGTACGCCTTGTCGGCTGTGGCCTGTTGCCTGCGGCTTTGCTCCGCATACTCGGCCTTCTTGATTTCAAGGTCGCGTTGCGCTTCCGCCTGCCGCGTCGCCGAAGCTGTCTCTGCAATCACCCGCTCCTGGTCTGCCTGTGCCTTTGCAACGGCGGACTCCCGCAAAGCCGTCGCCCGCTTGATTGCCGTATCTCTCTCCGCATCGGCCGTCGCCATCTCTGCGTCACGCTTGATGCGCGCCACATCCGGTTTGCCCATGTTCGAGATGTACTCGTTCTTGTCGCGCACTTCCTTGATCGTGAACGAAATGACTTCGAGCCCCATTTTGCTCATGTCTTCGGCACACGTTGCGCGCATGCGCTCGCCCACCATCTCGGGCTCCTTCACAATCTGCTCCACCGTCAACTGCCCGATGATTCCGCGCAGGTGCCCTTCCATCACCAGCCGGATCAGACCCTCGCGCTGTGGCGGAGTCTTGGTTAAAAACTGTTCGGCCGCCGTCAAGATTGAAGCCTGGTCGCTGCGCACCTTGATCTGCGCTACGGCTTCCACCGTCACGGCCACGCCTTGCTTGGTGTAGAGATCCTGCTGCGGAGCCACATCGAAACTCATCAGCTCCAGGCTTAGCTCGCGGCAGTTCTCCACCATGGGGAAGATCACCGTGCCATGTCCCTTGATCACACGAGGTCCACGGAAACCATAGACAATCAGTGCTTCATTAGGGCCCGCCTTGCGATACATCCTGGCCAAAATGCCCATGATGAAAATGAGCGCCAATACTCCTAGTCCGACAAACAGAACAAGCTCTGGTTTCATTCGATCCCTGTCCTTTCAACAGGGGTTGAATTGTTAATGGTTGTACTCGGTTCGCATCGTTCAGTGCTCAATAGAACAGAGAGCAGTGAATAGTCATCGGCGCTGCACATCTGCCCGATCCCTGATCTCTGAACCCTGATCTCTGCTCCCTGACTTCCTCGGAAATAACTTCGCCAGCAATCCCAGCAGAAAAATCCCTACCAGGACAGCCATATCCGCAATCAGCACGGTTGAATTCGTCATTGCAATCCCGGTCCTTCGGCCGGGCACAGATTGTTGAATGTCGCACGGCAGTCGCCATCAGCCATACAAATCAGCGACTGGCAGTTTTTTCTATTCCCTGTTCCCTAATCCCTGTTCCCTTGGGATTTGCCTCCGGCAAATCCTCCCACCGCCTCACGTACGCGACCCCTTTTTCGTAGCGGATGACGAACACTTCCTCATCTTTCGCCAACGCATCGCCATCCTCAGCCCGCGCAATCGCCGACCGCGTCGCGCCCGTTTGCTGGTACACGATCGCCCCCGTTCCGCCGGCACGAATCGGTGACGACACACGCCCCACCACGCCCACAACATCCGTCTCATCCGCGGTCAGTTCGCGATCGTGCGGCATCAGCACCCTGGTCAGAAACACGAAGATGATTGCCCCGCCCGCAATGCCGCAAATCGCTGCAAGCACCACCACCACGCCCGCGACAAAGCTTCCATACTTCGTCAGCAGAAATCCTGCCGCGCCAAACCAGCACAGAAAGATCATGATTGAGAACGCATTCCACCACGGAACCTCGGGCCCCATCCCCCTCGCGGATCCTCCACCGCCTGCACCCGCAGGATGGGAAACTCCCACTCCTCCATGCGGCACGTGCGCCACATGCGGAAGATGCACGTGCGGTGCATGTACATGTCCGCCAAAATGCCCCATTCCCCCCAGCAGCGAGATGAAACTCAACATCAGCCCCGCCAAAAAACAAACCAGATAAAACGTCTCCCAGTTCATCGCCGTGCCCCCAAATGCCTCAGTCCCTACGTCCCTAGTCCCTATGTCCCTTAGTCCCTGTTTTCTCTAATTCCTGTCTTTTTCTTCCTCAGCACTTCCATCAACCGCGGCATCAACCCCGGTGTCTCCAGAATCGCCTCAAGCAGCAGCAGGCATTCTCGCGAACGTTCATGCTGCGCCACCGTCAGTAGTGCGCTCTTCAATTCCGGATCGCGCCGGAACCGCTCCGCTCCCGAAACCAGCCATAGGTCCAGCTTGTCCTCGAGGCCCCTCACTTCGCTCAACAACTCCGGGTGATAGCCTTCCGGATCGTCCACCAGGTATCCCGGATGCACCTTGAAAAATTGCGCCAGGATCTGCCGCGTCGTGTTCGTCAGGTGCGGTCGAGCCCCGCTTTCAATTTGCGAGAGATAACTCTGGCTCAGCTTCGAACCGGTCTCCGCCGCGATCGCCCGCGTCAGTTCCTGTTGGCTCATCGCGCGGTTCATGCCCCGGAGGCTGCCCTCCACCTCGCGCAAATACCTGATTTTCTCGCCGAGTTTCATCGATCCGTCCGCGATCAGCACTCAAAACCATCCATAAGCCAATCGCAAATTGCAATAACAATATCGCAATCCGTAATAAGTGTCAACAGGAATCGTACTTCTGCGTGCGGGCTTCGATTCGGTGTCAAGCCTTTTTTTCGATCGAGCCTGCTAAACGAAACAATCCAAAGGCAAAATTCCCAGGTTTGATTTGCAGGTAATTTCCCCGACTTGGCGCATACTCAAGAGCATTGGTGGGAAATCTCTGCTGGGCTCTCAGGCAACACGTCGAAGCCTGAGCTAAGTCCTCCCCGCAGACGACTCTACGGCTAACTTCAATTTCTGGAAGATGTTGCGGCGTTGCCTGCTGGTAAGCCAATGAAACTGAGGACCTTGCTTGCAGAGTATGGGGGGGCACCCCCCGCCATGGATTGCTACTTCAGACATGCGAAGGCCCTCCGGGCAACCGGAGGGCCTTCAGGTTTACTGCACCCAACCCACCTACGCTGTCACTGTCCTCGTAGGCTTGGATCCCCACAGCCCGTAGTAGGCAATGAAGAGATAACAAATCATCGGAATCACAAACGCATGCTGGATGCCGAACCTGTCGGCTGCCGCGCCCAGTGCAAGCGGCACAATCGCGCCGCCCACAACCGCTGTCATAATCAGTCCCGATCCCTTGCTGGTCATCGGTCCCAGGCCCTTGATGCCCAGGGCGAAGATGTTCGGGAACATAATTGAGTTGAAGAATCCGCAAATCACAATCGTCCAGATTGCCACCTGCCCGGTGGTCACCATGGAGATAAGGACGAAGAGGGCCGCGGCGAATCCGAAACCTCCCAGCAGTCTTCCAGACTTGATCTTGGTGAGAACCCACGATCCAAGCAAGCGGCCAACGAGCGCGCCACCCCAGTACAGCGAAACCAGGAACGATGCCGTCTTTGCGCTGTCAACACCCTGCGTCTTGAAGTAGTTCACCGCGATCGAAGCCAGTCCCACCTCAACGCCGACGTAGAGAAAGATTCCAACGGCGCCCAGCACAGTGTGACGGTATCCCCAGATGCTCCGCCCCAGAATCGGATCGCCTTCCTTCGCCGGCCGGAATTCCTGCGTCTGCGAAATATGCGGGAGACGCATGAATGCAACGGCTACACCCAGAATCAGCAGCCCGGCAGCGATCAGGATGTACGGCACGCGCACCGTATTGGCTACAGCAGCCTTCGTCGCCGTGCTGGCCGGATCCGTCAGGATGTACGCTCCAGCAACCAGCGGCGCAATTGTGCCGCCGACAGAATTCAATGCCTGTGCCAGAGTCAGTCGAACCGGCGCGCTATGCTCCGGTCCCAGAATGGCTACGTAAGGATTGGCGGCTGTCTGCAGCGCTGTCACTCCCGCGCCCACAATGAAGACAGCTGTCAGAAACAACGGAAAACTGACCATCCGGGCGGCTGGAATAAACAGCAGACATCCCACCACCTGGATGAACAGCGAAACCACCATCGTTCGCTTGTATCCGATCGTCTCAATCAACTTCGAAGTCGGCGACGAAAAAACGAAGTAGGCGAGGAAGAAGGCCGACTCCGCCAGCATGGCCCACGCATAGGGCAAGTCGAAAATCGACTTCAGATGCGGTACCAGAGCCATGTTCAGGTTGGTGATGAATCCGAAAATGAAGAACAGAACAGCGACTGTAATAAAGGGTCCGGTGTAGTTCGGCGTTGTTGAAGCCGACGCCGGCGTGGATCGAGTTGCCATAGGTTGTTTGCTCCCCCGCTTCCTGAAAAATTCCGCCCGGTTAGGGCACTTTCGAGCGCTCTTGCATTCCTCGCGCTCTCATTTAGACCAGCTTGTTTGCGCTGGGGTCTCAACTCGCAGCCGTATTTACGGGCAAATTGCTGCACACAACACTATACGTAAAACCCCAAATTGGGGAAGTGACGCGTTCAACTGCCCGGGAATCTTTCTCGCCCGTCCTCATTCCACGAACCACCACTGCAACACCATCCGTTTTCCGCGCGCCGGTCACTGCGCTTTCTCCTGAAAATGCCTTATTCTCAAGAGAACCCAAGGAGACGCACCCGTGGCTACCACCACTCTCAGCAGCGCCAAGTTGAAAAAAGTACTGGCCGCTCTCGAAGCCAACTGGCAGGCAGAGATGGAGGGCTACTACACGTACAAGACTCTCGCCGATCGCGACATTGATCCCGTCCGCGCCCAGGTCCTGCGCCATCTTGCCGGCGCCGAG
The DNA here is from genome assembly GCF_035317045.1 of Occallatibacter sp. GTDB lineage: Bacteria > Acidobacteriota > Terriglobia > Terriglobales > Acidobacteriaceae > Telmatobacter. Next base: position 70,715 of record NZ_DATHHT010000035.1, read on the forward strand.
TGGGAGCACGCTGCCCTCTGGCATGGCCGCATCATTGAACTCGGTGGCGCCGAGCCCGCTTACAACGGCAATCTCGGCGGCGAAGCCAATTCCCTGGCCAACCGTGCTGGCGGCGTTCGCATGGCCCTGCGCCGTCTTGAAATCGAAGAAAGCCGCCACATCGCCAATTATGGCAAGCAGCTGAAAGACCTCGGCGACGAGGGCTCCATCGCCATTCTCGACCACGTTATCGAAGACGAAAAGGATCACCACCGCGAACTCGGCTCGCTTCTCCGCGGCCACTACCAGGCCCCCGCCGGCGCGCCTAAAGTCGACCCCAAGGCCGTCCTCGACGAACTCCTCGCCAAGCGCGCCCAGGGCCGCAAGCAGCCCGGTGCCTGGATCGGCGACGCAATCTACGGCGTCAACGACGGACTCGGCGCCATCTTCGGTATCGTCTCCGGCGTCTCCGGGGCCACTGCCGGCGATAGCAAATACGTCCTTCTCGCCGGCCTCTCCGGCATGATCGCCTCCGCGCTCTCCATGGGCTCTGGCGCCTACCTCGCCGCAAAAAGCGAACGCGAGATCTATCACGCTGAAATTGCCCGCGAGCGCGAAGCCATCCAGATGAACGGCCCCGAGGCCCGCGAACTCCTCTCGCTCTACTACCAGGTCAAAGGCTTACCCGAGGCCGACGCCGACCACATGGTCAACCACATCGCCAGCGACTCCGAGCAGATGCTTCGCGCCCTCGCCAGCGAACGCCTCGGCACATCCGAGGAAGCGCTGTCCAACCCCTTGGTCTCGGCCACCTCCGGCGCGCTCTCCACCGCCGTCGGCGCCATGATCCCCATCATTCCGTTCTTCTTCCTCAGCGGAGTTCCCGCCGTCGTAGCCGCCGCCGTCGTCTCGCTCGCCGCGCATTTCGCCGTGGGAGCAGCCAAGAGCCTCATCACCATCCGCTCCTGGTGGTCCTCCGGCTTCGAAATGACCGTAGTCGGCGCTGTCGAGGGCGCGGTCACCTACGGCATCGGCATTCTGTTGGGTAAAGGTGGAATGTAAGTGGCCGGATTTATTCCCCTGGGTGACGCGTCACGCCCGCTCAACCGCTTTGCCCTCGTCACCACTCTCATCATCGTTCTCAATGTCTGGGTATTTTTTCAGGAACTGACCTATGGCGATTCATTTGTCTGGGCGTGGTCCGCCGTTCCCATCCGCATCATCCACGGCCGTGCGCTCATCACGATCGTCACCTCGATGTTCATGCACGCCAGCTGGATGCACATCATCGGCAACATGATTTACCTGTGGGCCTTCGGCCGCGAAATTGAAAACGCCATGGGCCCCATCCGCTTCGCTGCCTTCTATCTCATCGGCGGCATCGTTGCCATGTCGGCACAGGTCCTCGGCGACCCTTTCTCACGCATTCCCTCTCTCGGCGCCAGCGGGGCCATTGCCGCTGTCATGGGCGCATTCCTCATTACATTTCCCCGCGACCGCATCCGCACCTTCGTCTTCTTCTTCATCTTTTTCCGGATCACCCTGATTCCCGCCGCGCTCGTCATAGGCTTCTGGTTCCTCATGCAGGTCCTCAACGTCGGCGTAGTGGCCCAGGCAAAAACCGGCGGCGTCGCCTACCTCGCCCACATCGGCGGATTCCTCTTCGGCGTCATCACCGCCCGCCTATTCATCAACCCTCAGCGCATGACCTACCGCCGCCTCAACTAACCTGACGCGTCGCTCGAACATTTCTAATACTGGCTGCCACCCTGAACGAAGTGAAGGATCCGCGGTTGCTCTTCAAGAAGCGCAACCCATGGGTTGCGCGTATCCGTGCTGGCGGTTTACGGCATTCCTTGAATGCGCCCCAGTTCAACAATCCCGCGATACCATAATGCAGTCCTCTGGAGGGTCAACATGATTCCCAAGTCCGAAGGGGTCCTTGAGTCATCTCTTTACGTCAACGATGTCTCCGTTTCGGTTCGATTTTACGAGAAGATTTTCGGGCTTCAGGTTATCAGTGATTTCGGCGAGCGCGGCTGCGCCATGCGATGCGGCGACCGCCAGGTGCTGTTGCTCTTCAAGAAAGGTGGTTCGCGGCATATCCAATCTCCGCACGATGGCGACGGCGAGCTTCATCTCGCCTTCGCAATTCCGGCTTCCGAGCTGCCAGCGTGGGAAACCTGGCTGGCAGAAAACGGAATTGTGGTAGAAGAGAAGCGCAAGTGGGAGTTGGGCGGCGAGAGTGTTTATTTTCGCGATCCGGACCGCCACCTCGTAGAGATCGCTACTCCCGGAGTCTGGTCGATCTATTGATCCAGTCTGCGTCCGATTCGCGGGTTCTCTTCGGGCTTGCAGCGACTCAACGTCCTCTGACAGCTGATGGCTGAAGCTAAGAGTTGGAAGTCGTCGTCTGTTTCTCCGCCATCAAGTCCTTCGCCGCCTGCCGTCCCGTGCGAATGCAATCCGGAATTCCGATCCCGTCATACGCATTCCCGGCCAGCCGCAGCCCTGGCAGCGCAGCCACGAGTTCCTTGACGCGCTTCATGCGCTCCTGGTGGCCGACCGAGTACTGCGCCATCGCCCGCCGCCAACGCGAAACCTGTGTCGCTTCCGCAGGAATGTGCGGCCCCACCACGCGCAACCCGAGAATCTCGCTCAACTCGCGCCGTACCGTCGCCACCAGCACCTCGTCGCTCTGGTCCAGCAGCCCTTCGTTCTTTTGGCCGCCCAGAAACGCCCGCAGCACCGCTTTGCCCGTGGGCGTCCGGCCCACAAACTTCCGGTGCACAAACGTGCACGCCAGCATCGCGCGCCCTTCCACTGCCGGCACCAGAAATCCGAAGCCATCCGGCAGCCGTCCCAGCTGGGCCTCGTCGAAAACCAGATTTACGGTGATCGATGAAGAGTAGGGAATTGCGCTCAGTTCATCGCCCAGCGCTGCATCTGTGGCCGCTAGCAGCCCTCCCGCCGCCCACGCTGGCGACGCCACGATCACTGCATCGTAGATTGCATCTTCACCGGCCAGCCGAACGCGCCAGCCATTCCCAACTCGCTCCAGCGCGGTCGCCGCGGTTGACTTCCGCACCCACTTCGGATTGAGCTGTGTCTCCAGTGCATCCACCAGTTGCTGCAAGCCGCCTTTCAACGTCGTGAAAATCGAACGCGGCACTGCACGTTTTTCCCCACCCTGTCCCGGCGCCGTGCCATTCGCACTCGCATTCCGCGCCGCCATCCTGGCCCGCATTTGCTTGTGTGCCGCCAGCATTCCGCGCGTCAGCGATCCGTACTCCGTTTCCATTTCAACCAGCTTTGGTAGCACCGTGCGCGCACTCAGCTGGGTCGCGTCGCCACCGTAAATCCCCGACAACAACGGATCCGCCAGCCTGTCCACAGCCTCCTGGCCAAAGTGCCTCTTCACCAGTGCTGCCACTGACTCGTCCTGCCCGCTCGGGCGCGGCGGATGCAGCAGCTCAAGCGCCATCCGGATCTTCGTCGCCGGGCTGAAAAGTCCCGACAGTGCGGTCGGCACCAGCTTCGTCGGAATCAAGAACATCAGCCCGTCCGGCAACGAAACCAACCGGTTCTTTACTACGATGTACGTCTTGCGATTTGCATCGTTCGAGGGCGTCAGTTGATCACCTAGTCCCAGCTCGCGGCAAAGCTCTGCTCCCGCCGGCTTCTCGCTCAAAAACGAATCAGGTCCCCGCTCCAGCACCACACCCTTCACGGTCTCCGATGCGAGCGCCCCCCCCAGCCGCTCCCGCGACTCAAAAAGCGTGTACTCGACCTCCGCACCCGCTTTGCGCGCTTTCTCGAGCTCATAGGCGGCAGCCAGCCCCGCGATTCCGCCTCCGATGATTGCTACCCGCATCCGTGTCCTCAGTCTCTTGATAACACACCGGACAGGGTGGTGACCCATTCAGCGAAAACTCCGGGTCAGACCCAAATCCCCCTACAACAGAATTAACCTCCAATCCCGATCCGAGGGTGATTTAAATCACTTATACGCTTCATTATCTCGACGCCCAAATGGAAGGGATAGTTGTCCATGCGGCTTTGGCAGCGATGAATCGTTGCCGAATCTCTCCATCCAAAACATCAGGCCGGGACTCATCGCCCCGGCCTGACCACCACACCCGCAAATCTAGATAGTTATAACGTCACCAGCGGACCCGCAAACTCCGGCTGACACTTCGCCGGCGTATCGGACGGAATCCAATTCTTCGGTTGATAAATGCAACAAGGTTCTTGCGCCAGCGGATCGCCCGTTACTGCGTAGGCCCGTGCCCGAGACCCACCACAAATCTCCTTGTACTCGCATGCTCCGCACTTGCCCTCAAGCTGCTTCGTGTCGCGCAATGCCTTGAAGATAGGAGCGTTCTGGTAAATCTCGGCCAGGGGTGTCTCGCGAATGTTCCCCGCATGAATCGGCAAAAAGCCGCTCGGATATACGTTCCCCATGTGCGAAACGAACAGGAACCCCTTCCCGTCGTTAACACGTCGTGTCATCCAGTTCGAAGTCCGCGTCTTCGCATCGGCCTCAGGCGCACCTGGCTCATACTCCCGCGCTACGCCCACCGGATGGCCGGATCCATGCCCCATCTTCCGCTCCTGCAGGTTGTGCTGCAGCAAGTAGCGGCGGTAATGCATCGCCTCTGTCGTTTTGATCTGGAAGCTCACCCGATTCGACAGCTCGTAGATCTTCCCGAACACCTGTTCAAACTCTTCACCGCTCAGCAGATCCCCTAGCTGCCCGCGTCCCACCGGTACGAGAAAGAACACGTTCCACATCACGATGTTGAGCTTTTCGAAAAGCGCGCACAAGTTGTCCAGATCGTCCGCATTATGCCGGCTGATCGTGGTGTGCACCTGGATCGGCAGACCGGCTTCACCGGCCCACTCCACCGCCTGGATCGTTCGCGCCCACGCGCCCTGCAATCCGCGGAATTTGTCGTGAATCTCCGGCGATGACCCGTCCAGCGATATTCCCAGCCGGACCACGCCAGCTTCCTTCATCTTGAAGATCGCATCCCGCGTCAGCAGCGGAGTGGCGCTCGGCGTCACCGCCACTTTCACGCCCTTCTCCGCAGAATACCGGATCAGTTCATAAACGTCGGGCCTCTTCAACGGATCGCCGCCCGTGAACACGAAAATCGGAATGTGCATCTCGGCGATTTGGTCGATCAGCGCCTTGCCCTCGGCCGTGCTCAGTTGATCGGGATGCGCAATCGGTTGTGCCGCCGCCCGGCAATGTTTACACGCCAAATCACAGGACTGCGTGACCTCCCAGATCGCCAGGAACGGCGCCTCGTCGTAATTCAACCCGCCACGCGCCGGTATGTGATGCATTGGTTGTTGTTGCATACGACTTCCGACCTCCTCGGTGCAGCAAATGCTTCGTTTCTCATACAGAAGAGCACCGCCGGCATACACCGTTCAGTGATTTAGATCACCAAATAATCAACAATTTCGTCCCACTAGGCCCCTTCGCGTCTTGATAAATTCCCGGGATAGGTACAAAATCCAATTCAACGAGGTGATCCTCCCGCGCTTTTCACTCGTCACGTTGGGTTGAGGATCAGGAAACGCAACCGACGCAGCTACCGACTTAGCAAGTGATCTAAATCACTCATTCGTGTGGCCTAGGGCACTGATCGCAGTTTGGAAGCAGCCTAATATCTTTAAGCACTCGAAGGAGGTTCCCCATGGCCATTAAGCCGGGTTGGAGCAAACCCTCCACCATCCTTTTTGCTTCTGAAATCCCTGCCAACGACCGCGCCTTTAACTTCGCTCTCGCGCAGGCAAGGGAATTCGCCGCTGATCTCGTGGTGTTTCACGCCTATGACACCTTGGTCGTGGCTGCCTCTGAGACTTCTGGCATCCGCTACTACGACTACGCTGCCGCGGCCCGCTCCGAAGTTCAGCAGCTCGAGCCCCTCGTCCAGCGTGCTCGCCAGTCCGGCGTCCACTGCGAAGTGGTCGTGCGTCCGGGCCTCGCAGCCGACCAGATTCTCGGCTATCTCCGCGAGCGCCACATCGACCGCATCGTGATGGGCACCCACTCGCCCGGTCCCATCGGTAAGATTCTTGTCGGCTCCGTCGCCGAGGCCGTACTCCGCTCTGCGAACGTCCCGGTCTTTATCATCGGCCCCGAAGTCGTCGACGGCGCCTACCGCAACTTCGCCACCCGCACCATTCTTTCCGCCGTCAGTCTCATCGAGAGCAGCTTCGTCGTGGCAACCTTCGCCGCCGAACTCGCACTCCAGCACAACGCGCGCCTGGTCCTCCAACACGTCATTCGCCCCCAGGATCGCGCCGAAGTCCTTGCCGGCCACACCATCGAAGAGATCGAGACCGACCTCCTCTGCCTTATTCCCATCGAACTGCGCGATCAGATCTCCATCCAGACCATCGTCGTTCCCGGCGATCCGACCGAGGAACTGCTCTACCAGAGCCGCGCCCAGCAGGCCGACCTCATTGTTCTTGGCGCACACGGTGCCTCCGCCTTTGCCGCGATCACCCGTCATGGCGTCGTCTACAAAGTGCTGGCTCACTCGCACTGCCCGGTCTTCACGTTATCTCCAGCGGTGCTTGCCCAGAACGGCGTCAAACATATGACCGAGCGCCACGCTGAAAGCTTCATGGCAGGAGTGTTTTAGCGCGGAATCTCCGGCAACACCAACCGGACGCGCATGCCGTGTGGATTTATTCCAGGGCGCAGCAGAGAATCCACCCGCCGATACCGGCCAAGTCCGGCTTTTCTCAACATTCCCCGCTAAAAGCTCGTCATCCTGAGCCAACGCAGCGCAGCGCAGTGAGTCGAAAGCCTGCCGTCAGCGAAGCGGAAGGGGTCTTGCTGTTGCTTTTCGTTTACGGCTTGTGGGCTTTCACCGCGCGCGTCTTCGTCAAACACGGCTGCTTCGCGCACAGCACACCGGTAATTCTTTTTCCCTCGGTGATCGTGAAAATCCGATCTACTGCCGGCAGCTTTAGCTTCTCCATCGCACCCGACGGCCAATGGATCTCCGCGTTGCCCGCATCGGTCGCATCGCCCAGCCCGAAGTGCGGACGCTGGTCGTCGGAAGAGATGTAGCTTCCCCCGCTCATCACATCCTGGCGCTGCCTCACGCCATTCGCGTTCAGGTATACCGTCGCTCCCACGGCATCGCGCGGACTCTTTTCGCCACCGACCAGTTTCAGTTCCACCCAGTGATGATGGTCCGGATTCACGTTCTTCAACAACACCGGCGGTCCATCGATCGGATTGATCACCACATCGATCTTCCCGTTGTTGAACAGATCGCCAAACGCTGCCCCCCGCCCAGAGGTCAGCGTGGCCAGCCCCGACCCCTTTACCGCCGGCACATATTCGAATTTCCCGTTGTGCAGATTACGAAACAGCAGAGCCCGTTCGGCAAACGTGCTTCCCCAGTCGTGCTCATCCACCTGCGGATACACGTGGCCGTTGATCATCATGATGTCTTTCCAGCCATCGTTGTCGAAATCGATAAATCCGTCGCCCCATCCCACAAACGGCACCGGAATCTGCGCGATTCCCGCCTCACTCCCCACCTCGGTAAAGCTTGCGTCGCCATCGTTGTGGTAGAGCGTCTTGTAATCGTCGGAAAAGTCCGTGACCAGCATATCGACGAGCCCGTTGTTCATGTAATCGCCAACCGCCAGCCCCATCGAAGCAATCTCACGCCCATCGTTGTTCAGCGCGAATCCCGAAACATAGCTGAGATCCTCGAACGTCCCGTCGCCCTTGTTCAAGTAGAGATAATTCGGATTCGAATCGTTTGCCACCAGCAGGTCCGGTTTCCCGTCATTGTTCACATCCACAAAAATCGCCGTGAATCCGTAATAGTGTCCGGGATCCGCCACCCCGGCCTTCACGCTCACATCCGTAAATGTTCCATCGCCATTGTTGTGAAACAGGTGATCGGGCTCGCCTGGCAATCCGCGCGGCCCGCACATCACGGGAAACCCGTGCAGCTGGCAATCGCCGAAAGGCACATCCCCGTTGGCTGGGTCGGGTTGGTGATTGAGGTCGTAGTGCACGTATCCCGAAACAAAAAGATCCAGCCGCCCGTCGCCGTCGTAGTCGCCCCACGTCGCGCCGTCTGACCAGTTGCCCAGCGTAACGCCGGCCCTCCCAGCAACATCGGTAAATGTGCCGTCGTGATTGTTGTGGTACAGCCGGTTCTTCCCGAAGTTGCAGACAAAAATATCCGGCCAGCCGTCGTTGTCATAGTCCGCGATCGCCACGCCGAATCCCCAGCGATCGTTCGTCACACCCGCCTTCGCTGCCACATCGGTAAACGTTCCGTCGTGATTGTTGTGAAACAGCGCGGCATGTGGAGGCGTCCGCTTGCCGGTAAGCGCATCGTATGTCGATCCGTTCACCAGGTAAATATCGAGCCACCCGTCGTTGTCGTAGTCGATCAGTCCGACGCCCGATCCATCTGTCTCCAGAATGTATTTCTTTGTCTTCGTGCCCATCACATGTTGCCAGCGGCTCAGCCCCGCAGCCTTGGTCGCATCCTCAAAGACCACCGTCCCGTTCGTGACGAAGCCGCCCGCCGTGATCGGCCGCTTCTCCGCGTCATACACCGGCGCAAAGTTGCCGGCCGACGAGATGCCCCCCATCCCGCTCTGCTGCTGCCCAGCCTGCACCGGCTTTGGCTTTTGATCATGGTTTAGCGTAGGCTTCTGTGCCGATCCCGCCGGCGGCACATACATGCCAATCAGCGCGGCAGCAATCAAAATCGAGTTTCTGAAGCTCTCGATAAAAATCGAAGGTGTCATTCTGAGCGAACGGGGCCCCAAACGTTTTTCAGTTTGGGGGTGGTGAGCGAAGAATCTGCTTCTTGTCGGCCAGTCACGACCCCACACTCCCCCAACTACGCTCAGCACTCTTCGCATCGATCTACTTCGTCGCGGTGTTTGCCGCTGCATCAGGCGCTTTCGGATTGGCGCAGGGCTTCCCGCCGCACAGCGCTCCCGTGATCCCCTTGCCTTCTTCGATGGTGTAGATCCGATCCACCGCCGGAATCTTCACCGTCTCCTTTGCTCCCGAAGGCCAGTGAATCTCCGCCGTACCCGCATCCGTCGCGTCGCCCAGCCCGAAGTGCAGTCGCCGGTCATTTGCCGAGATGTAGCTCCCGCTCGACAGCACGTCCTGCCGTAGCCGCATTCCGTTCGCTTGCAGATACACCGTCGCGCACGTCGCATCGCGCGGGCTCTTCGGACCCCCCACCAAGCCCATCTCCACCCAATGATGATGATCCGGATTCACATTTTTGAGCAGCACCGGCGGCCCATCCACCGGGTTGATGACAACATCGATCTTTCCATCATTGAACAGATCGCCAAATGCCGCCCCGCGCCCCGGAACCACCACCGCCAGTCCCGAACCCTTCACCGGCGGCACGTTGTCGAACTTCCGCCCCTTGCCCGTTCCATCCGGAACGTTGTGAAACAGCAGCGTCCGCTCCGCAAACGTGGTCCCCCAGTCGTGCAGGTCCACTTCCGGATAAACGTGCCCATTCACCTCAAAAAGGTCGAGCCATCCATCATTGTCGAAATCGAGGAACCCGTCGCCCCAGCCCACAAACGGAATCGTCGTCTGCGCCACGCCGGCCCTGTAGCTCACGTCGGTAAAGCTCGCATCGCCGTCGTTGTGGTACAGCACCTTGTAATCGTCGCCGAAGTCCGTCACGAAGAAGTCGATCAACCCGTTGTTCTCGTAGTCGCCTGCGGCAATCCCCATCGACGCGATCTCGCGCCCATCCTTGTTCAGCGCAAAGCCAGACACATAGCTTTGATCGTCGAATGTTCCATCGCCTTTGTTGATGTAGAGAAAATTGGGCTCCGAATCGTTTCCCACCACCAGGTCAGGCTTGTCGTCGTTATTGATATCCACAAAGATGGCGGCGAATCCATAGTACTTGTCCTTGTCCTCAACGCCCGCCTTCACCGTCACATCGGTAAACTTCCCGTTTCCGTCGTTGTGAAACAAATGATCCGGTTCGCCCGGCAGCCCCCGAGGACCGCAGTTCACGCTTACGCCGCGATACAGGCACGACGCATAGTTCACTGCCTTGGTCCCTGCGATCGGCAGGTTATTGCGGTCGAAGTGCACATACCCCGTAACGTAGAGATCGAGCTTGCCGTCCCCGTCATAATCTCCCCACGTCGAACCCGGCGACCAGTTGCCCAGCGCTACTCCCGCCGTCTCTGCCACATCGGTAAACGTGCCATTGCGATTGTTGTGAAAGAGCCGATTCTTCCCGTAATTGCCAACGTAGAGATCGGGCCAGCCATCGTTGTCATAGTCCGCAACCGAGCAGCCATAGCCCCACCGGTCGTTCTGCACTCCGGCTTCTTTTGAAACGTCGGTGAACGTCCCGTCGTGATTGTTGCGGAACAGCGCGGCGTGCGGCGTTGGCTCCTTCCCATCGAGAGCATCGAAGGTCGAGCCATTCACCAGGTAGATGTCGAGCCATCCATCGTTGTTGTAGTCGATCAGGCAGACGCCCGAACCGTTCGTCTCCACGATGAACTGCTTTTGCAGCACGCCCATCTTGTGGACCCACCCCGACAGACCCGCTGCCTTGCTGTCATCTTCGAAGACCACGGTGCCCTGATCGACGAATCCACCAGCCGTGATCGGCCGCTTCTCCGCGTCATACTGCGGCGCCGACTGCACGCCAGACGCGATGCCGCTGCTCATGCCCGGTTTCTGCGTCTGTGGGGAAGGACTCGGGGGTGACTGGGAACTCGTGCTGCCGCTCGCAATCAGGACAACGAATGCCCAACAAACAAGACTGCGAATCTGCAAAAGACACGACCCCCTTGACGGTTGAAGTGTACCGCATCAAGGGTATGCCTATCGAACGGGTTTGAAAGGCACGCCGGGACTGCGAGGCAGAACCCGGCGCCGTCTTCATCCGCGTCTTCAGATGACGCGCAGCAACAGCAGAATCAGCACGATCGTCAAAATGAGACTCAGCCCGCCTCCGCCGTAATATCCCCAGCCGGGACCAACGCGGTAACCACCATAACCAAATCCAAATATCAGGATGATCAGAAGAATGATCAGCAGCATAGTCTCTCCTTCGTTCTCTAAGTCGTTCGGCGCATCAGCTCCCTGATTGTTCTGCTACCTTGAAGCCGCACGATTATCGATAATGGGTTCGCACAAAGGTGCGTTTGGTTTCACGCGACCTCCATTCTGTGATGCGCTCGTTGCGTGTGGCGCTGTACTGTGCCCGCGACGGATTTGAAGAATCAGCATCTTCAATCCGCCGATGCCAATCGTCTTTGTGTAGTTGCACCCTATCTTTCCTGCTTGAATTTGCACCACACGAACAACCTGTGCCATTCAGGTCGGCGTCCAAGTTCCTGTTGTAGAGATACGCTGCGTTTCGGGAGGTTAGTAATGCTCTGGACAATCTTCGTGGTCCTCCTTGTTCTGTGGTTGCTGGGCCTTGTCAGCAGCTACACCCTGGGCGGATTCATCCATATTCTGCTCGTGCTAGCCCTGGTCGTTCTGGTGATCCAGCTGATCTCCGGACGCAGAGCGGCACTCTAGCGCAACCCGCGCCCCTCACTTTTCAAGCAACTCAAAAAGCGCGCACTCATGTGCGCGCTTTTTGCAACCAAACGAACGTGACTCCACGGAGGTGGATACATGAACAGCGACAAAATTAAAGGCACCATCGATGACGCAGCAGGCCGCGCCAAGCGCCAGGTAGGCGAGTGGACCGGTGATACCGAGACCCAGGTGGACGGCGCAGCAGGTGAAGGGCAAGGCCGAGAAGGCTGTCGGCAATGTCCGCGATGTCATCCACGATGCGACCAAACATGACGCGACCGACCGCTCCGTCGAACGCGATAGCGACATGGACGACAACCTCGACCGTGAAAGCGTCAAGGAGCGCGAATAGTTGAACAGGACCTCTCAGCTGCCAGGTGTGGAGCTGAAAAGCAACAAGGCGGCGGGCCCCAAAAGTTCGCCGCCCAAACCCCTTGCAACAATCATTCATCTCCTTATCCAGGTAGCGCTTTCACCGCCATCGAGCCACAATAAAACCGCGTGAAAACGCAAACAGCAGCGGTGTCAAATCTGGCACCCGGCTTGCTAAACATCTGCACAATCGCTATAGATATAGGTAACGACGCTGCGGCGGTTCTTTAGAAAGAAACCGCGCCGGCCCCAGTGAGGTGCGTCTTCCGCAGGAACTACGGTTCACTGACGATCGACGGTCCACTTTCGGAGACATCCCGTTGGCGCGCCGTTGCGCGCGTGCTTCGAAGTCCTCTGGACGCAATCGGTTCCACCCTCCTTCCCGCCCCTTGTGCCCTGTGCGGCTCCCCGCTGCCGCAACTCTCTTCCGCTCCAATTTGTGATGCCTGCTGGACTGAAATTCCAATCCATGGCGGCCCCGTGTGCGAACGTTGCGGCGACTCCCTCGACCAGCCGCCTGTCGAAGGCATCGCCTCGTCGCAATGCTGCCGCGCCTGCCGCCTCGCACCGCCCTCGTTTGTACGCGCCGTTTCATTCGGCACCTACGAAGGTCGCATGCGCTCCGCCATTCACGCTCTGAAGTACGACCGTATCCATCCCGCTGCCCGCCGCCTCGGGTCCATGCTCGCAGCAGCCATCGCGCAGCTTTCCCTTGATGTGCCCGACGGCCTTCTCGTCGTTCCTGTGCCGCTCCACCGCACCAAGCACAGGGAGCGCGGTTTCAACCAGGCCCGTGCCCTGGCGAAATCCGCCATCGATGCCCTTCACAAGTCACATCCCGGCTGGCATCTCACCCTCGCGCCCGCCACACTCATGCGCCTGCGCTCCACTGAGAGCCAGGCCGGTCTCACGCCGCGCCAGCGCCGCCAGAATGTTCGTGGCGCATTCAAGGTCTCCGATCCATCTGCGGTGCAGGGCAACAACATCCTGCTCGTCGATGACATCCTCACGACCGGCGCCACTGCACGCGCCGCCGCGCAGTCTCTCGTCAGGGCAGGGGCGGCCAGCGTCTACGTTGCCACGCTCGCCCGCGCCCGCCGCATCCATTTCAACCAGAGCGTTCCTTTTGATACGAGACGCGCTCAACCCGGCATTCCTACTGCCGCCGATTCACAGTTCGCAGGCCTGCATTCGTCATCATCGTCCACTCATCAACCTTTTTCACGAGGGGAATAGGATGTCGCTGGGAAAAGCCATGATTCATGCACGCAAGCAAAAATCCGCCGCCCGCGCCGCCGCTTATGCTGCTGAGTCAGGCACGCACACGGCCATGCACGCCAACCACATCCTGCAGATGCCGGTGCTCGTGCTTAACGCGTCCTATGAGCCCATCAACATCTGCGGCGCGCGCCGCGCCCTCGTGCTTGTGCTCAAGGGCATCGCGCGCACTGAAGAAGAGCACGGCCTCACGCTCCATGCGCAGCGCAGCCGCATCGCCATGCCCTCGGTTATCCGCCTGCTTGAATATCGGCGCATCCCGCATCAGACACGCGCCCTCTCGCGCAAGAACATCCTCCTGCGCGATCGCAACCAGTGCCAGTACTGCGGCGTCGTTTTGCCCTCTGGAGAATTGACCCTCGATCACGTCATTCCCCGCTCGCGGGGTGGCAACTCAACCTGGGAAAACCTGGTCGCCTGCTGCCATGCCTGTAACCGTCGCAAAGGCAATCGCATGCTCGCCGAACTCGACGACATGATCCTGCTCCGCGAGCCGCGCCCCTTCTCGCTGCACACCAGCCGCCAGATCATGCGCATGCTAGGCCGCGGCGACGACCGCTGGCGCAAGTATCTCTTCTATTGAGATTCGTTCTGGCTGGAATAACCCTGCGCATTCCTGCACGGCCGCGACGGTATACTGAAGCACCCGGCCCACAATTCACTCACCGGAGCCTCGCGCTTGTTTACTCGCGCCATCGTTCGCATCCCAGGCAGCAACTTCGCCGACGGCCTCACCACTGTCGATCTCGGCACTCCCCACTTTGATGAAGTCCTGCACCAGCACGCGCGTTATTGCGATGCTCTGCGCGAATGCGGCCTGGAGCTCACAGTCCTCGACCCCGATCTTCTCCACCCCGACTCCACCTTCGTCGAAGACGCTGCCATCCTCACCCCGCATGCCGCTATCTTTACCCGCCCCGGAGCATCAAGCCGCGAGGGCGAAGTTGTGGCCATCCGGCCCGTCGTCGAGAGCTTCTACTCCCGCACGTTTTTGATCGACCCCACGGGCACAGTCGATGGCGGCGACATCTGCGAAGCCGAAGACCACGTCTTCATCGGCATTTCGCACCGCACCAGCGAAGAAGGCGCTCGCCAACTCGCCGCCCACCTGAACGCGATTGGCTATTCGGCATCCACCATCGATGTCCGCTCCATGACCACCATCCTGCATCTGAAGAGCGGCATCAGCTACATCGGCGATAACACCCTCGTCGTGATGGACGAGATGGCCGACAATCCGCAATTCGCCCGCTTCAACCAGATCCGCGTCTGTCCTGCGGAGAGCTATGCTGCCAACTGTGTGCGCGTGAACCAGCGAGTTCTGGTCGCGGAGGGGTTCCCACAACTCCACGGCGAACTGACCGCACGCGGCTTCAGCCCCCTTGTCCTCAACATGTCCGAGTTTCAAAAAATGGACGGTGGCCTGAGCTGCCTCTCCCTCCGCTTCTAACCAGCGACTCAGAACTAAGAACTCCGAACTAGTTCTGCGGTTTCGTCTGTGGCTTAGGCGGCGTTTGCTGTGCCGGCTGTCCCTGCTGCTGTCCGTTCTGCGTTATATCCTGCCCGTCGTAGATCAGCTTGATCGTCGATCCAAACCGCTTGTAGTCGGTGTATTTAATCGTGTCGCGAATGTGCACGTCCTGGCCCATGTACCCGTTTCCACTGGAAAAGTGCAGCACGCCCTCGCCCTTCGTGTACACCGGAAACCAGAAGTGGCCGTCGATCTGTGCCCGCCACGTCATGAAGGGCGGATGAAGATCCTCTCTCCCCTTGCGGGTGTCATCCGGCACCATCCGCCCGTTCGTCACCACGATCTGAAGATCAGTCGCATCCACCCAGATGCGGCCCAGGAAATACCGTTTGTTTTTCTCGATCTGCTTGGGCGACACGTCGAAGAGGTAGCACTTCACTTCGTCGACCTGCTGGGCTCCTACATATTTCACGTTGTATTGGGCAATCTCCGCTGAAGTAAGCACAAACGGATAGCCCTTCTGAATATCCTGCAAATCCGAAGGCGTCATCATGATCCGCTGCAGCGAGCTCTCCGGCGCAAACACCGTTTTTTCCATGCGCCGCCCCGTCGGATCAAAGGTCACGTCATCCACCTGGTACCACTCGCCGTCTGTCTTATTGGTGTCGTCGTCGACGGTCTGCACCCGAGCCTCCCGGCGATAGGTATAGTGATTCAGCGCCTCCTGGAACTCGCTCTCCTTGGCCGCAAACTTCTTGATAATCTCCTCCGGTGGCGTCGTGGGATCGGTGAGATCCAGCTTCCCAAACCCCGAGTCCAGCGGCATCGGCGTAAAGGTGTCCTTTGACTGCGCGCTCGCCGCCAGCCCCAATACCGCCAGCGCCGCCAGCGTCAACCACCATCGATTTCTCACCGTTGCACTTCTCCTCTGCGTCGCACAGCCTGGTCCCGGCGTACCGCTCAGGCTCCCGGCGCCAATCGCTCGCACTCGTTCCGCTACCACATTAGACGTATGTACATGCGGCCGGGAAGGCGGCAAAATCGTCGCTTGGCAAAGCTGTCGAAGCGCAGCGCCACCATCAGCCGATTATGTTTCGCAGGAGGGTGCTTCACCGTCCATCCTCCTCAACTCGCCATTTACCTCGCGGCATCAATGGTTTAAGCTCACTCATTAACGACAGCGAGCAAAGCCCCCGGGGAATATTTTGATACTGGCGCCGCATCCTGTTGATTGACGCTGCCTTTTCGCTATGCAGTCGATGATGGAGACATTCGCAATTCCATGCCGGACAGCTATCACCTTCCCGCGCTCATTCTCACGGTACTCCTGCTGCCGGCCTTCTTTCAGCTCTATCTGCGCTTCCGCGACACCCGCACCCTCCTCTGGCTCCTGGGTTTCTTCTTCGCCTGCATCCGCATGTTGCAGTTCTACAACCTCGGCTGGGGGAACTACTACGATAACCTCGCTCATCCGTGGATCGCCTCCATCGGCATGTCGTCCATGCTCGTCAGTTCCGCGTTCTTTCTGGCCTCGATGTCTCCACTCGGCTTTCGCATCGGTCGGGTCCGCATCCTCTATGCCATTCCCTTCGTCATTCCCCTCATCGCTTACGCCTTCCTCATCTATGGTGTTTACCTTGGCAAGACGCCAGACGGCTGGCCCTTCCTCATCTTCCCGGCCCTCGGGGGACTCTCTCTCTTCGCCGGCTGCGCCTGGGCCATCTCGCACCGCAACATGCCCCGCGCCATCCCCCTCGCCCTCTGCATCATCCTCGGCGCCGCCGGGCTCTGGATCTGCGTCCGCGTCGGGGGCGACTCGCCGCTCTACTTCGTCGAATGCGCCTTTCATGGTGTCACCGCTCTGCTCGTGTTCTACGTCTTCCGCCGCTTCTCGCTGGGAACCATCCTTGCCAGCCTCGGCTTCTTCGCCTGGTCACTGAACATTGAAGAAACCTTTCCCTTGCTGCATCATGGCGCGCCCGACATCTGGACCATTCGCGCCCTCGCCCTGTCCAAGGTCGTCGCCGCCATCGGCATGATCCTGCTCGCCCTCGAAGACCAGCTCGCCGCCAACCAGGCCGCCCATCTGCGCGAACGCCACGCCCGCGAAGAGCTGGAGGCTTACACCCGGCTCAACCTCGCCCGCCGCCGTGTCGACGACTTCGACCGCCAGGCGACCTCAATCTGTCAGGCCATCGTCTCCAATAGCCGGTTCAAACAGACGGCGCTCATCCTCCTGCAGAGTTCCGGCCGCTACCGCCTCGCCGGCGCCGCTGGATTCGACGACGCTACCATCAACGGCCTCGAAGCCCTCGTCACCCGCATCCCCGTCGCCGGATTCCTCGATCCCGGCTCGAGCCCCTCTGCCGTCGAACACAGCCTTGCCTTCAGCCTCGACCTCAACCCGTTTCTGGTTCCCGGCGACGACCTCAGCCGTCTCAAGCTCACCACCCTGGAAGCCATCCCCCTGCGCGGTCGCACCTCCACCGAGGGCGCCCTCTTTCTCACCGGCCTGGAGAATCCCGCCGAACCCATTACCGCCGTCGATTTGCTCCCACTCGAGGTGCTCGCCTCACGCCTGCAGTCCGTCCGCGGGCAGACCATGATGCTAGAGAAACTCGTTGACGCCGAGAAATTCGTAGGCCTTGGCCAACTCGCCGGAAACGTAACCCGCCAGCTTAACAATCCGCTCACCGTCATCCTTGGCTACGCCTCGCTGCTCGACGAAACAGAGGACCTCAGTGCCCAGGCGCATAAGGCCATCGAGGCCATCCTCAACGAGGCGCGCCACATGCGCCTTACCCTCGAAAGCCTCGCCCGCATGTCGCGGCCCCAGGGCGATCAGATTGCCGCCATCTCCGTCACTGAGCTTCTCAACGACCTTGAGCAGCTCCACCGCTCCGAGTTCGTCCAGCGCTCCATCGATTTCCGCGTCCACATCCCGCCGGCCCTGCCTCGCGTCCTGGGCAACGCACAACAGGTCCGCCAGGCTGTGCTCTACTGCCTCCAGTTCGCCATGGATGCGGTCGAAAAACTCGACACCTCCAATGAAAAGACCGTTCGCCTCGAAGCCGTAGCCGAGAAAAACCAGGTGAATATTCTCGTTGCCCACTCCGGATCGAAATTCCCTGTACCCGCCCGTGCTTTCGATCCCTTCATCCCCGAGCCCGCCGGCGACGAAACCACCAGCCTCGGCCTAAGCATGTGCGCCAGCATACTCCGCGAAAACAATGGCAAAGCCAGCGCCCTCAACTTCGAACCAAGAGGCGCCGGCATCCTCCTCGAACTCCAAGCCGCCTGAGTCTGGACTTATTTGGTTAAGCCCGCCTTACTTGGAAAATTGAGGCTGTCATCCCGAGCGCACTCGAGGGACCTGCAGTTGCCCTTTTTCGTCGGGGCACCTGATTCGAAACGCGCAGCGTTCGAGACTCCGGAGTGAATTCTTCCCGCCACAACGAAGGTCATGGCTAACAGCTAGGACCGGGCCCACGGTTGTACACTTCTCCTTCGCCCGAGACCCAAAAACTGGGTGCCACTGGTCTCGAATTTGAGACCAGGGATGCGATGCTCAATCCGGGAAGAGACTTATGCGCAACCTAATTATTGCTGCCCTCCTCGCCGCCACCCTCGCCCCAGCCCAAACCAAAAGGCCCATGACCTTTGAAGACATGATGCACATGAAGCGTCTCGGCTCCACCGCCGTCTCGCCCGATGGCAAATGGCTGGGCTACAGTGTGACCACCGTCGATCTCGCGCAAAACACTAAAACAGCGGAGCTCTGGCTGCAGCCCATCGCAGGTGGAGATCCCATCAAGCTAGCCGTCGCCCAGCCCGGCGACGACGGCCTCCAGTTCTCCCCCGACGGCAAGAGGATTCTCTTTCTCTCCAGCCGCTCCGGCTCGCAGCAAATCTGGCTTGCGGCCTTCGATCCCGCAACCGGCGCGACCCGCAATCCGTATGACGCCGCCCCTCTCGACAGCCCCTTCCAGTTGACTCACAACTCCGTCGAGCCCGACAACGCCAAGTGGTCTCCTGACGGCAAGTTCATCATCTTTACGGCCGAGGTCTATCCCGATTGCCCGGTGTTCAGTGAAGAAACGGCTGGCTCTGAGGGCTCGCCGGCCGACCGATGCAACGCCAATCGCGATAAGACCGCAGCCGACAGCAAGGTCAAGGCGCAGATCTTCACCCACCTCCTCTACCGTCACTGGAACCACTTCACCGGCTCCAAGCGCTCCCACCTCTTCCTCGTTCATGTGGAGAACGCATCGCCGACAGCTCTGCTCTGGCGCGACCTCACCCCCAATGATCCCCACGACGTTCCCCCCTTCTCGCTCGAAGGCGGTGGCGGCTTTGCCATCTCTCCCGACTCGAAAGAACTGGCCTTCACCGAGAACCTCGACCCCGAGCCCGCCATCAGCACCAACGCCGACATCTTCACCCTCGACCTCACCAACCCAGCAGCGAAACCGGTGAAAGTCAGCACATCCCAAGGCGGCGACTTCAACCCCGCCTACTCCACCGACGGAAAATATTTAGCGTGGCGCAGCCAGCTTCGCCCCGGCTACGAAAGCGACAAATTCCGCCTGATGCTCTACGACTGCGCTGCAAAAACGACCAAAGATTTGCTGCCAAAATTCGACAACTGGGTAGACGAGTTCGCGTGGAGTGCGGATTCCGGGAAGATCTTCTTTGTCGCTGGCTCCAATGGCGCAGCTCCGATTTATGAGATTGATATTCAGAAGGACCGAGCGGCCGTCTGGGCCACCATTGCACAGGGGAGGGGTGAATACAGCAGCATCCAAACGATCGCCTCAAGTCAATCGATTCTTGCGACCCGAATGACGGTGTCGCAGCCAGGTGAAGTAGTGAGGCTCTTCGACTCGCCCGCGAGCATCGAGATTCGTCCCGCCAAGAAAGATATGGCGGAGGACCAATCCGTCTTTTTATATCCGGTAACGAAAGACATCAAGGCTCTTACACACCTAAACGACTCGTTGCTCGCGCAGTTCGATTTACAAGAGATGGAATCCTTCTGGTTCCCCGCCGCCGACGGCACCAAGGTCCAAGGCTTCCTCATCAAGCCCCCATCCTTCAACCCCAACAAGAAATACCCCGTCAAATTCCTGATCCACGGTGGCCCGCAAGGCGCATGGGGCGACGCCTGGTCCTACCGCTGGAACGCCCAACTCTTCGCCGCCAACGGCTATGTTGTCGTCATGATCAACCCCGGCGGATCAACCGGCTACGGTCAGGCCTTCGTCGATCGCGTCAACGGCGACTGGGGCGGCAAGCCCTTCACCGACCTCATGACGGGACTCACCTACGCCGAGCAGCACTACCCCTTCATCGACAAATCGCGCGAGTGCGGCCTCGGCGCCAGCTACGGCGGCTACATGGCCAACTGGGTTCTCGGCCACACCAACCGATTCAAATGCATCGTCTCCCACGACGGCATGTTCAACGCCGAATCCGCCTTCGGCTCCACCGAAGAAGACTGGTTCAACCAATGGGAGTTCAAAGGCAATCCATGGGACTACTACGGCAAGCCTGACTCAACCAACCCTTTCCGCAAATGGTCTCCTTCGCTGTCCGCCAAAAACTTCAAGACACCCACCCTCGTAGTCCATTCGCAGCTCGACTACCGCCTCGACGTGAGCGAAGGCTACCAACTCTTCGACACCCTGCAACTCCTCCACGTCCCCAGCAAAATGCTCTACTTCCCCGACGAAGGCCACTGGGTGCTCAAGCCGCAAAACAGCCAGGTCTGGTACAAAACCGTCAACGACTGGGTCGACCAATGGACGAAACAGTGAACAGTGGACAGTGAACAGACCGGTGAAGCCCAAGCCGCACCTCAACGAATCCGGCCTCTACGACTACGCCATCAAGGCCCTCGCCCGCCACATGCGCACCGAAGCTGAACTTCGCCGCCTGATGCGGATGCGCGTCGAGCCCGGCGATCGCAGCAATGCGATCATCGACGTCACCATCACCCGCCTCAAGGAAAACGGCTACCTCGACGACGCGGCTTACGCCGAGATCTACGCCCGTCTTCGTCAGCAGAATGAAAAGCTCGGCCAGCGCCGCGTCAGCCAGACCCTCACCCAGAAAGGCGTCTCAAAGCAGATCGTCAAAGACGCCGTTGAAGCCCGCTATGCCGATATCGACGAAGAAACCCTCGCCCGTCAGCACCTCGAACGCAAGCGCATCCGCAAGCCTGCAAATGAAAAGGAAACAGCGCGCGTGATGCGCCGCCTCGTAGCTGCCGGCTTCTCGACCAGCGTGATCTACAAAATTCTCCGCAAGTGGGATGTCCCCGACGAATCCCTCGCCGCCCTCGACAACCTCGAAGAAGGTGCACAGAGCGAATAGAGGCAGATGGCGTATTTACAAGTGCGTGTCATCCTGAGCGACGCAGGTTGGAGCCCCGCGGACTGAAAGTCTGTGGGGTAAGCGTCGCGAAGGATCTGCTTTTCGAACTCTTTATACGCTCGATAGTCTCATTCCTTGATTAATCACCGCGCCTGTCGCGCAATCGCCACGCGTACCTTCGCCAGCGGCGCATCATCCACAAACTCAACCGCACCGCCGTTCCATCGAATCCCAAGATCCACCCACAGCTTCTCGAGGTCCACCGTCACAGGCGCGTCCTTCCACTTCGCATATTGATCGGTCAGTACGTGCGTTCCCGTGGCCTTGTCGCCGATCGCCAGCGCCTGGTCGAGCGGCCACTCGTGGTCGATCGTTCCGCCCGCAGCCACAATCGCCCGCAGCGCATCTTGCAATCCCTTTTTGTTTCCAGTCTGCCGCCGGATCTCGACATCCGCAACCAGGCAGAACATCGCCCCGCCCCAGTACGTTCGTCCCCAGCTGTGCGTATGATCCAACCCCTGGTCGCCTTCGGCCGGCTCGCCCTTGTGCATGTCGCGCACCATGTCATGCCATATCTGCCCGGGCTTCAATTCTCCCGATTCCACGCGCGCGATGGGCTCAACGTACGTAGCCAGGCCCTCTTCCATCCAATGCTGATCGTCAGGCAGGGAAGGGAACGCCATGTGATCGAGCTCATGCGTCATCATCCAGTCGTCGTTCAGATCGTCCTGCGTGGCATGCTGTCCGAGCCGGAACCGCGACATTCCCGGATACCCGGCCATGTCGCCCCACGTGGTGCCCTGCACGATCCCCGTCTGATCCGGCACCGGCACAATCAGAACGCGCGCGCGAGCAACAGGGAGGCGCCCGTAGTACGCGACGATGGCCGAAGCCGCGGCCTGCACGTGCGCCATCACCGCATCCTGAGAGAGGTCCAGAGGACCAGCGGCGAAATCCACCTGGACATCTCCGCCGCTGAACTTCAACACGCGCGAGGCCACGATAGTGAGATTATGTCCAGGCTGCGCAGTCGCCAGCGAAGCAGTTCCAAGCGCAACAGCAAGGCCGGCATTCAACAAAGTGAGCCGAAAAATCCGGCCCCGCTCGTAAGCATGCATACTCTGTTGGACGTCGCACCGAACGAACTGGCCGCAGGCAGCGGAAACTACGCGCCTGTTGCCTTGGAAGCGAGAATCTCCACCTTCTCCACCAGGGGCGCAGTCGAAAACAGGCCCTCCGCCTTCGCAAAGAGTGCCTTGGCGATGTCGCCCGTGAGGTGGGCATTGCGGCCGGCTTCGTCTTTGAAGGTGTCGAAGATTGCGAACTTGCCATCTCCCAGTTTCAGCGCATACCAGGTCGTGGTGCCGGGCTCACGTGCGGCCAGAGGTTGCGCCGACTTCAGAAACTCTTCCACTTCTTTCTCTTTGTCTGAGCGGGCAGTCAGCAGCGCCAGGATCGCAACCTTGTCCATGAAAAACCTCCGGGGAGCATCTTCAACATAAGATGCGGAAATCGCTTCCGCGATTCTCCCTGATCCAGTCTTTATTCCACGAAGCGGGGTATTGCCCCACCGCAGGTCTTTGGATGGCCCCACCGCAGGTGGTTACACTGAAAGAGTCATGCAATTCCGCACGGGAAACGAAATTCGCGAGCTGTTTCTGCGCTTCTTTGAGACCAAGGGCCACCGCCGGGTGCACTCTTCGTCGCTGGTGCCTGCTAACGATCCCACGCTGCTCTTCACAAACGCGGGAATGAATCAATTCAAAGACCTCTTCCTCGGCGCTGAGAAGCGCGAATATTCCCGAGCTACCACGAGTCAGAAGTGTGTCCGCGCCGGCGGCAAACACAATGATCTGGAGAACGTCGGCTTCACCCGCCGCCATCACACCTTCTTCGAAATGCTGGGCAATTTCAGTTTCGGCGACTACTTCAAGCGCGACGCCATTGCCTTCGCCTGGGAACTAGTGACGAGCGAGCAGTGGATGGGTATCCCCAAAGACCGTCTCTACGTGACGATTTTTGAGGGCGCAGACGGAGTTCCCCGCGATGACGAAGCCGAGAAATTCTGGATGGAAACCGGCGTCCCCAAAGAGCGCATCTTTCAGTACGGCCTCAAAGACAACTTCTGGCAGATGGGCGAAACCGGCCCCTGCGGCCCATGTTCCGAGATCTTCTACGACATGGGCATCGAAGCCGCCGAAACACCGGGCGTCGATCTCCCCTTCGGCAAAGACGAAGCCCGCTACGTAGAAATCTGGAACCTCGTCTTCATGCAGTTTGACCGCTCCGCCGTCGTCGGCGCGCTAGGCAAGACCAGCAGCTACAAGCTGACACCCCTCCCCAAGCCCTCCATCGACACCGGCATGGGCCTCGAGCGCGTAGCCGCTGTGCTGCAGGGTAAAATTACAAACTTCGAGACAGACCTGTTCACCCCGCTCATCGAACGCGCAGAAGAACTCACCGGCAAACATGTCAGCGATAAAGCCATCGAAGAGCAGACACGTACAGCTGATGACAACGCCGCCAGCCTCCGCATCATTGCCGACCACGCGCGCGCCGCAACCTTCCTGATCAACGATGGCGTTCTTCCATCCAACGAAGGCCGCGGCTACGTCCTCCGCAAGATCCTCCGTCGCGGTATCCGTCATGGCCGTCTCCTCGGCCAGGAAAGGCCATTCCTCAATCAAATGGTCTTCGCGGTTCGCGATCTCATGCAGAGCGCCTATCCCGAATTGACCGACTCCGCTTCACGCGTCGCCAGAGTCGTGGAAGCAGAGGAGAAGCAATTCGATCGTGTCCTGAAAATCGGCCTCACACGACTGGATGAACAACTTTCGCGCGTGGTCGAAAAGAAGAAGTTGCTTGGCGAGTTTGTGTTACTTGAAAAGGCAACCCCCGCGCTTCCTGAGGTGGCCAAAATCAATGATCTCTATGATCAGATCCAGGAAAAGTACCCCGAATTTCGTGGCGAGTATTGGGGAGATGAGTGCGGTACAAATCACCTTCTCAGGCAGGAAGTAAGCTTCCCCGGCGCAGATGCCTTTCATCTCTACGAGACCTTTGGCCTCCCCCTCGACTTCATGGTCGATGCCGCTCGCGATGCCGGGGTCAAATTCGACCACGAAGGCTTCGAACGCGCCCGCTCCGAGGAGCAATCCCGCGCGCGCGCCAGTTGGAAAGGCGGCAGCCAAAAATCCGCCAGCCCCGCCTTCCGCGACCTAGCCAAGACCGACTTCCTCGGCTACAAGCAGCTCAACGCCAATGACGCCGAAGTCCTCGCCATCGTAAAGGACGGTGCCGGCGTCCCTTCCGCCAAAGCCGGCGATCAAGTCGAAGTCGTCCTCGATCACACCAGCTTCTACGGCGACTCCGGAGGCCAGGTCGGCGATACTGGCTGGTTCACGTCGACGGACGGCAACACCACCATTGCCGAAATCACCGGCTGCGTTCTCCCTGTGCAGGGCGTTCGCGCCCACAAGGCCGTCCTGAAACAAGACATCGCTGTCGGCGATCACCTCAACACCGTCGTCGATGGCGCGCGACGCGACAACATCAAGCGCAATCACACCGGCACGCACCTGCTCCACGCCGCTCTCCGCCAGGTTCTCGGCACTCACGTCAAGCAGGCCGGCTCAGCAGTCCATCCTGACCGTCTCCGTTTTGACTTTTCCCACTTCGCCCAGGTCGCTGACGAAGAACTGCAGGAAGTCGAAGACATCGTCAACAGGGAAGTCCTCGCCAACGCCAAAGTCGAAACCCTCGTCGACGTGCCCATCGACGTCGCTGTCAACGAGTACCACGCCATGGCCCTCTTCGGTGAGAAGTACGGTGACAAGGTGCGCGTAGTGAAGTTGTCTGACGGCTTCTCGACCGAACTCTGCGGCGGCACGCACACCGCGGCCACCGGCGAAATCGGACTCCTCAAGCTGACCGGCGAAAGCGCAGTTTCTTCAGGAGTCCGCCGCGTCGAAGCCATCAGTGGCCTTGGTTCGCTCGATACTTTCCGCCGCGACTTCGAAGTTGCCAAGTTGGCCGGGCAGTACGTCCCATCCGTGGAGAACCTGACAGAAGGTCTCCGCGCCAAGTTTGCCTCGCAGGAAGACGAACTGAAACGCCTGCGTCGCGAACTCGAAGAAGCCCGCATGAAGTCCGCAGCCGGCGGTCTTGATGAAGCTGTCAGCCGTGCAATAGAAGTAAAGGGCGTCAAAGTGCTCACGCATCGCGCCGATTCACTGGAGCGCGGTCAACTGCGCACGCTGGTCGACAATCTCAGGCAGAAGCTGGGCGAAGGCGTGGTGGTGCTGGCTTCAGCGCAACCCGAAGGAAAGGTCGCCATTATTGCCGGCGTCACGCCGGGGCTGACGAAGCGCATCCAGGCGGGCAAGCTGGTCGGTGCAATCGCGAAGTTCGTCGGTGGCTCTGGCGGCGGCCGGCCCGACATTGCCGAAGCTGGCGGCAAAGATCAATCGCAGATCGACGCCGCGCTTCAGGCTACTCCCAATGTCGTCGCCGAGCTGCTCGGATGATCGATTCGGCTCAACGATTCATTCGCATCTCTACCGCCTGATGCGAAATGTGTAGGCGACGCCGCCTTCGATGATGGGATAGATATGGTACGGAGCAACGTCCTTATTCCACGTCACCAGCTGCGCTGCGAGGGCATCTGCAAAACCGGGATACGTGGCTGCCGGCAGACAATTGATCCCCTGGTTAGAACATATTTGTCCGCTGAGATTAAATGTGGCGTGAGGGGTGTTGATGAAGGCGACTCCGGCTTCGAACGGGAAGCTGAAGTGTTTCTCTGAGCGGGAAACAATCCGGCCGTATCCTGCCGTGAGCAGAAAACCGCTTCCGCCTAGTGTCAGCCTTCCGGTACCGTGCACGGGGTCGGCGTTGTCTGATGTCCAGTCGATATTGTTGATCGTGAAGATCGCATTCTGGTTGGCTTTTAGCTCTGCACGAACCCGGTCTCCGTTGTAGAAGAGATAGCCGGCACTCAAACGGAATGGCTTGTGAAGTGGGTAGTAGTCGGTAGACGCACCCATGTTCACAAATCCCACATTCAGCCCAATCCTGAAATCCTTCTGTGAAAACTGGTCGGTGTTCACCGAAATGTAATTCCCGAGCACACGCAGGTCCAGATTCGGACTGAGATTGGTAGATATCTGTTCGCCAAGTCCGAGCGGAGAGGCCGAAATGGAGAGACTCACTCTTGTAAATCGCTCGATGCGATACGCTGAGGGTTCCGCCTGGCCGCCCCCACCTGCGCCAAAGCCCGGATAATAAAAGGATGATCCGTTGGCGAAGAGAGACTGGTTTGCACCTGCCAAATTACCTTGCGCCGCCGCAAGGGTTGCAATCAGCAAGGTACATGCGACAAGAGCGGATCTCAAATCGTTAACTCCAAATCTCGTACTTCGGGCTGCGGTAGGGAATCAGCCTCAGCTCCGCTCGCTCTCGGGTCTCATCGCAGCAACCATGGGTTTCGCCCGCAGGCACCGAGTGAACCCTGGACTGCTTGGACTGAATAGAAAAGATGTCGGTTAGCGGATAGGGAGAAGTTAGCCTTGCGGGCTTTCAGTCGAATGCAAATGTGTTTTTATACGACCGAATTGGGAGGCGTGATCCGTTGGCAAAAACGGCCAAAGGGCGAAGATCGACCACAGATCGATGCCGAAGTCAGCGGCAGTTCAAAGCCTGAGATCGAAGGATCACCGGGTTAAAGAAAGCTAGTATCCAAGAGATAAACACAACTGCCGATATCTGCCAAAAAAAGTAATCGTGGAGTAATCGTGAATCGGGCCAGGAATATGCACTTCTGAAATCGAAGGTAACGACTTTACCGTGGATGTTTTATGGCTTAGGCGTCATGATCACGTTGAACGAGCGCAGTTTGGTGCAGTTTGCTGGGAAAAGGTTGCCTGCGCCTGAAATGTTTGCAGGCGCTTGCACTGGAGCATTTTACAGATTGGCACATGTACTTTGGTGCGGCTTGATTTTAACTCGATATTTGTGAATTTGCTGGTATATTGAATGGACCGGCAACCATGTGCCCGCGCACTGCGCCAACTGGATGGAAGCACTTGCTTTCATCCTTCCCCCAACCAACCTCCTCAATTGTTGCTTTGAACAAATTCTTACTGCCTTGTGGAATACCTTCACCCCAAGTGAGGATGGCGAAGCCTTGCAGAGAAGCATTTTCGAGGATGTCCAAGTTGCAGGTACGGGAGCCGAGGTTGGCGCGGAGGTAACCAGTGCTTCGCGCTGGTTCGCGCTCTATACGACGTGTCGCCACGAAAAGCGCATTGCACAGCACTTGAGTCAGCGTGAAATTGAGCATTACCTACCGCTCTATCAGGCGGATCGTAAATGGCGCGACGGGTCTCGTGTGACGTTGGATTTGCCGCTCTTCCCCGGTTATATCTTTGTGCGTATTCAGCGTTCTCAGCGTGTCAGTGTCTTGAGTGTCCCCGGAGCGCTGACAGTGGTTGGGGGTACCGGGGGTGAGCCTGCGCCGCTTCCTGACGGTGCGATTGAAGCGTTGCGTACTGGTCTCATGCAACATCGGATCGAACCGCATCCGCTCTTGCGTGTAGGGCAGCTTGCGCGGATCCGCTCGGGTGCCTTCGCCGGGATGGAAGGCGTCGTTGTACGGAAGAAGAGCGGTTTCAGGGTTGTGTTGACACTCGAACAGATCATGCAGAGCGTAGCAGTCGAACTGGACGAAGAAGACGTGGAGCCATTGACTGGCGAGAGAAGCAGCTCGAGCTGCCTGCTGGAAATCGGCCATCGTCTTTGCGTGCAGGGATCGTAGTTCGCGGGACTCGAAAAGCAAAGAGTCTTCGCGCCCATCAGTAAGCCCTTGTTGATCACTGTTGTCTTTCCCAGGTTGGAACTGCGTGAACACGCCGGAAGTGAGTTGGCTAGGGCAGATCCTCGAGAAAGCTTTGCAGGCCGCCGCCAGAGCGGTTACGGGAATCTGCATCTGAGTCCCTCTGCTTCGGCGGAAACGGAAATCATGGCAAGTATCTCGCTCGGTAACCCGCGTCGGTCAGGAAAGAAACAAGCGGTTTTGACACCTCCCAGCTTAAGACAGGCGGCAAAAGAACCTATGACTGGACCATCAGGCTCTACAAGAGGCAGCACAGAAGAGCGCATTCTGACCACTGCTGCGTCACTGTTCGCCCAATTTGGTTACAACGGAGTGAGCACGCGCGAAATTGCTTCGGCCGCGGAAGTAAATGAGGTAACCATTTACCGGCATTATCCCCGCAAGCGCGATCTTTACGTCGCGGTCCTCGGAGCAGAGTTACAGCGTGTTCAACTGCGTGGCGAATTGCTGACGCGACTGGCTGAGGCGCAGAACGGGCGCACCGCACTTGCGTGCACGTTCGAATTGATTGCCACAACCCTGCAGCAGCAGCCGCAGTTGCTGCGCCTGCTGCAATACAGCTCCCTGGAATTGAGCGACGATCTCGACCCGCTTCTGCGCAGGCACCTGGGCGAGCTCGTCGAGGTCGTCACTCGGTATCTTGAGCCGTGGATCCAGCGTGGCGAGTTGCGCTGCTCCAATGCCAAGACGCTGGTGCTCACGCTGATTGCGATCGTTCTGAGCCGTGGCCCGCTGCGCCGCGTTTTTCTCGGCGATGCCGAAAATCTGAATTCCTTGTTCGAGACGTATTCGGAGTTCTGCCTCGCGTGATTGGAACGAGGCGCGTGTTTGCGAGATGAGCCGTGTTTGCATAATCGTTTCGAACGAGAACCAGCCTGGAAAGAGTCACAGGCGTTCGTCGTTCGAAAAGGACAAAAGGAGCCAAAAGGCTGATGGATCTCAAAGGTAAAGCTGCAGTCGTTTGCGGCGGCGGAGGGTTCATAGGAGGTCATCTCGTGCGGAGCCTGCTTGCCAGCGGGGTCAACGTCATTCGCGCTGTCGATGTGAAGCCGATGGAAGAGTGGTACCAGGCCTCCGCGGACGTCGAAAACCAGGTCGCAGATTTGAAAGACAAGGACAGTTGCTACCGGGCGGCAAGCGGAGCCGATGTCGTCTTTCAATTGGCTGCAGACATGGGCGGAATGGGATTCATCGAGAACAACAAGGCGCTGTGCATGCTGAGTGTGCTGACCAATACGCACATGCTGGTTGCAGCGCGCGATTCCGGCGTGGAGCGTTTCTTCTATTCTTCGTCAGCCTGCGTATACAACGCCGAAAAGCAGAAGGATCCCCGCGTGGTTCCGTTGAAGGAGTCCGACGCGTATCCCGCCCTTCCCGAAGACGGTTACGGATGGGAAAAACTCTTCAGCGAGCGGATGTGCCGCCACTTTGAAGAGGATTTCGGAATGCAATGCCGAGTGGCCCGGTACCACAACGTCTACGGGCCGCATGGAACCTGGACCGGTGGACGCGAGAAAGCTCCGGCTGCGATCTGCCGCAAAGTGCTCGAAGCCAAGCTGTCGGGCAGGCACGAGATTGAAATCTGGGGCGACGGCAACCAGACCCGCAGCTTCATGTTCATCGACGACTGCACGAAAGGCACACAAGCGATTACCGAGAGCGAGATCCACGAGCCGCTCAATCTCGGATCAAATGAGCTCGTGACCATTAATCAGCTCGTGGACATTGTTGAAGAAATCGCTGGCGTAGAGCTTAAGCGCCGCTACAAGCTCGACGCGCCGAAGGGCGTGAACGGACGCAATAGCGACAACACCAAAATTCTCGAGTGCCTGGGTTGGGAGCCTTCTATCCGTCTCAAAGACGGCCTTGCAAAGACCTATGAATGGATTCAGAAAGAGATTCTCACCCTTGCCCACGCCTGAGCACGTTTGAATAGGCGCTCCAATCAACCGGCAATACCCCACCGGAGAGATTCAAGATGAGCGAAACACTGGATGAACGGCAAATCCTGGGAGTGAACTTTTACGTCGGCGATGTGCAGGGCGCGATCCGGCGTATTGAGCGCGGCGGCCTGCTTGTGGTGCCGGCCGCACCGGCATTGAAAGATGTCGCATGGAACGACGATTACCGGGAGGCGCTGACGAATGCGGACGTGGCGATCGCCGATTCGGCCTTCATGGTGCTGGTCTGGAATTTCCTCCAGGGCGACTCGATCTCGCGGCTTTCGGGACTTAAGTATCTGAAAGGACTGCTACTCGAGGATGACGTGCGTGCGCCCGGAAACACCTTCTGGGTGATGGCGGGAAGCGCTAGTGCGAAGCGAAACCTGGACTGGCTCACGTCGGAAGGGATCGAAGTACCACCAAAGTGTGTTTACCAAGCACCCATGTACGGCAGTAAAGTAGAAGACAAGGAACTCATTGAACAGCTGCAGGCTTTACGGCCGAAACACGTGGTAATCACGGTGGGTGGCGGTACGCAAGAGCGGCTCGGGCTTTACTTGAAGCGAAACCTGGATTATCTGCCGGCGATTCACTGCATCGGGGCAGCGATCGCATTTCTCAGTGGCGACCAGGTGCGTATTCCGGAATGGGCTGACCGATTTTATCTCGGCTGGCTTTTCCGCTGTATGTCGTCACCCCGACGCTACGTTCCGCGGTACTTTTCCGCGCCGCAGCTCGTTCCGCTTCTATGGCGCTACCGAGATCAGCTCCCGGTGACCGACGACAGCGAACACGCGTTGACGCAAACGGAGTAGCGGCTCCCGAGAGATTCCTCGAGGTGTCAAGAGGAGTGGAAACTGACGTGATGAAGCCGAAGGGTGAACCGGTAAGGATTGCCGTAGTGGGTTCGGGCTATGTGGGCCTGGTCGCTTCCACTTGCTTTGCGGAAATTGGACATCATGTGGTCTGTGTCGACAACGATGAATCCAAGGTACGCAGTTTGCATGAGGGTGGAATCCCAATTCATGAAGAGCACCTGCCCGAGCTTCTCGCACGCCACCGCGGCCGATCGCTGGAGTTTACCTCGGATCTGCGCTCTGCAACGCAGTCGGCGCAGGCCATCTTTATTGCAGTAGGCACGCCGCAGAGCGAGACCGGCAGCGCCGATCTCTCCTTCGTTGATGCCGTGGCGAGCGAAATCGCGCGATCCATCGATTCCTACAAAGTAATCGTCGAGAAGAGCACCGTTCCGGTCTATACCAACGAGTGGATCCGGCGGGTAATTGAGCGCAACGGAGTGCCCAAGGATTTGTTCGATGTGACGTCGAACCCGGAGTTCTTGCGTGAAGGCACGGCAGTGGTTGATTTCCTGCACGCGGATCGCATTGTGATCGGCGCTGCTACTGAAGTTGGCGCTGATCTGCTGAAGATGATCTATCTTCCGCTGACCAGCGGCGAGTACTACAACAAAGTGGGTTGCGTTCCGGGGCCGCGCACAGCTGCTGATCCACCGCCAATCCTGCATACCTCAACCAAGGCTGCCGAAATCATCAAGCACGCCTCCAACGCGCTGCTGGCGACCAAGATTTCGTTCATCAACGCTGTCGCCAATGTCTGCGAGGCGGCAGGCGCGGACGTCGAAGAAGTAGCTCGCGGCATCGGCATGGATACGCGCATCGGCCCGAAGTTTCTGCGCGCCGGCGTTGGCTACGGGGGCTCGTGCTTCCCCAAGGATGTTGCGGCCTTTCGTCATGTGGCGGAACAGGTGGGCGTGGACTTTGCATTGTTGCACGAAGTGGAAAAGATCAACGAAGAACAGAAGCAGCGCTTTTTCCAAAAAATCCGCTCAGCACTCTGGACATTTCGTGGGAAGAAAATCGGAGTCCTCGGACTTGCGTTCAAAGGGGGAACCGATGACGTGCGCGAGTCACCGGCGCTCGATATCGTCAAGAAGCTTTTGAGCGAAGGATGCGTGGTTGCTGCCCATGATCCCGCGGCGGCGGAGCGGTCAAAGGAATTCATTCCCGAAGGCCCGAACATGCGCTACGTGGACGATCCATACAAGGCGGCGCAGGATGCCGATGCGCTGCTGATCCTCAACGATTGGCAAGAATTTGCCGAACTCGACCTGGCCAAGCTGCACTACACCCTCCGCTACCCGATTGTGATCGATGGAAGAAACCTCTACGATCCGGCGAAGATGACCAAGGCAGGTTTCACCTATCTGAGCGTGGGACGGCCCGGCCTAGCCCAACCGATGGATCCTGTGGCTGCATTCTTCCGTCCGCGTCGCAGAGACGGAGCGAGGGTCTAGTTCGCGCTGTGGGTTGCAGCCTTCAACCCGTACAGCGCATCAAATCCATGCGAAATGGTTCATTCCGCTTATGGGGTATTTTCAAGCGGATGAAATTGCGATAGCCTGATAGAAAGAACAGCTAACGTAAGGATGTACAAACCATGCGCATGTTGGTCGCAGGGGCTGCAGGTTTTCTTGGCTCACATTTGGCGGATGCCCTTCTCAAGCAGGGGCATGATGTGTTGGGCGTCGACAATCTCTGCACGGGCTCGCTGGAAAATCTCAAGCATTTAAAGACCGAACGGAGATTTGGTTTTTGCGAGCAGGACATCTGCATCGCCTTTGACCCGAAGCGCGTGGACTATGTCTTCAGCTTCGCTTCCCCGGCAAGTCCCGAGGACTACATGCGGCTCGGAGTTGAAACCCTCATGGCCGGCTCCTTGGGAACCAGGAACCTGCTGGAGATCGCAAAGAAGTATGACGCGAAGTTTCTGCATGCATCGACATCGGAGTGCTACGGGGACCCGGAACAGCATCCTCAGACTGAGGAATATTGGGGCCATGTGAATCCGATTGGACCCCGCTCGGTTTACGACGAGGCCAAGCGATTCTCCGAAGCTCTTGTCATGGCGTATCACCGTTACGAAAAGGTGGATACGCGGCTGGTAAGGATATTTAATACCTATGGCCCGCGCTTGCAGTTAAACGATGGCCGCGTGATTTCGAATCTCCTTACGCAGGCGCTGCGGGGCGATGATCTGACCATCTACGGCGATGGAAGTCAAACGCGCAGCTTCTGCTATGTCTCTGATGAAATCGATGGCATTCTCCGGCTCGCGCACAGCGACGAGCATACGCCGGTCAACATCGGGAATCCGACGGAATTGACCATCCTGGAGTGCGCAAAGGCTGTGCTGCGTGTAGCCGGCTCAACCAGCAAGATTGTGTTCCGGCCTCTCCCTCAAGATGATCCGTCGCAGCGCCAACCGGACATCAGCAAGGCCAGGCGCCTGCTGAACTGGGAACCCAAAATCGATCTGGAGACTGGATTGAAGCTGAGTCTGGAATACTTCAGAGCGTGCATCGAAGCTGCTGCCTAGCCCTTTTCAAAACACAGATAATTCCACGTCGGGCCGTGTACGATGTGGCGAGCAGGCCCTGAGCGGCCGGAGACCCCTATTGTGAAAAGAGCCCTGATTACAGGTGTTACCGGCCAGGACGGCGCGTACCTTGCACAGCTCTTGTTGTCCAAAGGCTATGAAGTGCATGGGATCAAGCGCCGCGCCTCTTCGTTCAACACCACTCGTATCGACCATATCTACGAAGATCCGCACACGCAGGGCCGTCATTTTCTGCTCCACTACGGCGATCTGACCGACTCGAGCAGCCTGATCCAAATCGTGCAGAAAGTAAAACCCGATGAAATCTACAATCTCGCGGCGCAAAGCCACGTAAAGGTTTCGTTTGAAGAGCCTGAGTATACGGCTAACTCTGACGCGCTCGGCACTCTGCGCCTGCTGGAAGCAATTAGAATTGCGGGCCTCGAGAAAATCACGCGATTCTATCAGGCCTCGACGTCGGAGATGTACGGCCTGGTCCAGGAGACTCCGCAGAAAGAAACGACGCCCTTTTATCCGCGGTCTCCTTATGCTGTCGCCAAACTCTATGCCTACTGGATCACGGTGAACTACCGGGAAGCCTATGGGATTTACGCGTGCAACGGCATCCTGTTCAATCACGAGTCGCCGACGCGCGGTGAAACCTTCGTGACACGCAAGATCACGCGCGGGCTGGCAAGAATCAAGGCCGGACTGCAGGATAGCCTCTATCTGGGCAATCTCGATGCCTTGCGCGATTGGGGACACGCCCGCGACTACGTTGAAATGCAGTGGCGCATGCTGCAGCAGAAAGAAGCCAGGGATTACGTGATCGCGACCGGCGAGCAACACAGCGTGCGCGAGTTTGTGGATCTTGCGGCAAATTATCTGGCCATGGATATCGCCTGGGAGGGCTCCGGCGTAGATGAGAAAGGCATCGACAAGCAGGGAAATGTGGTCGTTGCCGTCGATCCGCGCTACTATCGCCCGACCGAGGTGGAGACCTTGTTGGGCGATGCGAGCAAGGCACGCCGCGAATTGGGGTGGGAGCCGAAAGTCTCGTTTCGCGAACTCGTCAAAGAGATGGTGGAAGAAGATCTTAAAATTGCGGAGAAGGACGCGCTGGTCCGGAAGCACGGCTACTCCGTATTCAACTTCCACGAGAATTGACGGCAGAGATTCGCGATCATGGAAAAAAATGGCAGGATTTTCGTTGCAGGACATCGCGGGCTTGTCGGCTCGGCAATCTGCCGCGAGTTGGAGCGCCAGGGGTTTACGAACCTCGTTCTTCGCACACACACCGAACTTGATTTGACCGATCGCGCGGCGGTCCTCGATTTCTTCCACAAGGAAAAACCAGAGTATGTCTTTCTCGCGGCGGCAAAGGTCGGTGGAATCCTTGCCAACGATACCTACCCCGCAGATTTCATCCGCGAGAATCTCGAGATTCAGACCAGTGTTATCGATGCGAGTTATCGCAGTGGGGTGCGGCGGCTCCTGTTTCTCGCTTCAAGCTGCATCTATCCAAAGCTCGCTCCCCAGCCGATCAAGGAGGAGTACCTGCTTACTGGGCCCCTTGAGCCCACCAACCGCGCGTATGCTTTGGCCAAGATTGCTGGGATCGAGATGTGCTGGTCGTACAACCGCCAGTTCGGTACACAGTACCTGGCCGCGATGCCGACCAACCTGTATGGGCCGGGCGATAATTTCGATTCCAATGGATCCCACGTGCTGCCCGCCTTGATGCGCAAAGTCTTCGAGGCAAAGCGCAGCGGCGAAAAGAAGCTGGTGGTATGGGGCACGGGTCGACCACGGCGCGAATTTCTCTATAGCGACGATCTTGCAGAAGCCTGCGTGCATCTCCTGAATTTACCCCAGAGCAGGTATGAATCTCTCTTGACTCAAAACGAGGCGCCGTTGATCAATATCGGAACCGGTGAGGATCTCAGCATCCGCGAGTTGGCGGAGCTTGTGGCGCGCGTCCTGGATGTCGACTGCGAACTCGTCTTCGACACGTCACGAAAGGACGGCACCCCTCAAAAACTTCTCGATGTCAGCAGAATCCATGCGCTCGGATGGAGGGCAAAGGTCAATCTCGAGGATGGAATTCGGCGCACCTTTGCATCGGCGCGATCTCGACTTGAACTTGCTGCCCAATGACGCGCAGCATGCGGCCAGACCGGCGACAGATGGCAATGGCCGAACCAGCGAGATCGCTTTTCGGCCGGTTGCGCTTCCAGCCTTCGGGGCTATGCTAGCCTGAACCTGTTGACCTTGAAGTCGCGCGCAAATACCCGCGCGCTCGTGCTGTCGCCGGCAGATGCTGAAGAGGAACTTAGCGCGCGCCGGCTGGCTCAAAAAACCGGCATGCATTCAATCCATCAGATCGCGCGTCAGTCTAACATCGGTCTCGTGACCACAAGAAGGACAATGGCTTTTCACAGACATATTCTGGTTCCCGCTTGTTTCCTTGTGTTTGCATCGCTCTCTCTGCCGGCACAGGAACCTCGTCCCGCCCTCATCCCGCTCGCGCAGGGTTCGGGGGGCGGTGGATCTTCCTCCTCTGCGGCGTCTGCCGCATCCATCGGGGGCCTCTCCGACGGGCCGATCTCGGCGGGCGAGGTCGTACACATCAACGTCTTCGATGCCCCGGACTTCTCCCTCGTCACCCGGGTTTCCGAGAGCGGAGACATTCCCTATCCGATTCTTGGCCAGATTCATATTGAGGGTCTCAACAGCGCTTCTGCAGCGCAGATGCTGGCAAAGGGACTGAAAGACCGGAATCTGATGCTTGACCCGGAAGTGACCGTCACAGTTGACTCTTCCACCACCGGAATTACTATCCTTGGCGAAGTGCGCAGCCCGGGTATCTATCCGCCCCCCGGTAAGCACCAGCTCTCCGATCTGATGGCAACGGCCGGAGGACTGACTTCGAACACAGGTCGCATCATCGAGATCACGCACCAGCACGACCCCGGCAAACCGGAGTTCCTGTCTTGGGATCCGACGATCCATGGTTTCGCGAGCAATATCCGTTGAAGCATGTGGCCAAGCAAATTTTCTGGACGCTTGCTGAAGGGCGTGTGCTCCGCGATGCGCAATCAGTCCTCTTCACCTGCGAAGAGGAGCGTCTGCGCGCACGAGGGGTCTTCAATGGACATCCCTACAAGGAACGCGTCGTGCTCTTCGGAACTGCCGATCCCGAAGGCGATCCTGAGCGCCAGAAGCGCGATTTCATATCGGCATTTTCTGAATTGCAGGGTAGGAAATTTCTCCTTTTTCTCAGTCGCATACACCCCAAGAAAGGTTGCGATCTGCTCCTCCAGGCCTTCGCCGAGCTGGCTCCGGAATTGTCGTCGGACCTCGACCTGGTGATCGCCGGGCCGGACCAGGTTGGTTGGGTGCCGGAGTTGCAGTCGCTTGCGCAACGCCTTGGCATCGCCGCGCGCGTTCATTGGCCGGGGATGCTCAAGGGCGATGTGAAGTGGGGCGCGTTTCGCAGCGCAGACGCCCTGATCCTTCCCTCG
The DNA here is from genome assembly GCF_035317045.1 of Occallatibacter sp. Taxonomy (GTDB): domain Bacteria; phylum Acidobacteriota; class Terriglobia; order Terriglobales; family Acidobacteriaceae; genus Telmatobacter. Next base: position 107,547 of record NZ_DATHHT010000035.1, read on the forward strand.
CATCAGGAGAATTTCGGCTTCGTCGTTGCCGAAGCAATGGCCTGTTTCACGCCGGTGCTCGTCAGCAACAAGGTCAATATCTGGCGCGAAGTCGAAGCGTCGGGGTGCGGGTTTGTCGAGCCGGATTCGCTCGATGGAACCCGCAATCTCATCCGCCGCTTTATCGCGCTCCCCGCTGAGGGCCGCGCGGAAATGGCGAGCAAGGCGCGCTCAGGCTTCCTCAAGTATTTTGATATAGAAGTGACAGCCCGCGATTTTGCGCGCGCTATCGGATTTGATAGTGGCGCGCCGCTTTCCTCATCGGTCTTGATCAAAAATGACTAGATCGAACTCCACAGCGCGTCTCGCACCTTCCTGCATCATGAACGCAATGCGCGGGAGTTTCTCGCATGAGTGACAAACCGAGTATCGCGGTCGTCATCCTCGCATTCAACGAGTCCATTCATCTCCCGCGCGCTCTCCATCATGTAAGTAGCTTTGCCCGGGAGATCTTCGTCATCGACTCATTTTCCACCGACGACACCGTCGGCATTGCCACGGCTGGCGGAGCGCAGGTGCTTCAGCATCCTTTCCAGAACTATGCGCGCCAGTTCGAGTGGGCTCTTGAGAATGCGCCAATCACGGCCGACTGGGTCATGCGCCTCGATGCGGACGAGCTCGTCGAGCCCGATCTTGCAGAAGAGATCAAGTTGAAACTTCCCTCAATGCCCGCGGACGTGACTGGGATCAATCTGAATCGCAAGACAATCTTTCAGGGCAAGTTCATCCGCTGGGGCGGCCGATATCCTCTCACGCTTCTGCGTATCTGGCGTCGCGGCAAAGCGCACATTGAAGATCGCTGGATGGACGAACACATGTACCTCACTGATGGTCGCACGGTGACGTTTCGAGGCGGATTTGCCGATCATAACCTCTACGACCTTACCTACTTCACCGCCAAGCATAACGGATACGCAAGCAGGGAAGCGTTAGACGTGCTGAATCAGCGGCTTCACTTGTTTGAGCCCCAGCTGGCTCTCACCGCCGAATCTACCGCCACGCAGGCGAAGATCAAAAGATTCCTGAAAGAGTCCGTCTACAATCGACTGCCATTTGAGGTCTCAGCGTCCCTGTTTTTCCTATATAGATACGTATTCCAATTGGGATTTCTCGATGGTAGGCGGGGGCTGATTTACCACATTTTGCAGGGATTTTGGTATCGCTACCTCGTCGGCGCAAAACTGCGCGAACTTCAGCAGGCGGTGGAGCGAGCAACTTCACAAGAGGAGCTCCGCTCTGAGATCGCCCGGCTCACGCGCCAGAAGCTTTCCTAGTCCTTCGTAAGGAAGTAGGACTCGATCGCCCGCATAACAGTCCGGTGATTGATCTGCGGATCCTTTCCCTCATACTTCGCGGCCCAGCAAATCTGGTTGATGATGTCGCGCGGATAGCACGAACGCAATTCCTGCTTCAGCGTGCCGTGCACAAAGTCGATCAGCGTGTGCGCGACGGTGTCGTCGCAATCAATCTTGCGGTCCGTCGCGACTCTCCTGAAGATCTCGCAGAACTCCTCGTCGCTCACTTCGCCAATGTGAATCTTGCTCTGGATTCTGCGCAGGAATGCTGCATCCAGAAGCTGGGCAGGGTCGAGGTTCGATGCGAACACCACCAGCATCTCAAATGGCATTTCGATCTTCCGGCCGCCTGCCAGGGTGAGGAAGTCGATCTTTCGATCCAGCGGAACCACCCACCGGTTCAGCAGTTCATCCGGCCGCACCCTCTGGCGCCCGAAATCATCGATGATCAGCACGCCGTTGTTGGCCTTCATCTGCACCGGCCCGGTGTAAAACTTGCTCGCCGGATTGAATTGCAAATCCAGCATCTCGATCGTCAATTCGCCGCCAACCATCACCGATGGCCGCTGGCACAGCACCCATCGTTCATCATGATTCGGCGGTTCCATGTGGGACAGCCGTGTGTGCAGCGTCGGATCGTAGACGGTGATCAGCTGTCCGTCGATTTCAATCGCGTAGGGAAGCCAGACGGCATCCTCCGAGAGCACCTTCGACAGCAACTCGGCAATCGTCGTCTTGCCAACGCCCGAAGGACCGTAGAGGAAGATCGCCGCGCCGGAATTCAGCGCTGTTCCAAGCTGCCACAGAATCCGGTCGTCGAGCACCATGGATGAAAACGCCTGGTGCACCTCTGTCGGGTGAATCTCCGAGTGTGACACGCTCTGCAGCTTTACCTGGGACACATAGCTCGAGAGAGGCACAGGCGCCGGTCCTGCGTATTGGCTCTGCATCAGCAGCTCTTGCGCGCGCGTTCTGCCCTGCGACGTGATCGCAAGATTGGGAATCTGGCCGCTCAATCCGGTAACCTGGCACAGTTGTTCCGCGCGTAGTCTCTTCAGCAGTTCGCTCGCAACCTCGAAGCTGATGCGCATCAGCTTTGCCATTTCCAGCACTGAAAATGGTCCGGCAAGGTAAAGATGCTTGAGCGCGAGATCTTCCAGAACCGACTGTCGAAGGCCAACCTCCGGCATGGTTACTGGCTTGTGCGTCGGCCCCGTGGAAGGGTCGGTCTTCATGAATTCCTGCAGGTTCAGCAGTGGCTCCATCGCGTTTCCCCAAGACATAGAGTATATGTCTCATTCTTAGGAATGAATTGAAAACAGGAATATCGTTTTTGCGTCTGGCACGCCGGTAACCAGGTCACGGTACACTTGCGTGCTGTCCGGTGACACCTTGGTGCACTCTCACTCGATCGTGGAATGCCTCACTCTACCACTATTTCCAGCGATTCACTCCGGAAAAAAAGAGTTGAGGAAACGTCCAAAGTTCGTATATAGAATGCTGTATGGCCCAGGCGCAGGATGTGTCCAACACTCCTCAGGCATCCGCGGCTCCTCCCATTCCCACTGTTTGCATCGTCACGCTCGACGACGAATTCCTCGAGATCCTCCGCAATGAGCTCGTTCCCTGGGTCAGGGTCGTCGTCCGCGACAGCTACGAGGACCTGGCGAGATGGACACGGGAAAAACAGGTCTCCGCCGTCGTCCTCGATATTGACACCCAGGGAGAAGATGCCTTCGGGGGGCTTCCCGTTCTCGCCGAATTGCGCAGGCTCAACGAGGATTTCACTCTCATCTCCATCAGCCGCGCCCGTGCCCGCTCCATTGAAAAGCAGGCGCTGAGCGTAGGGGCCGATGCGCACTTCCGCAATCCGGTCGATGTTCTTGAATTGCGAATGACGCTCCTCGATACGATTCGCCGACGCGCCGAGGAGGCCGTCCGCGAGCGATCTCGCCAACAAGCATTGGAATCCAGCCGGTTCCAGGAATTCATTGGAGCCAGCGAGCCAATGCGCCTTGTTTACGACGCAATTCAGCAGATCGCCGCCAGCACAATTAACGTCCTCATCCGCGGCGAAAGCGGAACTGGCAAGGAGCTCGCCGCTCGCGCCATTGTCGCCCTGAGCCGCCGCGCCAGCAAACCTTTCGTTAAGCTCAACTGTGCTGCGCTCCCCGAAAACCTGATTGAATCGGAACTCTTCGGCAGCGAGCGCGGCGCCTTCACCGGTGCCACCGAGTCGCGTCCCGGCCACATCGAAATGGCCGACGGCGGCACGCTCTTCCTCGATGAGATTGCCACCCTCACCCTGCCGCTCCAAACCAAGCTGCTCCGCGTCCTTGAAGATCATCAGGTTCAGCGCCTCGGCGGCCGCTCCTTCCGCAAAATCGATTTTCGCCTGATCTGCGCAACCAACGAACCGCTCGAGGAAATGGCGCGCACCGGCAAATTCCGCGAAGATCTCTACTACCGGATCCATGTAATTCCTATCCAACTTCCTCCGCTTCGCGAGCGAATCGGCGACATCCCCTTGCTGTGCGACTATTTCCTCCAGATTCACTGCACCGCCAACGGCATTCGCTTGAAGCAGATCAGTGCCGACGCCCTTTCTGCGCTTGAAGAACACAACTGGCCGGGAAACGTCCGCGAACTCGAAAACCTGATCCAGAGACTCATCATCACCACACGCCACGAAGAGATCGGTCCCGGCGATCTTCCTTCACGCGTACTCGAGGGCAGCGTCGCGGTTCAGGAAGCGATCCTCCTGCCGGAGGGCGGTACCGACTTCGATGGCCAGGTGCGCCAGCTTGAGGTTGCGATGCTCACAACCGCATTGCGCCGCGCACAGGGAAGCAAAACCGCTGCGGCTCGCCTGCTCAACGTTGACGTCCAGAAGATGAAGTATCTCTGCCGCAAATACGCGCTCTAACCGACCGTGGGTTAAAAATTCACCGGTGAAAGTTTAATTTTTCAACGCTCTGATCGTGCGATGCCACAGGTACCCTGTTTTGCATGCTGTTCTAAGTTGCACAAAATAATCCCGTTAAAGTTTTTAGACCCACCGACTGTCATTTGGCACAGCGGGTGCACTATCTACGGGCGTAACGAAGTTCAATTTCACTCAGGGGGATAACACAATGGCAATCACAAAGAAGTCCTTACTCAGCAGCAGCCCGGCTTCCCAATCCAAGTCGAAGCCTCAAGTCAAGGTTGCGAGTCCCGCTGCAGCCGCCAAGTTGGCCACCGCCAGCCGAATCCAGACCGCCGGCCGAATCAATACCGCCAGGCCCGCCCACACCGCCAGGCCCGTCTTGGCGAAGACCCTGACCGCCAGCGCAACCATGCGGACCACCTTGAAAGCGACCAGAGCCAACTTTGCGAAGCTCACCACTGCCCGCATCGTCTCGTAGGACGCGTTTTATCGAATAAGCTGTTGAACCCCAAAGGCAGCATTCCGGTTGCTTCACCCGTTTCCTTGGTTCTCAAAATTGTCGAAGGGTTACTCCCCTGGAACGCAGAACGGCGATCGCATCAGCGGTCGCCGTTTCTGTTTTTTCACCAGACGTGCGCTTTCACCAGGTCCGAAACCACCATGGCGATGCGCCCGGCAAGGCTGCGTCTCATTCCGAAGAGCTTTGCCTGTCCTGACAGCCCATACATTGGATTGCCAGCCGTCGGCGGCAAGGTCACCCGCGCGCTGTAGAAGACCGGCAACTTGAATCCCCGGTACTTTTCTGCAGGCAGTATCCCGGCGGGAAGCGACACCGGGTCGCCCGCCGGTCGCGTGAGCTTCAGCCGAATCAAACCGAACTGCCCCGGCACAGCAAGCACGACCTCTGAATCCGCAGAGATCCGGCTGAACGCCGAAGTCGGGATGTAGATTCTTGCATCTCTCGCGCCTTCGGCCAGCTCCAGCAGTGGTTGTCCGCTCCCAACCTTCTCATCTACAAGCATCGAGGGATTCTGTGTCAGGATTGTGCCATCGCTTGATGCGGTGAGTTCCAGCAACGACTGCGCCTCATTTGCCAGTCCCGTCATGCGGCGCGCCGCAACTTGATCGGCAATGGCGGTGCCGGCACTTTGTCCCTGGATTTGCGCATTGAACGTCCTGAAGCGGGCACTCCTCGTTTGCGCCAGTGCCACCGATTTCATCGAGGCCGCCTCGTTGCTCGTCATCCTCAGCAGCGTTTGCCCGGCATGTACGCGCTCCCCTTCTTCAACCAGCACTTCCGCCACCCGGCCCTCCACTGCGGCGCAAATGGTGTGAGACTCTGCCGGCTCGATCACGAAGAACCCATTTTCCCGGTCGCGCCAGAGCGGCACAAACAGGAGCGCGATCAAGCCAAGCCCCGCGAAAACATACTTCGAACGCCATTGAAAACCGGACCCGAAGGTTCGCTCCCAGGCTTCAGTTAACACACGGCGCAAAGAGCGGATCCGGGAGCGAAAAAGAACGAATGTCAGTGCCGCGGAAGGAATCAGCGCAAATTCGGCAAACCATTTCGACCCTAGCCGGTACGAAAAGCGAACGACCAGAAAAAGCAGAAGGTAGCTGTACGCGCCGGAAGCGATTGCATAAGCAACAAACAGAACCACCCGCCGGCGCGGCACGATCGGCACTTCGATCGGCGCCCTCAGAATCCTGGCCTGAAACCATGCCGATAGAAATGCCGTCGATCGTTCCTTCAACTCCGGAATCTCGATGATTTCGGTCAGAAAGTAGTAGCCATCGAGCTTGATCAGCGGGTTCAGGTTAATGGCAACCGCGGCAATTCCGGTCAGAAGGATGACTTCGTATGCGAGGTTGTGGGACCATCCTCCTTCCGCGGAATTCAACCAGAAAATGATGGCTATTCCACACATCACGAGCTCGATCCAGATTCCCGCGATGATGGTTCCCAGTCGTTGGATCTTTGTCGCCGAAACCCAGCTCTCCGTCACATCCACAAAAAAGCAGGGAGCGAGGTACAAGAACATGAGCCCCATACTGTGTACCTCCCCGCCAAAGTGCTTGCAGGTGAGCCCATGTGCCGTTTCGTGCAGGAATCCGATCACCAGGATCAAAAGCCAGAACTGGGCAAAGTCGGAGAAGCTCTTCTGCGCAAAATTGAAGAACAGCGCGGTGTCCGGACCGATGAAGCGCCAGTTATCAATCACCACCGCAGTTTCGAATACAAAGAGCAGAAGAGCGACGAGTACGCACCACCAGCTGTAGATGAACCCGCCCGCGACGCGGTTGACCCAGCCAAGATATCGGTCCGGATCCCACGCGGAGAAGCTGATGTGAGCGACATTGAACTTCGACTTCGCGCGCCGTCCCCGCTGTGCCAGCAGCTTCTCGCGCATGGCGAGATTTTTTTCCTGGTGTGTCTTGTACCAGAAGTTGCACTCGTCCATCTGTGATGAGAAGACCCGAACATCTTCGACCGAAATCTGCATGCCCGTTTCTGATTCAAACGCCGCGCCGATTTCTTCGTACGATCGTTTCCCGTTAAACAGTTGAGCCAGTTGCCACTGCCACGGCTGGAATCGAAAATAGTTCGACCTGTCGCGCTGCAGGATCCCGATCACCGGTTCGCCGTCGAGAATGTCCTCATGGATAATCAGTTCCGGGTCAAGCCGTGGCGGACCGCTGCGCGTCAGCCGCGCTTGCGGAATCTCGGGAAGTGCCGCGTCGAGAGCTTCGCTCAGATTCATGGCGCCAGCCGCACCTGCATGGTCATTCCGGGCTTCAGCAGTTTCGACGGATGAACAACCGCACCGACCACCTGGATGCTGCCGCTCGCGGGGTCCACCACTGGGCTGACCCGCACGATCCGTCCTTCTTGATGGAATCCCGGAATGTCAGCCGTCGCAAACTCCAGCGGCTTTCCCGCCGTGAATGCCGCCATCGCAGTCTCGGGCACCGTAAACAACACCTCCAACGGCGCTTCCGCGGTAATCCAGAAAAGCACATCGCCCGGTTTCACCTCCTGCGCGGGACGCACGGTGCTGCGGCCAACCACTCCTGCAAACGGTGCCACGATGTGTGATTGCTCCAGCTGCACATTGGCGGCATTCAGATCCGCTTCGGATGCTGCCGCCTCCTCGCGAAACCGGGAGACTTCCGCAATGGTTTCATCTACCCGGTACTTCGCGTGCTCCCAGTTCTCTTCGCTGATGATCTTTGCGTCGCGCATGGCGTCTGCGCGGCGCAGGTCAGACTCTGCTGTCAATTGTTCCGATTGCCACTCTCGAAGCTGGGCCTGTGCTGAAGCCACCCGCGCCTTCTGCGATTCGCATGCGGATTTGAGCGTCCGGTCATCAAGCTGCGCCAGCACCTGCCCCTTCTTTACGCGGTCGCCAATGCGCACGTTGATGCCCACTACGCGGCCGTTGCGTTCTGCCGCGATGTCGGCCTGCTGTTCCGCCACCAACGGGCCAGTCGTGGTGAACGATCTTGGATCCGTCGCCTCTGCTAGAGCTGTTGACCCCGGTTCAGGTGCCGCTTTAGGCGGCGGCGTGGCTGTCGAAACCGGCGCGGCACTCGCGTCCACCGCGGCCGGATGGGAATCGCAACCTGCGCACAACAATGCCGCCGCGACAAGCGTGATCGTAACTGCGCAATACCGGCGATCCAGGCAGCCAAAAGAGGTTGTCACGCCATCACCACCCAATCCAGTTCCAAAGTGTTTGCCAGATCCACAGTGCCGGACGCCGCAGCATTACGTAGCCGGCGGGTTTCCAACCCAGCGAAATCTTCCCCCGCCCTGTCATGCCTGCACGCAAGCTCGCATCCACATTCGAGAGCGGCACCACAGCGGTAAATGTGCGCTCGCCGTCTCCCGCCTTCGCTTCCGGACTCACGACCGACACCGTTCCTCGCCAGGTTCGTTGCGGATAGCTGTCCAGCTTGATCGCTACGCTCTCCCCCGGACTCATCAACTCTGTGTCGCGCTCGGGAATCGAAACCAGCACAACCGCCGTGGAAAGATCGAGCACCTGCGCGAATGCGTCACCTGCGACCAGGTGTTTCCCCGCAGTGTTTCCAAGAGCCGGCGTCACGATGATCCCATCAATCGGTGAACGCAATTGCGCATCGTCCACTCTTGTGCGGGCGCGCTCCATCTCCGCGTGCAGAAACTCGGCCTGTTCGCGATCGGACCCCGATTGCGCCGCACCATGCGCAAGATCGTTTTGCATGACCAGCATTGCCTGTTGATACCTGGCTTCAGTCGACGCAAGATCGGCACGCCATTGCCAGTCGTTCATCGCTCCCAGAACCTGTCCCGTAGTTACGCGCTGCCCCTCACGCGCATAAACCGCTGTCACATTGCCATCGACCGGCGCGGCAATCGTCACCAGGTGCTGTGGTGCCACGACTACGTCACCTGCAAGGCGCATCGGCAACGGGCAGAACGACAGGAATAGTGCGCATTCAAGGACGATTCCGAATGTCATCCAGCGGCGGCGACGGCTGTTGAACAGGGCCCGTTTCTTCCTCACCAGCGGCTCGAGGATGCTGATCAGCGGCACTTCGCGATACAGCAGCGCATTGCGAATGGCAACCGTAGCCTGACCGGCCAGAATCTTGATCATTTCAACATGCGGCACATCAAGAAAATCAGGGTTGCCGCTTTCGTACGTCAGCACGCCCAGTCGACCCTGATCGTCGGCGAGCTGAATGGCGAAGAGCCCGCGGAAACCTGTCGCGGCAAAATACTCCGCGACCGGCGCTGGAAGGTCGGTATTGCTATTGCCCCCCTCTTCGTTCTGGCGCAGGTACAGGAGTTCGGTCTGCGACGAGAGCCAGCGCATCAACTGATTCAGCCGCTCTACTGTGATGTCGCCCAGGGGCAGAGCTGCCAAGCCCGAGACAGACTTCAACTGAAGCTTTCCCCGCTGATCGAGCGCAACGGCACAACGCTCATAGGGCAGCACGTTCTGCGGACTGTTGACAATAATTCCCAGCAGCCGATCGAGGCGCAATGTCGAGGTGATTTCGCCGCTCACATGCACCAGCGCCTTCAGGATCTCCAGCTTCCGCTCTGCCAGCACCAGGCTCGCGTTCTTGAGCGCGCTGGCGATCGTCTCTGCCATCGACATCATCAGGAACTGGTCGTCGTCGTCGAATACGCCGTCCTCCTTGTTGATGGCTTCAAGTACACCGATCTCTGCATCGTCCTGCATCAGGGGGACAAGAAGCGCATTGGTCACCGGCGCGGCCCCTGACTCCGCGGCCAGGTTGACATTGCGCGAGGCCAGGCGTTCATCGTCCGCCTCGGCAATCAGCAGCGTCTCGCCCTCCTCGGCCATGTCCGCTACATAGCCTTGGCCTGGTGATTGCGTCATGCCCGCTTCAACGGTCTCGTCGCTGCCGTGTGTCGAAATCAGCCGCAGAATCTCGCCATCGAACATCCACAGATGCATGGCCTGGCACGGCAGCATTGCTGCTGCTTTCTCCGGAATCAGCGCTGTGACCGCCTCCATCTCCAGTGTTGCATTGAGCGATTTCTCCAGGTCGTAGAGTTGCGACATCCGGTGCACTGAATCAAGCAGGTCCTGGCGCTGGGCGTCGGCACTCTCCGCCGCCAGAATTGCCACCGGTGCGAGTTGAATGACCGGAGCAATCGCCTCGAAGTCCTGCACCCTTGGCGTTCCCGAGAAAAAGAGAATCTCCACCACTCCCGCAAGTTCCTCTTCCATCAGGAGCGGAACGTACGCGATCGACGACACGGACCGCGTGATGCTCAGGTGCGCGTAGTCCTCGCGCAGAATATCGGCGGACGTGTAGACCAGAATCTCCGGCGACTCCAGGACCAGCGGAGCCATCAGCCGGTTTCCCGATCCCGCCATCTCCGGCGACGGTGAGATATCTCCGGCCAGGCCGATCACCGTCCAGGCGTTTTCATTGTCTTCATGGATAAATCGGTGTACCGCGCAGGCACAGTTCGGCAGTTGCGTCACGATAGCCGAAGCGATGATCGATGCGCGCGCAGTTGTGTCGGGCGTGGAAAGTAACATCGCGCCGACTTCAAGAGCGGCCTCGTTGACAGGTGAAATCATCCGTTCACGGGACGTGCGGTAAAAGTTAGCTTGACAATGGGGGAGATGACATTAATTCTCAGGTAGTTGAGGCTTGGAGATTAGCAAGTATTAACTCCCCATGTAAAGCGAAATCTCGCTTGGAAACAGGTGCCGTGGATCTCGATATCAAAGAATCTGGTGCAGTCTGTATCTTGAAATTGAAGGGCAGGCTGACCAGCGGCGAAGCCGTCAATCAGTTTGAGAAAGCGTTTCAGCAAACAATTGCCGGCGGACACATCTTCCTCGTCGTCGACCTTGAAGCGCTGCCCTACATCGACTCGTCCGGCATCGGTTCCGTCGTGAATGCCCTTCGCCAGACCAACAAGGTGGGCGGCTCCGTCAAACTCGTCAATCCCGCCCCGTTCATTACCAAGACCTTCAAGATGGTCGGCATTCTTTCGCTCTTCGGCGTCTACGAGTCGGAGGCTGATGCCGTCGCCTCCTGTAGCGCTTAGTCCTCGAAGAACTCGCCCAGCGGCAGCGGATGGCTGAAAAGATAGCCTTGGAACGAATGGCACCCGAGCTTCGCCAGAAACGCGCGCTGTTCCTCGGTCTCCACGCCCTCGGCAATCACCGAAAGCCCCATCGCCTTGCCAAACGAAATGATGGCCTGCGCGACTGCGCCGCTGATTGGATCCTTCAGGATCTCGCTCACAAACGCCCGATCGATCTTGATCTGGTCCAGCGGAAGGCGCTTCAAATACGTCATCGACGAGTAGCCTGTCCCGAAATCCTCCAGCGAGAATCGCACCCCGTGCGATTTCAGCTTGGTCATTCGGGCGATCACGTCCTCAACGTTCTCGCCAAACATGCTTTCGCTCAGCTCGATCTTCAGGTTGTTGGGGTTGGCGCCCGTCCGTTCCAATGCCGCCAGCACATGATCCACAAACTTCGGCTGCCGGAACTCGCGCGAACTTATGTTCACCGCGATCGAGAGATGTGCACCCTCTTTGCGGGCCGCCCACGCTGCAATCTGCAGGCACGCGGTTTCCAAAACCCAGTTGCCCAGCGGAAAAATCAAGCCCGTCTCTTCCGCCAGCGGGACAAAATCCTGCGGCGCCACCAAACCCCGCGTCGGATGCTTCCAGCGGATCAGCGCTTCCGCGCCGGTCATCATCCCGCGATCCAGTTGCGGCTGATAGAACAGCGAAAACTGATTGTCGCGAATGGCCGCGCGCAGATCCCTTTCCAGTGCCACACGCTCATTCACCGATGCCTGCAGCGCCGGCGCAAAGAAGAACATCGCGTTCCGCCCCGCCGCCTTCGCCTGGTACATCGCAATATCGGCCTGCTGCAGAACCTCGTTGGTGCTCTCGCTCTGGTTGCCGAAAACCGTGATTCCCATGCTCGACGTGGTGTGGCACTCGCGCCCTTCCAGCAGAAACGGCTGATCGATCGCGCCCAGAATTTTTCCGCCCACCGTGCGGGCCTGTGCCGCTGCAATCTCCGCTATCTGGCTCAGGTCCTCGAGAATGATGACAAACTCATCGCCGCCCAGACGCGCAACAGTGTCCACTTCACGCACGCAGGCTGCGATCCGTCGCCCCGTTTCCTGCAGCAGCAAATCCCCGATGTGATGACCGAGCGTGTCGTTCAGCGATTTGAATCCATCCAGGTCGACAAACAGCAAGGCATGCTTGCTGCCGCTCCGCATGCTTGAAATCAGGGCCTGGCGCAGACGTTCCCACAGCAGACGTCGATTCGGTAATCCCGTCAGCGTGTCATAAAACGCAAGGCTGCGGATCTTCTCCTCATCTGCCTTGGCCGCCGAAACGTCGCGAATGTACGAGATAACGCACGACTCGCCGTCAAACTCTGCGTACGATGCCGAAAGCTGGCCCCAGAAAACCTCGCCATTCTTACGCCGCAACCGCACTTCGATATCGCGGCAGCCGCCCTGTTCGTGCAGCGCTTCCGCTACCCGCAGCGTGTCGCTTTCGTCCGCCCAGATGTCCAGTTCCGTCGACGTATGGCCGATTGCCTCATCGCGGGTGAATTGCAGAATCTCAAGAAATGCCGGATTCACTTCGACGATCTTGCCGTCCTCTGCGCGTGCGATCAGCACTCCGTCGGGGCTTGTCTCGAAGGTCGTTCGGTAACGGTCGTCCTTCGCGGATACGGCCGCCTCCGCGGGGACGGCCTGCGTGGCAACCGCCTTCATGCGCTCATGAATGTCTTCCACATGCGCCAGCAAATGGGATGGCCAGCCCTCCCGATCCCGCAACAGCGACACCGTCAGCTTTGCCAACGTCAGGCTTCCATCTTTGCGGATCAGCCGGATCTCCAGGCTCAGCGCGTCGCTTGCGCCTGTCCACAGCTTCTGAAACGATGCGAGACACTGTGCCCCATCCTCATCCGGAGTGATTTCCTGCAGCATCAGGCCGCGGACTTCTTCACGCGGGTAGCCGATGATCTCGGCAAACTCCGCATTGCAGCGGAGAATGTGGCCTTCCGGCGTGGAATGAACAATCCCCACCGTTGCCTGCTCGAGGAAATTTCGGTTCTCTAAAGTAGGCATATCACACATTGAGGATTGCCGTTCTGAGTTGCTGGCGTGCTCGAATTGTATCGCTCGTGAACTTGTTTTCAATGACTTGACCCCAACTCGGCGTAGGAAAAACCGAGCAAATCGTCACCTGTCCCATGCACCACCGTAATCACGTGATCGCACCCGTTGGCGTTAAAGGTGACATTCATCCCGAAGCGGGTTCATTGTTTGTTCCGCGTGGTCCTTCACCGCTTTCGCATCCCGAGCTAAACCACTGGCCGTCGAACTATGCCAAAGATGGTTCCCCATAACTCGAAGCGCACACGCAAAGTGAATGGATCGAATAAATATATAATACGCATGAGTTTAACTGTCACAATTGCACGTTCGTTCGATTCCCTGTTTTTCGGATTGTTGTCATCGTTGTTGGAAAAGCAGCACTTCAGCCCAACGTATGCTGTCCTAACGAAACATATCTGCGCGGGCGCACAGACCCCTACAACTTATGTGTGACATTCTTGCGTGCGCATGGCAAACATCATCCGGGACCCTCGAATGATCCTTACCAAAGAGCGATTCAGGTGTGGAATTCCTCTGAACGTAACGAAGCAGAACCGGTACCCCAGTGGCTCCAGGGCACTCTTTCTTGGATTACTTCTGTGCGCACCCCTTCTGTGCGGACAGCGCTCTCTTGCGCAAAACAGCAAGCCGACCGCGGTTTCGCCGCAGATTCCAAAGGCCGCACCGCCCTCCGAATTCAAGGTTCCGCTCCTCAAGGAACCCCTCCGGCTTTCTGACTTTCCCGGCATGAAGCCCTTGCCCGCAATCAAAGACAATCTGGCCACGGTAACCGATTTCGTTCAGAACACTCCCAACGACGGTGAACCCGCTACCCAGCAGACCGACGTCTGGATCGCCCATACGCGCTCCACTCTCTATTTCGTATTCATCTGCCACGACGACCATCCCGGCTTGGTTCGCGGTCACCTCTCCCGCCGCGAAGACATTTCAGGCGACGACACCGTCTCTGTCCTCCTCGATCCCTTTGAGGACCGGCGCAGGGGTGTGCTGTTCACCGTCAACCCCGCCGGCGTGCAAGCCGATGCCGCATGGACCGACAACCCGAGCGCGGACTACAGCAGTGATCCCGATTACAGCTACGACCAGGTCTGGGAATCCGAAGCGCGCGTCACCAACAGTGGCTGGATGGCCATGATTGCCGTCCCCTTCCGCAGCCTCCGCTTCCGCAACGCCGCCTCCGACTGGGGCGTGGTCTTCTCGCGCAACCTCCCGCGCAATAGCGAACTCGACTTCTGGCCGCGCGTCTCCACCAGCATCTCCGGCGTGCTCACCCAGGAAGCCACCATGCACGGCATCGAAGGCGTCACCGGCTCCCACGACCTGCAGATCAATCCCTACGTGCTTGCCCAGAATGAACGAGAACTGATCAATCTCGATCCGCTAAACCCATACTTCAGCTCCCGCGGCCTTGAAGGCACAGCGGGTGGCGAAGCCAAGCTCATCGTCAAAGACAGCATCATTCTCGACGGAACCATCAACCCCGACTTCAGCGATGTGGAATCGGATCAGCCGCAGTTCACCGTCAACCAGCGCTATCCCGTCTACTTTCCCGAACTCCGCCCGTTTTTTCTCGAGAACGCGAATTACTTCAGCACGCCCATCGTGCTCGTCTATACGCGCAACGTCGTTCACCCCGAGTACGGCATTCGCATGACGGGAAAAGTCGGCGGCACGAACCTCGGATTCTTCGCCATCGACGATCGCGAACCTGGCGAGACCTTCGCTCCGGGCGATCCGCTCTATCACCACCGCGCCAAGTACGTCGTTGGCCGCGTCTCACAGGATCTCGGAAAGAACTCGAGCGTCGGCCTCATCTACACCGACCAGGAATTCGGCGGCGGCTGGAATCGCATCGGCGGCCTCGACTTCACCGCGCATCTCAACAAGAGCTGGACCGCGATTGGCCAGATGGTCGAGTCCTCCACCATGAGTCCGAACAACCCCGGAACCGCGCCAACCTACGCTGCCGGGCCGGCAAGTTACTTCGAAGTCCAGCGCACCGGACACGCCTTCAACCTCGACACCGTCTTCAAGGACTTCGGCACCGGCTTTCAATCGCAGCTTGGATTCATCCCCACCACCGACCTCTACAGCGACCAAAACCACCTTACCTATGTCTGGTATCCGAAGAAGAAAACGATTCAGAGCTTCGGACTCGACGCGCTTCAACTCCTCGGATGGGACCACCAGGGCAATCGCCTATACCATTACTTCACGTTTTCGCCCTACCTGACGCTTCCGCGCCAGTTGGTCTTCGCCCCGCAGCTGGGCAATAACTCCGATACCCTCGGGCCACAGGATGGATACCCGCTCACCAAAAACGTCAACTTCACTGAGAACTTTGGCGGCATGGTCGTGCGCGGAGCACCATACTCCCAGATGAATTTCAACGTTGCAGCCCTTCGCGCCGGAAACGTGAACTACAACCCGGTCGCCGGTGGCGTTCCTTCGCTGCTCAATGCCAACGAAGTCCAGTTGCAGCTGACTCTAGAGCCCGTCCGCCAGCTCACGGTAGCGAATACCTATCTGCTCGACCGCGATCACTCGGTTGCCGACGGAGCACTCGTCTACGAAAGCCAGATCTTCCGCACCAAGATCAATTACCAGTTCACGCGCTCCATCTCCGCCCGCGTGATCGCCGAATACGACTCAACGAACGCAAATCCTGCGGAGACATCCCTGCCGCGCAAAAAGCAGATCGGCACCCAGGCGCTCTTCACCTGGCTCCCGCATCCCGGCACCGTCCTGTATATCGGCTATAACAACGACCTGCAGAATCTCGATCGCTCGCTTTGCAACCGCGGCCTCACCGGCGCATGCGACCCCGACAACCCCACGCCACCCCGCGCCAAAAGCTACCTCAACGACGGCAAACAAATCTTCGTGAAGTTTTCCTACCTCTTCCGCTTCTAGGGAACCGCTCCAAAAGAGCTGTCATTCCGACCGACCCGAAGGGGAGTGGAGGAACCTGCAGTTGCTTTTTACTTCGGTGTCCCGCCCCTGCACATGGCGTGCTTCGACCAACATCGGGCACCGAGGCCGGGTGCCCCAGGTCTCGCTTTTGAGACCTGGGAAAGCAGGAACCCACGCCTTGTCATCCAGAGCGGCCCCGCCCCTAAACGCCCTCGCCAGACCCGCCGATCACCGCCGCCTTCGCCCGCTTGCCCAGGCGCACAACTAGCCGTACAGGCAGCGTGTCGATCGGAATCGCCGCATTCGTGACAACCTCGCCGTCGATCTTCACGGCCTTCTCCGCAAGCTTCCTGCTCGCCTCCGCTCCGCTCGCAGCAAGTCCGACCTGCAGTAGCAGCTTCGAAACGCGAATCTGCAACTCTCCCGGTGGGCACGACGGGCTTACCAGGTCGCCATAGGAGATGTGAACTTCTTCCAGATCCTCGGCGATCTCATTCTGTTGGAACATCCGCGCCCAGTTCTCATCCGCGTGCAGCGCAGCTTCCTCGCCATGAAACCCAGCCGTAATCGTCCGCGCCAGCCGCTTCTTCACGTCCATAGGATGTAGTTTTCCTGCAGCAACCTCGGCCTGCATTGCGTCGACCTCAGACTGGCGCAGGTCCGTCAGGAACACCCAGTACTTCCACATCAGGTCGTCTGAAATAGACATCAGCTTGCCGTACATTTCGGCAGGCGGTTCGTTAATGCCGATCGCGTTATTGAGCGATTTGCTCATTTTCTGCACGCCATCCAGCCCCTCGAGAATCGGCGTCATCAGGATGATCTGAGGCTTCTGCCCATATTGGCGCTGGAGTTCCCGGCCGGCGCCGAGGTTGAAGCGTTGGTCGGTACCACCGAGCTCGACATCGCATTCGAGAGCTACGGAGTCATAGGCCTGCATGAGGGGATAGAGAAGTTCGTGAAGGCTGATCGGCTGCTCGGCCTGGAAGCGCTTGTGAAACTCGTCGCGCTCCAGCATCTGGGAAACGGTGAAATGAGACGCGAGTCGGATCGTGCCCTCGTAGCCAAGCTTGCCCAGCCACTCCGAGTTGTAGCGGACCTCGGTTTCCTTTTCGTCGAGGATTTTAAACACCTGCTGCTTGTAGGTCTCCGCATTCGCATCAATCTGTTCGCGCGTGAGCGGCTTGCGCGTCACGTTGCGCCCCGTCGGGTCGCCGATCAAGGAAGTAAAATCGCCGACCAGAAAAATCACGGTGTGCCCCAGCTGCTGGAAATGCCGCAGCTTCCGCATCAGCACTGTGTGTCCCAGATGCAGGTCGGGAGCCGTCGGATCGAAACCCGCCTTTACGCGAAGCGGCCGCCCCGCCTTGCGGCTCTCTTCCAGCCGCTCGCGCAAATCTTGGACGCGAATAATCTCCGCTGCGCCCTTCTGCAGCAGATCCATCTGTTCATCAACAGGAAGAAACGTGCTCATCTCATCTTCAAGTATAGGGTCCTGCGATCGTGAGTCCTCGGGTCGAGTCGGTCGCCATTGCTCGATTGGGAGGGGAAGTGCCACTTCCCTTGTCGTCCCTCACCTTCTATATGCTCTATGCGAGGGCCCTTCGCGGTCTCCGGGAGAAACTGAATGCCGGTTCGCGCTTCGATACGTGCGGTGCTCGCCATAGCAGTGTGGACTTCAGTGATGATCGCAGCGCCTCTCACTCTCCACGCGCAGCAGCCTCCATTTCCCATTTCCAGCCACTGCTTCGGTTGCCACAACAATCTCAAGACCGCCAGGGGGCAGGACGTTTCCATTGGCTCGCCATGGCGCGCCAGCATCATGGCCAACTCCGCTCGCGATCCTTATTGGCAGGCCAGCGTCCGACGCGAAGCCCTGGATCACGCTTCCACCGCGGCGTCGATTGAAAACGAGTGCGCCACATGCCACATGCCCCTGCAGCACTTTGTTGACAAAGCTGCCGGCCACGACACCGCTGTCCTCTCCCGCATGCCTCTCGACGCTGCTCATGAAGCCGACGCTTCGGCCGCCGACGGCGTCGCGTGTGCCGTGTGTCATCAAGCCGAGCCGGCAGGACTGGGCACCGCGGACTCCTACAACGGCAACCTCACCACCGCTCCAACCACCCAGCATCCGCGTCCGCTCTACGGTCCCTACGCGGCTGAGGCGCGCTCCATCTCCATCCACAATCTAGCCTCCGGCCTCACCGTCATGCAGTCCGATCACCTCGGCCAGACCGCCCTCTGCGGATCCTGCCATACCCTGTTCACGCCCACGCTCGACGCCTCCGGAAAAGCCGCCGGCCGCTTTCCCGAACAAATGCCCTATATCGAGTGGCTCCACAGCGACTACCACGACAAGCAAACTTGCCAGTCCTGCCACATGCCCGCTATCGCCGGTCCTGCGCCCGATGCAACCCTCGGCAGCGCGCCCCGCGAAGGTCTCCGCCGTCACTCATTCCCCGGCGCCAACTTCTTCATGCAGGATCTGCTCGTCGCGCATCATGATGACCTCGCCGTGACCGCGTCTCCAGCCGAACTCACCGCAGCCTCGACTGAGACCCGCGCCTATCTCCAGTCGCAGGCTGCCCATCTCTCCGTCAGCGCACTCGCCGTCGCCAATGGCCACCTCTCCTTCGCCGTCACCGTCCAGAACCTCACCGGCCACAAGTTTCCCACCGCGTACCCGTCGCGTCGCGCGTGGCTTCACGTCACCATCACGGATGCCTCCGGCCACGTTGTCTTCGAGTCAGGCCACCTTAACGACGACGGCTCCATCGCGGGCAATCTCAATGACGCGGATGCCACCCGCTACTCGCCTCACTACGCCACCATCACCGCGCCCGATCAGGTCCAGATCTTCGAGCCGATTCTCGGCGACGCGCAAGACCACGTAACCACCGCGCTGCTCACCGCCACCCACTACCTCAAAGACAACCGCATTCTTCCCGCCGGCTTTGACAAGCAGACTGCCTCGCCAGACATCGCTGTCCACGGCGAAGCCGCCTCCGACCCCGCCTTCATCGGCGGCAGCGCCACCACGCGCTACGAAATTCCCACAGGAGCGGCCGCTGGCACCTTCGTCGTGAAGGCCGAATTGCTCTATCAGCCCGTCGGCTTCCGCTGGGCCCACAACCTCGCGCCCTATAAGGCCGCCGAACCACAACGCTTCGTGACTTACTACGAGCAAGCAGCCAAACAGTCCGCCATCGTCATCGCCGAAGCATCAGGCTCCATCTAGTTGTTTCCGAAAACGACTCATCCCCTCCAAGAATGTCATTCCGACCGGAGCGAAGCGCAGTGGAGGAACCTGCAGTTGTTTTTCGGTTGGTCCAAATCGGAGATGCTTCCAAATCGTCCACAATTCGGGAGGAACCGGAAAGGAGCCGAGCTTTAATTCGTGATCAGGACCCGCCGCAGTTTTCGAGAACCCAACCACGTTCCCAAGGCGAACAATGGCAAACCAAGGGCCGTCAGCAGAAGGGAACCGTAACCCAAATCCCACAATGTTTCGGGATTGTAGGCGCAAGTAGGCACCGGCCAAGGAACAACAACCTTCCCTCGCAGAAACTGCGGAATCGCTGTCGCCTACTTCCCCCGGTAATCGATTAGCGGCTTCTGCCCCTCCGGAATTGCGGAACGATAAGTCTTCCCCGCAAGCTCCTTCGCGAAATCCGCTTTGGCAGCTCCGATCAGCTGTGCATTCGTAAACAAATCCACAGCCGTATCGGCCAGCGCCTTCGACGCCACCACCATGCCGTCCTGACCGATGCTCATCCCCGCGCTCGCCGCAGCCTGCCACGTGTGCGCAGCCACTCCCGGCACAAATGTCGCTGCCGTGAAGCCGATCGTCGGCACCACCCAACTCACGTCCCCGACATCCGTCGAGGCAGACGGCGCATTCGGATCAGGCCGGTGAAATGGCTCAACCACCTTCGTCTGATCGAGGCTCGGCAGCGTGTCGAGGCCAAACGTCTTCTGCAGATCGCGCGCAAACCTTTGTTGATCCTCAGTCATCGAATAGCCGCCCACCTCCTCCAGGTTCTTCTGCGCCACCTGCGCGAGAGCATCGTTGCCGATAATGTCCGCGTCGCTCCCGATCCCCGTCACCTCAACCGTCGTTCCCGTCATCAGCGCCGCGCCCTTGGCGACATCAAGCAGCCGCGCCCATATTCCCTGCAACACCGTATTCGACGGACTGCGCGCCATCAGGTCCATCTGCGCCAGGTCCGGCACAATATTCGGCGCCACGCCGCCCTTCGAGATGATGTAATGCATCCGCGTGTTGCTCGGCACATGTTCACGCATGAACTCAATGCCATTGCCCATCAGCATCACCGCATCCAATGCCGACCGCCCTCGGTCCGGAGCCATCGCCGCATGTGCCGCCACTCCGTGAAACGTGAACTTCGCCGAAGTAACAGCCAGCGCGCCTCCATCGATCACTGCATTTCTGTCGCCCGGATGCCAGTGCAGCACCACATCCACATCCTTGAACAGTCCGGCGCGCACCATGTACACCTTGCCCGATCCACCCTCCTCCGCCGGAGTTCCGTAGTAGCGCAGCGTCCCCTTCACATGATTCGCCTCCATGTACTGCTTGACTGAAACCGCCGCCAGCGCCGCGCCCGAACCCAGCAGATTGTGCCCGCACCCGTGCCCCGCTCCACCTTGCGTCACCGGCGCCCGCTCCGCCACAGTCTGTTGCGACAATCCCGGCAGCGCATCAAACTCGCCCAGAATCGCGACCACCGGCTTCCCCGCGCCATAGCTCGCGATAAAAGCCGTCGGCTCGTCCGCCACGCCGCTCTCGACCGCAAATCCCGCCGCCTTCAACTGCTCCTGCAGGAGAGCCGAGCTCTTGTTCTCGTGATACCCAAGCTCCGCAAAATCCCAGATCTGCTTCGACACCTGCTTCCAGTTCGCGCTGTTTGCCTCCACCAGCTTCTGCACCTGCTGATGCGCAGCATTACCCGCCTGCGCCTGCAACCTCGGCTGCACATACAACAGGCACAACGTCAGAATTCCGAAAGCGAAGCTTCGACGCATGGCGGATCGCGAGTTTTCTCTCATTGCTGAAGGGTCCTTTTTCGAAGAATGGTAAAGCGGCACTGTTCGTGAAGACTATTGGAGCAAGCTCATCGGTGCAAGAGTCCGCGCTCAACTTCCTGCTCCGCGCTCTCCACCACTTTAACCAGTTTTTGTCCGGATGGCCCTCCGGCACCGGCATGGACTCCGAAGACACCCTCTGATGTTCAGCAAAGCAAGATTCCGCGCAGTGTTGAAAATCAGTGAACAGTGAAGAACGAGGAACTGACCACTGTCCACTGACCACTGTCCACTGACCACTGTCCACTGACCACTGTCCACTGTCCACTGACCACTGTCCACTGACCACTGTCCACTGACCACTGTCCACTGATCACTGCTCACTGCTCACTGCCCACTGTAAACTGTCCTTACCATGGAAGAGTTCAGCCGCATCCAGCGCCTCCCGCCCTACGTCTTCAACATCACCGGCGAGATGAAGGTCAACGCCCGCCGCCGCGGCGAGGACATCATCGACTTCGGCATGGGCAACCCCGACGGCGCAACGCCCAAACACATCGTCGACAAGATGATTGAAGCGGCGCAGAAGCCCGTCACCCATCGCTACTCCGTGTCAAAAGGGATTCCAAGGCTGCGCAAGGCCATCTGCAACTGGTACAAGTCGCGCTACGACGTCGATCTCGATCCCAACTCCGAAGCCATCGTCACCATCGGCTCCAAAGAAGGCATCGCCCACCTCTGCCTCGCCATCCTCGACTCGCGCGACACCGTCCTCGTCCCCAATCCCAGCTACCCCATCCACATCTACGGCCCCGTCATCGCTGGAGCCCACGTCGTCAGCGTCCCCGTCCACGACTGCGATCAATTTCTTGCCGAGCTCGAATCCATCATCCCGCGCATGACCCCGCGCCCCAAGGCCCTGATCGTCAACTTCCCGTCGAACCCGACCACGCAGTGCGTCGACCTTCCGTTTCTCGCCCGCCTCGTCGCCCTCGCCCGCGAGTATGGATTCCACCTCATCCACGACCTCGCTTACGCCGACCTCGGCTTCGACGGATACAAGCCGCCCTCGGTCCTCCAGGTCCCCGGCGCCAAAGACGTAGCCGTCGAGTTTTTCACGCTGTCCAAGTCCTACAACATGCCCGGCTGGCGTGTAGGATTCATGGTCGGCAACCCCGTCCTCGTCAACGCCCTCGCAAGATTGAAAAGTTATTTCGACTACGGCACTTTCACGCCGATTCAAGTAGCCAGCATCCTCGCATTAGAAGGCCCTCAAGACTGCGTAGCCGAGATCCGCGAAAACTACCGCCTCCGCCGCAACGTTTTGATTGAAGGATTAAACCGCGCCGGCTGGCCCGTCCCAAGTCCGAAAGCAACCATGTTCGTCTGGGCCAAAATCCCCGAGGCCTACTCGGCCCTTGGCTCTTTGGAGTTCAGCAAGCTAATGCTGACAGAAGCCAAAGTAGCCGTAAGCCCCGGCATAGGCTTCGGCGACTACGGCGACGGCCATGTAAGATTCAGCCTCATAGAAAACGAAGAGAGAACAAGACAAGCCATCCGCGGAATCAAGCAGATGCTCGCGAAGAGTGTGCTGGTGGGGTAGAGATGTCTTACTTACCGACCTACTCAATTTCGACGAGTTTCTTGCTTTCGATTGCAAGAATTCCTCTTCGCGTTATTCGGTAATTGACGCCGGTGAGCACGATGCAGTCTTTACTATGCTCCAAATCTCTCAGCGTCCGCCTTAAGTTCACTCGCTGACGGGGTTTCAGCCACGAAGAAAGTTTGGCTTCCGTCGCACCAACGTCGGCACAATGGTAAAGAAGGAGAAGAATACGATCGCTCGGACCGAGTGAGGGACGAAGCGTCTTCACGAAGTCGCCAAACTGCTCTACTGCCGGAATACGTCGGATCGTTATCGCTTTCACGAGCTCGAATGCTTTGTCCGGTGAAACACCTTTTGCAAAGCGCACAAACTCAGCCAAGACCCAATCCATCGCAGACGAGACAAAAGAGGAATCTTGGAGATTGGGATCAATCCCATCAGCGAGATGAGCCGCATCACGCTTGTTGCGAATGTCGTAGATCACACGAAGAGTACGAGGAATGTGAAAACGGATCGAATCGGTCTCGATAACTAAGTTTTCAAGCGATCGAGCTATGCTCTCGGTATTCAACTGCGTCCCGAGCGGCGTCACCGTTAAACCTGCCGCATGCTGAAGCATGCGAAATGCCGCTTCCGCGAACCGCCCGCCCTCTACCTCGGTCGGTCGCATTCGGCCAAGATAGAAGTTTCTCTTTTGTTCCACGTAGCAGTCGATCAGTTCATCAACAAGCTTCCCTGGAAAGCGACTAACTAGTGAGCTCTTAATGACCGGGTCAATCATCTTAGACGCCTGCAATTTCCTTAATGAGCGTCGCTGCGCGCTTCAGCCCTGGTGCGGTGAGAGTCCATCCCTTTTCCTTGGTCCCAGTGAACTCGTTCCCTTTGTTCTTGATGTAATACGCGTGGTTTCCACCGTCGTAACAGCCGGATGATTCGCAAAGCAACCTTCCGGCTTTGTCATCGAATGTCGCATTTCCAGTTGCCAGGAAGGCGGACAAGCCAACGATGATATACGCGTTGCAGGTCTTCTCTTTGTTGTTACTTCCTACGATTTCACCGGCGATGAATTCCGCTGCCCCGTTGTCGAAGTGGAAAACCTGTTGGAGTGCATCGGCTGAGACATCGTTTTGCTTCATCCACGTGCGGGCGCGGGCATGTACCGACTGCATCGGATTGCTACCATCGTCGTCGGCTTCATTGTCGACACCCGCGCCTTGCCGACCGAGAATTGGCGGCGTCTCCCCAAGCAGCATCAGAGAAGCCTGAATTACGCGGTGGCGCTCGACCGATTCAAACGGAGTGAGAAGAGTAACGACCTGTGCGACGGCCTCAGTAGTCTTCATGTCTGTCATTCAATCTCCTTCTTGATATCCGGCCTCAATCTGAGGCCTGAACAACTCAGCCACTCACTCGTGGAAGGTCGAACCTCACTGTACGGTCGCCGTGATTTGTAAGCCGGTACGTGCCGCGTTTCGAACCGGCCGCGATGTAGTCGAACTTGCTCCGAGCATCTCGCAAGGCTTGACCTACGTTCTTGGGTGGGCGCTGGTCTGCACGAAGGTATGCCCGCCTAATGTCTTCTTCGGCGAACTCCTCTATCCCGGACTCGGTCAACGCAAACGCGAGCACTGTCGCAATCTCATGATGCCCACGGGGTCTTTTTTCGGCGAGTAGTTGTTTTTCAGTTCGCTGCGCCCCAGAGGCCGCAACGTTGGTGCTGCTAGCACCTTGTGGCTGCGCAAAGGTATATCGCTCCACCTGTGCTTGCACAAAGCTCGCGGGGCCTTCAAATGTAATCTTCGAGTCGCCAAGCGTAACGGTTGCCTTGCAGGTATCCTCCATAATCCACCTCGTATGGGGATACTACGGCCAAGCTCATTGAGAGTCAAGAACAAACGCTCGATGATTGTTGTGGAGCACGAGGACAGCATCGGTAGGCCGTCAACGGACAACTATTCCTATTTGGCTGAGTTTTGCCAAATAGCTATCCGCTTGGACGCCGCCAAACTGGGAATCTACGGATGATGTTCGGTACAAATCTCGTCATACTTTCCAAGTAAATGTAAGTATGAATAATAGTTCCGTAAGTGCATGCTGAATACAAACAACTTAAAGATAGTACTTGCACAATAGTTTCACGCAAGTAGCGTGAATATAAGAATGGCGGCCAATCTGCGCGCTAACCATAGTTCTTTCCCTCTTCTGCGCATCTCGAGAAGACTTGGCTCACAATCAAATCAATCGAATCGAGAATCAAGCTGTAAGTGAAAGATAATAAGCTAAATAAATGCATAAATGCGATTGAGCATATGTTTACGTTGTAAGGCGTGACGATGTCACTTGGACGCGGCCAAACTGGGATTCTACGGATGATGTTCGGTACAAATCCAATCCTGCCGTCCAAGTGAACGATAATTTCTAAAAATGGCATCAACATCAAGTGCTGATAATAATATAGTTATAGTTAGATATTAATCTGATAGTCTCACGCAAGTAGCGTGAATGGAAGAATGGCGGGCAATCTGCGCACCAGCCATAGTTCTTTCCCTCTTTTGGCGGGTGGCCCCGGTCCCAATGCTGATTCCAGTCCACGCTTAGGGTGCCCCCGGTCCCTCGCCCTTGGGGACCGGGGAGGGACGCCCCCACCGGCAATGGATTCTAATCGGGAGAGTCCTCGCTCCTAACTCCGAAATCACGCGCGAGGCGCGGCTAACTCCGCCAACCCCGCGAACCCGTCAAGCCCCTCTCCGAAAAATCCTTTCTAACCTCTTCATTCCACTGCGCAAAAACTCTCCACCGTTTTGCAGGCAATTATCCCCTACCGGCGCACAATGGAATCGTGATTGAAACAACGAGCTCTACGAGCGTGCACCTGGCGCGCGCTAACTCCGATAACACCGCTACTTCGCCACTAAGTCCAATTCCAGGAAAGCTCTACAGTTAACCTCAATCCATACAAATCTTTATCGCCACCCCCCCTCTCCGTAACTCGCTGAATTCATGTCTCTTATCTTGAGACGCCTAGGGGTAGGGGGAGGGGCAAAGGAGTCACCTCATGCTTAACGAATGCCGGCATATTCTCACCAGCGGACACAAGTGCAAAGCCGCTGCACTCCGCGGACAGGCCTACTGTTACTACCACACGCCCGCTCGCCGCTACGCCGCCAGTCGCTTCACCCGGAGGGAACCGCTGAAGTTTCCTTCCCTCAAAGACACCGCTGGCGTTCAGAGCGCCCTCAGCCAGGTCCTCGGCTCGCTCGCCACTCGCCGCATCGACCCGCGCCACGCTGGCCTCAATCTCCACGGCCTCCAGCTCGCTGTGCGACTCGCCGTCAAATCTGACGACAAGCCCAGCTAAATCGTCCGCGAAACCTGCGAAGACGCCGCCTCACATTCTTCGAGATCCATAACGATCTAACCAAAGGCTGAGGGATGTTCCTGGCGCGATGGCGAGTGGCCACCCAAAGCATCTCCACAAATGCAGGTGCCCCATCCTTGCGAAGCAAGAAGATCTATCCATCGATCGTGTCGAAGAATCCGGCGTCTGTGCTACGAGGCCCGCTCAAATGACTCGGAATTGGGTTCCGACAGTTGCAGACCCTTCAAAAACTGCGCCAGTTTAGTCAGATCCATGCGCGTCGTCCCGTGCGCGTCGCCGGCGTGCTGTTCGTCCTCCGGCTGTTGCAGAAAAGTGAATCCCACTCCGTCTGCGCCCGTTCGAACCACGGTGGAGTAGACAGTCAGCGTCTCTCCTTGTGCACCATCGTCCGTCCGCTCCAGGGTGACCGGAAAACCAGTGCCGTGAATCCACCGTTCATCCGTCACCATGAAGAACCCCGCGATGCTGACGTCGCCAATCTTGTAGATCTTTGAACAACGAACCTGCCCGAGATACGCCACCACCGGAGGCATGCTATGCCGATTGGCAACACGCTGGTCCGGAACGATCCAACGCATCAGACGCTTCATCAATGGCTCTTTGGCGGGGGGAGCTGTCATGTTCTTCTCCGACAGGGGGGTAGGGGAGTGAATGACCTTGATTTCAGCCAGGTGCCGAGTCTCTCGAGGTTTTTCGATTTCGCCCCTACTTAGCACGTCCATAGTGGCAGATTCCCTTCGGGCACACCAGTACCAATTGGGGTCACAGGCCAGTTCAACGTAGCACTCCTGTGAAAGGGCCTCCTATCTCCTATAAGTTGAATTGCCCATGCAGGAAAGGAACGTCTCGACCGGTCACCAAGGTTGTATCCAAATGTCGTTGACTGCGAATGGAAACCAACCCCGCCGATCATAGGAATCGCGCAAGCGAGAATCTGTCCGTTGCTTGCGAAGGCTGGACGTCGTGGCTCTGCGGATTAAGGTCCTCCGGCATCACGAACTGGGCCGCCACACCGTCTGATCCTCGGCGAACGATCCTTGAAAGGACCACGATGGATTGCTTCCGCTCGCCCTTTGCGCATGGCTTTTGCAGCGTCATCTGGATCATCGTTTCCGGCATCCAGCGATCCTCGGTCAGCAGGTAGAAGCCGGTCATGCTGATGTCCGCGACGTCATGCGGCTTCGGCGATCCGCCGGTGTAGTAGTGCGCCACCATCCCCGGAACATACCGCCGGTGAGCGCGTCGACGATCGCTGGCAACCGGAGTAACGGGATTGAGCCAGCGCTTGAAGCGCAACCCCAGACTGGGTGGTCCGGTTTGCGGTTTTCCATTCGCCTCTGTGCGTGCCGTGGAGGGCTTCGGTAGAGCTTTCGGAGCTGCACTTTTGGCAGTCACGATCGCCTTGGACACAACCCTGACCTGTTTCGGGGCGGCCGCCGCGCTTTGCGCAGAAACACCTGCATTCGCAGCAGGACCTTCGGGTTGCGGCGTCTTCACCTTGTCGTGAACAGCTGCATCTCTCTCTGCTGGTACCGGCCTTTCGGCCTTTTCCCCTGCCTTCACAGGAAGACGCTCGCGGATGCTGTTTGCAGCCTCAATCACGGGCTTCTTCTCTGAATTTGCGACGATGGAGGACTCCGCCGCCCTTGAGCTCTCCATAAGCTCGCGCGTCGTACTCTTCGAATATGCTGCGCTCTCCTGCGTACTTTCGCCCGGCGGCACAACGGCCTTGTCTTTTGCTGTCTCCAGCGGTTCCTGCGCCTTTGCTGCTGCCTGTGCGCGCACGCTCTCTCTTGAGAGACCAGTGGCACCGGCAAACCGCGACGCACCCGATAGTGCCTGCCCTTCAGTTGAGGAATCCGCTGCCTTTGTAACTGGAGTTGGCCTCTCCTCGGCGCTCTTCTCCTTCACGTTCGAGGAATTATCCGCCACAGGAGCAGCTGGACGCGTTTGGTCCGGTGATTGAACCGCCCCGAGCGGGCTGACGGCAGTGGGCATGCTCACTCGCCATACTCCATAGTTGGCAACCGTAAACGTCGTCGCCGGCGGTGACTGGGGAAGGGCCGTCCTTGTCGGAATGGGAGCCTGAACTGGCGTCGGCGTGTTCGCCGGCGCAGCCGCACTTTCCCGCGGCTTCTCGTTCTGTGGGGCGGTCTCCCGCGAAACTGCAGCAACGGCCGTCTCCGGCTCCGGAATAGGTTGTGATGGGAAAGCGTCGGGCGCTTTCGAGGCAGGCTCTCCTCCAGACGAGTTCTTATCCGGGGGTGTGGAAGCGACAATGTCAGGAGCAGGTGGTGTCGGCGGCGCACTTCCGGGTCTGGGATTTCGCGGGATCCAGGCCATAGACGACGAGGGCGCGTCCACCCAGTTCGAAAAAAGATCTTCGAAGCCGCCTTGCTGCCCATTGACGACCGACTTACTTCCGCTCTCGACGATCGGTTCAGGGATCGATTTGGCCTGTCTTTCCCCTGGAATCGAATCCTTCGCCTCGTCAGAGGATGCCCCTTCTGACGATTTGGAACTTGTGGATCGGATGGGTTTCTCGGCTATCTCCGCCGAGATCCCAGCAGCATCGGGAACAAGTCTCGCTAGTTCCGCATCTTCTTTCGCAATCGCCTCGGACACAACTTCCGGCTCAACCCCGTCTGTCTCAATCGTCCTCGACGCACTGATACCACCTTCGGATTCAAACTCCTTCACCGCCTGCTCCACAGCGGGTTGATTCACAGGAGGTTTCATCGCCAACTCAGTGCCTGAAACAGCACCTTCGGAAGGTCTGGTGACAACCGAAGAAAATGGCTCCGCCAATACGGCGCTAAGCGCAGTTCCCTTTACTTTGCCATTCTTACCGAAAAGTGCATGGCCAGAAGGCCGGCCATTCGAGACGATTGGTTCGAGATCGGATGCATCCGCGGCAGCAATCTCGCGCTCAATCTCCTCCTCGACACCGATGATCAGCCGATCGCCCCGTCCGGTTTGCGTGGATTCCACTGTCTGGCGGGCCAGAACGAGTGCACTCGCAACCTCGCGCCGGTATGGCGGGAACTCGGCGCCGGGAACAATCTCCGCCGATTCCACCACGCGTTGGTCACGATCGAGATAGAGCAGATCAAACGGAAAAAGCCGCGGTACCGCCGGAATTGCGGAGAGAGGACAAATCCAGAGCCCCGACACCGTATCCAGTCCGAGCCCGCCCACGAGCACCTTCAAAATCTTCAGTGGCTCATTCACACCGTCCACAGCCGTCACCTTCGAGCTGAGGAAAACTCCTCGCGCGAGGTTGTAGACGCAAAAGACTCTGGTATCCATAGGGGCACTGTCTTAGGGAAGACGTTCGCCTTGATTTCGCTCTCGGCTCCCTTGTTCGGAAACCAATCGTAGCAAAGGATTTTCTCAATTTGGAAGACGAAATTCAATCGGAACCAGCGTAGAATCGCCTGGCCCAACACGTCGGCCGAGAGGGCTGAGGAGCCGCAATCCACTTAAACCTATGTTTCTAAAGGGAAAATCTATATGTCGAAGACATCCGAACGCCGGGAAGACCGCATGCAAAGAACAAAGAATTCCTGCACGGATTTGCATCCGGAAGAAGCGAATTTGAAAGAGGAGGAGGTCAGCCGACGCGTCTGGGGTCGCGCCCGGCTGACTTTGCGGGGGAAAACAGAGGCTGTGGGTGAAGTCGATTAGAGAACGGTCAGGCGGGTCACCACTGTGCAATAGGGCAGGTGTGTCGTTCGTTTGACATGGTTGTCGCTGTTAGCCTGTTCCGGCATCCCCAGTTCGGGCTTGAGAACTTCCATGAGCTTCTCGACACGGTTCTTCTGAGCACAAAGCTGCTCGAATGATTTCAGAATCTTGCGCAGCTCTGACGAAGCCTCATCGTAAGCAAACCGGTACACGTCTTTATGAACGTTCTCTCGCATTGAAGTTCTCCACGAATGAGAGTCTAGCCACTTATCCCGAATGAGGCATCGCACGATCGTTGTAACAAAAGTACAACTTCCATCGTGTACTTATGCCCCTGGTGGGCGATCTGACGTGATCTAAGTCACAGATAAATGAGCGTTATAACTCGCGAAGCAGTACAGCCTTCGAGCGCGCCTTATCGGACTCCGACGATCATCCTCAGTTACCTGCAACCTCAGTTCGCCACCTCTCCTTCCCGAATGTGGCGCCAGCATTCAGCCACTCGAAACCCATCTGAACCCGCAATGGGAAGCATGTTGGCCAGGACGCAGCAGACATTCGCCAGGCTGAAGAGAGGGAACCAGGGCTCAACTGCGATCAGAAGCAGGTTCACAAAGGGGCCAGCGAGCGCGATGAGCAGATTCTGGTGGACCGATCCCCTTTCGCGAACGGTGAAAAAGCCTTTGTTCCACTGAATTCCCACACGTTTCACACGCACGCCGAGCGCGGCAGCGGCCGCGAGATGCCCGCATTCGTGCAGGATCATCGCAACTACTCCCAGCGCAAAGCCTTGCATGACAGGTTGAAACAAACGAATCCAGATCATCCGCCCAGTACCCCCACGCAAATCTGCTTTGCGCTCTTCAATGGTCACTGAGCAGGACTACGCACCGGCGAACAGCGTCGCGAAAACAAATGGCTAATTACCGATTGGGGAATCTCTCGATGAAGGGTTCCAAAACCGAATTGAAATCAGAAGAGCCCCGGCAGAGGGAGGCAGCCGGGGCTCGTATTATCTGCAACGCGATACCGTGATATAGGTTCTATCTACTTTTTCGACCCTTCAGTTGGAATCAGTAATAGGTCCGTGCGTCTTAAGAGTTGGTTGTCGAGTGCTTCTTCGGGT
Source organism: Occallatibacter sp. (assembly GCF_035317045.1). Lineage (GTDB taxonomy): Bacteria > Acidobacteriota > Terriglobia > Terriglobales > Acidobacteriaceae > Telmatobacter. Next base: position 138,273 of record NZ_DATHHT010000035.1, read on the forward strand.
TGACTTCGATTTCGTTGACCACCTGCTGCACGTTTGGCACCTTCTTCGCGAGATCTTCGGCTTCCTTCTTCTGTTTAGCCGTCTTCACCGATCCCTTCAGCACAAGCGTGCCGTTCTTTGCCGAACCACTGATGCTCTGATCATTCAGGCTGGCGTGGGCTTTGATCACCGCCTTGAAGTTGTCTTCGATGGCGCTATCGAGATTTGAAGCCACCGAACCGGCTTCGCTGGCACCCGGAGGCCGTACACCGATCTCATCGGCAACTGTATAGTCGGGCGCCGCCTGTTTGGCGACACTCTCGGCCTGGCTCTTCAGATCCTGGGAATCGACATCGCCCTTCAGCGTCATGATGCCCTTGTCGCGGTCCTGCGAAACGCTGACAGCACTCAGATTGCTGTTTTTGAGTGAGTCGGTGACCGCTGACTTCTCGTCAGGGTGGGAGGGCTTATTACAGCCTGCAACAACCATGACTCCTGCCAGAACAGCGGCGGAGCTGAGCAGAAATGTGTGGCGGGACTCTATAAGTTTCATATATTCCTCTCCTGTATTCCTCTCCTGGTTTAGCGTTCAACGCATATCTCTTACAGCCACTGAGATGTGACGCATGCAAGCGCGGTTGTCCCCCTCCCCCTGCAGAATCGTCGTCCGCTTCAAGCAGGTCGCACGCGCTCAAGCACTTGCGGTTTTGCTGGAAGCGTTCTCTTACCCGCGTCCAGCGGCACATCCGCGTTCGATCTGATTGGTCTTTCGATCCCAGCCTTCAAGTTCGCTGCAGACCCTGAAAGTGCCCTCGATCAACATGTCCGTCCGGCTAGTCACGGGTGACTGTCATCACAGTCCGCGATCGCTGGGCGAGAGCAACATATTCCGGGCTTTGGGAGATGCTTTTCGAGGCCCGAAGTGGAAGCAGGCCTTGATGTTGTTAAGTCAATCTGCCTGGAGACAAAACATTGTGAGCTGGCGAGAGGAATACCGCGGCAAGTGCGTGAGCGCTGCGCAGGCACTGAAGTCTGTGCGGTCGGGAGATCGCGTCTGGATTCAACCGAGCTGCGGCACACCGAAACCGCTCATTGATGCGCTGGTCGCGCGTGCATCCGAGGTCATTGATGTCGAACTGGTCCACATGAAAACGCTGGGTGAGGCGGAGTACACGAAACCAGAGTATGAAGGCCACTTTCGCCATCGCGGGTTATTCCTTGGCGAAAACGTCCGCGAAGCAGTCATCGCCGGGCGCGCGGACTACACGCCGGTCTTCCTCAGTGAGATCGAACCACTCTTTGAATCGGGCGCTCTGCCGCTCGATGTTGTATTGATGCAGGTGACGCCGCCCGATTCCCACGGATTCGTAAGCCTCAGCACCACGGTTGACTGCACGCTGACGGCGGCGCGTTGCGCCAGGATCGTCATCGCGGAAGTGAACGACCGCGCGCCGCGCACGCACGGAGACACCTCCATCCATGTGAGCCAGATCTCGGCATTTGTCGAGACTTCACGGCCGCTCCTTGAGATGCACTCCGAGCCTTTCACAGAAATCCATGTGCAGGTTGCCCGCAACGTCGCATCCCTGATCCCCGACGGCGCAACGCTGCAAACCGGTATTGGCGCCATCTCCGAAGCGGTGCTGAGCTGTCTCGGCGACAAGCGCGATCTTGGCATTCACACCGAAATGTGTCCCGACGGCGTGGTGGATTTGATGGAAGCGGGTGTAATCAACGGATCGCGCAAATCGCTGCATCGCGGCAAGGCCGTCACCGCATTTGTTCTCGGCACGCAGAGACTCTTCGACTATATCCACGAGAATCCGAGCTTCGAGTTTCGCTCAATCTCCTATACCAACGATCCATTTGTGGTTGCGCAGAATGATCGAATGGTCGCCATCAATTCCGCGCTGCAGGTGGATCTGACGGGCCAGGTTTGCGCCGATTCACTAGGAACCAGGCCCTATAGCGGGTGCGGCGGCCAAATTGACTTCATTCGCGGCGCAGCCCGCTCCCGTGGAGGCGTTCCGATCATTGCGCTTCTTTCAACGGCCTGCCATGGCTCAGTGTCCCGTATCGTGCCGGTTCTGGAGCCCGGAGCCGGTGTGGTGACGTCGCGCGCAGACGTGCACTACGTCGTAACCGAACATGGAATTGCCTACCTGCACGGGAAGACGCTCAGGGAACGCGCCGAGGCGCTGATCGGCGTCGCTGATCCGCGATTCCAGCAGGAGCTTCAGGACTTCGCGCTGAATGCGCACTATCTGGAACGCACGACGGCCATGCACGCATGAGGCGGCCATCATGATGAGGAGCAAACAATGACCTTCGCGGAACGTTCGAATGCGGGCAAAAATGACCGAGGTCTCCTGCGTGTCGATGGGAACGAGTGCAAGGGCTGCGGGCTGTGTATTGAGGCTTGCCCGCCAAAAGCAATTCATCTCAGCGACGAGCTGAATCACTACGGCTACCGCACAGCGACCTATAACGGCGCCGGATGCACGGGCTGCGGAATCTGCTTTTTCGCTTGTCCTGAGCTTGGGGCAATCACGGTTCTGCGTCTACGCCGCCGCGCGGCCATACAACTGGAGGAGGTCGGCCATGCACAAGCAACTGATGAAGGGTAACGAAGCGATTGTGAGAAGCGCAATTCTTGCCGGTTGCCGTGGCTTCTATGGTTATCCGATTACGCCTGCCAGCGAGATTACAGAAGCCGCAGCGCTCTACATGCCACAGGTCGGTGGTGTCTTTCTGCAGGCCGAGAGCGAGGTGGCCGCAATCAACATGCTCTATGGCGCGTCGTCAGCCGGTATCCGATGCATGACGGCTTCGAGCGGCCCCGGCATCAGCCTGATGCAGGAAGGTATCAGCTATATGGCAGGCGCCGAGCTTCCATGCGTGATCGCCGACATCACACGCGGCGGACCCGGCCTCGGCAATATCGCATCGGAACAGAGCGACTATCACCAGGTGGTGAAAGGTGGAGGCAACGGCAACTACCGGACCCTCGTGCTGGCACCCTACTCCGCGCAGGAGATGGCCGGTCTGACTACGCTCGCCTTTGAACTCGCCGATCGTTATCGCAATCCTGTTGTGATCCTGGCTGATGGCTTTGTGGGTCAGATGATGGAGCCGGTCGAGTTTGAGGAAACGGCCATTCTGCCCCAGCTGCCCGAATGGGCAGTGGCCGGAACCGCCGAATCGCGGCCCAACATGATTACCTCGCTGCATATGGGCATAGACGACCTTGAAGCGCACGTCAACGCGCTCGAAGCCAAGTACCGCCTGGCTGAACAGCGCGAAACGCGGGCAGAACATTGGTACACCGAAGACGCCGAGATCGTTCTAGTCGGATACGGCATTGTCGGGCGCATCCTGAAGGCCGTTACGGCAGAGGCGCGCGCCATGGGCATTAAGGTCGGTCTGTTGCGGCCAATCACCTTGTATCCATTTCCCTCCACCGATTTCCGGCGCCTCGCCGTCCACGCCCATTCGTTTGTTGTGGTCGAAATGAGCAATGGCCAGTTGGTCGAGGACGTTCGGTTGGCGCTGAATGGCAAGCGGCCCGTCGAGTTTCTGAATCGCATGGGCGGTATGTCCCTTCGCATGAAGCGGTCTTGAAGTTTGTTCTGGCTATCGCAGAGAAGGAGCAGATGGCCCATGTCTAACTTTCTGGAATCGGATTACGAAGTTGCGCACTCGAAGGCAAAAGTCTTCTACCAGACCTATGAGCGCAAGGAAGAGCTGCAGCACCAGACACACTACTGTCCCGGCTGCGGACACGGCATTGCGCACAAGATGCTGGCACGGGCCATCGACGAACTGGGTATTCAGAACCGGACCATATTGATCAGTCCCGTCGGCTGCTCGGTATTCGCCTATCACTACTTCGACGTGGGAAATATCCAGGCAGCCCATGGACGTGCGCCGGCGGTTGCGACTGCGGCCAAGCGCAGCCATCCGCACAGCATCGTCATCAGCTATCAGGGCGACGGGGATTTGTCGGCGATTGGTTCGGCTGAGATTCTGCATGCCGCCAATCGCGGTGAAAACATTACGGTAATCTTCGTCAACAACGCCATCTACAGCATGACAGGCGGGCAGGCGGCGCCGACAACGCTTCTCGGGCAGAAGAGCACCACGACGCCCTTCGGCCGTAGCGCAGACAATGAAGGCTATCCGCTTCGCATGAGTGAACTGCTGGCCACGCTTGATGCGCCGGTTTACATCGAGCGGGTAGGCCTTGGCGACAACAAGCAGATCGCGCAAGCGGCGCGCGCCATCAAGAGGGCAGTTGAGAACCAGGTGCAGGGACTCGGCTTTTCGCTGATCGAGGTTCTGGCGCCCTGTCCGACGATCTGGAAGATGTCGCCCGTAGATGCGCAGCGCTGGGTGCGCGACGTGATGGAGAGGACATATCCGCTGGGTGTGGTTTGCGATCGCACCAATGAACGGCAACCGCGCGCAATTGCCGATCAGGCTCCCAGGCTTGAGCAGATTCCAGCCCTTCTCGGAATCGTGCATGATGAGCAACCTTGCGTTCAACCGGTATGTGCCGAGATCGATAATCTCGATTTGCACGTGCGGGTCGCGGGATTCGGTGGACAGGGTGTGTTGCTGCTCGGTGAAGTCCTGGCCGAAGCGGGCCTGGATGCAGGGCTTGAGGTCTCATGGCTGCCTTCGTATGGGCCGGAGATGCGCTCGGGAACTTCGAATTGCCACGTACGCGTCTCGAAGAAACCGATCGATTCGCCGCTCGTGACGGTGCCGAATTTTCTCGTCGCAATGAATGAACCGTCGCTGCGCAAGTTTGACCTGAGCGTGAAGCCGGGTGGCTGGGTCATCTACAACGGCGACGTCTTTCCCGCGGATTGCGAGCGGTGCGACGTGAACCCTTTGGCGCTGAACTTTACCCGGGCCGCCGATGAGCTGGGCGATGCGCGGGCCGCCAACATGGTGATGCTGGGAGCGCTGCTGGAGATTGCTGGCGGCCTGCCCCAGGCGAGTATCGATGCGGCGCTGCGCCGCATGGTAAAACCCGACCGCTGGTATCAGCTGGATCAGCTTGCCCTGGCGCGAGGGCGCGCGCTTTACCGGCAATCGCGCAACAAAGAGGTTGCACAATGAAAGGCACGGCCGATCCGAATCTGATCGTATTTTTCAGTGGCAAATACATGCCGCTGCGCGATGCGCAGGTCAACATCCTTACCCATGCGCTGCACTACGGCACCGGGGTCTTTGAAGGCGTCCGCGCGCACTGGGTTCCCACCGAGGGCGAGCTGTTCATCCTCCGCGCCCCCGAACACTACGATCGCTGGAAGAAGAACTGCGGCATCCTGCGCATTTGCGTTCCTGCTACAGTGCCGGAACTCTGTGCCATCACCGTCGAGCTAATGCGTCGGAATGCCTTCCGCACCAACGTCTACGTTCGGCCGTTGGCTTACAAGTCGGCCGAACGCATCGGCGTCAGCACTGACGATCAGGATGCATTCGCGATCGTTGCCCTTCCCTTCGGGGAATACTTGCGTAGCGACAAAGGGCTGCATGCGGGCGTAAGCTCCTGGCGCCGGATCGAAGACAATGCGATTCCGGCTCGCGCCAAAATCTGCGGCGCCTATGTGAACAGCGCGCTAGCCAGCGACGACGCACGGCAGGCAGGCTTCGACGAAGCCATTTTCCTCAACGAAAATGGACACGTTGCCGAAGGCGCCACCTGCAACATCTTCATGGTGCGCGATGGCAAGCTGATCACGCCCTCCGTTACTGAGAACGCCCTCGAAGGCATCACGCGCAACTGCATCATGGAACTCGCGTTTCGTGAAATGGGGCTGCGGGTCATCGAAAGGCCGATCGACCGCAGCGAGCTCTATGTATGTGATGAACTCTTCTTCACTGGCACGGCCGTTGGCGTCGCACCCATCGTGCGCGTCGATCATCGGGCGGTAAAGGACGGAACCATCGGCGCGGTTACGCAAGGAATACAAAAGCTGTATTTCGATGCGACCCGCGGACACCTGCAGTCTTACTCGAACTGGCTCACGCCGGTTTACCAATCTCGGATGAAGCACGAGCAGGAATTAGTCTCCACCGTTGAATCCATGTAGATGGAGCGAGGGCTGTTGGTGTTTATCCGAAGCGGACGGCTGGCAAGACTGAGTTGGTGGGCGGCATCCCTCGATGTCGCCCTCTTTCTTTTGCGTGCATCCTTAAATTCTGGGCGTAGCCGACCGTAAGGGGAATCGCATTTTGGGCAGAGGACTCAAGGCAAACAGGACTCTCGACTGATGGCCGACGGTGTGCCGCCGATGACTGATGCAGAAGCCAAGTTGAAAGGGTTCCTGCAATGCGCTGGTTTTCTGCCGCATTCTTCTTGCTAGTGCTTGCCTCGATGGTCACCGCCGAGACGCCACCGGGATCAACTTCAGATTTAGATGGCGGATTTGTTCAGAGGCGTCCGATACCAGTGGAAATGGCGAGACCTCGCATAGACGGTCTGACCTGGACCTTCCTGGCCGCAGACGGCGGGGCGCGCGCTCTGGATGCCTATTCAACGCAAAGGATGCTCAAGAACAGCTGCAGCTCCGGTGTGCAAATGGCCGGCACATCTACATGTAACTATGAACAAAATCTGCCTGGATTCATTGCGAATCACGCGTCCCGTATCTATGCATTCGAGGGAGCAGTATGGCTCTCGGAATTCACGGCGACGCGATTTCTGGTGCGGCATCATCATCAGCGGCTGGCGCGGTTCGTTCCGCTGATGGACTTCCTTGCGACGACATCGTTTGCAGTGAATAATCTGACGCTGTCAATTGGCGGAAGCGGGAGCGTTGCCGGAGCGGATGCCCAAGCTCATTTCGGGGTTCATCGGTAGGCGTTGACAATCCGTCCTCAATGAGTGGCTTGGCTGTTGTCAGCACCGAACATTTTCTCGCCGACCGGGCCACCTTACTTACTCGGCGCGCAGCGTGATGGACGGCTCGACGCGCGACGCGCGCCACGCAGGAGCCCAGCACGCAATTGCAGATACACACGCAAGCATGAAGACGACGCCAACCCAGGCGATGGGGTCGAGCGGCGATGTGCCGAAAAGAAGTGTAGTGATCGCGCGGGTGGCGGCGATGGCTCCGCAAAGGCCGACGATGATACCGAGCACAGTCAGCCGCATTCCGTCGCGAAGAATCAGCGCCAGAATGTCGCCGCGAGAAGCACCGAGCGCCGCACGCACGCCGATCTCGCGTGTTCGCTCCGTAACATTGCCCGAGAGCAAGCCATAGATTCCGACTGCCGCAAGCATCAGCGCCACGACGCCGAACGCCTCAAAGAGAATGAGAACAAATCGCGGCTCCGCTTCCGTGATTGCAATCATGCGATCCATCGTCATGACGCGAACCACCGGTTGGTTCTTGTCGATCGACCAGATTGCGCTCTCGATGGCGGGAGCGAGTTCCGCTGGTTGGCCGCGGGTTCGAATCACGAAAGACAGCGTGTCATCGGCGAACCAGGTCTGCTCGGCCGCCAGATAAACCGCGTCAGCCTCATTGATCGCGAGCGATGTTTGCTTTACGTCGCCCACCACGCCGACGATGGTGTACCAGGGCCGATCCCTCGGACCGACGTGGAGACGCTTGCCCAGCGGGTTATGGTTGCCAAAATGCCGTTTGGCCATAGATGCGCTGATGAGCGCCGTCTGCGGAGTAGAAGCTGTATCGCGTTCATCCAGATAACGCCCGCTCAGCAGCGGGATGCCCATGGTCTGGCAGTAGCCTGGACTGACCGCGTACCGGAATACGTTGTAACCCGCGTCAGCGCCCTGATCCTCAAATTGTGCGCCATACAAGGCATCGACGGGCGGATCGTCGCTGAGCGGCAGCAAACTGGTAAACGCAGCTTGTTCCGCGCCCGGTACGCGCCGGACGGCATCCAGGGCTTGCTCGAAAAAGCGACGCCGCGTGCGATCGCCCATGTCCGGTGCGGAGTCAGAGTTATCGAACTGATGGCCTGAGGTCACGACCTGCATCGTGAGCAGGTGCGAAGCATCGAAACCGGGTTCGACCGCCAGCAGATGACGCATACTGCGAAACAGCAATCCCGCACTGACCAGCAGAATAAACGCCAGCGCGACTTCAGTCACCACCAGCGCGCGTCGCGTCGTGGCGCGACTACCTGCGGAACGGCGTGAACTCTGCTGCAGTCCGGTTTGCAATTCTCCACGCGAAATGTGGATGGCGGGAATGAGCCCCGACGCAACGCCGACAAGGGCCGTGATGGCAAATGCGAAGAAAAAGGCCGCAGAATCGAGAGCGATGGCGTTACGCCGTGGCAGTTCCGCGGGGCTGAGCGCGACGAGTTCATGCAGGGTGACGACGGCCACTGCGATGCCTGCCATTCCGCCGAATGAAGCCAGCAATAGATTCTCCGTGATGAGCTGCCGGATGATGCGCCCTTTCGATGCGCCGAGCGCACCGCGAACTGCAAATTCTCCCTCTCTCTGCGAACCTCGCGCGAGCACCAGATTCACAACGTTTACCCACGCAATGGTAAGAACCAGGATGACTGCGCCAAGCACCGCAAGCAGCGCAGGCTTCACTGTGTGAGCAATATCATCCTGCAATGAATCGACGATCAGTCCATGTTGAAGCGAGGCCCAGCGCGGGCGCGGGAACTCCGGCCAGGGAGATCGCGCGATTTGAGCAAGTTCCTCAACGGCCTGGGCGCGGCTCACTCCGGGATTCATCCGCGCGACCATGCGCAGATGATTGCCCCACTCCCAGCTGCTGAAGCTGCCTACGATTTTTTGCGGGTCATACTGCGTTGGAGTCCAGATCTCAGCCGAAGGCGCAACGACGTCTTCGAACTCAGGAGCCATCACGCCGACAACAGTGAAGTTGTCATCGCCCAGTTTGATGGCACGACCTGCAATTGTGGGATCGCCCCGGAAAACACGACGCCAGATCTTGTCGCTGAGAATCACGACCTTCGGACCGTTGAATACGTTCTCTGATACAAGAAAATCGCGGCCGATGACCGGAGAAACGCCAAGCGCGCGAAAGAAACCAGAGCTTACGCTTTGTCCTTCCAGACGCTGCGGCTGGTTTCCGCCAGTCATAGCCGGATGCCAGGGCTCAAAAATTGCGATGGTGTCGAAGGAATGGCTGCGTTGCGCGAGTTCGAGATATGTGCCGAACGACACCTCGGACCGAGCGCCCTGGTAGGTGCTCCAGATCATGAGAATGCGGCCAGGGTGAGGATAAGGAAGCGGTTTGAAGAGAATGGGATTAATCGCGCTGAAGATGGCTGTGCTTGCGCCGACCCCCAGCGCCAGCGTCAGGATGCCGACCACCGCAAATCCCGGATGACTGCGCAGTTGCCGCGCCGCGAAGCGCAGGTCTGCGAGGAAAGTTCTCACCGCATTCTCCCAGCCGTACGAACGCACCTGTTCTTCAATCGCGGTTATGCTGCCAATTTCCCGCCGCGCCGTGCGTATCGCGTCCTCGGCGGAAAATCCGCGCGCCCTCGCATCGGCCGCTGCCTCCTCGAAGTAGTGGCGAACCTCTTCGTCGGTCTCCTGGTTCCGCTTTCCGCGGCGGGCCAATCCACGGAGCCCATGGGTGAGCTGGCGCCAGAGCGACATGGGGCTAAGCTCCTTCCCGCAGCAGCCGCGCAATTGCAGATGCACGGCGACTCCAGTCAGCGGTTTCAATCTCGAGCTGCTTTTTTCCTGCACGGGTAAGGCTGTAGAACTTCGCGCGGCGCGAGTTCTCAGTTTGTCGCCACTCGGAATCCAGCCAGCCAGCCCGTTCCAGCCGCTGCAAGGCTGTGAGCAGCGAGCCGGGGTTCACCTTGAAGACTCCCCGCGAGATCTGCTCAACGCGGCGCGCGATGCCAAAGCCGTGAAGTGGTTCGAGGCTCAGGGTCTTCAGAATCAACATGTCTAGCGTGCCCTGTATCACGTCGGTATTCTGGTCGTTCATGGGGTGTGAAGATAGCAGGCGTTCATTATGACTGTCAAGATGTGAACGTCAACCGCACATCCGGCGTCGAATAGACCCTCCGGGCCGACTCCGTACAGTGCCGCAGACGGATGGCGCTCGTCGTCGGCTCCAAATCCAGCATGAAAATGGATGCCCCAGGTCTCGCTTCTGAGACCTGGGAATGCACGAACCCCGACGCCGACACTGACACTGACTACTCCTCAGACGTCGGCTCGTGACGGGCAAAGAGAGGCAGGGCGCTCAAGCAGGGCGCGCGCGCTCAGTCTGGAATTGACGTGGTGGCAGCGAGCACTTTTGTCTGGACGTTGGGGGTCTCGAAGGTGCTGGCGACTCCTGCCAAACGGCGGTAAGAATCCAGACGAGCCTCGTGGTCCCAAGTGTCGGTCACTGCAATAACCTCATCGGCTCCGGTGTCGGCGACGAGCCTTTGCAGGCCCGTCTTCACGGTTTCATCCGAGCCGACGACGGCTGCGCTTAGCCTGCTTTCGACGGCGGCTTTCTCGAGTGCGCTCCACGGATGATCGATCGCATCGAGGGAAGCAACCGGTGGCAGAAGGTCAACGGGCTGATTGCGAATGAGCCTGAGAAAACGCTGCTGCGGGGTCGTGAAGAGCCTTCGAGCTTCGGCATCCGACTGCGCCGCGATGACCTGAACGCCGACCATCAGCCACGGCCGTTCTAAAACTTCACTGGGCCGGAAGAGAGTCCGGTAGAGATGCGATGCGTGCAACAGCATGTCGGGGGCGAAGTGTGCAGCGAAGGCAAACGGCAGTCCCAGGGATGCAGCAAGTCGCGCGCTGAAGTCGCTGGAACCGAGAAGCGTGATGGGAACGCGGCTCCCTTGTCCCGGAATCGCCTTGACGGCCTGGCCGGAGAACGCAGGTCCGAGGTACGTCCTCAACTCCCCAAGCAGTTCGGGAAAATCATCGCCGGTTTGTGCGAGGTCGCGGCGGAGCGCGCGCATCGTGTAGAAGTCGCCGCCAGGGGCGCGGCCGAGGCCCAGATCGATGCGCCCCGGGTAGAGGGCGTCAAGCGTGCCGAACTGCTCGGCAACGACCAGGGGTGCGTGATTGGGCAGCATGATACCGCCGCTGCCGACGCGCATGGTCCTGGTTGCGGCAGCTACATGGCCGATGAGCACCGCTGTTGCTGAGCATGCGAGCCCTTCGATGGAGTGGTGCTCGGCCAGCCAAAATCTGCGATAGCCCCACTGCTCAACGTGCTGTGCAAGGTCCACGGATCGGGCGACTGCCGCGCCCGCGGGCTCTCCGGTGTGCATTGCCACCAGATCAAGTACTGAAACCGGCAAACTCATCAACCGATTAGATGAAGAAGTCGGCACGGCGATTCACCGCGGCCCAGGAGGCGCCTTGAGGCGTCATCTGCGTGCCGCAGGACGCGGGCCCAAGCGGGCCCTGCGCGCTTGTAAGGTTGGAGCCTCTTCGAATCCGCATAAATCGCCTAACATTAAGAAATGTAAAGCGGAGTACGAAGCTCTTGCGGTGTGCGAGACTTAGGAGCCGTAGGGGTGTGTCGCGGTGCCGGTAGCAGTTGACATGAAGCAAGTAGAATACGCGGACAGGCAGAGGCAGCTTTCGTTGTTGCTGGTGGACGACGATGTGGAGCTGTGCGGCATGATGCGCGAGTTCTTCACGCAGGAGGGGCATCATCTCGATTGCGCGTACAACGGCCGCGAAGGCCTCACCGCTGCGCTGAATGGCGCCTATGACTTGGTGATTCTGGACGTGATGCTGCCCGTGGTGGACGGGTTCGAACTGCTGCAGCGGCTGCGACGGCGCAAGGATCTGCCAGTGATTATGCTGACGGCACGCGTGCAGCAGCAGGACCGGATTCGCGGGCTCGACTCGGGCGCCGACGATTATCTGCCCAAGCCTTTTGATCCGGATGAACTGCTGGCGCGGGTGCGCGCTGTGCTGCGGCGGTCGGAATCGCTGACCCGCACCGAAGCTGAAGACCTGGTGATCGGCAACATTCGCGTGAACCCGACGACGCGCGAAGCGTGGCTGGACGATGCGTTGTTGGAGTTGACCGCGATGGAGTTTGACCTGCTGGAGATGCTGATGCGCGCGGCGGGTCGGGTGGTTTCGCGGGACGAGATAACGGCGGCGCTGTTCGAGCGGGAGGCAACGCCGTATGACCGTTTTCTGGATGTGCACATCAGCCATCTCCGCAAGAAGCTCGAGGGCGGCCGCAGTCTGATCAGAACCGTACGTGGGGTGGGATATGTCTTCACCGGCGCAACCTAAGGTATTGCTGAGGCAGTCGCTCTATGTGTGGGTTTTGCTCGCCATGGTGGGGATTCTTTCGCTTTCGTACGTTGCATTCCGTGCAATCTCACAGCAGATGCAGACGCAGAAGATCGACCCGGTTTATGACCGCTTCGACGAAATGCAACTGGTGAGCGCGCGCAACATCCTGCAAAGCAGCGGCGATCCGGCGTTGAAAGAATATCTCGAGAGCCTGAATCGCCTCTTCGGGGGCTCGCACTACCTGCTGGATGCGCATGGCAGGGACATGGTCTCGGGTTCAAATCGGTGGGCGATGCTGCCTCGCCCGCCGGCAGTGAAATCGCGCACCAGCGGCCCGCACGAACATTGGGAAATCACCCACCGATCGGAGGATGGCAGGTTCTGGTTTGCCGCCGAGGGCCAGAGCCGTCCGCCGCGTATCTGGTCATTTCTTCCCTACTACTTTCTCGTGATCGGGGCGACCGGAATCCTGTGCTGGATTGCAGCGGCGGGTGTGATTTCGCCGATACGGAAGGTCGCGACGAGCATCGCATTGTTCGGGCAGGGCAACCTGAGCGTGCGCGTGGAGACGGATCGCGACGACGAGATCGGGCAGCTGGGGCGCTCGTTCAACGAAATGGCCGAGCGCCTGGAGAGGCTGATTGTGAGCGAGCGGCGCCTGCTGAGCGATATTTCACACGAGCTGCGATCGCCGCTGGCGCGGCTGAAGTTTGCGATGAAGCTGGCGCGCACAAGTTCGGATTCGACGGCGGCGCTGGAGCGGATCGAGCGTGATGTGGACCGGATTGCCTCGCTGGTTGCGGATATCGTCGAGATCAACGTTGTGGAGGATGATCCGGCGCTGCAGGACAAGCGGGAGATTTGCGTGCGCGACATTGTCGATGAGGTTGTGCAGGCCTGCAACGTGGAAGCGGAAATGCGCGGATGCGCCATCGAGGTGAAGGGAGACGTTTGCGGATCGGTGCAGGGGAATCCCGAGCTGCTGCGGCGTGCAGTGGAGAACGTGCTGCGTAATGGGATTCGCTACTCGCCGGAAAAATCGCCGATTGAGCTTTCTCTCAGCGAGAACGCGGACGATGCCATCATCTCGATCCGCGACTACGGTCCGGGGGTTCCCAAAGAAGCGCTCGCGCGGATTTTTGATCCGTTTTTTCGTGTGGAAGAAGCGCGCAACACGAACGGTGGCGGGTCGGGACTGGGGCTCTCCATCGCGAAACGCGCTATACAGTTGCATCGCGGATCGATCATCGCGGAGAATGCAACCCCTGGGTTGCGTGTCGGGATCACGATTCCACTTACGCGCGTTGAAGCCGTGAAGACGGCATAAGGAAACCGCCTCGAGTGCGCTCAAACAGGCGAAAATTTGCACACTTGCCTTCTTTGATTTGCGGCTCTGGAAGTGCAGCTGAAGCGCGACTTGTTCTCAGCGCTTTAGGGTGCGAAATGGAGTCACGTTGTGGAGTGTGCGACTCTCTGAAAATTGGACGTGCGAGGTCCTCTTAACGTTTCTTAAGCTTAAAAAGCTTGCAAGTGGTGTTCACTGTCGACAGTGCCTCACTTCATCCTCATATTCATCGAGGCATCAGAGGAGAACATCATGAAGCGTTTGTTAGGATACGCACTTATGCTCGCACTCACAGCGGCCCCGGCACTGGCTGCCAAGAATTCGCAATCGGTGAGTTTTGCGTCGCCAGTGAAGGTGGGCATAACCGAAATCCCCGCAGGCGACTGCAAGGTCACTTGGAACGGCACGGGAGACAACGTTCAAGTCACACTCGCCCAAAAAGGCAAGACGCTGACTATCCCGGCGAAGTTGGTGGCAGAGAAGCACAATCACAAGGGATACATTGTCAGCCGCGAGAGCGGATCCGACCAGTTGCAGACCATTCAGCTGAGCGACGTGAGCCTGCAGTTGGAGGGCGCGACCGCTTCGGGCCGGTAGGTTAGGCCACCCAAGGTCAGAGCCAAGCCTGACACTTCGCACGAGTTTTGTTCATTCACTGAATGTGAACTGAACTCTCCATTCCCCTTCCGGCTTGTCCGGAAGGGGAACTCTTTTTGAATGAGCGGCATTTCCGTCAGTTCGAACGCTGTAGACGGTTCGGCGAATCGGTCCAGGCCGGTCTGGCCTGAGAGACAGGCTTCGGGGTATACTAGAGATTCGGCAAGCTGAGGGTGAGTGTGTCTTCATTCGCCCCTTCGCCCGTAGATCAGGACGGATGAGAGCTGTTCCAAAGGCGGTACGGGGAGCAGTTCGGGCTGGCGCGGAAACTCAGACAAGTCTGGAGCAAATTGAGATGGCACAGGTATGTGATATTTGCGGCAAAGGGCCGCAGTTTGGCAACAATATTTCGCACGCGCATAACGTGACAAAGCGGCGCTGGAATGTGAACCTGCAGGCGGTGAAGGCGCTGGTCAACGGCAATCCCAAGCGCATCCGCGTCTGCACCAGCTGCATCAAGACCGGCAAAATCGCCAAGGCGTAGTTTAGTCGCAAGACTCCGGCAGTTGTGCCGAGAGAATTCAATCAGCCATTCGTGGCTCGAAGACCCCGTCCTTACCGGCGGGGTTTTGTTGTGCCCGAAAGAGTCGCTACGGCGCGGCTGTTTTGGAGCCCGGCGTCGATTTTGCCAGCGGATTCTCCCAGGAAAACGCTTTGGCGTCGAGCCCCTGCGGCGACCAGCGATCGACTACGGCCTTGGCGAGCTTGCCGAGCGTTTGCTCAGCTTCGTTGTCGCCGGTCCATCGCTGATCGGCGTTCTCCCAAGTGAAAGCGGCGATCACCACGGGCCCGGATTTTGTTGAGACGATGGCGACATCATTGCGCACCCGGTTGAGAGCGCCGGTCTTGTTGCCGATGGCTGATCCGGCTTCGCTGGTGTCGAGGGTCTCGAGATAACGCGGCAGGCTGTCGCGGTCCTGCTGATTGCGAAGCATGCCTAGGATGGCGCCGCAGATTTTTCCATCGGCGGGAAGCTGGGCGGCATTATCGAAATCGAGATGGCAGGTGACGAGGCGCTCCATGATGGTGGCCATTTCGCGGGCCGTGGTTTTGCCGAGACCGAATTTTGGCTGGTCGGGCGGCATGGGTTCAGTGGCGGGGACGTAGACTTGTACAGCACCGTTTGATGCAGGCCGGATTTGCGCAGCGTCTCGTTGATGTGAGCAAGGCCGAGCCGGTCGATGGCCACGTTCGTGGCGGTGTTGTCGCTGAGAACGCCGGAGCCTTCAACCTGGTTGACCTTGGTGAGAACGATGCGCTCGTCGAGAGCCGCCTGTCCGGCACGGATTTGTTCGGCGGCGTCGAGCAGGATTCCCATCTTGATAACGGAGGCGGTCTGCACGGGTTCGTCGGGGAGCAGCGATGCGGTTTGCCCCGAGTGAAGGTTGTGCGCGTAGATCGCGACCTGACCGTGATGCGCGGTCGCAATGGTTTTGATCTGCTGGTCAAGTTGGGAGTCTTGCTGGGCGGCGGCAGAAAAGACAGACAAAAGTCCAAGAGTCCAAACGGCGACGGCATGTCTACGCCTGAAACGATCCATGCGGTTCAGGGTAACGCATCCAGTGGCCTGAACGTGGGTGCCCGATCCCTGCGGGGCAAAGGCGGGAAACCGCGAATCCACCCCCACTTGACAATCAAGACAGTCGCTGAGCGCCGCAAGCTTGGGGCCCCACGCAGTGGGGTAAGCGGCGCGAAGGATCTGCTTTTACCTTTGTCCTGTGTCAGGCGCCCAACCTCGGCGCAGCCAATTACACTAGACACTCCGCGCCAGATTATGTGCTTTACAAATTTGCGAAAGAGACCATCATGCCTCCAGTCATTGAAGTCTCCGGAGTTCGCAAGACCTACGGCAAGACCGTGGCCGTCGAGGAGGCGTCGTTTCAGGTCTTCCAAGGCGAAATATTTGGACTGATCGGGCCGAACGGAGCGGGCAAGACCACAACGATGGAGTGCGTCGAGGGGATTCGCAAGCCCGACTCCGGAAGCATCGCAGTGCTCGGACTTGACCCTTATCGCCAGGAATACCAACTGCAGGACCGCATCGGAGTTCAGCTTCAGCAGGCGCAGTTGCAGAAGCGCATCAAGGTGTGGGAGGCAGTCGATCTGTGGGCGTCGCTCTATGGAAAAAGATCTGTCGACGGAACCCGACTGCTCGAACAGCTTGGCCTCGCTGAGAAGCGGGGCGCCTGGTTCATGAATCTTTCCGGAGGCCAGAAGCAGCGACTGTTTATCGCACTGGCACTGATCAACGATCCGGAGGTTGTTTTTCTTGACGAGCTGACCACCGGCCTCGATCCGCAGGCTCGGCATGCAATCTGGGACATGGTGCGCGGCATCCGCGAGCGGGGCAAGACGGTATTTCTGACGACCCATCTGATGGAAGAGGCCGAGCGGTTGTGCGACCGCGTAGCCATCATGGAGCACGGACGCATCGTCGACATCGACACACCGGAAAGCCTTGTCCGCCGCCATTGCCCGGAGCGCACAGTCATTCTAGACGCGGACGAACCGGCCGCCGGTGAGCATTTTCGTGCGATTGCGGAAGTTGAATCCGTGACCCGCGACGGCAAGCGATTCACCATTCGCGGGCGGGGCGACGACCTGGTCACAAAGGTGATTCACTGCCTGTCGGAGAATCGGATTCGGGTGGCGGATTTCCGCACCATACTCCCCAACCTTGAGGACGTATTTCTCAAGCTGACCGGCCGCTCCATTCGCGAATAGGAACGACGATGATGCTGCGTGGACTTTGGAAACTGACGTGGATCGAGATCAAAGTGTTCATGCGCGAACCGCTGGGCGCGTTCGGGACGATCGGATTTCCGGTGTTGATCTTCATTGTCCTGGGGCGCGTGGCAAACCTCAGGTTCGGTGGCATCTCGCCCGCTGCGAATGGACTTCCGCGCGGCGATATTCCGGTTCTGGTAGCGATCTTGATCGCAATCAGCGCAGTGCTTTCGCTGGTGACCATCATTTCCATCTACCGCGAGGGAGGCATTCTCAAGCGGCTTCGCGCAACGCCGCTGCGGCCGCAGACAATTCTGAGCGCACACGTGATTGTGAAGCTGTTGCTCACGGCGGCAACGCTGGCGCTGATGTTTCTGGCAGGGAAGCGCTACTTTCCGCCGGGAGCCAATGTTCCATGGTTCTCGTTTACCGTCGCACTGCTGATCAGCACGTGGAGCATTCTGTCGATCGGCTTTCTCATTGCCAGCATCGTTCCCACCGCCCGCTTCGCGCAGCCGATCGGCGCCATCGTGATGTACCCGATGATCGCGTTATCCGGTCTGTTTGTGCGCATTGAGTATCTCCCGCCCGTTTTGCGGGGTGTGGCGCACGTGCTGCCGCTGACCTACGCCGTGAGCTTGCTTGAAGGCATATGGAACGGGGATGGGTGGCTGGCCCACATGGGCGATGTCGCAGCGCTGACGGCCTTGTTCCTCATCTTCACGGCGATCTCAGCAAAGGTGTTTCGCTGGGAATGACGCGGGCCGCAATCGGTCGAGTCTTGTGTCAGGGCACGGCTCCAGCCCTGCCGTAAATGCCTCAAAATACGAGAGGGCTTTACAGGCTGGGGAAAAACTCATCGCAAGCATGGTTTGTACCAGGGCATGACCTCAGTCATGCCGATAAGGCCAACAAAATTAGCTTGGGCTTTTGGCCCCTGCGCGATGATCCAAATCAAAAATTGACTTCTTCTGCAGCCTGTTTAGTCCCTGAGGTATTTTCTTTGAGAGTTCCTCGATCATCCGGCCCATTTATGTTTTGTCGCCTTCGCGGGTAAAGGTCAATGATGCCGAATTGATGCAGTAGCGGAGGCCGGTGGGGCGGGGCCCGTCGGGGAAGACGTGGCCGAGGTGCCCGCCGCAGCGCGCGCAAGTGACTTCGATGCGGCGCATGCCAAGAGTATTGTCCTCATGCTCATTGACGACCTTGGAGTCGGCCGGAATAACGAAGCTGGGCCAGCCGCAGCCCGAGTCAAATTTCGCGCCGGATAGAAAAAGAAGCTCTCCGCAGCCGGCACAGTGGTAGTTGCCGGTCTCGTGATTCTCGGTGAGAGCGCCGGTGAAGGGGCGCTCGGTGCCTTTTTCGCGCAGCACGTGATACTGCTGCGGCGTGAGTTTTTCGCGCCACTCCGTATCGCTGTGGGTGACTTTCGCGGGCGCGCCAGACTCTTTCGGTGTAGTGCTCATGGGACCTCCAATGGGAACTTATTGGATGCTGCAGCCGGACGATTTGATGCGTAGATGCGGGATGGCTCAGTCGCCCACTTCCGCGACCAGCTCGATCTCAACGAGCGCATCCTTGGGGAGGCGCGCGGCCTCGATGGTAGTGCGAGCGGGTGCGATGACGCCTTGCGGTGCGAGGTACTCGGCATAGACCGCGTTCATCGCGGCGAAGTCGTTCATGTCTTTGAGATAGACATTGGCTTTGACGACGCGGTCGAGAGTGGTGCCTGCCGCTTCGAGGACGGCCTTCAAATTCTCAATAGTCCGCCGGGTCTGTTCAGTGATTCCGCCGGAGATAAGCTGCTGGGTAGAAGGATCAAGAGCGGCCTGTCCGGCAGTGAAGACAAGGTTGCCGCAGCGAATGCCCTGCGAGTAAGGCCCGACCGCCTTGGGCGCAGATGAGGTGGAGACGACGGTTTTGCTCATAGGGTGATTTTAAAGGGCGGGATTGCCTGCGGTCTCGCGGAATGCTCAGGGCGAAACCCGCAAGCGGCAGGTCCGGCGGAAATCAGCGCCAGGCACCAAGCAATCCGCCGGCGAGAAACAGGCCGAGCAGCCAGTAGCCGCTATTGATGGCGAACAACTTGAAGGGCCGTCGCTCGTAGATGCCCTGGGGCAGATTCGGCGCGGCAATAAAAGCGATCCACACGAGAACGCCCAGCACGCAGCCGTTGGCAAAGCCGAACGCGTTAGCCCAGAAAATGATGTGCGCCAGAATGAACGACAGCACAATGTCGCCAATGAACGAAGCGACCATACCGAGCATCAGTCCGCTCTGCTTGCTTTCACCTTTCTTGATTCCCAGAATCTCCATCCACGGCTTGGCAAAAAGAGCAGGCGAGTACCAGATGGCTCCCAGAACCCACAGCATGATTCCGGAAACCAGGATCGCGACGTAGTTCAACGTGTGAGGGTAAATCATGAAAGTCCTTCCGCAGGCGCAATGCACCTGAGTTCACAGCACAATCAGAATGGGTTTTGATTGCGGATAAGACTGTCGTCCTCGCCAGGACCGCTGTCAAGAAAAAATCTTTGCGGAGAGCGGGTAACAACGCAGCGTCGGAGGCGGGCGGCATCAGCCGGGAGTCTTTACGCCTGCCTTCAGCATGGCGGCGGCCTTGGCGAGTCGAGCCTGCCGCGTCTCTTCCTTCTTCGCTTCCGTAATCCAGCGGCAATACTCCTTGCGGTGGGTGAAGCTTAATTTCTCGAAGGCCTCAAGCACGCCTTCTTTTTTCATCAGCTTTGCAAATTCAGGCGGCACTTCTACAGTGCGCACCGACTCGTCTCGCTGAATGACAACTTCGACAGTGTCGCCGGGCCCTTTGCCGATCTGGGCACGGACGTCCTTGAGGATGGGCAGCATGTGCTGCGGAAAGCCGTACTTCACCAGCGATCCCGTATACGGAACTCCGTCAAACGATGCGACGACGCGGATCTGCGCACTCGTTCCAAACTCAGCCTTGGTGTCGTAAGGGAAGAGGACGTAGGCGCCGTTACCGCCGGCGTCTTGAATCTTTGCTTTGAATTTGTATTCCTTCATGCGGTCGACCTCGCACCCTGCAGGAATGTGCAATCAATTTGGCACACCCGCGGCGGACTTCGCAACTTGAATTGAAACTTGATTTGCCCGAAAACACGCATCCCATCCAGCCGTGGACGACGTGGATGGGATGGGGAAGGTCTCGAGTATCTTTCCCAGTCGTTAGACCAGCCTGGCGTCGAGGCTGATTTCGGTGTTGTTCGCGAAGAGCTTCGAGATCGGGCAGCCTGCCTTGGCATCGGCGGCAGCCTTGTCGAAGGCTTCCTTCGATGCGCCGGGAACGCTGGCGGTAGTGGTAAGCGCAATCTTGGTGACCGCGAATCCGCCTTCGACCTTGGCCAGGGTTACGGCCGCGTTGGTCTCGATCTTGGTGGGGGTCAGGCCTGCTCCGCCGAGCTGCGCGCCGAGAGCCATCGAGAAGCAGCTCGCATGCGCCGCGGCAATCAGCTCTTCAGGCGTGGTGCCGCTGGCGGCGCCTTCAAACCGTGTTGCGAACGAGTAGTTGGCGTCCTTCAGCACGCCTGTTGCCGTGGAGATGGTGCCCTTGCCTTCCTTCAGTGAACCTGTCCAAACCGCACTTGCCTTGCTAGCCATAGATATTCTCCTTTGGGGATTCTGAATCGATTGATCTCTGGATCGATTGATCGCTGTTCTGGGGGTGCGCCGCCTCAAGAGGTGCCATGACGGCGTTACGGATTTGATTCTTCGGGCGCCTGCCGCGATGCGACGTATTCCGGGCCCACGTTACCTATGCTAATCTCTCACCCATGCTCCCCAACAGACCCCACGTCTTCGATGGTGAATTTGCGTCTAATTTCTCACAAAGTGGTGCGGTTTGCGCCGCGGTATCCGAAGAACCTCCCGTCGACCACCACTGCCAGATCTGCCCCACCTGCTCTCACCGCCTCACAGGCCACAAGTGCAAGCTGGTATGCACCCACTGCGGCTACTACCTCAGCTGCGCCGACTACTACTGATTCACAAAGTCCCAGTAGCCCTCACGAGAGCAACGCCCTTCCGAGCCCTGCCTAAGCAGTGTCATTCTGAGAGAACGGGGCCCCAAAAGTTCTTCCGTTTGGGGGTGGTGAGCGAAGAATCTGCTTTGTTTCTCCCCATCCCCCAATCAAATCAGTGTCCTTCTCAGTCCCACCAAAGCTTCTCTTCCTTCCCTGTCCGTGGCCACGAAAAACGTCCTCGGTTTGACTCGATTCTCATCCACGGATATATTTACGACATGAAGTTTGTTTTCACCCCCGCCGTCTCCGCCGCGTGTTGTTGCGCGCTCGACCGGCCGTGGGTGTAATTCAGGCTCAATTTCTTCGCATTCACCCCACAGCCGCTATCAGCCACTTCCGCTGATGCGGCTTTTGTATTTTCGGTATTTGATTTTCCGTGCGCATCATTCGCGCCAAGGTTCGATGAATTCTGCTCTCCTCAATTCTCGGCTCCACACCACCGCCTCCCGGCGGACTGGCTGTTGTTGTAGCCGCTGACCCGATCCGCGCCCTGATCCTCCGCGCACGTCGACACTTTTCAAGCTAAACGGCGCATCCCCACCCGCAGGGCCTTGAAAACAGGCCCATAGATCTACCGCAATTCTTCAGGAGATCCCGTGACACTCGCATCCCGTTTCTCACGCATTCTTTCCCTCGCACTTTTCGCAGCAGCCCTGGCGACCCAGGCACAGGTAGTCGGCGGCACCATCGGCGGCGTGGTTCACGACATCAGCGGCGCAACCGTTTCCAACGCCACCGTCATGGTCCGCCAGGCAGAGACCGGCGCGACGCGCACCCTGACCACGGATTCCGAAGGCCGCTTCTTCGCGCCATCCGTTCCCGTTGGCGCGTACACGGTCGCGGTACAACACGAAGGGTTCGCGCGCCAGCAGCAGACCGGCATCTCGCTCACCGTTGGCCAAAGCCTTCAACTCAACTTTGTGCTCGGTGTTGCCGCCGTCGAGCAAGCCATTGAAGTCAACGCTTCCGATCAGGGTGTGAACACCACGACCCAGCAAACGGCGGGCCTCGTCGATGAGCGCCAGGTAAAAGAGCTTCCCTTGAACGGCCGCAGCTACGACGAATTGCTCACGCTTAACCCCGCCACCGTGAACTACACCAATGAGCGCTCCGGCGGCACGGGCTCGTCGAATTCGTCAGTCGGCAACATGTTCGCGGTCAGCGGCCGCCGCCCCCAGGACAATCTGTTTCTCTTGAACGGCATCGAATATACCGGTTCGTCGCTCATCAACGTAACGCCTGGTGGAACCAGCGGCCAGTTGCTCGGCGTTGACGCAGTGCGCGAGTTCAACGTAGCGACCGACACCTATGGCGCCACCTACGGCAAACGCGACGGCGCGCAGGTCAGCATCGTCACCACTTCGGGCACCAATAAACTGCACGGCACAGCATTTGAATTCATCCGCAACAGCGCGCTCGATGCGCGCAACTACTTCGACCAAGGCGCGATCCCCGAGTTTCAGCGCAACCAGTTCGGTGCCTCACTCGGCGGACCGATTCGCACCAACAAGCTCTTCCTCTTCGGCAACTACGAAGGTTTCCGCCAAAACTGGGGACTGAGCGCCGTCACCCTCGTGCCCGACAACCAGGCGCGCCTCGGCTATCTGCCCGACTCTTCAGGCCAGGAGCAGTACGTCGGCGTCAATCCCGCCGTCGCGCCTCTACTCGCGTTGTGGCCGGTGCAGAATGGTCCGGAGCTGGGCAGCGGAATCGGGGAAGCCTTCAGCCATCCACCCCAGCACATCCGCGAAGACTTCGGCACCACGCGTTTCGACGACAACCTCAGCGGCAAAGACCTGCTCTTCGCCGTCTACACCGTTGACGACAGTACTGCGAACACACCCTCCCAAAATCCCCTGAGCCTGATCGACGAAAGCCTGCGCGAGCAGGTAGTGAGCGTGCAGGAGCAGCATGTATTTTCGCCGGCACTGCTCAACACCGCGCGCTTCGGCTATTCGCGTGCGAGCTATTTCTTCACCGGCTACAGTCCCGTTTCCATTCCCGGCTGGGTTGCCGGCCAGCCCATTGGCGCGATTGTCATCAGCGGCAGCACCGCCTCCAACGGCGCATCGCAAATCTCGCAGGCCGGTCTGAACGTGGGCAGCAACAACGCCGCAACGCGCAACCTCTTCACGTGGGACGATCACGTGTACTGGTCGCATGGCCGCCACCAGGTCGAGGTCGGCCTGTGGCTGCAGCGCATTCAATCGAACGATTTGCTGGCGCAGGATCAATACGGCCAGGCATCCTTCAGCACGCTGCAATCGTTTCTGCAGGGCACGGTAAAGACCTTCACCGTCGTCCCGTCGCCCACAGAACTAGGCTGGCGCTCTCTGGAAGGCGCGGCCTTTGTGGAAGACACCTTCAAGCTCACGCCGCATCTCGAACTCCGCGCCGGCTTTCGCTCCGAATCCACCAACGGCTGGAACGAGGCGCAAGGCCGCGCCGCCAACTACGCGATCGCCGCAGGCGTTCTGCAATCGCAGCCTGTTGTCGGCGGATCGGCGCTGAGCAAAAATCGCGCCGTCTTCCTTCCCGAACCGCGCGTCGGCTTTGCCTGGGATGTCTGGGGCAATGGCAAGACCGCGGTTCGCGGCGGCTTCGGTTTGTATCATGGATTGCTCGATACGCTCGACTATCGCCTCGACCAGACCGCGCCCTTCAACACGGCCGAGTCTATTTCCAACATCGCGGTCTCAGATCTCCACATCACGCCAGGCACAACGCCACCCGCCGGATCGAAGATCTCGCCGAGCAACGTCCAGCCGGACATCAATACACCTGCGGTGCTGAATTGGAGTCTCCGTATCGAACAGCAGATTGCCCCCCACACGTCCCTCACCGTGGGTTATGTTGGCTCGCACAGCTCTCACCAGATTCTTTCCGAAGACATGAACGAGCCAGTGCCGACTTATCTTGCCGACGGATCGCCCTTCTATCCCGCGGGTGCGAAGAACGCGAATTCCAATCTCGCTAACTCCACATCGTGGGTTTCGCAAGGCGTCGGCGCGTATCACTCCCTCGTCGTCGATGTGCGGCGATCGTTTGCAAGCGGCTTCCAGTTCCGCGGAAATTACACGTTCGCCAAGAATCTTGACGACGGGTCGGCATGGAACACCAGCGTCAGCGGCAACACGCCCGCCTTCGTTGAGTTCCCGCTCAACCCCAGGCTCGACTGGGGGCCGGCCGCCACCGACGTGCGCCATCTCGCCTCGCTTAACGGCAGCTATGAATTGCCATTCGGCCCGCACCGCCGTTTCCTAAGTCATGCGGCCCGGCCCGTCAACATCCTCGCCAGTGGCTGGACTGCCAGCGCTATCTTCGCCGTTCAAACCGGCTTCCCCTTCACGCCGCAACTGGGCTACAACCCCACCGGCAATGGAGACACGCGCAATCCCGTGCGCCCCAACTGGAATCCGAACTTCAGCGGAAAGCTGTATCCGCGCACGCCCCAGCAATACTTCAACGCCGCGGCATTCCTGCCACCTGCCACCGGCACCTACGGCAACGTCTCGCGCGATGCGCTTACCGGCCCAGGCCTCTCCGAACTCGATTTCTCCGCCACGCGCACTGCGCATCTCACCGAGCGCCTTGGCCTGCAGTTTCGCGCGGAGTTCTTCAACATCCTGAATCACACCAACCTGCAAACGCCGAATGAAGTTGCGTACACCTCGGCCACGTCGGGAGTCTCGCCAACGGCAGGTCTCGTCTCATCGACGTCGACAACATCGCGGCAGATTCAGTTCGGTGCCAAGGTGCAATTTTGAGAAGTAGCACCCACGCGAACCACAAACAAAAAACCAGCGATGCCATTGAGCATCGCTGGCTCCCTCTAATCCCTGTTCGGTCCCTGGTCCCCTAGTCCCTGGTCCCTAGTCCCTAATCCCTGCTTTTCTCGCTCGCCTTCCGCGCACCTTCAAACTCGTCGCCGGATTTCCATTCAACGGCGTGGCTCTGATTGCTCACGAGCCAGCCCAGCACAAAGCCGAAGCGCGCCATCTTGGCGTTGCCGCGGAAGTCCCAGTCTGCGCGGTACTCGTCAGACGGCTGGTGATAGTGATGTTCTTCGAAGTCTGCAAACTGCGCACGGCCCCACGTTTCGTCGTGGTTCTCGAAGAGGATGCCCTCGTCGACAGAGAAGGCGGGAATGCCGGCGCGCGCCAGCGAAAAGTGGTCGGAGCGGTAGTAGTGTCCCGCGGAGGGATCGGGGTCCGGCAGAAGTTCGAGATTGAAGTCATTCGCAATGGCCTGAATCGTGGGCCAGAGGTCGATGCGCTCGGCGCCGCCTAGATCCGCCGACAGCGGAACGCCGATGGGCAACAGCATGTCGTAGTTCAGATCGAGCGAAATGTCCCGCGCCGGCACCGGCAAATGCTCGCCGAGATATTGCGAACCAAGTAGCCCCTGCTCTTCCGCCGTCACCGCAGAAAAGTACATGGCGTGCGGCGGCCGCTGCGACGATTGCGCGAAAGCTCGGGCCATTTCTATCAGGATGCCGCAGCCCGTGCCGTTGTCGGCAGCGCCGTTGTAGATACCGTCGCCTTTAGCATCGGGATCGATGCCCAGATGATCGTAGTGCGCGGTGTAGAGCACCGCGTTCTCAGGGCCAGCGGATCCACCCGCAACACGCGCCACAACATTCGTCGAATCGTATTTGCGCACGCGGCTTTCAATGTGGGCCTTGAGATGAACGTTAAGTTCCTGCGCGTGGAACCCGCGCTGGCCCGCGCGCTCGATCCCCTTGTCGAGATCGCCGAGTCCAGCCAGGTTAAAGAGCCGCTGCGCTACGTCGTGCTGTATCCACGCGGCAGCGCGAAGGGTGTCGGTCGGTTCGCCGGCGAGGTAGCTCTTTTCGATAGCCTGCGAGTTCTGCACAACCTGCCAGCCATAACTCGCAAGATCCGTCCGGTGAATGATCAGCACGCCCAGTGCGCCCCGACGCGAGGCTTCTTCGTACTTGTAGGTCCAGCGACCGTAGTAGGTCATGGTCTTGCCCTTGAAAAACTTCTCGTCATTCGAGGGCGGCTCGTTGACGATGACAAGAACGATTTTGCCTTTCACGTCGACACCGGCGTAGTCATCCCAGTTGTACTCCGGCGCGTGGATGCCGTAGCCGACAAACACAATCGGCGCGTCCAAGTCGGCAGTCGCTTGGCCCGTCTCGTCCTTCGAAACGACCTGCGAGCCGTAAGTCAGTTCGACCGGCTGGCCGCTCGCAGGCACGAAAGCGAATTTCGTTTTGTCTTCGATGGTGTGAACCGCGATCAGCGGCACTTTCTGAAAGTAGCTGGGCTTTCCACCTATGGGGTCGCCTGCGGGTTCGAGGCCGTTGAGGGCGAATTGGGTCGCGATGTACTCGGCGGCAAGCTCAGCGCCCCGCGTGCCGGGCCCCCGACCTTCCAGCAGATCAAGAGACAGAAAGCGCACGTGCGCGCGAATCTTTTCAGGATCGATGGCGGCAGCAGCAGAGCGCGCTGCTGCTGGCAGGCCATTGATGGCCGGAACGGAATCCGTAGATGAGGCAGAATGCTGCGCGATAACGGCGCACGGCAAAGAAAGGCCGGCAGCCAGAAGACAAACAAGTTTTGCGTTGTGCATGAACTCTCCCCGGGAGATACGAAGTGGAAGGACGATGTCTCTGCGAATCTTCAGACTAATTCCCTGATCGCGGGCGGCGCAAACCCTGCCGACTTGCTGTGGGCTGAAGTTTGCAATAGCCCGGCGCGAGTGAGAACTTTGCGGGCGAGGCCGGTGAGCGCCATCGCGGATGCTTCCGCGACCGGCACCCAACGCTGATCCGCGGCATTGCCTGCTGTCGCGGAGACTTCGTGCGGCGGCAATGCGTAGACGCGCACCGTGTAGTTGACCTGCATGATCGCGTGGCGCACAGTAAATCTCACTTCACTTGCAACCACATCGCCCTCGGGAAGCGAAGGCAGTTCCCACATACCGGGCATGACGGTGTTGGTCGCGGCGCGTTGTTCAAGCAGAACTTCAGCACCCGCATCGCTTTCCCAAACGACAAGTGCGCAGGCGATTTCGCTTCTTGTCATCGGCGCGCGTTTGGGAGTCTTGTGCTCGCCCAGTGTGCGGCATTCCGTCCTCCATGGGCAGACGAGACATTGCGGATTGCGCGGCGTGCAGACAGTGGCGCCAAGTTCCATGATGGCCTGGTTGAAATCGCCGGGGCGGCGCGGGTCGACCAGTGCTGTCGAGAATTCCTCCACTTTGCGGCGGACAGCCGCTTCTCCGACAGCGTCGTGCGACTCCCACCCGCGAATGCGGCTGAGGACGCGCTCAACATTGCCATCGACCACGGCAACGGACTCGCCATGCGCAATGCTCGCGATGGCGGCGGCGGTGTAGAGCCCAATGCCAGGGAGTTTGCGCAGTTCAGTAGCGGCGGAGGGCATCTTTCCAGCGTGCCCGGCATTGATGGTTTGCGCGGCCTTGTGAAGCATGCGTGCGCGACGGTAATAGCCGAGACCGCTCCAAAGGGCCAGGACATCCTGTTCATCGGCTTTGGCCAATGCCTGCACTGTGGGGAAGCGTTCCAGAAATCCCTTCCACCGTTCGATCACCACGGCAACACGGGTTTGCTGCAGCATGATTTCAGAGACCCAGATAGCGTACGGATCGTTCGTGTGGCGCCAGGGCAGGTCGCGTTTGTTGCTCTCGTACCAATCCAGAAGCTCGTGGCGCATCCGTGCAACGATTTCCGGGATGGGCAGACGGGCCATGCGGCAAGATTACGGCATTCGCGATGGTTTGCACCCGACCCGAGACCGCTTTTGTCATCCCTCAATGTGATTAATTCCTGTGATAACCTCGCAAAGAGAGGCTTCTGCTCATGTCTACCAACAACGCACCGGGCACCCGCATTTACATGGATGCCAACGCCACCACACCCCTTCTGCCGGAGGTGGTTGACGCGATGCGTCCTTATTGGATTGAGCAGTTTGGCAACGCGTCGTCGATCCATCTCGATGGACAGCAGGCACGTACGGCGATTGACCGGGCCCGCGAGACGATGGCGGAGTTTTTCAACTGCCACGATGCCGAAGTGGTGTTCAATTCAGGCGGGACGGAGGGCGACAATACAGCCCTGTTCGGCCTGCTCCACCCTGGCGATCACCTGATTACGACATCGATCGAGCACTCTGCTGTCATTCAAGCGGCGAACAAGTTAGCCAACTTTGGCGTGCAGACGACCTTTGTTGCTCCGCAGCCGAGCGGGTTGATTGACCCGCATGATATTTTGCGCGCGATCCGGCCGGAAACGCGGCTGATCAGCGTAATGCTGGCCAATAACGAGACGGGCGTGCTGCAGCCGGTGGCCGAAATCGCCAAAATTGCAGCGGATACGGGTGTTTTCTTCCATATGGACGCCGTGCAAGGCGCCGGCAAGGTCAAGTTTGATGTACGGCAGTTTGGCTGCCATCTGCTCTCCATCAGCGGCCATAAAGTTCATGGACCCAAGGGCGTAGGCGCGATGTTTGTACGTCGCGGAACACCGCTTGACTCGCTGATTGTGGGCGGAAGCCACGAGCGCCGCCGCCGTGCGGGAACTGAAAACGTAGCAGGCATCGTGGGTCTGGCCAAGGCCGTGGAACTGGCCATGCACAGCCTTGAAGACGGCACCATGACAAAGCTGGCAGCTCTGCGCGACAAGCTCGAAGCGGGAGTTCTGGCGCTGCCGGGGACGGGGTTGAACGGAGC
Source organism: Occallatibacter sp. (assembly GCF_035317045.1). Classification (GTDB taxonomy): domain Bacteria; phylum Acidobacteriota; class Terriglobia; order Terriglobales; family Acidobacteriaceae; genus Telmatobacter. Next base: position 167,023 of record NZ_DATHHT010000035.1, read on the forward strand.
TTTGCCAGACGGAAAGCCGGCACCCCGCGCGGCGAATACCACGAATATCTGGTTCGACAACCTTGAAGGCGAAGCGCTGGTGATCGCGCTCGATCTGAAGGGAATCGCGGTTTCCGGCGGGTCTGCGTGCCACTCCGGCGCGACAGAGCCGAGCCATGTGCTGATGGCGATGGGACTGGATAAAGCACGGGCGCGTGCGAGTCTGCGGTTCAGCCTGCTGAAGACGGTGACCGAGGCGCAAATCGATCGCGTGCTGCAAATTGTCCCCGAAGCTGTGCAGCAATTGCGGACGCTATCTCCCGTTGCCGCCGGAACCCTCGGCTAGTATCCCGAGTCCGAGATTCTTTTCATAATCAAGAGTGTCATTCTGCAGCGTCCCTTGTGTCCTGACTGACGGTGTCATTCTGAGTGAACTGGGCCCGAAACGCACTTCAGTTTGGGGTGGTGAAGGAAGAATCTGCTTTTCGACCTTCCCCGCAGTCAGACGCACCACTTCGGTCGCGTCGGCGAATCTATCGACATCCTTGAGAAGTGACTGAAAGCAATCGGGGTTAACGGTGTCGATAAACCATTATTTGCGCCTGAACCAAAGAGGGAATGCCAATTGCTAGTACGTATGTATAGAGAACTTGGAGTTGCGCTCGGTCAGGGTCTAGATAAAAAGGAGCGAAATCATGGCTCACATGTATACATTACAGTTCACACATCGACTAAATGATGACGGCACAATCGATTCCATCTGCCGCGAATGCTTTACCACCGTTGCAACCGCAAAATCAGGATCTGCTTTGGAGCGCGAAGAGCAACGCCACCGTTGCGACGCTTTCCTGCTCAAACGGTATAAAAAGGTTCAGAGCAGTGAAAATTTTCCCGGATCATTGGCATGACAAGAAGGGAACCTGATGCTTGGCTGTGGGCGCTCTGCGGCTAACTTCAATCCCCGCAGTACCTTACGGAAAAAGGCCGATTGCAACTCGACGAATGGCATGGACTTGGCCACAGAATATGGCCATCAATAGTGCAATAGTGCAACCGATCGGTTGCAGGTTATACAAGGTCGTCAATTCATGCGGGATGTATCGCTCCAGCCGGACTCAGCATCCTGAATGCAATTGATGCGAAAATAGAGTTGCACGCTATTCCCATGCCTCAGAATCACACCATCGCCGTTGCCATGTCCGGAGGAGTTGACTCTTCTACGGTTGCGGCGATCCTCGTACGACTGGATGAGGGGACCAAGGTTGTCGGCCTCACGCTGCAGCTTTGGGATCAGACCCGTCTCGCCGGCAAGCATGGAATTCCCGATGCGCCGAAGGCAGGACGATGCTGCTCGCTGGATGATGTGTATGACGCGCGCCGCGTGGCCGAGCACCTCGGCATTCCGTACTACGTCGTGAACCAGGAAGAGCGCTTCGAGCAGGATGTGGTGCGGCCGTTTGTCTCGGAGTATCTCGCCGGCCGGACGCCGATTCCGTGCTCGCTCTGCAACAACCATCTGAAGTTTGACCAGTTGCTGAAGACCGCGCGGTCGATCGGCGCCGACTCGATTGCTACCGGCCACTACGCCGTCAACGAGTACGATCCAGAGCGCAAGCGCTGGATTCTGAAGCGCCCGGCCGATCTCGCGAAGGACCAGACATACTTTCTCTTCGGCCTGACGCAGGCGCAGCTGGCGCACACGCTGTTCCCACTTGGCCACATGACCAAGCCCGAGGTGCGCGAAGTGGCGCGGCAGAAGGGGCTGGCGCTGGCCGAGAAGCCAGACTCGCAGGAGATCTGCTTTATTCCTGGTGGGTCATATCAGAATTTTCTTGCGGCTTATCTTGAGGAGCAGGGCGAAGCAATGCCGGACACGGCAGGCGAGCTTGTAGCTTCAACGGGTGAAGTGCTGGGACATCACGAGGGCATCTCCAACTTCACCGTCGGGCAGCGCAAGGGGTTGAAAGTGTCGTCGCCTTTGCCGCTCTACGTTTTGAATATCGATGCAGCGAGTCATCGTGTAACGGTTGGCGCAGACGAGGAACTGGCGACGCACACGCTGCGCGCGAACCGCCTGAACTGGATCAGCATTCCCGAACTCACCGCGCCAATGCGTGTGAAGGCGAAGATCCGCCATCGCCATGAGCCGGCGTGGGCCACGCTCGAGCCTGTTCCAGCGGCGGAATCAAATTTCGGTGCAGCCTGTACTGAAGTGCTCGCAACCTTCGACGAGCCGCAGCGCGCCGTCACTCCCGGCCAGTCAGCTGTCTTCTACGACGGCGAAGAAGTTGTCGGCGGCGGCTGGATCTTCTAGTCAATTCGCATCAGCACCCTGACCGCAATTGGCCTCAGATGCATCAGCCCAGACGCTTGCGCATAAATAGTGTGGCCTGGGGATTGTCGTTGTAGCGCTCGCATCGCTGATAACCCCGCTTTTCATACAGTGCGATTGCAGTCTTGAGATCGTCGTAGGTATCGAGGTAAATCCACTGGACATGCTGGGTGCGAGCAAATGCTTCCATCGCGTCAAGCAGCGCGTCAGCAATGCGGTTTCCGCGCGCCGCGGGCCGGACATAGAGCCGTTTGCATTCGGCGGCGTGCGGAATTGAATCGAGTTTGCGCAGCACGACACACCCCACGACTTCGTCTCCAAGAAATGCCATCCACATTCCAGAGTCAGGCGCCTTGAGCATCTTCTGGATGCTCGCGGGCGTATCTCGCTGGACCACGTGCACGGCTTCGTAATACTCGCGCAGAGTGGCGAGGGCCTCGCTGCTGGAAGAGCGCAGGCGCTCGATCCTTACCGGCGGTTTCGACGGCTCGGCTAGGATGGCGCGAACACGTGCAAGCGCCGTGACCATCGCTTCGCGGTCGGCACCAGTCAAGTGCGTGAGCATTTTCTCAATCTGCGTTGTGGACTGCTGGTCGAGATGCGCAACCGCCTTCACGCCTGTCGCCGTAAGCGTGAGCAGTCTTTCGCGCGCATCCGCTGCAGAGACTGACTGGCGCACCAGTTTTTTCCGGGTAAGCGCGGACAATAGACGGCTGATGTAGCCTGCGTCGAGTTCGACAATCTGGCGCAGGGCGGACGCGGTCATCCCCGGACTGGCGCCGATCTCGTAGAGAATGCGCGCTTCAGTAAGCGCAAATTCGCCATCGAGATGACGCCGCCGTAAGAGGCCCAATCGCGCCGTGTAGAAGCGGTTGAACTGCCGGACGGCGGAAACCTGCTCGGCGAAATGAGGCTTGTCGCTGGCGCCAATCGGCATAGAAACAGGCTAACCCAATTTAGTTGCTTTTGGCAACTAATCTTATGGCAAACCTCAACGGCGGTGGCCGACGGTGTTGCGCGATATACTGGCCCGGCATTCTTTTCGGAGATGATTTTCGATGCCAAAGAAAACGTTTGCCTGTATCGCCACTACCATGGCGATGGCCGCTTCAACCCTCGTTGCTTCCGGTCAGAACGCACCAGCGACGCTGACGCTTCATCCCGACCAGCCCGTCTCCACCGTCAGCCTGACGCTCTATGGGCTGATGACCGAGGAAATCAACTACTCCTATGACGGCGGCCTATACGCGGAGATGGTGCGCAACCGCACCCTTCGCGGCGACTGGAGCGGCATTCTCTACTGGTATCTCGTCGAGGATGGAAACGCGCGGGCGAAAATGAGTCACGACGCAACCACCGGCCCGAGCGACGCGCTGCCAAACAGCCTGAAGATTGAAATTGAGCAAGCTGATGCGCACAACCAGGCCGGCGCGTTGAATGTGGGCTGGTGGGGCATGGCGCTGCGCCACAACACGGAATACAAGGGATCGTTCTACGCGAAGGCAGACAGCCCGAGCCTGGGGCCCATCAGCGTGAGCCTGGTGAATGACGACGCCGGCAAAGCCGTTGCCTCTGCCACAGTGAACGGAGTTGGCACGGAGTGGAAGCAGTTCACGTTCACGCTGAAGACTGGCGCGATGGAGGCTTCGTCAACGAATCATCTTGTCATCACTGCCGGTCATGCGGGCACGCTGTGGTTGCAGCTGGTGTCGCTGTTTCCGCCCACGTATCACAATCGTGCGAACGGCAACCGCGTCGACCTGATGGACAAGCTGGCTGCGATGCACCCGGCATTCCTGCGTTTGCCGGGGGGCAACTATCTGGAGGGCGAACACATTAAGGAGCGCTTCGACTGGAAGAAAACGATTGGTCCGCTCGTCGACAGGCCGACGCATCGCAGTCCGTGGAATTATCAATCAAGTGACGGCATGGGGCTGCTCGAGTTTCTGGAGTGGTGCGAAGACCTGCACATGCAGCCTTTGCTGGCGGTCTATGCGGGCTACTCATTGGCGCAGGAGCACGTGAATCCCGGCGCGGATCTCGAGCCTTACGTGCAGGACGCGCTTGATGAGCTCGAATACGTCACGGGCGGTCCGCAGACGAAGTGGGGCGCTGAACGCGTGAAAGACGGTCACCCCGCGCCCTTCAAACTTACGTATGTCGAAATCGGAAACGAAGATTGGTTTGACCGCTCAGGCAGCTACGACGCGCGTTACATGCAGTTCTACAAGGCGCTCAAGACGAAGTATCCCGACGTGCAGTTGATCGCGACCGCACCTGTGAAAGGCATGAAGCCCGACGTGGTCGACGAACACTACTACGTGCGCGCCACGCAAAACTTCCACGACGCCAACCACTACGACGCCTCTGACAGCAACTCGAGTTCACCGCAGAATTGGGACTCGGGCCACTATGACAAAGTTGACCGCAACGGGCCAAAGATCTTTGTGGGCGAGTGGGCTACGCGCGAGGGATCGCCGACGCCGAACATGGGCGCCGCGCTGGGCGATGCCGCGTGGATGACGGGCCTGGAGCGAAACAGCGACCTGATCGTGATGTCCTCGTACGCTCCGCTCTTGGTGCGCGTGGATCCGGGCGGCATGCAGTGGGAGACGAACCTGATCGGCTACAACGCGATGAAGAGCTATGGCTCGCCTGCTTATTACGCGCAGGTGATGTTCGCGTCGTATCTCGGCGATCACACGGTTGCCTCGAAGCTTGAGAATGGCGGCGCGAAGTTCTTCTACTCCTCCACGATCAACACGGCGAAGAAACAGCTTTATCTGAAGTTGGTTAACGCATCGTCTGATCCACAACCGTTGCAGATCGCGATGCCCGGTGCGCGACCAAACACAATTGCGAAGCTGGTGCGGCTGAGCGCGCCCGACACACAGACGACGAACAGCATCGACGATCCCAACCGGCTCGTGCCTGTCGAGTCGCCCGTGCATGACGTGAGCAGCAAATTCTCCATCACGCTGCCTGCGTTTTCGATCCAGGTATTGCAGATCGATCTGCAGTGAAAATTCAGACACCAGCATGAACGAGGGCGCCCCATCCAAGGTCGGCTTGGGTGGGAAAGCACGATATATCGTGGAACCGCACCTCAACGCCTGCCTCCGTCAACATCGCGCTGATGTCCGCCTGTGCCGGCCTCGACTGCTTCGCAGGTTCCGCGCCCCGCACTGATGCCGCGCTCATCACACACCCAGGAAATGCCCGCACAAATTGCTGGCCCAGTTTCATCGCTCCAGTCTCGCTTCCACCTCCCGCCTGGCGCAAATCCGCCGCTCAGCCTTTTTTCGTCAAGCCCTCTTCGCGAAGATTCCCGCCAACCCCTTCATTCCACTCGCCAAAAACTTCCCGCCATTTTGCAGGTAATTATCCCCATGCGGCGCACAATGATCTCAAATGCAAACCCTCTCTCACACGAGTTCTAAGAATAAGTTCAATAGGCCGGTTAGGTTATTAGTCCCTAGTCCCGAATCCCTAGTCCCTAATCCCTAACCCCTGTCTTTAGAAACCTCTACAGCTAACCTCAATCCACACAGACCTTTACCGGCACCCCGCTCCATAACCCGATGAATTCAGGACATCTACCTGGAGAGACGGGGTAATAGGGGGGTGTCAAGGAGTTACGCCCATGTTTAACGAATGCCGGCATATTCTCACCAGCGGACACAAGTGCAAAGCCGCCGCCCTTCGCGGAAAAGCCTTTTGCTACTACCACACCGCTGCCCGCCGCTATACCAACATCTCGACCACCTCGGTCGATCCGCTCCTGCTTCCCTCCACCGATGACACCGCCGGAGTTCAGATCGCCATCAATCAGGTTCTCCGCGGCCTCGCCTCCCGCCGCATCGACCCCCGCCATGCCGGCGTCTACTTCTATGGACTTCAGATCGCCGCGCGACTCGCCGGAAAATCCGACGAAAAGCCCACCGAGACCGTCCGCGAAACCTGCGAAGATGCCGACGGCCACACCCTAGCTCCCGAAAAGTCCACCTGCGAACCGCCCGCCGACTGCGTCAACTGCCATCGCCGCAGCTTCTGCGGAAATTTTCGTTTCCACAAACGCAAAGTGAAAGAACTCGAAGAACGCCTCGAAGCCGAACGCGAAACCACCGAATCAGAACTCGAAGACAAAGAGGATTGAATCCCTCGCGTTTGACTTGCCCCCCGCGAAGGAATACACCTAAGCAATTCCTCGCGGAGAATTCATGTCCAGATTCCTCTTCATCATGCTGTCAGCGAACGACCTCACGCCTCGCCGGAAACCCGGAGCCATCATCAAGCGCATTGGATGGATGATCGTTGCCCTGCTGCTCTCGGCGGGGTTATGCCACACGCAACAAGGCACCAAAGAAGAAGGCGTCTGGGCGCGGGAGCAGGCTTACTGGCGCTCCGTGCAAGCCAACAATCTCGAGGACTACCGCGCATTATGGAGCGAGGATTTTCTCGGCTGGCCGTTCACCAGCCCTGATCCAGCCCGCAAAGCGCACATCACCGATTGGATCACCGCCCACACCGCCAAGGGCGAACACCTGAAGAACTACTCGCTGGAGCGCTTGACGGTGCAGCTCTCTGGCGACTTGGCTACGACGACTTACCGCGTCAGTTCAACATGGGTGAACAAGGACGGCGCGGAGCAGAGCGGGAAGATGCGCATCCTGCACACGTGGCGGCGTGACGGCGATGGAATATGGCGGATCTTTTCCGGCATGAGCACGCCGGTAAACGGTCAAGGCAAATGAGAACAGGAGCATCCGCTCTTCGCTTGTAGAGGCATGACTTCAGTCATCCACAATGCGCACACTTGGAATTGTCATCCATCCTGAGTGCCGCACGCTTATCCCACGAATGATTCATCATCCGTGGGGTAAGCGGCGCAGAAGGATCTGCTTTCTGGGAGGTCCGCCACAACACTGGCTTCTTCAGTTCTGCTGCGGTGCCGCCGTCGTTCCATGCGGGTTGTCGTGCGATCCCGAATGCATCTGCGCCTCGAGATCGTCCAGCTTCTTTTTCTGATCGTCTGTCAGAAACTCACGGACTGCTTTGTCGGCCTTCATGAACACCGGCCCCATCGCAGCCTCACGCTGATCGGGCGTCAGGCTCTGATCGTCCGCGATCTTCTGCGATCCATTATGCATTTCCTGCAGGATTGGTCTGGCCTTGTCCTGCTGATCGGCGGTCAGACTGAGCTTCTCACTCAGCATCTTCAGATGCTGTTCAACCGGTGCGACCGCGGCGGCGTGAGCGTCCGGACTGGTTGTTGTTTGTTGTGCCGCCGCGCTCAACGCGAACATCAGCACGGTCCCCACTGCAAGCAAGCGAAGTCGATTCATCGTGACTCTCCTTTTCATTGGCGAACTTTTCCGTCGGCGAACCGCGCGATTCAGCCTATGATTCGCACTGTAGCTTTGAAATGCGGCCGCGTCCAGCGCGCAAGCCGCGTTGTTGAACAAAGAGGCGGGCATTGTCCAGAAACGGGTCCAGAAACGAGCGCACCAAGGCGCAGAAACCAACCGCGCAAAGAAATCCAAAGCAACCGCGCAAGCCGGATGCGCGCGTGCAACGTACGCGCGACCAACTCGGCCACGCGCTGATTACGTTGATTGTGGAGAAGCCCATCAACGACGTCACGGTGCAGGACGTGCTTGATCGCGCCCACGTGGGCCGGTCAACGTTTTACCTGCACTATCGCGACAAGGACGACCTGTTGATGAGCCAGTTGGAAATGTTTCTCGAAATGATGAGCACTTCACTTAGCGTGCGCAAAGACAAGTCGAGTCGCGTTGTGCCCGTGGCGGAGATGTTTGCGCACATCGGGAACCAGAACAAGCTCTACCGCGTGCTTTCCGATTCCGGCCACCTCAAGGACTTCTTCGAGCTTGCCGAGGGCTACTTTGCGCGCGGCATCGAGCGCCGGCTCACAGAATCCGGAAAGCTTACCAGGATTCCGCAGCGGGAACTGGCTGCTCGCGCCTCGGCGTTCTCGGGCAGCCTGCTTTCGCTGCTGCGCTGGTGGCTCGACCGCGGCGAAAAAGAATCGCCGGAAGAAATGGACAAGATGTTTCACCGCATGGTCTGGACCGGCCTGCAATAGAGTCCAGTTGTTCTCTTTCACAGTCCACTCCACTGTCCACTGTCCACTGTCCACTGTTCACCGTCCACTGTTCTCTGTCCACTGTCCACTGTTCTCTGTCCACTGTCCACTGTCCACTGTCCACTGTCCACTGTCCACTCCACTGTCCACTGTCCACTGTTCTCTGTTTCTCTGTTCTCGGGCCCCGCGCTATACTACGCCGCATGCGAGGCAAGGGTGGCTGTCTGGGAAGTCTGAGCGGTTGCCTGATGAAGCTGGTGCTGTTCGCGATTGCCGCGTGCGCCTTTTTCTGGGTGCTGATGGTGGCGTTAAATCCGTGGGCGCTGCACATCGGCGGGCGTTCCACGCCGCTGCTCTACTGGCACGGCTCGGGCATCCTTCATTCGAAAGACGGGAAGACGTATCCGCTATATGTGTCGTGGTGGCCGGGAAAACCTGGGCGGCATGGCGGGGGGAGGCGCGAGGGAAAGATCTGGAGCGCCGACCTGAAGGGCACAGGATGGTTGTGCCTCGCCCCGGAGTCGGTGGAGCGGATGGACCTGAGCGGCACGATGTATGGCGGCTACCTGACCAGCGACCAGAGTCTCTTCGACTTCCGGTTTCTGGAGTGGCAAAAGCCGTTCCAGATCAACTACCACAACCGCGGCTTTTTCGATGTGGCTGGGGCCTGGCATGGGCCGGAGTTGGTGCTGGACCGGCCTAACGAGCAGGGCATCAAGCTGAACACTGGACCGCTTATCGACAACGCGACCGTGACGCTCCACTGGGCGAGTTACGACGAGTTTGAAACCGCTTGCCGGAGCGAAGGAAGCGCAGCACAATGAAGTATCGGTCTGGAAAGAATAAGCGCAGGTTCCCAAACCTGACACAAGAGATGCACCCTTTGGAGGTCCTATGCGGAAGAACAATGTCGCGATCATCGCGTTAGCGTTTCTGGTCCCGGTTGCGATACCGGGCACCACCTCTCACGCACAAGCGCAGGCGGAGAAGGCCGCTTATCCGGCCTTGGCTCCTGTCGATCAATACTTGATGCCCGACGAGAAAGCTGAAATTGCGCTGGCGCGCACCGGTGCGCCGGCCTCCATTTCGGATGGAGCCGAAGTGATGGTGCTGGGGCGGACGGGATTCACGACCGCCGTGAAAGGCACGAATGGTTTTCTCTGTGTCGTGGAACGATCCTGGGGCGCGACCACCGATGCCCCCGAGTTCTGGAATCCCAAAATTCGTTCGCCCATCTGCTTCAATCCGGCTGCTGCAAGAACGTTTGCGCCGATCTTTCTGATGAAGACCAGACTGGTGCTCGCGGGAAAATCGAGGGCACAGATTCTCGCAGAAACCTCCGCAGCGCTGGACAAGAAAGAACTGCCCGCGCTGGAGCCGGGATCGATGTGCTACATGATGTCGAAGCAGCAGTACCTGAACGATCGCGACGTGCACTGGCATCCACACGTGATGATTTTTGTTTCAGGCGATGCGGAAAAAAGCTGGGGCGCCAATGTGGAGGGTTCCCCGACTATCGCGGCGAATGACCCTGAAGAGCGGGTCACGATTATGATGGTCCCGGTTTGGAAGTGGTCCGACGGGACGCCGGGACCCGCGCTTGTGCACTGAGCGTCGGAGATCAATCACGACAGGATGAACGGGACCGTCCGCCCGCGGGGGAAACCGATGCCTCGGTCTCCCCACTGCGACAGTCTCTCTCAATCCTGTTTGCGCGCGACCATCTCGAAGGAGAATTTCAGTTCGTCCTTGACCTTGAGTGCTCCGCCGGCGACGGAGATGGGCTTGATGCCGTATTCGGATTGATTGAGCGAGAATTCCCCCGAAGCGCGAATCACCTCGCCGAACTGTGCGATCCGCGCGGTGATGGACTGGTTGCGCGTGACGCCATGAAAGCTCAAGGTGCCGGCAAGGTTGGCGGAGTAGAGTGAGCCATCAAGCCGGGCGATGGTGACGTTTGGGGCCTCATAGACGATGTCGGGGTATTTCGATGATTCAAGGACTTGGTCGTTCATCATCTTTTCGATTTCGCGGCGGTCCTTGTCGCTGATGTCATCGAGCACGCCGAGGGAGTTGGATTTCATGGTGAGGCGAAAGCCGCCGGCCTGGGCGGCATCGGCGCTGAAGTTGACTTCGCCCGAGAAGGCGCGAATGCCGATGCGAGGGTTGTGGCCCATTGCCGACAAAATGCCCGTGGCAAAGGCCTGCACGGTGAACCGGCTGGCCCTTGCATCGACAACGTAGCGGAGAAGAGTGGCTTTGGCAGTTTCCATGTATCCGATCACGATTGCGCCGCCCGGGCCCTGTGAGGACGCGACGGGTATCGGTTGTCGATGAAGCTGGTTACATGCCGCGAAGTTTGAAGTAGCGCTCCACGTCGGGAATGACCGTCTGGGCGAGATTGCCTACGCCGAACTGCGACATGTAACGACGGATGGTGGGGTTGGAGAGGACCAAACCCGCGCCAAAGACCATGAGCGCGACACCGCCGAGCAGGTAGATGGTGTCCTTGTCGCTTGCGTTTCCATTCGCGGTTGTTTCCATCAGATCGAGTGCCATTTCATCTCTCCTTTTCCGCCTTCATATCTTTCAAACAGCTTCTCCAGCGAGAAGGCGCCTGATCAATGCTTCTGTTGCGTTGACTGCTTCTTCGACCGCAGCTTCAACCGGTTCACTCAGACCCATGTAGCCTTCTTCGCCGCCGAGCGATGCGGGCTCGCAGCCCACGAGTAGGACTCGATGCAGAGAGCCGTTCATGGCAGCGGCCATGCGGAGCACGGCTAAAGGATGCATGCTGTGCGCTTCAACCAGAGCGTCTGGTGGGGCGTTGATTTCTTTTGTGTCCGGCTCGACGATGGAGACGGTGCCGGGCGGTTGGCCGTGGGGGAATGCGTCGATGAGGATGGTGGTTTCGTAGCCATCCTGGAGGGCGTACGCGAGGTCGAGACCGCGAATGCCGAAGTCGACGACGCGTGCTTCGGCAGGCAGATTACGCGTGGCGAGACGGCGGACGACTTCGACGCCGAATGCATCGTCGCCGAGAAAAATGTTGCCGACTCCGGCGATGAGGATTGTGGGCTTGACGGCTTTGGCGGGCGAGCCCGCGGGAGCCTGCGGGTTTTGCGGGAGCGGCTCGATTTCTGCCGGGTTGAAGAAGAAACGATGGCCGGGCTGACGCATCATGCCGAGATCGCGGCCGGGATCATCTTCGACGACGACGCAGATATGCTGCGCGCCTTCGTAGTCTTCTTCAATGCTTTCGATGATGGCGATCTGACCACGAAGGGCGATGTCGAGAATGTCGCCGCCTTCTTTGGGACGGAGACGAACCCGATCGCCGACGTTGACAAGGATGCCGTCGATTTCGGCGTGGGTCACGGTGGAGGATTTGTCTTCGAGAAGATTCCATTCCCATTCGTTCATTGGATCTCCCCTTTTGTGGGCTTGAGGCCGCGCAGGATGCCGTGAAGTTTCATGAACTGCTCTTCCGGCATGTTTTCGGTGCGCTCGAGAATGCCGCGGGTGCGATCGTCGGACTGGCGCATCTCTCTCTTTTCGTCTTCGGTGAGCGTGAGGATGCGGAGGGAAAGAATTTCATCGATCTCGGTGGAGTCGAAGAGATTTCCGGCACTCTCGGGTGCGATCTGCGGATGGTCGTAAAGGATGATCGGGGAGGACAGCATGGCATCGGCGGCGTCAGTGGCGAGGACCGGCCACGTGCCCAGATTCTGGCATTGAGCAACGGAATCTTCAAAGCCTGTGGGAGGTTCGAGCAGGGAAAGAAACTCCCCGTTCTCGGTGCCAAGGATGGTGTGGGCGGAGACGAGCGAGTGAAGGAGCGTTTCTTCGCGGGTGGCAGAGCTGAATGAGGCGGCGGCGTCGCTTTCGGTGAGGTTATCCACCTGCACCGTTACGCGGACGACCTCGTCGTGACAGTTGAGGGATCGAATCTCGACGGATCCGTTGAGAGCCTTCCATTCGCGAAGGACTGCGCCTGCTCTGTTTCCGTGTTCGTCGCGCAGATACTCTACCTCTTTGCCAGCGGGGAAGGTGAAGAGTAGCGGCTCCATGGTGCAGAAGTCGGCAGGATCGAGGCCTTCGTAGGAGAGTTCGCGCTCGACGGCTTCCTGCCATGGCTGATAAACGCGTCCGTTCAACTCGAGGCGATCGACAAGGTCGAGGTCGCTTGATGCAGAGGCTTCTGTCGACGGTGTGGCGAGCTTTGCGATGGAGCGCTGAATGATATGGAGGAAACGGACCTTGACGGTGAGCCGCGTGGAGGCGTCGGTTTTCAGCAGGCATTCTGTCTGCATGCTGCAGCGATCGGAACTGTATTGCGCATCGCACCAGGACGGCGGGTAGAGGACGCCGAAGTTCCAGCGCTGCTGATTTTTGACCGAGGAAGGCCGGTAGGGATAGAGCATGTATCCCTCATAGAGAACGGCTTCGGCGATCTTTTCGACCTGCTCAAGATTCACGAATTTACCTCAACCTCTTCTTCGACGCGGGCAAGGATGCGCTCAAGCGCCTGCTCCCAGTTGAGAAGGCCATGACGCATCTTGTAGCGATAGAGGCGTTCAAAGACATCCTTGTGCAGATTGATCCACACGCTGTTCGGGTAGTAGGTATCCATCATTTCGCGCCACACTTTTACGGGCAGTTTGTAGCGGGCTTCCTGCTCCCACGAGATGGGTGCGACTTGCAGGGGACTATCCGGAGGCGCGTAGAAGACGGTTCCGCTGAATTGGAAGAGGAGCGGAATATCGCCATCGGTCAGGCCTGCGAAATATTTGGTTGCGGCGACATTGAAATCGAAGCTGCAGGGTACCTGCATATCGATCACTGTCTCGTTTCCGGCGAAGGTCGGTACGACCAGATTGACATGCGTCCATAGAAGGCTGCGCAGGGTCTGGCTCCACCGGTCGGGCTGGCCGAAGAGGTCGAGCATCTTCTCCTGTTCGCCGGGGGTGTAACGGCGTCGGGTGACCTCAATCTGAATCTGGCAGCGCAGAGCGACCGTGTGAATTGCCTCATCGGGTTCACGGTTTTTGATCTGAAGCTGAAAAGCCATCATGGGAGCGGCGGCGAAGGGGACGACGCTTGCGGAGTCGATCTGGAAGCTGAGGTCAGGCATTCACGCCTCCGCGGACGACTTCGGATTTGGAGCGCAACTGTTGGAAGAACTGGCCGACCTCGGTCCAGACTTCTGCGCCGCCGGAGAGGCCTTTCCAGTTAGCGCGAATGAGGCCGACGAGCTTGTAACATTCGTCGATGGGGGCGATGTAATACTCCGCTTCGCGCGTGCCGTGGGCATGGCCGACGCGGTTCACGAGCAGGGCCTCGATGTCGGGCTTGAGGTCATGGAGTACCGGGTTGTTTTCGGCAATCTCCGCCCAGGCATCGAGCGGCAGCAGGGATTCTACGGCACCGGCGGGGCTGGGATAGAGAGCGACGATTCTGTTTTCGACACTGGAGCGGAACAGGAAGGCCATGTTGATGGGGATCATCAGGCTTTCCCATTGTCCGTCGGTCAATTCAAAGTTGGCGAGGTACTGCGAGTCGCGTGATACTCGCTTGTAGCGCGACTTCTCCATGCCATCGAAGAGCATGGCGCAGGCGTCGCAGGCGCAGAGAATCTTGCGCGTGGCGAGTTCTACGAGATGAGGATGGTCGTGATGCAGGCCGGCACTGCAGAGTTCGCAATGCTCGACGGCGCGCGATGCCGAGCTGCGCGAACGGGTGAAGCGGCGCAGGACGCTGAATGCCTGCTCGTAGCCGAGAGAGGATTCTTCAGGCATGGCAGGCTCCTTTCCCGAGGATGAGAGACGGACTCAATCGGCACCCTCTGTGGTCAGGGAACGCGCGTTGTGAGCCGGAGCTACGACGCTGTGACCGATGAGGCTTTCGAGCGCGACAAAGCCTGAGTTGGAAGGCTCCTCAAGTCCGAGTACTTCAAGTGAAACGATATCGGGCGCGAGTTCGAAGACGCATTCTTCCACGATGGTGCGGATGTCTTTTGAGGAAGAGCCGCAACTATGGCCGCCAGCAGTGACGCGCACCTGCACGGCGCCTTCGATGATGCCGGCGAGTTCGACGCTGCAAGAGAGCTTGCGCAAACGAGGTCGCATGCGGTCGACGGATTGCTGCACGCGGGTCTCGAGGTCCTGCGGATGCAGGGAGTAGAGCAGAAGCAAGCTACTGGTGACGGTGTCGTTGCCGAGCTTATCGATGATCGCGGGTCCGGGGCCGTCGCTCTCGAAGACGATCTCCATGATTCTGTCGAGGCCGGCGCCGTGCACGTCCATCAGAAGCTGCACGAGTTCTTTGCAGGCGGTTCTGGGCGGACCGTCCGGCATCTGATCAAATTGCGTGATGAGCTTTCCGAGTTGTCGAACTTGTTCCTGGAATTCACTGCCGATTGCCACACGCCTCCTTTTCGAGCGGTTCCACAATCTGCGTGCCATGCCGGCACGGAACGAATGGCTCTGCTAAAGGGGAAGCCACTCAAAAGCAGCGGTTGGAATGATCGGAAAGCAGAACCGCTGTGTGACGCAGAGAGTATGAGCCGGACCGTCATTGCGTCAAGCTTTTGAAGGCGCCCGGCTCATACCTCAAAGTTCGATCGTGCGAAGGATCCTATGGAAGCACGCCGGAATTGACGCCAAACATCGGCGAGTGATGCGTTTCCAGGACTTTTCCGTTGCCAAGGTACATGTGCACGCCGCAGGGCAGGCAGGGATCGAAGCTGCGCACTGCGCGCATGATGTCGATGCCCTTGAATTTGTCGGGCCCGTTCTCTTCAAAGATCGGCGTGTTCTGCACCGCATCCTCATACGGTCCGGGAGTGCCATAGATATCGCGTGGATTGGCATTCCAGGGCGTCGGGGGATAGGGGTGATAGTTGGCGATCTTGTGGCCCTTGATCACAACGTGGTGCGACAGGACGCCGCGCACGGCTTCGTGGAAACCGCAGCCGATGGCTTCCTCCGGAACCTTGAAGTCATTCCATGTGCGGGTGCGGCCGGCGTGCAACTCTCCCAGCGCCTGCTCAGCGAAGTAGAGAGCTGCCGCCGCGGCATAGGCCTGGAAGTAGGTGCGTGCGCGATCGCGCTCGATGGCGTTACTCCACTTGGGGATGTGCCATTCGAATTCGGTTTCGGGAAGCGATGTGGTTTTGGGCAGATAGATCTTTACGCTGTGGCCGGTGGCCTTGATGTAGCCGATGTCGACGATACCGGCAAGCGCAGTGGCCCAGAAGCGCGCGATGGGGCCGCCGCCAGTGTCGAGCGCAAGGTAGTCGCCTGTGCGCTTGTCGTACCAGCGTGGAGACATGACCCAGGTGTACTTGTCTTTGAAGTCGCGCTTCTGGGGCTTGGGGAAGGTGCTCTGATTCCACGGATGGCGCTGGTCGACGGGGTTGCCGAGCGGATCCTTCTGGACGAAGGTCTGGGAGTTCTGCCAGTCGTCGTAGTAGGAACTGCCGAGCAGGATGCGGATGTTGAGGTTGATATCGACGAGGTTGTTTGTCACGAGCTGGCCGTCGACAACGACGCCGGGCGTGACGTACATGGCCTTGCCCCACTCGTCCATGTTCTTGTAGGTGTAGTCGCAGACGTCGGGGTTATTGAAGGAACCCCAGCAGCCGAGGAGGATGCGGCGGCGGCCGACTTCTTCGTAGCCCGGCATGGCTTCGTAAATGAAGTTGAAGAGATCGTCGTGCAGGGGCACGACCTTCTTCATGAATTCGACGTACTTCATCAGGCGGACAATGTAGTCGGTGAAGAGTTGGACGGTAGGCACCGTGCCGACGCCGCCGGGATACAAGGTGGACGGATGTACGTGACGTCCTTCCATGAGGCAGAACATCTCGCGGGTCATGCGACTGACTTGCAGGGCTTCAATGTAAAAGGCACCGGTGAAGGGATTGAGCGCCTTCATAATGTCGCCGATGGTTTTGAATCCGTGGAGTTCGGCGTGCGGCGATGCGGTTTTTTCGGCCTTTTCCCAGACGCCGGGATTGGTTTCCTTGACCATCTTTTCGCAGAAGTCGACGCCGACGAGGTTGTCCTGGAAGATGTTGTGGTCGAACATGTATTCGGCGGCTTCGCCTAGGTTCACGATCCACTCGGCCATTGCCGGAGGGCGTACGCCGAAGGCCATGTTCTGTGCGTAGGTAGCGCAGGTGGCATGGTTGTCGCCGCAGATGCCGCAGATGCGGCTGGTGATGAAGTGCGCGTCGCGCGGATCTTTGCCCTTCATGAAGATGCTGTATCCGCGGAAGATCGAAGAGGTGCTATGACACTCTGCGACCTTGCGCTTGCCGAAATCGATTTTGGTGAAGATGCCGAGGCTGCCAACGATCCGGGTAATCGGATCCCAATTCATTTCTACTAACTGGCTCTTTCCGGCCTCTTGCTCCGAACGAGTAGCAGTAATCGTGCCCATCGTAGTCTCTCCTTCTTTGCTCGGTTAGTAGTTATTGGACCGGTATCCGGTAGTAAGTTCGGCACGGGGATGCCGCCACTTTGGCTCCTTATTGACTGTGGCGTTGGTGAAACTGCGTAGAGTTCGCATCGCCTTGCCATAGGTGGAGATTGTGGCGCTGGAAACCTTCGCACCCGGCGGCTCATCCATGAACGGCATGAACTTGTCGGGGAATCCCGGCATGGTGCAGCCGATGCAAATGCCGCCGACGTTCGGGCAACCGCCAATACCCGCCATCCAGCCGCGCTTGGGGACGTTGCAATTCACAACTGGACCCCAGCAGCCAAGCTTGACGATGCACTTTGGGGAGCCGTAGGCAGTCGCGAAATCGCCCTGCTCGTAGTAACCGGCGCGGTCGCACCCGTCATGAACCGTGTTGCCGAAGAGCCATGTGGGCCGCAACTGCTCGTCGAGGGGAATCATGGGTGCCAGACCGGCGACCTGATAGAGCAGGTAGAGGACGGTTTCCATGAAGTTATCGGGCTGTACGGGACAGCCGGGCACGTTCACGATCGGCAATCCCGCTTTGGATTTCCAACCCCAGCCGAGGTAGTCGGCAAGGCCCATGCAGCCGGTTGGATTGCCTTCCATGGCGTGAATTCCGCCGTAGGTGGCACATGTTCCGCAGGCGATGACGGCAAGAGCCTTGGGGGTGAGGCGGTCAATCCACTCGCAGGTTGTGATGGGTTGGCCGGTGTGGGGGTCAGTTCCCAGACCCGCCCAGTAGCCCTCCTTCTTGATCTTCTCGTTCGGGATGGACCCTTCGACAACGAGCACAAACGGATCGAGCCTGCCGGCCTCCGCTTCGTACCAGAACTTCATGAAGTCGTCGCCATTTTCGTAGGCGAGGACGGGATTATGTAGGTGAACTTTGGGGAGGCCGGGAATTGCGCCGAGCAGAACGTCTTCAATGCTTGGCTGCGTGGCCGCGGTAATGGAGACAGAGTCGCCATCGCAACCCAGACCGGCGGTGATCCATACGATGTGTAACTCGGCCACTGCAGGTTTCTTCTGTGTTACTCGACCATAGGGAACAGGTTGTGCGCTCATGATCTGGGATCTCCTTTTCGGATGCTGACCGGTCTTGCCTCGTTCAATTCGGCAAACGCAGAAGCGAATCCTGTATCGAGTCAGATGCGATGAGTCAGTTAACGCGCCTGGCGATCCGATTAACTGTCGCCCCTAAGCTTCGCTGCCGCGATTCTTTTCAGTTTGGAGCCGACCTCATTTGAACCCGTTTGAATGCTGCAACCGGCCGTTCGAATGTTTTGACAGATGATGAGTTGCTGCAGTCAAGCGCCGGGTTTTCTGGAAAAAACAGGGAAGTCACGCATCACTCAAACGTCGTTATCCAAACAGAGTGCGCGAATGAGCCGCAAGCGGGACGGGCCTTATTCTCACTTCATACTTTTGCTCGGGAAAGGATAGGGGAATCCCCGACTTTACGCGGGCGAATATCCGCCAGCGAAGAGCAAAAAATCCGCCCCGAAATATCACGCAGTTTTTTCGTTGATCTTCCACTGAATTGCGTGCTGGATGAGTTCTCGGCCGCTGCGGAGAGCGAGCTTGTCTTTGATGTGGGCCTGGTAGGTCTCGACGGTTTTTACGCTGAGATGAAGTTCTTCGGCGATCTCGCGGGTGGCGCGGCCTTCGCCGATCCTGCGAAAGACCTCGAGTTCCCGATCGGAGAGGGAGGCGATGCGGGATTGGATCATGTTGGGCGCGCCGCCGATGTACTGTTGCAGCATTTTGTTGGACATGCGTTCGCTCAGGTACACTTCGCCGCTGAGGATGCGGCGCACCGCCACAAGCACCTTCTCGGTAGCTTCCTGCTTCATGATGTAGCCGTTGGCGCGTGCGCGCAGAGCGCGTTCGGCGTAGATGGCTTCGTCGTGCATCGACAGGACCAGAATGGGCAGGTCGGGGTCGGAGGTGCGGATGTTCTTGAGAAGTTCAATGCCGTCAGGACCTTTCAAGGAGATGTCGAGGATCATGATGTCGGGTCGCAATTGCGCAATTGCCTGCATGGCGGCCTGGGCTTCCTCGGCTTCACCGCAGACGTGCATGTCCTGCTGTTGATTGATCAGAAGGGCAAGCCCCTGACGCATGAGGGGATGGTCGTCAACCACCAGGACGGTTTTTTTGCCGGTTCTCGATGGTCTATCAAAAGCCATGTTCGTCGTCATCGGCAAGTCCCTTCGAGCCGGCGGATGCCAGGGGGAACATGCAGGTGACGCACGTCCCGCGTGGCGGACTCGCACGGACTTCCAGTCTTCCGCCGATCATCCCCGCTCGATAGCTCATGATATGCAATCCCATTCCACCATTGGAGGGCCGGACTTCCTGGATGCCTGTGCCGTTGTCGTTGATCTGCAGTGTGCCCCATACGTTTTCAGCTGACAAGCGGATGAGGATGTTCTTTGCCTGCCCGTGCTTGATGGCATTATTCACGGCTTCCTGGGCAATGTGGTAGAGATGCGTGGCCATGGCGTCGTCGTGGATGAGCACGTCATTTTCGCACTGGAAGCGGCAGGAGATGCCAAAGAGGTCCTCGACCTCACCGGCCCAGACCTGGAGGGCCGACATGAGGCCCTGGGAGTCAGAGACTACGGGCAACAGGCCTCGCGCCAACACGCGCGTTTTGTGAATCGCTTCATTTACAAGTTTCACAATCTTGGCGGCGTCAGCGGTGTCGGGCAGCTGCTTCTCGGCCAACTTTGCTTCGTGCACCTTGGCCATGAAGGCAATGCCGGTAAGGTGCTGGCCGAGACCGTCGTGCAGATCCTGGCCTATGCGGCGCTGCTCACGAGCGCTAATGTCCAGAAGAGCTCTCTCCAACTGCTCGCGCTCGGTAATGTCGATGCCGGTCGCAATAAAGTAGCTGGGCGTACCATCGCTGGCCGGGAGCATGGAGCACGACCAGGCGATAAGGCGGTGCGTATCGTGCCGCGTGACCCAGTGGCTTTGGAAATCCTGGGGAAGCAGGTCAGCGCTCAGCTGCGAAAACATGAAACGTGCGCGTTCAACTTCTTCTGCGTGGAGGAAGAAGTCCCAGATAGATTTGCCGCGAACTTCTTCGAGCGCAAATCCGGTGGTGAGTTCGCAGGCGCGATTGAATCGTACGATGCGTCCCTCGGGATCAAGAACGGTCACCAGCGCGCCGACCGTGTCGAGAATCGCGGAGACCACATTGCGTTCCTGCTGGAGAGCCCGTTCGGTGTCTTTCAAGTCAGAGATGTCGAAGGCTACGCCGTGAATAAACCAGGGCGACCCATCGGGGTGGCGGACCATGCGGGCGTCGCAATGGAACCAGACGACGCTGCTGTTGCGAGCCATGACGCGGTACGAAGAGCGCAGCGGCTTGCCGGAGAGGAACATGCCTGCTGCCTCAATGCTCCAACGCTGCTTGTCGTCGGGATGAATGCGATCGTACCAGCGGACCGGATCTTCGAGCCACTCTTCGCGGGAGTATCCAAGGGAGGCCTCGATCTCGGGGCTGACATAGGCCTCACTGACTCCGCGATCGAGATAGGCCATGAAGACGACGGCGGGAATTTGTTCGAGCAGCGCGCGATACTTTGCCTCGAGATTCGAAGCTCCGTCTTCGGATGGGGAGGGGACTCCGGACGAGGATGAAGAATTTTTCGTCGCTGCGAATACGCTGGCTAACTCGAGCAGCAGAGCTTCCGCCTCGCCCAAGTGCGGCAGGAGCGGGGTATTTTCCCATTCAGGCTCGCGCCCGGGAGGGGGATCATGCCATTCGGTTTGAGCGAGCAGTCCCATTGATTTCTCCAGAAGCCGTGCAATCCAAACTCTTAGCTTGGATGTAGGTCGGTGTTACCGGGAGCGATTTGCGGGCGCCGCCAAGCTGGTATTTTGTTGAGCGATGTCTGAGTGAACTTGCGCAGCGCATGGATGGCGCGACCATAAGTTTGGACGGCGGCGGAGGAGAGGAGTGACCCAGGAGGCTGATTCATGAAAGGCATAAATTTGTCCGGGAAGCCGGGCATCGTGCAGCCGATGCAGATGCCGCCCACATTGGGACAGCCGCCTATTCCGCCCATCCACCCGCGCTTGCCGACGTTGCATTGCACGACGGGTCCCCAGCAGCCGAGTTTTACGATGCAGAGCGGGGAACCGTATTCCTCGGCGAACTCGGCCTGCTCATAATACCCTCCGCGATCGCAGCCTTCATGAACCGTGCTTCCGAAGAGCCAGGTAGGGCGCAGAGCATCATCGAGCGGAATCATGGGCGCGCGTCCGGCGGCCATGTAGAGGAGGTAGAGCAGCGTTTCCATGAAGTTGTCCGGCTGAATGGGACAGCCGGGCACGCAAACGATGGGAATCTGCGCCCTGGACTGCCATTGCCATCCGAGATACTCGGGCAGGCCCATACAACCTGTGGGATTGCCTTCCATGGCGTGGATGCCGCCGTATGTGGCACAGGTTCCGACCGCGATCACTGCCCAGGCGCGCGGGGCCAGGCGATCGATCCACTCGCAGGTGGTAATGGGCTGCCCGGTTTCTGGATTGGTGCCAAGCGAAGCCCAGTAGCCCTCTTTCTTGTTGGTTTCATCCGGGATGGATCCCTCAATGACGAGGATGAAGGGATCGACGCCGCCCTCGGCCGCGAGGTGAAAACGCTCCAGGAATTCATCACCGTTTTTTATCGACAGAAATGGGTTATGGAAATTGACCTTGGGAATCCAGGGCATGCCGCCGAGGACGATGTCTTCGATACTTGGCTGGGTAGCTGCGGTCATGGCAATGGTATCGCCATCGCATCCGAGCCCCGCAGTAATCCAGAGGACATCGATCTCCGCGATGGGCGGAGTCGATCGGTTCATGCCTGCCACAGGACCTCCTGTGCCTTGCGCTTCGGGTGAGGGCGCAGGGATCATCTTCCTCCTGAAAGTGGACTTAGGCAAGGGGAGAAGGAACAACGCAAGGCAGCTTTCAGATGGAATTTTGCGCTCATTTCAGAGTAAGCCTCGATGTTCTCGAATCTCGTCGCGGCGGGCGCAGAGGAATTGCCGAAATGCTCCCGAAGAGCGGGATTCCAACCGGCAGCGCAAGCCCGAACTTCGGGGCGCGCCAAAAAAATCTTCGAAATCCTGAAACGTTTTTGCCTCTGAAATCACCATCGAGACGAATCGGGTAATAGCGGTCCGGCCGGAGCAGATCATTTCCAGCACGGCGTGGAGGTTCACCATGATCGGGGAGAAAAAGGGAATCAACAGATTTCCGCTTCGACTGACGCCGATCATGCGTCGCCAGATCGATCTTCTGGCGAAACGGGAGGGTGTTTCGCTCAACCAGTTCATCAGCCTGGCCGTGGCAGAAAAAGTGATGCGGATGGAGGGGTATTCGCTTTCGGACGGGCCGGGAATACTGTGGGTCAACGGGCGCATGAAAGGCGTCAAGAAGGTCTAGAGAATGTCCGGTTAAGCCGGTTCTTCGATGACAGCGCGCATCCAATAATCTCCGTTGCCATCGACTTCGATACCGTGGACCTCGCGCTCAAAGCCCGGGAAGCGCTTGCCGAACTGCTCCATGGCGAGGATGAGCTTGATGACGGGTGACTCGACGGCGCCGAGGCGTTCGCCGGGCATCGACATGGGTATCCCAGGAGGATACGGAACCAGCATGAAAGCGGCGATTCGGCCGGCCATCTCTTTGAAACGGATGCTTTCTGTCTCGCGGCGCACGAGCTTCTGGTAGGTCTGCGCAGGCGTGAGGATGGGATCGAAGTCCTCGTCGCACGCCGCATTGACGAGGCCGGGGAGGTCGAGCTCGATCATTGCCGCGTGCATCTCGTCGGAGAGCTCTCGAAGCGAAACGTTGCGGTAACGGAGGGGGAATCGCTGGACCAGCTCCGGGAGCGCCTCTTCAAGCGACGCATCCAAATCGTAGAGGCGCTTGAATTCGAAGAGGTTTTCAAGCAAGCTGCCCCATTTGCCTTTCGACGTTCCGACGGAGAAAAGCACGAGGACGGTATAGTCGCCGGTGCGGGCGATTTCGACGCGGCGCGAGTCGAGGAACTCGGTGAGGATGGCGGCGGGGATGCCCCATTGGGACATGACTCCCTGGGCGTTGACGCCGGGTGTCAGGATGGTCACCTTGGTGGGGTCGAGCATGCAGTAGTCATCGGGCGAGTCTTCGTTCTGATAGCCGTGCCAATCGTCTCCTCGCTTGAGGGTCCAACAGCTCGGTTCGGTGGTCAGAAGCTCGTCTTCGGCATCTTCAAACAGGATGCTTTCGCCGGTTGCTGGATCGATGACGCGTTCGGGCTGGTAGATACCGAAGAACCATCCATCGCCATTTTCGGATGTCGTGCGCAGGCGGTGAGCGATCGAACTCATGGCCTGGCGGAAGCTGATGGCATCTACGAGCGTCTCGTCCATCAATGTCGGGCCGGCGGGATCGTCCATCATGGCGGCGGCAACATCAAGCGAAGCAATCAGCGGATAGAAGGGCGATGTGGTGCCGTGCATCATGAATGCTTCATTGAACTGATCGAAGTCAAGCGGGGCGCGGTCAGAGAGCTTGACATGAATCATGGAGCCCATTGAGAACGCCGCCAGCATCTTGTGTGTGGATTGCACGGAGAAGATGACGGGACGGTCTTTCATTTCTTCCGGCACACCCATCGCAAAACGTCCTCGATAGAGGGGATGGAACTTCGCGTATGCGTACCATGCTTCGTCAAAATGAACACGTGGGACCGATCCAGCAAGTTGTTCCACCACTTCATCGACGTTGTAGCAGAGCCCGTCATAGGTGGAATTGGTGACCACGGCGTGTGTGGGATGCTGCGAGCGGGCACCGGCGGCGAATGGGCTGCGGTCGATCAGTTCTTGAACGGAACTCGGCGAGAAGCGCTTGAGCGGAACAAGACCGATCATGCCGTAGCCGTTGCGTGTGGGCTTGAAGTAGACAGGGCGGGCACCGGTGACGGTAAGCGAGTGGCAGATGGATTTATGGCAGTTGGCATCGGCCAGAACGATGTCGTCCTGCGCGATTACGCCGTGGCCGACAATCTGGTTGGAGGTGCTGGAGCCGCCGAGCACGTAAAACGTCCAGTCGGCGCCGAAGATGCGGGCTGCGTTGCGCTCTGACTCACCGGGAGGTCCGACGTGGTCGAGCCATGAGCCGAGCGGCGCCGACGAGATGCCCAGGTCGGAGCGAAACAGGTTTTCGCCGAAGAAGCGGTGGAACTCCTGGCCTACTGGGTGCTTGAGGAATGCAACTCCGCCCATGTGGCCGGGCGCGTCCCAGGAGTAGGCGGACTGATCATTGTATTTGAGGAGTTCGCGAAAGTAGGGCGGCAGCAGCTGGTCGTGGTAGCGCTCGATGGCGGTATCGAGGCGGGACGAGATAAAGGCCGGGGTATCGCCGAAGAGGTGAATGTACTCGTGAACCTGCTTGATGACTTCGAGGGGCAGTTCGGAAACGAGGGTGCGATCGGCGATGAGGAAGATGGGGACCTTTTTGTTGCGGTGACGCACGCCGCGGATAATGTCGAGCGCGGCGCGTTCTTCAAATTGCGAATCGCCTTCGAGGTCCCAGTCGAGCAGGACGGCGGAATAGCTGGGATCGGAGGTAACGAGCGAGAGGCCATCTTTCGGCGAGGTGGTGCGCGTGACGATGTATCCTTCAGCACCGATGGCCTCGACAAGGCGCTCCATGGCCCGGTCCGAGACAGATTCGGTCTGTCCGACCTCACTCGCAATCAACAACACCCAACGCTTCTCGTTCATCCGGTAGTGATTCTCCTGTTCCTTAAGGCCGTACACCACCCATGCGGGTTTTTGGAGCACGGCAAACACACCATTCTATCGTGAGTTGTGTTTCGGGTGTGTCAGCGGGAGGGGTGGGAACGTTAATCAATTGTGTGCAATTTGGGGAAGGACAGCGGGCTGGAAAAGGACAGATGCGGAGCGGCGTTCAGGCGTGGCGAGCATGGTCAAGATCGCGGAAAACGGATCGAAGCAGATACGATTGGCTGCCGGAGGACACGTCGGGACTTTCTGCGGGGAGTACAGATGGAGATTTTGGATTATATTTGGCGTCCCCGACGGGATTTGAACCCGTGTTATCGCCGTGAAAGGGCCTTTTATGGTGTTTGGCAATGTTTGCAAAGGTTAGGCTAAGTTTTGCAAAACACTGGTGTTAATGGCTTTGTATGGTGGGTAAGAGTTTTGTCCAGTTTGGGCATGTTATCAGGGGGAATAGTCACAATAGCGTCACAGAGGAAACAGCCGCTATTGATGGGGCCTCCTGAGTACATGGGCGTCCTACTTGCTGGCCTGTCCCGTCTCTTCGGTCGCAGGTGTGAGTGAGAGCTTGCCGTCGAGTTGCTTCGCAGCATCGAGCAAGAACTGCTGCGACAGATGGGCGTATCGGTCTGTCATTCGCGGATCAGCGGCGAGATGCATTCAGGTGGAGCGGGCATGGCTGCGCTCGAAATGTTGGTGAGACTTACGGAGCCAGGCGGAGGCAAGGTAGCGCCGGGTGAACTCGCACAGGCCGCTGCGCTCGGACCACGGAGCGTGGAAATTTGCTTCATGGAATCGGACGGCGATGGGCGCTTGCGCCCTGCCGACATGGCGGCAGGATTCTTCACACCACCCACCATCCAAGGTGAGAGGCCTGCACCCCCGATGCTGGATTCCTCCAGTGGGGATGATTGAAAAAGGGGGAGTCTCCACTCCTCCAAACCTCTCAGCCAGCATCCGAAAGGTCAAATCCTAGGCCCCTAGGAAGCTCACAGAGCAATTTGTGTGCCTAGGATGAGGAAACCCTACCAAAAATGGCCCTAGGGCCCCCAAATCAGGCCCATGTCTCAAAAAAGGGGTGCTTTTCAACCTGCAATTGGCCTAGCTTTCAGTGGCCGAAACTGGTGTTGCACTTAACATCCGTTTATTGAGACAATCAGTTCAGGGGGAGAGTATGAAAGTTGCCTTGTATGCAAGGGTCTCAAAGAAGGATGGGAAACAGGACACCGAAAACCAGTTGCGGCAGTTGCGAGGGTTCGCAAAGACTCAAGGGTGGAAGATCACCGCTGAATACGTGGACCGCGCCAGCGGCAAGCACAGTGACCGTGAACAATTTCGGAAGATGTTCACTGCTGCTTCTCGCCGCGAGTTCGATGTACTGCTCTTCTGGTCGCTCGACAGATTTAGCCGTGAAGGAACCGTGGAGACGCTGAATCATCTACAGCGGCTGACAAGCTACGGCGTGAACTACAGGTCGTTTACGGAGCAGTACCTAGACTCGACGGGCATCTTCAAAGAAGCTGTCATCGGAATCCTTGCCGCTGTAGCAAAGCAGGAACGTGTAAGACTGTCCGAGCGAACCATTGCCGGTCTGGAGAGAGCCAAGGCACAGGGCCGCATCGGTGGACGGCCAAAGGCATCCGACAATCCAAAGACTCTTCAGGGTGTACGCAAGCTGCGCGATCAGGGCAAGAGCATTCGACAGATCGCAGAGAAGCTACACCTCAGCACAAACACTGTTCTGAAGATACTCATGGTTGCATGAGGAGTCCATCAATTGATGTAAGTCAGAACCTACTTCTTTCGCGGGAAGGGGAGAGGGAAAAGAGAACTTAGCGTAGTTCCACTACTTCCTGAATTTCCTCTGAGAGCCAGTACTCAATCCCTGAAGTCCAATTAACTCCGGTGACTGAATTCAACTCTGGTAACACAATCGAAGAGTCTCTCGGTTCCGACACACTACTGAAGCGCTCCGGTGCGATCGGGTGGCTCAGTGTTGAAGTGTCTGTCAAAATCATCAAACTTTCCTCACATTCTTGGACGCGTAAATACATCGCATGGATGCAAGTAGGCACAGAATCAGCATACAACGGCTGTCAATGAATTCAATTTGAATTCTCCTTTACCCACCCGCTTTTGGTCACCAGAACTGCCGTTTGAATACCCCCCGCAGGATTCGGGGAGCCTTTAATTTGATAGGCTTGGCGAAAGATGTCTGCGTGGGATACCGATTCAATGAATGCCAGCCTAGATGTCTTCTCTGGGGTAGTTTCGCCAGTTGCAGGTAGGGTACCAGGAAATTGATCTAAGAACTCGAGAACAGGAACAAACGGCTCTTCCATGTCCATTTCCTTTTCGTACTGCTCATACAATGCCCACATAGTCTTCTCTACGTTTAAAGAGGGCACTGCCACTGCACCCAAGCCAACTTGGTCTTTGGCTTCTCGACGATTAATTGGATGACCATGAAAAAAGAGTTTTGAAGTCAAGCTGTCCACAATTTCTTCAATCTTGTGATCATCCGATTTGCCCATGTGAAGAGCAAGCAGTTTCTTCGCCATCATTCTGGATTGCGACAGAGACCTCTTAACATTTCCGAGAGCCAGAGGATGCACTCTCTCTGCCAAAAGCCTGAACGCTTGAATTAATTCATCCTCATGTTGAATCCCAGCATCCTCTTTGACCAACGCAATGTATGCAGTCACGTCCTCCACGCTAATCCCGATGAGCTTACTGGGATCCTTCGGATCGGGAGGATTGAATGGGTTCGTCACAGTCGGATCGGTCGGTCCAAGCATTCCCATCGGGTGCATCACGATTTCGTTCGCACCGAGGGCCGTCAACGTGGCGGCGCTGAACGCCTTGAAGGGAACAAGCACCGAAAATTTGGAAGCAAATTCACGAATCAAAGTGACAAGCCGCCAAGGCACCGTTCCATCTCCCCCATTGCTATGGAGGAACAGATCCACCTTCACATCTTTTTTGGGCTTGTCTATGGCTCGCAAATGATCGTAGATTTTGCGAACCGAATCCATCGCCATCTGAACTTCTCGATTTGAGCGAGTGCTCGTGATGTAGGAAACTAGATGGCTTCCTCGCTCCTTTTCCAACTGCTTGATGAGCCCCACACGTTCTGCTCTGCCCAATTTGACTCTCCACTAGCAAGGATGTTGGGAAATATACAGCGTGAGTCGATGCTGAGTCATTGATATTCAATTTTCTATTGAACGAAAGTGGCAGATTGCACCGGATTCGACAGGGCAATCGTCACAATAGCGTCACAGGGGCCACATGTAGGCAGCCTACACATTGCTGTAAGTTATTGATTTTATTTGGCGTCCCCGACGGGATTTGAACCCGTGTTATCGCCGTGAAAGGGCGGTGTCCTAGGCCGGGCTAGACGACGGGGACGCTATTGGAAAGGGCAGAAAGGCGGTCAGATTGGCCGGGATGCGCCCTTAAGAAGGGTACCAACCTGTTGAACCCATGTCAAAGAAGCGAATTCAGTTGTCAGTTTTCAGTTCTGAAATCCCCAGGACCGGCAATTCCGCCGACCTGTCCGAGGTGCTCAACCGAGTCCCACTGAGTTTAACTGGTGGATGCATCCCGTTCGCTTTGATCCGATTGCCGGGTTGGGAGAGAGCGCCTGACGTTACAGCAGACCGGGTGGCAACAACGCGCATGTGGCGATGGCGATTTTTTGCGACAATCGGCTGGACTGATGCGTCACCGAGGCCTGTCATACTCAACCAATTTTGCTTATCAGGGTGCAACGATTTCTGTGCGTATCACAGAACACGCTGACTCGCGGGTTGTAACATAAATCCTGCATTTCGTTCTCCATCGCCCGGGAAAAGGGGCGTGGGACTGAGTAAGGGGTCACAATTTTGAAACGCATTTTTTGTGCAAGCAGCACTTTGCTGGTTGGATTGGCTGTAATCGGATGCCAGCAGGCTCCGCAGAAGGCTCCCCAGGGAGCCGCTGGGATGCAGGCGATGCCAGTGAAAACGGTAGCGGTGCAGTTGCAACCGGTGGCCCAGAGCAACGAGTACATGGCAACGATCAAGTCGCGGCGCTCGGCAACAATTCTGCCACAGGTGAGCGGACTTCTGACCAAAATCCTGGTGCACAGTGGCGAGCACGTGAAGGCCGGCCAGGCGCTGATGGAGATCGATCCGCGCCAGCAGCAGGCGACGGTGGCTTCGCAGGGAGCGACGGAGCGGCAGAAAAAGGCCCTGTACGACTACGACAGCATCGAACTTGGTCGCCAGAAGAAGCTGTTCGACGCCGGCGTGACGAGCAAGGACGCGCTGGACCAGGCGCAGCAGGCCTACGACAATGCCAAGGCTGACTACGAAGCTGCCCGGGGAACGCGAGACGTGCAGGAGGCTCAGCTGGGGTACTATTCGGTTCGCGCACCGTTTGACGGAGTGGTCGGAGACATCCCCGTGCACGTGGGGGACTATGTATCTCCGCAGTCGTCGCCGACGAACTTTTTGACGACAGTGGACCAGCCCGGGGATCTCGAGGCGTACATCTATATTCCGACCGAGCGGTCAAGCCAGGCGCGCATGGGCCTCGCCGTAGAGTTGTACGACACGAGCGGAAAGCTGCTGGAGAAGTCGAAGATCGATTTCCTGTCGCCGCAGGTGGATCCAAATTTGCAGGGCATTCTGGCAAAGGCGCCTGTGCGCCCCACGCCAGACATCATGCGCAACGCGCAGTTGATCAAGGCGCGGGTAATCTGGAGCACCAAGCCGATGGTGGTGGTGCCGGTTCTGGCAGTTACGCGGCAAGGCGGGCAGCCGTTCATTTACGTCGCGCGGAAGCAGCCGAATGGGCAATACATCGCCGCGGAGACGCCCGTCACGCTTGGAGACACCGTCGGAAACTCCTACTCCGTCACCTCTGGCTTGAATGCGGGAGACCAGGTGGTGGTGTCGAGTACGCAGTTCCTTGTGAACGGAATGCCGGTTTCTCCGATTCCTGGCTAAGCATGGCTGCTGCCTGCAGGCAGTGCGCGTGAAGGCGCGGGCCGGAACACAACGAAAGAGGACTCATCTTGTTTGTTGATTTTTTTATTCATCGACCGGTGTTTGCAACGGTTTGCGCGCTACTGATTATTCTGGCGGGAGCGGTTTGCATTCCCACTCTTCCGGTGGCGATGTATCCCACGCTGTCGCCGCCACAGGTGAACGTAACCTGCAACTATGTGGGCGCGAATGCCGATACGGTGGAGAAGGCTGTCACCATTCCCCTCGAAGAGGCGATCAATGGAGTGGAGGGCATGCGCTACATCCGCTCCGCCAGCACCAATAGCGGGACGAGCCAGATCACCGCGACCTTTCAGACCGGCTACAGCCTGGATATCGCGGCCGTCGATGTGCAAAACCGTGTCGCCAGCGTAACGGGACGGCTGCCTGCGGCCGTGAATGCAACCGGAATCACGATTACCAAGGCAAATACCAATTTTGTGTTCGGCGCGGGATTCTTTACGCTCGATGGACGCTATTCTCACGAGTTCATCTCGAATTACCTGGATGTTTACGTAAAAGACGCGTTGAAGCGCGTGCCGGGAGTGGGCGACGTGAATATCTTTGGCGAGCGCAAGTACGCGATGCGCGTGTGGCTCGATCCGCTGAAGCTTTCAGTGAATGGCCTTACGGCAACGGACGTGATCAACGCGCTCCTCGAGCAGAATGTCGAGATTCCCGCCGGCCAGCTGGGACAGCCGCCGGCCAACGAAAACCAGGCCTATCAGATCCCGGTGCGCGTGGTGGGGCGTCTTTCGAGCCCAGAGCAGTTCGACAACATCATTATCAAGAGCAATGCCAACGGACTAATCCTGCTGAAGAATGTGGGACACGCTGAGATTGGTGCGGAGGACTACAGTTCGTCGCTCGAATACAACGGGCACTCGGCGCAGGGCGTTGGCGTGATTCAACTCTCCAACGCGAATGCGCTCGATGTAGACACCAAGGCAAAGGCCGTTTTGCAGGAGCTTTCGAAGAGCTTTCCTCCGGGACTTCAGTATGCCGTCGCATTCGATTCGACAACGGTTGTCGGGGATTCGATCCGCGAAGTGCTTGTGACTCTTGGCGAGGCCATCGGGATCGTCATTCTCGTGATCTTTCTGTTCCTGCTGGATTGGCGCGCGACGATCATTCCGGCAGTGACAATTCCGGTTTCGCTGATTGGGACCTTTGCGTTCATTCGGATCTTCAACTTCTCAGTCAACTCGCTGACGCTGTTTGGAATTACGCTGGCGACCGGCTTGGTGGTGGACGACGCGATCGTGGTGATCGAGAACGTGCAGCGACACATCGCCATGGAGCACTCAAACCCGCACGAGGCGGCGTCACGCGCGATGAGCGAGGTGACGAGCGCGGTGATTGCAACGTCGCTTGTGCTGATTGCCGTGTTTGTGCCGGTCTCGTTTTTTCCGGGGACGACGGGAATTCTGTACCGGCAATTTTCGCTGACTATCGCCTTTTCGATTGCGATTTCGGCGTTCAATGCTCTGACGCTTTCGCCGGCGCTTTCAGCGATGTTCCTGCGCGGCGAAGAGGCGCGGCCGCAGCAACTTGATTTTCTGCACATCAAGCCGCTTTCGCGAGCGTTTGCGGGGTTCATTCACGGCGCAGATGGGTTGGTGACGTGGCTGGGCAAGACGTACGCAAAGATTATTCACGTGGCGCTGCAGCTTCGGTTCGTGTTGTTGTTGGTCTTCTTTGTCGGGCTCGGAGCGACCGCATGGATCTACAGGACCGTTCCGACTGGCTTCATTCCGCAGGAAGATCAGGGGTATTTAATTGGAATCGTGCAGGCGCCGCCGGGCTCTTCGCTGGCTTATACCACTGCTCTTGCCGATCGCGCGCAGGCGGTTATCTATTCGAATAAAGATATTGTCGGTGCGTTTTCGATCATGGGTTTCAGCTTTACGGGGAACGCTTCAAATGCGGGATTGATGTTTATCAGCACGAAGCCTGCGAAGGATCGCAGGGGAAAGGGTCATTCTGCAGCGGATATTGTTGCCGACCTTTCTCCAAAGCTCGGTGCATTCATGTTTCAGCCTAACGGCGGTCTCGTCGCCGTGATCCAGCCACCGGCCGTGCAGGGTGTCGGCAGCTATGGTGGCTTCCAGTTCATGCTGCAGGATACGGGCGTGAACACCATCTCTGATCTTGACCGTGTGGCGCACCAGGTTGTCGGAGCCGGACGCGCGCGTAAAGACGTGACCGGGCTCATCACAACATTTTCGGCAAACGATCCGCAGGTGCTCGTCAACATTGATCGCGACAAGGCGAAGGCGATGAATGTGCCGCTTTCGCAGATCACCACTGCGCTCGGCGTGTTCATGGGTTCACAATACGTGAACGACTTCGATTTCAATAACCGCACCTACCGTGTGTATGTACAGGCCGACCAGCCTTATCGCATGACGGCGAAAGACCTGCATGATTACTATGTTCGGTCGGATTCAGGACAGATGATTCCGCTGGACAATCTTGCGGCGGTAACGGAGAGCTCGGGTCCGCCGGTGATTACGCACTACGACCTGTTTCGCGCGGTCGAGATCGATGGATCGCCCGCGCCTGGATTCAGTTCGGGCCAGGGAATCACGGGCATGGAGGAGTTGGCAAAGCAAAACATGATGCCCGGCATGCGTTACGAATGGACCGGACTGACGCTGGATGAGATTGAATCGAGCGGGCGCGCACTGATCATCTTTGGGCTCGGACTTCTCGTGGTGTATCTCACGCTTTCGGCGCAGTACGAGAGCTTTGCGTTGCCTTTCATCATTTTGCTGGCGGTGCCGATGGCGGTGCTTGGCGCACTGGGGTTGGTGGCGCTGCGCGGCATGTCAAACGATGTCTACTGCCAGATTGGGCTGGTGATGCTGATTGGTCTCTCGGCCAAGAACTCGATTCTTATCGTGGAGTTTGCCGAGCAATTGCGGCGCAAAGGCCGATCGATTGCGGATGCTGCAATTGAGGCGGCGGAGTTGCGGCTTCGTCCGATTCTGATGACTTCGTTCGCGTTCATCCTAGGGGTACTGCCGCTGGTATTTGCAACAGGTGCGGGCGCGCTGGGAAGACGCTCAGTGGGCACAACGATTGTGGGCGGCATGCTGTTCTCAACCGTGCTAAACCTGGTGTTCATTCCCGTGCTGTACGTGTTGTTGAGCCGGCTGTTGCGACGCGGCGACGATCATGGGGCGGCGCAGGAGGAAGCGATCTAATAGCCTTAAGACTTGCTGCGATGCGCGATGATGTAGTCCTTGATGCGGTCGTATACCTGACTCGGGACTACACCTCGATCGACGAGGTCGTTTTTGCCACGATAGGGGCGGTAGCGAATGATGCGCGCAGCCCAGGTGCGCGTTATGCCGGGAACCTTCATGAGTTGATCGAGGGTCGCGGAGTTGAGATCGACGCGCTCTTCCGGCGCGGGCCGAGTCTGAAAGAAGGCTTGGGCTTGTGCGGATTGAGAGGCGAAACCCGCATAACCGGTCGAGAGAGTATAGATGAGCGCAGCCGCCAGGGTTCGAAAGAAAGGTTGTATCCTCACTGGCCTATTCTGCTCCCCGGGCGATGGACGCGTAAACCTTCAGTCAGGAACATGGCGAAAAGATGGAGACTGGGAGGCCGGTTTCCTGCAAAAATGGTGTTATGGCAATCCCCCCAGTTGCTTCTTCCGCCGGACAAAAGCTGCGCAGTCGAGTGCTTGGCAGCACGCGGCTCGTCATTCTTCTCATTCTCTTCGCGCTGCTGGCAGTGTGTCTTGTATTTGCGTGGACTACGCGCGATGCGATGGGGAATCTGTCGTTCCTGAATCCAAAGAACAATCCCAACCGCGCGATCGGCGGGAAGAAGACGATTGTGGATGTGAGTCCGTGGCAGACCGCACAGGCACTCGCTCCGCTCGCCATGACAGCGGAGGAGAAGGAGTACGCGCAGGATGCCGAGAGACTTGCAGACCACGAAGTCGACCAGGCATTCGCGTCGTCGTTGCGCCAAGCCACGCTCGACTCGCAGCACATAACCCTTACCGGCGATGCGCTGGCGCTTTCGAGGAAGGTGACACAGTTGCAACAGCTCATCGCTCAGGACAAGGATGACGTGCAAACGATCACCGAGCACTTGAAGTTGCCTCCGCCAAAGAACGGCAAGCCTGCCGAGTATGACGAAGGCGACCTGCAAGTGTCGAAAGCGCAGCTCGGGTTAGACACGGATGAGCTGGCCGACGCGCAGCAGGATCTGGATCGGGCATCCGGGGACCAGACATCGCAGATACAAGCAGAGCTGAACGCGCACGAATCCACGATGCGCGAGTACGACAAGCGAGTTCACGAGGGCGGCCAGTTGGCGGTCATCTCAGAACGCCGCTACGGAACCATGGCTGGACGCATTGGTGCGTGGTTCAGGCAGCGAAGCCGCTACGATCTGCTGCAACAAGCTCTAAACCAGACGAGAGCCGACATTGCAAGCCTGACCGCGCAGCATAACGCACTTGAGACGAAGGCCAACTCAGCCGCGGTCCACACAGACGATCTTGACGAGAAACTCGAGGGGCTCAAGGACAGAACCGCGCAACGGCAGATTCTCAGCATCCTGGACGATCGCATCCAGACGGAGCAGCAGCTGGCGACCGTGTATGGCAAATGGTCCGCGCAAGTACTGCTCCAGCATCGCATAGTGCTCCACCTGATTCTGCAGTCGCTGGCGTTGATTGCGTTTATCGGTATCTGCATGGTTTCTTGCGATGCCCTGGTACGCCGGCTGATGGACACGCCCGTACTGGACCGCCGGCGTTCGCAGACCCTGCGCAGCATTCTGGAACTCTCCATCCAGGTCGTCGGGGTCGTGATTATCCTGCTGGTGATTTTTGGTACGCCCCGTGAGACGCCGACAATTCTTGGCCTGGCGACGGCAGCGCTTACGATTGCGCTGCAGGACTTCATTATTGCGTTCCTCGGCTGGTTTGTGCTGATCGGCAAGAACGGCATTCACGTGGGAGATTGGGTGGAGATTGACGGGGTGGGCGGTGAGGTGATCGAAGTGCGGTTGTTCACCACGACACTGCTGGAAACCGGGACACTTGCGGACAGGGGCTTGCCGACGGGGCGCAGAATCACCTTCATGAATGGGTTTGCCATCCGCGGGAAGTACTTCAACTTCTCGACCAGCGGGCAATGGATGTGGGATGAGATTTCGTTGACTCTGCCTGCGACGGAGAATGTACACGAGCTGCTCGACCGTATTCAGAAGGCGGTTGTGGGGGAGACGGAGAAAAATGCCGGTCTCGCCGAGCAGGAGTGGAAGCGTGGTGCGCACGGCGACAGCCTTAGCCGATTCAGCGCGACCGCCGTGGAGAACCTGCGTCCGTCGGCCTCAGGCATAGAGGTTCTGGTTTGCTACGTGACGCGCGCATCGGAGCGATTTGAAGTGCGGAACCGGCTGTATCAGAAGCTGATTGAGCTGCTGCGCAATCCCGGACCGAAGACCGAGCCGGACGCAACTGTCGGCGCGAAAAGCGGGTAGACTGCCCGCGAGCATTTCTGATTGAGCACGTGAGGTTGACACCCGTTGATGGATGCCTTACTTTTGAAACAGATGCACAGCAGCCGCCATCACGGTCATCACCACCATCATGGAACATCCATGCCGGCGGACTGTCATGGCCTGAAATAGACGGCCAGAGAGATCGAAGAACCCCAAAGCCCGCCGGCACAAGAGCCGGTGGGCTTTTGATTTTGCAGCAGAATCCAACGTAAATCGAGAAAGACGATGAACTCACAACCAACAATTGATTTCGAAAAGATGGACGGCCTTGTGGCCGGCATCGTGCAGGATGCGCAGACCGGCGAGGTGCTGATGCTGGGTTTTCTAAATCCGGAGAGCTACGCTAGGACGCTTGAGACGGGATTTGTTACCTTCTGGAGCCGCTCGCGGCAGAAGCTGTGGATGAAGGGCGAGACCAGCGGCAATCGGCTACGCATTGTTTCTGCAGCAACCGACTGCGACAACGATTCGCTGCTGTTTCGTGTGATGGTGGATGGCGACGGGCTGGTCTGCCACGAGGGCACCGTAAGTTGCTTTACGAAGCCAGTTGCGTTTTCAAAAGTGGTGGAGGTGGCGCGTGGCTAACAAACTCCGGCTCGGATTGCCCAAGGGCAGCCTTCAGGATTCGACCATCGCCCTCTTCAAGCGCGCGGGGTGGAATATATACACGGACGGGCGATCGTATTTTCCGTCGATTGATGATGCGGAGATTGAATGCATGCTGATTCGCGCGCAGGAGATGGCGCGCTACGTCGAACACGGCGTACTCGATGCCGGACTAACCGGCATTGATTGGGTAGTGGAAAGTGGACTGGATGTTACGAGCGTGACCACGTTGACGTACGCAAAACAGAGTCGGCGCAAGGTGCGCTGGGTGCTTGCAGTGCCTGATGCGAGCCGGTATCAGAGGGCTGAAGATCTGGAAGGGAAGATTATCGCGACGGAACTGGTGGAAGTCACGAAACGATACTTTGCCGAAAAGGGCGTGAACGTAAAGGTAGAGTTTAGCTGGGGCGCGACCGAGGTGAAGCCGCCAACGCTCGCTGATGCGATTGTGGAAGTGACTGAAACGGGCAGTTCACTCAAGGCGAATCATCTAAAGATCATTGACACCGTGATGGAGAGCGAGACCCACCTAATCGCCGGAAAGATTGCTTTGGTCGACGACTGGAAGCGTGAAAAGATCGACCAGATCGCGGTGATGCTACGGGGAGCGATCGATGCGCAGTCGCAGGTTGGCCTGATGCTCAACGTGCAGCGCGCTGATCTCGAAGGTGTGCTGGCGGTGTTACCGGCGTTGAATTCGCCGACGATATCGCAGTTGAGCGATTCGGATTGGGTCGCGGTGAACACGATTGTCGAAGAGCGCGTTGCGCGGGATGTAATTCCCAAGCTGAAGGCTGCGCGTGCAACCGGGATCGTCGAGTATCCGCTAAACAAAGTAGTGCTGTAGGAAGAGACGGGACGAGAACGATGAAGGTGATTCGAACTCGAGGGCGAAGAGCAGGTGAAGCTGCCGCCGTCTTGGCTGCGCTGGAAAGGCGGGGTGGCGCGGCCCTGGACTCCGTGCTGCCGGCGGTGAAGCGCATCGTCGCGCGTGTCCGCCGCGATGGTGATCGGGGGTTGCTTCGCCATGCTGCACAATTCGACGGGCTTGAGGATGCGTCGCGGTTGAGGATTGAGCCGCAGGAGATGGCAGTGGCATGGGATGCGATTGATCCGGCGCTCCGCGAGGCGCTCAGGGCGGCGGCGGGACAGATTCGGCGGTTCGCGAAGCAGCAGCTTCCCAAGTCATGGAGCAGATCTTCGACGGCAGGGCTCACGGTGGGACAACTTGTGCGGCCGATCAGTTCGGTGGGTTGCTATGTGCCCAGTGGGCGCCATCCGTTGCCTTCGACGCTGCTGATGACGGCAATTCCCGCGCAGGTGGCGGGAGTGGAGCGGGTTGTTGCGGTTTCGCCGAAGCCTGCACTGGAAACACTGGCGGCGGCACATCTGCTTGGCATCAGCGAGTTCTATCGCGTTGGTGGGGCACATGCGATTGCGGCGTTGGCTTACGGTACGGCGACGATTGTGCGGGTGGACAAGATTGTGGGGCCTGGCAATTTGTATGTGACAGCGGCCAAGCGGCTTGTTGCATTTGATTGCGCGATTGATATGCTGGCGGGGCCGACAGAGGTTGTCGTCATCAGCGAGCGCGGCGATCCGGCAGAAATTGCGACAGATCTTGTTGCGCAGGCTGAGCACGATCCAGAGGCGCTTGCGATTTTCGTGACGACTCGAAGTGAACTTGCGCGACGGGTGGTTGGGGAAACCAGGAAGCAAAGTCGCAAGAATCCCATAGCGCGCGCGGCGCTCGATCGGAATGGGGTTGCGATTATTGCGGCGGACGTTGAGGAGGCTCGTGAAATTACGAATCGGCTTGCGCCAGAGCATTTGACGGTGGATGCGGTTGAGGATCTGGAGTGGGTGTCGCATGCCGGCTCGGTGTTTGTGGGCCGATGGTCGGCGCAGCCGATGGGCGATTACATTTCGGGGCCGAACCATACGCTGCCGACTGGCGGGATGGCGCGGGTGCGTGGCGGACTTAGCGTGAATGATTTCGTGAAGCTCGTTACGGTGCAGGAGTACACTGCGCGAGGAATTCGCTTGCTGGGTGCTAAGGCAGCCTTGCTGGCGGAGGCGGAGGGCTTGACTGGACACACTGAAGCAATTCGCGTGCGGTTGCGCAAGGCTTCACCGAAGCAAGTTTCGGCTGGTGCACGCGGAAGCAGGGCCCATGCGTAAATCCGCTTCAGTTGTTCAACCGATTCCGCGTGCGCGTGTTCAGGCGATGAAGGAGTATCACCCGCCGCTGGGGAATCGCGATGCGATGCGGCTCGACTTCAACGAGAACACGGTTGCGTGCTCGCCTAGAGTGCGCGAAGTTCTGGGCCGCATCTCAGGCGGGGAGCTTACGCGCTATCCGGAAAGAGCGCCGGTGGAGAGGATAGTGGCGAAACACGTGGGCGTCGCGCCGGAGCAGGTTGTTTTGACAAACGGAGTGGATGAGGCGATTCATGTTCTGTTCGAAACATTTCTCGAGGCAGACGACGAGCTGCTGCTACCAGTTCCGACGTACACGATGTACGAGGTATACGCCTCGACAACCGATGCACGCACGGTGAAGGTGCAGGCTGGTGGCGACTTGCAGTTTCCGTATGAGCGGCTACTGAGCGCGATTACGCCGCGGACGAAGATCATTGCAATCGCAAATCCCAACAGCCCCTCGGGGTCGATTGCGACGCGAGAGCAGATTGTCGAGATTGCGCAGCGGGCTCCGCAGGCCGTGGTGCTGGTAGACGAAGCGTATTTTCACTTTTATGGCGAGACCGTGATCGACCTGATTGATACGGTGCCAAACGTGATGGTGGCGCGGACTTTTTCGAAGGCGTACGGACTGGCGGGGTTACGGCTGGGAGTGCTGGTCGGGCCGGTAGAATCGATGCAATGGATCCGGCGCGTACTTTCGCCGTACAGTGTCAACTCGCTGGCGCTGGCTTGTTTGCCTCCGGCGTTGGAAGACGCAGCCTATCTGAACTGGTACGTCGGGGAAGTGAATGCGGCGTGTGCGGAGTTTGCAACTGCGCTGGACGCGGCGGGTGTGCGTCGATGGCCGAGTAGTGCGAATTTTATCCTTGTGGAAATCGGGTCAAGACACGCTGAATTCGTCCGCCTGATGTCGGACTGTGGCGTACTGGTGCGCGATCGATCGAATGATCCGGGATGTGACGGTTGCGTTCGCATCACGATTGGCACGCGAGAGCAGATGGGCGAAGCCGTGGGCGTATTGAAGAGGACGCTGGAGACACTGCGCGGCTGCAAGGAGGGGCGATGATGGCTATTCGATTGCGGAAGAGTTCGAGTAAGAATGCAACTCGCAGGGGCGTCGTTGTACGCGATACGAACGAAACTCGCATCGCCATTGATCTTAAGATCGAAGGCAAGGGGCAGTACAAGATCTCCACCGGCATCCGGTTTTTCGATCACATGCTGGAGCTGTTTTCGCGGCACGGGGCGTTTGACTTGGAACTCACGTGCAAAGGCGACTTGGATGTTGATCAGCACCACACAGTTGAGGATGTGGGGATCGCGCTGGGTGAGGCTTTCGATCGTGCGCTGGGCGACAAGCGCGGGATACTGCGCGCGGGCTATTTCATCATGCCGATGGACGAGACGCTGGCGATTGCCGCGGTGGATTTGAGCGGGCGGGCGGCGTACGCAGTGGACACAAAGGTAAGGACGCGCTTGGTCGGCGACCTCCAGTCGGAGTTGGTGACGGATTTCTTCGAGGGGTTTGCGCGGGGCGCCCGGGCGAATGTGCACGTGAAAACGATGTACGGCCGGTCGAATCATCACAAGATCGAGGCGATCTTCAAGGCGTTTGCGCGGGCGTTGCGTGTGGCATGTTCGCGCGATAAGCAACTGGGCGAGTTGCTGCCGAGCACCAAGGGGCTCCTTTGATGCGCGTCACGGTCATTGACTACAAGGCCGGAAATCTGACTTCGGTATTGAAGGCGCTGCGGCACCTGGGTGCGGACGCAGTGGTAACGGATTCGGATTTGTCGCTGATCGGGTCGGCGGAGCGGATTGTGCTGCCAGGGGTCGGGCATTTTGCGGCGACCGAGCGGTTGGATTCGACAGGTATGACCGAAGCAATCCGGACGGCGATTTCGCGGGGAGTGCCGTTTCTTGGAATTTGCGTGGGAATGCAGTGGCTGTACGCAGGGTCGAGCGAAGCGGCGAATCAGCGGGGGCTTGGACACTTCAAAGAGTCGTGCACGCGATTTCCGGAGTGCAACCAAAAGGTTCCACATGTGGGTTGGAACTCATTAGAGACCAATTCAGGATCGCGCCTTCTTGTTGGAGTCGGGGCGGGCGAGTTCGTCTATTTTACGCATTCCTATAAGGCACCCATCACGACTGAAACCGCTGCGATGGCACATTACATTGAGCCTTTCGCCGCTGCCGTGGAAAGCGGCAACGTGATGGGTGTTCAGTTTCATCCGGAGAAGTCTGGAGGGACAGGACTGAAGATTTTGCGCAATTTTATGGAGGCCAGAGCTTGAGGATTCAATTCACTCTTACGCTGGCTGATTATCAAGCTGCGCAATATCTTCGTTGGCACCAATCATCCACTCGGCGCTTTGTCCATTTCTTCGTCTATGAGGGCATACCGATTCTCGCGGCTGTGACTGGGTGCGTGGTTGTCAAAAAGCTGGGTTTACCTGGGCTGGGAATGCCCTATTGTTTTGAAACCCTCTTCGGCTTGACTGTTGCGGTCGTCTACTTGAAGCTGACGGCCAAAGGACGGCAAGCCAAGAGATACAAGAAGCAATTTGAACGCAGATTCTCATCCGAGGAAAGAACTGCCTGGATTGAAATGAACGACTCAGCTGTATCGTCTGCAATCGCCGGAACTGCCGCGGAGTCGTTTGAGTGGAACAAAATCATCGAATTCGCACAAGACGACAAGATGACGCTCCTCTATTTGACAGAGAAACGGTTCCTGCTCTTCCCGACTCCCGCGCTGGACTCTGCGGATCGTGCCGACCTTGACGACCTAATCGCCAGCCAATTCGCCGCGAGGATGTCATGCTGACCAAGCGAATCATTGCCTGTCTCGATGTCCATGAAGGGCGGGTAGTGAAGGGCGTTCAGTTTGTGGACATCGTGGATGCCGGTGATCCGGCGGCGCTTTCGGCGCGACATGCGCGGGAAGGCGCGGATGAAATTGTGCTGCTCGACATTACGGCTACCCACCAAGGGCGGCAGACATTGTTGGAGACGGTGCGACGCACGGCGCGTGAGTTGTTCGTGCCGTTTACCGTGGGAGGCGGCATTCGCAGCGCAGAAGAGGCGGAGCAAGTGTTCGAGGCCGGCGCAGACAAGATCAGTATCAACTCGGCGGCTCTGGCCGAT
The DNA here is from genome assembly GCF_035317045.1 of Occallatibacter sp. Lineage (GTDB taxonomy): Bacteria > Acidobacteriota > Terriglobia > Terriglobales > Acidobacteriaceae > Telmatobacter. The sequence goes on from NZ_DATHHT010000035.1 coordinate 208,228, forward strand.
CCCACGCTGATCGGCGCAATTGGGCGCACTTTTGGAGCGCAGGCTGTGGTGGTGGCGATCGATGCGAGGCGTGATCCAGAAGCCGACGACCCGGTGCGCGATGCGCAAGTGTTTGTGCAGGGTGGACGCAAGCCATCCGGACGACGTGTGGTGGAGTGGGCGCTGGAGGCGGAGGCACGTGGAGCGGGAGAGATTCTACTTACGTCAATGGATGCGGACGGGACGCGGGCGGGATTTGATTGCGAACTCACAGCGGCAGTGAGCGAGTCGGTGAATATTCCGGTGATTGCATCGGGGGGCGCGGGGACGGTGGCGCACTTCGTCGACGTGTTTGGCAGAGGGAAGGCAGACGCGGCGCTCGCGGCGAGTATCTTTCACTTCGGCGTGTCGAGTGCGCGGTCACTCAAAGAGGAACTGGTTGCCGCAGGCGTTCCGGTGAGACTGCCATGCTGATTCCTTCGATTGATCTCATGGGCGGCCGGATCGTGCAACTGGTGCAGGGCGAGAAGCTGCGGCTCTCGTTCGATGACTTCGAATACTGGATCGAGAAGTTTTCACGGTTTCCACTGGTACAGCTTATCGATCTCGATGCGGCGATGCGACAAGGCGATAACTCTGGCCTGGTCGTGCAGATCGCGCGGCGGCTTCCATGCCAGGTGGGAGGGGGGATTCGTTCGACCGAACGGGCCAGCGAGATTATTAACGCGGGTGCGATGCGGGTCATCATCGGCTCCGCATTGTTTTCGGAAGACGGAAAAGTGAATGCAGATGTTGCTTCAGCGCTTGCTGCGGCTGTGGGGGCGGAGCGAGTGGTTGCGGGAATCGACACCAAGAATGGGCGCATTGCGGTGAAGGGCTGGAAGGCGCAGGTGGCGCTGACTCCGGATGAAGCGATACCGCAGCTTGATCCGTTTGTGGCTGCGTATCTTTATACGCACGTGGATGGCGAGGGGTTGATGCAGGGCTTCCCGATTGACGCTGCGGCACGTCTGCACGGACTGACCGCGCGCCAGCTCATCGTGGCAGGCGGCATCCGAAGCCAGCAGGAAGTGGACGACCTGGATGCGATGGGCGTGGACGCCGTGGTGGGGATGGCGGTTTACACGAATCTGCTTGTAGTGTGATTTTCGCTAAGGCAATCGCGGCATCTCATATTCTGCTGGAATCCGCAACGCATCAGATATTCTGAAAGCATCGGTAAGAAAAGAGCACGAAAGGAAGAGCATAGACCATGACGAAACCGAGTGGGATTCGCCTGGCCAAGCGTCTGGACGAGGTTGGATTCTCTGATATCGTGCAGATCCGCAACAAGGTGATGGAAATGCGGGCAGAGGGCCTGCAGGTCCACGCGCTGCATGGGGGCGAGCCTTATTTTGAAACGCCTGAAGCCATCAAGTATGCGGCGGTGAAGGCGCTGGTGGAGAACTATACGCATTATGCGCCGTCGTCAGGCGTGCTTCCGTTGCGCAAGGCGCTGGTGGAGAAACTTGCCGCGAAGAATGGAATCAATGCGACGACAGATGAGGTGATTGCGACAGTGGGTGGCTCGCAAGGTCTGTATGCGGGCTTCCAAAGCGTCCTCGATCCTGGCGATGACGCGCTGATTTTCTCGCCGTACTGGACGCCAATTGCCGATCTTGTGACAGGAACGCAGGCGCGCCCTCTGTCGGTGCCCACCTCGACGGCGCGACGCAACGGTATTCGCAAAACGCTGGAACAATTTTCAACGCCCAAGACACGTGCCATTTACTACAACACGCCGCAGAATCCGAGCGGGCTGGTGTTCACGCGGGCTGAAGCGGAGGAAGTGGCCTCGTTTGCCCGTGAGCGCGACCTGATCGTGATCGCGGACGAAGCATACGAGGATCTTGTGTATGAGGGCGAGCACGTCTCGATCGCCTCGCTGCCGGGCATGGCAGAGCGCACGATCACATGCTTCACGTTCTCAAAGACGTATGCGATGACGGGTTGGCGCGCGGGATACGCCGTGGCGAAGGAACCCTTTATGACGGCGCTCAAGAAGATTGTTCTGTACTCGACGAACGGCGTGAACACCTTCGTTCAGCAGGCTATGATCCATGCGTTGAAGACGACTGAGGTTGAGATTGCCGCGTATCGAGAAGATTACAGGAAACGAAGGGATCTTCTGGTTGGCGTCCTGAATGAAGTCGGGTTGAAGTGCGATCCGCCAGCAGGGGCGTTTTACGCGTTTCCAAATGTCGAGAAAATTCATAAGAACAGCCGCACGGCTGCGCAGATTCTTCTGGAAAAGGCGTACATCGCAACCATTCCGGGATCGGTGTTCGGCGCGCAGGGCGAAGGACATCTTCGCTTCGGCTATGCGATCACGATCAAGGAAATCGAGGACTGCGGAGAAGCTTTGCGCAAGTTTCTCGGCTAGCGTTCGGTGAGCTGCGCTTCGCCGATGGCGCGGCCGGTTTCGACCCGGGAAGAGCGCAGCAGGCGAGCGATCTGCTTCAAGTGAAGCTGGACGGCGTAGGCGCGCAGAATCTCAGCCTGAGAAAAGTTGAATCCCGTGTGTCGCACTTTGTCCATGCGCTGCTCGAGCTGTGCGATGTCCTCTTCTAGATTGATATCGGGAGGTGGAATGTGGAAGCGCCAGCCATGAATGCATTTTGCCAGGTACTGGAAACCTGATTGAATGTCGGCGGTGAGACGGCCTAATTCGGGCTCCAACTGCACGGCGTAGTTGTCTTGGTGGCTCTCGCGCACGGCAAGTTCCAGTGCCACCAGGGCGTCAAAGATGGTGCGGCCAAACTGGGCGAGCATTCCGAGACCTTCGCGCCAGCCGGGACCGCCGGAGGGTTCATTGCGCGACGCTTCAAGCAGTGCATTGTTGCCGCGAAGCAGGGTGAGCGCATCTTCGCGCAGTTGAGCCAGGTTCTCAGCCGGGCGTCCGCGGAACCCTTGCAGGATGCCCTCGAAGAATGCGTTGAGTACGAGGAACTCCTGCGCAAGTCCATCACGCAAGCGCAGCCGCGCTCGATCGGGAAAGACGAGGGTCGAAACTGCGACGGCGACGAGAATCCCGAGGAAAACTTCACCGACCCGATGGAGGGCAAGGACCCAGTGTGAGCCACCTTTTTGCACCAGCATCACAATCGAAATCGTCACTCCGGCGAGGCGCGAGCTGCTGCGCAGACCGAGGAGTCCGCACAGAAAGACGGCAGACAAGACGGCAAGGATAAAGTTCCACGGCAGAACCCCAAAGAGCGAGAATCCAAAGCCGAAGGCGGCGCCGATAATCGTTCCCAGGATGCGGTCGCGCGACGCGGTGATAGTGGCGCCGAAGTTCGATTGCAGCACTATGATGGCGCTGATGGCCCCCCAGTAGCCGTCCTGTAGACCAAATTGCAGCGCGATCCACCAGCAAAGAGCAGCGGCGAGAGCAGTTCTCGCTGCGTGGATCAGAAGCCGCTTGCGCTCCCAGTTCAGCAGACCCTGCGCTGCAACCCCGTCGACGCCCAATTTAACGGCGAGCTGCTGCTGGGACCACGATTTGGATTTGGCTAAGCGCATTACGTCAGAATCCCGCCCCCCTCAGTCATAGCATGCCGCATTGAGCCTCAGTGCGTGCAGTGGCGTGGGACACACACCGTAGAGCACCGAATATGCAACATGAACAAGCACCGCAAATTTATACTGAATTTCGATTGACTATGATTCGAGTTGGATATTCCGCAAATCTTGCCGCCGAGTGGCTTTCCGATTTTCCGCAAGGGATCGAGCTGATTCGACTGCCGCGTGATCTTGACCACGATGTCGAGATCGACGTCTGGTTGCCTGACCCTTATCCGACAAGGAATCTGAAGATCGTTCCCCATTTGCGGGGAGTGAAGGTGGTTCTTTCGCTGATGGCGGGAACGGAATGGATTCCTGGCGCTATGGGACCGCATGTGACCATCTGCAACGCGCGCGCCGCACATAATGTTTCTACGGCCGAGTGGACGGTTTCAGCGATCCTGGCGATGTTGAAGCATTTTCCGTTGTTCCTCGATATTCAACGGTCGGGTGAGTGGAAGCGGCGGTTCGAGGCGAGCGCGGAATATGCGGAAATCACAGGAGATGCCCGGACGCACTATCCGCCGGTGATGCTGGAGGAACTGACCGGGAAGACGGTGATGCTGGTTGGATATGGTTCGATCGGCAAGGAGATCGAACGCATGCTCGAACCTTTCCGAGTGGACCTGATTCGGGTTGCACGAACGGCGCGGGAGAATCCGAAGGTGCATGCGGTGTGCGAACTGGATGCCTTGCTGCCCAGGGCCCAGGTTGTCGTGCTGATTCTGCCGTCGTCACCTGAGACGCGATGGCTGATTGATGCGCAGCGGTTTTCGCTGATGCAGAAAGGCGCATTGCTGGTGAATGCGGCACGTGGGCCGATCGTTAACACGGAAGCGCTGGTCGAGGCATTGCAGAGCGGGAAGATTCGTGCGGCGCTCGACGTGACGGATCCGGAGCCTCTGCCGGTCGGGCACCCATTGTGGAAGTGCCCGAACCTTCTGATCACACCGCATGTAGGCGGATCGAGCCCGGAATTTACGCGGCGTGCTCTGCGGGTTGCGGCCGATGAGCTGCGTCGCTATATGGCCGGAGAGCCGCTTCTTAACGTGGTGCAAACGGCGGTTTGAACGGCTCGAGAGGCACGTTGCCAGTCGCGGAGGCCGAGGATGGCGAGACCGACCAGACCGGCATAGAGGACTGCGGTAAGCCACAGGTCCTTATACATGTATTCGCCGATGTACACGAGATTGACCACGATCCAGAGCCACCAGTTGGCGATGTGCTTGCGTGCCTGCCACCAACTGCCGACGAGGCTGAAGCTGGTGAGTGCGGCGTCGAGATAGGGCAGGGCTGCATGAAGTTGCTTCGCAAGTTCGCCGAGCACAAAGCTGCCGGCGATGCCCGCACCGATAGCGATTAAAAGACTCGGCAGGGCGAGCGGGACGACGCGCACGTCGCCTTCTTCGCGTATGCCGCGCCACCAGTGCCACCACCCATAGAGGGTGAAGACAATGAAGAAGACCTGGAGAAGTGCGTCTGAAAGAAGCCGAGCGCGATAGAAGACGATTAGATAGAGAATATCAGCCCCTAGAATGACAGGCCAGCAGATTAGCAGGCGTTTGGTAGTGAGCCAGATGCCAACTGCGGTGGTGACAAAGCCTGCGAGCTCCACCCAGTTCGCGACCAGGTAATGAGCGATTGCGGAGAGAATCATGCACTCACCGCCCGGGTCTGGCGTGTTTCGGCCCATTGGCGCAATGGCTCGATGATCTTCAACCTGCCGGGACCGCGGAACCATTGGGCATGACCAACAAGATAATCGCGGGTAGCAACGCGAGCTTTTTCCGGCGATTGCAGGACGCCGAGAAAGTAGTCAGCCTCGGTGAGCGCGAACTCCGCGTGACAGAGGGCGAGCATCGGGGCCAATGCCGCCGCCTCCGTATGGCTGAGTCGACGCCTCTCCTCGTAACCGTCGAGCATTGCCCATAGGTGGTCCAAGTGGGCTGGAACTTCGTCGCCATGGTCGGGATCCCGAATGAGGACGAGCCACTCCACGATGTTGCGTTCGATGGCCTGGGCGATGTCGCAGATCGCGTTGGTGCGATCCGCAAGGCCGAAGTCGATGACAGAGGTGGCATGCGCGCGAGGGCTGGCGTCGCTCCAGAAAAGGTTCGAAGCATGGAGGTCGTTGTGCGTCCAGAGTGGACGGAGCGAGGGCAGCAGGAGCTTGATTTCTGCATGGAACGGCGCGAGGAGATCGAGCGCATCGAAGCAGTCGCGGCAGGTCTGCGCATCCTGATCGAGGACCGGGTGGGCGGCGAGATATTGCTCTAGTGCGTTCTGCGGATCTTGCGATGCGAAGATGGTGAAGCTCGCGACAAGCGGGCGCGCCTTTCTGGGCGGCGCGTTGTAGCTGATAGCGGCGAGGTGCAGGCAGGCCAGCATCTGACCTGCGGAGCGAGCGTGATCTAGCGATCGGAACGAAGTCCACGAGATCGCGTCTTCATACATGTCCAGGCCGGAGGGGATTTCGTGCACTTCGTAAGTCCAATCGCCGGTCTCAATCGCGGTGTTGCCCGAGCTGGTTGCGAAGATACGGGGCACTTCGACGCCATTCGCGCGCAGATGCTGCATGAAACGGTGCTCTTCGATGAGGCCTTCAGCATCGCGGACTGAGCGCGCATGTCGCTTGACGAAGATTCTTCCTTGACGGGTTCTGACGACACTCGCGGCGGAAAACGGGCGCGGGCTGAAGGAAACAATCTCGATCGGATCGCCGGCGACGGGCATCTTTGCGAGAAGCGCGCGGACTTCGTTGAGGGTCAACGGCGGCCAGTCGGGCTTAACCAGGGAGCCATCTAATCCGTGCGCTTTTGCGGGTTCGTCCAATGCAGCTCCTTTGCTATTGCTAGAATCTGTAGTGTGCCGAGAGCCTGACTGTCGTGGGCGCGCCCTGGTGAATGAAGGTGTCGCCGTAGCTGGCTCCTGTGTCTTTCCAGAAGCGCTTGTCGAGAATGTTATCTGCATAGATGTGGAGCGTGACGCGGCCAGCTTCGCCCCCGGGGGAGTAACGGGCGCCGAGGTTGAAGAGGTTGTAGCCGCGCACGCTTACGAGGTCGTCACGCGTGGCTTCCTTGCGGCTGGTATAGCTCCAGCCGGGCATCAGGTGCAGACCGCGCGCGTGGGGCACAAGAACATCGGCGAAGAGCGCGGTGTGAAATCGCGGAACGTTAATGACCTGCTGGTTGTCGAAAGTGGGTGTCCCTGTGCTGTTGGAGATGGCGCGCATGGCTGTCGCCGAGGCGCTGAGCTGAATCCAGTTTGCAGCTTTGCCTTGCGCATTCAGTTCGATGCCGTCGTGGGTCTCGTGGCCTTCGGATTCGAAGCATTGGTCGCCGGGAATGACATCGCCGCCGGTCATAAGATTGGTCGGGCAAAAACTGTCAGCGGCTTGAATGATGCGGGGATAGAAGAAGGGTTGGCGCATGCGGAAGAGAGCGGCGGTGAGGAGGATTGTGTGCTCGTACTTCGCGCCGATTTCCGATTGACGAGTCATGAAGGGCGTCAGGAAGAGACTCGAGTTATCAACCCACCACGGGGCCTGAGGCCCGAGTGAGAGCAGGGCACCGTAATTGCCGTAGAGGGTGAGGTCGCGTAAGGGCGAGTAGGTGGCTCCGTACTGTGGCAGCCAGAGCGTTCGAGGCCCGGTGTAGTTGAAGTCGGTGACTTGCACGAAGCGGCCGCCGGCCTGCAAGACGACGTTGCCGGGAAGATGGGCGCGCTCCTGCACGATAGCGGATCCCTGGTGGTTGAAGTCCGCGAGCGTTGAGGGGCCGGCCTGCTGGTACGGGCTTTCCGGCGCATAGGGGACGTTTGGCTGATAGAGGTTCTCGACGCCGAGCGGGATGTAGACGATGGAAGGAGAGAGATCGACGGATCGATGAAAAAGGGATCCTCCGATGACGATGTCGTGACTGAATTTGCCGGTGGTGAAGTGGCCTTGGAGGAGCGCTTCTCCGAGGGCATCGATGCGGAGTTCGCCAGGGCTCCGGTAGTCGTATATTTCGTAGCTGCCGTCGGGACAGAAGAAGTAGTAGGGCGAGTCAGGGCAGAGCGAGTTGCCGTCGGCATCGAGCGCCGGACCGTAGGGCCAGATTACGTTGTCATCGATGAGAGAGTGGCTGTAGGAGCCGCCGAAGCGGAGGTTCCAGTTGGCAGCGAGTCTGCGCTCGAGGCGGGCGCCGGCGTTGAAAGTGTCGAAGGTGTTGGGCTTCGACCACGGCTGGAAGCCGAGCATCACGGAGGGATAGACAGGAGTGGGCACCGCGGTTCCACCGAGCAGTTGGTAGCCGGCTTCGGAGCGCTCGACCTTGTGTTGGTATTCAAAGTCGGTAGTGAGTTGCGTGTCGGCTGAGAGCTGCCATCTGCCGTTGGCAGCACCCATTCCACGCCAGCCGTTCGCACCTTCGACATAGGTGTGGATGTTTTCGCCGGCGGCGGTGATAAGAAGTCCGGAATTGCCATGGAATCCGGGGACGGGGAATTCTGTTGATCCGTAGGAAGAACGGCGATGGTCGGTCGCGAGATCGAAAGAGGGACGTTGGCCGGCAAAGGGCTCTTTGGTCGCGTAGTCGATGACGCCGCCGGCGGAGGCTACGCCGCTCTCTAGGCCAGCAATGCCTTTCACAATTTCGACGCGCTGCTTGTTCTCGAGGGGAACGTCCTGTTCGCCGGCGATGGTCATGCCATTGATCTGCATGCCGGTTGCCAGATCGATGGGAAAGCCGCGGATCTCGAAGTCGCCGTAGTAGCCAACCGGCGCGTAGTCCTCGCCAACCGAGGCGTCATTCTTGACGACGTCGGAGAGCACGCGCGAGACCTGGTCGCTCATTACAGCGCTGGTGACGTCGGTGACGGAGAGGGGCGTCTCGCGGATCGGGGTGTTGTCGAGACTGCCGGCGGTTCCGGCGTCGGAGAGGTAATCGTCTTTGACTTCGCCGTGAACGACGACCGTGGTGGTGACGCGGTCCGGTTTTTGCTGCAAACGGCTTGACGGTGGGTTTTGTGGCGCGGACGCATTTGAGGTCGTTGAGCTTTGTGTCCATGCGCTAGATGCGGTGAGGGCGAGAATGCAGGCAATGAACCACTGCGCGGAGGTGCGCAGGTGGAGATTTGCGCCGAGAGCGGAGACAGCCGTTGAGCTCTGGACAGACCCTCGCTGCGGGCAATTTGAGTCGAGTTGTCGAGGACGAGATTGAGACGCACGCATACCTTGTTTCCACCTTCATGAAACAAGAGCGTCTGCGCTGGGATTCGAGGAAGTTGGCCAACCTGGCTTCGAAAGCTTCCCACGCCGGTATTATCCGGATCGGGTTCGAGGGTATCTTCTCAGCCCCACACCAGTGGAGCACCCCTGTTTCACTACACGCAATTGAAACACCATGGATGGATGGAATGCAAATGGGCAGGATTTGGAAATGGCGATCCTCTTAGGTCAATCGGCGTTTTCCGGGATAGGGGTGAGAGGCTGTACGACCGCCGGAGAGGTCGCGCGCCAGCGGGTGAGCATATAGGCGAGGAGGAGGCATGCGGCTATGCTGATGCCTGCATCGGTTAGGAAACTGCCCGCAAGTCCATGCCAGTCGTAGCCGCGGCCATCCAGGAATTGCATGTAAGTGATAGGCAAATTGGAGGCGGCGAGCAGGACGGTAAACAGTGTCGCAGCGAAAGGATTGTCGGGGCCAATGACCTCAAAGGCGATCGCATTTGAGGTGGCAAAGGCGAGGGCCTGAAACAGATTCTCGCCCGTGATGGCGACGGCGAAGGTCCAGGGTTGGCGCGGGAGCGCGAGGAGGCTCAGTGTGAAGATGGCTCCGACGATGCCGATGGCGAGGTAGACGGGGCGAAGCGGGAATCGGCGGGCGAGAGGGAATAGGAGAAAGCTGCCGACAATGCCCGCTGCGCTGGACCCCAGGCCGGCGAAGAGGCTGACCGTGCGTTCGCTCGCGGAGAAATCGGAACCGGTGCCGCCCAGGACATTCGTGAGCGCGAAAGAGGCCGCGGGAAGGAGAAACAGAGCCAAGGCCATAAGGACTTGCCGCTGCTTGAGGAGCGAAGCGAGTTCGCGGTTGAAGCGGCCAAAGCTCTCGCGCGCGGGACAGCGCTTGGGCGGAGGCGAAGGGATAGCCAGAAAAAACAGCATTGGAACGAGGATCGCAGCGCCCATCATAGCGCCGGCCAGTGTGGGAGGAAACCGGCTGATCAGTTGGCCGGCAAGAACCATCATGAGTCCACCGGCGCCAATGTTCGACACGGCAAACCAGACGCCAAGGCGGCTGTCTTCCTGCTTGTTGACAAGGCTGCCCATCCACCCTCCGACTGCTCCCTGGTAGAGCATGGCGGCGGCGAAGCCGGGGATCATGACGGCTTCAACGAGACCAGGGTTGCCGGGATGCGCGACGGTGAATGCGACCGCGATGGCGGAGAGCGATCCGAAGACGAGCGCGTAGGTACGACGACTGAACCAGGCGTCGAGCATTGGGGAGACGGTGAAGATCCAGAAGCCGGGAGAAAGGATGGCGGCAGCAATCGTTGCGATGTGGCCGGCGGGAATGCCGTGAGCGGCGAGAAGCTGAGGGATAATGACCGCGCAGAATCCACCGGTGAGGCCGAAGGGTGCATTCGTCAAGCCCATGAGCCAGGTTGGCGGTAGACGCTGAGTTTTCTGCATGCGCAGTTTTCAACCTCGACAGAAACAGGTGGCGATACTGGGACGCAGGAAGGTCCGGTGCAGATGTTGTACAGGACGCATGGCTACCTGGGAAACGGGTTTGCGAACGACGGCACCAGCTGCGTCGTTGCAGTGAGGCCCATTTATTGCTGCAATCTCGATTGGGTAAGTGGGGCCAGATTGTCCAGATAGAACTTATTCGCACTTATTTTGTGTGCATTCGAGGGACTTATCTTTTGCGATTAGAAGGTTGAAATCAGAAATAAATCGCGCCAAAGAAGAAATCGAATATGAATGCACCATGAATGGTGATATCCACAGAAAACACTAGGGTTTTGCACTTGCATCCACAGGTCAGGTGGGCCTACTGTCTCTAACTAGCTGGTGACTCTGTAGCTGGTTGGAACGGCAACACTGGCGTGGTAGAAAGCGTAAGTAAGGGACTCGGTAGGGGAATTCATGGTCGGCTTGCCGATAGTGAATCGACGGACCGGAGCTAAGAAAGCGCCGGAAGCTATACCAAGATTGCAGTGACCTGAATGGACACGAAGATTCATCCGCGGCGCAAGCTGAGGATGCAAAGTTCGATTCAGCCAGGGAGACATCATCGACTCAGCCGTAGATGCCGAAACGGGGCAACCCGAGGAAGCAGATACGGGTCAGCCGAGGAACCAAGATTCGGGGCAACTCGAGACGCGGGGAATCGGCGAACGGTGAGAGACCCAAGATTTAGGGCAACCTGGAAATTGGTCGATTGCCGTAGCCGAGGGGAAAATGTCCGGGGCAACCTGGAGATTCAACTGAGGCGAACCGGATGGTGCGTGATCCGAGGTAACTCGGATATCCATCAATCGGTACCGGAGGATTCAACGTTCGGGGCAACTCGGACAGCGAATCGTCGGCGATACCGAAGGGCCGGAACTTGGGGCAACCTGAGAACCGGCAGGTCGGCACCGCCGAATGATGCGAACATCGGGGCGACTCGATGACCCATCGCCGGTAAAGCCGGAGATGCAGGGCAAGGGGCGACCCGAGTTCTTCATCGCAGGCGCGGCAGGAGAAGGCGAGAGCAACGGGGCAACTCGGAATTCCGCTGAAACCAGCAACGCCAAAGGCATGCTCGTTCGGGGCAACTCGAACGGACCATCGCCGGCACAGCCGAAGGCTCGAAGCCGAAGGGCAACCTGAGGATTCGGACGCCGGCTCAGCAGAAAGGGAGCGGGGAAGGGGCAACCTGGAGACGCAACCCGGGCGGAGCGGGAGGATCGAGGAAGCGGGGCAACCTGCCGCCTCATCGACAGGCAGAACGGGACGATGCATGATCCATTGAGCTAAAAGATCATCCGGAAAACGCCAGAGGCCGCAAGGTCTCTGGCGTTTTCGAATTTTAGGCACATTTCGGGCCGTATACATGGCGCTCAGAACATCAGCACCGCGCACATCACAACTCCTCCTCCCACAATCACGAGCACTGCGTTCATATCGAATTCACGGAGCCTGCCACCGATAGGAATGCGCACCGGCTGAATGCCGTTCGGATCGTGCAGCGTGCCGCCATAGGCTCTGCGAGAGAACATCGCTACGAAGAACGCCAGCATGGGCAACGCTGTGAGAAGCGCAGCTAGATGGAAGTGTCCGCGCGATTCGGTCGAAGGCCACCAGATCAAAGCCACACCAACAACCCCCATAAAGAAGAGTCCGAAGGTGTGCCACACGATATGGAAGCGCGCGTGGCCAGGCCACAGCGCGTTGGTGGCATGAGTTCGATTCAGGTCGATGAAAAGAGGAGCTATGCCTTGGCCTGTAGCAACGGCAGTTACCAAGAGCCGGGCGAGGAGAGAAGCGGACATCAGATCCCTTTCGTTGGAGCGACGATTGACTTAGAAGCGAATCCCTTGTCCATGAAGGCCACGCGCTGGTTGTCGGGAGGGGAGTCGGGCGCGCTCTCCGAGATGGGTAAGAATCTCCATATTCGGCGGGAGGGAATCGAGAGGATTGCCTTGTTTCGCTGGGCAAAAAGGATCGAGGGAACCAGGAGAAGAAACAGAAATCGCTTTATCGGACCTCAACAGAATAGTAGGACCCGGGATCGCCGATCCGCAATGAGGGGAACCGAGTTCAGGAAATCAGATCAGCGCGAAAACTCAGTGCATTGCCGACGCGCCGGGGCCTTGTCCAGGGCGGTTCGCATTGAGCATGAAGGCCATGAAGACGAGGAAGAATGACAGCCAGGAGAGCTCCATGTACACGTCCTGGTAGCCCTGCATCTGCGCCTGCTGGTTGAGTTGGTTGTAGATGGATGCAAGCGCCATGCCACCGCTGTTTTGCCCGCCAAACGTTCCGCCGAGGAATCCGGTGAGTGCCTGCCGGTGCTGTTCGAATGCGTTGGAGCCAGCCTGCATGGCGCCCTGAAGATGTTGCTGGTGCCAAAGCGAGCGTGAGGTGACCTGTGCGTTTGTGAGGGCGATCAAGATGCTGCCGCCGAGGTTGCGCACGAAATTGATGAGGCCGGCAACCTGGTTGCTCTCTTCCTTGGGCATCCCTACATACGCCGCATTCGTGATCGAGATGAAGCAGAAGGGTAACGGCAACATCTGCACTACGCGCAACCACGATGCCTGCGAAAAACTCATTTGCAGACTGGTGACATTGGCGGCATAGCGGAAGGTGACGATGAACATGATGAATCCGGTCACAGCCAGCGTGCGCGCGGATATCTTGCCGGTCGCAAAACCCGCCATGGGCATTACGATGACGAGGGCTATCCCGCCAGCCGTCAAAGCAAGACCCGCGGTTGTGGCGTTGTAACCCAGCAACTGCTGCATGAACTGCGGCTGCAGAACGGTATTCGCGTTCAGCACGCCTCCCACCAGCATCATCAGGAAACAACATATTGCAAAATTCTTGAAGCGAAATAGCTTCAAGTTAATGAGCGGATTCTTTTGCCGCCACTCCCAGACCACGAGTCCGATGATTCCGCCGACAAAGAGAACGGCGAAGAAGCGAATGAAGCCGGACGCGAACCAGTCATTCTCCTCGCCCTTGTCGAGCATGATCTGCATGCCGCCCATGGCGATGGTGAGGAACGCGAGGCCCATGTAGTCCATGTTGCGCAGCTTGGATGGATCGGCCTTTATCCATGGCGGATCCTCAACGAGGCGCGTAACAAGGATGAACGCGAGAATGCCAACGGGAATATTAATGAAAAAGATCCAGCGCCATGTGTAGTTGTCGGTGATCCAGCCACCGAGGGTAGGACCGATAGAAGGGGCGAGCACGGCGACCAATCCGTAGAGGGCGAAGGCTTGTCCGCGCTTATGTGGCTCAAAGCTATCAGCCATGATCGCCTGCGCCATCGGCTGCATGCCGCCGCCTCCGGCGCCTTGGATGACGCGGAAAACCAGCAGCATGGGAAGCGAAGGCGCTGCACCGCAAAGAAAGCTCGCGATTGTGAATACGGTAATGCAAAAGACGAAAAAGTTACGGCGCCCCATCAGGCTCGACGCCCATCCACCCAGAGGAAGCACGATGGCGTTGGAGACGAGATAACTGGTCAGCACCCAAGTGCTCTGATCCGTACTGGCGCCCAGGCTACCGGCGATGTGAGGCAGCGCAACATTTGCAATGGAAGTGTCGAGCACTTCCATGAATGCCGCCAGTGCGACGGTGGCCGCAATGAGCCACGGATTGACGCGCGGTTTCCACTGGGCCATCGCGGCGGCGTCGGGATTAACTACCGTCGTGGACTGTGCCGCTCGTGCGGGTACCGGCGGTTCTGTCTGCAATTCGGGCAAAAAGCTTTCTCCTGGCGCGATTTGATGCGTTCTTCAGTTGCGGGGAACGAGAGACTTCAGCGGCAGGATCGCGGCTTGAGATGTAGCCGGCCTGTCACTGAAATATAGATGTGCATTATCGCCAACGGGGTTCATGGATTGCAGCGAACGCCTCACAATACGGCATTCGGCCCAGGCTGAGCGGTCTGTTTGATGATTGTCATCCGCCAGCCAACCAGAGCGATCGACAGCGCAATGATCTGCATGAAAACGATAAACGCGACGCAGGCCGGCCACTTGCCGAAAGCCCAGAAGGCTCCCGGAACGACTCCGGCTGCCGTGCCGCCGAGGTAGTAGCACGTGATATAGATGCCCGCAGCGGTGACCCGGGCGCCGGGAGGGGCTGCCACGCGCAAGTGGCTTTGCGAGGCAGTCTGCGCGATGAAGACACCGCTGGAAAGCATGGCGAGTCCGACGATAACAACAGGGAGCGAGTGTGCAAGCGTGAGCAGGACTCCAGCGATCGAGCAGCACATGGCTCCGCCAATGCCAGCACGTAGACCGACGCGCGTGATCAGATACCCTGCCGCCGGGGTCACAATGAGTCCGATCAGATACACAAAGAAGAGCGAACTGAGCGCGGTGGTCGAGAGAAAGAACGGCGTGGCGCTCAGGTAGAAGGTGATCCAGGTGAAGACACCGACAAGCGAAAACAGTACGTTAAACCCGACGGCAAATGTTGCTACCAGTCTCCGGCTCCGGAACATTTCCTGCACTTGATACGGGAAGGGCGGAAGCGGATTGGACCGGGGCTGAGCCGGGGCGCGGCGGTGGCCGTGCGGCAGCCACGCTGCCACGGCTGCCGCTCCGACGAGCGAGGCTACACCGAGCGCCACGAAACTGACGCGCCAGCTGTAGGCGTCGGCAAGAATACCAGCTGAAATGCGGCCCATGAATCCACCCAGCGCCGTGCCGCTAACGTAAAAGCTCATGATGAGCGCGACGCGTTCCGGCGGCCATTCCTCGCCGATGTATGTCACCACAACGGCAATGATGCCCGGCACCATGATTCCTTGCAGAAAACGCCAGAAGATCAATTGCGCCAGGCTCGTTGAGGTTGCGGCCAGAAGGGTGGGGATGGATACGCCGAGGAGCGACACAACGATCACTCGCTTGCGCGCCAGCCGTTCCGTAAGAGCGCCGAAGATGGGTGCTGATATTGCCACGCCGAGAGTGGCGGCCGAGACGGTCATGCCGACGCCGGTCTTCGAAGCGTGAAACAGGTGAGCCAGCAGCGGCAGGAGGGGCTGGGTGCAGTAGAGCTCGAGAAATGCGCAGACACCGCATAAAGCCACGGCAGCGGCGGCCTTGTTGCCGGGCTCGGGATGCTGGTCTGGCTGAGCAGGGAGTTCCAAGAATCAGGATACAGGCACTGCGCTCAGAAACCTCTTGTGGCCCAAGCAGCAACCCGACCGCAATCCGCTTCGAATCACTTCTGTTTCGCGGGGTCGCGTGGAGCGGTTAACCTAAGCAGACGATGGATTCCCCTTCCACCAGGCCTCCGCGACGAGGGATGGAGGCATTTGCCTTTCGCGACTTCCGGCGATATCAGATGGCGCGCGTCGCGGTCATTCTAGGCGCCGAGGCGCAGGCCGTCGCGGTAGCATGGCAGGTCTATTCGATTACCCATCGGGCTCTCGATCTTGGGTACACCGGGTTGGCGCTGTTTTTGCCCGGGTTGCTGTTTCTGCTGCCGGCAGGGCACGTGGCCGACCGCTTCGACCGGCGCCATGTCATCCTGTGCTGCTATACGCTGCAGGTGTTCTGCACGGTGGCGTTGCTGGCGCTGGCAGTTGCCGGCACAGACAGGGTGTTTTACATCTATGCCGTGCTATTCCTTATTGGAACGGGACGCGCATTTTCAGCTCCGGCGAGTTCGGCGCTGCTGCCCCACCTGGTGCCGGAGAAGCATTTTGTGAATGCGGTGACATGGGGCGGAGCCATCTTTCAGCTTGCCAATGTAACTGGGCCCGCGCTGGGCGGATTGCTGTTTACACTGCCGCTCTCATTCGTTCTCCGCGGCCTGGGCCTTGAGGGCGCCGGCATCGTTTACGTCTTTACGTTTGTCTCGCTGATCTGGTTCCTGGCGCTTATCTTGAGTCTTCACACTCGGCCGGGGCGCATGGAACATCGCGCTGCGTCGCTGAAGGTGATCTTCGCCGGCTTTCAGTATGTGCGCAGCTCGCCACTGCTGCTGGGATCGATGTCGCTGGATCTATTCGTTGTGCTGCTGGGTGGTGCGGTGGCTTTGATGCCGATCTTTGCCAGCGACGTGCTGCACACGGGACCGCGTGGACTGGGAGCGTTGCGGGCGGCGCCGGCGATTGGAGCGCTTGCCATGTCGCTGGTCATGGCGCGGTTTCCTATCAGCCGCAAGGCAGGGGCGCGGATGTTTGTCTGCGTTGCGATCTTTGGCCTGGCTACCCTGATCTTTGGCGTATCAAAGAACCTGTGGCTCTCTTTGGGGGTGCTGGCTATCAGCGGCGCTGCGGACATGATCAGCGTGATCATTCGCGGGTCGCTGCTGCAACTGGCAACGCCACCGGAGATGCGCGGACGCGTCAGCGCTGTCAACTCGCTCTTCATTGGAGCATCCAACGAACTGGGCGAGTTTGAAAGCGGGCTGACGGCGCAGTGGTGGGGCGCGGTGCGGGCCACGATCTTCGGCGGATTGGCCTCGCTGGCAGTTGCCGGGACCTGGGCCGTTTTCTTTCCGGGTCTGCGGCGCGCTGACGAACTAACCGCCGATGCATTGCGGCCGAGGCCGGGACCGGGAAGTTTACAGACGCCGGCGGCTGGTTGAATCTCGGCCAAGAAGAGAAGGAGGACGCGTGAAGCCCTGGAAAATCGTGGTCATTCCGACCTTAATCATGCTGGTGATCGCCGGCATCTATATGTTCTCGGTCTGGAAAAAACGCCAGGATCCGGGCGTAGTGAACCAGGGGCAGGAGCAGAAGCTATCCGCAGACGATGTGGCCGTGGTTCGGATGGAGTTCCCGGCTCACTTCGACGATCTGAAGGATGAGGAGGGCAAGAGCATGTGGATGAAGAACGGATACACTATGCCGTACTTCCCATATGCCGCGGGCAAAGTCGACTTCAAGAAGAGGGTCGGCGTGATTGCTCCTCTCGAGAAGCTTGATATCAAGAAGGCCATCAAGGCCTCGGTTCCGGCGGATGTTGACGACGGCATCAGCCACGGCAGCAAGCAGGCGCTGTATGTGTTTGCGCTGCCCGGCGATAAACAGGAGTACGCGACGCCGGTCGGTGCGGTGGACGGGAGCGAGGAGCAATACTATAGCGACCTGCTCTATTTCTACGACGATCCACATACGATCTATGGGAACTGGCCCAAGGATGTGTGGACTGCGGTGGATGCTCACCAGGCGAAGCCGGGTATGAACGAGTTGCAAACGCGGCTGGCGCTGGGTCAGAAGATCCAGACAGATGATCCTAAGACCGAGGGAAATCGCACCGTGACTTACGATGCTGACGGAAAGAAGTGGACGGTGACTTTTGCCCACGATCGCGCCACCAAGGTTCAGGGCGGATAAGGTCCGGAGTTAGAGGCACTTGTCTTCGTCATTGCTCAACAGCTTGTCATGATCGCGACTACTCGATACGCAGCGCCACCATCGGCTCCACTCCGGCTGCGCGGCGTACCGGCGCCACGGACGCCACCAGCGCCGCTAACGCAAGCAGCGCCGTGGCGCCTGTCAGCATTACCGGGTCCCACGGCTGCACGCCGTACAACTGGTCCTTCATCAGCTTTCCGGCCAAAATGGCCAACGGAATCCCCAGCCCCAGCCCAAGCCCAATCTGCCAGAGTGCGCCGCGAAGAACCATGGTGACCACATGTCCGCGGTCGGCTCCCAGAGCCATCCGCAGTCCAATCTCGTTGGTGCGCTGCTCGACCGTGTAAGCCATCACGCCATAAAGCCCCACTGCGGCCAGTGTAAGGCCAAGCAGTCCAAACAGAGAGGTCAGCGTGGCAATCATATTCTGCTGATGAAAGTCGGCGCTCACGACTTTGCTGTAAAGGTTGACGTCGTCCACTACCAGGCTGGGCTCAACACGGGCGATCGCCTTGCGCACTTTCTCTTCCATCCCCGGAGGATCGCCGGGGGCCCAGATCACGATGTTGTAAAGGTAGTGCGACCACTTCTCGCCTAACGTCCAGGCGGGATCGTCGTATTTCGCCGTCTGCATCTCCGACACCCAGAACATTGGCCCGACAGGCTCTTTGTAGTCACCGGTCATGTACCGGATGTCTTTGACCACACCGACGATCTCATAGGTGGAGGCGTAGCGGAGCCGATTTGGACCGAAGTGCTGGCCAACCGGGTTCTGGCCTTTGAAGAACCGCCGGACAAAAGCCTCGTTGACAACTGCGACATTCGGCGTCGCCGCGGTGTCGTCCTCGGTGAAGGGTCGGCCCATCACGATTCGGGCGCCGATGGTCTCGAAGAATCCCGGCATCACGCGCGCCCAACCCGCGCCAGTGTCCTCTTTAGGTCCCGGCTCGGGCCTGCCCTGGATGCGAATCCCTTCGTTCCAGCTATCACCGGTCATCGGCGCATAAAGCGCGGGGGCCACCATCCGCACTCCCGGAATCTGCTTCAGGCTGTCGTCGATCTGACGGAACCGCTGCTCCATCTGCTCGGGCTTGGCGTTGCCGAGCGTCGGATTGATCCATGCAATGTAACGTCCTTGCATGTCGAAGCCGAAATCCTGATGTTCCAGGTTGCGCAGGCTTTGCGACAGCAATGCAGCGGCGGACAGCAGCACCAGTGACATCGCCGCCTGCGCGATCACCAGCGATTTCTGCGCCCACGAGCGACCTCCACCCACCGAGCGATTTGCTCCGCGCAGTGCCTCAACTGGATCGGCGCGCGAAGTCATCCAAGCCGGCGCCGTTCCAAAGATCATCCCCGTCAGAATCGAAAGGCCCAGCGAAAACAGCAGCACCGGCAAGGATGGCAACGGACTTACCGGAACATAGTTGTTCGGTCCGCCGATCTCGAAGGCCAGATACAAAATCAGCCGCGTTCCGCCATACGCTACGCCGACCCCAAACGCGCCGCCGATCACCGCCAGCAGTACACTCTCCACCAGCGCCCTACGCACCAGCCGGAGCCGTGAAGCCCCCAGTGCGACTCGGACCGAGATCTGCGCACGATTTCTCAATCCGCGCGCCAACATCAGGTTTGCCAGGTTGCCACAAGCCACCAGCAGCACACATCCGGCAGCGATCAGCAGCAGCTTCAGACCATCCTTGTATTCGTTCCGCATCGCCGCGACACCCCCTCCCCCGGAGGACAGGTGGAGCGTCTGCTGTTGCCAGAGTTGTTTCTCGCCCGGCTCCATGTCCGGTACATGGCTCGCCAGCCAGCCGTGGAACTCCACGCGGAGCTTGGCCTCGAGGGCCTGCGGACTGACTCCCGGGCGCACTCTGCCCAGCAGGTCCAGATAGTTTTCGTTGGCTCGCTTTGGCCGCGCCACATCCGTCGCCAGTACCAACTCGGACGTGATCGGCAGCCAGATGTCCGGCATTCCCCAACCAGCGAGCTTGGCACCGTAAAACCCCGGCGGCGTGACCCCAATGACGGTAAATGCGTGCCCGTTGATCTGAAAATCCCCGCCGATCACGGAAGGGTCGGAGCCGTACTTGCTCTCCCAGACGCGGTAGCTCAGCACCGCAACCAGCGGCGCGCCCACTTGATCGTCGTCGTCGGTCATCAGCCGGCCCATCCACGGCTGCACGCCCAAGGTACGGAAAAAATTCCCCGACACGTACTGCCCGTTGCGCGTATCCACCGGGGCCTGCGATTCGCCACGCCGCACGCCGAGCGGCGCATTGCCGGCCTGCAATGCCGCCAGGTCGACAAACTCTGGCGTATGCTCGCGGAAGTTTTTGTAGGCCTCCCAGGAAAAGAGAGCGAAATTGCCGTCGTCTCCCTGCGTGTATCCGCCCCAGTTGCAGCAGCGGATCTTGTCTCCGATCCTCCACAACTCCTCAGGCTTCGTCACCGGCAAAGACTTCAGCATCACTTGGTGCACCAGCGTGAAGATAGCCGTTGTGGCTCCGATGCCCAGCGCCAAAGTGATTATTACTGTTGCTGTAAACCCAGGTGCTTTCCGTAATTGTCGTAACGCGTCACGCAGGTCCGCCAGCATTCACACTCCCCCTCGGCCAGGTCTGACCATGCATAGTGAAAGCACGATATTCGCCGTTCCCCTGGCGCTGCTGAAGGCCAAAACGACGGCTTTACGGAGAGGTAAGCGATTTTTCTTGTCCGAAATCAAAATCCAGCGTTCGGAATCGAACAGCCAGAGAATGTAGAAATGAGAATCTGCCAGTCATTGTCGAGGAATTCAATTGGAATTGCGGGGAACACACACAACCCCGTGCGAATTCTGATCGGCCCCCCGGGCAGGTACCGGCAAACGGTGCCTAAACTGAAGCCCGTCTACCGGTACGAATCAACAGACACTTTTATGCCACCTAAAACGCGAACCGTAGAGACAGTTGAGCTTGCCGGGGGTCCCCGACTCCGACGCGGAGGAAGCCGTTGAAGTCAAACAGTGCCGGCGAACTAAGTGGATTGAGGTTGTTGGTGTTATTGAAGGTGTTAAAGACCTCAAGGCGAGGGATAAGCGACAGCTTGCCGTCGTGGAAAAGGAAGGGACGGGACACGCCGAAATCAAAGACAAAGAACGCATTATCTTTCCTGAGGTGATTGCGTCCGCAGTCAATACCATTGACGAATCGAGTCATCGAGTTGTTGAGGGTGCATGGGGCTCCGGTTCCAGTCCCGTTGGAGTTGTCGGTTTCGGGCTCTGCGGAATGCTGCTGAATGCGCAGGTTGCCCTAGATGCCGAAGGGCAGATTGCCCACTGCGTAGGCGTTGAATTTGTGGCGCTCATCGCGATCCGAGTAGGAATACTCTCCCTTCAGGTTGTAGAGATTGGCGTAACGGAAGGTGAAGGGGTCGCGCTCATTGGAATCGTCGTCGCGATCAACCGAGAAGGTATATTCGGCTTCTGCCAGAAAATGATGCGACATGTTCTTGCGCAGACCCACGGTAAGGCCGCGGTAGAGAGACTTGGCGTTGCTGATGGTGTTTGTGACAGCACCGAGGGTTGGAAACGGCCCCGCTCCACAGTAGGTCACTGTATCTGAACTGCCGGGTGTCGGGTCCCCAACGGGGCAGGCTTGCCCGGGCAGCGCGGCAATCGGCCCTACGTTGGGGTTCAGGAATCGCGTCAGGTAAACGCCCTTCGAGTCTGTGAAGTCCGCGAAGGCTACGAAGTCCTGTGAGACCTGCTGATCGTATCCGAAGTTGAAAGTGTAGATGCGGGGATTGTGGTAGTTTCTGTCAAACACCGTGATACCCGCGCCGACACACCCGGTTGTCGGACAGGTGGTGACCGGCAGGATATTGGGATAGGTTGGATTGCCCAACCCCGAGAACTCGGTGAGGGTCTGCTGCTGCACGCCGTTTGTGGTGATGGCGCCAACTTCGGTGAGCATGTTCTGCCGAGCGTTGAAGATGCCGGCGCTGCCGCGGAGTGCCGATCTACCATTGCCGAAGATGTCGAAGTTGAATCCGACCCGCGGCTGAAACTCGGCTGTTTGATTGGGAAGATAGCCGGTGGACGGGAACTTCGGGTCCGAAAGGTATGGGCCGTATAACGCTTGCGAAGGCGCGATTTTCATCTTGGGGAAGAACTGCGCTTCCCAGCGGAGGCCATAGTTCAAGATCAGGCGCGAAGTCGCCTTCCAGGTGTCCTGCGCATAGACAGCGGGTTCCTCGTTACTGATGTTGGAATAACCAGCCTGCTGAACGGTCTCGCCGGACTGGGTGCCTGCGTCCTGGAGGTAAAGGAAGAGCGGGCTGCCGAAGCTGGTCGTACCATCTGGGCACGACGTCGTGGAGACGAAGGAACCGTCGGAACACGATTGTACGTCTGGACCGAACCTGTTTCCCTGGCTTGCTGGCGTGGCGTAATGAAGAAAACCCGTTACGCTTCCGAAAATGTACCGCCCCAGAGCGAATCCATCGAAGATCTGCACGTTCTTGCTGTGCAGATACTCGCCGCCCATTTTGAAGGTGTGCTTGCCAGCGATCAGAGAGAAATTGTCTTTGAGATCGACATGCCAGAAAACTTCAGTGGCCCCCGGTCCGAGGAAGAACGGCTGTCCGAAACGGAAAGAAGGAAAGAACCCAATGCCGGTGTCGGGCACCGCACTCGAGTTAATCGCTGAGCGGGGACGCGTCTCATGTCCGTAAGTGACGTGGGCCTCGTTGAGATGACGATCGTTCAATGTGGAAACCAGATTGAAGTTAAGCGTCTGGATGTGAGCGGGGCCTTCGATTCCGTTGGCTGAATTGCCGTAAGTCGATACGTCGAAAGTCTGGTTAGGATTGTTCGAATAGTCGAAGTTATAGGATGCGTAGAGAATATTCTTCTGATTGATGTTGTAGTCCATCCGGCCGAAGAATGCGCCGTTGTGCACGACGTGATCAACCGGTTTACCCTCGGTCTCGTTAAAATTGCTCTTATAGAAGTTGATGAGCACCAACCGCTGGCAATCTCCGCTGGCGTCGATATCTGCATCCGAGATGTTGCCGCCAAACGATGGATTGGAATTCGCACAGGAAGCGCCGATGGGCGCACTCAGGTTGGGACGGAGCAGGTTTTCGTCGATGCCTTCTGCCGCGCCAAAGTAGAACAGCTTGTCTTTGATGATGCGGCCACCGGCGCTGCCGCCGAACTGTTCGCGGTGGAAGTTAGTGAGAGGCTTGCCGTCAGAGGTATTGGCGGTAAGGGCTTCGAGGCGCTGGTATTCGAAGAGACTGCCATGGAGCTCGTTTGTGCCCGACTTGGTGATCACATTGACCACGCCGCCGCCGGTGCGGCCGAATTCGGCATTGGCACCGCTAGCCACAACCTGGAACTCTTTGACGGCTTCAAGCGTGATGTCCACGGCCGCGCGCTGGCCGCCCGATTGCTCGCCGAAGAAGCCGTTGTTATAGTCGCCGCCATCGAGGCTGATGTTGTTGAAGATGCCGCGCTGGCCGTTGAAGTTGATCTCGTCGCCGTCGGGACCCTGCACGATGCTTGCCCCCGGTGTCAATGTGAGAAGATCTTCGAACTTGCGGCCGAGTACCGGCGTTGTGGCAATGGCTGTCTCGCCAAGATCCGACGTCGAGGATGTGGTCACCACGTCCACCAGCGGAGTGGAGGTTACGACAATCGATTCGTTGGTTCCCTGAACATGCAGGCTCAGCTTCAGTGAGATGGTGCGTCCCACGGTGAGATCGAGGTTCTGCTGGACGGTGGTTGCAAACCCGGTCTTCGAAATCTTTACGACATACCTTCCGGGTTTCAAGGATGGAAATTCAAAGTGCCCGGAGGAGTCGGTAACCGCCTGCTGAGTGGTCCCAGTGTCCAGGGCGTCAGCTTCGACCGCGGCGCCCGGGACTGGTGCGCCGGCCGAATCCGTCACATCGCCCTGAATGTTGCCGTTGGTCGCCTGAACCTGGGCGCTGAGTTGGAGGGATCCAGTCGCAAAGATCAGCAGGGCAATAAGAGAGAGTCTCTTGATGAGAATCGTCATGGCATCTCCTGACAGAGAAAAAGGGGGTGGCGTGGGCTGGTCCCACGGTCAACAAAACTGATTCGGAAAGGAATGGAAAGCGCTACAGGGAACAATGCAACCTTGCTGCAAAATTCAGCCTTTGAAACCGCACCAGCTTGACCGAGGAAAATTCTGCATCGTTGGCTGTGCGTCGAAGTCCATGACTTCGGGGGGTACGGCGCTTTCTCAAAACATTACCATGGATGTCCGGGAATGACACTCAATATCCGAAAGTGTCCTGGGCTCCTGGACTGCGCTAACCCGCAATGGAAACGGACCCCCGAGTTACCCCATCGACAACGAGCTATCGATAGAGACTGATCTCGGGGCATGAGGATCCGGCGTGAAGGTCGAGTTACATGAAAGGCCCCGTGACGCCGATCCATCGTTACTGACCTGTCATTGAGCATCTGGTGCAAGGGAACTGTTGGAGCGTTCGGAGCGCGGCATGGCACCTGCGAGCAGAAGAACAGTGCCGCAATACATCAGAGTATCGAAGAGATAGTTCAGCCCCTCGAGACTGTCGCGCTTTACCACAGCAATTGGCACGTACACGACCAAAATCACGAAGAACGCGGTCAAGCCGATCCATGCCGCTGCTGCGCGGGTCTTCTTCCCTGCAAGCAGCGGGATTCCCGCGATTGCGTACATCACGGCAGCTACGTAGGTCCAGATGGCATGTCCGAAGAGCCATGTGGGGGTCACCATTTCCAGGGGAATGCCGGGGACGTGGTCGGCGTACAGGAATTGCTCGATCGAGTAAAACAGCACAGGAATGGCAATGAAGTAGCGCGCGATTGTCGTGGCGATTCGCGCGACGCGCGGGTGCTGTTGCCGGCTCAGGCTCGCCGCCAGCGCCAAGGGGCCGCCGCAGAAAGACAATTCCCTTAGCGCGAGCGTGATGCCAAAGCGATTGTGCAGATCGTGCAGGCTGGCCGGGGCGTCCATCAGCACGACGAAGAGGAAAAACGTCAAGGCCAGCAGGCTCGCTGAGAGACGTGCCTGAATCCGTGTGACGAGGCTGAACGCGGCTGCAATGAAGCAAGCGCCAAGCAGGTACACCCAAAAGACATGCCACGGAAGCCACGACGGGACGATCGAGGCGATTCCCATGGTTACGGTGAAGTGTTCGGTGCCGAAGGCTGCAATTGGCACCGCGTAGAAGAGTGGACCGAAGAGAATGAGCTTGTCGAGTTTTGGTTCTGTTCGCCATTCGCCGCGAAGAAAAAGCGCAACAAGCCCGACGGCAAAAACCATTGCGGCGACGCCGTACGACCACGTGACCTGGATGGGAATTGCGAGCAGAGCCAAGGTCGACGGCGAAACCATCAAGCTGTTTCCCACGGATAGTCCTTTCTGCCTCGATAGTGTCTGGTCTCGTGTTGGCCTACGATTCACCAGGCTGATCCAAGGTAGTCGAAAGCGTTTGCTGCGTACATTCGGGAGATTCAACTCACTAGATTTTTGTTGTCAGACGGTCTTGGAGCCGCTGGAATTGGCTGTCCACAAGCCAATTCTCAGGGAACAAATGCAGTTCCTACTCATCCCCTCTGGCCAAGGCCGTTGGAGACTTCGCTGTACATATCCGATCCGGAACGAATGGATCGCCGGTTTACTTAGCTTCAGGCCTCGTCCCGGCTCGCCGTTCCGAGGAGAATCAGTGCAATCTCTCGATGGCCGGCCTTCTGCGCGATCTCGCTCAGCGTCTGCCCGTCGGGCGATCGCAGTGTCACATCCGCACCGCGCTCGATCAGCAGCCGTACGATCCCTTCACGGCCACGCGCAACGGCGTAGGCCAGCGGAGTGTGCCACGCCTCAGCGTCCCAGGGAAACAGCCCGTAGTCGCGGAATGGCCGGTTGAGAGAAGCCGGATCCTCTTCGAGGATCAATTGCACGCGATCGATCAGGCTGTATTGGATCGCCTCGATGATGTCGATCGGCCCACGCAGAATGAGATCGCGGGCTTCCTTGTGATCAGCGTAGTCGGCCCATCCCGCCGGCGTGCCGTGATACTTCTCTTCGCGCGCGCGGACATCGGCGCTGTGTTTCATCAACACATCAATAGCGCTCACGTTCCCGTACCACGCTGCCGCATGTAGCGGTGTGTAGCCGCTCGTCGAGTCGATCGAGGTCTTCGGATCGTCGTGTACATTCACCGACGCTCCATTGCGGATCAGTGTCTCGATTACGTCGCCCGGCGCGCGTTCGCTGGCGCGAAGGATCAAATTGCCCCATCGTCCGCAGGGCTTCAGTGTACCGGGATCTCTGCGCAGGAGCCTTTCGACGTCCGCAGTTCGATGCAGCGCCACTGCTGCCGGCAGCCGCACCTTAGCTCCGCGCTCCAGCAGCACTTGCGCCAGGTCGTGCCTGCCGTCGAGCGCTGCCAGATCGAGCGCCGAAAAGCCGGCTTCGTCGAGTGATTCCGAGTTAGCACCCAGATCGAGCAGCGTCCTTACCGCCGCGGGTTGATTCTTCAAGACTGCGAGATGCAGCGGCATACGACGCATCCTCGTGCCGTTCATCCGCCGCTCCCGATCGCCCGGCGTGCGCGCGATCAGCTCACGAATCACCTCCTCTTCGCCCATTGCGACCGCGGAAAAGATGTTGTGTCTGGCGCCGTTTGCCAGCAGATACGCAACGATTTCGGGATTGGCCTGGATGTAATCCCATGCCGTTGCCCAGCCGATCACGCCCAACTCGTGGTAGTCCCCTTCGCCGATCGTATCGGCACCGTGTTCCACCAAAAGTCGAATGATGGGGAAGCGATGCTTCTCCACGGCGAAGTGGAGAGGATAGGCGTTGTCGCCTTCGCAGCGGGTGTTGGGATTGGCGCCGCGTTCGAGCAGCAACTTGGTCGCCGCTTCGCAATTGCCAAAGACGGCCTGGTGAAGCGCGGTTCTCACACCCTCGCCGCCGCGCTCGTCAATCAGTTGAGGATGTGCATCAAGCAGCGCATTGAGTCGTGCGACGTCACCCCTTCCTGCGGCATCCCGCAAAGACGCAACTGCCTCTGCGGTCGCGCCGGCTGCTTCGAGCGTCTTGACGTGAGACTGCAGCCTCGACCAGGACGCGAATCCATATTCACTCGCAATCACTTGCTGCGCATCCGCAAGTGTGCACGGCGACGTGGAGATCTGGTCTTTGGACAGGTTTCTTAAACGCGGATGGCTCTCGCGAATGCGCGTCAAAGCTTCGGGGTCGGCTGCCTGCTGGCTCTTCAACAGCGACTTGGCTTGTTTCCGGAGTTGTTCGAGACTGGGACGCAGCGGGAGTTGCCTTGACATGGAAATCTCCTTTCCGTTCGTGGCCTGTGTCCGCAATGCAGGCAGAAAGAAGATTTGTCAGATTGTAGCGATCAACTGCTGCAGGTGGGCTTGGCCCTTTCCGCGGACTGGATGCGCCCCGTGCGCCGAATTAAAACTAATTCCTGATTCGTGGCGAAGTCAACGACCAACTCGCCATGCCGACGTAACCCCGATAAGGTCGATGATCTCGCACAGGATGTCTGGATTGCTGTATGGCAGGCCTTACCGCGTTTGAACGATGTGGCAACGCTGAAAAGCTACATCGCGCGCATCGCGCAGAACATCTGCGTCACTCATGTCCGGCGCGCTCTCGTACGCCGAACCCAGCCGCTAGCAGATACTGTGGGATTGGCGGTGTTGTGATTGGGGCCTGGTGGCAAAGACGCGCCCAATGCAATCGTCTGGATTCGCTGACTTTGGATACGGTCAGCCTGCTGAAAGCCATGATCGCGAGGGCAAGGCACGATCTTTTTCTGGCCCGATGTCTTTACGCGGGCGTCCCGTTGGGTGCCGGGGTCAGCTTCTCGGTGCTGAAGTTTGCCGGTATGGGCTTATCGCCAGCTGCGAAAGCGATCATCCCTGGTCTGGAGATGATTCAGACTGGGGCGGGAGTCGCGGCTCTAATCATCATGATCGTGATTGGTATTGTTCTGGCACGTTCAAGAAGTCTGCAAGTTCGGGATCTCAGCGAAGAGCTGAAATCGGTCGAATCCGATCTGTAAGATTTGAGTCGATGGTGCGACTGGAGTACTGACGCCTGTCCTGAGAAGCAGTGCGATCCGCTTCTCCAGGAAGACCATGTCTAAGAAATCAGGCCAAACAATTATCATCGCCCTGTGCACGGGCGCTGCTCTCATCGGATTGGCTTGCTTTCAGCGATACAACGGCGGAATTCGCGTCTCCGAAACGATGTTATATGTTGCTGCCGCCGTCATTTGCGTATCATCGGTGGTCTACCGCCTGCTTCGCTGCCAGAGCGCCCGAATAAGGTCTCGAATGGGCAACGCAGGATCTTAGGCGGCCGTATTTGCGGCACCGCTGATCGGGGAATTCTTGTGCCAAAGTGAGCAAGTAGATCCCAAAAGACGCCCATTTCGTCATAAGGCAATTCGGGCAGGGGCGATTTTGGAATATGCACTAACGCTGGAGCAAGTCGATGGGCTGGGTGAAGTCGGTGGCGTGGATATATTTCGCAAGCGAGGGGTGCTGGCGCTCGAGGGTGAGGTACATTTCCCAGGCGACGCGGCGATAGCTAAAGTGGCCGGCGGGGGCGGAGCGGAGTTCGCTGATGTATTGGGCTTCGGCGAAGTCCATTTTGAAGAGGCAGCGGACGCGCGTGGCGAGCGGCAGCAGGTAGAGTGCGGAGGCACCGGCCTCGGCTGCTGAGCCGGCAGCGATCTTCGCGCTGGAGGCATGGGCGGCTTCGATTGCGGACTGATAGTCCGAGAGGACGCCGGCTTCTTCGAGTCCGGCGGCGTCGCCGGAGTGGGGTGTCTCGTAGCCGTGGATTGCGGTGAATCCCTGCTTGATCTGGGTGACGCGGCGATGGCGATGCATGTCGCGGAATCCGCCGATATCCATGAGGATGTCGAAGCGGAGGGCGGCACCGGCGTGGAAGGCGCGGAGAGCTTCGTCGTGTTTACCGCGGTGGCGCAGGCCGAGTTCGATGATCTCTGAAATGCGGGAGGCGGGAAGCGCCGCGACTATGTCACGTACCTGACGGTAAGGATGATGGCTAGCCCAATAGATGAGAGTGGCGGCGAGTTCGACTTCGAGGGATTCGGTGCGTTCGACGAGATCTACCACGGGGGATGGGGCTGGTGAGGTTCCGTTAAGGATTTCTCCAGACATTTTTTTGAGTTCAGTTCGTGTATGGATGAGGTATTGGTTGGGCTCGGCGTATTTGACGAGGGTGGGGGCGGTGTGGACTTCACGCGTGAGAAGGTTGGCGGCTTCGGCGGAAAGACTTCCCTCAGGGGCTAGAGCCCCTTGAATTAATCCGGTATCTTTCGGCACGACTGAAGTCGTGCCCTGACACGCGGCCTCGGCTTGACGAAGCTTCTCGATGAATGCCTCACTGGCACGGGCGTTGACATTCCAGGCGGGGCCAGTGGCGGCGTCGCGGAGTTTTGCGCCGAGATCGCGGACTTCGGCAACGGGATGCGAGAGAAGGCGGGAGACCTGCGTTTCAAGCGTACGAGCGTTGACGATCTGGCCGAGCGAGGTATTGGTGGCGAGAGGCAGCAGGTACCGGGCGACGTCGAAGGCCCGCGCCTTGAGGGTGCGGTCGTAGGCATCGGGCTTCATGGTCTCGGGGCACTTGACGCGCAGGCGCAGGGCTTCGTGGACGGCGGCGGTGGTGCGCTGGTAGGTAGCGAAGAGATTATCGACGGTGTCGGCGTAGAGTTTGGCAGATGCAGTATCGGACGAGAAGTCGGGGAAGTACCAGCCGGATTTCTGGAAGTTCTGATAGCGGGTGGAGCGTTCCTGGCCGTCCCAGCGCTGCTCGTCGACAAGGACGATGGCGGCTAATAGGCTGAGGCGCTCGACGGCGAAGGCGATGTGGGCCAGGTCGGCGATGGAACGGTGACCGTACTGGAAATAGAATGTGTTGAGGAATTGCTCAGCGCGCTGGGCGCTGATCTCGGTGAGGGATTCGCGCATAGAGAGCGCGGAACGCGAATATTTGGCCATGGCGTAGGCCAGCACTTCGGGATCGGCTCCGTGAACGGCATAGACATCAGTCTGGTTATGTGCGCCTGCGGGCGAGAAAGATTTACTGGACATGGACGAGGGCTCGCGACCAGAATACGGCATCAGGTAAGGCCGGGCTGTGAATCCCCCGGACCGATCGATACGTCAAAATTGCAGGGCGGGAGCGCACGGCAGAATGCGGGAGTTCAAATTGCGGACATCGCAAAGGCCCCGGCCATTGCCAACCGGACGCTGGATGCTGTCTCAGCGCTGGAATGACCTTCTTTTTGCGCATTGGCGGGTACCCGCGGCGACCGTGTCTCCCTTTTTGCCGGAGGGGTTGCAGCCGGATACATTTCAGGGCTCGGCGTGGATTGGCATCGTACCGCTCTGGATGGATCGTTTCAACTTCCGCGGGATGCCCTCCGTTCCTGGAACGCGGAGTTTTCCCGAACTACACCTTCGCACCTACGTGCATGACCAGCGCACCAATACGCCGGGCATCTACAACCTCTCGGTGGATATTGGCAGCCTGCTGGCTACGGCGGCGGTGAGGCTCGTTTTCCGCCAGCCCTGCAACTGGGCGGAGATGCGGCTGAACCAGCGAACCGAACGCGAATTCTCGATTTATAGCCGCAGGCGGTTTGTCGCGAGCCCCGTGATTTTCAACGCACGGTACCGGGGTTTGGGCCCGACGCGGAGGCTGGCCGAGATTCGCAGCGGATCGCTTGAATATTTCTTTACGGAGCGGTACTGCCTGTTCACCCGGAATCATGCAGGCCTAGCCGTGCGGGCGAATATACACGCGGTGGCTTCACCGCTGGAAGATGCCGAGGCGGAGATCGAGCGGAACGATATGCCGGCTGCGCTCGGAATTCAAGTCGCGGACCATGAGCCGGTGCTGCACTACTCGCGGCGGCTTGCGGTGTATGTATGGCCAGCGGAGTTGGCGGAGCCAGTGCGGCGACGGCAGCGCATCCCCGTACAGGCCGTACCCTCGAATTGAATCAAGTGGAATTTAACGGCACGCGACGTGGCTTGAAGCTTCGCGCTGCCAGACCTTTCGAGCCAGCATAAGAAATCCGACGACAGCTAAAAGGTGAAATGCATATTTTCCGATGAGGTCAACGCGGGTCCAACCCGCGGAACTGGCGTCGCCGATGGCCATGCAGCCGAGCACGGCTCCGAAGGATAGTGCGAATCGGTGGATGTCACGCCAGCTTTGCGCCGCTGACCAGTAGCGCACGATCGCGAACGCGAGGAGAGCCCAGGTCGGGCCGGCGACAAGAGGAATCCAAACATTGACGCCGGGGTGGGGAACGAAGATGAGGCCTATCGGTTCGAACCAGGCTACACCGAAGATGAACCCTTTCAATCCGATGAGCCAGGGGTTAGCCGGTTGGCGCGAGTCGATCTGACCGGAGTGGCCGTAGCCGCGCAGCAGCCACGCGATGGCGATCAAGGCGACGATGGAGGCGAGGCCGATCAAGATAAGAGCGACGGGTGGCTGGTAAGGTGCGGCGTGGAGGCGTGGGCGGGCTTGTTGCGTCCAGCCGTACCAGGCGATGCGGCAGCCGATCAGGAACGCGATGCACGTGGCGATGAGGCCGCGGGTGCGGAGCCAAGGCTGATTTCGCCGATCGGGGAAGATGAGTTCGGTGACCTGGACGGGGATCAGGACTACCCAGACACTTTCGAATCCGAGCATGAAGAGAAGGTAGAGCCAGTTGACTCCGGCATATCGGCCGAAGGCGGGATCTGCGCCGGGAAAGGGGAGCGGCGCGATGGATGTCTGCTGGATGATGAACTCTTCAGCGATGGAGAGCGCGAGGCCGAGGCAAAGGAGGCTGGTTGCGCCGGCGTTCCAGCGGCGAACGAGTTCACGCGCGAGCAAAGCGCCGCCGCCCCAGACCATGATTTCGGGGATGAGCACGAAGAGGATGCTGAGGCGCGTAGAGCCGCTGAGGACTTCGCTGATGACGGGAGCGAGGATAAGCAGCGTCCAGATAGGTGCTCGAAAGCGAGTTGGGGCCGGCGCTTGCAGGCTTGTGTTTGTGGGTATGGATTCGGTTGGCATGGATTACTCCTCGGTGTGCGCAGGGGATGGAGGGGAGGTGCGCGCTTGTTTCAAGATGGTCTTCAAGTTCCAGGCAAGTTTCCCTGAAGAGATGTCGGCGATGAGGCTGCGAACCCATGTGAGTTCGGCTTTCATGATGGCGATCAGATATTCGCTTTCGACGAGATTGATGCGAAGCACGTGGGCGGATGCCCCGGAAACGCCGGCGCTGCGATGCGCGATCTCGTTTGCAAGGTGTGTGACGCGTTCCTCGAGACGGAGCAAAGCTTCACCGGGCGTAAGGTGGACCAGAAAGCTCATGGCGGCCATGAACTCCGATGATTCGCGGCGCGGCACAGCGATGATCTGGCGGAGGACGCGGGTGAACTCCTTGCGGCCTGCTGCGGTGATGGCGTAGGTGGTGCGCTCGGGACGGCGGCCTTCGCGTTCGGTTGATTTCGCGGAGATGAGGGCATCGCGCACGAGCCGTCCGATGGCGTGATAGAGCGAGCCGCGCTTGAGGGCGAGGATCTCATCCTTGTGGCGCAGGCGGAGCAAGCTCTGCATCTGGTACGGATGCATAGGACCTTCGCGAAGGAGGGCGAGGACGGCGATTTCCCAGATTCCGAGTTCGTTGGTCATATAGTTCATATGAACTATATCGCATGAGCTACTTTGAGACAAGCCCCAGAATCGATGAACGGACGGGCGCTGGAGTTAAAGGAGGTACTCACTTGCCTATAATTGGCGTTGGAAATGCGCGGCGCAATTGAGGTTAGAGCGGCGCTGAAGGCGGAAGGTCGATGGCGGATTTGGCGGGAAGAATTGCGCTGGTAACGGGAGCTTCGCAAGGGATTGGGCGGGCGTGTGCGCTGGAACTGGCGAAGGCCGGAGCCATGGTGGCGCTGGCGGCGCGCAACGAGGCAAAGCTGGCGGAGGTTGCGGCGGAGATTGCTGCGGCGGGCGGACAGGCCGCGGTATTTGCACTCGACGTAGCCAACGAGGAGTCGATCAAGAATGGCGCGAAGGCGGTGACGGATCGATTCGGCAAGGTGGAGATCCTGGTGAACAATGCGGGCATTACGCGTGACGACCTGATGATGCGGATGAAGCGCACGGACTGGGATGACGTGCTGAGCACGAATTTGACGGGCACTTTCTTACTGACGCAGGCGCTGTTGCGGCAAATGATGAAGAACCACTGGGGCAGGATCATCAACATCACGAGCGTGGTGGGCCGGACTGGACAGGAAGGCCAGGTGAATTACGCGGCGTCGAAGGCGGGGCTGATCGGGTTTACGCGTTCTCTGGCGCGGGAAGTGGCGTCGCGCGGGATTACGGTGAATGCGGTGGCGCCGGGGTATATCGAAACGCCGATGACGACGGTTTTGGGAGAGAAGCTGCGAGAGAAGATGATCGAGCAGATCCCGCTGGGGCGGGCTGGAACCGATGCGGAGATTGCGCAACCGGTGGTGTTTCTGGCGTCGGATGCGGCGGCGTACATCACGGGGCATGTGCTGGATGTGAATGGCGGGATGTTCATGGGGTAGGAATAGGGATTAGGGAACAAGGAATAGGGAATAACAAACTCGCTTCTCTGCTGATTGATCTTCGCTACTCCCTAATCAGGTTTTGCTTAGATTCCCAGGCGGTCTTTGAGGGTGCGGACGCGGTCGCGGGCTACGGGGAGCTGGGTGTGCTGCGCGTCTTTGAGCGTCAGGACAACTTTGCCAGCGAACCAGGAATTGACTTCGTGAATCCAATCGACATTGACCAGGGCTGATCGGTGGATGCGCAGGAACTTTGCGGGATCGAGATGGCCCTCGAGATTGACGATGGTCTGGTCGACGCAATGACGACGGCCGGCAACTACGGCAAAGGTGAGCTTGTCCTGGGCGATGAAATGAGTGACATCGTCAAGCGGGAGAAACGAGATACGTTCGCCCACGCGGGAGGCGATGCGATTGGGATATGTGGCATGACCTTCGCGGAGCGATGCTGTCAGTTCTTTCAATAATTCGGGCAGCGCGGGATCTTGCTGCCAGTCCGGCTTGACGACAGGACGAAGGCGGCCAAGTTTGTGAAGCGCGCGCTCAAGATGATCTGGTTCGATCGGCTTGAGCAAGTAGTCGATGGCGTTGGTTTCGAAGGCCCGAAGCGCGTGCTGGTCATAGGCCGTCGTGAAGATTACGAAGGGCTGGACGTTCAGGCGGGAAAGCAACTCGAATCCGTTGAGGCCCGGCATCTGGATGTCGAGGAAGAGCACATCGATTGATTGCGCAAGAGGATCGTTGAGCTCGGCAACGGCTCGTGCAGGGTCAGTTGCCGTGCCGGCGATCTCAATCTCAGGGAAGTTGGCGAGCATGCGCTGCAATCGGTCGATGGCGAGTTGCTCATCGTCGACGAGGAAGGCTCGAAGTGAGGCCGCTTCCACCTTCATTCGATCTCTCCAGCGGGCAGAGCGATGGAGACGACGGTTTTGTCATCGACTCGTTTCACATCGAGTTGCGCAGCTTCGCCGAACAGCAGTTCGAGCCGGCCTGCGAGATTGCCCAGGCCGTGATCGGGGGCGACGTTGGCGAGCGAAAATCCAGGACCATCATCGGAGACGGTGAGGAGAAGCCGGCCATCGTTCTGCGTGCTTTTGATGGTGATGAAAGCGGGCTGGGTGCGCTGGGCGACGACGTGCTTCACGCTGTTTTCGACCAGGGTTTGCAGGGCGAGAGGCGGAACCTTGATGTGGTCGAGCTCATCGGGAACGGAGATCTCATAGTGCAGGCGCTGCCCAAAGCGCGTGGTTTCAATTTCGAGGTAATCGCGCACAATCTTTAATTCCTGTGCGAGCGGCACGAGGCTGGCTTGATTCGCGCTGATGGAAAAGCGGAGCAGCGAGGCGAGTTTGCCGACAGTGTCTTCGGCGCGTTTGGGATCGGTGGGAATGAGAGACGCGATGGAGTTGAGCGTGTTGAAGAGGAAGTGCGGATGGATGCGCGATTCGAGCGAGGAGAGGCGTGCTTCGACGAGGAGTTTGTTGGCGCGTTCCTGCTCGACTTGGCGGGTGCGCAGCTCGAGGGTCGCGGCCTGCAGGCGGTGGCGCAGCGTTTCATACGACGTGATGCTGAGGCCGACGATGAGCGTAATGACCAGGCAGGTTGGCCAGGAAGATTGGACTTCGCGCCAATAAAATCCGGATGGAATGATGGCGATAAGTTTAAATATCAGTGCGCCAATCAAGCATCCGCAGGTGGCGGTGACGGTCAGAACCGCAATGTATATCACGAAGATGAACCGAGGAAAACGCTCGGTGTAGCGGAACCCGATCCAATTGAGAGACAGTGCAGTAGGAAAGCCAATGAGCATCGCGTAGATGAAGGATCCCAGGAATTGGGTACCGATGTGGGAGAGGTGCGTGTGCTCAATCACGAGGATGAGAATGGTTACGACGATCGCGATGGCGGGAACAATCCAGAGATCGCCGCAGAAGGCCTTGAATGCGCGGAGGGCCTTGTCTGATTGATCGCCGGAGGCATCGACGGATCGATCGCGCGCGGGAATCATAGATGGAACCGCACTCCGGCGGAGGTAGCGGTGCTGTATGGCGTCGCGCCAAAGTCGGATGTCTTGCTACCTGTGGGGACTTCCAGGTGAACGTAGGAAGAGAAGTGATTGCCGAACCAGCGGCTCACATCGACGACTCCGACGAAGCTGCGGTCGTCGAGATTGGCGACGAGGGAACCGGAGACGTCCCACTCTTTCCAGCCGGGGAGTTGGCGCAGCCGGGTCTTGCCGACGTTGAAGAACGCGTAGTGCTGGCGACCGGCGAGGGGCGAAACGGACATGCCGCGGAAATACGACGTGTTGGGCGGATTGTAGAACTCGCCGATGAAGGTGACGCCGGAGTTCAGAGTGCATTTGGCGCCGATGAGCGCGGCGGCCTGTTCGCGCCATGTGGCTTCGCCGTGCACTTCCCACGCCTGTCCTAGGACGCGTGTGAAGGTGAGTGCTCCGAAAGAATCTCCGCCGCGATCGTTGCCGGCGATGAGGGATGTGTCGAATCCGCGCACCAGAACGTTATACCGGAACGCGGTGGTGTCGCGCAGTGTGGAGTGGGCAGGGGCGAGAGCGGCGCTTGACCAGGCGAGCGTGAGTGCATGCGGGCCGTGCACGTAGTCGGCTTTGACCATGTCGCGGCCCTGGTTCACATTGAGGCGGTCGGTGGGGTTGGTGGGATCGCGCGCAGGATCGAGGACGCCGGCTGCGGTGAAGGCGTATCCGGTGCCCCACCGGACCATCTTGCGGCCTGCGGTGAAATCGACATCGCCGGCGGAGACACCGGCGTAGGTTTCTTTGACGCGAAGGATCGAAGCGGTGTCGGCGTAGGTGGTGTTAAGGCCAATGAGGCTGGTGGAAAAAGTAAGGCGGCTTTGATAGCGAAGGTCGAAGGTGGGCTCGACGAGGACCTGGTTGAGGACATGCGGAGCGGACTGGGTGAGACCGCTGTAGAAGGTTGCGTCGTCGATGACGGCGAGGGAATAGCGCGTGTTGATGGATTTCTCCTCGGCTGCCGGCGGATCCTGCGCATGAGCGCAGGACCACGCCGACGCGAGAGTGAGAACCAAAATGACCATTTTCGTGTTCATGGTTTGTGGACTCGACATTAAGGCCAGTAGATGAGAGCGATCTCAACCGTTGAGCCGGGTGCTGCGAAAATGAATTTGGTTTCGCCGAAGTTGGGAGGTCCCTGACGTTTTGCGGGGTTATTGGA
Organism: Occallatibacter sp.; assembly: GCF_035317045.1. GTDB lineage: Bacteria > Acidobacteriota > Terriglobia > Terriglobales > Acidobacteriaceae > Telmatobacter. The sequence continues at coordinate 244,782 of NZ_DATHHT010000035.1, forward strand.
GTGGCCATAACCCTCAACAGGCATTCCCACTTCGTTGAAATCCAGTTTCTCGTTCTTGTTTTCATCGTGAATGACTGCGACTCCGTAAGTTCCTTCTGCCAGGTTTTCGAATACAGCTTCGGCGGTGGAAGTCTTCGTGTCAATCTCGACAACCCTGGAATCGACGATGGTGTTTTCGTCGGTGCGGAGAGCGACGCGGATGTTGCCCTCGCTGTTGCGAATGCCGGTGATCTTGATGGTGAGTTTGCCGGTCTTTGGCGTTTGTGCGATGGCAAGCTGGCCGGCGAGGATGAACAGAGAGAAGCAGAGCGGCAGTATGGTCAGCCACGATTTTCTTCGAGTGGTTGCGATCACTTCATATTCCTTTCTTGATCGAGCTTGTGTGGATGATGCCGTTTACAACGCGGCTTGTCTGTGATTGGCTGAGCTAAAACCTGTCGGAGCGGCCCTGGTAGAAGAGCTTGTCGGGAAGATTGCGTTGCACGGCGCTGGAATACTCGAGGACGCTGTGCGAGTTGTGGCGGATTTCGTCGTAGAGAGTGAGCTTCTTGAGCAGCATTTTGCCGCCTGAGTTCGCATATTCATCGAAGGAGGCGGATTTGATGTGCTTGCCGGAGGTGAGGTAGAACTCGGCGCGCACGGGGCGCGCATCTTCAGAGCGGACCCAATAGCGGATGCGCTGGTAGGTTGCGCCTTTGCGCTTGGCAGCGAGGTCGAGGACGTAGCAGTTTTCTGCGCCGATTTTTTCTTCACGGACGTAGGCGGCGGAGTAATCGATGGCGTAGTTGGTGCGGGCGACGTCGCCGTTGGAGGCGTCCCCGGAAAGGCGTTCGAGGGGCGTGATGCGCACGGGACGGCTGGTATCGGGAAGGTAGATCCACATGTCGTCGCCGAGCATGAGTAGGTGGCGCCCTTTGTCGCGGGGACTCATGAACTCGACGTAGGTCTTGTCCGTGCCTTTTTGCGAGACCTCGTAGAGCGATTCTTCGTCGGACTTATTGGATTCGAAGTTGGTGATCTTGACGCGCAGGACGTAGGCGGGCCAGCCGTTGCGGTAGGTATCGGAGCGCTTGAGCAGGGCTTCGGCGTCGGGCGTTGCAGCGTGTCCGATTGCGGCCCACGCGATGAGGAATGCAATGGAGGCGAGCAGCAGGAAGGAGCGCAGGGTCAGATCAACCTTAGACATGGGCCTATACATGAGCAAGGGCCTCCGCAATTTGCAGGCGCGATGCGCGGATCGCGGGCAGGATGGATGCAAGTGCGAGGGAGATGACGACCATGATGGAGGAGCCGATCATTAGCGTCGGTACGTGGAGGACGCGGAAGGGAATGTTGACCGTGTATCCAGGGGGTGGCGGCATGTGAAGGCCGGCGGCGTTGAGGAGCGAGCCGAGGAGATTTCCACCTCCAACGCCGATGGCAGCGCCAAGGATACCGAGGAGCGTTGCTTCGAGCATGAAGAGAGCTACGATCCAAGAACGCGGCGTTCCCATGGCGAGCATGGTGCCGATTTCGCGAATGCGCTCGAGCATGGCCATGAGGAGCGTATTGATGCTGGCCATGAGCACCATCAGGAAGACGATGAGGCCCATGAAAAGGAAGATCCCATTGAACATGGTGTGCACCTGGTTGTAGTAGGTGGCGAGGTCGATCCATTTTTTCAGCGTCATTTGTTGCGACAGGCCGTCGAGACGCGGGGCGAGTTCTGTGTAGACCACGTCTGTGTTTTCCGTAGCGTCGAGCCCGACGACGAGATTAGTGACACGATCGCTTTGCAGCAGGCGCTGGGCGGCGGGCAGGGTGATGCGGAGATAGCGTGCGTCCATTTCGGCGATGCCGGTCTTGACGATGCCGACGATTTGCACGTCGACGCCGTTGAGCGCCCCGTCGGAGGTCATGGCCAGTAGCGTGAGGCCATCGCCGACTTTTACGTTCATGGATTTGGCGAGTCCGACGCCGATGAGGGCTTCAACGTCGCCGCTGGATCTGGAGGAGAGATTGCGACCTGTGCCGGTGACCTGACTTGCGAAGCCGAGACTGCTTTCTGCGTCTGGATCAACGGCGCTGCCCATGAAACCAACGGCTTTGATTCCGTTGGAGACCATGCCGTAGAACTCGATGCGGGGAGCGATGCCGCGCACGTGCGGAGCGGAACTGACGGTTGAGGCTACCTGGCGCCAGTTTTCGATTCCGGTGTCGAGCACTTTGACTTCGTCGCGCTTGAAGTGATCGGTGGTGAAGATCTGCAGGTGGCCGAGGCCGGCGCGGATGGTGTCTTCGCGAAGTCCTCGGGTCATGAAGGCAAAGTATCCACCGGCGAGGAGCAGGCCTGCCACGCCGCCGCCCACCATGAGCAGGGTCATCAGCGTCCTGCGGCGGTTGCGGAAGACGTTACGAAATGCAAGCAGCAAGAACTTGCTCATAGGGGGCTCCTTTGGATTGATCGGGGTGGGAATCACCAACGATGCGGCCGTCGGTGAGGCGAGCGATGCGCGGGGTGTGTTCGAGCAGGCGCTGGTCGTGGGTGGAGAAGATGAAGGTGAGACCGAGAGCGCGGTTGAGGTCGCGCATCAAGTCGATGAGATGGGTGGCGTTTAGCGTGTCGAGGTTGGCGGTTGGTTCGTCCGCCAGGACAAGCGACGGGCGGTGCACGATGGCGCGGGCGACGGCTACGCGCTGGCGTTCTCCGCCGGAGAGCAGGTCGGGGCGTTGCTGCGCGCGGGAGGAGAGGCCGACGCTTTCGAGGGCTTCGGCGACGCGCTTGCGACGCTCGTTGGCGCTGACACCCTGGACAAGCAGAGGGTACTCGACGTTTTCGGCGGCGGTAAAGACGGGGATCAGATTGAAGGTCTGAAAGACGAAGCCGATTTTTTCGCGGCGCAGGGTCGAGGTTTGCGATGGGTTAAGGTGCGAGGTGTCAGTGCCGGCGATGAGGATGCGGCCGCTGGTGGGCTTGTCAATGCAGCCGATGAGGTTCAGCAAGGTCGATTTGCCGCTACCGCTGGGGCCGGAGATGGCGAGGAATTCGCCTGCATGGATCTGGAGGCTGATCTTGTCGAGGGCGGTGACGGCGCTGTGGTCGAGGGAGAACTTGCGAGTGACCTGGTCAACGCGGACGAGTGAGTCGGTTGGAGCCATCGGGGGCTGTCCTTTCCGGAGCGGTCTTGTGCTCTGGAGAGGAAGATAGCGGGGGATGGCTTGAATCGCGCGCAGATTCGGATGAGGGGTTGAATCGGCGGATGAACGGTTCGAGGAAGCGGATCAATCGGAGATGTGATCCCAGGTCTCAAATGCGAGACCCTTCGGCAGGCTCAGGACAGGCTCTAGGGCACCCGAGGCGGAGGAGTCCGGAGGGATCGAGCCCTGGAGCTATTGTGGCGACGGGGCTCCGTCATTACGCTGGGGCGCTGGACCCATGACGGCGACGGAGGTGGCGAGGAAGGCGCCGTTCCTAATGGAGCCTTCGGCGCGGATCATGTCGCCGACCTGGATGTCAGCCAGGGTCACGGGATCGCGGCGTTTGCGGAAGATGGTGCTTTCATCCGCGACGAAGGTGTGGATGGCGTTATCGGGGCCGCCCTGCAACGTGACCTTGACGTCGTTGATCGCGGTTACGCGGCCCATCACCCAGGTCTTGCCATAATTGGCTTGCATCTCGCGCATCTGTTTGGCGCGTTCTGCGTCGATCTGGAAGATGACGACAGCACCGACGGACTTCGCATTGGCATCGATTTCACCGGAGGCACCGATGGCATCGCCGATTTTGATTTCGCTGGCTTTGATTGAGGTTGGCGGGTTGGCGGGGGCCTGGTTGTCATTGCCCTGCCCGCGACGCTGGCCTCCGCCGCCTTTCATGATGCGGGTGTTGACACTGTAATGGATGGTGTACAGATCGCCGTTTTCTGTTTTTACGGTGAAGTGGTCAGGAGCGATTTCGGTAACGGTGCCAAGGACGCCACGGCCCAGCATCGCGCCGCCGCCCCATCCTCCGCGTTGGCCACGCTGCGGGGTGGGTTGGCTCGGATCCTGAGGCTGGGGTGCATCCTGCGCAAAGGAGCGGAGGCTGAGAGCACCGAGCAGCAGGAGAAGCGGCAAGGAAACGCGAGAGGCTTTCATATATTCCCCATGAGAAGTGCAACCTATCAAGATAGACGAGCGGCGCGCGCAGGAGGACGACGGCTCTAGCGAAGTCTCACTGCCGGGAGGGCGCGATTATTGCCGTTTCTGAGTTTGCGAGTTCAGTAGTTCTTCGAATTCCGGCAGGCCGTGCAGGGCAGCAAACTCGTTGTCCGCAATAATCTTCTTGGGACTGGTATAACCCTCGTTGAGGGCCATCCGGAGGTATTCAATTGCGCGCAGAGGCATGCCGGCCCGGACGCATCCCTTGGCCAAATAGAAATTCATGGCACCGCGATCAGAGATTGAAGCCGGATTTTCAATGCGGGGCCGGGAATTGTCTTCGAAGATGAGCGGATCGACTTTGAGCGCGGCCTGGTACTCGGCCCATCCTTTGGCGAATTTGTGCTGTGCAAGCAGATTGGTGCCGAGATTCTTGAGAATCAGGGCCGAGCCGGGATCGATTTTGAGTGCCTTGCGATACATCTTTTCAGCGTTGTGATATTCCTTCAAGGCATCGTAGACAGTACCAAGATTATTAAGGACGGTTGAGTTTTTGGGGTTGAGTTTGTAAGAAGTCTTGTAACAGTGCATCGCGTCGGTCAGGTTGAACATCAACTGGTAAGCGATGCCGAGCTTGTTCCACACGGCAGCGTCATCAGGCGGCGCTTTCTTGTAGGCTTCAATGGCTGCCTGATAGCGTTGGTGAGCCATGAGTGCGTCGCCCACTTGTTCGAAGGTCGCCGGAGTCTTGGGCAGGGTCGCTGAAGTAGCTGCAGGCGCAGCGGGCTTTGGAACTGATTCGGGAGGGGCCGGCTTTTGGGCGGAATCGGAGGGAGTGACCGCTGGAGACTGGGCGGAAACGAAACCGGAGGAACACAAACAGGCTGCCATCAGCATGAAGGCCGGCAGCGGGCGTTTATCAAACCTGCGCATATTCCCTCCTTACGAAGGAACCGAGGCGACAAACCTGCATCATCGTCTCCTCAAATTAGAGCACCATTATGTGCAACATCGTCAAGCTTGTTTGTTGCGCGGGTGCAAGGCGGATTGAAAAGGGCATGAGCCGGAACGATGGATTCGGGTCCAGACACTGTGGAAGAGAGGATTGTCGAGGATGAGCACGACGGTTTCCCCGCAACTGCAATCGGATATTGCCGAGCGCTTTCGCAGTGTTCGGCAACGCACACTTGCCCTGTGTAAGCCGCTGACGCCTGAGGACATGATGGTGCAATCATGCGCCGAGGCGTCACCGGCGAAATGGCACCTGGCACATACCGCCTGGTTCTTTGAGTCCTTCATTCTCAGAGAGTTCCTGCCGGGCTACATGCTTTTTAATACGGAGTTTCCCTGGCTGTTCAACAGCTATTACCGTAGTTTTGCCCAATTCCCGGAGAAACGGCTGCGGTCTTCGTTTTCGCGCCCCGGAATGGACGAGGTGATCCGCTATCGGAGCCACGTCGACGAGGGCATCGAAAGACAGCTTGACGCGTCTCCTCAGCCGGAAGTGCTGAAGCGCATTGAGCTTGGGGCGAATCATGAAGAACAGCACCAGGAGTTGCTGTTGACCGATATTCTGCATGCGTTTTATACCAATCCTTTGCGGCCGGCTTATTTGAAAGGGGAACAGGGATTGGGAAGGCCAGATGATTCCCGATCAGGGCACTCAGCGAATAGGGATCCCCTGAGGTTTGTGGAGTTTAAAGGCGGGCTGGTGGATGTGGGACATACCGGAAGCGGATTCTGCTATGACAACGAGGTGCCGCGGCATCGTGTTTTTCTGGAGCCGTTTGCGCTGGGGGAGCGCCTGGTGACCAACGGAGAGTTTGCGGAGTTTATTGCAGACGGCGGCTATCAGGAGCCGGAGTTGTGGCTTTCAGCGGCCTGGGATGCGGTGGAGCAGAATGGCTGGCGAGCGCCTCTCTACTGGAACGAAGACCGCGAAAGCTGGAAGCTGTTCACTCTGCGCGGCGAGGTTCCGCTGGAAGCGGCTGAAGCTGCGCCGGTTAGTCACGTCAGCTATTTCGAAGCTGATGCCTACGCGCGCTGGGCCGGTAAACGCCTGCCGACCGAGATGGAGTGGGAAGTTGCAGTCGAAGGGCATGCACTTGACGGAAACCTGCTGGATACGGGGGTGCTTAGGCCTGCGCCGGCGGAAGAGGTGGGCCAGGCTCTCACGCAAATGTGGGGCGATTGCTGGGAATGGACGGCGAGCGCCTATCTCGGATATCCGGGATTCGAGCCGCTGGCGGGTTCGCTGGGTGAATATAACGGAAAATTCATGAGCGGGCAGATGGTGCTGCGTGGCGGGTCATGCGCGACTCCTAAGGCGCATATTCGCTCGAGCTATCGCAATTTTTTTCAACCAGAAACGCGCTGGCAATTTTCGGGAATCCGAATGGCAGACAAGTAACTCCGATAGGTGGAGGAGCATCCTAGTAACGGCATGACTACGATCCCTGTTTCCCCATCCAGCTTTCACATTTCAGACAAGATCGCCTCTTCGGTGTACGAGGGGTTGTTGTCCAATCCAAAATGGTTGCCCTCGTGGCTGTTTTACGATTCGGCCGGATCGCGACTCTTTGAAGAGATCACGCGCGTCCCCGAGTACTATGTGACGCGCACGGAGCGGGCGATTTTGGAAGCCCGTGCTTCGGAAATCGTCGCGCGGGCTGCCGGGGGCAATGCACTGCGGCTGGTGGAACTCGGAGCTGGCTCTGCAGAGAAGACGCGTCTTCTGTTGAGCGCCGCGGTGGAGCGGCAGGACACGGTGTTCTACGAGCCGGTGGATGTTTCGGCGAGTGCGCTGATTGAAGCGCAGATGCGCATTGAGGAAGAGATTCCGGGCGTGCTGGTTTGCCCGCGCGTCGAGGACTACACGCGCAACCTGGAACTGGATACGACGCTGTCGACGGAACGCAGGCTTGTGCTCTACATCGGGTCGAGTATCGGCAACTTTGAACCAGGCGAATCGTTGCTGCTGCTGGAGCGCGTAAGGGCGGCGCTCGATCCGGGCGATTGCCTGCTGCTTGGAGTCGATCTCGTTAAAGATGAGGGCGTGCTTTTAGCGGCCTATGACGATAAGGCGGGCGTAACAGCCGCGTTCAATCGCAATCTGCTGGTTCGGCTAAACCGGGAACTGGATGCGGATTTTCACCTGGAGAGGTTTACGCACCGCGCGGATTGGAACGCGGCACATTCGCGGATGGAGATGCACCTGGTCAGCGAAGTGAAGCAAGCCGTCTGGCTGGCTGGCATGGATCTGCGCGTGGAATTTGCTGCGGGCGAGAGCATCCACACCGAGAACAGCTACAAGTACCAGCAGGGCGATGCGGAAGCGCTAGTGGCGAAGGCGGGATTTGCACACGAGGCGACGTGGACCGATGAGCGCGGGTGGTTCGCGGTGTGCCTGGCGCGAGCGATTTAAAGCCGAATCTCAAAAGTGTCGAGATTTGCGGTTTCCCACCCATGCCGCGATGAAACTGCGTCATGGATGGGGCACCCAAGTTTCTTCGGCTTGAGGCGAAAACCCAGGTCTCAAAAGCGAGACCTGGGGCACCCAGATTTACGGTTGATCAAAATACTGAACACTTGCCTATTTGGGATTCGCAATTCGCAGCAGCAGGACATCGTGACTGGGGAGTTCGATGGGCATGTTGTTGGTCAGGTCCATCTCCTTGCCGGTCCATAGGTTCTTGGCGTGCTGCGGACCGTGGAGGCCGAGTTGCGTCAGATCGAGGTGAAACGGGTGGGTTGAATAGACGTCACTGCCGGCGTTGACGATGGCGATTGCCTTGGCGCCGTTTTTGAGATCGCGAGCCCAGACTTCAACTTCACCTTTGCTGTAGATGTGACGGGCCTCGTGGCCGAGGGGATCCTGATCGATGGCGATGACGTCGCGATTCGTGAGGATGGCGTGAATCTCGGGCTTCATGTGGGGCAGGTCATTGCCGGCGAGAAGCGGGGCGGCGAGCATGGACCACATGGAGAAGTGAGTGCGATTTTCGGCAAGCGACAATTTGCCGTTACCAACTTCGAGCATGTCAGGATCGTTCCAGTGACCGGGACCGGCGTAGGAGGCGAGGCCAACCTGTTCGCTCATGAGGTCGTAGATGCTCTGCCAGCGTGCCTGAATGTCGCCTGTAGTGCGCCAGAGGTTTCCGCCGAGGGCGGGTGCCCACTCCCACACGTTGTCCCACCCGTACTGGCATAAGGAATAGACGATGGGGCGACCAGTGGCTTTGAGCGCCTTGCCCATCTTGTCGTAAGCGGCGACCATGAGACGCATCTGCGCGGCCTTGTCGTTGGGCGCCTGCTTTTCCATCACTTCGGGAATGAAACTGCAGAGATCGTATTTCAAGTAGTCGATGCCCCAATCGGCGTACATCTTCGCGTCTTGCTCCTCATGACCGAGCGAACCCGCGTACCCTGCGCAGGTCTTGGGGCCGGGGCCGGAGTAGATGCCGAGCTTCAGGCCCTTGGAATGTACATAGTCGGCGAGGGCTTTCATGTCGGGGAACTTGGTGTTGGTGTGGAGGACGCCGCTCGCGTCGCGCTCGCCTTCCCAGGTGTCGTCGATGTTTACGTAGATGTAGCCGGCATCCTTCATACCGCCTGAGACGATCTGGTCGGCGGAGTCGCGAATGTCCTTGTCGGTGACTTTTTCGGCGAAGTAGTTCCAGCTGTTCCAGCCCATCGGCGGTGTGGCTGCCACTTGCGCCCTGGCGGATGTTTGAAACACGAAGGTGATGGCGGCGAGAGCGATTGCGGCAAGGGGAAGCGGAACTGAAATGCGCATGGGCTGATCTCCAGTGGAAACGATTACAGCAGAGAATACTAAGCGGCGTGTGTGAATGTTGACAATTGCGAGCTGAGCGGCGGAAAGGAATTCTGCGAAGGAACGTGGCCCAGCGTGCGAATATCTTGGAACGATGGCTCAAGCCTCATCCGCAGCAGAGCACGGTCTTCATCGCCAGTTGAGTTTGCGGGACCTCGTTATCTCACAGGTGCTCTGCGTAGTGGGCGCCAGTTGGGTGGGCGTGGCGGCGGGACTGGGAAAGGCCGAGACGCTGCTGTGGATCGGGGCAATGGTGCTGTTTTATTTGCCAATGGCCGCATCGGTGATCGGGCTGAATCGCGTTATGCCGCTCGAGGGCGGGCTGTACGTATGGGCGCACCGGGCTTTCGGGAACCTGGGTGGATTTCTGACGGCGTGGAATATCTGGTTCTACGGGATCGCGGTGACATCAGCGATTCTTTATCAAATTCCGACGGAGCTGGCGTACCTGATCGGGCCGAGAGCCGCGTGGCTGCCCGAGAGTCGTTGGGCGGCCTTGATTATCGTGGGAGTGCTGGTGGTGGCGTTGACGCTGGCCGAGTTGCGCGGGCTGGAGATCGGTAAATGGATTCACAATGCGGGCGGCGTCGCGATGATGATCGCGTTTGCAGCGCTGATCTGTCTCGGCCCCTGGGCAGTGTTGCGGCACAACCCTCTCCAGTGGACGCCGCTCGCGCTGGAGATTCCTCCGCATGATCTGAAAACGATGGCGTTGTTCGGGCAGATGCTGTTTGGGGCGCTATGCGGGCTTGAATATATCGCGATCCTGGCGGGAGAGAGCAAGGCTCCGGAACGCACGATTACGCAGTCGGTGTGGTTCGCTTCACCGATTATCTGCGCGATGTTCATTTTGGGAACGGGTTCGGTTGTGGCGTTTGTGCCGCGGGGCGAGATCAATTTTATTGCTCCGATTCCGCAGACGTTTCGGATGGCGTTAGGGAATGTCGGGATTGGCAATTTGCTGGCAACGACGGCGATCTTTCTGGTTGAGATACGACTGCTGGGCGCGGTGAGCCTGCTGATGACGGGGGTGAGCCGGCTGCCGCTCGCGGTGGGCTGGGATGAGTTGATCCCGCGATGGTTCACAAAGCTGCACCCTCGCTGGAAGACGCCGGCGAATTCGATTGTCTGTACATCGGTGCTGATCTTCCTGCTGGTGGCGATGGCCAACGTTGGGGTTCATGCGCAGGAGGCCTTCCAGGTGCTGTCGAACGCGAGTCTCACGCACTACGAGGTCGCGTATGTTGCGATGTTCGCCATTCCGCTGGTGGGAGCGGCGGGGTTGCGGAGAAAGCTTCCCGCATGGTTGAAGTGGACATCGGTGGTGGGGCTGGGATCGACGGTTTTCAGCCTGCTGATTTCGGCGTATCCCTTTGTGGATGTCGTGAACCCGATGGCCTATGCGGCAAAGATTGTGTGCACGCTGGTGGTGAGCAACCTGGTTGCGTACAGCTTCTACAGGGCGCGCATGCGAACCCGGGGTGTGCCGTCGGTGAGACAACCTCAGACTGAGCCCAAGGATTGAGCGAAGAGCTTCATTGCATCGCGGTGGCGTTGCGCGCGTCGAGCGTGATGGAGTTCGCGCCGGCGCGGACTTGGACTGGCTGGAGCCATAAAAGCGTCTGGTTGTTCAGGCGCGTGGAGATCATCAGGTAATAGGTTCCAGGCGGAACTCCGGGGAACGTGCCGCGGCCGTTGATGTCGGCGCGGACGGATGAAGCTGCGCCGGCCTTGATGGCGGTCATGATGGTCGGGCAGTCAGGCGTGCGATTGCCGCAGGCGAGGCCGAAGAATTTGAACGGAACTGCGCCTGCCGGCATGTTGACGCCGGATTTTGCAATCGTGTCGTTGATACTGCTGCGCAACAGTACGTAGGGATGGTTGGCGAGCGGATTGGGCTGGCCTGGGGTGGGCGGAAATCCCGAGACCACAGAGAGCGTTGCGTTGCCCAGCGGTGCATTGGGCGTGGAGACGGTGCCACCATTGTTGTCGGGAACGCGGTTCGCTGGCGCCGAGGCGGAGGCCGTCACCATCGCAACTGAGCCGCCGCTTATCGGAATCGCTTTGCTCGGGCTGAGCGCCGCGAGATTGCAGGTCTGCTCGAGGGGCGCAAAGGTGAAGTCGTCGTTGTCGTCCTGGCCGGTCACCATGCGGCCGTGTACCTGGTATGGGCCGGTTGTGGTGGGTACAAGCGATCCATCCGGCTTGAATGCCAGAACCAGCGGATGATCGGACGCGTCGATCTTGATCTGTGCGCCGTTGGCTGTCGCGGCCACGGTGTAGGGATAGGCGCGGGCGGAGTCGGGGCCGCAGCCGAGGATGGCGGACTCAGGAAAGAACTCAACGCTGAAACCGGTGGATGCGGCGAAGATGCCGTGCATGCGAATGCCCGGAGGCGTGGGCGGCCCCTTATCGCCGCCGAACGCAGTCTTCAGCAGATCGGTCTGCATAGTCTGGATGCCGACACTGGCACCCTCTGAGGAGAGATTGAGAGCGGGACAAGTGGTCGTTCGAGGGGCGAAGTTGGTGTAGCCCGCATTGGCGTTGCCGGCAACGCGGTTGCCGGCAGCATCGTACAGATTGCCGAATTGATCTTTTTGCGTGGCGCCCGTTCCGGCCCCTCCGCTGACATAACCAGCGGCAACGACGCCCTGGATTGTCACCGGTCCCGGCCCGGTGATGGTGCCGTCCGCGTGGAAGGTGAGGTCGAGCGGCTTGGGCCTGGTGTTGATGATGAGGGCGGTGCGATTGCCTTCAAATTTGAGACTGTAAGCCTCCTGATTGGGCGAGAGGGATGAGCAGTTAACAAGGACGCCACCGTCGATAAAGTCGAGGCGCCAGCTCCCCGCGCCCTGGAAAACACCCGCCATGACGGGGCCAGCAGTAGGTGCTGAGTTCGCCGGTACAGCGGCTCCGAGCGAGCCGAGAGTCGATGTGACCATACTCGAGAATGCGCCGAGCAGACTATTGCCAGTGCAACTTGAGGGCAGACGGCCAGAACTCACGCAGCGACGGAGAGCGCGCTCTTCTTCGTTTTTCGGCGGAGCGATCTGAGATGCACCTCCGGGCTGGTTTGCCGGCTGCGGCGGCGCTTTCATCTGCTGCTCGGCCTTCTGCACGTTGGCGTTATAGAGGTCCTGCTGCTTCTGTTGGAAGGCCTTGGCTGCGGCGACTTGTTTGGCAGAGGGCTGCTGGCATGTAGGCAGGAGCTTCTTGAGCGCGCCGCGCGAGACGTATGTGTAGGAGTTGATGCCGGTGGGCGTCAGGTGATCGGGATGCGCAACCATACAGTTGCTGGTATCCGAAGTGTCGCGAATATTGCAGTTTTCGATGTAGATGTGTTCGCCATTGCAGATGTAGGTCACACCGATGGGGATGTCCTGCGAGGAGGCCTGGGCTGGTGCGCGCAGAGGTGGGAGCGCCGCAATGGAGATGGCTAACAGAACGGAAAGGCGGCAAACGCGCAATGGAAACGGGTTCATGTTTCCTCCCGGGTAGAAGAATGGCAGGCCAAGAAATTGCCAGACGTGATCTGCTGATGTGAGACAAACAGGGAATTGAGGCCTGATGTTAACGCGATCTGCACCAAAGGAGCAATGAGAAGTTGTTTGGGGGCGCGCGGATCAGTCCGCCGCGGGAGCGATGTCGTAGCGAGGAGTGGTTGCCATGAGCCTTTCGATTGCTTCGACGCTGCCTATGCCGCCTCTTGCACCAGAGCAGGTGCAGTTCAACGCAGCGGCGGCGCAGGCGAAGTCGAGTTGGCGATCGAGGGGCCAATCCTGCAGGAGGCCGTAGATAAAGCCTGCGTGAAAGACATCGCCGGCACCGGTCGTGTCGACGACCGGCACGCGGTAGGCGGCGCAGGAGTGGAAGCGCTTGCCGTCCCAGGCAATGACGCCATCGGCGCCGAGCGTCGCCGCGGTGAGGACGCAGCCGAATCGCTTCATGGCGGTACGGAGAGCCTGTTCAAGATTGCGTTCCCCGGTGAGACGAGCGGGGAAATCGCGGCTGACGACGAGGTAGTCAACGTTCGCAATCAGGTCTTGAACGCCGGAGTAGGTTTCATCGAGATCGGCGATGACGGGAACGCCGGCGGAGCGAGCCCATGATGCAGCCTGGGTTGCGGCAGCGGTTTCAAATCCGTCGACAAGCAGGGCGCGCGCATTCGCGATCCAGGAGCGATCAAGGTCGGAGGGTTGGAGAAGGAGGCGCTCATCGCGTCGGCAGAGGACGGTTCGTTCACCACCATCGTCGACGAGGATAAGCGACTGGGGACTGGCGGCATTTGCCACCGTGATCAAGCGCGCGTCCACCCCGGCGCGTGCGAACTCGTCGCGATGGAGACGGGCTCCGTGGTCGTCGCCGAGTTTGCCGACGTAGCGCGTCGTAAGGCCCCAGGTCTGGCAGGCGATCACGGTGGTGGCGGCCTGGCCGCCGGGGAGGATGCTGGCGCTGGTGTATTCGGTTTTGGAGCCGCGTGATGGGAAATGAGCGAGAGGAATGAGCGTATCGATTGCGTTGAGACCCACGCCTACCAGGTCAACTTGAGCCGGCTCTGCCATCCATTTCATTGTAAAGGCGCGGAATTGAATGGAGCTGGATTAAGCGATCAGGAGAAGCGTGTCGTCTTCCACAAGACCCAAATACATCCGGCGGCGGAGGCGACCAGGGTCACTGCAAGCACGCCGACCCAGGCGAAATTCATGGCAAGCTCAGGTACGCGCGCGTTCACTCCGAGCCAGACGAAGACGACGACGGAGGCGGCAAGAATTGCGTAATCCCACCAGGAACGGCGCTCGATGGTTGTGGCGGGACCTTCACCTGCGTAAGCCTTCATGACGCGGTCGTAGTCGAGGTCATAGCGGGCGCACTCGCGGACGAGCGCTTCGCGCATGGATCCGCGCTCCTTTTCTGTCGCAACGGCGGTGGTGACGGCGAGCGCTCCGCAGATCATGACGAGCGAGCCGATGAGAACGAGGAGGCGATGATCGGCGTCGGCATGCGCCAGTTCGCCGAACACCAGCGCGCCCCAGGCGAGGCCCCACATCTGGTTGGTGTTGGAGAGCGGAATGCCGCGGCCGATGCCAAGATATTTTGTGGCGAACTGCTGGAAGATATCGCCAATGACCCATACGAATCCGCCAAGAAAGAGCCAGAAGAGCAGATGGCGCATTTCGCCGGAGTGAAAGACCGCCGCCTTGGTTCCGCC
>NZ_DATHHT010000036.1:0-10285 GCF_035317045.1 Occallatibacter sp.
TCGAATGCATTCCAAGTTGCGTCGATGTACACCGGAATGGCGGCGCGGATGGCACAGCTTTTGGAGGTAAGCGCACCTGACGTGCTTCCGGATTTCGTCGCCGCTATGTAACTGCGTAGTCCTCGCCCGCGCGGCACACCCTGCGCATAGTGCTGGCGCCTCGTCTGCTTGATCAACTTCGTGCCGACTTGCCATCTCTGCAAAGGATGGAATGCTCCCATCGCTGCAGCTTGTGGAATTCAGCTGTTGGGGCAAGATGATCGTGCATATCCACGCGGAACCATTTGGGCTCTTGCGCGATGGTAACCACTCTATCTCTTCATTCCGCTGATACATCGAGCTGTGCTCCACATGAGTCAGCGCCATATCATCCACGGAAATCAAATCTCCACGCGTCCATGCATTGAGCACGTTAGGCCCGTCGTTGTCCTTGCTGGTAAAGTCCGTCGCCTGCTCTTCCAGCGAGATCGCACCCTGCGTAAAAAACATGAGCGGCAAAGTCATCTCCTCCGGATGCACATAGCCCGAATTCTTCACCAACCCCGGGGTAGTACCGCATACTCCCATCCAGCGCCACCAGGGCATCAATCCGGTTATCCCGCGCTGCCGCAAACAGATTTGAGATCCCGCCCCAGCTGAATCCGGCCTCTGCAATTTCCGACATATCCCCATTGGGCAACGTCCGCGCATAGCCAATCAGGAACGAGATGTCCCGCGCCTGGGCGTCGATCCCCTCAAGATCGTTAGTCATCACCCGCGCCGTCGCTCCCAGATCCGTGCTCGACAACACCACATACCCATGGCTCGCCAAGTACTCACACAAATCCACATTGTCCCAAGACATCGCCGAGAAGCTTGGTGCATAGATCACTAAAGGAAACTTTTCATTCAGGGCTGTCGCGTCCCGAACTGCCCACAGTGAATCGTTAAGCGTCGGCTTCATCCCGTCGATCCACGCCTTCCATTCCCCCCAGAGCTTCGGCTTATCGAAACTCGTCTCCGTAACCAGCAGCTCGCTGTAGTCCCCTACCGTCATCGGCTTCTTGCCGCTCTTCTCAGCGGGATACCAGATCAGCGTCTGCAACGGTCGCGCACGCCCGCCTACCGTTGGCTTCCCCTCCGCGTCAATCTTGGGACGATACGTTCACGGCGACTTGTTCTGCGACCGGTACTATAGCCAATGCTCCATCAATCGCCCGAGAGCCTGGCTGAGATCCTGATGCGTGCCTCTGAACTTGCCAAGGATCGGCGCAAAGTGCGTTACACGCGCTTGCGTAAGGCTGTCGAATCAGGCTTGGAGGATGCGAGTGTATTGTCGGCGAATCAGCCTAAGAGAAAGAAGCGGAATAATAAACTTACATCGAGCAATGTTGCAGTGGATCCTCAATTACCCGACCAGGTTATGAGTCGATTAATCAACTTAGAGAAGCAAAGCAGAGAAAATGACCACGCTACCGATTTGGATCAAGAACAGATTGTTGGCTGAGATTGAGCTTGCATTTCAGCCGGCCCTCGCTACACCGGCCCTCGCTACACGCGGAGACTCCGCGCGCGCGAGATTGATGGCTGGCGCACATTCTTCCCGATGCGGGCCACCTGCGCGATGACTGAGGGATACAAGGCAGCATGGCGCAATCTGCCGAGAACACGATCTCACTCCGCGCCGCCGCGCCGCTTTGCCTTGAGCAACACATCCACAGCCTCGGGACGGTCATCCCAATAATCCAGCCGTATTCTTCCATCCGGCAACTGGCTCACCGTGGCCGGAACAGCGCTGGCTGTGCAATACCAGCCCGAAGGCAGCACCACTGCATTGCGTGGCCGGTCAAGTCCGCGATCGAACACCAACTCGTCGCCATTCAGCCGATAGCTCACCGGCGCCGTATAGGTCTCAGCAATGCGCAGCCGCAGCGTTTGCCCTGTCTGTACCGGGGCAAAGGGAATGACCACCACCCGAGCATCCGCTGCCACGGTTTCCCCAGTATTGATTTTTGACGCGATCATCTCTGCGCCGCTCATCTCTCCAGCCTTCAACTGCTCGCCCGTATCCAAGACGTAAGCCGAAGGATGACTTGCCACACTGCCGGTGCGCACCACATTGGCATAGCCATTCACACCCGTGCGCGTCTCGGTATAGTCGTGATAGAGGCTGAAGGAGTGCGTCTCCGGCTGCTGCAGGAAGTACACAATGTCCCGATCCTGCCTGGCCCGCTCCGACAACCGGTCCTGCTCCGTCTCTCCGGCAAAGGGCGACTCCCAGCTTCGCTCCTTCGTCAATTCCGCCGGCAATGAATTCGCGCCGGTCCGCGCATCCTTCACCGCGCGCACTTCGAGCGGAGCCTCGCCCGCACCCGCGTGAAGAAAACTGATCGCAATGCGCCCATCTTTCTCGGTCAGAATCTGCGACGGCACGGTCAACTTCACCACCTCGTACCCCGCGGGCAACACAACTTTGTCGCGCTGGATTCCCAAAGGCCGCTTGAAGACGATCGTTTTGCCATCGACGTAGTAGCTTTTGGCGTCCTTATAAGTCTTGACGATAATGACCCGCCCCTGGCCGTTTTCCGGCACTGGGCGTGCTAGTGTCACCTTGATGTATTCGGTGTCCAGTTCGGCGTCCGCCATCAGCGTATCTTTGCGTGCCTCGGCACCACTCACCGCATCAAAGTGCAACGCCTTGCCGCTCATCGCGTCATAGACACTTTCATCGCTGGCCACGCTGCCTTTGCGGATCGGGTTATAAAAAAACCTGGCTCCCGCGGTCGTCGCAGTCACTTCGTAGTAAATCTTGAAGCTCGCAGTCTCCGGATCAAGCAGCTCGTAGCGCGTATACTCGTCCGTCTCCGTTTGCAGCGCGGAAGCGGCCGGGTAATACACCGCATCTTTTCCCTCCGCGTTTTGAGCACTCACCGAATGCACTGCGAGCGTAAGGGACAACGCCAAACTGATGCGAAGGATCTTTTTCATGGACATGCCCTCCACCATACTTTATTTCTGCTCACCATGAAGAAGCTCCAGCTCCGAACCGATAAATCCCCATGAGTTCCACGCCTCGCCTTTCACCACATTTCTAAACAACTCCATGGCGCCGGAGTTGTCGTGATGATAGAAGCGCCAGTTTCCCACGCCATAGGAAACCGTATCGAAGGACAGCTCGCCTTCGAGGTCGGCCGGCCCCGTGGGCGGCGGTGGTAGCACGGCTTCGGCGGTGAGCTTTCCTTGGTAAAAGTGCAGCAGGCGCAGATAGAAATAAAGGTGCGGTTCGGTGTTCTTGATCTCCGGCGTGATGCGCACCAATACCTGCTCTGCTTGCTGTTCCTTGCCGGCGCGACGCAGCGAAACATAAAGCCAGTTCGAGCAATCGATCAAACTATCGTCGTTCTTCGCCAGAGATCGAGCATGGTCAAACGAAGCTGCCGCAGCATCGAACTCGCCCAGGAAATAATGCGCAAGGCCCAAATGATAGTGAGCGTCCAACATCTCAGGGGCGAGCCGCGTCGCTTGCTCCAGATCCTTCATGGCCGCCTTGAACTCTCGCAATCCCAGCTCACGGTGGCCCCGCTCCAGATAAAGGTCCGCATTGTTTGGTGCAAACGCCAGCCCGCTGGTAACAGTGGCTATAGTTTCACGATATTGGCGCCGTGCTGCCTGTGCGTGCGCAAGTTGCAGCACCATGCTGATATTTTTGGGATCTGCCGCCAGGCTCTTGCGAGCGTCTCCAATGGTTTTGTCATCGGGCAGCGCATACAGCTTGCGGCCCAGGCCAGAGGTGAGCTCAATAACACCAGGCGCCGTTGTCTGAGATAAAAGATTTGCTGTCAAGCCAAAAGCCGCTATGAATAAAAACGCCATGAAGCAGCCCATAAAACGCAGCCTCGTTAGAATTCCACCGATTGTCTCGTTCACGTGTGCCAGCTCCTGAAGATTGAGAATTCATCCAGCGCAATGCGTAAAACCGCTCGCCGCTTCTAACGAAGAGTTACGACCTTCGCTTCTTCGCAAGCCTTCAAATAATCAACCACCACATCGATGGGGATAGGCCCAAACTCCGCGGCTACGGCATCGCGTATTTCGCCCACCGATTTCTTACCGTCGACAAAATTCACGATCTCGTAGGCATAAAGGGCTCCGCGATCCTGCACACGGATCAGGCGGTCCGACCGGCCGTTGAGAAGCTTAATCTTGCTCACTCGCTCGGTTCCCAGCCGGTCCAGCAGCACATCGTCGTTTTGAAAAGTGAGCGGCCCAATCTCGCCCATGCGCACGGGAATGCGCTCGGCATTCGGCTGGTCATGCCAAGGCGGCAGCGCCAGAAAGCTGTGCGCCCCACGCCGTTCCGCGCCGCGATCGATCCACCCATTCAGCACTACCGTCTGCGCCTCCAAATCTTTGTTGAAGACAGCCGCGTTTTGAGGGTCGCTTCCGGTATACATGGCGAAAGAACCGAGTTCCGCCTGCTCGCGCCGAAGCATCTGGGTCAGCAGATTGCGCGCCTCATACCAGGCTTCCTGCGGCCCCAGTTGAGTGTCTTCGACGAGCGCCTGCGCGCGCGCAAAGCCCTCCGCCAGCCGCCCCTGCGCACGAGTCGAAAAAAACGCCAGCAAAGAATCCGCATTCCCCGCTCCCAGCGCCGCGTATGTATATCCAGAAGCGGCGCCCAGGAACGCCACGCGTCGCAATTTGGTTGCGTCAATCTGCTCCAGCGTGTCGTGATCCGTGTGGATATAAATGTCCGGCCAGTCGCGCAGGTAGAGCGAAGGCACAGCGATGGTCGATGAATCATAGTCGTCGTGATCACTGCCTTCGGCATACGATGTGCGGTCCACCAGAAACTCATTCCGCGTACCAGGCGCTCCATCGCGATCTTCGAGCGCAGCTGCCTCCGCGCCGCTGCCGTCTTCGGCATACACCGCCGCACCCTCTCTGATGGCCTCCGCGAACAATGCGCCCACGTCAGTCACGAAAGATGGCAGCGACCATGGCGTCTCCGTCACATGCAGAATCGATTTGTTCTTGTAGGGGTCGCCACCCACCATATCCATATGCACATCGGCACGCAGTGCGCGCCGAATCTCCGGATGGGTGCTCAAGTAGGCCATCGTACCCTCGACTTCGGGCCCCCAGATAAAGCGCAACGTGCGGCGAGGACGCGGCAGTTTCCCGCCAGTAATCAGCTTGTTGAGCAGGCGTGCCGATTCCAGGATCGTCACACATCCACTCGCATTGTCGTTTGCGCCCGGCCGCTGATGATCGAGATGGCAGCTGTAAACCACTTCACCGGCGGCAGGGTCGGTCCCTGGAATGGTCGCCGTGATTACCGTCCAATGATCCGGAACCACTTCGGCTTTCACATGCGCGCTCATCGTCACCGTCAGCCCAAGCTTCAGTTTCTCTCGCAGCGCAGTCGCCGTTCCGCGTGACACCATGAACGCAAATCCTTTGGGAGCGAATGGATCCAAGTGGCCCCAGCGCACCACCGCCGGATCGAGCCCAGACCAGGCCGTTGTCTGGTTCGGCATATCGCTCACAATGCCCGCCGCCCCGTGCTCCATCACCGCCATGCGCTGCACGGTCGCGAGCACTCCATCGGCCAGAACGAACTTTCCACGCACATCTTTATCTGCATAATCCGCCTCGCGGGTTCCCGCGCCTACATCGATCAGCGATGCGTCCACATCCGCGCTGTGGCTATAGTCCGCCAGTCGAATCGGATCCGTCGCCCAGTCCCCCAGAAGAGTATGCTCCGGCGCAATTTCCCACAGGCTGGCAGCCTCAACGCGCCATCCCAGGTGCGAACGCATCAGCCCGTAGTGAATCTTGCCGTCAATGGGAAACTGCTCTCGACGAGCATCTTCAAGTCCATACTCTTTGGCACGCATCAGGATGAAATCTGCCGCTTGCTCAAACTCCGGCGTTGCTGGAACCCGGTGCAGCCGCGTCAAGGTGCGCAGGTTTTCATAAGGCGCCATCCCGCTGGCCTCATCGCGTATCGCAATCCACTGCGTCTCGGTAAGAAAAGGTTGTTGGGCACGAAGCTGAAAGCCATAGATCATAAGCCCGGATAGGGCCACGATAAGCCGAAGACACTCTGTCGTATTGAAGGATTTCATAAGTTGATGTTTGGCCTGCGTCGTCAAGAATCCATTTTAAGCGCAGCGTTATCGCCGCAGGCTAAGGGGTGGGTGATTCCGCTTGGTCATCCTTGCGTCGAAAACCCATTCCTGCATGTTTTCATGAAATCGCCGAAATAGGACGGAGGGTAGACCCCCTTCTTGCCCGCTCGTAGCACCACCTCCACGTCTACCGGCTCAGGTTTTTTGTAACCGGACTTTTGGAGCCTTATCGCAAGCGTTGCGAGTTCGTTACAAACGTGCCCTGCATTGGAATTGGCGCAAGAATCAGCGGGCGCATCCTGCGCGTTCTGGCCAGATGCCGTTGACCTGAGACAAATAGAAGCTACAAAGAAAAGCACTGGTGGCTAGATGTTGCCCATCCTTGGATGCATGGCGACCGTCGTAACTTCATTCTAGGATGATTGGCCGTCGCAACGACGAGAACCGACCGTGTGGTGGGCAACCCTTCCCTAACCCCGAAAACAGGCAACTTCACGCTTGTCTCTCAACCCCTCTGAACTCCAGAGTTGAGCTGGCTCTGTCAGGTCGGCTCATGGTTCACCACAAATGGGGCAACATATCTAACATCACCGCGGCTGCATTAAGGAGTCGGCTTCTCGAGCTCGGCCAGACGCATTTTCGGCTCCAGCTGTGGAGTCGAGAGAAACCGGTGGCCCTCTTTCAGGACGTGCGTGCCGGACGGTCGGGGGTTTGTTGCCTTGACACCAACCTCCGGCGGCGATACAAGGGGTGTGCTTTCCTGAAGGATCACGAGGATATGCCGAAATCTCTTTTGTCTCGTCGCGCGTTTCTGCAGACCACCGCGGTAGCTGCCGGTGCCGCTCTCGCCTCCAACTCCATTGGCCTGGATGCCGAACCGTCCTACGTCACCTGGGAGCATTCACCGGCAAGTGACCGTGTCCGCTTCGGCATTGTCGGCGTGGGGATGGAAGGCAGCGGCGTGCTAGCAACGGCGGTCGCGCTGCCCGGCACCGAATGCGTTGCAGCGGCCGATCTCTACGACGGCCGCCACACCCTGGCCCGCGAAATTGTCGGCAAGCCCATCAAGACCACACGGCGCTACCAGGAACTGCTCGACGACAAAAGCGTCGACGCAATCCTCATCGCCGTCCCAGACCACTGGCACAGGCAGGTCGTGGTCGATTCGCTCGCCGCGGGAAAGGACGTCTATTGCGAAAAACCCATGTCGCACAATCCAGCCGATGGCCTCGCCATGGTGGCGGCGGCGAAGAAGACCGATCGCATTGTGCAGATCGGGGCCCAGCGCACCAGTTCTGTGCTCTGCGCCAAGGTGAGGGAGATGATCGGGAATGGCGCGATTGGCGACCTGAACCTGATTGAAGCCACTCTGGGCCGCAACGATCCAACCGGGGCATGGGAGTATCCTCCACCGCCCGATCTCTCGCCTGAAAACCTTGACTGGGATACTTGGCTTGGCGCGGCTCCCAAGAAGCCTTTCGATCCCTACGCCTTTGCGCGCTGGCGCTGCTGGAAAGAGTATGGAACGGGGGTCGCTGGAGACCTGCTGGTCCATCTCATCAGCGGTATGCAGTTCTCGCTTGGCATCAATGAAGTGCCGAAGCGTGTTTCTGCCTTTGGCGGCATTTACCGGTGGAAGGACGGCCGCAACATGCCGGACGTCCAAGCGGCACTCTTCGAATACATGGGCATTCCGGTCTACATGCGGCTGAGCCTTGGCTGCGAATCGGCGGAAGTCACTCGTTTCCAGGGCTCGAAGGGGATGATCGAGCTTCGCGAGTTCTCAGTCACCTATTCACCCCAGGCAGGAGTCGATACATCACCCAGCTATTACTCCGGCGGATTTCCCGGCGCCATGCGCGCAGCGTACGTAAAGAAGTGGCACGAAGAGCACGACCCGACGCCGGGCAAGGAACCGGCTACCGAGAGCATTACGATCAACGGCAACGATTACGACGATCTCCGCCCCCATCTCTGGAAGTTCTTCGAAGCCGTGCGGTCGCGCAAGCCCGTTGTGCAGGACGTCGTCTTTGGCCACAACGCGGCTCTCGCCTGTCATCTGGCCAACGAATCCTATTTTCGGGGCGTTCCAGTTCGCTGGGACGAAGCCTCGCAGACCATTAAGTCACTGGCATAAAATCACAGGAGCCCGACGTGAAGACCCTAAGACTCGCTCTTTTCGCGCTGATCGTGATCGTTCCTGGCGCGCTCTGCACTTCGGCGCAAGTTTCCGGGCAAACCGGTTCCGTTGCGCCGTTTCTGGGACGCTGGGATCTGACCCTGAAGGGAGCTGATCTCGAATATCCCTCCTGGATCGAGATCGGCCAGAATGAGGGAAATCTCACCGCCGTCTTCACAGGCCGCTGGGGCAACGCCCGCCCACTGCCCAGGGTCGCGATCACCGGAACACAGATCACTTTCGTCTCTCCGAAGGAAGAGGAAGCCAGCAAGGCCGACATGATCTTTGAAGGCGACCTCAGAGACCAGAGCCTTTCCGGAACTGTAAACGGCCCAGACGGCTCCACGTGGAGGTGGACGGGCGTGAAGGCTCCTGTACTCGATAAGGAGGCCCTGCAATGGGACAAGCCCATTCAGCTCCTTAGCGGTAAAGACCTGAGCGGCTGGCACCAGAGCAAGGCTGGACCTCCCGACTGGACGGTGAAGGACGGCAATCTCGTCAGCCCGGGCAACGGTCCCGAACTCATCAGCGACCGCAAGTTCCAGGACTTCAAGCTTCATATCGAATTCAACTGCGGCAAAGACTCAAACAGCGGCGTCTACCTCCGCGGTCGATACGAGGTGCAAATCGAAACCGAGTCGCAGGGCGAGCCAGCCAGCCACCATACCGGGGGCGTCTACGGATTCCTTTCACCCACTCCCGAGTTGCCGCGCAAACCTGATGTGTGGCAGAGCTTCGACATCACGCTGATCGGACGCAAAGTCAAGGTAATCCAAAACGGCCAGACCGTCATCGACAACCAGGAAATTCCTGGCCTCACCGGCGGCGCACTCGACAGCCACGAAAGCGAGCCCGGCCCTATATACCTCCAGGGAGGCGAGAAAGGCCACGTCCTCTTTCGCAACATAACTATCACGCCCACGGAGTAGCCAGGCATCCAAATTGATATCCGAACCCCGTATTCGAGTTCTGTCCGGATTGGCGGTGATCGAATCACGACTCAAGTCCATGGGTTCCATTCGGAATCCTCATTCCGCCAGAACCCCGTTCCAACATGTAGATCAATAGCTGGAAGTAGGGATTTGTCTGCTTCGAGGAGAACACCCAGTGGAACCACCCGCCTCTCTGATTCCGGTATCTCTGGACCAGCGCCCGAGAAGATTTCCCATTCGTCTTCTTCCCAACGCATCACCTCGGTGACCCGTGCGCCACGAAGGGCGTTCAGATCAGTCAAGGCTACAGAGTCCTTCGGCACATAGTACGTCCATTCTTCGTTCAACCATCGCCAAGCAGGTGTGTGAGTCGGACTCCACGGTTGCGAGAGGTTTGGAACATCAATCGTCCGGTGCGCTTCATCGGGAACGATCTGGTAGGCTTCAATACTCTTTCCCGGATAGTAATCGAACGCTCCAAGCATGAGAGCAGTTGCCCAACTCGTGTTCACTTTGCGGAAGCAAAAGTGCCCCACAACTTTGTTCCGGCCCGTGTGGTGTTCCAATCGACGGGCGGCAACAGCGTACCCTGACACTTTGGATCACTTTGGAAATATCGTCCAGCCGATAGAAGTAGGTTCCGGCCAGGATGAGTTCTGCGCCAAGCGATTCGGTCAATCCGATCGTGTAACCGAAATGCGGATATCCTCCACCCGTGACAACGTAAGTGTGGAATCCATGTTGAGCGATATGATCGCGGATTTCGTTGAGGGCCGTCTCTCTTCCTTATTGATATTCCTCCGCTACTGCGAGGGCATAGAAGATCGCGTTTTCTTTACGTTCGCAAACTTGCTTGCCTCTGTGGCGTCAGTTGCTGCTACAGCATCCGCTCAGCAGCCCGCGTCGCCCCATGAAACACTAGAAGATCTCAGAACTTTGGTTGCCCCTGCACCGATCCGAGCATCTTGAGGCAAGCGCCGCTGCCGAACCGAGCGCGCCGGGCTTGAATGAAGCTCGTGCTGAACGATTATCGGATGGACCGCGCCGCAGCTAGCAACTCG
>NZ_DATHHT010000037.1:0-47002 GCF_035317045.1 Occallatibacter sp.
TGGCACGGTAGTCACGGGCCGCATCGAGCGCGGCAAGGTGAAGGTTGGCGAGGATGTCGAGATTGTCGGCTTCCGCGAGACCCGCAAGTCGGTTTGCACGGGCGTTGAAATGTTCAAGAAGCAGCTGGACGAAGGCCTGGCGGGCGATAACGCCGGCATCCTGCTGCGCGGCATTGCCAAGGAAGACGTGGAGCGCGGCATGGTTCTGGCCAAGCCGGGATCGATTACGCCTCACACCAAGTTCAAGGGGACGATCTATGTCCTGAGCAAGGAAGAAGGCGGCCGTCATACGCCGTTCTTCAAGGGTTACCGTCCGCAGTTCTACTTCCGTACGACGGATGTAACCGGAGTGGCGGAATTGCCTGAAGGCACGGAGATGGTGATGCCGGGCGACAACGTGGAGCTGACGATTGAACTGATTACGCCAGTAGCCATGGAAAAGGGATTGCGGTTTGCCATCCGCGAAGGCGGACGCACGGTAGGCGCAGGCGCGATTTCGGAAATTATCAAGTAGCGAGTGTGCAGTGAACAGTGGACAGCCGAAGCTGCTGCGGTTCAAGCAAAGAGCGACGGCAGGCGAAGAAAACTGATCACTGTTCACTGAACACTGATCACTGGAAGGACGCAAATGGTAGGTCAAAGGATACGAATTCGGTTGAAGGCATACGACTATCGCGTGCTGGATACCTCGACCGGCGAGATTGTGGAGACGGCCAAGCGCACCGGAGCAACGGTTGCAGGTCCGATTCCGTTGCCGACGATCAAGAACAAGTACTGCGTGCTGCGTTCGCCGCACGTGGACAAGAAGTCGCGCGAGGCGTTCGAAATTCGCACCCACAAGCGGCTGATTGACATTCTTGAGCCGACGCAACAGACGGTGGACGCGCTGATGAAGCTCGATCTCCCGGCAGGCGTGGACGTCGAGATCAAGGCGTTTGAAAAATAGGACTGGCCGTCCAGGCGGACGCGCTCTTCGAGCGCCAAGTCTGAGCAGCAGGACCTAAACCAAAAGTAGAAAGCCCGAGAAGGGCCCGGCAGTGCAGAGTCGAGTGCTTTGCATGATGAGGTGAGGAAGATATGGCAGTCACAGGGATTCTGGGAAAAAAGATCGGCATGACGCAGGTCTTCGACGAGAAGGGCGATGTGCACCCGATTACGGTGTTGCAGGCCGGCCCTTGCGTGATTACGCAGTTGAAGACGTTGGCCAGGGACGGCTATGACGCCGCGCAAATTGGCCTGGTGGAGTTCATCAAGACCAAGAACGTGACCAAGCCGCAGGCCGGACACTTCGCGAAGACCGAAGCGCCGCCGGTGAAATTGATCAAGGAAGTCGCCGTGGAAGCTTCCCCGGAAGGCGAAGTACAAACGAAGGCCGGCGACCGCGTGCTGGTGGATATCTTCACCGATGCGAAGTTTGTTGACGTGATCGGTACTTCGAAAGGCCGCGGTTTCGCTGGCGTCGTTCGCCGGCACAAGTTTGGCGGCGGACCGAAGTCGCACGGACACATGTTCCAGGTGCAGGGTTCGATCGGTGCATCGAGCTTTCCGTCGCGCGTTTTCCCAGGGCAAAGAATGCCGGGGCACATGGGCGCGGCGCAGATCACGGTTCGCAATCTTCGCATTCGCGGTATTGATCTCGAAGAGAACCTGTTGATGGTTGAAGGTGCAGTTCCGGGATCGCGTGAAGGCTATGTGCTGATTTCGAAGGCCAAGACTCCACCACGCGAGCGTCGTGGATTTGCGGGCTCGACCACGGTCGATCCGCTGAAGGCTTCGAAGAAGGCAACCGCAAAGAGGAAGTAAGCCAGCTGCGGTGGGCCGAAGGCGCCATGCGGCGCATGAGATGGAAGCTGACGGAAAGACGTCGGCGGAAGAGATTCAGAGCCGGATGTGAGTCCGGCGGAAGAAGAAGAAGACGATGGCAAACGTAGATGTTGTAAATTTGAACGGCGAAAAAGTGGGCTCGCTCGAACTGGCCGATTCGGTTTATGGCCAGGTCAACGAGGCTCTGCTGTGGGAAGCGGTGAAGCACTATCGCGCTTCGCTGCGCCAGGGCACGCACAAGACCAAGAGCCGCACTGAAGTTTCGGGTTCCGGCAAGAAGCTGTGGAAGCAGAAGGGCACTGGCCGCGCACGTATCGGCTCAGTCCGCTCGCCACTGTGGCGGCATGGTTACACCGTGCACGGACCCAAGCCGCGCAGCTATGACTATGCATTCCCCCGCAAGAAGTTGCAGGGCGCATTGCGTTCGGCGCTGGCTTCAAAGCTGGCCGACGGCAAGCTGACGGTGGTGGATACGCTGGAGTTGAAAGAAGGCAAGACCAAGCTCTATCGCCAGGCGCTGGACAAGCTTTCCGTGACACGCACGGCGTTGATTGTCGAAAACGGCAAAACGCTCTCGCAGTCGCTGATGCTCGGTGCGCGCAATCTGAAGGGCGTCGAACTGGTTCTCAACAACGAAGTGCATCCCTACGATCTGTTGCGGTATGAGCGGGCTATTTTCTCCAAGGCCGCGATCGAGCAGTTGACGGATTCTCTTGTGAAGACCGTTTCAAAGCGCAGCGCAGCGCATACGGAGGCCGCGTAATGTCGAGTCTTTATACAGTGATTCGTCGGCCCTTGATTACGGAAAAGGGTTTGAGCGTAAAGGAAACCGAGGGCACGCTGGTGTTTGACGTGGCTCCCGATGCTTCAAAGACCGAAGTGAGGCAGGCAGTGGAGGCTCTCTTCAAGGTGAAGGTGGCCGCGGTGCGGACCGCGAACGTGGTGGGCAAGGAACGCCGCCGCGGAAAGTTCGCGGGATTTCGACCGGATTGGAAGAAGGCTTACGTTCGGCTGAAGGCTGGGGAGAAGCTGCCGGAGTATGTGAGCAACCTGTAAAGGCAGTGAACAGTTGTCAGTGAACAGTGTTCAGTGGAGTTCACGATTCAAAGTTCACAGTTGCCAACAAGGAATATCGGAGCCGGTGAAGTAGAGAGGCTTCGGAGAAACGGGGAGAGCGGCGCAGAAGTCAGGCGCAGGCACTCCAGGACATAAGACGATGGCTATCAAGACATACAGACCGATAACGCCGACGTTGCGCTTTCAGACCACGCTGGTCAATGACGACCTGACGACGGACAAGCCGCACAAGCCGCTGCTGGCAGTGCGCAAGCGCACGGGCGGACGGCGCAACACGGGCGACATGACGATTCGCCACCACGGCGGCGGACACAAGCAGAAGATCCGCCTGATCGACTTCAAGCGCGATAAGTTCGGAGTGCCGGGGAAGGTTGCGACCATTGAATACGATCCAAATCGCTCGGCCCGCATTGCGCTGGTGCACTATGCCGACGGCGAGAAGCGCTACATTCTGCAGCCTGTGGGCTTGAAGGTTGGGGCAACGGTAAGTTCCGGTCCCGAGGCCGATATCCTGGTGGGCAATGCACTGCCGCTCAAGAATATTCCCGCCGGCACTACGGTGCATGCCGTTGAGTTGCGGCCGGGCAAAGGCGCGCAGATGGCGCGTTCGGCCGGTGCGCAGGCGCAGCTGGTGGCGAAGGAAGGCGACTACGCGCTTCTGAAGCTTCCTTCCGGCGAAACGCGCAAGGTGCTGGTAGAGTGCCTGGCGACGGTTGGACAGGTGGGTAATACCGATCACGAGAATGTGTCGATCGGCAAGGCGGGACGCAACCGCTGGAAGGGCATCCGCCCGACCAACCGCGGCGTCACGATGAATCCTGTGGATCACCCGCACGGCGGAGGTGAGGGCAAGACCTCGGGCGGCCGTCATCCGGTAACCCCGTGGGGCCAGCCGACGCGCGGATACAAGACACGCAACAACAAGCGGACCGATGCGTTCATCATCAGCCGCCGGGCGAAGTAGAGGAGCTGAGGGACTATGGCACGTTCGACGAAAAAGGGCCCGTTTGTGGATGCGCACCTGACGACAAAGATCGAGGTGCTCAACGTGGCCAACGATAAGAAGGTCGTGAAGACCTGGTCGCGGCGCTCGACGATCTTCCCGGAGTTTGTGGGACACACGATCGCGGTGCACAACGGCAAAAAGTTCGTTCCGGTGTACGTGACCGAGAACATGGTGGGACACAAGCTGGGTGAATTCGCTCCGACGCGCACGTTCAAGGGGCACACAGGCGGATCGAAGGCGGCGGAAGCTGTGGCGAAGCCGGCGGGACCGCGTTAGAGAAAAGCAGTGGACAGTGAGCAGTGGACAGTTCACTGAATACTGCCAGCAAAGATTTTGAGGAAGAAACCAATGGCAGTCGAGACAAAAGAATACCGGGCCGAAGCAAGGTTTCAGCGGGTGTCGCCGCAGAAGGCGCGGCTGGTGCTGGACCTGATCAAGGGCCGGGGCGTTCAGGAAGCGCTGGAGACGGCCCAGTTCACCAAGAAGCGCATTGCTCCGGTGATTCACAAGCTGCTGACCTCGGCTGTGGACAACGCGAAGTACGTGTCGGGCGAGCGGGGTGAAGATGTCGACGTCGACAACCTCTATGTGAAGTTGGCGATTGCCAACGACGGTCCGCGCATGAAGAGGATCCGTCCCGCTCCGATGGGGCGCGCATATCGCTACCAGCGCAGGCTGACGCACATCATCTTGTCCGTGGCCGAGCGCGATGGCGGAAACTCGCACCTGGTGACCAAGGCTGACGAGCCGGCAACAGCAGGCAAGTCAGGGAAGAAGACGGGCGCGAAAAAGTCAGTCCCGAAGACGGCAAAGAAATCAGCGGCGAAGAAGCCGGTTGCAGCAACGAAGAAAAAGGCCAAGAAGTAGGCCGAGAGGTTTGAGGAAAAAAGTATGGGACAGAAAGTCCACCCTTATGGATTCCGGCTGGGAGTGAACAAGCCGTGGCGTTCGCGCTGGTTCTCTGAGCGCGACTATGACAAGCTCCTGGTCGAAGACGTGAAGCTCAAGGCAGAGCTGCGCGAAAAGCTCAAGGCTGCCGGCGTGAGCTCGGTGGAAATCGAGCGTCCGGGCAACAAGCTGCGCTTTCTGATTCGCACCGCGCGTCCGGGTATCGTCATCGGCCGCAAGGGCGCGGAAATCGAGAAGCTCAAGACCGAGCTCGGCAAGCGCACCAACCGCGAAGTGTTCATCGACATCATCGAGGTGAACAAGCCGGAACTGGACGCACAGCTGGTGTCTGAGAATATCGCGCTGCAGCTCGAAAAGCGCGTGAGCTTCCGCCGCGCGATGCGCAAGAGCGTGGATTCGGCGCTGCGTTTCGGCTGCAAGGGAATCAAGGTGCGTGTCTCCGGCCGTTTGAACGGCAACGAAATCGCGCGCTCGGAGTGGTATCTGCAGGGGCGTTTGCCGCTGCACACGCTGCGCGCCGATATCGATTACGGGTTTACCGAGGCGCACACCACCTACGGCGTAATCGGCGTAAAGACGTGGATCTATCGCGGCGACATTTACGAGCAGAAGCGTCGCCAGCCCGCGCCCGCAGGTTCGGGAGTGTTTTAAGGGCAGTGGACAGTGATCAGTTAATAGTGGTCAGTGTCCGGGCGAGTTGAAGGTTTTTGGGTTCTTACGAAGGCGGTTGGAGCAGGACGAAGGAACAGTTGAGATGCAGGCTGAAGTAAATGCCAACTGTTCACTGTTCACTGTCAACTGACCACTGCACTTGAGGATTTCGTTATGTTGATGCCAAAGAAGGTGAAGTTCCGGAAGCAGCAGAAGGGCAAGCGGCGCGGTAAAGCGTGGCGTGGATCCTCCCTGTCTTTCGGTGAGTACGGTTTGAAGGTCCTGGAGTGCGGGTACATCACCGACCGGCAGATCGAAGCCAGCCGTATCGCCATGACTCGCTTCATCAAGCGCGGCGGCAAAATCTGGCTGCGGCTGTTTCCAGACAAGCCAATCACCAAGAAGCCGGCCGAAGTCCGTATGGGTTCCGGCAAGGGCGCGCTGGATCACTGGGTAGCAGTCGTTCGCCCCGGCAAGATCCTGTTCGAGATGGAAGGCGTGACGCCTGAAATCGCGCAGGAAGCAATGCGACTGGCGTCGAACAAGTTGCCGCTGCGGACCAAGTTTGTGCAGCGTCCGGGCGCCGAGCGGGTAGTAGCGGCCGAAAAGAAGTCGGCCTAGGGAAAGACGCGTCGCTGATTCCCGCGGGGATTGGCAGAGCGCCGGAGAGAAAAGATGGAACTCGCAAAGATTCGTAGTTTGAGCGACGACGAGCTGCTGCACCACGAGAAGACCTCGGGTGAACAGCTGTTCCGGCTTCGCTTCCAGGTCTCGATGGGGCAGAACGACGGAGTGAAGAAGCTTCGCCAGTTGCGCAAGGAGATCGCACAGATCAAGACCGTTTCGCGCGAGCGCGCACTGGGCATTCGCGGCGCACAGCATGAGCTGGTTTCAACCTTGCCCCATGGCGAAGAGAAGAAGACCGCGAAAACCAGCGCGAAGAAGCCGGCGAAGGCCAAGTCTGCGAAGGCCAAGTCTGGCGCAAAGAAGAAAAGCGTGACGAAGGGACCCAGGTCCACCGCTAAGAAGAGCGCCAAGAAGAGCGCAGCGGGCAGCGCAAAGAAGAAGGGAGCCGGTAAATGACGGTAGCAACAGAGAAGCAGGCGCCGGCATCCCGGCGTAACGAGAAGGTGGGCAACGTGGTTTCGACCAAGATGCAGAAGACCATTGTGGTCGAGGTCGAGATGCGCAAGGCCCATCCGAAGTACAAGCGCATTGTGAAGAGCTCGAAAAAGTTCTACGCGCACGACGAGCAGAATTCGGCGCGGCTGGGCGATGTGGTTCGGATTCGCGAGACCAGGCCGTTGAGCAAGCTGAAGCGGTGGTCGCTTGAAGAGATCGTTCGGCGTTCGTCGCTGGCGCAGATTGAAGACACGGCTGGAACAGCCGCCGCAGTAGAAGCCGCCAAGTAGGCGGACCGGTTCTTAAGGAGAAGAATCCATGGCTGTGCAAATGAGAACCATGCTCGCGGTGGCCGACAACTCCGGCGCGCGCAAGCTGCAAGTGATTCTGCCCCTGGGCGGCGGACTCGGCAAGAAAGCCGGATTGGGCGATGTGGTGACTGCCGCGGTGAAGGAAGCTTCGCCGGATGGCACGGTGAAGAAGGGCAAAGTGGTGAAGGCGGTGATTGTCCGCACCCGCAAAGAGCACCGTCGCCGTGACGGAACCTATATCCGCTTCGACGAAAATGCGGCAGTGGTGATTGACGACGCGCACGAGCCGGTGGGTACGCGCGTGTTCGGCCCCGTCGCTCGCGAACTGCGTGAGAAGAAGTTTTTGAAGATAGTGTCGCTGGCACCGGAAGTGGTTTAGGGGCAGTGAACAGTGCACAGTGAGCAGTGAACAATTTTGACGGTGGCAATGAAGCAGTCATGGCTAAGTAGGGCTGAGATTCTGCAAGTAGACCTGTCCACTGTTCACTGACCACTTGGGAGAAAACAAATGCCGAGTTTGAATATTCGTCGTAACGATGTGGTGAAGGTGCTCGCGGGTTCCGATAGCGGCAAGACCGGCCGTGTGTTGCGCGTATTCCCCGACAAGGGAACGGTGCTGGTGGAGCACGTGCGCGTAGTGAAGAAGACGGTCTCGAGCAAGCAGGGACAGCGGACCAAGGGCGGCATTGCGGAACACGAGTCCCCGATCAATGTGTCCAATGTGGCCCTGCTCTGCCCGAACTGTGAAACCGCCTCCATCGGCTACAAGGTTGAGGGCACAAGCAAGCAGCGGATTTGCAAGACGTGTGGGACCGAGTTGCCCACGAAGAAGTAAGAGGCAGTGAACAGTTGTCAGTGATCAGTGGTCAGTTTTTTCGTGCCCAAGTGCAGCATCATTTCTGATCACCGAACACTGATCACTGAAGACTGATTTTGGAAACCTTCCGCAGCGGTACACGGATCGACAAAAGCGGTCCACTCCGAAGACCGGAAGAAAGAGAGTGAAGGAATGGCAGCAAGGCTGAAAGAGAAGTACAACAAGGAAATCAAGCAGGCGCTCAAGAAGGAACTGGGCATCGAGAACATGATGGCTGTTCCGCGGCTCGAGAAGGTCGTCATTAACATGGGCCTGGGCGAAGCGACGCAGAACACCAAGCTTCTGGATCCGCTGGTGGGCGACCTGACGCAGATTACCGGACAGAAGCCGGTGATGACCAAGGCCAAGAAGTCGATTGCGGCCTTCAAGGTGCGTGCGGGCATGTCCATCGGAGCGATGGTGACGCTGCGCAACGAAAAGGCGTACGAATTTCTCGATCGCCTGATCTCGACAGCACTGCCGCGGGTTCGCGATTTTCGCGGCGTGTCGACCAAGAGTTTTGACGGGCGCGGCAATTACACGCTCGGTTTGCGCGACCAGTTGATCTTCCCTGAGATTGATTATTCGAAGGTGGAAAAGCTGAAAGGCATGAACATCACGATCGTGACCACGGCGAAGGACGACAACGCAGCGCGTGCGCTGCTGAAAGCCTTCGGCATGCCGTTCCGGCAGGGCGCGTAAGAACAGTTCGTAGTTCGCAGTTTGTAGTTCGCAGCCAGGGTGCCGGCGATTGAACAACTGAGAACTATGAACTAAGAAATGTGAACTTTTGAGGGTTTATGGCAACTACTGCAAAGAGAGTGAAGGACGCGCGGAAGCCGAAGTTCAGCTCCCGCAAACACAACCGGTGCAAGCTCTGCGGACGGCCGCGGGGATTCCTGCGGAAGTTTGGGATTTGCCGCTTGTGCTTCCGGTCGCTGGCGCTCAAGGGAGAAATCCCCGGCGTCGTCAAGTCCAGCTGGTAAGAAAAGCAGTGAACAGTGAACAGTGGTCAGTGAACAGAAAAACTGACCGGCACGAACCGAACTGATCACTGTCCACGGTGCACTGATCACTGAAGTACGCATTTCCGCTGGTTCTCCTGTTGAAGTGAGACCGGGAGCGAACGGGGAATGAAGGAGAAGGAATGAGTCTGACCGACCCAGTAGCAGATTTTCTGGCGCGGATCCGGAACGCAATCCGGGCGCGTCATCAGAAGCTGGATGTACCGGCTTCCAAGTTGAAGACCGAGATTGCCCGCATTCTCAAGGAAGAGGGCTACATTTCGAACTACAAGACACAGGAAGAGGATGGCAAGCCGATTCTCCGCGTGTACCTCAAGTACGGCGGACAGGAAGCTGCTATTCGTGACCTGGCGCGCATCTCGCGTCCCGGCTGCCGTGTTTATATCGGCCGCGATGAGATCAAGCGCGTTCAGGGTGGACTCGGCATCTCGATCATGACGACCCCCAAGGGCGTGATGACCGGCCGCCAGGCACGCCGCGAAGGCGTAGGCGGCGAACTGCTCTGCGAAGTGTGGTAAAGGCAGTGAACAGTTGTCAGTGATCAGTGGTCAGTTTGTTCGTGCTTGAACTCGCCGCTTAAGAATTGGGTAAACGTTCTGATCACTGTCCACTGAACACTGTTCACTGTTTTCCGGCTGCAGTGGAACGAATGAGAGTGGAAGCAATCACTGTTCACTGAACACTGACCACTGTTCTTCGGGACTCGCAAGCCAATGAAGGATTGATTCGATGTCGCGTATTGGGAAAAAAGTGATTCCGCTGCCCTCCGGCGTGAAGTACAAGGTTGAGGGCAACACGGTCCTCGTTGAAGGGCCCAAGGGTAATGTATCGGCGCTCGTTGCGGATGGCATTTCCCTCGAGACCAGGGACGGCGCTCTGCATGTAATCCGCGCCAGCGAGGACAAGGCTGCGGTGCATGGCTTGACGCGTGCGCTGGTGTTCAATGCGGTGCACGGTGTGACCAAGGGCTGGACCCGGGAACTGGATATCGTTGGCATCGGCTATCGCGCCGAGTTGAAGGGCAAGGGCACCGTTGTTTTCACGCTGGGTTATTCGCACCCCATCGAGGTTCCGCTGCCCACGGGCATTGAAGTCGCGATCGATCCAAAGCAGACGCACCTCACCATCTCCGGCATCGACCGGCAGAAGGTAGGCCAGGTTGCCGCCGACATGCGTTCGCTGCGCAAGCCGGATCCGTACAAGAACAAGGGCGTCCGCTACTCCGACGAGAAGTTGAAGAAGAAGGCCGGCAAGACCGGCGCGAAATAAACACTGATCAATTGTCAGTGTTCAGTGATCAGTTAGATGACCGTCGACATTAGCAAGTTCTGACCACTGACCACTGTTAACTGATCACTGCAGTTCAACCCGAACGGATCCGTAGGTCGGCTCCGCTATTAGGAAAGAGACGAAGATGATCAAGAGAAATGAAATTCGCCAGCGGATTCACTCGCGCATCCGCGCAAAGCTGGCCGGTACCGGTGAGCGGCCAAGGTTGAACGTGTATCGCTCGCTGAACCACATCTACGCGCAGGTAATTGACGACCAGAAGGGCGTGACCATTGTGTCGGCCTCTACACTGGCCACGAAATCAAAGACCGGCGGCAATGTGGCAGCGGCTAAGGAGATTGGCAAAGCGATCGCGGAGAAGGCGCAGGAAAAAGGCGTCAAGAGGGTGGTCTTCGATCGCGGAGGCTTCCTGTATCACGGCCGCATCAAGGCACTGGCCGAAGCAGCGCGCGAAGCAGGGCTTGAGTTCTAAAAGCAGTGAACAGTGAAACAGTGCACAATGCACAGTGAAAACTTCGAAATGGTGAGAGCATCCAAGTCTGACCACTGATCACTGTCCACTGTCCACTGAAAGAGACGAGAGAGCAATGATGATCTTGAATAAGAAACTCGATGCCAACCAGTACAACCTGAAGGATCAGGTGGTTTCAATTAACCGCGTGACCAAGGTGGTGAAGGGCGGCAAAAACATGTCGTTTGCCGCGCTGGTTGTGGTGGGCGACGCTGCTTCGGGCGTGGTTGGTTACGGATCGGGCAAGGCCAAGGAAGTTCCCCAGGCCATTCGCAAGGGAATCGAAGCGGCCAAGAAAAACCTGGTTCGCATCAACCTGACCGATACGACGATTCCGCACCAGGTGCTCGGCCGCTACGGTTCTGGCCATGTGCTGCTGAAGCCGGCTCCGGAAGGAACAGGCGTGATTGCCGGCGGTGCGGTGCGCGCGGTGATGACCTCGGTCGGCGTGCAGAACGTGCTCACCAAGAGCCTGGGAACGGCGAACCCGCACAACGTGATCAAGGCTACGTTCGATGCGCTGGTGCAACTGCGCGACAGGGCCGATGTGGCCACGGCGCGCGGCAAGCAGGTTGAGGAGCTTTAATCATGGCTGAGACCAAAAAGATTCGCATTGAATACTACCGCTCCAAGAACTCCACTCCCGCCAAGCACAAGGCGGTGGTGAAGGGTCTTGGCTTTACGCGGCTCAACCAGATCGTCGAGCGCGTAGACAACGAATCCATCCGCGGCATGGTGAAGACGGTGCCGCACCTGGTTCGCATTCTGGAAGACGAGAGTGAAACAGTGAAGAAGTGAAGGAGTGAAAAAGTGAAGTATCCTTCGGGCCCCTTCGCTTCTTCAATGCTTGACTGATTCATTTCTTCACTGATTTACTGGTTCACTTCTTCACTGCTTTATCAAACGCGAGTCGCTGAGGATCAACCTCATCGGCGCTATCAGCGAGGAAAATCATGGCAAAGAATCTTTCGAATTTGCGCGCGCCCAAGAATGCAAACACCGGGCCAAAGCGTGTGGGCCGGGGCATGGGATCCGGCATGGGAAAAACCTCGACCCGCGGCCATAAGGGTCAGGGTTCGCGTTCGGGCTTCAGCCTCATGCGCGGTTTTGAGGGCGGCCAGATGCCGCTGCACCGCCGGCTTCCGAAGCGCGGCTTCACCAATATCTTCCGCACCGAGTACAGCGTTGTGAATCTCGACCGGTTTGCCGAGCTCTCCGTGAAGGAAATCGGCCTCGACGACTACAAGAAGCTGGGCCTGGTCTCGAGCAAGAAGGCTCTGATCAAGGTGCTTGGCTCGGGTGATTTGAAATCGGCCATCACCATCCATGCGCACAAGTTTTCAAAGTCGGCCATCGAGAAGATCGAGAAAGCCGGCGGCAAGGCCGTTGTGGCGGGAGCGCCGGCGGCAGCGTAGGACACCCGTCCCCGGGCTAAGAATCGAGATCCGGGGCACCCAATGTGTCCGCGAACACCGCCAGGCTGACTTCAGGGCTGCCAAGATCGAAAGCTGAAGGCATCCGGCGGAATTCGGGGACATGGGGCGACCTTCGCGCTTACACTGGACTTTGGCAAGATCGAGCGGCGTCATCGCCTGAAGCGGAAAACCAAACATGCTTGAAAAGTTTCTGAATATCTTCCGGATTCCTGACCTGCGCAAGCGGGTTCTGTTCACATTGGGCATTCTCGCCGTGTACCGCCTGGGTGCGTTCATCCCCACACCCGGCGTGAACACCCACCAGCTTGAACTGATGTTCAACGCGCAAAGCGGTTCGGCGCTCGGCCTGATGGACCTGTTCGGCGGCGGCAACCTGCGCCGTATGACCATCTTTGCGCTGGGCATCATGCCCTATATCACTGCGTCGATCATCTTCCAGCTGCTGACGGTGGTGTATGAGCCGCTGGCGCGCATCCAGAAGGAAGGCGAACTCGGCCGCAGGAAAATCACGCAGTGGACGCGCTATGTGACGATTGTGCTGGCAGCACTGCAGTCCATCGGCATCGCGGCCATCCTGACCAAAGAAGGTTTGGTCCTTAATCCAGGAATCGGCTTTAGTCTCATGACGGTCCTGACGCTGACGACAGGGTCTGGCTTCATCATGTGGCTCGGCGAGCAGATTACGGATCGCGGCATCGGCAACGGCATGAGTTTGCTGATCTTCGCCGGCATCATTGCGGGTCTGCCTCGCGGTGTTGCCGAAATGGTGACCAAGGTACAGACCAGCGCCTGGGGCTCCCTTACCATTTTTGCCGTTCTGTTCATGGCCGTGGGCATGATCGCGGTCGTCGCGTTTATTGTGTATGTCGAGCGTTCCGAGCGCCGCATTCCCATCCAGAGCGCCCGGCGCATTGTCGGACGACGCATGATGGGCGGCTCCTCAAGTCACCTGCCGCTCAAAGTCAACTCCGGCGGCGTGATGCCGATTATCTTTGCCAGTTCCATACTCTCAGCGCCCCTGTTGTTCGGACAAATGGATTGGGTGCAGAACAACCGGTTCTTCCAGCCAATTCTCCAAGCGCTCGCACCAGGCTACCCCTGGTACGTTCTGCTCAATGCGCTGGCGATCGTATTTTTTGCATATTTCTACGTGTCCATCGTGATGAAGCCAGATGATATTGCTGACAATTTCCGCAAATCCGGATCGTTCATTCCCGGCATCCGACCTGGCAAGCGCACCTCTGACTTTATCAATGACATCCTCACGCGCATTACCTTGGTGGGAGCGGTGTATTTGATCGTGATCCAGATGGTGCCCACTTTCATGATTTCGGGCGTCCGTTTTGACAAGATTTGGTTAATCGGTAGGTTCTTTGAGAGTTTGCCTACCTGGGCTACGCACGGTTTGGGGGTCAATTTCTACTTTGGCGGCACCTCGCTGCTTATCGTAGTGGGTGTCGCTATGGACACTGTCAACCAGATCGAATCGCAGCTGATCATGCGCCATTATGACGGCTTTTCCCCGCGTTCCGGTCGTGTACGCGGAAGGAAAAACTGGTAATGTCGTCGTCTGCAGCAAGTATTGAAAGTGCAAGAGAAACAGTAGAAGGAGATCGAGGGTCGGCAAGAATGATCGTACCCGGACCGATTCTCCTGTTGGGTGCGCCGGGCGTGGGAAAGGGGACCCAGGCCAAGGAACTGGTGCAACATTGGGGGATACCCCAGATTTCGACCGGCGACCTGCTCCGAGCCAATGTGGCCCAGGGCACGCCTCTCGGCAAAACTGCCAAGGAAATCATGCACCGAGGAGAACTGGTTCCAGACTCCCTCGTGAATGAGATGGTGGCCGTGAGACTTCAGCAACCGGATACGGTCAAAGGCTACATTCTGGATGGGTTCCCGCGGACCTTGGCGCAGGCGCACTGGCTGGATGGCCGTCTTTCGACGCAAACAGAGGCTTTGCCGCTGGTTGCCGTCAGTATCCAAGTGGATTATAATCTGTTATTGCGCCGCATTACGGGGCGCAGGAACTGCCCGGTCTGCCAGACCATCTACAACATCTATACGAAACCGCCTCAAAGGGCTGGTTTTTGTGATGTTGAAGGGGCTGCACTGATCCAGCGAGCCGATGACACGGAGAAGGCTTTTGCGGAGCGCATGCGCGCCTACGCTGCCCAAACCGCGCCTGTGATTGAGCACTACCGGGAGCAGGGTAGATTTGTAGAAGTGCCTGGAGATGGGCCAATTGCCGCGATTGCGGCTGGAATTGTAGCTGCCGTTGAGCGGCTGCGCCAATAGCGCAGTGCGCGAACGGGGTTTTGTGCGTGCATTGAACCTGAAAGGGTAAACGAAGTGGCGGTCGTATTGAAGTCGTCTTTGGAGATAGAAAAAATGCGCCGAGCGGGCAAGGTTGTTCGCGAAGTGCTGGAGTTGGTGCGCAGCCAGGTCAAGCCAGGCGCCACTACTCTGGATCTCGAAAAGGTGGCGGAGGCGCGCATCACTGAATTGGGAGCCAAGCCGGCCTTCAAGGGATACCACGGGTTTCCCTGCGTGCTCTGCACCTCCATCAACAATGAAGTTGTGCACGGTATTCCTTCGAAGAAGCGGGTCCTGAAAGAAGGGGACATTGTTTCGGTGGATTGCGGGGCGATCGTGGATGGCTACTATGGGGATGCCGCGATCACCGTGCCCGTGGGCGAGAAGATTGCGCCCGATACGGCGCGGCTGCTTGAGGTGACAGAGAAGTCACTGCATGCGGGTATCTCGGTAGTGAAGCCGGGAGCGACGCTGGGTGACATCGGCAGCGCGGTACAAAAGGTGGTCGAGGCCGAGGGATTTTCGGTAGTGCGCGATTTTGTGGGCCACGGAATTGGCAGCCATATGCACGAAGATCCGCAGGTGCCGAACTTCGGCGAAGCGGGTTCAGGCATGCGGTTGCGTGCAGGAA
Source organism: Occallatibacter sp. (assembly GCF_035317045.1). Classification (GTDB taxonomy): domain Bacteria; phylum Acidobacteriota; class Terriglobia; order Terriglobales; family Acidobacteriaceae; genus Telmatobacter. The sequence continues at coordinate 14,966 of NZ_DATHHT010000037.1, forward strand.
TGGTAATCGCGATTGAACCCATGGTGAATGCAGGCAAACCGGATGTGCGCGTGTTGCGCGATGGCTGGACGGCTGTGACGGGCGATGGAAGCATGAGTGCTCATTTTGAGCACACGGTGGCGGTTACCGACACCGGGGCAAAGGTTCTGACCGAATAGCGGCAAGGATTCGGTCCAAAACACAAGGGCGCTTCAAGCGCCCAGAAGTGGATACAGTTTGTCGAAGGAAGATGCGATTGAGGTCATGGCAACGGTCACAGAGACGTTGCCCAACGCCATGTTCAAGGTGAAGCTCGAGACGAACCACGAAGTGTTGGCTCATGTCTCGGGAAGAATGCGCAAGAACTTCATCCGCATTTTGCCGGGTGACCGCGTAGCCGTAGAACTGAGTCCGTACGACCTGAACCGCGGGCGAATTGTGTACCGCTATAAGTGAACAGTGGACGTGATCAGTGCCCAGTTGGACAGTTTTGAAAGGGCACGGCTTTAGCCGTGCCGATAGGCCCCGCGAACAAGGCGGGCTTTGTTGGACGAGGTTAAGATCTACAGACCGCGTTGTCGGCAGATGCGCGGAGAAGGGCAGTAAACAATGAAGGTCCGTGCATCCGTAAAGAAGATTTGCGTGAAGTGCAAGGTCATCAACCGCCGTGGGGTGGTTCGCGTGATCTGCGAAAACGCAAAGCACAAGCAGCGCCAGGGCTAAGCGAGCCTGGCAAGAGGGCGGAACTCCAAAAAGTGAACAGTGCACAGTGAACAGTTGAAGCGGTTGAATCGGAAAGAACACAACTGATCACTGTCTGCTGATTACTGACCACTGTTCAGGGGCTAGTTAGCTTGAGTCAAGGCTTGCGATGAACCCCGGAGTAAACCGCAATAACCAGTGCGAGCCGGTTGAGGCCGGAGGCACAAAACAGCAGCAGCAAAGGATTCAGAATGGCACGTATTGCTGGCGTCGATCTGCCCCGCAACAAGCAGGCTCGGATCGCGCTCACGTACATCTACGGCATCGGCAATCCCCGGTCGCTGAAGATCCTGGAAAAGGCGAAAGTTGACGGCCACAAGAAAGTCCAGGACCTCGGCGAAGAAGAGGTAAACCGCATCCGCCAGGTGATTGAGGACGAGGGTGAAGTCGAGGGCGATCTCCGCAAAGACACCCAGATGCACATCAAGCGCCTCATCGATATTCAGAGCTACCGCGGCAACCGGCATCGCCGGTCGCTCCCGGTACGTGGACAACGCACCCACACCAATGCACGCACCCGCAAGGGACCGCGTAAGGGCACTGTGGCGGGCAAGAAGAAAGCGACGGCGAAGACCTAATGGCGAAACCAGAACAGAAGGCCGCAGCCGGCAAAGCTGGCAAAAACAAGAAATTCAAAAAGCGCGAGCGCAAGAATGTGCCGTTTGGTATTTGCCACATTCAAGCCTCGTTCAACAACACCATCGTGACCATCACCGACCCGGTGGGCAATACGCTCAGCTGGAAGAGTTCGGGTTCGCTCGGCTTCCGCGGTTCGCGCAAGGGTACGCCGTTCGCGGCGCAGCAGGCTGCGTCGAATGCGGCGTCGATGGCGCGCGATCACGGTTTGCGGGCAGTCGACGTACGCGTTGCCGGTCCCGGATCGGGTCGCGAGTCGGCTATCCGTGCGCTGGCAGCAGCGGGCATCGATGTTCGCTCAATCCGCGACGTCACGCCGGTTCCGCACAATGGTTGCCGTCCGCCAAAGCGGCGGAGAGTCTAAAGACAGTTGTCAGTGGTAAGTGAACAATGATCAGTTGTTCGTGCAGAAGTTCGCAGTATTAAGTGTTCCGTTGACCAGACAACTTGCAGTGGCAGGGTAGGAATCAGTTGATGCTGTAGATTACGGCACGCCAAAAACTGTTCACTGCTCACTGTCCACTGTTCACTGAAACACCGGGCCGGGAGGAAGTCTCCTCCGGAGATGTAAACCGGCCGACATCCGAAGTCAGGAGAAGAAATGGCTCGTTATACCGGAGCAGTCTGCCGCCTTTGCCGTCGCGAAGGCACCAAGCTCTTCTTGAAGGGCACCAAATGTTTATCGGACCGTTGCCCGATTGAGAAGCGCAACTTTCCTCCCGGACAACATGGCAAGGACCGCAAGGCCAAGATTGTAGGCTACGGCCTCCAACTGCACGAAAAGCAGAAGGCCAAGCGCATGTACTTCACCCTCGAAGGCCAGTTCCGCGCTTATTACGAGAAGGCCAACCGCGCACCGGGCGTTACCGGCGAACTGCTGATTCAGCAGCTCGAGCGGCGCCTTGACAACGTGGCTTTCCGTCTCGGCTTTGCCATTTCGCGCCGCCAGGCTCGCCAGGTTGTTCGTCACGGCCACGTTTCCGTCAACGGCCGCAAGGTGAACATTCCTTCGTTCCAGGTGAACGTGGGCGACGAGATCGCAATCCGCGAAGCAGCGAAGAAGCTGATCATCATCGAGCAGGGCACGCAGTACGCTGCGCAAAACCCCGTGCCGGTATGGCTCGAAGCAAATTTCGAAAACATGTCTGGGCGCATTCTCAGCCTGCCCAAACGCAAGGATGTCAATCTCCCGATCAACGAACAACTGATCGTCGAGTTGTACAGCAAGTAGAACCACAGTGAGCAGTGAACAGTGCACAGTGATCAAAAACGCTCCGGCGCCAAGGTCAACTGTCCACTGTTCACTGTCCACTGATCACTCACATAAGGAGAACTTGCGCGGCCGCCGCAAAATGCATCGCGACGTACATGCCACGCGGGAAAAGAGATCAACATATGCTTTGGAGAGGATTCCAAAAACCGAAGCGCCTCGCAGTTGATGCCGAGACGCTCAGCGAAACATTTGGCAAGTTCAGCGCCCAGCCCTTTGAGCGCGGATTTGGCACAACCATCGGCAACGCCCTGCGCCGCACGCTGCTCAGCTCCATCGAGGGCGCCGCAGTTACAGCGGTTCGCATCGAGGGCGTATTGCACGAGTTCCAGTCGATCGCGGGCGTTGTAGAAGATGCGACCGACATCATCCTGAATCTCAAGCAGATTCCATTCAAGCTTGTGGGCGACGGTCCCAAGGCGCTGTACCTGCGCGTCGACCAGCCCGGTGTGATCACCAGCGGCATGATCGAGGCCGATGGTGAAGTGGAGATTCTGGACAAGAACGTATACATCGCCACCGTCTCCGAGGGCGGCCGGCTTGAGATGGAAATGCGCCTGAAGCGCGGCCGTGGATACATCTCCGCCGACAAGAACTTCGACGCCGATCTCGGACTGGGCTTCATCCCCGTGGATTCGGTCCACTCGCCCGTGCGCCGCGTGAACTACGTGGTCGAAGCTGCTCGTCTGGGGCAGATCACCGACTACGACAAGCTCACCCTCGAAGTGTGGACGAACGGCGCGGTTCTGCCCGCCGATGCTGTGGGTCTCGCTGCGAAGCTGCTCAAGGACCACATGAACATCTTCATCAACTTCGAAGAAGAAATCGAAGCTGAGTCGCGCAGCGAAGAAGGCCGCGTGATGCTGCGCAACGACAACCTGAACCGCTCGGTCGAAGAGCTGGAACTGTCGGTCCGCAGCTACAACTGCCTCAAGAACGCAAACATTCAGACCATCGGCGAACTGGTGCAGAAGACTGAAGCCGAGATGCTGAAGACGAAGAATTTCGGCCGCAAGAGTCTGAACGAGATCAAGGAAATTCTCGCGCAGATGGGCCTCTCGCTGGGTATGAAGATCGACGAGAGCGGCAATGCCGTTCCCGGACCGACCAGCATTCCTCCGGCGACAGCACTGGCTGCGAACTACAGCCACTTCGACGACGAGGACGAGCCGCTGGATTCGGTAGATCTCCAGCTGCCCACCGAGACCGAGAACTTTTAAAGGCAGTCAACAGTGATCAGTGGACAGTGATCTGTTCTGTCCACTTTTCACTGTGCACTGTCTACTGACTTCGAAAGAGAGTTTCACCATGCGCCATCGCAATGCAGGATTCAAACTCGGACGCAACACCAGCCATCGCCGCGCGCTGCTGCGCAACCTGGTCACGTCCGTCATCGTGGAAGACCGCGTGGAGACCACCGTGGCCAAGGCCAAGGCTGTGCGTCCGCACGTGGAAAAGATGATCACGCTGGGCAAGAAAGGCGACGTGCACTCACGGCGCATGGCGCTCAGCTTTCTCATGACCGACAAGGCGGTCGAGCGCCTGTTTGACACCGTGGCCCCGCGCTACGGCGATCGCCAGGGCGGCTACCTGCGTATTGTCCGCACCGGTTTCCAGAAGGGCGACGGCGCCGAAAAGGCGTTCATCGAATTGCTGGGCGCCGAAAAGCAGCTCGACGAGAAGCGCCAGAAGCGCGACGAAGTCAAGGCCAAGAAGCGCGCCGAACTCGAGAAGCAGCTCGAAGAAAGCAAGAAGGACGAAGAAAAGGGCGGCGAAGAGGCCGCGTAGCTTCTATCGCTCCTCACTCTTCTCTTCCAATTAGATCGACGGCGCATCGCCCACTCCGGGTGATGCGCCGTCCTTTTTTCTGCGAGAATATCATCTTCGGAGTTTCTAGCTGACAAGGAGTTGGATGAATGCCCGCGCGAATCGTACCCATGATTCACGTCTCCAATGTGGCTGCCACGGCGGACTGGTACGCCTCAATCGGATTCGAGATACGAGGCACGAACCGTGAGTGCGAGCATGGCGAGATCGATTGGGCATTGTTGCGTCTGGGAGAGAGCGAAATTATGCTCAGCGCTGGCGGCCGCACAAGCTCAGATCCGCGCCGCGAATTCGATCTCTACACGCATGTTGATGATGTGGACGCATTGCGCAGCCGCCTCGACGGCAAAGCCGAGATCGTTGAAGACCTGCACGACACATTCAGCGGCATGCGCGAATTCATCATCCGCGATTGCAACGGCTTCTGGATTACATTCGGCCAGCCGATTTCGCAATGAGTTCAACCCGCTGGCGTCGAAGGTACGCCAGTTATCCTTCGACTATTTCCTTGATCCGCTTGCTCAGGCTCATCGCGTCGAATGGCGCGCGAACTTTGACATCATCGTCGAAGTAAACGAAGACATCGCGCGCCGCCCGCTTGGGGCCGGGCTCGGGATGGATTGTGGTACCGTCGGTCACTTCTTCTCCGCGCGACCAGGCGATGACTCGGCGAGCCCATGTATCAATCGCATCCGGGGTATAACCGTTGGGGTAGACCTTTTCGCTGCCGTGAAGCCTGCAATAGACAATGTCCGCCGTGACGTCCAACATGCATGGCCACTTGACTGAGTCGGCGACGACAAGAGCGATGTTGTTTTCACGAAGCAGCGCAACGTATTCGGGAACCGCGAAGCTTTTGTGGCGGGTTTCAACGGCGTGATGAAGCGGCAGGTCTTCTTCAACTTCGAGCCATGAACGGCTTGCCATCCATTCATCGCGTTGCCGCGCGTAGGCCGCCGCCTGTTTTTGTGTTCGCGGCAGAAGCTTGAAGAAAGTCTCGAATCGCGGCAAGTCCATCGAGAAATTTGGCGGGAATTGCCAGAGAATCGGCCCGAGTTTCTTGCCGAGCCGCAGCAACCCTTGCGCAAGGAAGTTAGCCAGCGCCGTCTCGACATTCTCAATCTTGCGAATGTGTGTGATGAATTGCGAGCCCTTGATTGCGAAGACAAAGTCGTCGGGCGTGTCTTTGCTCCACTGCTGAAAACTCTGCGGCCGCTGCGTCGAGTAGAAGGTCCCATTCAGCTCGATGGAATTGAGCTGCCGCGAGGCGTACTCAAGTTCGCGCTTCTGCGCAAGGTCCTCCGGATAGAAGGTCCCTCGCCATTCGTCGTAGCGCCATCCGGCGATACCGATGCGAATTTTTCCCTGTTGGCTCATCTGATCTTTGACGCGCGAGATTGAACTGGCGACAACCGCAATTTAACACGCGCAGTCCATCAGGCGGCGAGAATGTTGCGACGGATGAGATCAAGCCGCTTTTGCGATCCGTTTAGGCCATCGCAGGCGAATGCAGAGATACGCGATCGAAAGCAGCACTATGGCGCCGGAGCAATCGAGCAGCACGTCCGATGGCACGCCAGTGCGGTTGGGCAGGAAGGATTGGTGGAACTCGTCGGAGCCGGCGACCAGGGCTGTGCCGAGGAGCGCGAGCGTGGCATCGAACAGGAAGCCGGAGCGCGGCAGGCTCATCCACCAGGCGCGCAGCCACAGCACACCCATGGTTCCGTAGCCGACAAAGTGGCCGGTTTTCCGAATGAGGTGATGAAAAAACTGCCAGCGTTCGTTGGTGACCGGCCCGAAAAGGTGTTCCCAAACCCAGCGCAGTGGTCCGCTGGTATGATCGGCGCCGAAGTACGCCGTCGACTCCATCGCGATCACGCAAATCGCAAGAAATACCGGCAGCCAGGCGCGAATCCAGAAGAGTGTCGATCGCCGATCAGTTGTACTAGATGTTTTATTCAACGTGGTAATTCGGCGCCTCGCGGGTGATGATCACGTCGTGCACATGGCTTTCGCGAAGGCCTGCATTGGATATGCGCACAAACTGCGCCTTCTCTTGCAATTCCGCAATGCTGCCGCAGCCCAGGTAGCCCATGCCGGAACGAAGTCCGCCGACAAGCTGGTACACCATGGCTTCAAGCGGCCCGCGATACGGCACTCTGCCTTCAATGCCCTCAGGAACGAACTTCGCGAGGCGATTTTGTCCGTTGCGTTCGCGCTGGACCACGCCCTCGGTGTCAATTTCCCTGGCAAGATCTTCGGCGCTCTGAAAATAGCGCTCGCCTGAGCCCTGGCTCATGGCAGTCAATGAGCCCATGCCGCGATAGCTCTTGAAGCTGCGGCCCTGGTAGAGGATGGTCTCGCCCGGGCTCTCGTCAACGCCGGCAAAGAGCGATCCAATCATCACAGAGTTGGCGCCTGCGGCAATTGCTTTGGTGACCTCGCCGGAGTACTTGATCCCGCCGTCTGCAATGACAGGGATACCGCGTTCGCGTGCGGCCCGCGCGGCCTCGGCAATTGCGGTAATCTGCGGCATCCCCGCGCCTGTGACCATGCGCGTGGTGCAGATGGAACCGGGTCCGATGCCTACCTTCACGGCATCCGCCCCCGCATCGATCAAGGCCAGCGCGCCTTCATAGGTGGCGACATTGCCGGCGAGAAGTCCCACACCGGGGAAGCGCTTCTTCACTTCGCGTACGGCTTCGAGCACGCGCGAAGAATGGCCGTGCGCCGAATCGATAGCCAGTACGTCAACGCGGGCGTTTACCAATTCTTCAGCGCGTTCGAGAAAATCGCCGGTCGCGCCGATAGCACCGCCTACGCGCAAGCGGCCCTTTTCGTCCTTGCTGGCGTTGGGGTATTTCAATTTCTTCTGGATGTCTTTTACGGTGATCAGTCCCTTGAGGTTGTACTGATCGTCCACCACGAGAAGCTTCTCCACGCGGTGCTTATGCAGAATCAGTTCCGCCTCTTCAAGCGTAGTGCCGACAGCGACCGTGATCAGGTGCTCTTTTGTCATCACATCGCCCACCGGCACATCGGTGCGCGTCTCAAAGCGAAGGTCGCGGTTGGTTAGAATGCCGACCAGCTTCGTGCCCTTGGTGACCGGCACGCCGGAGATCTTGTAGCGCCGCATCACTTCAAGGGCGTCGGCGATCTGCTGATCGGGCCCGATGGTCACGGGATCGACGATCATGCCGCTTTCAGAGCGCTTCACCTTGTCGATCTCGCCCGCCTGCGCTTCAATGTTGAGATTGCGATGAACGATGCCAATGCCGCCCTGCTGCGCCATCGCGATGGCCATGCGCGATTCGGTCACCGTGTCCATGGCCGACGAGAGCAGTGGGGTGTTCAGCGTGATGTCGCGCGTGAGCTGGGTCTGCGTGCTTACCTGCGCGGGGACAACCTCGCTGTACGCAGGTATCAGCAGGACATCATCAAAGGTGAGGGCTTCCGGCAGGGTTTTGGATAGCATAATGCTCTGATGCGCCTGGAGGCTCTGGGATTCCGGTCGCGAAACCTTTACCAGGACTGCAGGCGCTTATCGCTATTGTATCGGAGTGCGCTTGGGTGCCCTCTGCAGAAGCGGGCTGCATTGGAGGAGGCTAAGCGGGGCGCTTCATCACAACCTTTACCAGATCGCCCAACTGCCGCGCGGAGAACTGGTTGCCGTCGATGTTGGCTGCAAGGCGGCCCTGCCGGTCGATGATGACAGTGTGCAGAGTGTGCGTGAGCAAACCTTCGGTGTTCCAGAAGTCCATTCCGAACATGCCGGCCACCTGGTGGACCTGCGACACCGTACCCGTGAGGAAGTGCCAGCTCTTCGCATTTGCCCCAAAGCTCTGCGCGTAGCGTGCCAGCGTCGGCCCCTGGTCGTATTCCGGATCGATGGCGATGGTGAGCAGGACGAGATCGCTGCCGGCGCGATCGTGAAATTGTCTTTCCACCTCGGCGAGATTGCGCGAAAGGCGAAAGCAATAGTTGGGATTCGGGCAGCGCGAATAGCCAAAGGTGAGGGCGACGACCTTACCGCGGAATTGTGAGAGGCTCACGTTATGGCCTGCCTGATCGGTCAGCGTGAAGTTGGGTACAGCTTCGCCGATCATCACGGGAGGTTTCGTGGAAGACGGATTAACGGCTGAATTCAATGCGCTGAGTGAACCGGCCGCCGCGGGTTCGGGCTCGAAGTTGGCAATGGGCTGGATGTCTTTCGCCGATGGATTCGAACCGTGTTCCACCATCGTGAAGCGAATAACCGATCCAGGTTTCAGCGCGTTGAGTTGGGTGGCATCGGGAACGTCGAAGGGCATATCCATGGCTTCCATGTAACCGGGAACCGAATCGCACGACACAACCAGTCTGTGATGGGCGCGATCGACTTCGAGCACGAGTCCCCGGGCCGCGTGCTCCTGTGCAAGCGCAAGTGTTGCACCCAGCAGGAAAAGTGCGGCGATGGTCGGGGTGTTTCTCATGGGATCAATCAGCGGGAATTGCACGATCCGCAACATGATTTTCGCCCATGCGGACGGGTTTGCGAATGAGCTTTGTGATGCTGGAGTCAAATTCCTTGATCTGGATGAATGTGTTTTTGTCGACTTGTGCGAAATGCTGGTGCGTCCCGCTGGCCGGCCAGAAGACGTCGAGGCTCACGATCTTCGCATCCGGTCCGAGGCCGATGTGCTGTTCCGTCGGATTGCCGCCGAACGAACTTGTCTCTCCAACAGTTCGCCAGATGGAGCGCGGAGCGCTGGCTGCATTTTGCACGGTCACCTGAATTTTCGCGCCAATCGCGATGCGATTGGATTTGATGCCGACGAGATGTACGTTGGTCCAGTCGTTGCGATTGCCGGGATTCTGAAAGAGGCGCAGAACATGCTTTTCGGCGGGAATGGCGCCGCCGTTTTCGCTGATGATGTCTAGCAGCCCGTCGTGCCGCAGATCAGCGAAGGCGATACCATGTCCCTTGTGCAACTCGCCTGTACCCGAGGATGCGGTGATGTCTACGAACCGCTTGCCATTCTCGTTCCTAAGCAGTTCATGTGGCGTCAGCGAACCCAGTGACGGATTGCCCATGCCCAGGTAGATGTCGAGAAAGCCATCGTTGTCTACGTCGCCGAAGTTCGTGCCCATAGGCATGAAGACGCGATCCAGGCCGACCTGTGAAGTCACATCTTCAAACGTGCCATTGTGCATGTTCCGGTAGAGCTTCATCGTCTCTGACCGCGCGGGCTGATGCAGGTAGCTGCGCATCTCGTCGTCGACGGACCATGGGTAGTCCGTAACCAGAAGATCGGGCCAGCCGTCGTTATCGTAGTCGAAGAACCACGACGAGAAGCTGAAGAGCGGTTCGCGCACGCCGGCCTGCGCTGCGATCTCGGTAAAGGTGCGATCGCCGTTGTTGCGATAGAGAAAATTTGCGCCATTGAAGTTTGAAACGTAGAAGTCGATGAAGCCATCGTTGTCGTAGTCGGCAGCGGCGACGGCCTTGCTGTATGCACTACGATCGACGCCTGCCGCATGTGAGATGTCTTCGAAGGTGCCATCTCCGCGATTGCGAAAGAGCTGTGCCGGGGTGTTTTCGTTGGCGATGAAGAGGTCAAGGTTCCCATCGTTGTCAATGTCGGCCCATACGGCGGATTGTGTCTGGGTAACAGTCCTGCCGAGACCGCTTGCGTCGGTGACATCGGTAAACGTCCCATTGCAGTTGTTGCGCAGCAGGGACTTTCGCATGCCGAACTCCCAGCCGCCGCGCAGCACCAGCAGGTCGATGCAGCCATCGTTGTTGTAGTCGGCCGCGACGATGTTCAGGCCGCCCAGTTGATCTGAGAGTCCTGCCTGCGCGCTGCGATCGGAAAATGTTCCGTCGCCGTTGTTGTGGAAGTAGCGCATCGGTTCGCACACATCCTGACTGGTGATTACGACGTCGAGGAGTCCATTGTTCTCAAAGTCGTCGACCACCAGACCTCCGGCGGCGAAAAACGCGTCGAGGCCGGTTGCGTGCGCGATATCTTTGAATCTGCCGATGTCCTGTCCGGATGCGAACGCGGCAGGCGGAATGAGAAGGGCAGGCGGGACGCCATCTGGATACTTTCCCAGCGTGAAGTACGCGAGATTCAGCAGCCACTTCGCCTGGTCATTGTCCGGTTTGGTTGCAAGATACTTGCTCAGATATTCGACTGCATGCTGCGATCCTTCCGGCTTGTCGAAATGTGCGCCGGGATGCAGCGGCGGAAAGATGTCGAGATCCCCCTTGCCGTGGAACGCACCATTTTCCATCTCCGCCTGCTGCAGCCATGCATCGCCAAGGGTTTCTTCGAGAATCGGAACACCATCCGGGAAGCCCGCCTGCGCGACGGTGAGTGCCGCCTCGAATTGCTGGATGGCCTGCGGCATCTCGCCCATGTAGGTGTAGAGCTGGCCGAGGGCGATCTGCGCGCGGAGCAAATCGAGTCGCGTGTTGCCGCTATCCGGCTTCGTCGCTGCCGCCACACGTGCCTGCAGGCCGGCCACGCCTGCGGCATACGATCCTTTGCGGATTTCGCAGATCTCGCTGAGGTCGCGACTCCAGTTTTCGGGCTTTTGCGCGGCGCGGAAGAGTGCGTCGGCTTGAGAGATTCCAGAGAGATCGAGGCCCGCGGGAACACTGCCGATTTCATGGAGGGAGTCAGCAAGCCTGCGTTCGACCGCCAGCCATGCCGGCTCGGAAGCAAACACTGTGAGAATCGCGAACCCTGTTGAAGTAGAAACGATCGAGGAAAATTGGCCGGCCTTGACGCCGTTCAACGCGTCCCGCAACTCGGATCGCAACTGGTCCGGGCGCAGACGGCCAAGGTAGCCGCCTCGGGCAGCGCTTGGATCGATCGAGTATTCACGCGCAAGTACACCGAAGTCCCAGCCGGCGTTCAGCTTTTTGAGAACACTGTCGGCTTGCTCGGCCGTGCGCGTGACGATGATGCCGAGATGGAGTTCGCCGGAGGTTTCAGTCTGTTGCCCGACCGCAGGGATGGGAATGGACGTGAGCAGCAACGCGAGAATCACCGCGCAGGCAAGAACATTGCACAGCTGTAACGCTCGATAATCGCTCGACATTCGACCTCGGCTCCAGCCTTCCACGAAAAGGGGAATCAGCAAGGCTTGCTAAAGAGTACGAAACGAAAGTCCGGATGGTTGCGCCTGAAGCACCTGCCTACACACCCACCGGAAAGGGCTTCGGGCTCGACTCATCGGTGTTCGCTTCGGTGCCGCTGCGCCAGTGCTCGAACCGGCCCTGCAGCAGGCTCATCAGCCCGGTATACCAATAGCCGATAACGAACAAAATGAGAAACGGTGCGGTGAAGTAATTGTGATTCGAGAAAGTGTAGATGATTGCCAGCAGGAAATAGCAGCCGATGATCAGCTCGATCCACGGGGCCAGCTTCAGCCGCTTGCGATACTTGGCTGCCTGCGACTTCTCTCCCTTTTGCGCCACGCGATATTTGGGCGTGCGGACAAAGGCGCTCTTGATGCCGAGCAGGGCTTCCATCACTGCCTTGGAATTCGTGACGGTGAGGCCGATGCCCAGGGCCATCAGGAACGGAAGGTAGAAAAACGTCTTCATCCATGTCTTCGGATAAAGCTCGCGTTGGCTGGCAAGATAAAAGACGGCGATCGACGCCGATGACGCTGTAAACAGCGGGAAGTCGATCAGCAGCATCTGGAACCAGCCCTGGTAGAAGCGGCAGATCATCGCCGGGATCAGCAGCGCCGTCATCACGATCATCAGGGGATAGCTCAGGTTGGCCGTCAGGTGATACACGGCCTCGATCTTGATACGCCTGGGCACATTCGACTTGAAGATCTTCGGCAGCATCTTGATCGACGTCTGGATCAGACCCTTGGCCCAGCGGGCCTGCTGCGTCTTGAATGCGGTCATCTCAATGGGCAACTCGGAGGGGCACTCCACTTCCGGCAGATACTTGAAGCGCCATCCCGCGATCTGCGAGCGATAGCTGAGATCGGTATCTTCGGTGAGCGTATCGTGCTGCCAGCCGCCGCCATCGGAAATGGCTTTCCTGCGCCACATGCCTGCCGTGCCGTTGAAGTTGAAGAAGTCCCCTGAGCGTACACGCGCGCCGTGCTCGAGCACGAAGTGTCCGTCAAGCAGGATGGCTTCGATGCGCGTCAGCAGGCTGTAATCGCGGTTGAGATGGGTCCAGCGCGTCTGCACCATCCCGACATCGGGTTCGGCGAAGTGGTGGATCACCTTCATCAGCCAATCGGGTGGCGGCACAAAATCGGCGTCGAAGATTGCGACATATTCTCCACTGGCCACCTTCAGGCCGGCATCGAGCGCTCCGGCCTTGAAGCCATGCCGGTTGGTGCGGTGAATATAGACAATCGGGTGGCCGAGCGCGGCGTAGCGCGCCACGATGCCCGAGGCGACTTCGGTTGTTTCATCGGTCGAATCGTCAAGGACCTGGATCTCCAGCTTGTCCTTCGGATAATCGATACCGCAGACGGCTTCTACCAGCCGGTCGATTACGAACTGCTCGTTGAAGATAGGCAGCTGGATCGTAACCCGTGGCAGTTCGTCGAAGTGGTTGAGCGGGTTGGGATTGTAGTTTTTGCGGTGCTTGAAGTAGAGATAGCAGAGCGTGTAGCGGTGAACGCCGTATATCGCCAGCACAATCATGACCGCGAAGTACGGGAGCAGCAGCGCAAGGTCGAACAGGTTCCAGTGGTAGAGCCCACGGAAGGTCTGGTCCGCGTACTGCATCTTCAGGTAGTGCTTAAACCCAGTGTTCTGTTGCACAGCAGCCAGCAAGGCACCCGTGTGCGCAGGGAGCCCGGCGACCAGGCTGGCGATCAATTTGATGTCGGCGAGCAGTGCAGATCCTCCACGAACGGGATAAGTGCATTGTATGCGATTGCCTTGCATGGAGGTTGCGTCAACGGACAGGCCCGATCCCGATTCCGAGCCCATGAGATTCTCACTCGCGCTGAGCGCCTTTTGCATCACAAAACCGTTTCATTCAAGTAACCCGAATGCACAATTTAACCGCTTGCCGATTGCCGAGTTTTCCGGATTAGCGTAATGTTTCCATACAGTTGGAGAGATCATAATGTCTACGACAGCTATTTCTCCCATCGTTGCCGCCAAGGGCGGAAGCTTTCTTATCGAGACCCGCACGCCTTCAGAAGTCTTTACCCCTGAGGATCTGAACGAGGAGCAGCGGCAGATGGCCGCTACGGTGGCTCAGTTTGCTCGCGACGAGGTTCTGCCGGCCACCGCCGACATCGACGCCAAGAAACCCGGCGTTCTGCCGGGGCTGCTGCGCAAGGCTGCGGAGCTGGGCTTTACGTCGGTCGATATTCCCGAGGAGTACGGCGGCCTCGGGATGGACAAAACTACCTCCGCCATCATCGCGGATCATCTCTCGATCCAGGCAAGCTTTTCGACCGCATTCGGAGCGCACACCGGCATCGCCACGCTGCCGCTGGTCTGGTACGGCACTGAAGAGCAGAAGAAACGCTACCTGCCGAGGCTCGCAACCGCCGAGTGGATCGGAGCCTATGGCTTGTCTGAGGCCACCTCCGGCTCGGATGCCATGAACGTGCGGGCCCGTGCGACCCTCTCGCCCGACGGAAGCACGTACACGCTCAACGGCGAGAAGATGTGGATTACGAACTGCGCGATCGCCGGACTGTACACCATTTTTGCCAAGATCGACGGCGAGAAGTTCTCAGCGTTCCTGATCGAGCGCGACACTCCCGGACTGACCGTCGGAGCCGAGGAGCACAAGCTGGGGATACGCGGCTCGTCCACCTGCCCGCTGGTCTTGCAGGATTGCAAAATACCGGTAGCAAACCTGCTCGGAGAGCCAGGGAAGGGCCACCATATTGCGTTTAACGTGCTCAACATGGGTCGCTTCAAGCTGGGTGTTGCCTGTGTCGGCGGGGCGCGTCACGCTCTGGCGCATATGGCTCGCTACGCCAGGGAGCGAAAGGCCTTTGGCAAGTCGATTGCCGAATTCGGCCTCATCCAGAGAAAGATATCCCTGAGCGCCACCCGTCTCTATGCCACTGAAAGTATGGCCTACCGGACCGTTGGCATGATCGACACTTCGTTGGAGCAACTGGGTGACCACGGGGGCCGTTCGCCGCGCGATATCCAGCGCCGTATCGAAGAGTACGCGGTCGAGTGCTCGATCCTGAAGGTCTACGGTTCAGAGATGCTGTCTTTCGTGGCCGATGAGCTGGTCGCCACCATGGCCGGCTACGGCTATACGGAGCACTACCCCGCAGAACGCTTTTACCGCGACGCGCGCATCAATCGCATTTTTGAGGGCACCAACGAAATTAACCGCCTGATCATCACCGGCTGGCTGATGAAGCGCGCACTGGCCGGCGAACTGCCCCTGATGGCCGCCATCAAGTTGCTGATGGATGAAGTGATGCAGCCGCCGTCGTTTGACTCTGCCGAGGACACCGGCGAAGTGCTGGCGCGCGAGGCCGGAATGCTTGAGGCCGTGAAGAAGATCGGCCTCTTCGCGGCCGGCGTTGCCAGTCAGCGCTTCATGGCGGCGTTGCAGGATCAGCAGGAGGTGATGGCCGATCTTGCGGACATCATCACCCAGGTGTTCGCATTCGAGTCGGCGCTGCTGCGGGCACGAAAGCTGGCTGCAGCCGGCAAATCCACCGCACCCGTAGCCATCGCAATGACCAGCCTGCTGGCTGAGGAGAGCATGGGGATGGCTGAACAGACAGCGCGGCGCATACTATCTGCCTGCGGAGAAGGCGATATGTTGCGGACGCAACTGGCAATCCTGCGGCGGTTGGTGCGATTCACTCCGGTGGATTCCGTTGCGCTGAGCCACGGGGTGGCCAAACAATGCGTTCAGTTGGAACGCTATCCGCTCTAGCTCCCGGGGATTAGCCCACTGGCCCGCGCGAATGAGGATTGAACGCCTACGACGGATACGCTCCAGCGATATAGCCTTCAAGCGCCTGGATGGTCTGTTGCTGGCCGGAGATTACCCACTTCACCAGGTCGCCGATAGAGATGACGCCGACTACCGTATCGCTTTGAACCACGGGTAGATGGCGGAAGTCGTGTTCCGTCATGAGGGTCATACACTCGTCAACCGTGTGTTTGGGGCTGACGGAGATGACCGGGCTGGTCATCAACTGGCTGACTTTGGTTTCGCGAGAGGTGTGACCACCCAGGATGCCTTTGCGCGCATAGTCCCGCTCCGAGAAGATGCCGACCAATCGATTGTCCTTGCACACGAGCAGGACGCCGATATTGTACTTGGCAAGCAGCTCCAGCGCCTCGTAGACCGAGTCATCGGGATCGATGGAAAGTACACTTCTCTCGGATCGACAACCAAGCAAGATGCCGATTGTGTCGCTGATCTTCATTACGGGCCTCCTGGGGCCAAGTGAATGACGGTCACTATAGCCCATTGCGATAACGACCGAAAAGCAAGAAATTTAAGAGATTCTTCGCCTCGCGGTACGAGGGCGTAAACCTGGTTCCTTCCGAACCTTCCGAGGTTGGACTCGGTAACCGCATGGCCGGTTGCCCCTATCGGATTTAGAATGAAGACAGCAGCCGCGGTTTTCCCTTTGGATTCTTCGGGACCCCGGCCCGTAAGTGAAAATGGAGAGACTCTGATGGCACTGTTCAAGACATCCAATCCTGCCTTGGGTACCAAGACCTTCCAGGACGCGGCAGCACGCTACGGTGGCGCGATTGATGCAGCCCACCGGATGACCCTGAACGGTACGGTCAATCGCACCGGCATCCTGCTGATCTGCGCCTTCGCTACCGCCGCATACACCTGGCGCGCGTTCATGCAGACGCATGATCCGGCCGATGTGTCGGGGCTGCTGATGGTCGGCGTCTTCGGCGGCTTCATCACTGCCATGGTCACCATCTTCAAGCAGACCTGGGCGCCTATTACGGCTCCGATCTACGCGCTGCTGGAGGGACTTTTCCTGGGCGGCATTTCTGCCTTCCTCGAGATGCGCTATCCGGGAATCGCGGTCCAGGCGGTGGGCCTCACATTCGGAACCCTGCTGACCATGTTGGTGCTGTATAGCTCCGGTTTGATCAAGGTGACAAACAGGCTTCGTATCGGCATCATCGCGGCCACCGGAGGCATCGCCCTGTTCTATCTGATGGAAATCATCCTGGGCTTCTTCGGAATCCAGTTCGTCTCGATCAATGGCTCGGGCGTGATCGGCATTTGCTTCAGCCTCTTCGTCTGCGCCATCGCCGCGTTGAACCTTGTGCTCGACTTCGATTTCATCGAGCAGGGCGTGAACGCTGGTGCGCCGAAGTTTATGGAGTGGTACGGTGCCTTCGGGATCATGGTCACGCTTGTGTGGCTGTACCTAGAGATACTCAGGCTGCTCAGCAAGATGCGAAGCCGGAACTAGCGCTCAACCACAACCTCAGATCTGCTGAAGCGGCAATCTCCATCCGAGATTGCCGCTTCAGCTTTATGGGCGGAATTCGGCTTTCGTGTTTCAAATCGCGATTCGGGTCTCTCTACCGCGCTGCCTGCATACCCGATGCGACAAATTGCTGTGCGTGAGCGACCTCCGGCAGGTTCGCATCGGCCCTCGGCCACGCCTTAAGAAATGCTTCGTATGCTGCGCGCGCACCCGCTGCATCGCCGGCTGACTCCTTCACCCTGGCAAGTCCGTACAAGCCGAAGCCTGAGTTCGGCCGCTGGACAAGCGCCGCCTGGTACCCTGCCTCCGCACCTTTGTAGTCTTTCACTCTCAGCAGCGCTTCGGCCTCGGTCTCGGCCACCGGGCGGATGTAAAACGGAGGTTCGTGATATCCGAGCTTCTTCTCCTGCTTTTCAGCGCTGGCATAGGCCTTCATGCCGGCTCTCCGTTTATGCTGCGCAACAAGCACGCCGGCCTGCAATTCCATCGACTCAATCTTCAGCGATTTCAAGATTGGCTCCGACAGCGCATCGGGCAAGATCGGCATCGTCGGCGGTTTTGCATTTGTCTCTTTTGCGTCTGCATCTTTTCGTTTTCCGAGAGCAGTCTGCATCTCGATCATCTGCTTCAGTCCCGCATCCAGGCTGGCGGAGTCTTTCCCGGCTGCAATCGCGTCGCCTGCATCCAGCGCTTTCATTCCCTTGGCATAGTCAGTTAGTTCGGCGGCGAAGAAGCGCAGATTTGAAGCCTTGTCTCCTTTGGGCAGATTGGCGTTGCTCAGCATGGCGAGAACCGCATCCCAGTCGCCCACACGCAGCGCCACCGGCAGACGCCGGCTGATGCGCGCCAGTTGATCGCGTGCCGACCAGATATAGAGCGAAGCCGAAAGCTGACCGCGTGCCGCCGCCAGGTGATCTGAGAGCGCGTTCGCGTCGGTCATTCGTCCCTGTTCCATCAGATTGGCAATCGAGTACATCATGTTGTGTGCATAGTTCCAGTCATCGTCCGGGCCCACGTGCTGTTCCTGCATATAGTGTTCATCGGCCGCCATCGACGCAGAAAACCAGTGTTCGGCATCGGCGTAATTTCCCAAGCGGTAGTAAATGTGTCCTGGCATGTGCACCATGTGGCCAGATGTCGGCGCGAGGCTGGCCAGCAGCGCCGCGCTCTGAATTGCCCGCTCTGGATGACTGCCGGGCTCGATGGCATGAATCCAATAGTGATTGGTCGCCGAGTCGTTGGGCGCATCGTGCAGAATGTCCTCCAGCATCGCAATGGCTTCCTGTTGACCTCTCTTCGGTTCACCGTTGTTGTCGTAGCCGTCTTGCAGCGCGAGGGCGAGGAAGAGCCGCGCTTCAATTTCCTTCGGCGCCTTGGCGACCAGTTCGCGCAGAATCGCAACCTGCACCTTGTTTGCTCCGCGTTTCGATTCGCTTTTGATAGCGGCGTCTGCCTGGGCGGCCTGAATGTAGAGTTTCTCCGGCTCGGTAACGTGGTCCGCGAGCTTGGCCGCTTTCTCCAGCGCCTCCTTGCCGTACGTTTGCCGAGGGCTGTGCCGGAACCCTTCAGCCTGCCCCAATCCCCACCAGCACATGGCGCAGTTGGGATCGACGCGCACGCTCTGCTCGAAGGCTTTCACCGACTCGTAATCCCAGAAGTCGTGCATCAGGTTCAGCCCCTGGTCGAACCATTGCTGCGCTTCGGCGCTGGCCGTGATTGCAATGTGCGCATTGCCGATCCCGGTCATGTGAATCGGCGCGGGTAGCTGTTCAGGCGGCGGCACCGGCTGCATGTCGGTCATGTCGCGCCCAGCTGGCATCGACTGCTGAGCGCGGATGGGAACTGACGCCGTCACGACAACAAAGATCAAGGCGAAGCCGATGAGAAACCCCGAATGCGCAGCGTGAGAAACAACGCGCGCACCGCCCCGGTGCAGGTCATAGCAATGGAAGCGCATGGCTCAAAATATACATCGCGCACAGAGGCCAAGGCGACGGGAATATGCAGGACGTCCGCCGACGGAATCCGCTAGTCGCCCAGCGAAATTGCGGGCTTGCCGGCAAGACGTTCGCTGATATGCTCGCCGATCTGATCGGCATAACTGCCCTTTTCGCTGATCGAGGCGTTGAGCAGGACCACCGCAGCGTAATCGCCCTTGGGATTGAAAAACACATACGCGCTATACCCGCCTGTCGCGCCGTTATGCCAGTAGTTGCCACTTTCCGGATTGAAGAGCCACGCCAGCGCAATCTTCAGGTTGCCCATTGCGTCGTTGCGTACCTCATGATCCTGGACGAGAGCGGCCGTGATTGTTTTTGAAGCTGGTGACGACCGCATGAACTTCAAGCCGTCGGGATGCAGATTGGCCGCGAGATATTTCAGCATGTCCGACGCCGTCGAACGGACGGCGCCCGCCCCTGCGAATGCGTCCAGATCCCAGGCATGCGCTGGATGATGGTCGCCCGTATGACCGGGGATAAAGCGCGCCTGCTGATCGGGCGTCAGCGTAACGGCCGTGTCGTTCATGCCAAGTGGATCGAGCACCTCTTCCTTCAGGAGGGCGGGGTAGGTCGTTCCCGCACGAACCGAGAGCGCGTTGCCGAGCAAGCCGAATCCCAGATTGCTATACAGGAAATCGGGTTTCTCGGGCTTCGCCACTCCGTGTGCGGCAAGAAACGCATAGAGGTTGGCTGCATGATAGTCCGCGTACGGATTCTCGCCATCGACGGGTTTGAAGTTGTCAGGCATCCGCGGCAGGCCGGAATGTTGCGTCGCAAGATCGAGCAGAGTGATCTCCGCGCCGGATGGCTTCTGCACTGTGCCGGCGGGCAACAACTCCCGCACCGGATCGTCGAACTTGACCTTACCCTGTTCCACCATCTGCGAAAGGACCAGCCCGGTGAAGGTCTTTGTGATTGATCCGATTTCGAAGATCGAATCCGCCTTCGCCACGCCATAACTGAAGACGTGCTGCACTCCGTGATCGAGAACGCCAATTACAACGCCTGCGCCCGTCGAAGGCGCGAGTTCGCCGGACTTCAAAGCGGCGGCAAGATCCCGGTCAAGCACAGCCTGCAGCCCTTCCGCACTGACTGGAGCAATGGCAGGATCGTACTTCGGCGGACGCGGAGGCTTGACGGCGATTTCTGTGGCCTGCCTTGTCAACGTGAGAGGCAGCGGATTTTTATTCTGGCTCCAGGTTCCAGTCAGGGTGTTTGAGTCTGCAGCGAGCTTGCCCTCGTAATGGCCCCCGACGGCCGGAACGTCGAACGAGAAGTCGTCGCCGTTGAGCGCGACCTTGGCGCAATCAAGACCCATGACATGCTGGTCGAGACTGTCGAGCGTGCAGAATTCCTGTCCAGCGTTATCGCTCTTTACATGAAGCTGAACGCGGAGCGAAGAACCGCCCGCCTGCAACGTCCCCAGCCAGATGCCGTCCACGCGCGAAGGCTTGGCTGCAGGCACGATGTCGCGCGTGAAAACCAGCGGCATCGGGCTGCCCTGATCCCATGTGCCGGTGAGCGTTTTGCCGTCAGCGGAAACAGTGCCTTTCCACGAACCATGAACAGAAGGAACAGAAAAGCTGAGAGCCTCGCGGTCCAGGTGGAAGTCTGCGCATCCGAGGCCCATCGCGCCCTGGTCAAGGCTGTCGAGGCTGCCGCTCAAAGCCCCTTTCGCATCCGCCTTCAAATGAAGGCGTAGATGGAGCGAGCCGCCGAGCACCCCAACATAATCGCCCGCAACGCCGGGCTTGGATTGTTGGGCCTGAATCGGCATAAGTGCGATTACCACCAGCAGGCAAGGAAACCAGGCATCATCAAAGCTCGTCCGAAGACGAGAAACAAGTGAACGCAGGAGCCGAATCATTCCAGGGCCTCACATTTGCTTACAGCATGCATTACGACGAAATAGAAGACAGTGCAGTGTACCTCTGTCGTGCCGGAAAAACGAAAAACAGCCATCCCTCCGCAATGCTCATGCGAAAGAATGGCTGTAGCCGTGCACGTTGGTCCGTTGTTTGTTACGCGTGAGCGTGCTCGTGCACACCGTGCGAGACCGACTCGATGATCGCCTTGTTGAACGCCGGAATATCATCGGGTTTGCGGCTGAAGATGAATTGACCGTCAGTGACAACCGCCTGGTCAACCCAGTTGCCGCCCGCATTCTTGATGTCGGTCTTCAAGGAAGGCCACGATGTTACGGTCTTGCCCTTAAGGGCGCCGGCTTCCAGCAGCGTCCACGGTCCGTGGCAGATGGCCGCCACTGTTTTTCCGGTCGACACAAATTGACGAACGAAATTCACCGCTGCCGGATCCATGCGCAGATGATCGGGATTCATCACGCCGCCGGGCAACACCAGCGCGTCGTAGTCGTGGGGGTTGGCATCGGCCAGCGCCAGGTCCACCTTAACCGCCTGACCCCAATCCTTCTTGTTCCAGCCCTTGATTTCTCCAGCTTTCGGGGATATCACAACGGTAGTGGCGCCGGCGTTGTTCAGCGCCTTCCGTGGATCAATCAGTTCTGCTTGCTCAAACCCGTCCGTAGCTAAAATGGCGATCTTCTTGCCCTTCAATTCTGAAGACATTTACATCCTCCTGTGGGATCGTTCAGACCCTTATGACGCCGGTCGGCAAGATGGGGTTGCGTGTCCGGCGAAATGAAAATAATGTGATTCTGAGATCGCAAAGGCGCATCCGCAACTCACTTGGTAGTCGAAGCAAACCCTTGTATTTACAACGCATCACAGCCCATGAAATGAGAACGCCATCCCGGCCGGAATGGGCACTCAATTGCAACCAAGGATAGCGCAGTGAAGCGTAGGGAATTCATGACGACGGCCGCAGCAGCCGCGGCTGCATTCGGGGCTCGATCGGTGCAATCGGCTCAATCAACAACAAACCCAGGGGGAGAAAAGTTCATGACAGCGCATTCGTCAATGCAGGCAGCCGCACGCATCCCGCGCGTGACAAATGGTGGAACCATGAAAGGGGAAATGCTGTATCGCGACCTCGGCGCAACCGGCGTGCAGGTCTCCTTGATCGGCATGGGCGGGTCTCATCTGGGGCTTGCCAATGTAGAAGAAGCCGATGCGATTCGACTGGTGCATGAAGGACTGGATCGCGGCATCAACTTCCTCGACAACTCGTGGGACTATAACGAAGGCCGCAGTGAAGAACGTGTAGGCAAGGCCCTGGCCCAGGCGGGATATCGCGAGAAGGCTTTCGTGATGACGAAGATTGATGGACGCACCAAAGAGGTTGCGACCAATCAGATCAACGACTCGCTGCGCCGACTCAAGGTCGATCACATCGATCTGCTGCAGCATCATGAGGTCATTCGCTTCGACGATCCCGATCGCATCTTCAACGAGGGCGGCGCCATGGAGGCGGTGGTCGCGGCGAAGCGGGCCGGCAAAATCCGCTTCATCGGCTTCACTGGGCACAAGGATCCGCACGTCCACCTCTACATGCTCGATGTCGCGCAAAAGCATGGATTCCATTTCGACACGGTGCAGATGCCGGTGAACATTATGGATGCGCACTTCCGCAGCTTCTCGCAACTCGTCGTTCCCGAAGCGATGCGCCAGAAGGTGGCGGTGCTGGGCATGAAGTGTTTCGGCGATGGAATCATCCTGAAAAGCGGTGCTGTCGAGCCGATGGATTGCCTTCGCTATTCACTGAATGTGCCGATATCCGTGCTCATCACCGGCATCAACTCGAAGATGCTGCTGGATCAGGCGTTCGCCGCGGTAAAGTCCTTCCAGCCGATGGACGAAGCATCTGTCGCCACGTTGATCTCGAAAACTGAAGAGGCAGCAATGAATGGCAAATACGAGCTCTTCAAGACAACCGCACACTTCGACACAACGGCCCGGCATCCTGATTGGCTCGGTTCCGACAGCCAGGAGGTGCAGAAGCTCGCACCTCAGCTGCCTGGATAGATCCCGAGGCTATTGCAGAGGCGTGGCCGTCGCGACCACCTGCATACTGCCCTTGCTGTCGAGAGAGTCCGAAGTAAACACCACGACTGGCTTGCCGATGGGAATCAGGACTGACCCCTGCCATTTGTTCTGGCGAATGACCGGCTGATGGATGCGAGCATCAGTGGTTGGCGCTACGCTGCTGACGTCCGCAACAAGGTCGAGTGATAATTGACGTCCGTTTTCATGCGTATTGTGTGCATCAATGTTCACGCCCACATCGACATACTGAAATTGCGTATTGACTAGCGCGAGCGCGGCGTTCTCGCCGCCGGTATTGAAAGATCCAGTGGGAACGGGAATCCTGGAATTGGTCCGGATCGATGTGCCGTGATCATGTGAATCCGTGCTAACGGTCGCCGTATATGTGCGGCTATTGGTGGCTTTGCCGTCCGTTCCCATTTCCTGAACAAGAAACTCAAGATGGTAGAAGTGAACGGGTCCCGGGGCAACCTTCGCAGGTTCCGCAGCAGGCGTTGAATCCTGGGCGAAAGATTTTGGTCCGCTAAGCATCGCAACAAATACGAGGCAGCAAATGAGGGTGAGCTTGCGCATTTGGATCTCCTTAGTTCTTCCCTGTATCGGGTATTTCGAGTGGTGGAATGTGAATGGCGGCGATATTGAGAGGCGCGTCGTCATTTTTTTGTGCCGCCAGGACGGCTTGACGTTGCTCTTCAGGAACCTGCGTTGCAAAGGCGTAGAGCGCCTGTTCTTCAGGCGAAAGCGGCTGGGGGAGGGGGAACACATCTAGCTTCGGCCGAGCCGCAGATCCGGCGACAGCGACAGCCCGCCGAGACGTCGTTCCGCGGATCGCGCGAGTCGGGATCGTCTGCGCAGGCCTGACTTTTGCAATTACGGGAGTCT
Organism: Occallatibacter sp.; assembly: GCF_035317045.1. GTDB lineage: Bacteria > Acidobacteriota > Terriglobia > Terriglobales > Acidobacteriaceae > Telmatobacter. The sequence continues at coordinate 38,725 of NZ_DATHHT010000037.1, forward strand.
GGCTTTTGGATGTTACAGACGCGGCGTTCGGCTGATGAGTTGACGGGCGAATCGCCGGTGGCCCCGCAGGCTTCCATACAAAGACGGTCAACAGCAGGCAAGCAGCTGCCGGAAGAGCGGCCCATGGCAAAAAGCGGCTGCGCCATCTGGGCGCGGAGCGATCTGAACTCTGCTCCCTCGAGAGGCGCGCCAGGATGCGCTCAGCGAGTCCGGAATTCGCTCCCGCGTCGCCGTAGCTGGAGAGCGACGACTCAATGATGCGGTCGAGGCGGTCGTCTTCATGCATAGCGCGACTCCTGGAGTGAAGCGAGCTTCTGGCGAAGAATCTGGCGAGCGCGCTGCAGTCGGGTGCGCACAGTCCCTTCGGGAATTCCGAGGATGGTTCCGATCTCCGGCGAATGGAGTTCATCAAAGGCTGAAAGTGCCAGCGGCACGCGCAGTTCTTCCGGAAGCGCATCAATCATTGCGTGAATCACTGAATTCTGATTTGCAGAAAGCACCGTTTGCTCCGGCCCCGGCTGCAGCGATTGCGCTTCATCAATCTCCAGGGGTTCAGGGCTTGCGGTCGAGGACTGCGAACGGCGCGGACGAAGGTCGACCGCTTCCCGCCACGCGACCCGGGCAAGGTAGGCGCGCTCATTGGCGGCCTGCTCCCATGCGCGATTGCGATAAAGCTTCAAAAAGGTCTCCTGTACCGCATCTTCGGCGTCGTGAGAATTGAGCAGAACTGCATAAGCTACGCGGAAAACAAAACGCGACTGACGATGAACGAGCGCCGTGAACTCCGCGTCTGGATCTGTGGTCAAAACTCGCGCTCCCTCAGGCTGCAGATCATTGTCAGACGCAAGGTCCGCGATGTACATACCCTAAGACCGGAGACAAGGTCCAAGCGTTCGAAAATCTTTTCGCGAAAAGAAGAAACCCGCTCCTCATTGAGAGAAGCGGGCTGTAAAGGATTGAACTTCTTAAGGGCTATGCTTTGGCTGAGGTAAGAGCCCCGAGGTCGGCTGCCAACTTCTCCGTCGAGAAGGCTTCGATCAGATCGCCTTCCTTCAGGTCGCTGAAACCGCCAAGACCGATGCCGCACTCCATGCCGTTTGTCACTTCGCGCACATCATCCTTGAACCGCTTAAGCGAGCCGATCTTGCCCTTGTAGACTTGCTCCTCGCCGCGCATGACTTTGATTTCAGAGTCGCGGCGAATTACGCCATCCTGCACGCGGCAGCCGGCGATGGTGCCGACCTTGGGAATGCGGAAGACGTTGATGACTTCAGCACGGCCCACATAGTTCTCCTTGAAGGTTGGATCGAGGAGACCAAGCATGGCGAGACGCATCTCGTCCTGCAACTCATAGATGATGGAGTGCAGGCGAATCTCAATGCCTTCCTGTTGCGCCAGTTCAGCAGCCTTGCGCTCAGGGCGCACGTTGAAGCCGATGATGATGGCGTTTGATGCAGTCGCAAGCAGCACGTCGCTTTCGGTGATCGATCCGACTCCGGAGTGGATCACCTTTACGCGCACCTTCTCGGTCGACATGCGTACCAGCGAATCGGCCAGCACCTCAACCGATCCAGTTACGTCGCCCTTGATGATCAGCGCAAGATCCTTCACGCCCGCCTGGCGAATCTGCTCCGCCAGCCCTTCGAGCGAAACACGCGAGCTCTTGGCAAGCTGTGCTTCGCGCTCCTTCATCTTGCGGTATTGCGCAATGCCCTTGGCCTTGTCACGATCCGCAACCACAAGGAACGTGTCGCCGGAGTCCGGCATGGATTCGAGACCGAGCACTTCGATCGGCGTTGACGGGCCAGCTTCTTCAAGCGGCCGTCCACGATCGTCGAACATGGCGCGGACCTTGCCGAAGGTGTTGCCGACGATGTAGCTGTCGTTCAAGCGCAAAGTTCCGTCCTGAACCAGGACGGTGGCCACGGCGCCGCGTCCGCGATCGAGCTTCGCTTCAATGACCGAGCCGACTGCCTTGCGGCCCGGTGTGGCCTTGGGCGCGCGGATGTCGGAAACGAGGCAGATCATTTCGAGAAGCCCATCGAGGTTCTGGCGCTTCTTCGCGGAGACCTCGACAAAGACAGTGCCTTCACCGCCGGCTGCCCACTCCTCCGGAATCAAACCGCGGTCGGCGAGCTGCTTCTTGACGCGATCCGGATTGGCTTCCGGCTTGTCGATCTTGTTTACGGCCACGATGATGGGCACACCAGCCGCCCTGGCGTGATCGATGGCCTCAAGGGTCTGCGGCATCACGCCGTCGTCTGCGGCGACCACGATGACCACGATGTCCGTAACCTTGGCGCCACGGGCACGCATGCGGGTAAAGGCTTCGTGACCGGGAGTATCGAGGAAGACGATTTCGCGGCCGGAAGCAGGTGAGCCTTCTTTGGAGAACTTCACTTTGTACGCGCCGATGTGTTGCGTAATGCCGCCGGCTTCGCCAGCCGCCACTTCGGTTTCGCGAATCGCGTCGAGCAATGAAGTCTTGCCGTGATCGACGTGACCCATAACGGTGACGACAGGCGCACGCGGCACTTCCAGTTCGCCGGTGTTCTCGGCCTCGAGCACTTCTTCGATTGCCTGGTTCGCGAGCTCTTCTTCGTAGCTGATGACCGTTGCGCCGGCACCGAATTTGGCAGCAACGTCTTTCACCATGGCAGCGTCGAGCGACTGGTTCACGGTTACAAAGACACCGCGCATCAGGAGCGCCGCGATCAGGTCCTTGGCGCGAATCTCGAGCTTCTCGGCCAGGTCCTTTACGCTGATGCCTTCGGTCACGGTGATTTCCCGCGTGATCGGCAACGGCTCATCGCTGAAGTGCGTGGCACCGCCAAAACGAGGTGGCGGCACAAAGCCCTTCATCGGGCCTTCCTTGGTCTTCGGGTACTGCTGGCCGCCGCGGCGCGCGCGATTCTGCGGTGCGCGCTGCGGACGCGGCGCTTCGCCGGTCGGAGGTGCACCGCCGGCACCCGGTCGTGCGCCAAAGCCGCCAGGTCGCGGAGCGCCGAATCCGGGGCGTGCACCGAATCCGGGACGTCCACCGGGCGCGCCAGCGCCGCCAGGGCCTGCAAATCCAGTGCGGGTCGGATGCTTGGGTCGCGGACCGCCGCCGGGGAACTGCCCGGGAGGTCCACCGGGACCAGGCGTACGTTGCTGGAATCCGCCGCCGGGTGCTCCTGAAGGTCTGCGATCGAAGATTGGCTTGCCGCGCTGAATGCCCACGCCCTGTGCGGGTGGGGGAGCAGTGCTCGCTGCGACGATTGGTGCCTTGTACACAGGACGCGGGCCGGTTTGCGGCATTACCACGCGCCGCGGTGCAACCACCGGTCGCGCTGGCACGGGAGTCGATTCGAGAGTTGGTGAAATGGGAGCCTCTGGCTCTGCTGCTACTGTGGCTGGTGCCGCAGGAACTTCCTTTGCCTTCGCAGCAATCTCGGGAACCTGCACGTTGGGCGCTTCGACTACCGGAGTGACCGGGGCGACGGCCTCGTGTTTCTCCTGCGCGGGTGGTGCTGCTTGTGGTGGCGGGGCTGCAACAGCCTTGGGTGCCGCTGGCTTTGCCGCTGCAAGTGTTGGTTCGATGGCCTTGGTCGCAGTTGATCCGGCTGCCGGCGGCTTCACCACAACCGTTGGCGGAACAACCGTCACGATGGGACGTGTCGGCGCAGCGCCTGCGGGAGCCTTCGCCACTACGGCGCCGACTGGCGGTTTCGATGCGATGGCAGGGGTGGCAGGGGGAACAATCGCCGGCGCCGGCCGAGGCTGCGGCACAATCTTCCGCGGCTCGGGTCGCACCGGGGCTGCTGGCGGCGCAGCTACCGAAACAACCGGCGGTGTGGGCTTTGCCGGAGTCTTCGGCGCAGTCGTGGCAGCCTTGCTGGGAGGCACGTGGCTCCTGCGAGCCTCGGCTTCCTCTTCCTGCTTTTTGGCAAGGATAGCCTTCATCACGTCGCCGGGCTTGGAGACGTGCGACAAATCAATCTTCGGTGTAATAGTCTGCGCAGAGCGCGATGACCCCGCGCCCGCGTGGCCGCCCTGGCGCCCATGCTGAAAGTGCGCGCGGACCTTTTCGGCTTCGTGCTCCTCGATCGAGCTCGAATGCGTCTTGCCCTCACCCAGGTTAAGTTCCGCGAGCACGTCGAGAATCTGGCGACTCTTGACTTCCATCTCGCGCGCGAGATCGTTAATTCGAACCTTACTCATCCGCCTCTTTTCAGAATGTGCTGCCCCAAGCCCTTTAGTCGCGCATCGCAACCTCTTGGCATTGGCTGGTTACGTTACCACCATTATCACTTGATTCCACTTGAAAGGCGCGACGCATACTACGCGCCGCCCTCTTCGTTTTCCGCTTCGTTCTCTTCGATTCCTTCGTCTGCGCTGGGAATGTTGTCGACCGCAAGCTCTTCCGCCGTTTCGCTCTGGTCTTCGGTCGCCTCTTCCAGCACTTCCTGCGAATTTTCCAGTTCAGCTTCCGCGGTTCCGGAAACGGCCTCGGCAGTCTCAATCTCCGACTCGCCTTCTGAAAGCTTGCCCGTATCGGCCGCTGCAGTCAGAGCCGCGGGCTCGTCACTGCCTTCCACTTCCGACGCTCCCGCTACACCTGCGCCCTCGGTTGCCTCGGTTGCCTCGCCCTCTTCTCCCTCTTCAAAGTGGCCGAAGTAGTGTCGAACCGCAACACTGATGCGTTCCAGTGTCTTCTCGCCAATGCCTGGAATCTCTTCGAGCTGCTCCGGCGTCATATCGGCCAGACCTTCCACAGTGGTGATACCGGCAGCCACCAGCTTCTGGATGATCCCTTCACCCAATTCGGTAACCTGCTCGATCGGAGTCGAAGGTCCACCCGTGAGAGCCTGCATCTGCTGCTCCACTTCCTGGCGCTTCTCTTCCTCGCTCTTGATGTCGATCTTCCATCCCAGCAACTTGGCGGCAAGCCGGACGTTCTGCCCCTTCTTGCCGATCGCCAGTGAGAGTTGCGTATCATCCACGATCACTTCGAGCTGCTTGTCTGTCAGGTCGGTAATCGAAACGCGACTCACCTTGGCGGGCTGCAAAGCCTTTTCCGCGAAGGTTGTAATCTCCTCGCTGAACTCGATGATGTCGATCTTTTCGCCGCGCAACTCGCGAATGATGGACTGCACGCGCATGCCCTTCATGCCGACGCAGGCGCCTACCGGATCCACATCCTTGTCGCGCGACTGCACCGCAATCTTGGTGCGCTCACCGGCTTCGCGCGCGATGGCGCGAATGACCACGGTGTTGTCATAGATCTCGGGCACTTCCGACTGAAACAGGTTCGACACCAACTCCGGCGCGGCCCGCGATACGATCACTTGCGGCCCCTTGGCGGCGCGATCCACCTTGAGGAGCACTACGCGCAGACGCTCGCCGATAGTGAACTGCTCGAGGCGGGACTGCTCCCGCTTGGGGCAGCGTGCTTCCGCTTTGCCCAGGTCGAAAATAATGTCTTGCCCTTCGATGCGCTTTACCGTCGCGTTCAGCACTTCCTTTTCGCGATGCGCATACTCATTGAAAACCGTGTCGCGCTCAGCCTCGCGGACCTTCTGGAAGATCACCTGCTTGGCAAGCTGCGCGGCGATGCGGCCCAGCGGCGTGGTATCGCGATACATACGGATCTCGCTGCCGACTTCGACTCCGGGCGCAAGCTCGTTCGCCTCCTCCAGCGTGATCTGATTCACGGGATCTTCGAGTTCATCGTCGGTGGCAACAACGGTCTTGAAGATGTAGGCGGTGATCTCACCCGTATCTTTGTTCAGTTCTCCGCGCATGTTCTCCTGGGTCTTGTAGTATTTGCGCGTGGCAAGGGCGATCGCCTCTTCCACGGCACCCACCACGATCTGGGGCTCAATCCCCTTCTCGCGGCTCAGGAGTTCGATACTTTGATATAAAGCGCTGGCCATACTCTTCTTACTCTCTCGGTTTGTTTCCGGCGACCGTCCGCTCTGAGACCGGTTGCACCGTTGGATTGTCGTTGAAGAGGCTTTGTTTCCGCCTCCGAAGCCATGCCTCGCGGCTTGGCTAAATCTCCGGGATCAGCTCTGCTTTCTCGACATTATTCAGAGCGATCTCTACTGTGTTTACGCCTGCCTTCCGGCTCTTGCTGTTCTGCTGCACGCCTCCAAGATCGAGTGTGATGATCTGCCCGTCACCCGACTGCAGCCGCCCTCGCCAATGCCGGTTATTGCGAACCGGCTCGAATGTCTGCATCTTCACCAGGCATCCGGCAAACCGGCGAAACTCCTCCGGCTTCGTCAACTTCCGATCCAGCCCCGGTGAACTGGCTTCCAGCGTGTACTCCGCTCCCGGCACCAGGTCTTCCACGTCCAGCAGGACGCCAAAATCACGGCTGAACTCCGCACAATCTTCGTGGGTCACGCCGGAAAGCTGTTCCACGCTCAACTTGCCTTCCGCCAACCGTTCCGGAAGCCCCTCAACCCCTGCTGCAATCTCCGCTTTCAGTCGTGCTCGACCCTCGGCGTTCTTCTCGAGAAAAACCCTCAATACACGCTCTTTAGCCGGTCCAGCAAGTTCCACATCCACCACATCCAGACCATGTGATGCAGCTACACGCTCCGCGGCGTTCCGGATTTCTTCCAGCTTTGCTGCCATGCATCGAAGCCCGCCCGTTGGCCCCTCAATCAAGGGGCTCCCGGTCAAAATCAGCGGCCGTATTCCGGGAGAAATTTGCACCAAATAAAAAGTGGGCTATAAGCCCACTCATCTCTCCGCCAGCCGGCATCCTCACGGCAACTCAGGCGGACAAACTCGTCTGCAACTCCAGCATACGGCGTTTCGCAGGGAAATTCAATGCGTTGCTCCGCGCTGACAGCGCGAATCCGCTGGCCCGCGACTCAATTCGCCGGCAACTTGTGAGGCCGATCTCACTTGCGCAATCGATAGTGCTTGCCTTGCTCTTAAGTTGTAAATCGGTTCAGCTGTCGGTTTACGACTCCCTGAAACATCCAAAGTAACCGCCATTTTCCTTTTGGAATGAGTGACTTATGCTGCTAGTACCCACGGGGCATCCGCCTACCACCATTGGGGAGCAGAAATTCGCCCCTTTCACGCTAAATAATGGGCTTGCTCATTCATGCGCACCCTTGTCCAACGCGTTGTGGTCACACTTGTGTCGACCATCTTTCTTGCCGCATCCGGTGCGCTCGCCGGTTATCTGCTGGGTCACGCCGTTGTACTTCGACAGGCGGAAGCCCGGCTCGATACCTATGCAAATCGGATCCTGCTTGAGTCGATCACGTCTTCGGCGGAGTCCCGCGCAATCCTGGCGACCATGAATTCCTCGCCCTACGCCTTTTGTTCCGATCCCGAAATCGAATACTTCCGCCAGCTCATTTTCCAATCGCAATTTCTGAAGGCCGCCGGTCGCATGCAGAGTGGAAGCATTAACTGCTCTACGACCTCTGGCCGCATGGTGCTGGCGCAACCGCAATTCATCCCGACGATCGCCCGCAAGGACGGCACGAAGATTTATAAGAATCTCACTCCGTTCCGCGTCGACGATCAGGACGTGATCTCGGTGCAGCTGGGTGATTCCTTCGTTGTCTACAACCCCTACAATCTCGTTTCGCTCGAAGCGCCGCCCATGCATTACACCGCGACGGCCATCGATTCCTTCACACGGCAGGGCGACCCGCTGCTTGGCCAGATTCCGAACGTCGAGAAGCACATTCTGATGCGCAACGGCAAGGTGCAGGTAGGCAACACCCTCTATGCCACCCGCTGCTCAACCGACGGCGATACCTGCATGACGGCCAATATCTCGATTCCAGACGCACTCTCTGTCGGTCGAGGGCTTACCCTGGCCTACCTTGCTATGGGCGCAGTTTCGGGCGCTCTCATCGGATTGCTATTCCCTCTGCTCTACAGCCGCAACAAGAGCGTCGAACAGCAGTTGCTCCGCGCCATCCGTGCGGACGCTCTTACGGTTGCCTATCAGCCCATCGTCGACCTCGCCACCGGCCGCATCGTCGAGGCAGAGGCCCTGGTGCGCTGGACAGACGAATACAAGAATGCGGTGGGTCCCGACATCTTTATCAAAATCGCCGAGGAACGCGGCTTCGTGGGCCAAATTACAAAGCTCGTCCTCCGCCATGCCCTGCGGGACTTTGGCGCCACCATGCGCGCGCGTTCCACGTTCCGCGTGAACGTGAATATCGCCGCCTCTGACCTTGCCGACAGCGATTTCCTGCCCATGGTCGAGCACGCTCTTGCCGATGCGGAAGTTGCCCCTCGCAACCTCGGT
>NZ_DATHHT010000038.1:0-29536 GCF_035317045.1 Occallatibacter sp.
TGAGCATTTGAGGAAGAGCGCCGGTCTGTTCGCCGACCGAGATCATTTCAGTGGACAGGTCGGGGAAGACGCCGGTGTTCGAGAGCGAGTCGGCCAGGTTTTTGCCCTCGCGCACGGTGCTGACTGCTGACCCGACGGCCCTGGATACGCGGCGCGAGGAGATGGACCGGGCGGCGGTTTCGAGGGAGGGTACGAGCGGAAGTCCGCCGGTGAGCAGGGTGGAAAGGGTACGCGAGAAGAGCGCGACCTGGTACTTGAGCCAGATCTTGCCGAAGATCGGCAGGCGCACGCGAATGCCGTCGACGGTGTCGCGGCCTTTCTCAGTGATGGAAAAACGCCAGAGTCCCACGCCGATCGCGAGTACGGTCAGGGCGATCCAGAGGATGTTGTGCTGCGTCCATTTGCCAAAGGCCAAAAGCAGGAGGGTCATTTTGGGCAACTGGGAGCCCATCTGGTCGTAGAGTTGCGCGAACTGGGGAATGACCACCGTGAACATGAAGACGAGCAGGCCAGTCACGATGGTGAGAAGCAGACCCGGGTAGATGAGCGAGGCAGTGAGTTTTTTGCGGAAGGTAAGCGAGACTCTCTGGAATCCGATGTAACGCTCAAGGACCTCCTGCAGGTTGCCGGAGCGTTCGCCGGCCAGCAGGGTGGTGGTGTAGATGACGGGCATTCCGGACTGCGCCTCAAACGCGCCGGAGAGCGATTCGCCTGTTTTGACGCGGTTGGAAATGTCATCGAGCTGGCTGCGGAAATAGGGGCTCTTCTGGATCTTGGAGAGCATCTGGAGCGAGCCGAGGATGGGCAGGCCGGCTCGGATGAGAGTAAGAAACTGTTGATTAAAGATGAGGAACGGCTCGAGCTTGACCTTGCGCCGCGACATTCCGCTCAGACCGGAACGGGCGCGGACAGAAAAGACGTGGTAGCCCGCGTGGGAGAAGCGAGCACGCAGCTCCTCCGCGGTGGAGGCGGTCTGTACCTGCTCCATTACATGACCGCGTTCATCGGCTAACTTGATTACGAACTCTGCCATAGGTCAGGTTGCCGGCCCGGCCCCGGGGGCGTTGCCGGCCTTTCGGTTCGCTTTCCTGTTCAAGGGTAACAGTTTCGCTCAATAGATAGACGCAGATTCCAGCAGAAGCGTTCGTCGATTGTCACTTCCAACTGCAGGGTAGCCGACGCTGGGGGTACTTAAGTTCAAAATGGGGTTAACCGGCGTCTTTTCCGCAGGGTATGCTGGGGGTGAGCCAGACCACCCCCATGGATCAAACGGCTAGATGGATGAAGACAGGCGGCGAAGGGATTCCCCCGGGACAAGGGGCCGAAAACGGCAACTTTCTGGGGCTGAGTCCGCGTGCCGCTTCGCTTGCCGTCCTGATGCTGCTGGGCGTGGTGATGGCGGCCTCGTATTTCAGCGGATTTGCGACGAAGCTGCATCGGGCTGCTGCCGTGGCGCCCTATCCCCACGAGCTTGCACGGGTGAGTTTCGCGGTGGGTGGAGATGTGATTCCACACGAGCCGGTGCGGGCGGCCGCCGAGGCTGCCGGAGGCGGCGCTGAAGGGTGGGGATCGCTTCTGGGGGACGTCGGCGATGTCTTCAAAGGCGCGGACTTCGGGTTTGTAAATATGGAGACGCCGGTGGCGCCCGCTCACTCGAAGGGGTCGAAGCCGTTCATGTTCGATGCCCCTGTGGCGCTGCCGGAGGCACTTAAGGCCAACGGTATCAAGATCGTTTCGTTTGCGAATAACCATGTGATGGACCAGGGCTGGGCTGGGTTTACGGAGACGCGCGAGCATCTGCGTGAAATCGGGCTGCAGTTTGTGGGTTCGGGGGATACGGCGGGCCAAACCTGGCAACCGGTGATCGTGGAAACCAACGGCATCAAGGTGGGTTGGCTGGGAATGACGCGGTGGCTCAATGGCAACCGCAACCCTGACAAGGACGACCAGCCGCATGTGAATTTCTTCCCGTATCCGGGCGAGTCGACGGGCGCGCCGGGGGCCGATGAGGCGCAGGTGCTGGCGGCCGTGAAGGCGGCGAAGGCGCAGTGCGACATGCTGGTGATTTCCGTTCACTGGGGGATTGAATACGCGCCAGCACCGCGGCCGGAAGATGTGGACATTGCGCACAAGATGCTGGATGCCGGGGCATCGGTGATTGTTGGACACCATCCGCACGTGCTGCAGCAGATCGAGACGTATACGACGGCGGATGGGCGGATGGCGGTGATTTTCTATTCGCTGGGAAATTTTTTGTCGAACCAGTCGCGCAACTATGTGGATGGACTGATGCCGGACAAGGATGGCGATCCGCGCGACTCGATGATCGGGCTGTTTTCAGTGGTGCGGAATGATTTCGGGCCAGCGGGCATGCGGGTGGAACTGGCGCATGTGGGCATGCTGCCGGTGTGGGGGGAGAACAATCGCAATGCGCTGGCGGCGGGGAAGGCGAAGGCTCCGAATATTCATCCGGTGCTGATCGATCGCGAACTGCCCAAGGTTCAAACTGAACTGGACGATCTGAACAAGACCGCTGAGGTCGGGCAACTCGCTGCAGAGCAGAAGCAGCAGTTCATAGAGGTTACGAAGCAACTGAAAGTGCTGACCGACCGGCGCGGACAGATCCTGGCGCGGACGGGGGATGAGTACGTCACGGATCCGCCGAAGGTGGCGAAGCCGTAGGCGCAAAGTCTGGGAACGCAGAAAAGCAGATCCCTCGCTTACCACCCTCAAGCTGAAGTGCGCTTGGGGGCTCGTGCACTCAGGATGACGCCTCGTACTTTGCTAAAGCTCGGCGAATGGGAACTATCTTGTCCTGAAACGAAACCCCAACGAATGTTCAGTAGCCGTTTGCGGTGAGCCATTGCTCGGTCAGGTCGAATTCCGGTTTTTTTGCGGATCGTATTTGTTGGTAGGCGAGCTTTACCAGCACATCGGCCTCGACGTTCACGGTTGAACCAACACTGTGCGTGTGCAGGTTGGTCCGCCAGTACGTCAGAGGCAGGATAGCGATTGAGATCGTGTCGTCCTCGACTACCGCAATCGTCAGGCTAATGCCTTCGATGGCGACGGAGCCCTTGTGCACCATCCACTGGCGGAGGTTGTCGGGGATGCGGACTTTCAGGGTCCAGTCAGTGGTTTCGCGGTTGAAGTCAGAGCTGGTGACAGGGATGACCGGGTCGAGCGACACAATCACTCCGGTTCCATCGACGTGGCCCTGGACGATGTGGCCACCGAGAGGGCTACCGGCGGCGGTGGGCAGTTCGAGGTTGACTTGCACGCCGGGCTTGAGGGCGCCGAGAGACGTGCGGTCGAGCGTTTCCTGGGCGACGTCGGCGTGGAAATAAGTCGGATCGACATCGAGCGCGGTGAGGCAGACTCCGGAGACAGCGAGAGAATCGCCTTCGCGCAGGCGGTTAGCGACGCCGGGCGCTTCAACAGTAATGCGTCGCACGCCGCCGCGATCGGTGAGGCTGATGAGTGTGCCGGTCTGCTCGATGATGCCGGTGAACATGGTTTTATTTTAAGGGATTAGGGACCAGGCGCGTTTTGGGGTATTGCGATATGCAACTGAATGGTTGCGTGTGGATGCCCCCACCCCGTCTCTGGAAGCAAGCATCTGGATTTAAAGGCGTTAGAGATAAGGTGTCGCTGTAAATATTTCACATCATTGAACTTAAATCCCAAATATTTCTTGTCACAGAACTTAGTGGCGTTTCTGGAGTCAACAGGACTGAGCTGTCTGGAAAACACCTCTTCTTGCTGTGTTCTTTCCGGGCATTTCCGGCTTGTTGTCGTGATCGGCTTTTGAGTTGCCGGAAACTCTCATCTCTTTGAATTTCATTGTGCGCCTTTGACGCGAAATTACCTGCAAAACTGCTGAAGGAATTTTGCGTTTGGAATGAATTATTTAGAGAAATTGAATGTTGCGGGGACTTGACGGAGATGAATCGCCTTCGCTTGGGCGATTGGGTCACCTGGGGTTCAGCGGTGAGGCGACGATCGCGGCCGTGATCCGTGAGGCTTACAACTGTTCGGTCTGATCGATGATGGACCGAAGCCGGCGCTGGAAGCGGCGCCTGTCGCGCCATTGTGGTGAGGGCCTGGCCGTTCGACTCGGTTATTTCTGCGAGAGCCAGGAAAGGATTTCACGCATTACGCGGTCGGCTTGATCGGTCTGAAACAAATACTGCGCGTGGGCGGAGCCTTCGAGGATGAGCAGTTTTTTGGGCTGGGGAGCTTTTTCGTACTGCGTGCGGATTCCGGGAAGGCGCAGGCCGTCGCTGCCGCTGGTGTCGTCGCGGGCAACGATGAAGAGTGCGGGGGCTTTGAGCTTGTCAGCCGGCAGGTTCGGCGCTGCACCGAGCATGACGATGCGATCGATTTCGCCTGGCCGCGAAGTGATGGAAGCGTCGCCTGCTGCTGATCCGCCCATGCTGCCGCCGACGATGGATACTGTCTTCGCACCGTGGCTGTGTAAATAACGCACTGCCGCGAGCACGTCGAGGGCCTGCTGCTCGCCGCTCGGATCCTTTTCGCCGGGACCGTGCGACTGCCCGAAGCCGCGAAGGTCAATCGCAAGGACTGCGTATCCCGCAGATCGAAAGACAGGAACTTGTTTCGCCCAGCTTTCTTTGGTGAATCGGCCACCGTGAACGAGCAACACAGCGCGTTCGCCGGAGCCATACTGCAGTGCGGCGATGGTGGCACCGTCCTCAGTGGAGAACGTGACGGGTTCTTGGGCGACCGCAATGGCTGCGAGAGCAAAGGCGGCTACGATGGCAAGAAGCGAGCGCACACCGCAAATGTACTACGGAAGCCGTATCCTGCTCTGATACGTTCGTAGTTTCGACAGAAATCTCACCAGGCGCAAATCAATCTGACTCCGAGGACTCTGCCCATGGCTTTACTTCAATCCACGATTGCTGTTGCTGTTTCGGCTTTCACATTCCTTGGCATTACCACAGTGCTGCAGGCGCAGGATCGTTCGTATGGGCGATCGGTGGTTGCTACGCAATATGGAATTGTTGCTACGAGCCAGGTTTCGGCTTCGCAGGCGGGAGCACGGGTGTTGGAACAGGGCGGGTCGGCGATCGATGCAGCCATTGCGGCCAATGCAGTGCTGAATGTTACGGAGCCAACATCGAACGGGATGGGCGGCGACCTGTTTGCGATTTACTGGGACGCGAAGGCAGGGAAGCTCTACGGACTGAATGCGAGCGGGTGGGCACCGAAGGCGCTGACCATCGATCATCTGCAGGCGAAGGGCGTTACGAAGATGCCGCAGTTTGGGATCGACTCAGTGACTGTGCCGGGCGTGGTGGACGGATGGACGAAGCTGCACGATCGGTGGGGCAGGCTGCCGTGGCGCGAACTGTTTCAGCCGGCAATCTTTTATGCCGATCACGGATTTGCGGTGGGAGAGATTATTCATGCGTGGTGGGCAGGAGATGAAAAAGGTCTGCTGACGAACGCGGAGAGCAAGCGAGTTTTTCTGCCTGGAGGGAAGGCACCGGGAACAGGCGAGGTCTTTCGCAATCCCGATGTGGCGCGCGCATTCAGGCTGATTGCCGAACAGGGCGAGTCGGCTTTCTACAAGGGCGAGATTGCGAAGGCGATTTTGAAGACGTCGGACGATCTGGGCGGAACGATGACGGCGGCCGATCTTGCTTCGTATTCGGCGGAGTGGGTGGAGCCGGTGCACACGACGTATCGAGACTGGACGGTTTACGAGTTGCCACCGAACGGCGACGGCATTGCCGCGCTGGAGATGCTGAACATCATGGAACGGTTTCCCGCTGATCCAGGGGGCGCGCACAGTCCGGGAGAGCTACACAATCGCATCGAGGCCATGAAGTTAGCGTATGCCGACGTGAAGGCGTATGACGGCGATCCGCGATTCGGAAAAATTCCGGTGGAGGAGCTTTTATCGAAGGAGTATGCGGCGAAGCGGGCGGCGCTGATCGACCCGGAGCATGCGAATTGCACGGTTGCGCCGGGGGCGCTGGGGAAGAGCGATACGACGTACTTCAGCGTGGTGGATCGCGAAGGGAACATTCTTTCGATCATTCAAAGCAACTACGAGAACTTTGGATCGCAGATCACGGTGCAGGGGATGGGGTTTGCGCTGCAGGATCGCGGCGGGTTGTTCTCGCTGGATGCGAAGTCGCCGAATGCGCTGACGGGGCACAAGCGGCCATTTCATACGATCATTCCGGCGTTTATGGAGCACGGAGATCAGCACATCGGATTCGGCATCATGGGCGGATTGAATCAACCGCTGGCCCACGCGCAGTTTGTTTCGAACGTGGTGGACTACCACATGAACATCCAGGCTGCGATGGAAGAGCCGCGCTTTACCGATCGGCAGCAACTGGCCTGCAAGATCGTGATTGAGTCGCGGGTGACGCAGGCGACGATTGATGCGCTGACGAAGATGGGACACGTGCTGCAGGTGCATCCTGATTACACGTCGCAGATGGGGCGCGGGCAGGCCGTATTGCACGACAACAGTACGGGCATGAACTTCGGGGCATCAGATCCGCGTGCGGATGGCGCGGCGATTCCTGAGCAACCGAACTTTTCCAAAACCTCGACCGAGCACTAATTTATTGTGTTGTTGAGTTCAGACCAGGTGCACTCTGGAGCTGCGTATCGGAGCCGGACGGAAGTGGAGCGGGAGGCTGATCCAGATCCAGCTTGAGGCTCGTGGTGGGATTGTCGAATCCGCTTGGCTCTTCATCAAGCCTGATGCGCACTTCGGTCGTTCCGGCGAAGTAAGCCGCGAACGTGAAAGCAATCAAAGCGGCGCCGACGGCCAACCCTCGCAACGCCCATTGAAGATTTGCCGGACCTGCAATCATGAAGCTCCAGGCGAGGCAGGTGAAGGCGAGCCAGAGGCCGATGAACTCCGAGATGAGCGCGCGGGGTCCGTCGACTGCCGGATCTTTATCGATGCGCAGCGCAGTGCAAATGATGGCGGCAACGGCGAGCACTGCCGACAGGATGCCTATTCCGAGGAAGTTCAAAGTATGGTGAAGCATCGCCCGAGCGACCCCCGTCGCAGAACAACTGGCACCCATCCGTCCTGAAAAGAGGGCCGGAACGTGCATCAGATTGGACGTGATATGTCGGGGTAGGGGTTGTCGCTGGATGCGCACAGATTTTAACGAGAATTTTACTAAATGATAAACATCTGATTTTGCTAGTTATGGTGGGCGGGTTGTTTCGTTTTCTTCAAGGTTGCTTGCGCCAGGGATCGCGAAGGAGCGAGCAAAGCCCGAGGTCATTGCCGTAACGTTCCACTTCTACTTCAGCCATGTGGATGGCAGTGGGCATGCCCTTGAAGGCTGGTACCGCATCAGAGCCCATGATCTGGGGGGCGACGAAGAGGTGGACGCGGTCGACCATGCCACTGGCAAGAAGGGCAGTATTCAGGCGCGTGCCTGTTTCGGTGAGCAGGGTGAGGATGCCTTCCTGGCCGAGTTTGTCGAACAGCTTGCCGAGGGGCACGCGGCCCGCCTGCCACCCCGGAGACCGCCCCGCGGGCTCCCGACCGTCACCGGGGGCTCCGGCATCAGCGGGAAGAACTTCGACGCGCACGCCGCGCGTGCGAAGTTCGTTGATGCGGGCTTCGTCTTTGGAGACGGTGAAGATGACGACGTCGTTCTGAACGCCGCGCACCATCTTCGAATCGAGCGGCATGCGCAGAGCGGAGTCGAGAACGACGCGGAGGAGCGGGCGGCGACGGCGAAGGCCGCTGCGGTCAGTGAGCATAGGGTCGTCGGCGAGGACGGTGTCAACGCCGGTGAGTGCGGCGTCGGCTTGCCAGCGGAGAGGCTGCACGGCTGCGCGGGCGAGTTCGCTAGTGATCCAGTAGGGTTCGCGCGCGGCGTGATGGCCGGATGGCGGGGCGATGCGGCCGTCCAGCGTCATTGCCACCTTCATGAGCACGAAGGGGCGCTTGTGCTGAATCCAGCGGGCGAAGCCTTCGTTGATGCGGCGGGCTTCGATTTCGCAGACGCCGAGTTGCGTCTGGATGCCTGCTGCTTTCAACACGTCCATGCCGTGGCCGTTGACGTCGGGATTAGGATCGCCAGTGGCGGCGACGACGCGGGCGAGCCCTGCGGAGATGAGCGCCTGGGTGCAGGGGCCAGTACGGCCGGTGTGATTGCAGGGTTCGAGCGTGACGTAGGCGGTGCCGCCTTTGAGGCGGTCGCCCGCATGTTGTTTTGCTTCGTTGAGCGCGACGATTTCGGCGTGGTCGAGCAGGTCGTATTCGTGCCAGCCTTCGCCGACAACCTGGCCGGCGCGATCAAGGATGACGCAACCGACGGCGGGGTTGGGAGAGGCGACGCCGATGCCACGGCGGGCGAGATCGAGCGCGCGCTGCATCCAATAGATGTCTGTGTCCGGGATATTCATATCTTCTGCAATCCATAGATTGCGACAGGAAGAAGTGTAACTGCTGAAACCGAGGGGAAACCGTAAAGGAAGTATCAGGAAACTATCCCAGGAGTGCGTCGACGAATGCTTCCGGGGAAAATTCCAGCAGGTCGCTCATCTGTTCGCCTACGCCTACGAAACGGACGGGGAGATTGAGTTCGCGGGCGATGGCGACGGCGATGCCGCCTTTGGCGGTGCCGTCGAGCTTGGTGAGCACGATGCCGGTGGCGCCGGCGGATTGCGTGAACTGGCGGGCCTGCTGCAAGCCATTCTGGCCGGTGGTGGCATCCATGACGAGAAGGACTTCGTGGGGGGCGCCGGGAATGAGCTTCGACGCGGTGCGGCGCATCTTGTCGAGCTCGTCCATGAGACCGGTTTTGGTGTGGAGGCGGCCGGCAGTGTCCACGATGAGCTCGGCGATGTTGCGAGCCTTGGCGGCGCTGGCAGCATCGTAGAGCACGGCAGCGGGGTCGCCGCCCTGGCGGGTCTTGATCATCTCGACGCCGCTGCGGCCGGCCCAGATTTCGAGCTGCTCGATTGCAGCGGCGCGGAAGGTGTCGGCGGCGCAGAGGAGTACGGACTTATTTTGCGCGCGATACCACGCTGCGAGTTTGCCGCTGGTGGTGGTTTTGCCGGTGCCGTTGACGCCGACGAGGAAGGTGACTTTCGGCGGCGCAGAAGGGGTCGCGACGGGGTGCATCGGGGCTTCGAGGATTGCGCGCAATTGTGCTTTCAGCAAGTCGCGGAGTTCAGCGCCGCCGGCGATGGCCTGCTTGCGGGCTCGCTCGCGGAGAGCCTGGATGATTTCGTTGGTGGTCTGGACGCCGATGTCGCTCATGATGAGAGCGGTTTCGAGTTCTTCGAGAGCTGATTCGTCAACTTCGCGGGTGAGAGCGACGATTTCGTTGATGCGCGTGGAAAAGGTCTCGCGGGTACGCGTGACGGCCTGGCGCATACGCGAGAAGAAACCTGACTTTTGGGTCGACTCCTCTTCGGCGGCCTGGGCTTCCTGTTCTTTCTTTTTATCTTTTGGTTCTTCGTCGTAACCGGTAAATAGCGTAATCATCGTGTAGATTTCCAGTCTTGAGTCTAGAGCATTGAGCGGTTTGGAGCGAATTGGCACGGAGAGCGGGGGTGTGTTTGCGGCGATGCCTGCGCTTATTGGTCTTTTGCACTAGGATGTTGGGGATTCAAATCCGCTGTCCTGCAGTGTTTGAGGTGAACCCTATGCTGAACGTGAAAAGAAGAGGCGGCCTGGCTGTCATCGTCCTTTCGATCGCACTGACGGTGCCGGTGATCGCGCAGACACCGCCCGGGCCGCCGCCGATTCCGACGGTCAGTGATATTCACCGGGGATTCATTTACCAGATTGTGACGGATCGGTTCTTTAACGGAGACACGAGCAACGACGATCCGGCGCAGAGCATCGGGGAATTCGATCCCAACGGATTTACGAAGCCGACGAACTGGCGGGATTACTGGGGCGGTGATCTGGCAGGGATCGCGCAGAAGATGGCGTATCTGAAATCGATGGGCGTGGCGGCGATATGGATTTCGCCTCCGATCGATAACGCGAACAAACCGGACGGTGGCGGGGCTTCGGGATATCACGGATTTTGGCCGCGCGACATGATGCGGATCGAAGAGCACTTCGGCGATGCGGCGAACGGCTGGGCGGCATTCGACAAGCTGACCGCTGCGTCGCACGCGAGTGGGATCAAGGTAATTGTCGATTTTGTCGCCAATCACACCAACGATATTGGCGTGGGCGAGAATGGCGCGCTTTATAACAACGGCGTGAGGGTGACGGACTATTCGAGCGACACAGGGACTACTCCGTATTACCATCACACGCCGAACATGACGAATTTCGAGGATCGGTACCAGTTGCAGTACGACACGCTGTTCGGGTTGGCCGATCTGGATCAGACGAATCCGTGGGTGGACAACTACATCAAGTCGGCCGTTGCGCAGTTGCTGGCCCATGGCGCGGATGGATTTCGGTTCGACGCGGTGAAGCATGTGAACTGGGGATGGGAATACAGCCTCGAGAATTCGATTGCGAACTGGAGCGGTGCGCAGACGTTGCCCACTGCAACGGCGCGGCCATTTGTTTTTGGCGAGTGGCTGGAAGGCTCGGGCGATCCGCTGTATGCGGACTCCGTGAAGTTTTCAAATCGCAGCGGGATGAATCTGTTGGACTATCCGCTCTATGGACCGATTGTGGATGTGTTTGCGAAAGGGAAGAGCTTCAAAGAGATTGACGACGAACTGAATCTCGAGCGGTCGGGCAATTCGAATGCGGAGGGTTTCGCGCAACCGAACGACCTGGTTACGTTTTTTGACAACCACGACAATCCGCGGATCCAGTCGATGGGCGTGGATGCGATGGCGGTGAAGCTGGCACTAAGTTTCGTTTTCACGTGCCGGGGCGTGCCGGTGGTGTACTACGGCGACGAGCAGTACCTGCATAACGACACAGGCGGCGGCAACGACCCGTACGATCGCAATGCGATGACGAGTTTCGGGACGACCGATGCGGTCACGCTGATCCAGTACCTTGCGGCACTGAGAGCTTCGAATCCTGCGATTGCTTTCGGCACCATGCAGCAGCGCTGGATCAACGACGATGTCTACATCTACGAGCGCAGGCTGGGCGGCAATGTGGTGCTGGTGGCGATCAGTAAGAGCGAGACGAATGACCAGGCGATCAGCGGTCTTTTGACTTCGCTCCCGCCGGGATCGTATTTCGATTATCTGAATGGCACGATGGGCGGAGTGGGATTGACCGTTTCCGGCACGGACGAAGATAACAACGCGACGATGAACTTTACGCTGCCGCACCGCAGCGTCTCCCTATGGGTGGCGGCGGGTAAGGCGGGGCCTGCGATTGGCAGCATTACCCCACGCGTGGCGAACGCGGGGGCGCTAGTGACGATCACTGGGGCGGGGTTTGGGACAAGCGGCGGCGCGGTGCATTTTTCGGTGGGGGGACCGGAGAAGCTTGCCAAGATCGTGCGATGGGCCGATGGCGAGATCACGGCGACGGTGCCCGACGTCACGGCCGGACCCGCGCAGGTGACGGTCATGCGCGGGTCCGCTACATCCAGTGCGTCCGCGTTCACGACCTCCACGGGAAAGCTCATCCCGGTGAATTTTTCTGTCTCAGGCGTGCCGGCGCTCGCATCCGGCGATGTAGTGATGCTGACGGGCAGCTCGGCAGAGCTGGGCGCTTGGTTGAGGACGTGGAATGGGGCCGACGGGCCCGCCGTCATTCCGGCGACGGGAAATGCGCTGCTTACCGTTTCGGTTCCCGCTGGGTCCAAATCACAATTCAAATTTTTGATTCTGCACGCGGATGGATCGGTGCGATGGGAGGGCGGTTCAAATCATTTTTATACGATTCCAGCCAGCGGAGTTGGTGCCATCAGTGTAAGTTGGCAGCCTTAAGGGCGTTTTCTCTTCACGCAACTCGTAACATTCCCGGGTTTTCCGCTTGAACTGCGGTTGGGGGTTGCGGAAGAATCTTCAAACGGCCTGCGAGTTCGCGATGCACTCAACACTCGCGGGGGAGGAAATGATGAGTCAGGTACGTGTGTTGGTTGGAACGAAGAAAGGCGCCTTCATCCTTTCATCGGACGGCAAGCGGGACAATTGGGAAGTTAGCGGACCCTTCTTTGCGGGATGGGAGATCTACCACATGAAGGGCTCGCCAGTGGATCCCGAACGCATCTACGTATCGCAGACCAGCGGATGGTTTGGCCAGTTGCTGCAGGCTTCGAATGATGGCGGCAAGACATGGTTCCAGCCAGGCGTGAAGCCGGAGGATGCGACGCCACAATGGCCGCCAGTCAAGAGCAATCGGTTCGCGTACGATTCTTCCAGCGAAACAGGAAAGCCTCTGACAACGCATCAGTGGTACGACGGCACGCAGAAGCCGTGGGAGTTCAAACGTGTATGGCACGTCGAGCCTTCTCTGACCGACGCCAATACGGTTTATGCCGGGGTGGAAGATGCGGCTATCTTTCGTTCGACGGACGGCGGCGTGAGTTGGAACGAGATGCCTGGCTTGCGAGGCCACGGCACCGGACCTGACTGGCAGCCGGGCGCGGGTGGGATGTGTTTGCATTCGATCATCCTCGACCCGAGCGATCCCGAGCGCATGTACATTGCCATTTCGGCAGCTGGCGCGTTTCGCACCGACGATGGCGGCAAGTCGTGGAAGCCGATCAACAAGGGACTCTACTCGAAATACATTCCGAATCCCACGGCGGAGGTGGGTCACTGCGTTCACCACATCGCGATGAATCCCAGGCGGCCCGGGACGCTGTTCATGCAGAAGCATTGGGACGTGATGCGCTCGGATGATGCGGGCGATAACTGGACCAAGATCAGCGGCAACCTGCCTACGGATTTCGGATTTGTGATCGACATCAACTCGAATGAGCCGGACACGGTTTACGTGGTGCCTATCAAGAGTGACTCGGAGCATTTTCCGCTGGATGGAAAACTGCGCGTGTATCGCAGCCGCAGCGGTGGCAACGAGTGGGAGGAACTTGCGAAGGGGCTGCCGGAAAAGGACTGCTACGTGAACGTGCTGCGCGATGCAATGTCTGTGGACAAGCTGGATACGTGCGGCGTGTATTTCGGCACCACGGGCGGACAGGTGTATGTATCGCCGGATGGCGGCGACTCGTGGAAGGCGATCGTGCACGATCTGCCGGCGGTGCTGTCGGTTGAAGTTCAGACGCTGGCGTGAGAGGAAGTGAACAGTGGTCAGTGATCAGTGGACAGTGACGACAGAGTTATTCAATCGGCATGGATGAATCCGGAGGGATCGGTAAAACGAGCTCGGTGCGCGTAGAGATTCCATATCATCTGCGCAACCTTGCGCGTGTTGATGGCGATATCGCGCTGGAGATCGCGGGGCCGGTGACGTTGCGTTCAGTGCTGGATGCGCTGGAGGCTCGATACCCAATGCTCTGCGGAACCATCCGCGATCACGACACGCGCCAGCGGCGGCCGTTTCTGCGGTTCTTTGCGTGCGAGGAAGACCTTTCGCACCAGTCGCCCGATATGCCGTTGCCGGAATCAGTCGCTAATGGAAAGGAGACGCTGCTCATCATCGGCGCGATTGCGGGAGGATAGAGGCGATCATTCTTCGTGTTCTCGATGGGGCAACCTTAAGCGAAGTATTTCTTCAGAGGGCCCCAGTAACGGTTCTTCCAACCCCAGTCAAGATGGTCGTACAAGCCGGAAGGGAAACCTGTGTGGTCAAAAGCGAGGCTCGTTCCGGCGCTGCCAGGTTTGAATTCGAAGTGCACAACAGAGTAGACTCCCGGGGCCCACGAGGCGGGGCGCCATGCTTGTACGATGCGCTGGTTCGCGACGATCTCGATGTTGCGACCCTGGATGAGCCCTCCGAACATTGAGAAAGCGCCGCCAGCGGAAGCATCAATGGTGGCCGGCATGCCGGAAAATTCAGCGAAATGCTTTGCGTCGAGGATGGCCTGATGGAACCGCTCCGGGCTGGCGTTGAAATCGAGAACATAGTGGATCGATGTGCGGGCCTGGTTGGGAGAAGTGCAAGGCTTTTCTTCGGCCGGTTGTGTTGTTTGCGCCTGAGATGCTGAACCGGCGGCAACGGCGGCCAATCCTGCAAAGATGTTGCAGATTGCATTGCGACGTCCAAGGAGAATTGACGCAGAAGCAAGACTGGCATTCATCGGGAGCTCCCGTACGGCCAAAAGGGGAATTGCGGTGCGCCAGAATTATCGCAGCGCGAACCGCAATTTGCTTACCAATTAATTTGTTGGTTGCAAATGTGGGGCGATGGAGAATCGAAAAGGAGGGCCTTGACCGTGTTAGAGCTCACCTTTGCCGGGGCGGAGCATGAGTTCGCGAATGGCCTCACGCGGGTCTTTGCCTTTTTCGAGGATCAGTTCCATCTGCTCGGTGATGGGCATTTCGATGTCGTGCTGGCGCGCCAATCCCAGGGCCGCTCGCGTGGTGAGCACGCCTTCGGCGACTTTGCCGCCGAGGCTTTCGAGGATTTCGGGGAGCTTACGTCCCTGGCCGAGTGCCTGACCGACGGTGCGATTGCGCGAAAGAGAACCTGTACAGGTGAGCACGAGGTCGCCTGTGCCGCTGAGACCCGCGAGTGTTTCGCGGCGTCCGCCGCAGGCTACGGCGAGGCGTGTAATTTCGGCGATGCCGCGTGTGATGAGGGCAGCCGTTGAGTTGTGTCCGAGACCGACGCCGGCAGCCACGCCTGCTGCGATGGCGATGACGTTTTTAAGCGCGCCGCCCAGTTCGACGCCTATCACATCGGTTGAACTATAGAGGCGCAGCGTTTCAGATGAGAACTCCTGCTGGATGAGGATCGCAATTTGCGGATCGCTGAAGGCGACGGTAACGGCGGTGGGCTGGCCCTGGGCGACTTCGATTGCAAAACTTGGTCCGGAGAATGCGCCGATGGAGAGCAGCAGGCCCGCGGGCTCGAGGGTTTGCGAGATCACCTGGGTCATGCGCAGGAAGGTCTCCTTTTCAAGGCCCTTGGTGGCGCTGACGACGAACTGTCCGTTGTGCAGGTGGGCCTTGACGCGCAGCAAGGTTGAGCGGAGGAATTCGGAAGGAATGACCGAGACGACGATGTCGGCGGATTCAATCGGCTCCATTTCGGTGGTGACGGCGAGATCTGCGGGCAGCGGAAATCCGGGAAGAAACAATGTATTTTCACGGGCGCGGTCGATCACCTGCGCTTCTTCGACGTTGTGCGCCCAGAGTGCAACTTCGTGGCCGCCACGACGCGAGAGCGACAGAGCGATGGCGGTTCCCCATGCGCCAGCTCCAAGGACAACAATCCGGCTCATGCGGTTTTCCTCTCCTGCGTCCGCGCGCCGAATCGACTTTCTGTTCCGGTGGCGAGGCGGCGAATGTTCTGGTGATGCTTGAGGATGATGAGAGATGCAACGAAGATCTGTGCAGCGATGTACAGTAAAGGCTTTTCGCCGTGAACGAAGAACCAGGCAAACACGGGGAAACTGGCGGCACCGAGAATCGAGGCCAGGGATACATAACGGGTGAGAAGCAGGACGACCGCGAAGAGACCGATGGAAGCGAGGGCGGCCAGCGGGGCGGCGACGAGGAAGACGCCGAAGCCGGTTGCGACGCCTTTTCCACCGCGGAAGCGCAGCCACACGGGGAACATGTGGCCCAGGACGGCAGAAACCGCTGCGACGGCTTGTGCATCGCGAAACGGCATGGACGGCGCCAGTTTGGAAGCCAGAAAGGCTCCCAGCCACACCGCCGCGGCACCTTTGAGCACGTCGAGCAGAAAGGTGGCTGCACCGAGACCCTTTCCGCCGGAACGGAGCACGTTGGTGGCGCCGATGTTGCCGCTGCCAACCGAACGTATGTCCTCATGGCGGAAGAGCCTGACGAGCAGGTATCCGGTTGGAATGGAACCCAGCAGGTAACCGAGCGCCACAATCAAGAAAACTGCAAGGAGCATGACGAAACAGAGTTTAGCAGGTGCGGCGGGTCGAATTTGAGACACCTGTTCAGGGAGATGCGGAGATATTCATTGCAATCTCCCTGGGCGTTGGGAGGGCCTCACCTGGCGCATTATTGGTTGACGCAATCCAGAAGGTCGGCGTAACGGGAAGTATCGCCGAATCGAAAGAGCGCATACCACGCGTCGAGAGCTTCACGGCTGTAGAGGCCGAGCGTGCGGAAGATCTCACGGGCGAATTCGACCGGGGCAATTCCGGAAGCGGTGATGACGCCTTCGTCGGTGACGGCGGGAGCATCGCAGTAGAAGCTGCCCCCGCGGTACCCGCTCGCAGCGAGATATTCGCGGCTATTGCTGGTGTGGTGAAAGTCGTCGAGCATTCCTGCCTGGGCAAGCGCCAGCGTTGCACCGCAGATTGCCGCGATGGGAACTGCTTCGACAAAGAACACACGTGCGAGTTCGATGGCCTCTGCGTTGCTCCTCGATTCCCACCGGTCGCCGCCAGGAAGAATGATCATTGCGCTTTGATTCGGGTCAATCTCGGACAGGCTGATTTCGGGCAGGATGCGCATTCCGCCCATGGTCGTGATTGGCTGCGTGGTCGATCCAACGGTGACGACGCGATACCGGCCCGGGTTGGTCTGAAACTGGGGATTGTTGATTCCTGCTATTGCGAATGCGGCTTCCCAGTCTGCCATTGAGTCGAATACGAAAAGGTGAACATTGCGGGTGTTCATTGCGGCGACCTCCATCGATAAAAATATGATCGCGCACCTTATATGACAAGATGTGTCATATATGATTTGAGAAAGTAAGAAATGTTGAGGGAAAGTGAGAGCGAGTGAAGGCTGATCGACTGATGTCCGTGCTGCTTCTGCTTCAGGCCCGAGGGCAGGTTACGGAACGAGAGCTTGCCGAACAACTGGAAGTGTCGCAGCGGACGATTCATCGCGATCTTGAATCTCTGAGTGCTGCGCGGATTCCGGTGTCGGCCATTCGCGGCGCGCAGGGCGGATGGCAACTGGAGAAGGGGTGGAGGACGCATGTGCCGGGTCTCGATGAGTCCGAGATCCAGGCGCTCTTGATGGCACAGCCGCGGGGGCTGGGTAATAATCCAAGGCTGGCGGCTGCGGCGCAGAGCGCGCTGAACAAGCTGATGGCGGCGATGCCCGAGCCGATGAAGGCGCAGGCGGCACACCTGCAGCAGCGGCTTCACGTGGACCCCACGGGATGGCGCGATACCGGTGAGGATCTGTCAATGCTGGCGGCGGTGCAGGATGCGGTGGCTCGCGATCGCAAGCTGACATTTGATTACACGAAGCAGGATGGGGAGCAATCGAGCCGGACGGTCGATGCGCTGGGCCTGGTATCCAAGGGGCTCACCTGGTACCTCGTGGCGCGTACTTCGAAGGGCATGCGCACGTTCCGAGTGTCGCGCATGAGGCGCGTGACAGTGCTGGCGGTTGGATTCGATCGGCCGGCGCGCTTTGACCTGGTGGAGCATTGGAGAGCGTCTGCTGCTGAATTTGGCCGGAAGAGAGCGGGGTATCGCACGATTCTTTCGCTGACATCGGATGCGGCGCGGAGCGTTCAAGCGTGTTGTGTTACGAAGGCTGCTTCTTCGGGGGACGCTGGCCGCAAGGGAGACGCTGGAAAGGAGGTGCTGGAAGTCGATTTTGACAATGAGGTAATGGCGCAGTTCATCGTGCTGGGACTTGGTTCACGGGTACGTGTTCTCGAGCCTGCGAGCTTGCGGCAAAGAGTGGAGGCCGAGGCCAGAGAAGTGGCGGCAGGAATGGAGCAGGTCTAAAAGAGCTTGCGGAAAAACCTAAAGTCTGAGCATTTGGATTACAAAGAACTGACTGCCGACGCTGCATTATAGAAAGGACAACTGCGGGTTTCTCCACTCCGGTCGCGGGAGCGACCTCCGGTCGAAATGACAGCGTGAAGTGTGGAACGAAGGCTTCGCACCGGTCGAAATGACAAGGTGTGTGGTCAATCCACCATGAGTTCGCCGGGCAGGATGGGGCGGGTACGCGGAAGAGCGCCTTTGTAAGCTGCTACACCCATCGCGAAGAGCGTGCCAGCATAGATGACGAGCTTGATCAGGCTTCCGGTATGCGTTGCAGGCAGCGTCTTCCACAAGATCAGCAGGATGGTCTGCGCAATCGTCACCGCCCACACTGAGCCGTAGAAGTAGCGGCGCTCGATGCCTTCGCCCTTTGTCGATTTGCCGACGCGGGGCAGTTTGCCAAATGCACCCAGGAGAAGGATCAGGATGCAGAGCGGGAAGTAGACGTATTGGTAAAGCTGCTTCATAGTCCACACGCCGGTGATGACGGCGATGATGAGGCCGGCGAGATTCAGCAGCGCGAAGTTCAGGACTGCATTCCATGCAAAGGTGTAGCAGACTTTTCGATAGAGGGGATTGGGGCGATCTTCGTCGAAGCGCAGGATGTAGGGCGCGGGCTCGACTCCGGGTAACTGGCCATAAAGGCCGGCGATCCCGGTTCCGAGGAGCACGAGAGCGAGCCATGCGCCGTTGGCGACGCTGAAGCCGTGCGCGAAGAGGCTGAAGACGAGAGGGCCGGGTGCGAGGAAGAAGACCCAGATCCAGATGGGCCAGTGCAGAACCCGGTAATATCCCTTGTTGCGGATGCGCATTTTTCGGGCGTCCGCATACTCAACCCTGCCGCTATATCGCATATAGGGCAAGTTTTTCAAAACGCAGCGATTGCGTCAACTGAAAGCGGTCTTCTTTGGATTAATCAGCGCAGCGCGCGAGGCCAGCTGAGTAATACACCGATCAACGCGAGAGCGACAAACGCAAGCGGGATTTGGTATGGAGATTTGACTCTATACATTCCCAATGCATTCACGCCTTCAGCCGGCAAGACCAGGACGAGGGTAAGGATGAGCACGAAATGAGATAAGGGGCGTCCGCACATTGCGACCAATACCGAAGTCGTTGTTCCGACAGCGACCA
Organism: Occallatibacter sp.; assembly: GCF_035317045.1. Taxonomy (GTDB): domain Bacteria; phylum Acidobacteriota; class Terriglobia; order Terriglobales; family Acidobacteriaceae; genus Telmatobacter. The sequence goes on from NZ_DATHHT010000038.1 coordinate 18,945, forward strand.
ATGCACCGCCTAAGGCTCTAAGCAGTTCGCGAACCAATCGTTCTACAAGGACATTGCCGGCACAAATGGCAGTGAGATTCGGCGGGAGGTGCGGCATGAGCAGGTCGTACAGACCTCCGACCGCAATGAACACTCCCGCTGTTTCAAGGATGACGGCTCCGATCTCAGCCAGCTGCCACCTCCTGCGCATTCTCCAATAAGAGCTTTGCGGAAAGCCACTAGGCCTTTGCTGCCCGACGTTCGCGTCCGCTGAGGAGATAGATGGCGGCACGCAATTCGAGAAGCGGGTCAGCGGAGGGCTCAATGCCGTCAACGCGCGGGATGGGATCGAAGATGATGTGCTTTTGCTGCACGAGGCTGTCTTCGAGCACGCTGGTCAACTCAAGAGTGCCGAGTTCGACGATCTTGCGATCTTCCGGCCAATGGACGGTCGCGTCGTCGGTGACGTCGCCGGGTGCGGCAACCTGAACGAGCACCTTGAAGCGGATCGGTCCCTTCTTTACGCGGCTCCCAAGTTCTTCGTAGTGGTAGTCGGCGCCAAGTTTGGCGACGGCATCTTCGCTGAGATAGTCGTTCCCGCTCTCAGGAACGATGCGATAGCGCGCGTGTTTGCTTTCGCCTTGCGCGTTGATGAAGCGGAAGGCTGTCACGCCGAAGTAGGTGTCGCGGGAAAGGCTCGAGGGGAAGGGCTTGGGGGTTTGTACGAAGCGGAGTGCAGCTGGATGCGAACCGAGGAATTGCTCGATGGGCTTGGGCGACGGAACATCCGGGCCGCTGGCGAGAGCGGCGCGCAGGAATTCGAGGAACTGCGCACCATCGCGAGTAGGGAAGCCGTCGGTCGAGTGGCTGACGATGTCGGTGTGCACATGTTCAGCGAGATTGAAGCGGATAGCGAGACCGCGCGGATTGGCTTCGGGCGCGTTGTCGGGGATCGAGGGCAGCCCAGTCGAATTAGAGAACCGGACCGTGACCGGCGTGGAGGCACGCGTGATGTGCGGCGCCTTAGTGAGCGCGGTCGCTCCCGGGGCGGGCTTGAATGTTCCGCTCAGCATCAGGCCCTTTGCGTGCGCGGGCCGAAATCCGGGGTGCGGGCCAAAGAGGGTATGAAAGACGGCGAGTAAATCATTGGCGAGAGCGACTATGCGTTCATCCTGGGGAAGTGGCATGCGGGAGACTCCGTTCAAGGCGACGATTTTTGGAAGACTCTGTCGCCACGTTAGTGAAGATAATCCACGAGGATCACGGAATTCGAAACTTTCGCATTAAATCTGCAAAAGCCGTCGTTCATATCAATCGGCGCCGCACGAGGTCGAGTGCCTGCTGGCTGGCCCACTCGCGGATGCGGTCGCGGCTGCCGCGGAAGTTTCGTTCGAAAGAGTCGGTTGTCTGGGCATCGCTGACTGCGATGTATACCCGGCCCACGGGCTTCGTCTCGGTGGCGCCTGTGGGGCCGGCGATTCCGGTGACGCCCAGACCTAACGTTGCGCCGGTGCGTTTGCGGATGCCTTCGGCGAGCGCGGAAGCTACCTCTGATGACACCGCGCCATGTTGCTTGATCAGTTCGGCGGGCACGTCGGCGAAGGCCGTCTTCATTTCGTTTGAGTAGACTACGACGCCGCCCAGGAACGATCGCGAACTTCCAGGCACCGAGGTGATTCGCTGTGCAACCATGCCGCCGGTGCAACTCTCGGCCACTGCGAGGGTGGCCTGGCGCAGGCCGAGATAGTAGAGAACGATCTGCTCGAGCGTCTCGCCTTCAGCGGAGTACATCCAGTCGTCGAGCGCTTCTTCAAGCTTGGTGGCGAGTTCTTCGACGCGCTGCTCCGCGAGGTCCTTGTTTTTTTTGGTGCAGAGCAGCGTAAGTTGGATATCGCCGGCGTGGGCGAGGATCGTCGTTTCGACGTCGGTGTAGGTGGTGTAGATGGGCGCGAGGAGTTTGTCGGCCTGCGACTCTGGGATCATGGCGGCTTTGAGCGTGCGCCGAGCGAGATGGCGCTCGGGCACAATATCTCGCAGACGCGGCAAACACTCGTCGTCAAAAAGGGGCTTGCATTCGTGCGGCGGGCCGGGTACGAGAATGATGATCTTGCGGTAGCCGGAGTAGATGGTTTCGAGCCATTGCCCGGGCGCACTTCCATTGGGATTGTCAAGAAATGTTGCGCCCTCGATCAGATCGGCTTGTTTCAGATTATTTTCGGGCATGGAGATGCGCCAGGTTGCTGCGCGCGCATGGAGAGCGGCTACCTGCGGGGCATCGCGTTTAAGTTTCACGGCAAGGGCTTCTGCAAGGGCCTCGCGCGTCAGATCGTCCTCGGTGGGACCCAGGCCGCCCATCAGGATCACGATGTCGGTCCGAGTAAGCGCATTTTGGATTGCGCCGACGATATCTTTTCGCCGGTCGCCGACAATTGTCTTGAAGGCGACAGAAACGCCGATCTCATTGAGCTTTTCGGTGAGGTAGAGGGAGTTGGTGTCCTGGCGGTGCGGCGTAAGCATTTCGGAGCCGACAGCGATGATCTCGGATTTCATGGGGGCAGCTTTCAGCTCCTAGCTTCTAGTTTAACGAAACCGTATTCGATCGAATTTGCACTTCACCGTCCTTTTGCGGCTTGTGCAACCGGGTCTGCGGGGAGCTAGAAGACACTCATCCCTTCCACTTCCAAGTCCAGATCATAAACCGCGTCGTTATCGGCCAGCACTGTGGTTCCAAGTGGCGAGAATGCGATGCCGACAAGGCTGGCTCCGGCAACCACGATGGAGCTATCGCCGTTCGGCTTTACGCAAACGAGGCCGCGACGGCCATGGAGACTTGCGGTTACGTAGACATCCCCATTTATGGCGAGAGCAAGGCCCTGCGGGCGCCCCAAGCCGCGATACCAGACGCGCGCCTCCCCGTGCGTGTCGATTGCCCAGATCGCATCGTTTGAAGAGAGTGTCGGGCCCGTAACAAAAAGAGTGCCTTCCGTGTTGACTGCGAGGTGATAGGCGGAGATGCTCGGCTCAAGCGTGGCATACACAAAAATTTTGCGTTGCGGATCGATTTTGAAAATTGTTCCGCTGCGATCACCGACGAAGAGATTGCCATGCGAATCGAATGCAGCTCCAGTGGCGACACCCATGCCTTCCGCGTAGAGGGTGGATTCGCCGGCGCCGTCGATCCGGTAGACATTTCCCTCTGCGCGGGAGGTAACGAACAGATCGCCTTCGGGACTGAAAGCCAACCCGGTGGCATTGAGAATTCCAGTCACAAACGGGGTTCCGCGTCCATCGGGACTGACACGAACTACAGAAACCGGGGTTTGCTTGCCGCGCTGTCCGGAAATCGTCGCATAAATCATGCCTGAGCGGCTCACGGCAGGACTTGTAACGGGGTGTAAACCGCCCGAAAGTTCGCGCGCGATGCTCACGGGTGCGGCGTTGCTGACTCCGGCAGGCGTTCTGACCTCAATGAGCCCTGAGCCGGCATTCTCGGGGATACGGAACGCGAGGCGTCCGGGACGGCTCATGAGCACCTGGGCCGGATGCGTACCGAGGACAACCACGGGCGGTCCGTAGGGATTGGGGCCAAGATTGGCTCCGATGAGCTCCACCTCGCCGAGCGGCAAAGCTGCCGCCGGCTGGACCTCGTCGATGCGCGGTTCCGGTGTCATTTCTTCCCGAGCGGATTGGACGTGTGTTCGCGGCATTTCCGTTCTCTCAGTGGATCCACAGACGCAGAAGCGATGCCACACCCAAAGCATACAGCCCCGCCGCCACGTCATCGAAAACGATGCCCCAGCCATCGGGTAACCTCTCCAACTGGCGTGCCGGAAAGGGCTTGGTGATATCGAATAAACGAAAGAGGATAAGCGCAATTACGCCATGGCGGAAGTCAGCCGGGCTACCGATCAATGCGATCCACTGGCCGGCGACTTCGTCAATGACGACGAATCCGGGGTCGTGGCGTCCGCTCTCGCGGGCGGCAACGGTGGCAGCAGGAACACCGCAGGCAATCGATAAAGCAATCCCGATAAACACAACAAGTAAAAGGCCATTGGGCGTCGGGTGGAAGAGCCATGCGACTGCACCCCACAGCAGCAGTGCCGCCACCGATCCCCACGTTCCGGGGCCTGGCTTACCGAGGCCCGCGCCGAAGAAGGTGGCGATCGTCCAGGCCCAAGCTGTCCGTTGCTGTTTTTCGGGCGGCTGGCGCACGGTCGCTGGACTATTCGTCATCCTGGCTCCGGCGTTGACGGCCGACTTCTCCAAGATCGTCGAGGACCTCGGGATCGAGCACCGGCGAGCTGATCTTGTAGACGCCGGTCGCCCATTTGCCCAGGTCGATCTTGCGGCATCGATCGCTGCAGAATGGGAAGTCCTCGTCCTTCGCGGTGACAAGCATGCCGCAAGTGGGGCAGTGCAGGAGTTTTGCGGATTTTTTCTTTGGAGGCATGGCTATTTGTACGTTCAGTTGTCTTGGATATCGTAACGCCCCTGATCAGATGCTTGCTCGCGCCATCTCGTTTGTTGGGAGAACAGGGAATTCACGAGGAGCAATGGGGGCCTTCGACCTTTGCGTCCAAGCCAGGATCTGCGACGGGCCGTGCATCAGGACTGGGGACGAAAATGAAGTCGCCGCCTTCCTGCTGAATTCCGAAAGTGCCGTAATACGGATGTGGGCATAGCCCGTACACGGCGCCGTCGATCCGGCCCATGTCAATAATGTGTTCCTTTCCTCCGAATTGCTGAAGAGTCTTCAGAAATGTTCGCGCGAAGGGAGAGTGCATCCCCGGGTCTCCATCGTAGGCCTGTCGCAACCCACCCGATGCGATGTAAAGACGAGACACGCTTTTCATCTTGTTTGCGATCAAAGCGTCGAGCGAAGGAGGTGCATCCAGGCTTTCAGAGGTATAGGCAGGAATGACTCTGCGTTCTTTGAAGCTGCCGCCGTAACAAACATCGAGCACCAGCAGGATGTGGGGAATGGGGAGTTGATCGATGGCACTTCGGAAGCGGGACAAGTCAAGTCCCGAGCCCAGGTCAGGATCCTCGGCGGGGAGAAGCGTCTCACGCGTGACCAGAAAGCCTTCGCCAAAATCGTCCATGAAGCCGTGCCCGGCGACATAGATGAGGAGGCGATCGTTCTTGTCAAAGGTCCGATGGTGCAACTCCGTGAGTACGTCGTGAATGTCGCGCTTGGTCGGGTTTTCGCGCAAGAGAATATTCTGCGGCGCATAACCGAAGTTTTGCACGAGTTCTTTCTGCAGGCTTTGCGCGTCGTAGATGGGGTTATCGAGCTTCCGCCAGTGGTCGTAATTGTCTCCCGCCAGAATCAGCGCGTAGTCAGTACCGCGGTTTACTGCTTGCTCGTCGACGGGCGGGGCCTCAACCTCGACGCCGCGCATTTTCGGACCCTTGACCTGCGGGTCGTAACCGTAGGACGCCTTGCAGTCATTCATGCCTTGCGACATGTCCGTCACAGAGAGACACAGGCCACGCAGGTCAGAGTAGCTAAGGAGTTGCTCGTCGCCCCCAACTTCGACGTTCAGCTGGCCCATGTGCGACATCATGTGGCCTTCCAGGTCGGCCTCTGTGATAAACCCCTTCCTGCCTATCTCTGAAGTGCTCTTCATTGCATCGAGGAGAGAGGAAGTCATCAGTCCATGTCCCAGGGATGGAGGTTCAATTGCCGCTCCTTCTGTACCAAACAGGGCGAACCGCCGACCTGTGTAATGCAGGGTAAAGACCGAATCAGAATTCAATGCAGTCCTAAGGGAATCGAATGCGGCAGCGGAGTGCGAACTGTCGATGATGATGACTTGCCGCTGGGCTTGAATCGAGAGAAGAAGCTGGCTCAACTCGCGAGAGGTTAGAGAATTGCGCAGCGTGGTCTTGTCGCTGCCCTTTATCGTGCTATCGAAGACGATGAAGTGGTATTCTCCCGCCCCGGCGTCCCGCGAGGAGGATTTGGAATTTGGCAGGAGCACAGCACCCTGGCCCGCGAAATAGAAGACCACCAGATCTTCGGGCTTGCACACGCTAATCAAATGTTCGAGCGCGGCCCTGACACCCGCCAGGGTAGCGGAAGAATCGAGCAGGGTGGTCACGTGCACCTGCTTGAAAGTAACGCCAACCTCTTTTGTTGCGAATGTGGCAGCCACCGCTTCGGCATCTGCGTCGGCGAACCGCAGATCAGGAATGTTGCCTTCCTTGGGGTAGTCATTGATGCCGATACTCAGCACGTAGAGTTCGCGGTCTAGACCCTCGATTGACGAGCGAATGCCGGCGCCCACGCGGTGTCTTTCTCCCGCAATCGCAAATAGAAGAAAAGTTATGCAAACGACGACAGGTAGACGCATCGCGGTCCGCAAAAATGGATGGCTCGCAACCAGCGAGGTTCGCATGCTTTCAGGTCTCCGTTTCTGAGGAATACATCAGGAACGAGAGACGAAGCAACAGAAATGCTGCAACTGCGGCTGAACATATTCGCAGAACAGCATTTCCGGATCAGGCTATGGCTGACTTACAGCGGACCGGCGACCACGCGCGCAACCAGATCATAGTCGTGGGCTTCAGTGATCTCGGCGCGATAGAACTTTCCGGCTTCGAGTTCCTGCAGTTCGCCGAAGTCGTTGATGTATACCTTGCCGTCGATTTCGGGGGCGTGGAACTCGGTGCGGCCTTCCCAGAGCATGGAGGTCTCTTCGCTCTCACCTTCGGCTAGAACTACGAGTTCGCGACCGACCCACTGCTGCTTGGCACGCTTTGAGATCTTTTGCTGAAGCTTCATCAGCTTGCGCTTCCGGGACTCGATGGTGCGTTTCGGCAACTTGGCGTCGAGGGCGTGGGCTTTTGAACCTTCTTCATCGGAGTAGTTGAAGACGCCCAGCCAGTCGAATTTTGCATCGCTGATGAACTGCTCCAAAACTTCGTAGTCGGCGGAAGATTCGCCGGGAAAGCCGACAATGAAGGAGGTGCGCAGGGCGATCCCGGGAACGGCTGCGCGGACTTTTTCAAGCGTCTTGAGAAAGATGTCGGCGCCAGCTCCGCGTTTCATGCGTTTGAGCACGTCGGGAGATGCGTGTTGCAGGGGCACGTCGAGATACTTGCAGATGTTGTCGTGCTTCGCGATGGTGTCGAGCAACTTGCCGGTGATGCGATTCGGGTAGGCGTAGAGGAAGCGCAGCCAGCGGACACCTTCAATTCCGGCAAGAGATTCGAGCAGGAGAGCGAGGCCGTCTTTGATGCCAAGGTCTTCGCCGTAGCAGGTTGTGTCCTGGCCGATCAGGGTGATTTCCTGCACGCCGGCGGCGACAAGTTTCTGCGCCTCGGCGACCACGGACTCAAAGCGTCGCGAACGGAATTTGCCGCGCAGGTTGGGAATGACGCAGAAGGTGCAGGGGTGATCGCAGCCTTCAGCGATCTTGATGTACGCCGATGTTTTGCCGGTGGAGATGTAACGCGGAGTGTCTTCGTTATAGAGATATGTCGGCAGCATGTGCGCCGCGCCGTGCCATTCTTCGCGGCTGAAGCGGCCTTGCTGTTCGCGGAGATTGCCTTCGGGGCGGAACTCGGTTTTGTGGGTGCCTGCGCCGGCCTCGCGTCCTTCGCGCACTGCGGCGTGTCCATTGCCGCTGAGGATGTTAAAGGGCGATGGAACCGCGGAATGCGATGGGGCGATTCCTGCGGCTTCGAGGATCGACTCGAGTTCGCCGGTGCCAACGACGGCATCGACTTCGGGAATGTTCTTGATGATCTCGTCGCGGTAGCGCTCTACGAGGCAGCCGGCGACGATGAGTTTTTTGGCGGAGCCGGAGGTTTTGAAGCGCGCCATTTCGAGGATGGTGTCGACTGACTCCTGCTTGGCGGTGTCGATGAAGCTGCAGGTGTTGACGACGAGGATGTCGGCCTCTTCGGGGCGGGAGGTCAGGCGCGCGCCGCCGCGGTCCAGCAGACCCATCATCACTTCGGAGTCGACCAGATTTTTGGGGCAGCCTAACGAAACAAAGCCCACGGTGGGAGCCGTGGGTTGGGAAGTTTTGCTCACAGGTTCATTCTATCAAGTTCACTTTTTTCCCGCTTTGAGCGGAATGCCGCCTCCGGTCAGAACGCCTTTCGCATCTGCCGAGTACGGGCCATTTGGCTCCAGTTCCAGGTATTTCTGGTAGGCCTCGGCGCATCCAGGCGGCAAAAGCATCTTCTGGGTCGTTGGATCGATGGTGGCCTTGGAAATGAGCGCCTGCCCCTTGAAGTAATACAAAGCGGCTCGCATTGGATCGAGCGGGATGGCCTTCTCCGCCGCAGCGAATTGCGCATCGGCATTTCCGACCTGGAAGAACACGATCGTTTCATTGCGACGATATTGAGCTGCTTGTTGCGGAAACGCGGCGACGGCGTTATCGAAAGCTTCTTCCGCGTCCTTTATCTTGCCTTCGTGTGCGTAGATCTCTCCCAGGCTTGCCCACGACACACCCTTGATATCCGGGGTGCGGCTCTGCGCGTTGTTGACTGCGCCCCCTACCGCGTTGCGACTATTCCGCGTTGCGGTGGGAGCTACCGCATCGCGTTTGTCGGTAGCCTGGTAGAACTCATCTGAATGCGCGCGCTGGATGGATTCAGGATCAATGCCAAGCGCCATTTTGAAACTGCTTTCGGCGTCCGGGTATTTCTTCAGTCCAAGTTGTGCGAGCCCAAGTTCCACCCAGGGCAGAATGAGTTTGGGATCGTCGGATGTGACCTTTGCCATCATCGCCTCGGAATCCGCGAATCGCTTCTCTGCAGTAGCCTTGCGGGCCGCGACGATCTGGGCATTCAGGCCTTCCGAATCCTTCTTGCCGGCCGGTATGGGTTCCTGCGCCAACGCAGCGGAAGAAGCACTCAGCAGAATCGCCAAACACAGAAGAAGCATCTTCATTCATTACCTCAGATTGTCGAGTTGATGCAGCAGCGGAAGTATACGCAAAGAGTTCCCTTCGGCGATGGGAACTGGCCACAGCGGATGGCGGATGCAAGGGTCTGCCAAGATGCTAAAATCTATCAGTGCCGGGTCCTACGCGACGTAATCCCGCCAATCCCGCCAGGTCCGGAAGGAAGCAACGGTAACGGGCTAGTACGGGCGCAGTAGGTCACCCGGTACTTTTTGCGGTGCCGAGGGCACTTTTACTCCCTGCCGCGGTCGTGTTGCCCCGCGGTGCAGCCGAACCAAAGAGCCGTACCGATGTTGAGCGCGAGCCGGTGTTGCCGGATTTCGTGCCGCAAGGAGAAATGCATTGAGCCTTTCCGTGCGTCCCATAGTGGGCAGGCGCGCCAAAATCAGCGCTCTCGGAACTTACGTCCCCCCCCAAGTTCTTACCAATAAAGACCTCGAAAAAATGGTGGACACCAACGATCAATGGATCGTGGAACGCACCGGGATCAAGGAACGCCATGTGCTTGCTGCCGGTAAGGGCGTGAGCGACATCTGCGTTGAGGCTGCAAAAAAGTGCCTGGCAGCGCGCGGCATTGAGCCTAGCGAAGTCGAAGTGATCATTGTGGGCACCGTGACACCGGACATGATGTTTCCCTCGACCGCATGCCTGGTGCAGGACAAGATTGGCGCCAAAGGCGCATGGGGGTTCGATGTTTCGGCCGGGTGCTCGGGATTCGTGTTTGCGCTGCAGGCTGGAGTCAAGCTTGTTGAGAGCGGAGCTCAGTCCAAGGTGCTCGTCTGCGGAGCCGATGCGAACACGCGCATGACGGACTATACCGACCGGGCAACATGCGTTTTGTTTGGCGATGGCGGCGGTGCGGTGCTGATTGAACCTGCGGAAGAGGGCGAAATCGGCATGATCGACTTTGTGCACGAAATCGACGGATCGGGCGGCGTTTCATTGAACCTTCCCGCCGGTGGCAGCTTGAATCCGCCGACGCACGAAACGATCGATAAGAAGATGCACTTCATCCACCAGGATGGCCAGGCGGTCTACAAGTTCGCGGTGCGCAAGATGGCGGAAGCTACGACGAAACTGCTTGAGCGGAACGGAGTGACGGGCGCCGATCTTGGATGCTTTATTCCTCACCAGGCGAACAAGCGCATTATTACCTCGACCGCAGATCGGCTGGGTATGCCGGCTGATCGAGTCATTATCAATATTGAGAAGTACGGGAACACGTCGGCGGGGACAATTCCTCTCGCGATGGAGACGGCGGTTGAGGAAGGGAAGCTGAAGAAGGGTGACCTTGTCCTTATTGCCGCGGTTGGAGCGGGATTCACTGTGGGCACTGCGCTGCTTCGCTGGGAGATCTGAGACGCGTCATCGCGCTAGACTGGCAGGAACGTGAGTTCTGCCAACCCATTGCTGATAGACGTTCGGATGCCGATCCGTACGCCTCGCCTATTGATTCGCCCCAAGCAGCCCGGCGACGGTGCCGAAACCGCCGTGGCCGTGGCGGAAACCTGGGATGAGTTGCACCGATGGATGCGCTGGGCCGAAGACCCCACATTCTTTACCGCCGAACAAATGGAGACCCGCATCCGGCAGGTGATGGCGGCCTTTTTGCTGCGGGAAAGCTTTGAGTTGCTGGGCATCGAGATCGCCACCGGACAGCATGTGGTCTGGTGCGGACTGCACGAT
>NZ_DATHHT010000039.1:0-193882 GCF_035317045.1 Occallatibacter sp.
GTGAAAGCGTGCCAGCTAAAAATATTTGGATAACTCCTGTTCCATTTGGTAGTGGCAACTACGTTGATTAAAAGCGCTAGCCCTGTCACGGCAACTAAAATAATAGTTGCAATCGTAATGTGTGTCAAGGTTGTTATTGCCAGAATTTGCCGTTTGTTTTGTTGAGATTAGGCCTGAATGGTGGGATGGGGGACTTGACATGAAAAATCACAAGACTAGAAGCAGGCTCTTCGCTCACCACCCCCAAACTGAAAGGCGTTTGGGGCCTCGTTCACTCAGCATGACAGCAGCTCATGACGGGGAAGGTTCGCCCAGAATGACACTGCCGCTTATGAGCAGCGGGCGATCAAGAGTCAGGCTGCGTCGATTGCAGCTAGCCTGGAGTCTCGCAGGGACTTGACATCGCGCATGGGGGGCTGGCCGAAGAAGCGGCTGTACTCCCGGTTGAACTGGCTGACACTTTCATAGCCAACTTCGTAGGCCGCGCTGGAGGCGTCAATCCGGTCCATGAGCATGCGCTGCCGGGCAGTCTGCAACCGCAGCTGCTTCTGATATTGCAGCGGGCTCATGGCGGTTAACGCACGGAACTGGTGGTGAAGGGTGGAAACACCCATGCGAGCAACTTCCGCAAGTTCCTCCATGCGCAGCGGCTTGGCGAAGTTGGACCGAAGCCAGGCGATGGCTCTTGCCGTTCTGTGGCTCAGATCGCCCGTTGTTGCGATGGCACGGAGGCGTTCGCCTTGTGGGGTGCGGAGAATGCGGTAGACGATTTCGCGCTGGATCAAGTGGCTTAGAAATGGAATGTCCTCGGGTGTTTCAAGAAGATCGATGAGCCGGGTGCAAGCATCGAGGAGGCCGACCGTGGTTTCGCCCACGGCAATTCCGCGCGAACGAACGGTTGTCCTGGGTTCAGGAAGATCCTCTCGACTGATGACTTCGCGCACCGTCTGCATGTCGAGCCTAAGAAACATGGAAAGCAAGGGGACCTGCCGGGAGGCTTCGACGATCTGGCCAACCGCGGGAACATCGATGGACGAAAGCAAAAAAGATGACTCGTCGCAGTGGTACTCGATTCCTCCGAGGTTGACGCACTTTTTGCCTTGCACGAAAACGGAGACGCTGGGCTCGTAAGTGGCATGAATGCAGGGAGTCGGCTCGTCGCGCCGATAGAGAGCCAGACCGGGAACGGCGGTTGGATTCTCTCCCACCAATTTTGCGCGCGTGGCAATCCTGCGAGCCAAGCCTTTTCGCATTTCGATCGCCGACCGGTAGTGGTCTCCATTGTTCTCAGCCAGTCTCATCATCGTGCGCTGCAAGCCCTCCATTTCCAGCCTAACGCCGAAGGATGTCAATCATGCACAAAATTGAAGCTGAAGACAGGATCAGGCAAAGAATGAGCAGGATCGGGAAAGCGCCGGATCGCCACTTTAGCTAATTTTGAAGAGAGCTAACGGCAAGGAAATTTGAAGCAGAGGACGGAAACAATGCAAATGAGAAAGCTTGGCAAAGGCAATCTGGAAGTTTCGGCAATCGGGTTCGGCTGCATGGGAATGAGCTCGGGATACGGGCCGCCCAAAGACAAGCAGGAGATGATCGCGCTGCTGCATGCCGCAGTGGAACGAGGAGTGACTTTCTTCGACACGGCCGAAGTGTATGGTCCGCTGAAGAATGAGGAACTTGTGGGCGAAGCACTCGCGCCCTTTCGCGGGAAGGTTGTGATTGCGACGAAGTTCGGGTGGGAAGCCAACACAAGCGACGGAGGCAAGTGGAACGCGCTGAATAGCCTGCCGGAACACATCAAGCAGGCGGCGGAGGAATCGCTGAAACGGCTCAAAGTGGACGTGATCGATCTCTACTATCAGCATCGCGTCGATCTGAACGTCCCGATCGAAGATGTCGCCGGCGCGGTGAAGGATCTGATTGCGGAAGGCAAGGTGAAGCACTTTGGCATGTCAGAGGCGAGCGCGAAGACGATCCGCCGCGCCCATGCAGTGCAACCCGTTACCGCGCTGCAAAGCGAGTACTCGCTTTTCTGGCGGGAGCCGGAGGAGACGGTGATGCCCACCCTTGAAGAATTGGGGATCGGATTCGTTCCATTCAGCCCGCTTGGCAAGGGATTCTTGACGGGCAAGATCGATGCAGAGACCAAGTTTGACAGCACGGATTTCCGCAACACGGTGCCGAGGTTGAGCGCGGAGAATCGCAAGGCGAACCAGGCGCTGGTGGACCTGTTGAGCTCGTTTGCCGCACAAAGAAAGGCGACTCCGGCGCAGATCGCGCTGGCATGGCTGCTGGCGAAGAAGCCATGGATCGTTCCGATTCCGGGAACGACGAAACTAGCTCGGCTTGAAGAGAATCTGGGCGCGGCGAATGTCGAACTGAGTGCTGACGATGTGCGCACGCTTGAGGAGGCCTCGGCAAAGATCAAGATTGAAGGCGCTCGCTATTCGCCGTTCCATCAGCAACTGGTAGGGCGATGAGCGGAGCGGGCAGGAGGGACGCGGGATGAAGATTCTGCGCTACGGAGCATTTTGTGCAGTGATGGCCATTGCGGGTCTGGGCCTTGCTCAATCTGCGAAGAAGACGGCAAGGGCGCAAAACGGAGACCGGGAGAAGCTGATCGGCGCGTGGCATTTGGGGCACATCGATGCGCCGGGTCCGGATGGGAAGGAAAGTACGATCCCTCAGCCGAAAGGCATGCTGATCTACACGCGTGATGGGCATATGTCGGTGCAACTGATGTATCCGAAGTCGGCAAACGTTCCATCGAGCGAATATGTGCGGGATGGGTACGAGGCATCCTTCGGGAGCTACGACATCGATGAAGCGACGCACATGCTGACTCATCACGTGCAGGGATCGGTTACGGGGGAAATGCTGTCGGGAAAGGACCTGCCTCGCGTTTACCACTTCACCGCGGATGGGAAGTTGATTATCCGGCCGGCGCGGCCCGATGAACACTGGTCTGTAGCTTGGGAGCACTACTAACCCCGACGAATGCGTGCAGCTGACGTAATGGGAGAAGAACCTATGAGTGGATGGATCAAAGCGGAATTGAACAAAATCGCAAAGGCTGATGATCTGCACATCGCGCCCTTCGGCGAAGACGGCAAGACTTACGGTACACCGACGTGGATCTGGTCGGTCGCGGCGGGTGACGCGCTCTACGTTCGTGGATACAACGGGCAACAATCGCGATGGTACAAGGCGGCCGTTCGGCAGAAGGCGGGACGGATTATTGCAGCGGGGATGACGAAGGAGGTAGCGTTTGAGGCGGTAGACGATGACGGCGTCAACGATCAAATCGACGAGGCTTATCGTGCGAAGTATCGTGGCAGCGCATATCTGAACCCGATGATCGCGAGGGGGGCGCGCTCGGCAACGGTGAGGATTGTGCCTGCCTAGTGTGGCGAGGTTAAGGTTTCGGCTGGCAAAAGGCAAAAGCAGATTCTTCGCTCACCACCCCCAAACCGAAATCCGCTTGGGGATCCCGTTCCCTGAGAGTGACACCGCCAATTGTGGTTTCGACCCGGCCCTACAGGGCAGAAGGGTCGATTGCGAGGACGCAATCCCAGGGTTTCACCCTCGGCTATTCTCGGACGTCCCTACGGGACTGGAAGTTAGGGCTGGCGCGGACATCGTTAACCCGGCGCAGATTCCCGATAGCCAGCCTGCATTCAATGCGGGGACCATTCTGGCATGAAATGGCCCGGACCCTCTACAAAAAGGTTTTAGCAACGATTTTAAAGATATAATTCTTGCGAGTTTCCGCAGGGGATATCCGGAACGGATAACCCTGCGGAACGTATGATTTTCCAGGGTAGATCAGTGAAGCCAAACACGTCGTACCGAGTCGCCCGCGGAAGCCGGGGCGCAACGCTGAAGTTCTTTTGCTCTTTCGCTCTTATCGCTCTTATCGGGCCGAGCATTGCAGCGCGTGAAGCGGCCGCGCAGACGGCAGGACCAACCGCGGCGCAGGCTGCATGGAGCGGGGTGCTGCGCAATGCAGGCGGGGCGCCGATTGCCGATGCGCGCGTGAAGCTGGCGTCGGACGAGAGCAAGGCTGAGGGTCGCACAGGGGCAGACGGACGATTCCTTCTGCCGCTGTTGCCCACGGGCAACTATCACCTGACAGTTGCCGCGAAGGGCAGCATCGTGGAGTGTCCGCAGCCGGTGGACCTGACTGCCAATACTCCCGAGGCGCTGATTACGCTGTCGAGCCGTGGCGAGCTTACAGTGGCCAGGCTCCAAAACAAGGAGCAGGCGGGCACGGGCGGCGAGGAGCTCTCGAGCCAGGCGGTAAGTGAGCTGCCGCTGAACAAGCGGGACTTCAGCACGCTGCTGCTGCTGGCGGCCGGGACGATGACGGACGCCAACGGGGCCACGAACTTTACGGCGCAATTCGCTATCAACGGACAGCGGGGCGTGGAAGCCACGTTTGCGATGGACGGCTCGGATGTGAGCGATCCGGAGATGGGCGGGGCGACGTTTTCAAACTTCAACGTGGATGCGGTAGAGAGCATCGATTCGAGTTCGGGGTGGTTGCCTGCGGAGATCGGGCGCGGCGCGGCGGGGTTTACCAACATCCACACACGCTCGGGTGCAAGCGGATTTCATGGATCGTTCTTCGAGTTTGTGCGCAACTCGGCGTTCGACGCACGCAACTACTTTGACAATCCGACGCCGGCATATCCGGGGCGCATTCCGCCGTTCCGTCGCAACGAGTTCGGCTTTACGAATGGCGGACCGGTTTACATTCCGCATGTGTATGACGGACGCAAGCGGACCTTCTATTTCACGCAGTACCAGGGATTTCGGCAGGTGCTGGGGACGACGCAGGTGATGCCGGTTCCTTCGGCGGCGCAACGGCCGACGGCGGGCAGCAATATCGTGAACGACACGGTTACGTTTCCCGATGGAAGCACGGATACGCTGTCGGTTCCGGTGGACCCGGCGATTGCCGCGATTCTGGCGCGCTATCCGCTGCCAAACCTGGCGACCGGGCCGTACGGGGCCAATACGTACGCAACGGCGTCGAAGGTGGTGACGAATGCGAACCAGTTTTCGCTGCGGATCGATCACAGGTTTTCAGCAAAGGATCAATTCCTCGCGCGGTTCAACCTGGACGATCTGACGGGTCCGACGACGAATCCTGACCAGACGGCGATCGATCCGGCATTCGGAGTGCAGTACATCGATCACCAGCGCAACGTGGTGGGCATGTATACGCGGACGATTTCTCCGCGGCTGGCTCTGGAGTCGCTGATCAGCATTACGCGGACGACGCCGGGGTTTCCGACGCCGGACCATACGGACCCCGCAGTGAAGTTCAACGACGGGCTCTTCGAGGCGTTCAACGGAGCGGCGGGTTCGGTGATGCAGGCGTACGGCAACCTGTTTCAGGGGCGGCAGACCGTGGCGTACACGCGTGGAAGGCATGCCATGCGCGCGGGGTTTGAAGCGCGCATCAATCGGGATACGACGTACTTTGGAACCAGCGCGAATGGCGAATATGATTTTGGCGGCGGCAAAGCGTACGCGATCGATGCGATTGCCTCGGCGAGCGGGAATCACAACTTAGATCCGGGCGACCCGCTGCCGGATACGCTTTCGAGTTTTCTGACGGGCAGCCCGTTTGTTTATACGGTTGCGATTGCGCCGCCGTATTTTTCGAACGGCGAGCATATCGGTCCCGCGGCGATCAGCAGAAACAACTTCAGCGCGTGGGTGCAGGATACGTGGAAGGTGACGCCGCGGTTCACGCTGGATTACGGCGTCAGGTGGGATCTGTACACGCCGATCACGGAGCGGGCGCGGCGCACGGGCGGATTTGTCGCGATCGACGGCACGATGCAGTATGTGATCAATCCGCAGCCGGGGTACGCGACGGACTATCACGCGTTTGAGCCGCGCGTGCAGGGGTCGTGGCAGGTGACGAGCAAGATTTCGGCACACGCGGGCGGCTCAATGATGACGATTCAGCCGAATATCTGGCAGGACAATTTTCTTACCGGGTCGACGCCGTTTGTGATTTATCCGCGCCTGCTGTCGGCTTCGAGTGCGCCGATCCATTACGGTTTTCAATTGACGCCGTCGCAGCTTCCGCGCACGTATACGCCTTCCGGCGTGGATATATTTGCATCTGGCAAAAGCACGACGGTGGCACCGAACACCATCATGGATGTGGACCGGTATGAGAAAGATGTCGCGGCGCTGACGCCCAACGGTGTGGTGAGCGCGCTGAACCTGAGCGGGATCGATCGCGCGTTTGATAATGCGACTTTGTTTACGTGGACGGCAGGGGTGGAGCGCAGGTTTGGCAACCTGACGGCCGATGCGAGCTACGTGGGAACGGATACGGAGAAACTGCCGCAGATCAGCTATCCCAATGGATACCCGGGAGCCGATCCGGCATTTGCGCCTTATACACAATTCGACAGCGCGGGCGATGTGATCGGGGGATTCGGGGTGATGAATGTGATCACCGCCACAGCGCACTCGACGTATCACGCGCTGCAGACGTCGCTCTCGGGGACAGTTGGCCACGGAGGGCCGGGTATCCAGGCGAGTTATACGTGGAGCAAAGCGATCGACGACGCGAGCCAGGTGGTAGGGGGCACGGGAGGCACGGGCTCCGTGTCCATTCCGTTCCCGCAAAACCCGTTTGATACGCACGCGGAGAAGGGGCCGTCGTCTTTCGATGTGACGCACGGCTTTGGGTTGAGCCTGGCGCAGGATTTGCATTTGGAGAGCGCGGGATTTCTGAGCGCGATCAGCCGGAAAGCTACGGATGGATGGGAATTGTTGAGTATTTCGAGCATCAGCTCGGGATCGCCGTTCACTGTGTATTCGGGAATTCAGCAGACGGGAGTGGGATCGAACGGCGTCGACCGGCCGGATCAGATTGCGAAGCCGAAACTTTCGACGGCGCGCAAGGACCGGCAGGACTACTTCGGAGAAGGTGCGAACAACGCAGCGGATTTCTTTTCGATTCCGATTCACGTGGCCGGGGGCACGGGACCGAACCAAGGTGTCTTCGGGACACTGGGGCGGAATACGTTTCGCGGTCCTGCGTTTTACAACTTCGACTTTGCGCTCATCAAGGACACGCCGTTAAGGACCAGTAGCAACGGAGCGGAACGAATGGCACTGCAATTTCGCGCGGAGTTCTTCAACCTCTTCAATATTGTGACGATGGGCACGCCGGCGAATGTGATTACCGGATCGGGGTTCGGCGAAATCAGCAAGACAGCGGGGAATTCGCGGCAGATTCAGTTCTCGCTGAAACTGATCTACTAGCGCGATTCAAGTGGCCAGATTTTACAGGGCCCCGCGACATTCTGCTATAAAGGACAGGCAATCCCACCCGCATCCATGATGCCGCACACAGTTATGTTCTGCGGCGACGCATCAAGATGCGCGTATCCCGGGAGGATCCATGAGACATATTCCTTCTGCCGCACTTCGCGCGGTTGCCCTTTCCGCATTGGTAGCCGTCAGCATGAGTGCGGGCGTGGCCCAGGCGCAACAGAGTGCAGAGCCCACTGCGCGCCCCGCTTTCGATATGACTGTGGTGAAGCCTGAAAGAGTTGGTTTCTCGCCGGAAGGGCTGGAGCGCCTGCACCAGTTCATGCAGCAGGCCGTCGATCAGAAACAGGTCGCGGGCATTGTGACGATCCTGGCGCGGCACGGCAAAGTCGTCGATTACAGTGTTTACGGATATCGCGATATGGCCGCCGCAGCGCCGATGACGAAGGACGTGATCTTTCGCGACTTTTCGATGACGAAGCCCGTAACCGGCGTGGCCATGATGATCCTGTACCAGCAGGGCAAGTGGCTGCCGAGCGACCCGATCGCGAAGTTCATTCCGGAGTTCGCACACCTCAAGGTCTACAAAGGAGTGGACTCCGCAGGGAATGTGATCCTCACGGATCCCGATCATCAGCCGACGATGCGGGAACTGATGAGCCACACGGCCGGATTCACGTATGGCTTCTTTGGCGATACGCCGGTGGACAAGATGTACCGCGATGCAAACCTGCTGGGCTCTGCAAACCTGCAAGCGTTCATCGAGAAGCTGGCGAAGATTCCGCTGCTCTATCAGCCGGGGCAGGGCTGGACCTACAGCATGTCGATGGATGTCGAGGGATACATTGTCGAGAAGCTCTCGGGCAAATCCTTGCCCGATTTTTTCCGCGAAAACATCTTTGCCCCGCTGGGCATGCGCGATGCAGGCTTCTTTGTTCCTGCAGACAAACGCGGACGATTTACAGTGCTCTATCGCACCGGTCCCAATGGAGAACTGGTTGCCGATTCGAGCGCGAGCCGGCGGACTGGGGACTACGATGTGCAGCCACCCATGCCCTCGGGCGGCGGCGGCATGGTTTCCACGGCTGAAGATTACTTCCGCTTTGCGAGCATGCTATTGAATGAAGGCGAACTGGATGGCAAACGGATCATTGCGCCGGCAACGGTGAAGATGATGACCACGAACCATGTGCCGGTGGAGTTGCTGAATGGCAGATTCGGCATCGGCGCTGCAATGATGCGGCCCGGCTTTGGATACGGGTACAATGGCGCGGTCGAGTTTAATCCCGCAGAAGCAAACCTGCCCGACGGCAAAGGGACATACCAGTGGGACGGCGCGGCCGGCACGTGGTTCTGGGTCGATCCCACGAATGACATTGTTTTTGTTGGCATGATCCAGCGGATGCTTGGGCCGGCGAGCCCGCCGCTTGAATACGGTAGCCGGCAGGTCGTGTATGGAGCACTGGCGGATCCGGCGAAATAGGCAACTGCGGCGCCGAAGATTATTCCTTCAGCAGGTCGAGCGCCATGGCGGTCATCGCGGTGACGCCGGTTTTGATGGTCGGCGCGTAAGCTGGCGCAAACAGCGAGGAGTGCTGGGCCGGCAGTGGCACACCGGTTTCAATCGCGCGTGCCAGTTTGACCGGATCGGCCGCGCCAAGCCGGAACATCATTGCTGGAATCTTTCCATCGAGCGAAAACAATCCGACATCCTCCGAGCCCATCACCGAATCTGCAGCATCGACATGATCTGCGCCGAGCGCACCTATCGCGACTTTGCGCATGCGCTCGGTCAACGCGGGATCATTGGATTCGACGGGCGCAATCTCGGTCCGGCTCACCGTCACCACCGGCATCCGGTCCTGAGGAACGCCATAGCCTGTAGCGATGCCCTCGGCGGTGCGGCGGACGTCGATAATGATCTGATCTCGAACCTTATCGGAATAGGTCCGCAGCGTAAGACCCATCGCGACTTCATCAGGAATGATGTTGCGCTTTGCACCGCCATGAATCATACCCACAGTAAGCACTGCAGGCTGCTGCGGATCGATCTGGCGGGCGACGATACTTTGTGCGAGCACAACAAACTCCGCTGCCATCAACACGGGGTCCTTGCTCAGTTGGGGTGCGGAACCGTGCGCTCCAACACCGCGCATGGTTACGTCGATGCTGGTTGAGCTGGCGAGCATCGGCCCGCTCTTGAAAGCGACGTTTCCGGCGGCATGGACTGAGTCGTCATGTTCAGCAAGCACAAAATCCGGCCGCCCAAAGCGCTCATACAACCCGTCAGCCAGCATTGCCCGCGCGCCATCGATGGTTTCTTCCGAGGGCTGCCCGATCAGCATCAGCGCTCCATGCCATTGGCTCTTGCGCTCCATCATTTCTCGCGCCACGCCTAGCATCACAGTCATGTGGATGTCGTGACCGCATGCATGCATGACGCCAACGTCCTGACCCTGCGCATTGGTCGATCGCACTATCGATGCGTAATCAAGCCCGGTCTGCTCTACAACCGGCAACGCATCCATATCCGTGCGGATCAGCAGACGAGGACCTGTGCCGTTCTGCAGCATGGCCACCACGCCATAGGCCTGTGAACCATCGGGGTACTTCCCTACGCGCTCGGTGACGGTGTAGCCCAGTTTGCGAAGTTCGCCCGCAAACAATGCCGATGTCTTTTCTTCATGGTGCGAGAGTTCGGGATTGCGATGGAAGTGTTTGTAGGTCTCTGTAAGCGCCGGCAGTCGCTGCTCGGCAGATGCTGCCAGGCTTGATGGGGCAGTCTGCCCCATCGCCGGCAGCGCCGCCATGGTGATTGCAACAAGTGTGACAACACGCCGATTGATCGCTCTAGTCATCGGTCTAATCATCGTTCCGGGCCTCCACGAGAATCTTCGGCCAGCCTAACATGCAGAATCGGCGAGATTCACGCCCGAGTTGGAAGGAAATGGCCGCACCCTCCTATTGCATTCCCATAGAAACGGGCGTACAGTGCTCCTATTGCTTGACCAGAGGAGCACGGGATGGGCGACAAGACCGATGTATGGCAGGGCACGCTGGCCCTGATGATTTTGAAGACGCTGCAGACGATGGGCCCACAGCATGGTTATGGGCTGGCGCGGCGCATCGAGCAGACCAGCGGCGATCTGCTGCAATTGAATTACGGAACGCTGTATCCGGCACTCCTGAAACTAGAGCAGGAGGGATATGTGCGGTCTGAGTGGGGAACCTCAGATAACAATCGCAAAGCAAAGTTTTACGAGCTCACCAAGGCCGGTCACAAACAGGTGCGGAAGGCTGCTGCGGAGTGGGAGCAGACGACTGAGATTCTCTCCCGGTTTCTAACCCCCGCTGAAGGAGCGTAGCGGAGAGCGCATGACAACTACGCGAGCGAGAATTCGTGCATTCTGGCATCGTCTAAGCGCCACGCTGCTCCGCGCCAAGGGCGCACGGGAGTTCGATGCGGAACTCGAAGCGCACGTTGCGATGGATACGGAAGCCGGCATCAAGGCGGGTCTCTATGCGGGGGAGGCGCGGCGTAGGGCGCTGTTGCACCTGGGCGGCGCAGAGCAGACACGCCAGGCTTATCGCGAGCGGCGCGGTTTTTTGTGGATCGAAAACTTCTGGCAGGATCTTCGCTACGGCGTGCGCACACTGCATCGAGCCCCAGGCTTCACGGTGACGGCTGTGCTTACGCTGGGGCTCGGCATTGGAGCGTGCACAGCGATCTTCAGTCTCGTGAATGCGGTGCTCATCCGGTCGCTGCCTTATGGAGATCCCCAGCGGCTTGTCTACCTGTTTACGCCGAATCCGAATTGGAAGGTACCGCCGGAGGTGATCTGCCCGGGCTATGGTGACTTCTACGAAATCAAACGCGAGAGCAAGTCGTTCGCAGATATGACGGCCTACGAGCAGGCGCTTTTCAAGCTCACCACCCAGGGATCGACGCAGCCCATCGGAGCAGCACGCGTAGACGAAAGCTTCTTTTCAACGCTTCAATCCACGCCGGAACTGGGTCGAACGATCAACGCAGACGACAATCAGCCGAGCCATTCCCACGTTGCGGTTATCAGCCATTCGCTCTGGAAATCGATGTTCGGGACGAATCCCGACGTGCTGAAGCGCACGCTCGAAATCAACGGCGCAAGCTATCAGGTTATCGGCGTGATGCCGCGCGGGTTTGAGTACCCGTTCAACTCGGATCTGCCATACGGAAACCCGCACATTCTTTCCACACGAATCTGGGTGCCACTTGCTTTGACGTCCAAAGAGAAGGCAGATCGTGGCATCGATGACAATGTGGTCGTCGCGCGGCTGCGCGCAGGCGTATCCCTCGAGCGGGCGCAATCTGAATTTGGCACGATGATGGCTCGTTTCGACCGCTTATATCCCACCCAATTCGGCGATTGGGGTGCGCTCGTGAAGAGCTTCACTGGCCTTTCCATCGGACCAGTGCGTCCGCTGATGAATCTGCTTCTGGGTGCCGTAGCCCTCGTGCTTCTGATCAGCTGCGGAAACGCAGCCAACCTGCTGCTGGCGCGTGCGGCCGAGCGGGCCCGCGAACTGGGCGTGCGCGCTGCTCTGGGGGCGGGCCGCAACCGAATGGTTCGCCAGCTGCTAACCGAATCGATGCTGATCGGCATCGGCGGTTGCGGGGTCGGGATGATACTTGCGCTTCTCTTTCTACGGTTGCTGCCGCATCTTGATCCCGGCAACATTCCGCGGCTCAATGAAGCGTCTCTCGACGGGCGTGTGCTGCTGGTTGCAATCCTAGCGTCGCTGCTGACAAGCATGATTGCCGGCCTGTCGCCTGCTGCGAGCGCTTCGCGCATGCAACTTACGGACTTTCTGAAATCGAACAACGCACCCGGAAGAGCAGCGGGACACAGCCGTTTGCAGAGCGCGTTGATCGTCGCGCAAACCGCTATGGTGGTTATGCTGCTGGCAGGCGCCGGCCTGCTGATGCGCAGCTACATCAATGTCATCTCGGTGGATACGGGCTTTTCGCAGTCGACCTTGACCATGAACCTCTCGCTCGGCAACGACGACGGCCAGCCACAGACGAGCCGCACTGCATACTTCAGGGGGCTGATCGCAAAGATCAGCAATCTTCCGGGAGTAATTGCGGCCGGCCCGGTCAGCGACCTGCCTTTGGCCAAAAGCGAAAGCCTTGGAACCTTTTGGGTGGATGGCTTTGCCAACCAGAAAGACCAGGTAGTGGAATCGCGATCGATCACACCCAAGTATTTTGACGCAATGCAGATCCCTCTCCTTGCAGGACGATACTTCACAGAAAGCGATGATACCGGTCCAGCACATCCCGTCATCATCAACGAGCAGTTTGCGCGGACTTATTTCGCCAATCGCGATCCGATCGGCGGGCAGATCAGCGGGGATGAAACGCGGGTACAGCGGAGCACGGTGATTGGCGTTGTTGCCGACGTACGGCACACAAGCCTCGAAGAAGATCCGCAGCCGCAGATCTACGCTCCGACATACGATCCGCGCGAACGTTCGCTGGCCGTTCGGTCGTCTCTTCAACCCTCGGCGATGGCCAATGAGATTCGCCTGGCATTGAAGACGAGCGATCCCGACGTTGCGTTCTCGGATATTCAAACGATGGGTGACCTGGTCTCGATCGCGAGTGCGAGGCGACGATTCCAGACGTCGCTGCTCACGGCATTCGCGGTGATCGCGTTGTTCCTGGCGCTGGTAGGCCTTTACGGACTGATGGCCTTCTCGGTGAATCGCCGCACGCGCGAAGTGGGCATCCGCATGGCGCTCGGAGCCGAGCGAGTGGACGTGTTGTTACTGATTCTAAGGAACGCTGCGTTCCTGGTTGGCGCAGGCCTGGTTACCGGACTGGCAGGCGCATGGGCCTCGACACGTCTGCTCAAATCGTTTCTCTTCGGCGTCAGCGATCACGATCCGCTGACGGTAATCTCTATTTCTCTGTTGCTGCTGGTGTGCGGCCTGATTGCCGCGTTGTTTCCGGCGCGCCGGGCCGCATCAATCGATCCGATGCAGGCACTACGTACCGAATAGGAGAACAAATGCGAAAGCTTCGAGCAATTTGGAAACGCATTGCCGGCCTGGTCTATTCCGAGCGTGGCGATCACGAGTTTTCTGATGAACTCGAGGCCCATATCGCGATGCACGTGGAAGATGGCGTTCGTTCCGGACTTAGCCCCGCCGAAGCACGTCGTCGTGCGCTCATTCAACTCGGCGGCGCAGAGCAGGTGCGTCAGTCGCGCCGCGACCGCCGCACGCTGCCGATGCTTGAGAGCCTTGCGCGCGATATTCGCTATGCTGTCCGCACGCTTGCCAAGCACCCGGCTGTGACTGCGATTGCGGTTCTTTCTATCGGTCTTGGAATTGGGGCCAACGCCACCATCTTCTCCATGGTGAGCCGATTCGTTCTTCGTCCAGCGCCGGTAGGCGATCCGTCGGCCCTGCTGGCTCTCCATATCGCGGAGCGAGGCGAGCAGTGCTGCAATTCCTTTCCGCTTCCGATCTACCATGATGTTCAGGACCAGGCGAAATCGTTCTCAGGTGTTGCCGCATACTATGAGCTGATTCCCGCGTCTCTAAGCGGGGGCAGTGAGCCCGAGCGCGTCTGGGGACAAGGGGTCTCATCGAATTTCTTCGATGTGCTTGAACTCCCAATGGTGCTGGGGCGGGGCTTTTCGAGCGGCGAGGATAAGCAGCCCGCAGTCGTAATCAGCGCGCGGCTATGGCAACGGCGCTTTGCGAGCGATCACCAGATCATCGGTAAGACCATTACGTTGTCGGGACGGTCCTTCACGGTTGTCGGCATTGCACCGGCATCGTTTCATAGCGTCGACCAGATTCTCGACACGCAATTCTGGGTTCCGCTTGGCATCGCGGCAGAGCTTGTGCCCAACCTGCCGCCGGCGGACTCGCGCGAGTTTCACTGGCTGGCGGTGGTTGCACGCCTGAAGCCGGGCATCTCTCGCACGCAAGCCGCGGCGGAGCTGGACACGCTGGCAAAGCGGTTCGCTCTTGCCTATCCCAAGACCGATAAGGGCAACGCCTTCGTCTTGGAGCAAGCGGGTTCATTGCCACCGCGGGAAAGAACCGCCGCTCTCACATTTCTTGCAGCGCTGTCGATTGTTGTTCTTCTGCTGCTCGCGATTGCAGGCGCAAATGTGGCGAATCTGTTTTTTGCGCAGGCCTCAGCACGTCAACGCGAAATGGCGGTGCGTATTGCACTGGGCGCAACGCGTGCGCGGCTGCGGGGGCAACTGCTGATCGAAAGTACGTTGATTGGGCTGGCGGGCGGGGTACTTGGCGCGCTCTTCTCGTTTGTTTCTACGCAATCGCTCTCTGCCCTTCGTCTTTCTGCACCTGTGCCTCTCGATCTGCACGTTGCTGTCGATTGGCGGACGTTGGTGTACACCTTCGCGATCAGCTTCTGCTGCGGGGTTCTGCTGGGTCTGGCTCCCGCCTGGGCGGCCGCTCGACCCGCGCTGGCCAATGCGCTGAAAGGCGAAGAGGCTCTCACGCGCCCGGGCCGGCGACTCAGCTTGCGGAACATTCTGGTCGTAACACAGGTTGCGATGTCTCTTGTGCTGCTGTTGGTTACTGGACTGTTTCTGCGCAGCCTGCAGAGTGCGGTAAACATTGACATCGGTTTCCATCCACAAGGACTGCTGCTACTCTCGGTCGATCCGCGTCTTAACGGCTATTCGACCCCACAGATCAGCCAATTTCTCGCCGCACTTCGACGCCGCGTTGCGGCTTTGCCGGGGGTCGATTCCGCGGTAACGACGGATGTTGCGCTTCTCTCCGGTGGGAACCGCAGTGATGGTTTTACGGTTGCGGGTCACGCCGGTAAGGATGCTAACTTCGCAAACGCCGAACTCTACATGACTACGCCCGGCTACTTCGATGCGCTGGGAACGCCGCGACTGGCTGGCCGCGACTTTGGCAGTGACACCGCCGATAGTCCGAGAGTCGCCATCGTGAACAAGGCATTCGTCGACAAGCTGTTTCCTGGCGAGAATCCGATTGGCCAGCACGTGAACGGCGGCCATTGGACCTACGAAATAGTCGGCGTAGTCGGCAATGCAAAGTCGCGTACGATCGGCGAAGACACGCGACCGCTTCTCTATCGCTCACTCGACCAGAGCATCACGGATGATCCTTCTCTCATGGGCTATACGCTTGTGGTTCACACGCGCGGAAATCCTGCCGCGCTTGCCGAACCGGTGCGCCGGCAGGTCTTTGCGCTCGATCCCAGTATCGCGATCTACAACGAAGAGACCATGGAAGAGCATGTGCGCACAGCCTACCTGTTGCCGCGTCTCGCCGCCACTCTCTTTGGCGTCTTCGGCTGCATAGGACTTGTGCTGGCTTCTGTTGGGCTCTACGGGGTGATGAGCTACGCCGTCAGCCGCCGGACGCGCGAGATCGGCATTCGCATGGCCCTGGGTGCGCGTCCCGGTGTTGTAGAGCGGCTGGTGGTTCGGCAGGGTATGGTGCTTACCGTGATTGCCATGGCGTTTGGCTGGCCTGCTGCCTGGATGCTGTCGAAACTGGCTACCGGCTTTCTCTACGGCGTTCAGCCGCACGACTCGCTGACATTTATTACTGTGCCGATCGTACTTGCTGCGATTGCGTTGATTGCCTGCTGGATTCCGGCGCGCCGGGCCGCTTCAATCGATCCCATGCAGGCACTGCGTACCGAATAGGAGGAATTGTCTTGAAACAGCTGCGAGCACTTCTGTTAAGACTGCGCGGCGTCTTTGTTCGCAGCAAGGCAGTGGAATTTGATGCGGAGCTCGAGAGCCACATTGCGATGGACGTTGACGCAGCTACACGCGAGGGGGTGAGCCGTGAGGAAGCGCGGCGCCAGGCGATGCTTCGTCTTCGCGGTGCGGAGCAGACCCGCCAGGCGTATCGCGATCGCGCAACGTTACCGCTGGTCGAGAGCATTATGCAGGATGCGCGGTTTGCCATGCGACAGATGCGGCGCGCACCGGGCTTCACCATTACAGCGGTGCTTACACTGGCGCTGGGGATCGGCGCCAATACCGTAATCTACACGCTGATTGACTCAATCCTTCTGCAACCGCTTCCCTATGCGCACCAGGACCGGCTCGTGCGCATTGTAGGAACGAACTCGCCGACGTTTCCCAAGGGCTGGATTCGCGAACTGGGTTCGCATGCGACGGCGCTGAAATCGGTTGCGGGATATGGACCGGATGCCGAATCGAACATCTCGGAATCGGATGTGCCGGATCGCGTGTTTGGTGCAAAGGTGACGGTGAATGCTCTCGACACGCTGGGGATTCATCCCGAACTGGGCAGTTTCTTTTCGGCTGGTGATGCGTTTGAGGGACAGGATCACGATGTGGTGCTCAGCTATGGGTACTGGCGGCAGCATTTTGGCGGCGACACATCGGCGATTGGACGCGAGATGCGGATCGACGGCATTTCGAGGCGGATTATCGGAGTAATGCCGGCGGGCGTTCACTTTCCTTACGCGGACACGCAGTTTGTGATTCCAGTGTCGTTTCGCGGCAGTGACGTGTTCGATCCGTGGAGCGTCTTTGATCTGCGGGGATTTGGACGGCTGGCTGACGGGGCTACTCCGGCGCAGGCGCAAGCCGAGTTGCGCAGACTGCATACAGTGCTGCTGCCGATATTTCCCTTCCGGATGCCGGACATCTGGGCTTCGGATATGACAGCCGTGCCGCTTCTTGAATCACAGACCGGGTCGATGCGGCCGCGACTCCTGCTACTGTTCGGTGCGGTGGGCCTGATTCTGCTGATCGCATGTGCGAATGTCGCAAACCTTACGCTTGCCCGGGCAATGGTACGGGAGCGCGAGCTTGCAGTGCGCAGCGCAATGGGAGCTTCGGGGAGACGGCTCATTCAGCAGCTTCTTTCAGAGAGCGTGGTGATTGGAGTGACGGCCGGCATCGTCGGGATGGGTGCGGGCTTCGCGAGCCTGCGCCTGTTTGTGCACCTGCTGCCAGCGGATACACCGCGCATTCAGGATGTCTCGCTGCATGCTGGGGACGTGATCTTCACGCTGTGCGCGTCGATCGTGGCGGGGCTGATCTTCGGACTGATTCCGTCGATCAAGATGGCGTCGATGAACCTGCTGGGTACGCTGCGAGTTGGTGGGAGAGCCTTGCTGGGGAGCGGCTCACGGTTTGGGATTTCCATGCTATTGGTTGTGGCGCAGATCGGGCTCACAGTGCTGGTGATCACGGCGGCCGGGCTGGTGCTGCACAGCCTCTACCGCCTGACGCAGGTCGATCCGGGATTTCGGACGGACCACACTGTGACGGCCGAGGTTTCTCTCGACGCTTCAGCCTGCCAGCAGAAAGGACGCTGCGCATCGTTCTTCACGGCCATGCTCGATCGCATGCAGAGCATTCCCGGTGTGGAAGGTGCTACCTTCGTCGACTCGCTTCCCATGACTGGACGCGAGGATAACTATGTGTACGACGCGGAGAATCATCCACGCGATGCTCGAGAAGGCGCGCGGCTCGCTACAGGGCGCATCATTTCGCCAGGCTATTTCAGCACACTAAACCTGCACCTGGTGCGCGGGCGGCTGCTCGATGCCGAGGACTCGGCGGGAACCACGCACGCGGTGGTGGTGAACGAGCACATCGCGCAACACCTGTGGCCCAACCAGGATCCGATCGGCAAACACCTGGAGGATGTTGTGGACGAACCAACGCCTGCGGTGTGGAGTCAGGAGAAGGCGTCGATCGTGGTAGGCGTAGTTCGCAATGCGCGGGAGGGAAGCCTGGAGGAGGGATTCCGCGACGAGGTTTATCTGCCCATGACCACGGAGCGGGCGCAGCCGGTGATGTTTGCCGTGTTGCGTACGCGCAGCAGCGCTGCCGAGGCGGCATCCGGCTTGCGCGGCGCGGTGGCAGGCATCGACTCGCTGGTGCCTGTCACGCGGGTTCGCACGCTGGACGACCTGGTTTCAACCTCGGTGGCGGCGCCACGGGCGCTGGCCGTGCTGCTGCTCGGATTTGGAGCACTCGCCATTATCATCGGCGCAGTGGGCGTATACAGCCTTATCTCGTACATCGTGAGCTGGCGGACTCGCGAGATCGGGCTGCGGCTGGCATTGGGCGCACAGCGTTGGCAGATTGTGCTGAGCGTGGTGCGGCAGAGTCTCATTCTCGCTGCTGCCGGTTGCGCCATCGGACTTGCAAGCGCCCTGGCGCTGAGCCGCACACTGCACAGCTTTCTATTTGAAGTAAGCGCGCTCGATCCCATGACGTTCTGCCTTGTTCCTTTATTGATGGCGATCGTCGCGCTCATCGCCGCGTGGATCCCCGCGCGCCGCGCCGCTGCCGTCGATCCCATGGAAGCGCTGCGAGCAGATTAGGAGGCCAGATGCGAAAACTGCGAGCGTTGTGGATCAGGCTTTGCACTCTATTCTTCCCGCGCCGGATTAGCGGCGAGTTTGACGCGGAACTGCAGAGCCACATTGAACAACATGTTGACGAAGCGGTTCAATCAGGTCTGAACGAGTCGGAAGCACGCCGACGAGCGCTGTTGAGCCTTGGAGGCGCCGAACAGGCCCGCCAAGCCTACCGCGATCGGGCGACGCTGCCGTGGCTGGAGAGCGTGCTGCGCGACGTCCGCTATGCACTGCGCGGTTTTCGTCGAAATCCATTGTTTGCAATCACGGCGATTCTGACGCTGGCGCTTGGGATCGGCACGACGGTTGCGGTCTTCAGTGTGGTTGATCGCATCTTGTTTCGGCCGCTGCCTTATGCGCACGATGATCGGTTGGTGTCAGTGGGGTTAACCGCTCCCATTATTCCGCAGGAGTTCGTGTTGGGCGGTTGGTACTACGAATGGCGCGATCATCAAACACCCTTTACCGCGCTGACCTCTGAAGCTGGAGTGAATGCGTGCGATTTGACGGAACACAATCCGGCACATCTAAGTTGCGCCAGCGTGGATGCCAATTTTCTACCCTGCCTCGGTGTCTCGCCCATCCTCGGCCGCAATTTCCTGCCTGAGGAAGACAGGCCGGATGGTCCGAAGGTCGCGTTGATTTCTTACGGCTTGTGGATCAGCCATTTCAATCGCGATCCCGGCGTTGTAAACCGGCTGATCGATATTGATGGCAGCCAGGCGCGGGTGATTGGCGTGCTGCCCAGCGACTTTGAGATGCCCGCATTAGAGCAAGCCGACCTGGTGGTGCCGCAAGCGGTCAATGAAAGTAAGGTGGAGCCAGACCGAGTGATGTTTGCTTTCGCGCGGCTCAAGCCAGGCATCACTGTGACGCAAGCAGCGGAGCAACTGCAGCCCGAGTTCAACTACGCTCTCAGCCAGGCACCGGCCCGTTTTCGCAGTGAGGTTCACTTGCGCGTGCGCTCGGTACGGGAGCGGCAAATGCAGGATGCTCGCCAGGCGGCGTGGATCTTGCTTGGAGCCGTGCTGGCCGTGTTGCTGATTGCCTGCGCCAATGTGGCAAGCCTGCTGTTGACGCGTGCCACTGCACGCGAGCGCGAATTGGCCGTGCGCTCGGCGCTGGGCGCGAGTCGACAACGCTTGATTCGGCAGGCACTGGTCGAGTCAGTAATCCTCTCGGCATCGGGAGCCGTGACAGGCTGCGCCCTGGCCAAAGGACTGTTGTATGTGTTTGTCGCTATCGCGCCATCGGGGCTGCCGTTTCTCCACCGCGCCCAGTTGGATGCGCGCATTCTAGGCTTCACTGTGGCGATTGCGGTGGTGTGCGGGATGGTGTTTGGAATCATTCCGGCTCTGCACGGGCCGCGCTCTATTGCTCTGGCAGCGCGAGCGCTGCCGGCGGGTGCACGGGCCGTGATGCGAAAGATACTGGTCGCTGGTCAGATTGCCGTCAGTGTGATCCTGCTCGCCGGAGCTGCGTTGCTGGTGCGCAGCTTCACCAGCTTGCAGATGCAGCCACTCGGTTTGCAGACATCAGGCGTGCTGACAACGAGGATTTCTTTGAACCGCTACACATTCACCACGCCGCAGGCGCGAATGCAGTTCTTTCTGCAGGTGGAAGCGGCTCTGCGCAGGCTGCCGGGCGCGGCAGCCGTGGGGCTAAGTGACACAGTACCGCCGGGCGGCTATCATCGCGATCACATCTACAACATCATGGAGGTTGCAGGGCGTCCTGCCATGACAGGCGGAACGGGCGGCATGGTGGCATGGCGCTGGGTAACCCCCGATTACTTCAAAGTCCTCGATATACCAATTGTGCGCGGACAGAATTTCACTGAAGGACAGCGCACATCAAGCGAACACTTCATGATCATCAGCAGTTCACTGGCCTCGCGATTGTTTCCCGGGCAAGATCCCCTGGGCCAGCGCGTTAAACCGGTTCCGGGCGGGCCGTGGTTCATAGTCCAGGGGGTGGCAGCGAACGTCAAAAACTCCGGACTTAGCGACGAGGATGAACCGGAGTATTACCAGCTTTGGCGTGCTGAAGCGGAGGACTGGCAGCAACCGCACTCGGCGGCGCTTGTGGTGAAAACGACCTTTGCGCCGACTGCGATGGCACCTTGGATCCGAACGCAGGTGAGTGCCATCGACGCAACCGTGCCTGTTGAGATTGAGACCTTGAACGAGCGGGTAAGCGGGCTCGCCGATCGCCCTCGGTTTGAGACTGCGCTGCTCAGTCTGTTTGCGGGTACAGGATTGTTGATGGCGATTATCGGGCTCTACGGCGTGGTCGCCTTTATGGCGGCGCAGCGCACGCAGGAGATCGGAATACGGATGGCGCTTGGCGCTACGCGCGGCGACGTCATGCGACTCATTCTTCGTGAAGCACTTCGCCTCATTGCTGTCGGCGGTGTCGTCGGCCTCGTCGCGGCGCTTGCACTCTCGCGCCTGCTGCGGAGTGTGCTCTTCAGCGTCAGCCCACACGATCCGATGAGCTTTATTGCCGTGTCTGTGTTGCTTGCGTTAGTGACTTTAGTCGCGGCAATCGTTCCTGCGCGTTCTGCCATGAAGACCGACCCCATGACTGCACTGCGCTGGGAGTAGAGCGGTCCATCTTCACAACGGGGCGGATGATACACTCCGGCGCGAGGGCTGCGAATGGGAGCAAGTGCGCTTGAGTTCCGATTGCGGATGGTGATCAACGCCGTCATCATCATTCTTGGATTCTGGGCGCCGTGGATCGAGGCGTGGCATATTGGCCGGCGCATCTCTCTGCTGGAATGGCTCGCCCTTGAAATCAGCCGCACGGGGCTTGTGTCATTTGCGGTCGCGACGCCCCTGCTGTTGATCGTTGCCGCATTGATCGCCGCCAAAGCTGTGCTGTTTCGCGTCTGGGGAACGGCATACCTGGGCGCAGGCACGGTGAACAGCGGCAACATGGTGGCCAGAAAAGTCATGGCCGACGGGCCGTACCGCTACTTGCGCAACCCGCTCTACATCGGACTTTGGTGCATGGTGATCGCCTTGGCGTTTCTTATGCCTGTTAGCGGCGCCTTCTTTGCAATGGTGCTCATCGGCATTTTTGCGATTCGGCTGACGCTCGGAGAAGAAGCTTTCCTTAAGGCAAAACTCGGCGAGCCTTATGCTGCCTATCTGCGCGCAGTGCCGCGGTTCTTTCCCCGGCTTCGCGGCGCGCCCGCACCCGCCGGCGCGAAGCCGCACTGGCTCCGCGCATCGCTGGCCGAGCTGACGCCCATCGGCATCTTTGTAGCCATTGTGGTTTATGCAAAGAACTACGACGCGGAACTTGCCGGCCGCATCATTCTCATCTTCTTCGGAGCATCGCTGGTGGTGCGCGCTGTGATGCCGCGTTCGGTCAGCCCCGAGCCGGCACAGTAGCTCCGCGCTTTCCCGTCTGGCCCAGGTGTGTCCAGCTGAAGCCGTCGGAGTACTTCAACCCATAGCCCATGAGGCGGTCGATGCCGATGTGATTCGCCCAGATAAGCGCGAATGGCAGCACCGCGGGTGCGTTCAGCAAGTAGGCGCTGAGCGCCAGGGCACCGGGAACCACGTAGGTATGTATCGCGTTGTAAGAGCGCGCGCCCCAACAGGACCCAGCGAGGTAGCCGAGCATCGACAGATCGGGCGTGAGCCAGAGCGCGGCAAACAGCCACCAGCTCGCGCCGGCGTGCGCATACAGAACTGCCGACAACGCGGCCACTGCCAAGCCTTCCAGCCGCAGCAGGGTCAGCACCGAGCCGGATACGGCGGCGCTCGATCGGGAGATTGTAGTCACGTGAGTCGCCATGCCTCTTTGATGTGGCACCGCGACCAAGGTATGCGCAAATATTCGCGAGCCTGCGACGCGCGACAGGAAAGCGCGAGAAAAAGAAGGGGAAGAGCGAGAGCTCTTCCCCAGCTTGTACAACACCCCTCAGGAAATGGAACTACTTCTTCGGCGGCGCGATGGTGTCCTTGGCGGACTTGGCCACGCGGAACTTCACGACGGTCTTCGCCTTGATCTTGATGGCTTCGCCAGTCTGGGGATTGCGGCCCATGCGCGCCTTGCGCTCGGCCTTGACGAGGCGTCCGATGCCGGGGATTACGAACACGCCGTTCTTCTTGGTCTCCTTGATGGCGGTCTCAGCCAGAAGATCAAGGAAAGCGGCCGCTTGTTTGTTGGTCAATTCGAGCTTCTCGGCCATGTGCCGGGTAAGTCCAGTCTTGGTCATTCCAGTTGCCATGTGATGTTTCTCCTTCGCTAGTTGTTGCCTGGTATCCCGCCGCCCGGCATCTTTCAGATGACTGCAAGAAGCCATGAAGCGCACCGCATGGGGTAGTGCGACCGTAGCGTTTCGAACCTTACGCTGGAAACGCCTGGAGGCAACATATGCACGAATCCCCTTTATTTATGCGGGTTCTCGAGAACCCTGTCGTTCGTAACAATGCGGCTTGGGACGACCTAAAGTCAATGGAAAAACGCCGGTTTTCCACAATTTTCTTGGGTTTTTATGCCTATTTAGCCTGAAAAGGCCTGTTTTTACCGGTTTTTGGGGGCAGGAAGCTTCTGGAACCCCCAAATACGGGCAGATTCAACTGCGGTCGTTGTTCGGGCAGATGGTTTAGTTCAACCCGAAAAGCACCTTCCGTTTGGGCGCAGCGGCGGCGGCAATGGGCATATTCAGTGCGTCCACCATGGGGGCGAGCAGCTTGAAATGCTTTACGAGTACCTTGGCGAAATCCTTGCGCAGCGCAGCTCCGGAAGGCAGCACGGTGCTGAGACCCCACTGCTTGCAGCGGATCAGATCCATCGCCGGGTGGTCTGGCGGGAAGCCCTTGGGCGGCCGCGTCAGCGCCTCACCTTCAAAATCGCTGAAGGTTTTGCGCACGGCAGGCTTGCGCAGGATTTTGCGAAAGTCTTCGTGGTGGTCGAGCAGCCAGTGACGGATCTGCGCCAGTTGTTCCTTCTCAGGCATGTATGCACCTGCGGCAATCACCACGCCCTTGGGGCTTACCTGGAAGTAGTAACCCGCGCCGGATGTCTTCTCGAGGCCCTGGTGGGACCACCACGCGGCGACGTGCGTTTTGTAGGGGCGCTTGTCGTGCGAGAAACGCGTATCGCGATAGATGCGGAAAAGGCTCTTCTCCGCAGGCCGCACATGATTGGGCGCAAAGTCGATCATGGCATCCGTGATCTTGCGGACGATCGCGAGCATCGGCGCCTTCAACTGCGCCTCAAACTGCGGCTTGCGCGGGGCGAACCAGTCACGGTCGTTGTGCTTCGCCAGATTGCGCAGAAATGTAATTGCTTCCGGTCGAAGATAGGGCACCGGTGTTGCGGGAGAAGATTTAGCTGCGCGTGGCATACGTTTGCAAGTGTAGGCGAGGGAGCAACGCGGTGCATGCACAGGTCGCGTATTTCCTGAGGAAATCGAGAATCTACCGGCGCAGCACCACTACTTACACTTTCAAAGGTAACGATGCAATCCGATCAAGGCGCGGAAGATGCGCCCGCGGCGGCTTGGCTGGCAATCTTCTCCCGGTGCTTGCGGATATAGTGTGCGGCGATGTCGGGGTAGAACTCGCGAATGGAAGAAAAGATGACGTCACGCATGACGGAGTAACCGAACTTGCTGGCCAGCACGCTGAATGTGGTGGCGCTTGGCGGATAGTAATTCCGTGACACGATCTGGGTGAGAACCTTGCCGCCCAGTCCAGCAATGTTGGGAGTCTGCCTGCCGCCGTAAGTGCGAGCAACTCCCTGCCGGCTGATGACATAAAGGACGCGGACCGGGATGCCACGTTCGTTGCCAAGCGCGTAGAAACGCGTGTCTTCGTGAAGAAGGCTGGGTAGCAGCCAGGCGGAGAGGTAGGTGCCGTCGGTCTTGTCAAGAAAGCCGCGCCACGTATAGGCGTAAAAACCGCCCACACCTTTGCCGAGAGACGGATGCATGTTCATGCCCTCAGCGGTGATCGACGTGAGGCCGAGAAAGATGAACGAGGAATAATCGGTGGCCTGGCGGGTGGCGACGATGAAGTTGTACTTCCAGCCCGGCGGATGCGGCTTCGATCCTCCTGAAACAGAGCGGAAGTTGGGCATAAAGCCAAGGATGCGCTGGGGCTGTTGACGCTCGAGCGGGATGGGGTTCCCATTGGAGTCGACTGGAACGTTGGGCGCGGGACCGGCGCGCTTGTCGCCCTGGTTGGCGCTCTGACCAGCCTGAACCAGCGCTGAAAGGAAAGCCGTGTCGGGCGTTGCGGCGAGATCGGGCACAGATGACGGCTCATTGAAACCGAGCGCAGGGGTTCCATCTGCAGCGAGGCTGACGGAAGGCTGCGGAGCGTCGGGAATCTGCTCTTGCTGTGCGTTCACAACTGTGGCAATACCGAGACTGATGAGAGCGACAAGCAGACGCAAATACACCTTCCTTGCCGTGCAAGATGCCTGACGCTCTGATATCGGGCTCTGGAGGCTCTTAAGAGTTAGACCGGCTTATAGAATCGAGGGTTACAGCACTCGGTGAATTATTGTTGCGTTTGGAGTGGTCCCAGTTTTGATCGATACTTGACGTTTTTCCTTAACTTTAACTTTTACTCGTTTAGCGGATTACCTTCAGCGCCGCGCGGAACAGACCGTCGAAGTCGGCGGCAAGCGCTTTGTCTTTTGTCACTGACTGTTCGATTGCCTTCTCGGCGGCGGGGCGTTGATAGCCGAGATTCGTCAGCGCTGACAGCACATCGTCGACTGCGGGGCCGGCAACGGCTGACGGAACTGGGGCAACGGCGAAGTCCTCGAGTTTGTCTTTCAACTCGACAACGAGGCGCTCGGCCAGCTTTTTGCCCACGCCGGGAATGCGCGTCAGCTGCGCGTGGTCCTGCGCGCGGATGGCCTGCACAGTGCGCTCGGGCGAGAGTCCGGAGAGGATTTTGATTGCCAGCTTGGGGCCGACTCCGCTCACCGTAATCAGCCGTTCAAAGAGCCGCTTCTCTTCGCGATCGAGAAAGCCGAAGAGGGCGATCTGGTCTTCGCTGACCTGCGTGTGGATGTGCAGCGAGGTCTCCGCACCCACGCTCGGCAGCGACGTAAAAGTCGGAACAGAGATGACGACGTCGTATCCCACGCCGGCGGCTTCAACAATGGCCTGGCCTGGTTGCTTGTGAATCAGCTTGCCGCGAAGATGCGCAATCATTTGAGGCTATTGTACGTTCCTGATGCTGCGACAGATCGCAAGTGCAAAAGCAGATCCTTCGGAAGGGACAGCCTATTGCGAAAGCAGTCCCATGCGCTTGGCTACGCGCTCCAGTGTTTCGAGGGCGCGGTCGAGTTGTTCCTTCGTGTGCTCACTAGTCAGGATCAGGCGGATGCGTGCCTTGCCCTCGGGCACGGTGGGGAAGGCGATGCCGGTGCCCATTACGCCTTCCTCAAAGAGCGCACGCGAGAAGTCCATGGCTGCGCGTCCTTCGCCGACGATCACCGGGGAAATCGGTGTCTCGGTTGCCGGGGTATTCACGCCGCCGATGTTGAATCCCGCGCGCTTGAGTTCGCCCTGGAAGTATCTCGTGTTCTTCCAGAGGCGATCGATACGCTCGGGTTCCTGCTCAAGAATGTCGAAGGCTGCGATGCACGTGGCCGCGACCGATGGCGGATGCGATGTCGAAAACAGGAAGGGCCGCGCACGGTGGTAGAGATAGTCAATCAAATCTTTTGACCCGCAGACATAGCCGCCCAGCGCGCCGATGGCTTTTGAGAGCGTACCGACCTGGACATCCACGCGCCCGTGCATGCCGAAGTGATCGATGCTGCCGCGGCCGTTGCGCCCCAGCACGCCGGAGGCATGCGCATCGTCGACCATCATGATGGCGCCGTACTTCTCGGCCAGCGCAGCCAGCTTGTCGACGGGGCCGATATCGCCGTCCATGGAGAAGACGCCGTCGGTGATGACCAGCTTGTGTCCGGGCTCGTTGGCGATTTCCTTCAGCAGCTCTTCACAATGCGCCACATCTTTATGGCGGAAGACCTTAATCTTTGCTCGCGACAGGCGCGCACCATCAATGATGCTGGCGTGGTTGAGCTCATCGGACAAAATGAAGTCTTCCTTGCCGAGGATCGCGCTCACTGTTCCGGCATTGGCTGCGAATCCGCTTTGGAAGACGACACAGGCTTCGGCGTTCTTGAAGCGCGCAATTTTCTCTTCGAGTTCCATGTGAATGCGCATTGTGCCCGCAATGGTACGGACGGCACCCGAGCCCACGCCCAGTTCCCTTGTGGCTTTCAGCGACGCTTCGATGAGCTTGGGGTGATTTGCGAGTCCCAGATAATTGTTGCTGGCCAGGTTGATGACTTCGCGGCCGTCGTAGTGGCACACCGGGGCCTGTTGATCATCGAGGATGCGCAGTTTGAAATGCGTTCCCTTCGCTCGCAGATCGTTCAATACGTCGGTCAAATACGCAAGTTGCGGACGCGTAGCCGTCTCAGTCATGGCACTCCACCTCAACCTGAAAAGGATAGCGGAAAGGGCGGGCTGGCGACTCAAGAGACCGGACGGGCTGTCAATAACGCTTTGTCAGGGCGGCGGGCGCAGAACCGGTCTTGCCGCCGAGCAGCCAATCCACCGGAGTGCGCACGTCGTCTTCGCGAGCTTCGCCCATGATGCGGGCGACGGGTTCGCCATTCTCGTCGAGGACCAGCGTGCCGGGGACAATTTCCCCAAGACCGAAACGGCCGAGGGTATCGGTGTCGGCGCCGACCCAGCTATCGAATTCAACATGCAGCCTGGCAAGTGCGGTGGGAATCTTGCCGCGGTCTTTGGGCACATCGATCGAGATGTAGACGAAGCTGACGGGCTTGCCGGCATACGACGCTGCGATATGTTTCAGGCGGGGCAGTTCTTCCTGGCAGGGGCCGCACCAGGTGGCCCAGAAGTTCACCACCACAATCTGGCCGCGCAAGTCTGAAAGCTTACGCATCTGGCCGTCGAGCGTTTTGAAGGCTGGATCGGGGACGTGTTTAGCGTAAAGCGGAGCGGACGCGATGGCGAAGGCCAGCAGTAGACACTTCAGCGAGGTTGCGGGGCGGGTTTGCGGCATCGCCTTCTGACAATACCGATCAGGAACTCTGGTGAACTCCATCGAAAGGATGAGTTACCTCTCGGCACGATGGCCGACGCGCATTGCATTGCAGCGCTGCTACCGTCATTGGGATTCTTCACACAGGTTTCTCCCGGTCCTGTGGTACTTCCCCGAGGGAGTTTCTGAGGTCAGTTTTGTTCTTCTGAATTGGAGAAAAAAGATGAGAATGCTCCTGCTTCGGAGCGCGGCCCTTCCTGCTGCGCTGTTCGTCTCCCTCCTCTGCATGCAGCCTGCCGCACACGCGCAGGGTTGCGTCGCCGCCCACTCTCCTCAGCCCATCATTGCGGGACTCAATCCGACCAATGAATCCACGATCGCTCACTCGGCGGGAACCAGCTTTCTGCATGGGCTTACGATCTCGACCGGTTACCGCGTCTACAACTCGTACCGACACTACATTGGCACGGTTTACCAGGAGCAGCGGCAAGCGCAGCACTCCGCAGTTGTAAACCACGTAAACCTGTTTGAACTGGATTTGAATTATCAGGTCACTCCCAGGCTGAGCGTGATCGCGAGTATTCCCGGAATGGAAGCATCTCGCCACGGGCAGAGCAGTCCACTGAATGCCTATCACTCAGGCGGAATCGGCGATGTCACCGTCGGCGTGCAGTCGTGGGTGTTCCGTCCGCCGACAGAGAGCCATGGCAACGTAGCGATCTCAGCGCAATTGAAGCTGCCCACGGGCATCAACGACGCCAAGGGAACCAAGA
The DNA here is from genome assembly GCF_035317045.1 of Occallatibacter sp. Taxonomy (GTDB): domain Bacteria; phylum Acidobacteriota; class Terriglobia; order Terriglobales; family Acidobacteriaceae; genus Telmatobacter. The sequence goes on from NZ_DATHHT010000039.1 coordinate 28,572, forward strand.
CGTCATCAAACGGGTCGACGACCACTTTGCCCTTCGACGAATCTATCCAGCCGGGCGACGGGACCTGGGGATTCAGCCTTGGCACCGAGGCCTACCGCGAACTGTATTGGCACACCTCGACGTATTTCACAGGATCGTGGCTGTTTAGTCCCCAGGACACGACAGGCGTCGCGACGGGGCGCGGGGCTCCCGGAGAAGGCGTAGTCTCGGCAGCCGACCAGTACCTCTGGCGCGGCGGATTCTCGCGACCAATCACAGGCGTCAAGCCCCTGCGCGGCCTTGCTCTCAGCATTGGTGGCCGCATGGAAGGCGTGCCGGTACGTGATGCCTTCGGATCAAGCAATGGATTCCGGCGGCCCGGCTATGTCATCTCCATCGAACCCGGCATGATGTATGAGCACGGACGTTGGGGCCTGTACGCGAGCGGTCCGTGGGCAATGGAGCGTAATCGCAAGACCAGCGTCACGGATCTCGCAAACCAAACCCACGGCGATGCGGCCTTTTCGGATTACACGGTCATCGCGGGTATGTCGCGGACCTTCTAAAGTGATCAAAGAAAAGCGAATCATTGGCCGGTGAACAGCGGCCAAGCGCAACAGCAAAATCCCCGGTTCAGAGATGAATCGGGGATTTTTGTATTTGACCTTGCGGATCGGGGAAAGGTACGCGTTACTCCGTTCCCTGGCGCTACTGCGTGACGGTCAGGGCAATCGTCGTGTTGTGCGTGGTGGCGGTAACGCCGTTGCTCGATTGCGCGGCGATGGTCACGTTGTAGCTGCCCGCGGGCGTGGGAAGGTTATGGGGTGGCCCGTGGTTGTGGTAGTTGTAAAGCGGCGAGCACGCAACGGTACCCAGCACGGAAACGAACGCGACCAGGCCAAGCAACACAAGGCGGCTCAGCAAGCGGCGCCGACGCGCGCCAAAGGCAATTCCGCTCAGAACAAGGGCACCGGGCAGCAACACTGCCAGTGCGATCGGCTGCGCTCCGCGTTTCAGGTTCGGTTCGGCCTTGGCGAGCGATGTGGCCTGCGTGGCGATCACCAGGGAGCTGGTGATGGCGGCAGTACCTCCCACGGGGATCTCAAGATTCTCTGGCGTAAATGTACAGGCACTCTGGTCGGGCAAACCTGAGCAGGAGATGGTTACGAACATCGGTGCCGTCAGCGAAGCTGCATTGATAGGCGTAACAGAAACCATCGCCGATCCCGACTGCCCCTGCTTGAGCGAGACTGTGGCGGGCGCAACGGAGACGGAGAAATCCGCAGTGGAACCGGAGACTGCAACCACCGGCGCGACTTCAGAGCTTGATGCCAGATGCGCCGGGTCGCCCGTATAGACAGCGGAAAGGCTGTGATCGCCACCCGCGAGGTCGATGGTTGCCGTTGCTCGCCCTGCGGCGTCGAGCACAAAGCCGGCCAGCGGCTTGCCCCGATCCTGAATCGCTATCGATCCCGCGGCCGGTTGGCCATCCGCGCCAATAACCGTCATTGAAAGGGTGGCTTGCGTCCGCCCGTTCCCGTCGCGGGTATCGATACGGAGCGAGGTTTGCGTGGCTTGTTGCGGAGTTGCGGCGGTGGCAATCAACCCCGGCATCGCAACCGCAATACCCAGTGCAGCAACCCATTGGAGCCGCAGACTGCGGCGGAACATACGTATCACGTGCACCTGCTCCAGATTCGAAGAAAAAACGGTATTCGCCCGGTTTTCGCGCGTACTCCCATTGTATCCGGCTGGGGCCGTGCAGGCGACCAGCCAGTGCGTCGGATTACCGGGTACAGGAGTTGGACGGACAAGCGGGCAATAGGGAAGTTGCCCCGGGCCGGCCAACGTCGGTCCGCGAGGCAGAACGCCGACACTTATTCCTGACGAAGCAATTGCGCGGGGTTGATGGCCATGGCTCGCCGGGCCGGAATCCAGGTAGCGACAAGACCGATCAGCGTCATCGCGGCCACGGCGCCTATGAGTACCAGTGGGTCGCGCGGAGTGGCCTCATAGACCAGCCCAGCGAGCAGCCGACTGGCGAGCACGCCCAACACCAGGCCGGCGAGCGATCCGGAAAGCAGCACCAGGAGGGGGCGGCCCAGGGCGGCGCGCATGAGCTGTGCGCGGTGTGCACCGAGAGCAACGCGGATACCCAGTTCGCGCATGCGTTTCGAGACTGTGTAGGTTGCCATGCCAAAGATGCCGGTGACCGCCAGCATGGCTGCCAGGATTCCCATGACTCCGAGAGCAGCGGTGGCGATGCGCGGCGGGAAGAGGGCAAGAGAAAGCCTGTCTGGCCAGGTGCGCAAGCCGAACGGCAGGCTGGCATCGATGCCTGTCAGCATGCGATTCAGAGCCGATGCTGTTTCCGCAGGCGGCAGCTCAGATCGCACAATCAAAAGGGTGTTCGCCTCGTGAGCCTGCGCGAGCGGGAAGAACATTGCAGGGCTCTGATCTTCCGTTAGCATCTCGTACTTGCCGTTCTCGATGATTCCGACGATTTGATAAGCGCTCTTATCGCCGCCGAGAAAATGGCGGCCAATTGCCGATTGATTGTCGCCGAACATTTTTCGTGCAAAGAACTCATTGACGATCGCTACACTCGGCGTTTTGGGTCCATCATCCCAGGTAAAGTCGCGGCCCGCCAGCAGAGTGCTCCGAGCGGCTTTGAGATATCCCGGGGAGATGCCATAGCTGTGCGGCGTCATCACGCTGTTGGAAGAGCGAAGGTCCGTCGTTCCCTCGCGATAGACAGACCAGTTGCTGCCGCCGCCGCCCAGCGGCAAGGAATCGATGGTGCCCGCGGCTTGAACGCCGGGGAGTTGCAAAGCCTGCTCAATGATGCGGCGCTGCACCGGAAATGCTGAGTCATCCGAGTAGCCCGCCATGTGCATGTCAGTATCGGCAACCATCGTCCCCTGCGGAGCAAAGCCCAGGGGTGCGTGCAGCGAGCGGTCCATGCCGCGCAAAGCCACAAGCGACGCCGTCAGCAAAAGCGCGCACAACGCGATCTGGATTCCGAGCAGAAGATCACGCAAGGTTAGACGGCGCATGATCCTGGCCGAAGTCGTTCCACTCTTCATGGCGTCGGTGGCGTCGGTTCGCCAGACCTGGCGCGCGGGCAAAAGGCCGGGCAAGACTCCAGCGGCGAACGACAACAGCAGCGCGATGAGGTAAGTGCGACTGTCGGCAACTACGGTGACATGAATTGGATATTCGCTGATCGGCTGCCAATGGCTAAGGAATTTGAGCATCGCCGTAGCGATAAGGGTCCCCAGCGCGCCGCCCGCCAAAGATACCACTACCGCTTCGGTGAGCAGTTGACGGAGAATGCGCCAGCGCGTTGATCCAATCGAAAGCCGGATGGCCAGTTCCTTGGAGCGGTCTGCTGCGCGCGCAGCAAAGATGCCTGCAAGATTGACGCACGCGGCCAACAGAACCAGCAATGCAAGCGACATGATCGCAGCTAGAAATGGCTGCGCCGGTTCGCCGAGGGTATCTCCGAGAAGACCAGGCTTGACGAGCCGCACTGAAAGGCCATCGTCTTCGGTGGGATGTTCGCGCGTCATCTGGTGGGCAACGGCGTCGAGATTTTCTTCGGCCTGTCGCGGCGTCACTCCGGGTTTTAGCGAGCCGATCACGAAGAGGCCGTGACTTCCTCGCTTGGTGAGAAAGTTGTAGCCCTCGATCTGCTCTTCATTGATCATCGGAACCCAGAATTCCGGCCAGAAGAAGATCTCCGTCCCATTGAAGCTTTTCGGATCTACTCCAATGATGGTGAAGGGGTGCTTGTTGAGGTCGACGATGGTGCCCACGACGCGCGGGTCAGCGTTGAACCGTGTGCGCCACGTGACGTCGCTCAGCACAATATATGGAGCGGAGTTGGGACCACGCTCGTCGCTGGCGTGAAAGAAGCGGCCGAGCTGCGGCTGCACGCCCAGCATGTCAAAGTAGTTGCCTGAGACTTCGTACTCCCAGGATTTCTCCGCGGATCCGCCGGAACTCAGGCCCACGTAACCGAGCCGGTATGTCGCCATATCGGTGAAGGTCGAGTTGCGTGTCTTGAAGTCGATGTAGTCCGGATAGCACTGATTGTCATCGCCATGTCGCTGGCCCGCCAGTTCAAATAGCCGGTCGGCTCCAGCAACATTCAGAGGACGCAGGATCATTGCATTCAGCACTCCGAACACCACGACGTTCGCGCCGATGCCGAGGGCCAGAGTAAGAATCGCCGTCAGCGCAAAACCCGGGGAGCGGCGCAATTGGCGCCCGGCATAGCGAAGGTCACGGCCGAGACCGGCGAGACTGAGCGTTGCGTCGGAAGCGGCGACGCGTTCTCTGGTCATGGTGGGGTTGCCGAAGCGCAACAGGGCATCACGGCGCGCATCTTCAGGCGACATGCCCGTGGCTATATTCGCGTCCATACGCATGGCGATGTGCGCCTGCAGTTCGGCGTTGATGTCGTGATCGACTTTGGAACGACGGAACAAATTGGCGACGCGACGGAAGAGGGCCATCGTGTTCTCCTGTTTACTCGGCGCGCAGCGCCTGCATGGGATCGACGCGCGCGGCGCGCCGGGCTGGGATCCAACAAGCGAGCATTGCAACTGCCAGCAGCAAAGCGGCGACTGCGACAAGACTGCCCACGTCGGCGGATGCGACTCCGTAGAGAGTGGTATGCATAAGCCGGCCAAGCCCGTAAGCCCCTGCCAAGCCAATCGCAATGCCGAGCAAAGCCAGACGCATTCCGGCGCGCAGGATGAGCGCGACGACTTCGCTGCGGTGCGCGCCCAGCGCCATGCGCACGCCAACCTCGTGAGTGCGCTGCGCTACGGCAAAAGCCATGACCCCATAAATTCCGACCGCGGCCAGTAGAAGCGCGACGAAAGCGAACCCGCCGAACAGGACCATGCCGAAGCGGTCGTTTGTCTGCTGATCGTCCAGGACCTGCTGCATGAATTCAATGTGACCAATGACCATTTGCGAGGCGGCGGAGGCAACCGCATCGCGGAGGCCGGGGATGACGGCAGCGGGGTCAACGACGGTGCGAACTGAAAATGGCATGAAGGGCCAACCAAGCTGCCATTGCGAGACATACATCTCGGGCTCAGTTGCGTCGGTGAGATGTTCACTGTCAAGCACATCGTGGAAGACGCCGACAACCTGGTACTGAGAGGGAACCGGGGGTTTAGGAGGCGCGCCATCGTTCACAATCGTTGGGAGCTGCAGGATCAGCCCTTGAGTGAGAGGGTCGGCATTGGCGAGGAACCGGCGGACAAAGGTTTCGTTGACCATAACGGCCAGCGGCGAGGTGAGAGTGTCGCTCTCGCTCAGGAAACGACCTCGGACGAGACGAATTCCGAAGGTGTTGAAATAGCCCGGCGTCACCGCTTCAAAATCCGCAACGGGAGGGTGAGCTTTGTCGATGGGCTGGCCCGCGACAGCGAATGGAAAGGTGTCGTAGCCATGGAGCGGAATGCCGGTTGCAAGGGAGGCATCGGCTACGCCAGGAACGGCACGGATACTGTTGAGAAGCTGGTGTTGCTGTACGATGATCTGCTCGGGCGGCGGAATAGATGTCTTTGCGCCCCTCGATGGGACGCGCGGTCTCAGGTCCCCTGTCATCACACGATCGACGATGAAGCCAAGGTCGATGTGCCGCAGGTTCCAGAAGCTGTGCAGGGCCATGCCCGCGCCCGCCAGAAGAACGAGAGCAAGCGCGATCTCGACGGTGACGAGGATGGATTGGGTTGGGGTGCGGTCACGGCTGCCTACGGAGCGCGACCCCTGCTTCAGCGTCTCACTCAGATTGAGGCGCGAGGACTGCCAGCCGGGGGCGCATCCAAAGAGGACACCGGCCAGCAAAGTGACGATGAGTGCGAAGCAAAGTACGGGAAGGTTCATTCCAACCTCGGCTTCTGTGGCAAAATGCTCCAGAGGCAGGATGGACATGCTGAACTTCATAATTGCCCATCCCGTGGCGATGCCGATGGTGCCGCCTGCCAGGGCAAGCATGAGGCTCTCTGTGAGGAGCTGAATGAAGATCTGGGTACGGGTGGCTCCAAGCGCGGAACGAACGGCAAGTTCCTGTTTGCGTGAAGTACCGCGCGCCAGCAACAGATTGGCGACGTTGGCACAGGCGATGAGCAGAACGAGGCCGACAGACGCCAGGAGCAGCCATAAATTGCGCTGAAGCTTTTTATCGAGCCAGTCGTTCTTCAGCTGCTCAACGGTCAGAGTGGTGGCGGACGGGCCGCTTCGCCTCCTTTGGGCTGCGTTCTGACGATCGATGACTTCAAGTTCTGCCCGGGCCTGGGCGAGTGTGACTCCGGGCTTGAGGCGGCCAAAGATATTACCGAAGTCGTCGGAATGGACGCCCGGCGGATGAGCCACGGGGATGATGAAGTGCGCGCCATTTTTGTCAGTGGATAAGGGTTGAAGGACACCGACAATTGTGTACGGCTGATCGTCGACGAGGATTGACTTGCCCAGAACATCGGTGTCGGAGTGGTAGCGCTCGCGCCAAAGTCGATTGGTCAGGATGACCACGTGATCGTTGCCCGGCACTCCTTCATCGGGGCGGAAATCTCGGCCCATGGTCATATGGGACTGCGTGTGCTGGGTGTAGAAACCGGGGGTTATCGCGCTACCGGTGATTTCGTCCTCGGTGTGGTCGGCGTTTGTAAGATGGTGTCCTCGCCACGAAAGGAAATCGAGACGCTGGAAAGAGCGGCTTTGGGCGGCAAATTGAGCGAAATCGTCGCCAGAAGAAGGAATGCGCTCGCCTTTGAAGTGGGTCCACACAACCACCATCTGATCGGCGTTTGGATAAGGCAGCGGTGCGAGGAAGGTGGCCCAGATGATGCTAAAAATCGCCACATTGGGACCAATGCCGAGGGCCAGGGCGAGAATGGCGGTGAGCGCGAATCCCGGTGAGCGGCGCAACTGGCGCAGGGCGAATCGGACGTTGCGCCAAATGCCGCCGAGTGCCAGGGTGGCATCGGCTGCAGAGACGCCCTCTTTGGTCGAGGTTGGATTTCCGAAGCGGAGCAGCGCATCGCGGCGCGCTTCTTCCGGGTGCATGCCTGCGGCGAGATTGTCGTCGATACGCAAGGCAATGTGGGCCTGCAACTCAGCGTCGATCTCGCAATCGATCGCGGAACGACGGAAGAGATTCGCAAATCGGCGGAGAATGGCCATGGCGGTCTCCTTTTCTATTCGGCGCGCAGCGCCTGCATGGGATCGACGCGCGCGGCGCGCCGGGCCGGAATCCAACTGGAGCCGAGCGCAGCGGCAGCAATGGTGACGGTGATGACGGTGAAGACAACTGGATCGTCGGGACTGACGCCGCGCAGTAAATTCGCAACAAGATGCGCAAGCAAGAAGGCCAGCACGAGGCCGATGCTGATTCCGGCGCCGGTAAGCCATGACGCACGGCGAAGAATCAACCCCAGAACGTCTCCGCGTTGTGCGCCCAGCGCCAGCCGTACACCGATTTCGCGCGTGCGCTCGCCGACCAGATCGGCCATCACGCCGAAGATGCCAATGACTGCAAGCAACAAGGCAAACACGGCATCGATGCCAAGCATCCCGGCTGCATGCATTAATCCGGTGAGCTGCTCATGAATCGACTGCTGCCAGGTCTCGACGCCATCCAGGGGCAGCGCAGGATCAAGACCTGCCAGGGCTTTGTGTGCTGCCGGGGCCAGACTCGTTGGGTTCCCCTCGGTCGTCAGGAAGTAAGTCGCTCCTTCAAGCGGCATTTGAGCTGTGTTCATGTAGACCGCAGCTTCCTGCGTCGGCATCCACATCGAGTAGTTCGTCTCCCTGGCAATTCCCACGATCGTCAGCCATGGATCATGGCTATTCGTTCCTCCCAGCCGCACGCGATGACCTAACGGATTCTGGTCGGGGAAATAGCGCGCCACGAAACGTTCGCTGACGACGGCAACGGGAAGCGAATCAAACGAGTCCGACTGCGTGAATCCACGCCCTGCGACGATGGGAATGTGCAGGGTTTCAAAGTAGCCCTCGCTAACGGCGAGATGTAGCGCGCTTTGGAACTTGCCGGGAATCGCGGGCCGATCCTGGATCTCGAGATCCTGCAGCCATCCGTTGTCGCTGTAAGGTAAGGCCGCAGTCACTTCGGCATGGGTCACGCCTGGCAGTGCGCGAAGGCGTTCGAGGCTCTGGTCGTACCAGGTGGCCTGCTTTTGCTTGGTATCGTAGCTTTTCTCCGGCAGAGTCACGTTAAACACCAGCACATTCGCCGGATGATACTCGTCAGCAAGGTGAAGCAGCGAGAACATGCCCTTTGACATCAGGGCTGCGCCAACCACAAGCGCCACCGCCAGCGATATCTGCGCCACGGCGAATACGCTGCGCATGCGCCTGCGGCTTCCTCCCGTCGTTCCGCGCGAGCCTGCCTTCAATTGCTCGAGCACATTCACGCGTAACGCACCGATGGCTGGCGCAACGCCTGCAATGATTCCCGCCGCAGCTGCCAGTACGAGAGAGAACAAAAGAGCGCGGCCGTTGAGCGACGTGTTGGACCATCCTGGAATGTAACGCGCAACATTCGCCGGCATAGTGATAAGAAGGATACGCAGGTAGAGTGCTGCGATCCCTACGCCGAGTGCGGCCCCGGTGACCGCCAGCAAAAGATTCTCCGTCAGCAACTGACGAACAATGTGCCAGCGCCGTGCACCCAGCGCGCTGCGCATCGCGATCTCTGGCCGCCGGGCCACGCCACGGGCGAGTTGAAGGTTGGCAATGTTTGCGCACACCACCAGCAGCACAAACAAAGTGCCGCCCATAACGAGTCGGTAGTAAAGCGGCGTCATGTCGCCGTTGATGTCGTCAAGCAGAGACTCGACCTTCACCGACCAGCCCTTGTTGGTTGCGGGATAGGATGCGGCCATATGCGTAGCCAGCGTCCGCATCTCCGCTTGCGCCTGCTGCACACTTACACCATCGCGCAAACGTCCGGTGACGAGATAGTCATGCTTAGAGCGGTCAGCAAGTTGCTGCGAACTCGGGGCGAAGGGCAGGTAAACCTCGGCAACGGAAGGATACTGCATTGTTTTCGGCATAACGCCGATGATGGTGTACGCGCGCTGATCGAGTTCGATCTTGCGACCGAGCACCGTGGGGTCGGCGGCGAACTGCCGTTGCCAGAATCCGTAGTTCAACAGAACCACGGCATCGCGGCCGGGTTGGCATTCTGCGTCGGTAAAGACTCGCCCCAGTTGGGCCTGCGTGCGCAGAACGGTAAAGAAACTGGCAGAGGTGAGCGCCGCGGTTATATGCGCTGCATCGCCGGCGCCCGTCAGGCTCATGTCGGCGCGGGTACGGACTGCAAGGCTCTCAAAGCTGCGCGACTGTCGCAGCCAGTCCTCATAATTGGCAAGAGCAACGGGCTGATAGTCCCCGTGACTTGGCTGCTCGGCGATCGTCATCACGCGATGAAGGTCGGGCACCGCCAACGGCCGAAGAACCACCGCATCCATGCTGCTGAAGCATGCTGTGTTGATACCTACTCCCAGCCCCAGCGTGGTGATCGCCGTAATCGTAAATCCCGGAGACTTGCGCAACTGGCGCGCAGCATAACGAATGTCGCGCCACACCCCGGCCAAACCGAGTGCAGCATCGGCGCCTGCAACCCGCTCTTTGGTTGCGGTCACGTTGCCGAATTGCACCAGAGCATTGCGGCGCGCATCGGACGGCGACATGCCCGCGGCAAGATTGGCATCGATGCGGAGGTCGATGTGCGCCTGCAACTCGGCGTCGATCTCGGTATCCACCCGATTGCGGCGGAAGAGGTTGGCTATGCGGCGAAGGGCAGCCATACAGATCCTTTCTCGAGCAAACTTCAGGCGTAGCGCAGCACCGCGCGTACACCTTTGACCAGCTGATCGAAGCTCTCTTCAGCCTGCTGCAACTGCCGGCGGCCTGTGGCTGTGAGCTTGTAGTATTTGGCGCGTCGATTGGTGTCGGTCATCGCCCACTCCGCGGCGATCCAGCCGCTTTGCTCCATGCGATGCAGAGCCGGATAGAGCGAACCCTCTTCCACGCGCAGCATGTCGTTGGAAGCACTCTGAATGTGGAGCACGATGCCGTAGCCGTGCAATGCGCCGTTTTGATCCAGCGTCTTTAGGACAAGTAAGTCGAGTGTTCCCTGAAGATCGTTCTTGGCCATATTTAACCCCTAGCAATCTTGGTATAGAGAAGTCTAGGCATAGAGAGCTAGGCGTGTCAAGAAAAACAGGGATTAGAGATTAGGGAACATGGAATATGGGGTCGTGCGGGTTGGGGATGATAGAACGGTGGGATGCGGAGCTTGATGACCTCGGGGGCAACCGGACCTAGCCAAGGCAACTTCTTTCAAAAGGGACTTGCCATTGTTGTGCTGGCCGCTGCCACAATTCCTGCGGCGGCTTTGGCTCAGAATGCAGCGCAGGCGTGGCTTAAGTACCGCGCGGTCGGCAAGCCGCTCGGGGTGCCCACGCGCGTAGATACCCTTGGACAGAGCCTCGTCGAACAGACTGCTACTATCGAACTGCGCCGCGGGCTGCTTTCGTTCTCCGGAGGCGCTCCGCTCGAAAACGGGCCGAATATGATCCTTCTCGGAACAGTACAAGAGATGCGGACGCGCCAGCCCAAAGGCAGCGTGCCTTCCCTTGAGCCCGACGAGTTCCTCGTCACCGCAAGGCATGGCGATCTGATCCGCGAGATCGACATCATCGGCGGGAGCGACCGCGGTGTTCTTTATGGAGCATTCGCCCTCCTCCGCAACCTTGCACAGGGCACTGACTTGAGCAAAGCCGACATCCGCGAACGTCCCGCCATGCCTATCCGATGGGTTGACGAGTGGGATAATGCCGACGGCTCCATTGAGCGCGGGTATGCCGGACGTAGCATCTTCTTCGACAACGGGCACGTCCGCGATGACCTCTCACCCGTTGGCGAATACGCGCGGCTACTGGCTTCAGTCGGCATCAACGGCTGCAATCTGAACAATGTCAACGGCTCCTCTCCGTTTCTCACTTCGGAGATGCTTCAGGGAGTCGCAAGAATCGCCGAGGCCATGCGGCCTTACGGGGTGCGCGTTGGGCTTTCCGTCGATATTGCGAGCCCGCAGAAGATCGGCGGACTCAACACCTACGATCCCCTCGATGCTGCGGTGAAAACCTGGTGGGCCACCAAGGTCAACGAAATCTACGATCTCATCCCCGACTTTGCGGGCTTCACCGTGAAGGCGGACAGTGAGGGGCAGCCCGGTCCCGCGAGCTTTGGGCGCACGCCAGCGGATGCCGCCAATACCCTCGCCGCGGCGCTCGCGACGCACAACGGCGTGGTCCTCTATCGCGCATTCGTCTACAACCATCACCTCGATTGGCAGGATCCCAAGTCAGACCGCGCCCGCGCCGCCTACGATATCTTCCATCCTCTCGACGGCAAGTTCGCGCCCAACGTCATCATCCAGACCAAGGAGGGCCCGATCGATTTCCAAGCTCGCGAGCCCGTCTCGCCGCTTTTCGGTGGCCTCATGCAAACCAGCCAGGCCGTGGAACTCCAGATCACGCAGGAGTACACCGGGCAACAGCGGCATCTCGTGTACCTTGCGCCAATGTGGAAACAGGTTCTCGACTTCGACATGCGCGTTGGTGGCGCTTCCACTCCGGTGAAGCAGATCATCGCCGGGGAGTCGTTCCATCGACCGCTGGGCGGCATGGTTGGCGTAGCCGGTGTTGGTCAGGAGGCGTGGCTGGGCTCGCCGCTTGCCCTTGCCAATCTGTATGCATTCGGGCGGCTAGCATGGGACCCTGGCCTGACTCCGGAACAGATCGCCATCGAATGGACGCGGCAAGCCATCTCCAACGATCCTGCGGTTGTACGCACCGTCGCGAAACTGCTGATGCAAAGCTGGCCGGCTTATGAAAGCTACACGGGACCGCTTGGCCTGCAGACGCTGACCGACATCACCGGGAGCCATTACGGCCCCAACATCGAATCGAGCGAGCGCAACGGCTGGGGGCAGTGGCACAAGGCCGACCATGACGGCGTCGGTTTTGATCGAACTGTGGCGACGGGAACGGGGTTTGCAGGTCAATACTCCCCGGATGTGGCGAAGTTGTACGAAAACGAGTCCACTACACCCGACGATCTGCTGCTCTTCTTTCACCACGTGCCGTATACGTACAAGCTGCACGACGGAAAGACAGTTATCCAATATCTCTACGACTCGCACTACCAGGGGGCAGCAGAGGCGGCGCAGTTTGTGGGCGACTGGGAGTCGCTCAAGGGACGCATCGATCCTGCGCTCTATGCGAATGTGCTTTCGCGGCTGATCTATCAGGCCGGCCACGCGGTCGTGTGGCGCGATGCTGTCGTGCAGTACTTCTTCAAGCTGAGTGGTATTCCCGACGGTCGCGGTCGCGCTGGGCATTATCCCAATCGTCTCGAAGCCGAAGGCGCTCGGCTGAGCGGCTACAAGATTGTTGATGTCAGTCCTTGGGAAGATGCCAGCGGCGGGAAGGCTGTCTCGTGCGAGCAGGCCACTTGCTCTGCTGAATGGACCTATAACGGGACTTCTGGCCGGTTCGACATCGCCGTGCAATATTTCGATTTGCAGGGTGGCGTCGCGAAGTTCGCGCTCACCATCAATGGCCAGCAACCAGCTCCGAATGCACTCTGGTCTGCTGACGCTACGCTGCCAACGCCGCGCCCGCACGGCGACAACTCAACACGCCATATCATTTACGGCGTCGCACTGAAACCCGGCGATTCAATAAGAATTGACGGTGGGCCGGACGGCCATGACCCAGCCGCATTCGACTATATCGAAACTCTTCCGGCAACACCGGCGCCGTAGATTTCATTGACATCTTGTCCACCGGCGCTGTATTTCCAAGCCATGGTTCGCCTCAGCGTGATGTATCCCATTGCCGACGGGTCCACCTTTGACTGGAACTACTACCTCGGCCCGCACCTTGTTGTTGCACGCCAGCTGCTTCTTCCGCGCGGTCTGGTCCGCATCGAAGTCGATCGCGGTATCGGCGCATTTCCGCCGGGAACGCCGTCGCACTACCACGCTATCGGCCATCTCTACTTCGAGACCATGCTGGAGCTTGATGTTGCGCTCGCCGCGACAGCTCCGGAACTGATCGCCGACCAGCGCAAATACTACAGTGGAGAGAGTGTGGTGCAAGTCAGCGAAGTTGTGCCTGTGTGAGAACTGCGAAAAGATCGCATATCCTCAACCTTGCTGCCAATCATTACTTACTGCGACAAGAGCGCGAAAGCACGAACACTGACCAACCGTATCGACCGCGCTATCATTCCTCCGTGAACTTACGCATGATATCTGCTGTCATCGCAACTTTTCTGGTTTCCATTTCTCTCTCAGTCGCTCAATCCCCATCCGATCAGACTGACACGGCGTCACTGCTCCGCGACCTTACTGCCGACTTCGATCGCCTTGCACCGCAAACTATTCGCCCCTCCGACGGATACATCAAGCACCCCTACCTCATCCCCGCGGGATACTACAACCAGATGTGGGACTGGGACGGCTTCTTCATCGGCCTTCATTGGGCCAACCAGGATCCTGCGCACGCGAAGTATCTCCGCGACTGGGTTCTCGGTTTCGCAGGGTCTGCGGATGCCGACGGCTATGTTGCCGGATGCATTACGCCGAAGGGGCCGCGCCCGCTGTTCGGAAAATTTGCCATGAAACCATTTCTAGCGCAGGGCGCGTTGATCGCCGCCCAGGATCTCAACGACTACGAATGGATCCGCCCCGTCTGGCCGGCGATGAAGCGCGTTCTGGAGTACCGTCGCCGCACGCAGTATGACGAAAAGTGGAAGCTGTGGTTCTGGGACAACGCCATGCAGTCCGGCGCCGACAACAATGCCGCTCTTACGAACGACGAGAAGGATCGCAGCGCCATTCTCGCGGTGGATGCATCGGTCTATGCGATGCGCGAATATGCGGCGATGGCCATACTCGCCGAGCAACTCGGGGACCCGGTTGCTGCGAAGGCCTATCGCGCTGAAGTTCTCTCCACCCGGCACGCCATCCTGCGCCAGCTCTGGTCAGCACGCGACGCGATGTTTTGGAATCGGCGGCGCGACACCGGTGCGATTGTCCGCGTCGTTGCATGGACCAACTTTCTGCCGCTTGTGGACGGCGTGTTGCCGCGCGACGAAGGCCGCCGCATGATCTCTGCCTACCTGCTCAACGCAACCCAGATGCGCTCAGAACACGGATTCCGCAGCCTGTCGCACTTTGACGCTGCCTACAACAACGAGGCGATTATCAACCCGTATTCCAACTGGCGTGGCCCCATCTGGATCAACGCCAACTTCCTCGACTGGATCGCGCTGCGGCGGTACGGATTCAACGACGAAGCTCGCTGGCTGGCTGTCACGCTCGCTGCCCATCTTCACCGTGACATTGCAAAGTGGGGCTCGATGCATGAAGACTACGATGCAGAGACCGGCGACGGACTGGCGCCCACCGTTGCGCAGTCGCCCGGAGGAAAATTCGCAGGCTTCGTCGGCTGGAATCTGTTGGCTGAAGACATGCTGCAGTGCGAAGTGACACAGCAGCATTGCATGACGCTGGAGATGGCTGACACGAAATAGAATTGCGGCCTAACGGTTGCACAATTTGTCGGAATCGGCGATGAGGGTTTGTTGCCCGGTCGAACCGATTACCCTGAAAGCAACCATCGTCGCGCTTTTCCCCGGAGGACCATGCCACACCCACCCGCACTTACGCGCCGCAATTTTATCGGTGTCGCGACCGCAACTGTAGCAGCTACTGCCCTGCCATCGCGGGCGGCCCAGGCCAATGCCGGCAAAGAGGTTCCGGCCGCCATTGCCGCGTTACCGAATCTCTCCAGCCAAGCGAGGCCTTTCACCAACGCGGAGCGGGAGGGCCGTATTGAGCGCGCCCGCCGGCTCATGACCTCTGCGAAGATCGACGCGATCGTCCTCGCCAATTCGACCAGTTCTTCTGTCTATTTTGCCGACCTGCGGCTCTATGGCGGTGAACGGTTGTGGGCGCTTGTGATCCCGGCGCGCGGAAGGGCGTTCCTGGCTTGTCCGACGTTCGAGGAGGGGCGGGCGCACGAGTTGCTTTCCGCGGGGCCGCTCGCCGGCAACGTCGACGTGCTGACCTGGCAGGAAGATGAAAGCCCTTATGTGCTGTTGGGCAAGGGACTCGCAGAGCGCAACCTCAGCAGCGGTACTATTGGCCTGGACGAGCACATGGCCTTTGTCTTTTCCGAAGGCATCCGCGCAGCCAACCCGCACCTGAATCTCGTTTCAGCCACGCCCATCACTGCCGGCTGCCGCATGATCAAAGAGGCGCACGAGCTCGACTGCATGCGCCTTGCGTGCCGGGCCACGCTGCTTGTTTATCGCGCGGTTGCGCAGTCGCTCACGCCCGGCATGACTACTCCCGATGTACATTCGCTTGTCGCCGCTGCTTACCATCGTGTCGCCTTCGACGGCGAAGCCAGTCTCAACGTCGACGAGTTCACGGCAGTGCCGCACGGCTCAGCCAAGCCGCAGACGCTTCGCGAGGGCTCGATTCTCATGCTTGACGACGGCTGCGCGGTCGAAGGCTACACCTCTGACATCACGCGTACCTTCGTGCTCGGCAAACCGACCGACACGATGAAAGCCGTATTCGAACTTGTGCAGCGAGCGCAATCCGCGGCGCTCGCTGCTGCTCGCCCGGGAGTGCCGACGACCGATGTGGATGCCGCCGCGCGCAAAGTCATCGTCGACGGCGGATACGGCGCGGGGTTCAAGTACTTCACGCACCGGGTTGGGCACGGCATTGGCATGGACGGCCACGAGTGGCCGTACCTCGTGCGCAATGACATGTTCGGTTGGGATCTGAACCCGAAACTTCAGGAAGGGATGACTTTCAGTGATGAACCCGGCATCTATATCCCCGGCCAGTTCGGCATTCGCCTCGAAGATGACATGCACGTCACCGAGAACGGCGCCGAGCTACTGACGCCGCAGTGTCCCTCTCTGGAGGATCCCTTCAGCAACGTGACCTAAGGCAGGTGCCGTCAGTTCGCGCTCTTCACCATCTTCACCACGGGCAGCGCCTCGCCGTTTTTCAGCGGCACCGCGATGCGCTCAATCTCAACGTAGCCCTTCAGCCTGTAGAGCGGAACACCCGTCAGCGTCGACCCCATCTCGAACCGGCGGAACCCCGCCGCGCGCGCTTCATTCTCGACGGTCTCCAGAATCAGCGAACCCAGACCCTGCCGCGCAAAGTCAGGGTGCACGAAAATCGCCCGCACTTTCGCGGCATCGGTGCTCGGATCAAGAAGTTCTGGTTCGCGGCCTGGTCCAGCATCGGCGCCGAACAGCGTCTTCCGTTTCGACCACCCGCCGCACCCGGCGGCGATCCGCGCTTTCGTGTTTTGGTCCGGGATCTCAACGATGAAGTAAGTTCGGTCGCGGATCAGTTGTGTATCCAGCCCCAGCACTGTGCCCAACGCACCTTCAATCTGCGCCGGCGTATAGTCGTCAGCCTGTAGCCCGCGCACAGAGGCCTCAATCAGCGCATGCAGCGCTTGAACATCCTCCTCCGTCGCAAGACGCAAGTGAAACGCAGCTTCCATGGCTCTATTGTGAGAGATTCTCGCGATCAGCTGCCGGTGATAATTTTGCCGGCACGCTCATACGATCCCAGGTTGAAGACGTTCTTATACCCGAGAGCTTCCAGCTTTTTCTTAGCCATCGAACTGCGTACCCCGGTGGAGCAGTGCAGGAGCAGCGGCTTGTTCTTATCGCTGACTATCGAGGACGCGAGCATTTCAATCCGATCCAGCGGCATATTCTGCGCCCGCATCAAGTGCCCTGCCTCAAATTCATTCGGGTTTCGGACATCGACAATGATCGCTCCGTTCTTCAGGTATTCCGAGGCATCTTTCGAAGAGACCTGGCCGGCACGCTTCATGTACATGTAACCAAGGACCAGTACCAGAACAACTAAAAAGCCAATCCAAGACATAGAACCAGTTTACCGCCTTTTATCAGACATCCGGCAGCACTTACGCACTCGCCGTACTCGGGTACGATCGACCCACCAGTTTTAAAAAACGCGGTCAATCCAAACAGCCTGCGAAGGTCATGCCTTCGCCACTTCCACCAGCACGGAGTAGAACGTGGCTCCCGCGCCAACATCGGTCAGCCGCTCGCTCGTCAGCGCGTTCACATTCACGCCGCCGTCATTGAATTTGGCCCAGTCCAACCGCCCTGCCACTACACCCTCGGCAACTCTACCATCGACCAGCGCCGTCAGCAGAATCTCTCCTCGATCATTCCACACACGCACCTTGTCGCCATCCGTGATGCCCCGGGCCGTCGCATCCGTGGGATGCATTTCGAGCCGCTGGCTGGTCCGCGCTTCCATCTTGCGGTGTCCGTCAAGATTCGCGAACGTCGAATTCATATAGTTATCTGCCTTGCGGCCAAGAAACTCCAGCGGAAAGCGCTTCGCGCCTTCACCCCAGCGCGATTCGGATGGCGCAGTGAAGCCGGGGAGCGGATCCTGCCCCTGGGCAGCCAGCGCTGCCGAGTAAAACTCGATCTTGCCCGAGGGCGTCGGCAACCGCTCTGACGTATACGGCAGAAACGGCGCGCTCTCCGGCTCACGATGAAATGCCAGTGGAATGTGGCCCCGCTCCGCTAAGTCCTCGAAGCTGATGTGTTCCATGCCAGGATTTTTTGAACGACCATCGAGTCCGATCGCCAGCGCCTGCCGGACCAGTTGCTCTTCGGTGTCGCGGAAGCACGATTCGGTGAAGCCCATGGTTTGTGCCAGCTGGCTGAAGAGCCACACATTCGAGCGCGCCTCGCCCGGCGGCTCGATGGCCTGATTCGACAGCTGCACAAAGTAGTGCCCGTAAGCGCCCTGAATATCGGTGTGTTCGAGGAATGTCGTTGCCGGCAGCACGTAATCCGCGTAGTCGGTTGTGTCGTTGAAGAACAGATCGTGCACCACCGTAAACAGATCCGTCCGCGCCAGCCCGCGGCGCACCGCGTTGTGGTTCGGCGCAACCGCTCCTGGATTCGAGTTGTATACAAACAGCGCATGCACCGGCGGCCCTCCGCTCAGCACGTCGGCATCGTGCTCAACAGCGCTGCCTGTTACTCCTTGTTCCCTACTCCCTATTCCCTGGTTCAACGCCTGTCCCAGCACCGACATATTCACCACACGCGCCTCGCGTCCCAGAGGCGAATCGAGCGCCAGGTCCCTCCGCTCCAGTTCCCGCTTGTTCCACGCAAATGCGCCGGAGGTCGACAGAGCACCGCCGCCCCCGCGATACTTCCACGCTCCGGTCAGTGCCGGCAGCATGGCAATCGCGCGCACCGCGGTGCCACCGTTTTGGCTGCGCTGCACGCCATAGTTCAGGCGCAGCGCCGCCGGCCGCGTGGTGGCGTACTCGCGCGCCAGCTGCTCCACTTCGGCAGCGGTCATTCCTGTCCACGCTGCGGCGCGCTCGGGCGTGTACTCGCGCGCCCGTTCGGACAGCTGCGCAATTCCATGCGTCATCTGGTCAATGTAGGCGCGATCTTCGAAGCCTTCGCGGAGGATCACGTGCATCATCCCCAGCGCCAGCGCCGCATCCGTACCGGGCCGGATCGCAATATGCCAGTCTGCCAGCGCTGCCGTGCGCGTCTTATAGGGGTCAATGACAATGAGCCGCGCGCCGTTACGCCGAGCCTGCTCCACCATGGGCCAAAGATGAATATTGTTGCCGTGGATGTTCGCGCCCCACGCGACGATCAACTTTGCCAGACTGAAATCTTCCGTAGGCGTTCCGAGCTTCTTGCCGTACACCAGGTTCCAGGCAACGCCCCCGGCCTCAGAACAGATCGTCCGGTCGAGCTGGCTCCCGCCGAGCCGGTGAAAGAACCGCCGGTCCATCGACCCGAATCCGAGCAGCCCGATGGTGCCCGCATAGCTGTAGGGCAGAATGGACTCCGGCCCATAGGCATCGCTGACCTGCTGCAACCTGGCCGCAATGGCACTCAGCGCCTCATCCCAGGTGACCTGCTCAAAGGCATCGTGCTCCTCGCCTCGCTTCAGGGGTCCCTTGGCAACGCCGGTCTTCCTGCGGAGCGGATAAAGAATGCGCTGCGGCGCGTAGACCCGGTCTAAGTATTTCGCCACCTTGCCGCACAGGAACCCCTGTGTGACCGGCTGCGATGGATCGCCCTGCAGCTTTACGGCTCGTCCTGCGTCATCCACGGTTACGAGCACGGCGCAGCTATCCGGGCAGTCGTGCGAGCAAACCGTGTGCACTACGCGAAATGGAGAAGTGGCAACCGCTGCCGTCATTGAGCCATTGTAAGCTGATTGCGAGTCCCCCAGCCTCGGAGGTCAGCCCATGAAACGCGCCCTGCCGTTCCTCTTCCTTCTTCTCCTCGCCACCGCACCGGCACTTCCTGCGCAATCTGCAAGACAGGCCGCGGCCGCTGCTGCTGACGAAACTGAGATTCGCACTGTCATCAATGCCCAGTCCGAGGCTTGGAACCGTGCCGACATCCCCACCTTCATGCAGGCCTACGAGGACTCGCCCGACACTACCTTTATCGGCCTCACGCTGCGGAAGGGATTCAAGCCCATTCGCGAGCGCTACATGCTCAACTACACCACCCCCGAACAGATGGGAAAACTCAGCTTCAACGACCTCGAAGTTCGCCTGCTGCCCAACTCCTGCGGGAAGACAGAGTATGCCGTCGTCACCGGCAAATTCCATCTCGAACGTACGGCGCACGGCGAAGCCAAGAAAGACGACGGCATCTTTTCCCTCGTCTGGCGCAAAGGCCCACATGGTTGGAAGATCATCGTGGACCACACCAGCTAAGTCGATCCCGATAACAAAGGCGCAATAATTCTTGCGTAATGTGAAACTGCTGCTACTCTCAATCAGCTTCCCTTGAGAGCGATATCGCGCCTGTTCGGCCCATGCGGGCCTTGCGGATATGGGCCATCCTTCGGGAACTTCCCTGATTCCCCTCTTTGCGAATTGAGGCCAGCATGCAGATCACTCGACCGGACTCCAGCTCTTCAACCACGTCAAAGCGGTTCGCAGCTCCCGGCCGGCGCCTGGGCATCACCGCTTTTGCCGGCCTTACCGTTCTCCTCTGCTCGGGCTCAACAGCGCCCACCCAATGCCAGGGCCACATCGGTCCATCCACGGGCGAGGTCGTAGGCGCCGCTGTCGGTATCGGCGCTGTCATCGCCGTGGCAATCATCGTTCCGGTCGAGATCAGCCGCAGCCATCACATCGTGACTGGATGCGTGACGAGCAGCGCCAACGGGCTCGAGTTGCGCACCAGTGACGGAAAGACCTACGCGCTTGAAGGCGACGCCGCCAGCATCATGGCGGGCGACAAGGTGAAGATTCACGGATCGAAGATCAAGAAGACCAAAGACAGCACTGGCCCGGGAGTCTTCAGAGTAGAACAGCTCAATCGAGATTACGGCCCATGCCCGGTTGCGCCCGCGACCGCGCCAGTTGCACATTAGGCCACCTAAGTGGCAAAAGCCGATGCACCGCAGGGTCAGAGGGAATCTAGCCAAGCCGAAGCTTCCAAGGCACAGAAAGCCCGCCTGACGGCGGGCTTTCTGTTTTGAAGTGCAGACAACACCTGCTCGATGCCGATGCACTCTAGCCTGAAGCTACGTTGCAGCTGTTCTCGAGTCAATCCACTGTTGGGGTAATTGATTGGATACTTTAGTGCCCATTCGACAGTTACGTTATGACCGAATTTTGAACACCTCAACGAATCCAATCCAGGCCGTGGGCTCGTAGAAGTCGATCTACCTATGTCCCCGCCCGTCAGGATGCCGGGAGAGCGCAGTGAGCACATGTTCCGGATGCAGAGGTCGCTGCAAAAGCTCGAACCCGAGACCGCGAATCAATTTGATCAACGCAGTTGATACGGTGTGGGCTGTAAACAGGATGATCCTGCATTCCGGATGCAGCATGCGAATGCCTTTCGCTGCCTCGATTCCGTCCATCCGGCTCATGCGAATGTCGCTCAGCACCACATCGGGCCGAAACCGCCCTGCGAGTTCGACGGCCTCTTCTCCGCTATATAGTGCTACGGGCTTGAACCCGTGGTTTCTTGACGCGGGCCGCAGAGACGATGAAAAGCCAGGCATCATACTCATAAGTGCAATTTCACCAACGTAATCAAGCAGATACGCCCGTCACAAACAACCTCGCTCTCCACCATGGCATCTCTCTCTAGGTGCGGTCGTGTCTAGAAAAGCGTCGCCGGAAGTCACTCATTTTGTTGAGGTGTTCGGTGAGTTCCGATATATCCTGCATTGTTATTAAATCTGATCGGCATTCCGGCAAAATCCCGATCCTGGGGGAGGTCGTCCAGGTCGACGGACGAAGCGGCTTTTTCGTTGTGATGAATGTCGATCGAAATCATCGCGTTGCGCAGCTCATGGAACGAAGCGGAAAGCATCGGCTTGTCGATATTCCTTTCACTTCGGTTCGCCCTTTCAAGCGAAATCTGTCCCAGGTGATTCGACGTTTTCTTGACGCCCGGGAAGAAGCGGTGAAGCGCGAGCGCCGCGATCCGGATCGAACTTGATCCGACCCGCGGCTGCGATAGACTTCCCTTAGTCATGAGCTGCCTCTTTTGCGGGATCATCGAAGGAAGCATTCCCACCAAGGCCGTCTACCAGGACGATCAGTGCTACGCTTTTGCCGACATCAATCCTCAGGCGCCTGTGCACGT
The DNA here is from genome assembly GCF_035317045.1 of Occallatibacter sp. Lineage (GTDB taxonomy): Bacteria > Acidobacteriota > Terriglobia > Terriglobales > Acidobacteriaceae > Telmatobacter. The sequence continues at coordinate 50,358 of NZ_DATHHT010000039.1, forward strand.
GCTGATCGTTCCACGCGAGCACATCACCTCGATGGCTGATATGACCAAAGAGCAGAGATCGCTGGTCGGCCACCTGCATTGGGTGGCCGCGGAGATTGCGCGCAGCAAGGGGTTGACCAAGGGCTACCGCACCGTTATCAACACCGGAGACGATGGCGGCCAAACCGTCGACCATCTCCATGTTCACCTGCTCGGCGGACGACCGATGTCCTGGCCGCCGGGGTAACTGCAGGACGTAGGGAAGAGAAAGAGTCTCGGACCGCGTGATCCTTGATTACAAAATAGAAGAGGGCTCCAGCATCAAAGCGGGCGCCCTCTTCGTTGTTTCCTATTCCGTGTTTTTAGACTGGCTGCGACACGTACTCGTCTTCCTCTTCCAATCCATATCGGCGCAGCAGGTTGGGCAGGCTCTGCGAGAATGCCGAGCGCGGCATCACCGTATCGCATCCGGCTTCGATGGCCTTCATCTTCAGATCGCCCTGCAGATGATTGAGGAATCCAATAATTGATGTCGCCTTTTTGAATTTTGTTTTGAACTTCGGAATCAGCGTCATCGGTTTTGCATTCAAGTTGTTGAGATCGAAGACCACCAGGGTTGGCTTCTCTCCCTCGGGAGCGTCGATGATGCGCGAGATGGTTTCCTTCTCGCCCTTCACGAACTCCACCTTGACGCCAAGCTTCTTGGCTGTCTCCTGAATCTTCGCCTGGAAGAACAGGTCCTCGATAAAACAGAAGATGCGTGTGGGGGCATCGGCCTTCACCGGGACTGCCGGCGAACCAACGTTCACGTCGTTGTAGTAACCGTGGTGCCCGTTGCCTGCAGTAGGAATCGTCGAAGGCGGCCCGTCTGCTACGTTGCCATTCACGGTGCGATAGCTGTGGTCCATCGGACCTACAAATGTTCGCGGGCCCCTCTGCCTCTCCTTGCGCCGGCCGTTATGCTGCGGGGTGATGCTGTTGCCCGGCTGCGGCTGAGGCGTATTGGTTTTTTGCTGGAAGAATTTCTTCTTTTTTCGGTGTCGGCCTGAACCCTGCTTTGGCGGGCCGCCTTGTTGTTGCGGCTGCTGCGGAGCCTGCATCTGGGGCTGAGCGGGCGGCGGCTGATTCTGCTGAACCTGCCCCTGCGGCTGACCACCTTGCGGGTTCGCCTTGTTTTTGCGACGACGCCTGCGGCGCCGATGTCCTTGCGACTGTCCCTGGCCATTCGCCTGGGCCGACCCCAGCTCGGGCTGGGGTATCGTCGGTTCTGTTGTCATGCGTGCACTTCCTGGCACTTTGCTATGGGTTGCATTACTTTTCTTGCTTCAGCTCTTCCATTACTGGGGCTGCTGAAATTTCAGATATCGGCCGCACGTCTCGCTCAGACGCGAGGCACCTCGGCGGGTAGCTTTCCGCTTTTCGTTGAAGCCGCGCAATGTGTCGGGGAGCAGTGTTCTCGAACGCAATCTACCACGACATTTGCGTACCCACGACGCGCTAACGGTGGGTTAACCTTTCCTGCCCCGCGCATTGCAGCATTCCCGTTTGTTCGATCGACAATTGCTTGCCGCCAGGATCCCTGCCGGGAATGACCGCTATTCCTTCGATGCGACTCCAGGGCCAAACATCCATTCAAAACGTTCAAGCCTTCTGCCCGACCCACCTCAACAGCATTCTCCGGTTGTTCTGATCGGTGCGACTCGGCCTGCGTTTCCTGGGGTGATGCCTGTCCTATAGGATTCTTCGCCGCTTCGGCCTGTTCGGCTGATTCTGGTTGCGAAGTATCTTTTGTAAGCGGCGAGCCGGCTCTGCCCTGATCCGGGTGGTTCGCTTCAGCCGCTTGATAGGCAATCTCGATACTACAGACTCCCACGCCACTGCGCAAGTAGTCACCGCTCCACAATGGCAGTACAAGCGTAACCGCGAAGGAACCCGACTGCAGCTGGACCGAGACGTCGAATCGCCCAAACGCACAAAACGCCACTCAGTCGAGTGGCGTTTTGCGTCCCTGCGCTGGTCACTGGCCTCCCAGCAAATTACGGGCGGTGGTTATTTCCACCGCGCCTCTTACAGGCTCTCCCGGCCGGTCTACCGCTTCATTGGCGGCTGCTCTTGCCGAGCGTCTGCTGTTTTGCGGGCTGGCCGGAATCTCTCCAGCAGCCGGTACATCACTGGCACCTTCCAAGTAGCAATCGACGTGCCGTTCTGAATTTTGTTTGATTTCATCGAGTTGCGAGTATCGCATGGGCATGGCTGTTTGGATTCTGGTAAACCTGCGGCGCAGGACTTCAAAAAATAGTAGATTGCGCTTCGAAAAGGACTCGACGAACCCCCAAGCCGCTGGACACGACCGGCATAGAGAAACGCGCGCAAATGGGGCTCGATTTTGCCCAGCAAGGTTTAGCGCTGGCAATGCGCGCAGTAATGAGTGCTTCTTCCCGCCACCACGATCCGCTTGATCACATTGCCACACCGCAGGCAAGGCTCCCCTGTGCGTTGGTAGACACAGTGCTCCAACTGGAAAAATCCCCGCACTCCTTCGGCGTCGACATAGTCGGAAACCGACGAGCCGCCGAGCTGGATGGCGTGCTCCAAGACCGCACGGAGCGCCCGCCGCAGTTTCTCGAGTTCCTCACGTGTGAGCCGGCCCGCCCGGCGCCGCGGACGGATTCCTGCGCGAAACAGCCCCTCATCCGCATAGATGTTTCCGACTCCCGCCAACAGGGTTTGATTCAGCAGCGCTGCTTTGATTGCCAGCTTTCGTCCGCGAAATAGTTCTGCAAACTCCGCCGGTTCGATGGTTAGCGGCTCCGCACCCGGTCCCGCGAAGCCTTGCCCTGTGCGCAAGTCCCGGAACTCCAGCCGGCCGAACCGGCGCGGGTCGACGAAGCGCAGCTCGCGTCCGCTCGCGAGCGTCAGCCGGGCATGCGTGTGTTTCGCAACCGGCGCGTCCGGGGTTGTAACCAGCAGCCTTCCCGTCATGCCCAGGTGCACAATCCACTGTGCGGTTATCGTGGAATACTGCATATTTGAGTGCTTCTTCCCACTGCGTGCGACCTCATCGCCGCCAAGCTCGACCACGATGTGCTTGCCGGTCCGGTGGACGGCAACAATCTTCCGCTCACGCAACCCTTTGGCCTGTTGGGCCGCCGGCGTCTTGAAGGGTTCGCGATGCGTGCCAAACCAGGCGTCGACGATGCGGTCGCCACGCACACGCGCGTCGACGCCGCGTGCGATCGTCTCCACCTCAGGCAGTTCAGGCATCGGCTTATTTTAGAGGGAGAGGCCTGGGCGCATCTTCGGATGATTCCTCGGAATGCGTTGCGGATCCGCGCTAGTGAGGTTCTCCGGGTTCGCGAATCTTGCTGGCCTCGAAGCTTACGATGCGCCAGACGCCGCGCGGGTCCTTTACATACACCCGCGTGTATCGGTAGCTGCCGGAGACTTCGCCCTCCGGACCTGTGCCGCTGATTTCGGCACGCGAGGTCACCAGAGCGGTCGTTCCATATATACGAATCTTTCTGTCGGTAAGCTCGATGGACTTGAAGTGCATGGTGCCGGATCGAAGGTTGGCGAGCGCCTGTTCCTTGGATTGGAGGATGCCGGTCGGAGAGATGGCGATGTAGTCGTCGGCGAGCAGCGCATCCATCGCCGTGATATTTGCCTTCAGAACGGCATTGCGCCAGGCATCTTCGAGGTGTTCGATCTGGTGACGCGTCTCATGCTTCTCTGCGCGCGGCATGGCGGGCAACCGAACCGCCGCAAACAGCAATATCAAGAGGGCAAAGCATATCGCAAGACAACTTTCCCTGTTCGTTGGCGAGCTCGCCCTCCGCATTCCCATAAGCGTAACGGATGGTAGCCCCGAATTGCTGTGATGGTCAATGCACGCCATGTGAATGTTCCCTTAACGGAAATCCTTAGGTCATTCGACGATGTGACCAAAGGAATGTTCACTCACGATAGTTTGACTGACCGAAGATCGGCTTCTGATCTTTGCGCGGATTGTCTCAGAGTCTGAAGACCTTAGCTCACTCGAGGATCCACCCGGGGAATATCAGAAAGAGCGCGCAATTCTTGCAGGACGACCCTCTTACGCCAGCGCGGCCAGATCTTCGCGGCTGCGCTCCAGCATCTTCTGGTAGAGACCGGCCACCGCGTACTTTTTGAAGTGCGTCGACTGGCGGTGGGCCTCTTCGGCCTTCTGGTCCTTGTACTGCTCGTAGATCAACACGGCGCACGGCTCGCCCTGCACCCAGTGCGGAATAAAGCTGACGCATCCCTGCTCAAGACGCGAAGCCTCGGTGAGCGCCTGCAGAATCTCGGCAATCTCCGCCCGATCTTCCTGGGCAAACCTCATCCGGACAGTAAAGCTGATCATGGGGAGCACTTCCTCAAACCAAGGTGAATACTGCGGTCCGTCAGTCCAGTCTATGCGTGAATCTCGTCGAGTGCAGCGGCAAACTCCGGAAGCACCATCGTCTGTTCGCGGTCGGGGCCCGTGGAAACCATGCCGATCTTCGCACCGCTCTCGCGCTCCTGAAAGCGAAGATACTCCTGCGCGGCTTTCGGCAGCTTATCAAATTCAGTGATGCCTTCTGTGGATGAGCGCCATCCCTTGAGCGTTGTATACACCGGTTTGATGCGTTCCAGTCCCTGCACGTCCGCCGGAATCTCGTCGCTGACTTTGCCGTCGAGATGGTAGCCAACGCAGATCGGGATATCCTCGAGCTCGTCGAGCACATCCATCTTCGTTACGACCAGCCACTCCGCTCCGTTCACCTGGTTCGAATAGCGCAGCAGCGGAATGTCGAGCCATCCACAGCGCCGCGGCCTTCCCGTCACCGCACCGTACTCGTTGCCGCGTGCGCGTAGCTGGTCGCCAATCGGATCGTGAATCTCTGTCGGGAACGGACCTTCGCCAACGCGCGTCACATACGCCTTGGTCACCGAGATCACCGTACCGATCGCCGTCGGCCCCACACCGGTACCGGTTGCTGCGCCGCCCGCCGTCGCCGACGAGGACGTCACAAAGGGATAAGTGCCGTGATCGATGTCGAGCATCGTGCCCTGCGCGCCTTCAAACATTACGGAACCGCCTTCGGCAATGATCTTGTGGAGCATGCGGCCGGTGTCGGTAACAAACGGGCGCACCTCTTCGGCAGCGGCAGCGTACTCCTCGTACATTTTTTCGGGATCAAGCGGATCGGTGCCGAACAAGGCGTGGGCGATGGCGTTCTTTTCGCCGCAGGCGGCCTCGATGTGCTGGCGCAGCAGCGAGGTGTTGAGCAGGTCCACGATGCGCAGGCCGCTGCGCGCCATCTTGTCTTCATAGGCGGGGCCGATGCCGCGGCTGGTGGTGCCGATACGCTTGCGTCCCGGCGCGCTTTCAGCCGCCAGCTCGATCATGCGGTGATAGGGCAAAATGACCTGCGCGCGATTCGAAACAAACAGCTGATCGTCGATTTCAACGCCCAGTCCGCGCAGCTTGGCGACTTCTTTCAGGAAGGCGATAGGGTCAAGAACGACGCCATTGCCAATTACGCCCTTGCAACCCGGCCGCAGCACGCCGCAGGGGATAAGCTGCAATACGAACTTCTGGGTGCCGTGGATCACGGTATGCCCTGCGTTGTGCCCACCGGCGTAGCGCGCCACGGCGCTGAAGCGCTCGCTCAGCACATCCACAATCTTGCCCTTGCCCTCGTCGCCCCACTGGGCGCCCAATACAACTGCCGTCTTCGCTCGCATCCCTGCCCGCTTCCCTGAAAAATCACACAATTTCGCCTGCAGTCACCACGCGGTTGTGCAGGAAAAATCGCGACACAATCACCGCTGCGCCACGAACGATTCTAAACCCTGCGTGGGAAAGAATCGGTGAGGAGAAGGACGACGGACAGTTCTGAGTTCATGGTTCGTAGTTCAGAGTTCTATTGCGCACGGGCCGGAGGCGTCGGGGTCGGCGGGGCCACCAGCTTGTATCCCGCCGAAACGTCGAAGTGCGATGGGTCGACCGCCGCCGACGAAAAGTTCGAAGTGGTGATCTGCGTTTCCATCAGGATGGCGCTGGTCGGTTGAGCCTGGGCTGCGTTTCGATCTGCATTTTGGTCCGGAGGCGGATCCTGCTTCTTTTTGCCGAAGCCGAAACCACCGAGCCGGCTGGACAACGCAGAACTCAGTCCGGCTTTTGCCACGTCCCCTTTGCTTGGGCCGGCTGGCTCGGCAGGCGTCGGTGCTTCCGATGCTGCGGGTAGCGGCTGGCCGTTGGTCGTCGTTCCCATGCGCATCACCTGCATGATCGGGACACCATCCAACTTCTGCATCTCCTTGGCCATGTCACCGAGCGCCTGTCCGGCGCCGGGGTTTTGCGCCAGCATCTTGCTGAAGTCGAAGCCGAGTCCGATAGTGCTGGAATCGGCCATCTTCAACGCCATGCGCATGTAGAAATCGCGCACCTGGTCGTAGCCGGGAATCGCGGGCACCAGCCACATGTCGTTGGTGATCGCCATGTTACCTGACTGCTGGCTCTGAGTGTTGGTGGCCGTCATGGTCATGGTGAGGATGGCTTCGCTGCTATCGAGGCCGCTGACTTGCTTGGTCGCACCCGTCTTGCGCACCTTCACGTCGAAGCTCATCTTCACGTTTTGCGCGTTGGGATCCGGAGCCGGTTGCGCCGCGGGTTGCGCGGGCTGCTGCTTTTCCATCTGCGCGCGCGCGTTTGCCATGGCCTGCTTCATCTGGTCAAACGTCATCACCGTGTAGGTCTTTTTCTGCACATCGACATGGGTGATCGTTTCCTTGTCAAGATCAATGATCTCGATGGACTCGGGTGAAACGTTGGCAAGCCGGTTGTCTTTCAAGTAGATCGTGGAGACAATCGGGTCGCCCATATGGCGCGCCTGCGAACTGATGAAGCCGACGGACTTCATCATCTTCATCAGCGAGCCGCCCGTCAGCTGGGTGGTCTGCTGATAGGTGTAGTCGGCGGCATGGAGCGTGGCGGACAGGGTGAGAGCGAGCAAGAGCGCAACGCGCTTCGAAAGGGGGAACATTGTGAATCCTCCAGGTAGGTTCGGCGGCAGAGAGGGACACTCGGCGACGAGCCGCTCGAATGGCTCGGAGTCTACCCGCACAGATAGTGCGCGTCAACGAAAGAACGTTTCCAGGGATTTGGGTTCAATTTCTTGTACATCGGGCAGGAGAGTCAACGAAATCCGGTTGCCTAAGGCGCGAATTCCATCATTTTGATTACGCTTTGGCGGTCGTACTGGGTGAAGTAGAGGGTCTTGCCGTCGGCGGTGGCGCTGAGGCTGGGCTGCAGGCGCACGGGGCGCTCGTCGAGAGTGAGCACAGGCGAGATTTTGCCTGTTGCGAAATTGTAAAAATCGATGGTGGGGTGAGGATCGGCGTCGCTATCGAGGACGTACAGACCTGCGGCGGTGACGGCGTGGTGTCCCCAGAAGCCGACTTGGGGACGGTCGTGGACGACCAGGGTTTCTGCGCCACAGCCACCGCGGGAACGCGAGGTTGCGAGCAATGATTCGACCGACGCGACGGTTGAAGTGGCAATGAAGTAGCCCAGACGGGCATTCGGTGCCGGGCGCCTTCAGGCGTCCGGCCCTTGCCATTTCAGGCGACGGGATCGTTAGGCGTGAATCGGATGAGGGTTACTTCGAATCCGGTCGAGAGTAGAAGTCGATTAGATTCCCATCCGGGTCGCGGAAGTAAATGGATCGAGTTCCCCAAGGCTGCGTGGTCGGTGGCTTGACCCAGATCTTCACGACGTCCCGCAGCCTTTGGTATTCGCCATCGACATCGGCAACTCTGAACTCAAGGATGATGCTCCTGTTGCTCGCTGCTGTAGCTGAGCCTGGAATATAACGTTCCTGCGCCTCGGCCGAGAAGATGGCCAGGGCACCAACGTTGGTGTGGAACTCGGCGTAATCTTCGCCTGACATTTGCGCGTCCCGTTTGAGAATAGCAGCGTAAAACTTGACCATCTCTTTCATGTTTTTCGTGACCAGGCAGGTGTTCACGAGGGCTGGGGCCTCGGTGAGGGCGGGTTCTTTGTCGTGAGCAGATTGTGCGTTCGCGGGGTACACGACGAAGAGTGCGATCAGCGAGACGGCGGTGAACCGCAGACAACGAGGTCCAGTCATCTTATGCCTCCCCATGATCGAATCGCCGGCGACGCAGACGGAAGTTGCCTGCGAGCAGGAGTGCCAATCCAAGCATGCTGCGGCATATACGAGATCAAGCGAAAGGACAGTGATGCCATCCGGCTGGACCGGTCTCTGAGCGGGCTCTAAATCAGCTTTGCCTGGGCGCGGTTGATCAGGCCGATTTGCGTTTGGCGGACTTGGCAGGCGTCTTCACAATGCCGATGCCTTTGGCTGGTGGTTTTGCGCTCTTGGGCGGTTTCTTGGCCGAGACCTTGTCCGAACCGATGCTCTTGCGCAGGGCGTCCATAAGGCTGACCACATTACTTGGTCTCTGTTGCGGCGCTTCGTCAATGGGAACAGGCATATGATTCACCTTCGCTTCGACGAGGGCCTTGACCGCTGTTTCGTAGCCGTCCTCAAACTTGTTGATGTCGAGTTTGCTCGACATCCGTGCGATGAGCGTCTCAGCGAGCTGAAGAGAGTCGGAGTCGATGGCTGGCTGCTTGATGTCGCGGAAGTAGTCGGCGCGGTTGCGCAGTTCGTTCTGATAGCGGAGGGTGTAGGCCATCATGCCGGGGCTGTCGGGGCCCGCGGGCACCAGGGCGATGACGTTTTCGCGGCCTGAGAACGAGACTTTGCCGATGGCGGCCTTGCCGGTTTTCGCCAGGGCCTGCCGGACGACGTTGAAGGCTTCGGCGGACATGTCGTTTTCGGGAGTTACGAAGTATGGCTTCTCAACGTATTCGGGATTCAGGTCGGCAACTTCGACAAATTGCGATACAGCAATCGTGTGCTTGGAGGGGATGCGCAGGTTTTCAAGTTCGCTGGGCTCGATGATGACGTACTTGCCCTTGCTGTATTCGTAGCCCTTCACGATCTCATCGTTCTCGACCGCGGTTGTGGCTTCTTTGCTTTCGGCCGCGCTCTCGAGCACTTTCTGATGGCGGATTCGTTCGCCGGTGCGGCGGCTGATCTGGTGAAAGCTGATCTGGCCCTTGCTTTCGGTGGCGACGTAGAGGCTCACTCCAAATGCCACGAGCGAGATTTGAACGTTGCCCGACCAATAAGGACGTGCCATGAGACCTCCAATAAAGGCGGGCCGGAAAGAGCACAGGAAGCGCAGACCCGCAGACTGAGGAGTTTAGCGCATTTTGTAAACGTCGGAGAAGTGTATATATAGTAAACGACAGGACTTTCGTCTTGTCTTCGCCTCCGTTATCGGGAGCAGATTCGAACGGCCAAGGCCGAGTTTCGGCTAGTGCGCGATCTCGATTCCGCGGCCGAGGATGACGATATAGGCAGATCCAAAAACAGCCGCGCCTACCCACCATGCCACCTGACGCGGCACCACAAGCGACGTCTCAGGAAGCGGCCTCGGAATCATTCCGTCAAGCCAGAGCATGCCCGAGGATCCGCCAAACGCGGCCGGGATGGTGGACTCCAGCAGCAGCTTGATGCCCAGCGGATCGAACATTCCGGCAGCGCAACTGAAGATGCAGCTGGCGAGATAGGGAAGCCGGCCGATGACGTTGTATGCGGCACGCGTGGAGCAGAAGGGCCGAACCGCAAGGGCGAGCAGCCATGCGACAAGCACGTAGAGACCGAGGCCAACGATCGCCATTGCCGTGCGCAACAAGGCCTGGTGGGGCAGCCCTGTAATCACCTGCTCCCAGTCTCCGAAGCCGAAGATGCCGGAGAACATGAAGTAGCCGGTGCCGGAGAAGAGATTGTGCGCGGCCAGCAGCCAGCAGAAGTAGCGAAGGCTGGCGCGCGTCCCGGCAGCGTGTGTCGCCAGCAGCGCCAATGTGCCGGCAGCGAGGTTGACGAGCGTCCCGCCCGCCTCGACCCATCGATCCTCATGCAGGCTTGAGAGATGGTTGCTAGTGAGTTCGATGGGGACTCCGCCGCGAAGCCAGGAGGTGACGCCATGGCCAACCCCCTCGTGCAGCAGCACGGTTATACCCGTGGCGACGATCGCCATGCTGATAATGGTCGCCTTGCTGTGCGCGGAAGGCATGGCGGGAATTCTATCCCACGCTGGATGCCCGATGCCCCTCCCTCAGGCCCTGCGGATGAGGTGGACGGCGGACCAGCCTACGGCAACGCCGACAGAGCGGAGCATGGTGGCATCAAAAGGCAGAAAAAGTGCGAATCCGACGGCCGCGAAGGACCAGATAAAGAGGGCCCAGGTAAGGGTGTTGCGGCGATCTGCGTAGCTTTGCTTGAGTCGGGCCAGAAGTCTCCCGCTCTGAGAATGATCGTCCATTGTGTCGCTTGTCTCCTCTGCTCTGGAATCGGTCGGGGAGATTCCCGGAACACATCGTTTGGACCCAAAAGTACAGTCTGGGGCTACGTACAAAGTAACCTCCCCTCGCTGTTACTTAAATACTCCTTATGGGGAATGCCCTACACCCCCAAGGTGGTCCGGATGCCAGCCAATAAACGTTGTTAACCATGCCACAGGCTCGTCCGTTGTCTGGATAGAAGGGCCGGGAAGGCCTCTTCGATTTCGGGGGAAAACAATGCAAACGCGTCGCCTGGTCTACCGGATCCTTTCTGCCGTTGCTCTTTCCGCACTGCTTCTGGCCACACTGGGAGCGGCCCAGCCTCGCATTTCCACCCCGGGGGCCGCGCAGGTACCGAGCTTGGAGCCGGTTCCCAACGAGCGCGATGTGGCGGCGAATCAGTCGGAACTGATCCAGTTGCTGCGGCTGAGCCCTACCCTGACCACCGTGGTCTCGCACGATCCTTCGCTGCTCTCAAACCAGGAGTACGTCGCGCGGAACAACCCGCAACTGGCAGCGTTTCTCGCCGCGCATCCCGATGTGGCGCGGAATCCCGAGTTCTACCTGTTTTCCCATCTCAAGCATGAAGGCGGACAGCCCGATGAGGCGCTGGAGCGCGCAGTTTGGCCAGATGTGTATCGTTCCCAGCCACAAATGTCGAGCTTTGATCGGGTCTGGAGCGATACGGTGCCGCTATTGGCATTTGCGTGCGGCTTGACCGGCATCTTCGTGCTGGCTCGCATGTTCGTCGAGAATCGCCGCTGGGGCCGCATCTTCAAGCTGCAGAGCGATGTCCACGGCAAGCTTATCGACAAGTTCACCAGCAACCAGGAACTGGCCTCCTACATGGAGACCGAGGCGGGCAGAAAGTTTCTTGAAGCGGCGCCGATTCCCGTTGGGATCGAGCAGGACCGCCGCATGCCGAGCGCCGTCGCGCGCATCCTCACGCCGCTGCAGGCTGGCATTGTGATGGTGCTGCTGGGCATTGGGCTGCTCTCGCTGCGGCATGCGGGGCCCGATATGGACACGCCCATGCTGGTTTTCGGAACGGTCGTGCTGATGCCCGGAATCGGCTTTATCATCTCAGCAGGCGTTTCGTGGCTGCTGGCGGCAAAGCTGGGCCTGATGCCCGCTGACTCGGCCGCGCAAAACAGGTTCGATCCGCCCCTCGGCGCTTCCTCGGGATTCAAGGACAGGCAGTGAGTTGCGGGGAGCGCGGTGAAGGTGAGGAAGCAGAGACCCATGCCCTGGGAATCGACCATTCCGAACGTGCTGGCAGGCGAGGGGCAACCCCTCGCGGCCGGCGCGTCCGCCGCGGCGATGGATAACGAGCAGTTCGCCGGTTTTTATGCACGCTCGGCCCGATCGCTCTGGGCTTACCTCGCGCGCGTAAGCCGCGATCGCACACTTGCCGACGACCTGACGCAGGAGAGCTATGTGCGCTTTCTGTGCGCCAATCATCCTTCGGATGGCGAAGTGGCGGCACGGCGCTACCTGTTTCGAATAGCAACCAATTTGTTGCGCGATCACTGGCGGCGTCCGCGGTCATCGTCGATTGACGATATGCCGGAAGAGTTGTTTACAGCGCGCTGCGGCGAAGGCCACGCAGATTCGCTGGCGATGCTGGGCCCGGCGATGGCGCAGATGCGGCCCCGAGATCGGCAACTGCTCTGGCTGGCGTATGCCGAGGGCTACTCACACCACGAGATTGCGGAAGTGACGGGGCTGGCTTCGGCGAGCATCCGTCTGCTGCTGTTTCGCGCGCGACGCAAGATGGCACGTTTGCTCCGTCAGAAGGAGGAAGCATGAGCCCGTTCACATGCGCGCGCGAGCGAGAGGTGACGGAATTGCTGCGCCAGGGCTACTGGCCTGAGGCGTGCCCGGAGGAACTGCGCACGCACGTCGAGACGTGCCGAAGCTGCTCCGATCTTGTGCTTGTGACCCAGGCGCTGCAGGCTTCACGCAAGCAGACACTGGACATCCCACATCTTGAATCTCCCGGCGCCTTGTGGTGGCGCGCCCAGCTGCGGCGACGCAATGCGGCAATCGAGACTGTTGGGCGGCCGATTCTGGGTGCGCAGATCTTCGCGCTGATGCTCTTGATCGTTGTTGCGGCGGGTGGTCTCGTGTGGAAGGGAACCCTGGTGATGGCATGGCTCGAGGATCTGCCGCAGGCGCTTCATCTCGATGCGCTGGTGCCGTCCGCGCTTTCGAAGTCCGGCGGCATGGGCTGGATCGTGCTGCCCGCACTGGCAACGGCGGCGCTGTTGAGCGGCGTTGTAGTTTACCTGGCCACAGAAAAGCAATAATCTGGTTGCATGTTTCGTCTCTGCCGATCTGATTTCTGAAACCGCCCCGGACATATGTACGATACGGCAGCAGAGGAGTATGGCCATGCCGACCTATGTGATTCTTCTTCGTGCCGTCAATCTTGCCGGCCACGGCAAGCTGCCGATGACCGACTTCAGAAAGATGCTGACCGGGATGGGATTTGAGAACGTCGAGACGTACATTCAGAGCGGCAATGCAGTCGTGGACTCGAAGGGCTCCGCTGCCAAGGTCGCGCAGGCCGTGGCAGCCGGCCTGGAGAAGCTGATGGGCGCTCCATGCGGAGTGGTGGTCCGCACGCAAGAGCAGATGGAGCGCGTGATCCGCAAGAATCCCTATGCGGCCGAAGCGGCGGCGAAAGGCGCGTTGGTGCATGTCGCGTTCCTGGCTGGACCGGCCGGGCCACTGGCGGTGGCCGGACTTGATCGCATCGTTACGACGTACCCCAAGCGCCGAGACCGGTATCACCTTGCCGGGGACGCTCTCTACCTGCACTTGCCGGACGGCGCGGCAGAGACGAAGTTTACCGGAAAGGCACTCGACAAAGCCATTGGCGTGATGGGAACCGCACGCAACTGGAACACGGTTCTCAAGCTACATGCGATGTCGAAGCGATAGACACATGATCTCAGCCGATGAAAAAATTAGGTGAGGTTGTCTAGTTTCCAGCGAGCACGGCATCGGCGATGCGCGCGGCTTCGACTGCCGGACGAGCATCGTGCACACGGACGATCGACGCTCCGTGCAGGATTGCCGTAACGAGCGCTGCGATGCCGGCGATTTCGCGGGACTCGACCGGGGCCGCGTCGCCACCGAAAAGGGGAGCCAGGGTGTGACCGAGGAAGGACTTCCGCGATAGACCCGCGAGAAGCGGGCAACCGAGCGCGAGGAATTCTTCCTGGCGTGCGAGCATTGTGTAGTTCTCGTCGAATTTCTTGCCGAAGCCGTAGCCGGGATCGAGTATCACTGCTTCAGCGACGATGCCGGCGCGCGCAGCAATCGCAAGACTCTCCGAAAGCCCGGCGCGGATGGTTTCAATGAGCGTATCGGGAGGCAACTTCGCCTGCGCACGCCATTCTTCGGGCCGGCCGCGTGTGTGCATCAGCACCACGCCGCATCCTGATTTCGCACAGACATGCGGCATCGCTCCATCCCACGTGAATCCGCTTACGTCGTTGATGATTTCGGCGCCGGCCAGGAGTACGGCACGCGCAGTGTCGGACTTGTAGGTGTCGGCGGAAAGAATCGCATCGGGCCGGTATTTGAGGATGCCCTCGATCACTGGAAGCAGCCGCGCCTGTTCTTCCTCGGCGGTGACCTCGGCTTCGGTGGGATTGCCGGCACGGGATCCGGGCCTGGTGCTTTCCGCGCCCAAATCGAGCAGGTCAGCGCCATCGTCGAGTAGCGTGAGCGCCTGCGCCACCGCGGCTTCAGGATCGAGAAATCGTCCGCCGTCGCTGAAAGAATCTTGCGTAATGTTGACGACGCCCATCACCAGCGTTCGCCGGCCCAAGTCGAGCGAGCGTGTCCGCAGCGTCCAGTGCGAGATGGTGCGTCCTGAAGGAGTCATCGCATCGAAAACATCTACATGGACCCTGACCCGGCACCATCAGATGTCCGATTCGATTCTATGGGTACGGCTGCATCCGGCGGCAGGGGCATTCACGAATCGCGGCCTGCTAAACTCCCTGCATGTTCCCCATCCGGCGAATGTTGGCGCTCTGCCCGGCTCTGCTTCTCTTCTCCGCCACCTGCACTTTTCCGCAGACCCACCATACTCCTGCCTCCGCACGACGCCCGGTACATGCTGCGCCGGCAAAGGGAGCGATGGCCGACCGCATTCAGGCGATCCTGTCCGATCCCGCGCTCAGCCACGCGGAATTCGGCATCAGCGTGACTACGCTCGACGGACAGCCGATCTACGGACTCAACGAGGGCAAGCTGTTTACGCCTGCCTCGAATGCAAAGCTTGCCACCACCGCCGCTGCATTTGCGCTGCTGCCGGTGGAGAGCCTTACGTGGACCACGGATGTGGTTGCGGGCGGCGACATCGATTCTTCAGGTGTTCTTCACGGCAACATCCTGATCCTGGGCTCGGGCGATCCCACGATGAGCGCGCGGCAGTATCCCTACAAGCCGCCATCTCAGCCTGCACCGCCGCCGATACCCCAAAATCCTCCGGCGAAGTCGCCCACCGGGAAGCCGGCCGCCACTCCCACGCCGCAGGAGGTAAAGGCTGAACCAAGCGCCCTCAATGTCCTGGACCTGCTGGCCGAGCAGGTGGAGCAGGCCGGAGTGCGCACCGTCGAGGGCGCCGTGGTGGGCGACGACAGCTTTTATCTCAGCGAGCCCTATGGAACCGCGTGGGCGTGGGACGACTTGCAATGGGGTTATGGGGCGCCCGCTTCGGCGCTTTCGTTTGCCGACAATACGATTGAACTGACGGTGACAGCAGATCCCGCAAAGCCCGGCGGGACCCTGGCCCAATGGTCGCCTGACGTCGACTACTACACGTTCGAAAACTCGATGACGATGGCGCAGACCGGGGATGTCGCGCATCCGGGCCTCGAGCGCAGGCCGGGGAGTCTGCTGGTGAGGGCCTGGGGAACGACACCGCCCCAGGGCCTGCACGCGCCGCTGGCGATCGAGGATCCGGCCGAGTTCATGGCCTCGGCATTCAAGGATGCTTTGTTGCGCCGGGGCGTAAAGGTCAATGGGGATCCGACTTCAGCACACCGACTGCCGACGGGGACGGGAGAATTTAATGCAGAGCGTTCCGAGGCTCTAAGGCTGGCACCCCGCATGCTCGAGACCGTTGAGGCTCCGCTGAATGAACGCAAGGTACTGGCAAAGCACATCTCGGTGCCGGTTGCGCAGGACATCATGGTGACCAACAAGGTGAGCCAGAATCTGCATGCGGAACTTCTGCTGCGGCTGCTCGGCAAGACTTTCGCCAAGGATGGAAGTCTGGCGCAGGGCGCGCGCGTGGTGCGGCAGTTCCTGGTGGACGCTGGCGTGAGCGATGGAGACTTCTTTTTCTACGATGGCTCGGGTATGAGCATGGACGACCGCATCACTCCGCGTGCCTATACGCAGTTGTTGTCGTTTGCAACGCGGCAGGCGTGGGGAGTGCCATGGCGCGCGACGTTCCCGGTCGCCGGTGTTGATGGATCGCTCTACGGGCGCTTTCGGAATTCGCCGCTCCGGGGAAAGCTATGGGCGAAGACAGGCACCCTGAATGAGACGAATGCATTGTCGGGGTATCTGCAGACGGCGAGCGGAAAGACGCTGGCCTTTTCGATCCTGGTGAATGGACACAGGCCGGGAAGCGTGGTCGAGCTTCCTGCGATGGAGGAGATCTGCGAAGCGATCGCGACGACAGAGTAATCTCGTGCTCCGGGGGTGAAAGACAACTGCAGGTTCCTCCGCTCGCTGCGCTCGGTCGGAATGACAGGGTTTAAATGCCTGGTTTGAGGGCGGCGACGTATTCGGTTGCAGTTGAATAGCCAGTTAGCGTGCGCCCTGCTTGACGAACAGCCTTGCGGCGAGCAGCGTACTGCCGCAGCCCATCAGGGTCAGCACCATCGCCTGGACCCATAGTTCGCGAATGCCTGCTCCGCGCAGAATGATGCCACGCAGGATCTCGATGTAGTACGTGGCTGGGATCAGCCGGCTGATGCCCTGGAAAAACGGCGGCATGTTCTCGATCAAAAAGATGTAGCCGGAGAGAAAGACCGAGGGCAGAATCGTGCCCATGGAAAGCTGGAATGCCTCGGCCTGGGTCCGTGCGCGCGTTGAGATCACGAGGCCGATACCCAGCACCGTCAGCAAGAATGGAATGGAGAGCATGAGAAGCAGAACCACGTTGCCGTGTACCGGCACAAGAAACACCGTGCGCATCACGAGCAGGATGACGCAAAGTTCGCTGAAGGTAAGAGCGCCGTACGGGATCATCTTGCCGACCATCAAGCCGAGCGGGGCGACTGGGGTCATGGTGAGTTGTTCGAGAGTGCCGCGCTCGCGCTCGCGTACGAGGCTCAGCGCGATCATCAGAATCGCCATCACCTGAAGCAGAATTGCAATCAGTCCGGGGACAAAGAAGTTGGCCGAGCGGGTTGCGGGGTTGTAGAGCACCGATGGGCGCACTTCGATGGGCATTGCGCCATCGGGCAGCGCGCGGCCCAGCGACTCCTTGAGCGCGACGCCGGTGGCGGTGCTCGTGGCCTGACCCGCAACCGATGGGTCAGAGCCATCAACGAGGACGAGGACGGTGGCGGTGGTGCCATCCTGCAGGCGACGGGCGTAATCGTACGGGATGCGGATGCCGACGCGAACTTTGCCGCCACGAATCGCTTCGTACATCTGCTCCTGCGACTGTGCGTAGAGTTTCAAATCGAACACGTCGGACCCGGCGAAGGCCTGGAGCAGGCGGCGGCTGTCTTGCGTATTCGATTCGTCCAGGACCACGGTGGGGATCTGGCGGATGTTCGTGTCAACCGCGAATCCGAAGAGAAACAACTGCAGCATGGGGATGAGCAGCGCGAAAAAAAGCGTGCCGGGGTCGCGGATGATGTGCAGAAACTCCTTGCGGCAGACGGGAGCGAGACCGCGAAAGAGGACCTTCATCGCTGCGACTCCATAATGCGGTAAGTGAGGCTGACAAAGACGTCTTCCAGCGACGACTCGATTGTTTCGATGTGCGCTTGCGGTAGCTGGGCGCGTAACTGCTCCAGTTTGTCAGTCTCGGCAAGTGCATGGATGGTGTGGCCGAAGACGGTGGCTTCGCGCACACCTGGAAGATGACGAATGCGATCGAGCAATTCCGAAGGGTTCGGCACGCTGATTTGGATACGTGACGTGCCGGCGGGATTGGCGTCGGGGAGTTTTTGCAACTCGGCGACGGTGCCGATGGCGATCAGCTTCGATTGATAGATATAGCCGACGCGACCGCATCGTTCGGCCTCGTCCATGTAATGCGTGGTTACGAAGAAGGTGACGCCCTGGCCGGAGAGTTGAAAGAGCAAGTCCCAGAGCGCCCGGCGCGCCACTGGATCGATGCCGGCGGTGGGCTCATCGAGAAAGACAACCTCGGGTGAATGGATGATGGCGCAGGCAAGGGCGAGGCGTTGCTTCCATCCGCCGGAGAGTTGGCCGGCACGTCGATTCATGTAGGGTTCAATGCCGGTGAGTGCCTGGACTTCGCGGGTTCGAGCGGCGGCCTGGTTGGCATCGAGGCCGTAGACGCCGGCGTAGAAACTTATGTTTTCTGCGACGGTGAGGTCTTCGTAGAGGCCGAACTTCTGCGACATGTAGCCGACGTGGCGGCGAATCTCGGCCGCATCTTTGCGGATGTCCATGCCAAGGATGTGGCCGGTGCCTTCAGAAGGGCGGAGCAGGCCGCAGAGGGCCTTGATGATGGTGGTCTTGCCGGATCCGTTAGGGCCTAGGAAGCCGAACAGCTCTCCCTTGCCCACTTCGAAGCTGACGTCGTTGACCGCGGTGAATGCGCCGAAGCGGATGGTCAGGTGATCGGCTGCGATGACGGCGGTCATTCCAGACGCACCGTCGCCGACATGCCCGATTTGAGAATCTGCTGCGCGTTTTCGACGTAGACCTTGACGCCAAAGACTTCGTGCTCGCGGTCGCTCTTGGTCTGCACGTTGCGGGGAAGAAACTCGGCTTGCGACGCGATCTGACCGACGTGGCCATCGAATGCGCGGGTGCCGAAACTGTCGACGCGCACCGTCGCATGCTGACCGAGGCGGACGCGTGCAAGATCGGTTTCAGGAATGTAGACCTTGACCCAGAGCTGCGAAACTTCGAGCATCGTGATGACGATGCGGCCGGCGGGAACCAGGTCGCCGGGGCGGACGCTGACGACTTCGACGACGGCATCGGCCGGGGCAGTCAATTCTGCCTCGCGCAGGCGTGCATCGAGCTCAGCGACAGAGCCCTGCGCTTCTGCAAAGCGGCCGCGTGCCGATTCAATGTCCTCTCTGCGGAAGCCCTTGCGCGCGAGGACGGCGGCGGCTTCGGCCTGCTTGTATTTGTCTTCGGCGGCGCGCAGATCTTCAGGGCGCGTGCCGGCCTGGAGCAGTGCAAGATGCTGTCGGGCTGACTCGGCGCGCTGGGCGGCGGCATCGCGCTTGTCGCGGGAGTCGTCGAATTGCTGGCGCGAGATAGTGTCTGTTGCCACCAGCTTTTGCATGCGCTGAAAGGAGACCTCGGCGTTGGCGGCGTCGGCAGCGGCGGCTGCATAGTCGGCCTTGGCCTGATCGATTTCCTGCCGGCGTGGTCCGTTGCGCGCTGCCTCGAATGAAGCCTGCTGCGCGCGGGCTGTGGCATCGCTCTGGGCGATCTCTTCTGGACGATTTCCTCGCAGCATCTTGTCGAGATCTGCCTGTGCCTGATCGACCTTTGCCTGGGCCTGGGCGCGCTGTGCCTTCAGTTCGTCGCATTCGAACTGAACGAGCACGGTGCCGCTCTTCACTAACTGGCCCTCCTCCACGTGAACAGCAGTAACGCGTCCTCCGATGCGGGAGCCGATCTGGATCTCGCGCGTTTCGACTGTTCCGGAGTACTCGTAGCGGCCACGCTGCGCCATCCAGACGAAGAGGCCCCAGATGACGGCGATGAGTGCGACCGCGGCAACTCCGGCGATCAGGATGCGGCGCTTCATGCGATTCCCTCCCCGCAGAATCGGCGGCCGCGCACGGTATCGACGCGGGCCAACAATAAGCCTTGCGTTGCGTGGCGGAGAAAGGTTTCGAAACACTTTCAGCATGGCATGTGGTTTGAAAAACGCTGTGCGCTGGAACACAGGGGTCGGCGGGGAACCAATGCCTTATCATCGAAACCAGATGCGGACTCGGATTTGCAGTTCTTTATTGGCCCTTTTTGCCGGCTTGGCAGCCCTCATGGTGATGACAGGATGCAAGTCTCTGCCGCCCTCGAAGCCCGAGTCGGAGTGGACGCCGGTAGAAGCGCAAGGAGCGCAGGTGTTTCACCAGGCCTGCGCGAAGTGCCACTATCCGACGACAACGCAAGGTCTGCATGGGCCGGGACTGCAGGCCATCACCAAGGTCAAGGCCATGCCCTCGGGCGCGCCACCTACGGATGATCGCCTGACAGCCGTGATCCTGCACGGACATGGCACCATGCCCGGCACTGCTCTCGATGACCAGCAGTTGCAGGATCTGCTGGCATATCTCCACACGCTATGAGCGGCGACGAAGACAGGCACGCGACAGAACCCGGAGAACAGAGCGAAGGACCCATCATCGGCCATGAGGGAGAATTGAGCGGCCTTCCGGCACCAAAGGGGGAGTTGTTGCCGTTGCCCGGGCTCGCCGCGATTTCGCTCTATCTTCTGGTCCTTGCGGTAGTCATCGTTGTGGGAGTGGTGGGTGGACACTATCCTGCTCTGTTCCTAGTGTTGCCGGTATTTCTTTTTGCCGCATGCGGCGGACTGCTGATGCGGTTTCGCTGGGCGTGGGCTATGGCGTTGTCTGCCGTGTTGATGCTCGGCGGTTACAACCTTTGGCTCTTCGCCCGGCAGCACCTCGTGCCCGGGTTGATTCAAGGCCTGCTGAACATGATGTTCTTCTTCTACCTGGTGCGGCCTGAAGTGCGGGAGAAGCTGCGGTAGAGGCAATTTGAATAGCTTCTCGCAAATATCAGACCCGTGCGGCGTACACAACAAATCGTTCGATGAAATCGTTAAGGGAATGTTCCTCAGCGGCCAAAGCCCGCAACCAATTGATTGAGATATTTGGCACGGCTAAAGCCGTGCCCTTTCAAAGCAATGCACTCCCAACATTCTCGTGGAACCCCTACGCGGCGGGATGGTAATCTCTTGCCCATGCCGCTGAGAATGCTGAATCGTGTTGCCGCTGCTTTTCTGATCATTGCCACAACAATTGCCGCAAACGCCGCCGACGCGCCCAAGAAGCGCGACATTAACCTCGACGATCTTGCCAAGCTGCAACGGGTGAGCGGGCCCGTCGTTTCGCCGGATGGCGAATGGGTGCTCTACACCGTCGGCCAGGTCGATACCAAGGAAGACAAGGGCCAGTCGCATCTCTGGATGGTGAAGTGGGACGGGTCAGTTCATCTGCAATTGACTTATGGCAAGGAAGGCGCATCGTCGCCGAAGTTCAGCCCCGATGGGCGCTACATCAGCTTCACGTCATCCCGGCCGGGGACGGTAAAGGGCGACCAAGTGTGGGTGATGGATCGCCGGGGCGGTGAGGCCGAGCAACTCACTAACATTACCGACCAGAATGTCCAGGGCTACAGCTGGTCGCCGGATTCGAAGAAGCTGCTGCTCACGCTGCATCCCAAGGCGGAGCCCGATCCCGAGGAGGGCAAACCGCCCGCGCCTCCCAAGCCCATCGTCATCGACCGCTACCACTTCAAGCAGGACATCCAGGGTTATCTGCGCGACGACGCGTACAACGCCCTCTACCTGTGGGACCTGACCACCAAGAAAGCCGAGAAGCTGACCAGCGACAAGAACGTAAATGAGAACGACGCCGAATGGTCGCCCGACGGCAAGTGGATTGCATTTGTCAGCAACCATGATCAGGATTCCGATCGCACGAACAACACGGATGTGTTTGTGGTCGAGGCGAAGGCAGGTTCGGCCGCGAAAAAGCTGACAACGTGGAGCGGACCGGATGGCGGGCGACTGGCGTGGTCGCCGGATTCAAAGTCGATTGCCTACTCGCAGGGCGCGAAGATCGAGTTGCTGGAGTATTCCCAGAATAAGCCGGCCGTGGTGACGCTGGACGGAGCGGTGAGCTATCCCGCGGCGAAGTTCGATCGTGGCGTGAGCCAGCCGATTTTCTCGTCGGATGGGCATCTCAGCTATCTCGTCGCCGATGACCGCAATGAGTACCCGGCCGAGGTCGAGCTTGGGGGAGACGGCATCAAGCGCGGGCTCTCGCAGCAGGGCGCGGTGATGACGTGGGACCAGGAGGGCGGGCACACGGCCGTCCTCTACACCAACGACACAGCGCCGGCAGAGATTTATGCGCTCGAGAACGGGGCAAATGGGACACTGCGCAAGCTCACCACGCATAACGATGCGCTGGTCGCTGAACTGAACCTGGTTCCCACCGAAGACCTTGATGCGAAGGACAAGGAAGGCATCGAAGTCCATGGACTGTTGACCCGGCCGGCGGACTTCAAGGCGGGAACGCCTGCGCCTATGATCCTCTTCATTCACGGCGGTCCTAACGGTCAGGATGCGCATACGTTCGATTTCCTGCGCCAGTGGCTGGCAACCAAGGGCTACGCCGAGTTGAATGTGAACTATCGCGGGAGTTCCGGCCGCGGGCAGGATTACGCAAAGGCGATCAAGGCCGACTGGGGGCACTTTGAAGTCGAGGATCTGCTGGCGTGCGTCGATAAGGCCGTTGCGCTAGGCGTGGCCGACCCCAACCGGCTGGCGGTGACAGGCTGGAGCTACGGCGGAATCCTGACCGACTATACCGTCGCCAGCACTGATCGCTTCAAGGCCGGCATCAGCGGCGCAGGAGTGGCAGCGCCCATGTCGTTCTATGGCGTCGACCAGTACATCCTGCAATACGACAACGAACTTGGACCGCCATGGAAGAATCTGCCGCTCTACATCAAGATGAGCTATCCCTTCCTCGAAATCGACAAGCGGGTGCACACGCCCATGATGTTCATGGGCGGAACCTCGGACATGAATGTGCCCTTGATTGGCGGCGAGCAGATGTACGAGGCGCTCAAGTCGCTGGGGCGGCCTACGGAACTCGTTGTGTATCCCGGCCAGTTCCACGGATTCACGCGGCCGAGCTTTATCAAGGATCGCTATGAGCGATGGCTGGGGTGGTGGGACAAGTATCTGAAGGCGCCGGCTCCGGCGGCTGCGCAGCCGAACAAGCAGGCGGAATAGGAAGAAAAGCAGAACCGAATCCCGTAGGCGGCTGGAAAAATCTCCAATCTGCCTGCGGGATTTTTTATTCCTCGAACGCAGATTCGCGATGCCTGGTCGGCGGGATGTCGCGCTCGCGTCGGAACATCCCAATCAGCGCAATGACCGTAGCAATCATCAGCAGAAACGCGCCGGTCGCTACCAAGCCGACGGCAACGGGAACACCTGCGCCTGTAGTGGTGATGTCGATATGAATCGAACAACCAGATAGCGGGTAGGCGAACGAGAGGCCCGTTGTGCCGTTGCAAAAGTAAAAGATGACGAACAGCCCCGCAGCCAGGCAGACGACTGCCGTTACCAATACGCCCTTCATCCGAGTCCCCCTTGCGCAGGATTTTAACCTGCAACCGGCCTCTCTGCACTGCCGCTACAATAGAGAAGATGGAACTGGTGCAGATTGAGCCTGCGCGCAAGACCCCCGCTCCCAAGCCGGAGTGGCTGAAGGCACGCGCCCCGGTGGGCGAGAACTTTCACGCACTGAAGCGGCTGGCGCGGTCACTGGGTCTGCATACCGTGTGCGAGAGCGCGCAATGTCCCAACATCGGTGAGTGCTGGCATCACAAGACAGCAACCTTCATGATGTTGGGGAATCTGTGCACGCGCCGCTGCGGGTTTTGCGCCGTGCCCAAGGGCCGGCCCGAACCCATTGACCATGACGAACCGCGCCGTGTAGCTGAAGCCGTGGCCACACTCGGCCTGGAACATGCCGTCATCACCAGTGTGAATCGGGACGACGATCTCGTGGGCGGCGCGCGCATCTTCGCCAGGGTGATCGAAGAGATTCGCCTTCAGGCGCGGGGATGCCGCGTCGAGGTGCTGGTCCCCGACTTCCAGGGCAACCGCGAAGCCATTCGCATCGTCGTAGACGCGAAACCCGAAGTGATGAACCACAATACGGAGACTGTGCCGCGGCTCTATCGCGTGGTGCGATCGGGCGCGCGGTATGAGCGGTCCCTTGAATTGCTGCGCTACTCAAAAGAATTGAGGCCCGAAGGAATTACCAAGTCGGGCGTGATGGTGGGGCTGGGTGAAGAGACGCACGAGTTGCTCGCAGTCTTTCGCGATCTGGCTGCGGTGGGATGCGACATTCTGACGGTTGGGCAGTATCTGCGTCCATCCCGCGACCACCTGCCCATGGCGCGCTTGTACACACCAAGAGAGTTTCAGGAACTAAAGACCGAAGCGCTCAAGATGGGCTTTCGGCACGTGGAGTCGGGACCGCTGGTGCGCTCGAGCTATCACGCGCACGAGCAGGCTGCATCGACCGGCTTGATGGTGGTGGCGATGCAACCTTCAGCCTGAATCTCGTCCTGCGACGAATTGCGAGTTGATGAAACAAGGAGTGATGCAAAACCATGTCTACTGCCCGACGCGATTTTCTCAAGCAGGCGGGGTTGATGGGGTCGATCGCCATGTTGGGCGGTCCTGGTGCAGGAGCCATGGCGTCCGGCACCAAATTGGCCAGCGCAAGTGAAGAATCCCTGCCATTGCAGGCGGAAGAGACTCCCAAATACCACATCAAGTTTGCTGTGTGCGGCATGAGTCACGACCACATCTACGGAATGGTGGGAGCGATCCAGCGCGGCGGCGGCGAACTGGTCGCAGCATGGGGTAGCGAAGAGGATAAGATCGCGGCTTTCACCAAGCGGTTCCCCAACGCGAGGATTGTGAAGACGCAGGACGAGACTCTGAACGATCCTTCGATTCAGCTTGTCTTGAGTTCGCAGATCGCGAGTGAGCGCGCACCGCTTGGCGTGCGGGCAATGAAGCTTGGCAAGGACTTTCTCTCCGACAAGCCCGGCATCACCACGCTTGAACAATTGGCTGAAGTGCGCAAGACGATTGCCGAAACGAA
Organism: Occallatibacter sp.; assembly: GCF_035317045.1. Taxonomy (GTDB): domain Bacteria; phylum Acidobacteriota; class Terriglobia; order Terriglobales; family Acidobacteriaceae; genus Telmatobacter. The sequence goes on from NZ_DATHHT010000039.1 coordinate 74,928, forward strand.
GCGCATCTACGCCATCATGTACAGCGAACGTCTGGAGGTGAAGGCCGCTGTCTACGCAGGTACGCTGGTCCAGCAGGGCGCGATCGGCAAAGTGATCCAGACCATCAACATTGCGCCGCACCAGATCTTTCAGCATAGCGGCGTGGCTGGCGGCGGCTCGGGCAGGCCCGACTGGTTCTGGAATCCAGAGCAATACGGCGGAATCCTCTGCGACATTGGTTCCCACCAGGTGGACCAGTTTCTCTTCTACACCGGATCAACCGAAGCCGAAGTCGTGGAATCTCAGATCGCTAATGTCCGGCATCCGGATCATCCCAGGTTTCAGGACTTCGGTGACATGGTGCTGCGGGGAAATCGCGGCCTCGGTTACGTGCGGCTGGACTGGTTCACTCCCGATGGCCTCGGCACGTGGGGTGACGGGCGCCTCTTCATTCTCGGGACGGATGGATATATCGAGATCCGCAAATACACCGATGTGGCCGTGAAACCGCAGGGGAACAACCTGTTCATTGTCGACGGCAAGCAGGCACGTTCCATCGACTGCAACAACATGCCGCTGCCATTTGGTCCGCAGTTTGTGGGGGACGTCGTCAACCGTACCCACGTCGCGCAGGATCAGGCGCAATGCCTGCTCGCCGCGGAACTGGTGATCAAGGCGCAACTCGCGGCCAAGCGGGTCACGCTCCAGTAGCCAGAATGCCCTTAAGCTTCCCTTTGAGCGGGATCTAGGTTCCGGCGCCGGGTTGTAGAATAGCCGTTGGCAATTGCTTTGCGAGGAACAGACGATGGCATCGTTTATGGATGGCAATCCAGCACTTAAAGGACTCTCCGGCGATCTGAAGCGGCGCATGGATGCGGCAGTGGCAACGTTTCAGGCCAGTCTTGCTTCTACCCGCACCGGCCGAGCCAGCGCGCATATGCTCGATCAGATCAAGGTGGATTATTACGGCACGATGACGCCGATCAACCAGATGGCGCAGGTGTCCGCACCCGAGCCGCAGTCGATTCTGATCCAGCCGTGGGATCCGTCGATCCTCAAAGAGATCGAGAAAGCCATCCAGGCTTCCGACCTCGGCTTCAATCCCCTCTCCGACGGCAAGATCATTCGCGTGCCCGTGCCTCCCATGACCGAAGAGCGGCGCCGCGATGTGGTGAAGCATCTGAACAAGGTTCTCGAGGAGCACCGCACCGCGGTTCGCAATGTGCGCCGCGACGGCAACGACGCGCTGAAGAAACTCGCCAAGGAAAAGAAGATCAGCGAAGACGAGGAGAAGCGCGCCCTTGAAGAAGTCCAGAAGATGACCGACGAGGAGATCCGCCGCATGGAAGAACTTTCGCGCAGGAAAGAAGCCGACGTGATGCAGGTCTGAGTGGACCAGGATCAGCACGCGTCCGGGCAGAAGAGGCCGCTGCCGCCATGGCTGGGCACGCTCGTGATCGTTGCCATCGATGCCGCGCTGATGGCCTCAACGAACTCCTGCTTTACGATGCTGGACGATGAGAGCAACAGCATCGCGATTGCAGGCCGTCCTGTCGCGCATGCGTTGCGCCCGTTTCTGTTTCGCGACGGGAATCGCGAACTCCACCCGCCTGAGACTGAAATTATCTGGCATCTCTGGCTGCTGGTCACGCATTATTCCTTCGCGCTGCTGCGGCTACCAGCCAATTTCCTTTTCATCGGCGCAGCCTTCTTCGCGGCCAAAAGTGCTGAAAAGCTTGCGGGAAGAAACGCGTATTGGACGACGCTCCTAGTTGGGTTCGCATGGCCGTTTGCGTTTCAGTATGGACGCATCGCCGGCTGGTACGCACTTTCCACTTTCCTGCTTGCACTCGTCACCTGGATTTATTTGCAGATTGTCGAGGACCGAGCCGGGTGGTGGGGCCTGTTCGCCGCGGCATGTGTGTTCTTTGTCTGGTCAAACTATTTCGGGTTCGTATTCCTGGCTTTGCTGATGGCCGATCTCGTCGTCTTCCATCGCGCTGTTGCGTCGAGGCGGCTGGGGCCGCTTGCAATCACGATGGTGGTGGTTGCGGCTTCGTTTCTGCCGCTGTTACGGGTAGCTTTCACCGATGTCGGCGAATACGTGGCATATTCAGGAACCGCCATCAGCCTCAGGCATGAGATTGCCGCGATCGGATATCCCGCATTTGCGATTTTCGGCTCGGCTGCGGTCGCTCCGTGGTTTCTGCCCTTGAGCCTTCCTATCCTGATTGCTACGGCCACGCTGGCGATAGCGATTGTGCGCAGTGCCGCTCGGCGCTGGCTGGTATATGTGGTTTGCGGAATGTTGGCTATGGAGATGGCCCGCGTATATAACATCAAGCGCGTCCTCATCTTTCTGCCATGGATATTTCTTGCGATTGGAATGACGGTGGCTCGCGGCGTCTCCCGAAGTCCGTGGCTTGCACGCGGTGCGGTCTTTGTCATGATTCTGGCGGGATGGATCGGTATCCTGTCGGGGAATCACTACGCGACGACGAACCTTCATGAGCCGTGGGACAAGGTGGCAGGCGTAGTCGCTGCAGATGCGCGGCACGGATCAACAATCGTCAGCGAGAATGCTCCGTTCTTTCTTTACCTGGACTATCAGCTCGATCTTCAATCCATGATGCAATCTGCAGACGGTAGCGATCTTGGAGAAGGCTTTTATCGTGCGCACGGCTCCACGATCCTCGATCCGAACAGCGCGGAGAAACAGCCAAATCCGCTGCGCGGCAAGATCGTACTGGTCAACGGCGCGGGAATGCTCGAGGATGTTGAAGCGATGAATGCTCTGAAAGAAGCTCTTGGCCGTCGTTGTTCGATTCTCGGCGAATACCGTGCCGCGCCCGATCCGGCTTTTGCATGGAAGCGGCGCTTCACAACGGACGTTCCCCTTTTGCCCTATCGCACCGACGTGACCTGGTTCGACTGCAATTGAAGTTTTGCGACGCATTGAGAACACAGAGATCCAACAAGGGAGGCGTCAGGATGAATCACGATCTCGGAAATACCGTTGCCTTGCTTGCGCGTACGCCGGCTGCTCTGGATGGGTTGCTGCGTGGGCTGCCGGAAGCCTGGACCCATCGCAATGAAGGCGAGGGGACATTTACGGCCGTCGATGTCATCGGCCACCTCATCTACGCTGATCGCGTCGATTGGATGCCGAGGGCGAGCTTGATCCTCGAGCACGGTGAGAACAAACCGTTCGAGCCATTCGATCGCTGGGGACATGTGGAGGAGTGCAGAGGCCGAACCCTGCCGCAATTGCTCGACGAATTCGCGCGGGTGCGAGCCGGATGCCTTGACGACTTGTGCGCGCTCAACCTGACACCGTCGCAGCTGGAGTTGCACGGACGCCACCCGTCGCTGGGCTCGGTCACGCTTTCGGAATTGCTGGCCACGTGGGCAGCGCACGACCTGACGCATCTGCACCAGGTATCGAGGATCATGGCGTACCAGTACCGCGAGGAAGTCGGACCGTTCGGGGCATTTCTCGGTGTGCTGAAGTGCGAGGGCCACAGCGGATAAAGAAGTTAAAGTTCCGAGTTCTTAGTTCAGAGCGACTTCAACACCGAACATGAACTGGCGCGCAGCGTCTACTTCTTCGGCCGCTTGTAGAACGGGATCGGAACCTGCTTTGCTCGCACTGAATTCGCGCGGCACTGGACTATGACATCGGTTCCGCTGGCTGCAACACTGGCAGGGACCAGCGCCATGGCGATGTTGGTCTTGAGAAACGGCGCGGGCGAGCCTGAGGTGACAACGCCAATTTGCTTGCCTTCGAGATCGTGGATCGTGTACCCATCGCGCCCTATGCCGCGATCGACCATTTCGAGGCCAATGACTTTGCGTTTGGGGCCGCCGCTGGCGACCACGGCGAGCAACGCATCGCGGCCGATGAATTCGCCCTTATCCAGCTTGAGAAAGCGATCGAGGCCTGCCTCAAGCGCATTGATCTCCTCTGAAATCTCGTGGCCGTAGAGGCTCATGCCGGCTTCGAGGCGCAGCGTATTTCGGGCGCCCAGCCCGCAGGGGCGGATACCGAATTCTTCTCCTGCCTCCATCAGCGCGTTCCACATCTTTACCGTCGTGGCTTCGTCTGACGGGATGTACACTTCGAAGCCGTCTTCGCCGCTGTAGCCAGTGCGCGCGATCAGCACGTTGTGAACGCCGGCCACCTGTCCAAACGCGAACCAGTAGTTCCTGATCGCCGCGAGGTCGACCTTGGTCAGCTTCAGCAGCGTCTCAAGCGAGCGCGGCCCCTGCAACGCGAGCTGCGAATAGTAGCTTGAGTAGTCCGTGATATGAATTCCCGCCCAGCCACCCACCTGCTGGCGAATCCACGCGTAATCCTTGTCTTTGGTTCCGGCATTCACCACCAGCAGGTAATCGTTCTCGCTGAGTCGATGCACGAGAATGTCGTCGACAAACGTACCCTGTGGCGTGAGCAGCGCGGAGTAGTGTGCCTGTCCATCCTTGAGGCGGGCAACATCGTTCATAGTGATGTGTTGCACCGCGGCCAATGAACCCGGGCCGCGGAACTGGATCTCGCCCATGTGGCTCACGTCGAATATCCCTACGCCCGTGCGCACCGCCACGTGCTCGGCGATCAGCCCGCCGCCGGGGCCTGGATATTCGACCGGCATATCCCAGCCGCCGAAATCGACCATCTTGGCTTTGAGCGCGCGGTGCGTGGCGTTAAGGGCGGTCTTTTTCAACGCGGGGACGACGGTCAACTCTGGAGTAGTCATTCAAAAATTCCTCTCACAACCATGCTGTACCCTACCAACGATAGGGATTGGGCGGCCAGAGGGTCAAACCCGGCACGCCGCATCGACTTTGCTTTGGCGAAAATCCATTCCGTGGTCCATGGTGCTGAGCCGCGCGCTCCTGGGCGTGGCCATCCCCCTTGCGGCTGCGCGCCTGCGCGCTCCAGAGGCATGGCTGGGAGCGATGATCGCGGCGGGTTTTCTTTCCGATATTTACGACGGTGTTCTCGCGCGCCGCTGGGGAACTGCAACCGCGGCACTGCGCATTGCAGACTCGGCTGCCGACACGGTCTTTTATGTGGGCGTGCTGGTTGCCGTGGTTGAGCGCCATTGGCCGGTCATTCACGCGCGGCTTTGGCTGCTGGCTCTGCTACTCGGGCTCGAGGCTGCGCGGATCGTTTTTGATTGGGTGAAATTCGGCCGGATGGCCAGCTACCACTCCTATGCGTCCAAGGCCTGGAGCGCTCTGCTGGCCCTGGCGACCATCGCGCTGCTTTGTTTCAACCGCGGTTTCTGGCTCTCCACGGTAGCGATCGCCTGGGGCATTCTGTGCGATCTGGAGGGCCTTGCCATGTCGGCGCTGCTGCCCAAGTGGACGCATGACGTGAAGAATCTGCGCCGGGCACTGAGGATCCGCCGCAAGATGCTGGTGCAGCCTCAGCCGGTTGCAAATTCAAGGTGAACGCTTGAGCTATGTGAGGAGAACCAGGTGAATCCAGTGCGTGGAATTCTGATGATTGTGGCTTCAGCATTCGCTTTCTGGCGTGGCTGGCAGATTCACCACGGCCGTTATGCATGGATGGCCTACGGGCTCGGCGTTCTGGCCCTGGCGCTGTCGGCGTGGCACTTCGTTCACGGCCGCCGCGATCGTTCCTTGTGAGTGACAAGGCGCACAACGCAGCGCTTGTCCTTCGAAATCCTCGTATAATTCCCGCCAATTAACTTTATGGACTATTTCCTGATCATTGTTCTTGGGATCGTTGTCATTTCGGTCTGGAACAGCAGCCGCGACGCCAATGCACGCATGCGCGACGCGGTCGATCGGCTGGAGCGCGAACTTGATTTTCTGCGTTCGCAGCTGGCGGCGCTGGTGAGGGCGAACGCGAAGAGCGGTGAGGCGGCTGAACAAACTGCAACCGCGAAACCAGCAAGCGCAGAAGCGGCCCCCAAGGCGCCAACTCCGGTCGCAGCCCAGGCCGCGCACAGCGCCACGCCTTCGATCGCAGCGTTTACGCCCGTAGCCGCAGCCAAACCCGTTGAGCCGGTGGTTCCGGCCGCCGCGCCTCCTGCAGCAAGTCCGCAACCGACTGCTCCGATGCCGGCTGCGGCCGCACCATCGGGTCCAAAGCCGCCTGTTGCTCAGGCTCAGCCGCCGGCTGTTCAGGCGATGCCAACGGCGACTCCGGAACGCCCGACCCCGAATCAAGCGGAAGCTCAAATTCCGCCCGCAAAACCCCCGGAGCCGGCGAGACAAACACCCGCAACATCCGCGCCGCCCGTCCATGCGGCGGCCTTTCAAACGGCACCGGCTGCAGCAGCCAAGGAGCCCGCACAGGCGGCGACACAGCCCTTCTCGCTCGAACAAACGCTCGGTGCAAACTGGCTGAACAAAATCGGCATTGCCATACTGGTCATCGGCCTCGCTTTCTTCCTTGCTTACAAGCTGCAGACCTGGGGACCGGGAGGCAAGGTGCTCTGCGGATTCGCTGTCAGCCTTGCCCTGCTCGGCGGAGGCGTGTGGCTTGAGCGCAAGCCGGCCTACCGAATTTTCGCGCGCGGAGGCATCGGCGGCGGATGGGCGCTGGCCTACTTCACCACCTTCGCCATGTACCACCTGCAGGCTGCGCGCATCGTCGACTCGCTGCCCTTCGACCTTGTGCTGATGATGCTGGTGGCGGCGGGGATGGTGGGCCATTCCCTGCGATACAAATCGCAGACCGTGACCGCGCTTGCGTTCCTGCTGGGCTTCGGCACGCTGCTCACGAGCCATGTGGAGGAGCCGAACCAGACCGTCGTCTTCTCGCTCGCTGCGAGTGCGATTCTGGCAATTGCTCTTGTCGTCGTCACGACCATCCGACATTGGGCCGTTCTGGAGTTGTGCGGCCTGATCGCGGTTTATGGGAGTCACTTCGTCTGGCTCACCAAAGTGCTCCCCGACAACCACACCGACTTCGCCGAGTTCTGGCCATCGACGGCGCTCATTCTGCTTTACTGGCTGATCTTCCGGCTGGCCTACGTGCTGCGTACGCCGCTCGACAAGCGGGAGGAAAACCTGTCGAGTGTCTCGGCGATAGTGAATTCCGGCGGCGTGCTGGGCCTCTTGAAATTTCAATCGGCGCATCCCGAGTGGGCGTTCTGGGCGCTGGTCGCTCTAGGCGCTTTCGAGATGGGTCTGGCCTGGTGGGCGAAGGAGAAGCGACGCCAGGCGTTTGTGGTGCTCTCCACCATCGCGGTCGTCCTGCTGGTCTCGTCTGTGCCGTTCCGATTTCACGGCGTGAGCTGGCCCGTGATGTGGCTGGTGCAGGCGCAGGTGCTGGCCATCGCCGGGTTGCGGCTGGGCGAACCCGTCTTTCGTCGCCTCGGCCTGCTCACTGGCGTAATAACGGGCGGCGTTCTGGCGCTGCACGATGTAATGCCGCTGGCAATCGAGCGCGTAATGGCAGGCGACACAAGCCGGCATTGGTCGCTGACCGCTGGACTGGCGCTGGCCGCGATTCTCTATTGGACGCATGCCGAGGTCTATCCGCGACGTTGGCCAGAGATTGCCGCGAACGCCCTTGAGAGCCTGGCGCTGAAGCTCTCAAGCTGGCTGGCGCTGGGTGCAGCTGCAACATGTTTGTGGGTCGTGCTGCCTGAGCGCTGGCTGCCACTCGGCTGGCTGGTGCTGTTTCTCGTTCTTGTATTTGCTGGACATCGCTGGCGCGCGAACATGCCGCTGGTGGAGGGCGACGCGCTGGCGCTCGGAGCGGCTGTACTGTTGGTCTTCGATCACGTGTTGCCGCTGGCATATTTCCGGCTCAGCAACGCGGACCTGGGTCATCATCCGGCCGATACAACGGTGCTCGCTTTTGCTGCGCTTGCGTATTGGTTGCGGGGCGAGGTGTTTCCCCGCATGCTGCCGCAGTTTGACGAGCCAGGATCGCCGACGAAGACACTGGCGGGATGGCATGCCTTTATCCTGCCCTGCGCAAGCTGGCTGGGGCTCGGCGCGGCAACCGCGGCTCTGTGGGCGTGGATGCCCGATCAATGGCTGCCGCTCGCATGGATCGCGCTGGCTCTCGTCCTCGTTGTCCTGGGACATCGCTTCAGGGCCATCATGCCGCCGCTCGAGGGCGACATGCTTGCTCTGCTGAGTGCGGGAGTTCTCGTCTTACATCACGTTCTGCCGCTGGTATTCCTGCGCTTTGGGACTGCGGACACGAACAGCCATCCAGCGCTGACGGCTGTATTGAGTCTCGCCGCGCTTGCATTCTGGTCGCGTGCAGAGTTGTTGCCCCGCTTTCTGCCGAAGTTAAATGCCGTATCAAATTGGGATCCCGCTGCGTGGGAAGCCGTGATGCTTCCGCTGGCCAGCTGCATCGGAACTGCGTCGGCGGCTGCGGCGCTGTGGGTAGCGTTGCCATCCGCGTGGGTCGCGGTCGGATGGCTCGCGCTGGTGTTGGTACTCGGCTTTGCCGCGGACTGGATCGCGAGCGGCGCCCTGGCACTGCAGACGGATGCGTTGGCCGTTGCCTCGCTTCTCGGTCTCTCTGGTTGGAATCTCTGGCACGGCGACTGGAGTCATCGCACGCCGCTTTTGATTGGGGTGGCGCTGCTCTATTGCGGAATGAGACGGAAGACCGGCGTGCGCAACTATGTGCCGGCTGCGTACTCCTGGGCTGCGACGGTTTTTCTACCTTTCCTCGTCATCGACATTTTCAAGCCGATATGGGTCGCGCCAATTCTCGTGGCGCTTACGCTGGCTCTCTTCGAGACAGGCCGTTTCACACGCAAGGGATTCCTTCGGTGGCAGAGATACGCGCTGTTCGCAGTAGCGATCTCAAGGCTCGGTACAGATAATCTCCTGGCCACTGGCGCTGATTCTTCCAGACACTTTGCCGATCACTTCAGCCTCATCAATTCCTGCCTGCTCGAAGTGTTGATACTAGCGACGGGCGGTTACTGGCTTTACGAGCGCACACGCAACACCGATCGATGCTCACGACGGGACCACGTTGTCGGGCTTATCGCAGATTTGCTTGGCACGACATCAATCGCGCTGTGGTTTCTGTTTCAATTTCCGTCCTACTGGGTGCCGGTGCCGAACGGTGCCGCGTGGGTAACGGCCATCTGGGCGGCGATGGCCACTGTGCTGATGGCAGTGGCATGGGTGATGCGGCGACACACGTTTCTGGTGCAGGCGATCGCGCTGGCGATGGTCGCAGTGCTGCGTGGCTTGCTCTTCGACCTCTTCGCCGAAGCGCATGGCGATTTCTGGCACGGGATTCTCTTTCATCTCTCGGTGGCCGCGCTGGTGCTGGTGGCCGCGCTGCCGTTCGCGTTCAAACTGCGCGGTCCAGAATTCTGGGCAGGCGCTTCGATCAGTCTTCCAGAGCCCTTTGTGGCGGTCTTGAGCAAGCCCGAGCATTGGTTCTTCTTCGCGCCTTTTGGAGTGATGGTGGTGGCGCTGGCAGTGAAGCTCAGCTCAGGCCACATCACAATTGCGTGGAGCCTGCTTGGGCTGGGGACATTTCTGTTTGCGCTGGTTGTCGGCGAGCGCAGCTTTCGACTTGCGGGTCTGGGGCTGCTGCTCGTGAGTGTGGCAAAGATCCTGCTGATGGATGTTTGGGCCTTGGCACCGCCGGACCGGTACGTCACACTGATCGTTTTGGGGACTGCGCTGCTCGCGGTGTCGTTCCTTTACACGCGGTTCAGTGAGAAGATTCGCAAATATCTGTAAAATCGATCGTCCTTGACGCGCGCAGGTGTTTGGCAGATGGTGAAGATCTCCGAATTACCCTTAGGGCAGCAAAAGGAATTCCGCAACATTCTCGCTTAGGCGATTCCGCAGAAATGATTTGTCAACGCCGTCGCCCTGCACGCCAGAAGCTGCTTAAGCCGAGATACAGAAACACTACGATGATCACCGCGGCGGCGAGGAAAGTCCGGTGATCCGGCCCTTGCTGCCAGCTCGTTCTCGTTCTCCATAAGACCGGTGTGAAGACCAGCACCGGGAGGAGAAAAAACACTCCGGTAACTTCGAGCCAGATTTTGCCACCGACGCTGCGGAAGGGCTTGAAGAACCCGCCGAGTCCACGCGCAATTCCACGCGTGCCTTGACCCGCGACGCGTGCCTGGCCGGCGACGCGTCCATCACTGGTCGCGCTTGTTGCAGCGCTGGCCTGTTGAGCTGCGCGGGCGCCCTGCACTGGCTCGCCCATGATGGCTCGACCGGCAACACGGCCAGCCACGCGCAGTCCCACGCCCAGCACTCGTCCGACGGATTCAGGTCTCACTTCGTTACCACCCCTGCAACCAGGACCCGTTGCCGGGGACCCCGGATATGATGGTAGCAGCGGCGGACCTGCAGGCGACCTGTTCGCATGCAACATGGGTGCCATTTGCCGGATGGCCGTTAGAGAAGTAAGGTATAGAAATCAATCGCCGCTCCCTGCGCAATTATCCGCGCTGGCCGCAGCCGGAGGTAAACCCTTGACATCACGCCTGCGCGAACTGATTCAGCAACTGGGAGAAGCAATCCACGAGTCCGTTATTGAAAGCGAACAGATCGCCGGCGTCGTCCAGGACATCCGCAAGCATGGGTTTGACGTGCTCTTGATGCTTGAAGCCACAATTGGCCTTAACGAGGTATCCAAAGAGACCGAGGAAGCTGACGCTGCCGCGGAAGCCGCCGGTGGCACCTTCACGAAAAACGATGTGAACTTCCTGCGTTCGCTGCGCATCTCCATCGAAGGCGAAGACAACGACGAACTGACCCAGGGCGAAGACGAGACCCAGGCGGGCTGAGTCGCCTGGGTTCGTTCAACTGCTCCCAAAAATCTTTCAGGGGCTAAAGCCCACACTTATTCGCGGTCTTGCGGCACGGCTGAAGCCCTGCCCTGATACAAAGCAGAAGTGCTGAGTGGCTTTTGTATACACGGATACTTAGCTGCGCCAGTGGAGTTCAACCGGGGCCTCAAGCGGATGCTTGCCGGTGCCGTCGAGGCGCGCCTGCTTCAAGGCGAAGTACCACTTGGCGGGTTTGTCGGCGTCGTCGATGAGCATGAGGCTGGGGTTGTGTTTCAAGCCTTCGGCCTGCTGGATCATTGTCTCCTGATCTTGACGAACGAATTTCGCTCCGAAGAATTTAGCGATCGGCGTGAGGAACGGGATGTAGTAGAAGACGTTCCATGCAGCGATGACGTCGATGCGGCAAGTTGACGCGGTCACCGGCGTCACGGTCGTCAGCGAGGAGAACCACTTGTCGCCGCAGCGGATGATTTCAGTGCGGCGATTAGGCAGTACGAAGTCGATGGTGGTTTCAATGGGCTGGCCGTAGACGCCGAGGAGTTTGTAGGGCGCGGAGTTGCCGCTCGGGGCATGGGCGCTCATGCGAAAACCTTCGGGAATCGGCTCGAAGCGCTTGGTCTTTTCGCGAATGCTGGCGCGCGAACGCCACCACCACGCCTGATGAACGAAGGGGCCATGGGCCGGGTCCATCAAGCCGATGATGCCGTGGTCCACATTGCAGGGCAGGTCGGCGGCGAGGTGGGCAGTGCGGAAGCGTGTGCCGAACTTGACGAGTTCCGGAACAGGACGGGGCTGCACGCCGATCGAACGCTTTCCGCTTCCCAGGCCGGGCACGAAAACCCAGGCGTGTCCGTCGCGCTCTTCGCAGGGAAACGCTGTGGCGTAAATGCGAGTCGCGTCGAGGTGGTCGTGGCTGGAGAGCGACGGGATCAGCTCGCAGCGGCCGCTGCATGGCTCAAATTCCCAGCCGTGATAGCGGCAGGTTACGCGGCTGCCGTCAAACCAGCCTTCGCTGAGAGGGATTCCCCGATGGGGACAGCTATCGCGCATCGCGAAGACGCGGCCATCGGTGCGTCGGCCAAGCACAAGCGGGAAGCCCAGCAGCATCGCCTTGGCCAACTTGCCCTTGCGGAGCGTGTCGGTGCGCAGGGCCGGGTACCAGTCGTCGTAGAGGAGAGTGGCGCTGGGACCTTGTATGGGCGCTCCTGCTTCGGTTGTGGTGACCAGGGGCATGTGGCTCAAAGGATAGCAGTTTGGAAGAACACTAAGAGTGCGCGAGGCTGAATTGATCCAGGCTACCGAGGAAGAGGACTGTATCGGGGCATACCCCTATTATCCCGTCTCCCAGCTCAAAGACCTTCTTTTGACGGGCTTACAAGGGCACGCGCGGCCACACTATTCTAATGAATAGACTTAGCTGTAGAGTCCTCTGCCGGAAGGGCTTCGGACGGTGAGGAAGGGCAAGAAGGCTGCCCCCAAAACCCCGAGCAACATTCCAAAGAGGCTCTGTGAATTTCTCATAGTCCTATTGTGCGCCGGACGCTTGAAATTATCTGCAAACCTCGAGGAAGTTTTTTCGTTGTGGAATGTGCGAGTTAGAGGGTTTGTGTTGTTGACAGGGGTTGACTGATTTTGCAGGGTCCGAGAAACCGGATTGAAAAACTCTGCCATTAGGCCGGCAGGAGTCCCGCGCTTCGCAAACACGTCTGAGCGGGGAGATGCAGCGCTGTAACGATGCAGCGGAGAGATGCAGGAGAGGTAGTAGAGATAGACGGGCCGATCAGTGTGGCAGGTTCATCCGTTTAAGAAGATCGCTATATTGGCCGTCGGATCGGATACTGTCCAGAGCCGGGTCCACCATCATCCAGTTCGACTCCCAGCACTTCTGGTCGATTGCCGCATTGATTCGCGAGAAAGCAAGATCCGGTTTTCCGAGGCGGATGTAATTGACTCCAATATCGTAGGGAACGCACGGCTCGTTCTGACGGGCCAGCAGAATCTTCATTCGAGCTTCCCAGTAGGCCTTCCACCCATCGCGCTTGTAGATTGCAAGTATGCCGCTGGCTTTGGCATCCGATGTTTCCATCCCAACCTCGAATGCGTCCGATTCCACCGCCTTATCCCGCATCCCTTTCATCTCGTAGATCCTGCTTGCCCATCCAGCGACGAAGTTCCGTTTGCCGGGCTCCATCTCCAGGGCTTGCTGCAGATGTATGAGGGCTTCATCGTAGTGTCGCGCAAAGAAGAGCGTCGATCCGAGGTGCCGGTTTATGATGAACGAGCCCGGTTCAATCTCCAAGGCTCTCCGCATGTGTGTAACCGCCTCTTCAGGACGGTTCACGGCGTCGAGGTAAACCGCAAAATTCAGTTCGGCGTCAGAGCTATTTGGGCTGAGCGCAATTCCTCGCTTCAGATTCTCTTCCGCGTCCGACCAGCTCCATTCAAAGATGGCCTGGGTAAGGCCGAGTGCCGAATATGCCTCCCCGTTGTCGGGATCGAGTTCAATCGCCCGTCGTGCGGCCGCATCGCTTCTGGTCATCGCATCCTGCGGTCGGATGGTGCCGAAGACACCTTCGATTTGCACAGCGGCGGCAAGACCGGAGTAGGCCTGGGACAATGAAGGATCGATGGAAGTGGCCTGCTGAAAGTAGGCGGAGCTTTTTTCTGGTTCGCGTTTTTGGAGAAAATAGCGGCCGCGCAGGTAGGCGTCATGGGCCTCGGGACTTACCGCGTGGGTAGTTGCCGGCATAGCGACGTCGCTGTGGAGCCGGCGGGCGATGGCCTGTGCGGCTTCGCTGGGCAGCGCGGCAACGTCGTTTGTGCTGCGGTCATAGCTCTCGGCCCAGAGGTGAGCGTCCGTGTCGGCGCGGATGAGCTGGAGGGTCATGTGGACCTGTCCGTTGGCGCGGGAGACGGAGCCTTCGAGGATGGCGTCGACGTTGAGGGCGCGAGCGATTTCGGGCAATGGGCGATGGGCAGCCTTGTACTGCATGGCAGACGTTCGGGAGACAATGCGCAGGGTGGAGTTTTTGGCGAGCATGGTAGTCAGCTCGTCGGTCATGCCGTCGGCGAAGTATTCCTGATTGGGATCGCCGGAGAGGTTGTCGAGGGGAATGACTGCTAGCGAGGTGATGGGCGGGTTCGGGTCCCGATGCAGAAGGTCTGCGATCTTTCTCGGGCCGATAGCCATCACGATAAACAGAACGGTAAGCGCGACGAAGCGGGCAATGACAGCAACTTGAACGGCGAGCGGTTTCTTCGGGGATTCGTGGAGCGGCGGCGTGGGAGCTTCGGGTGCTGTGATGCCGTCTGCAGGAGCAGGTTCGAGGGTGGGCACCGCAGGGGAATCCGTGGCTGGCTCTGCGATGGAGACTGTGGGCGCGATGAAGCGGTAGCCCATGCCGGTGACGGTCTGGATGAATTGAGGATCTTCGGAGTCGTCGCGGAGAAGGTGGCGGAGCTTGCGGATGGCGGTGTTGATGCCGTGCTCGGTGTCGACGAAGACTTCGCTGGACCAGAGGTGCTGGGCGATTTCGGTGCGGGAGACAAGCTGTCCCTGGCGCGAGGCGAGGAGGATGAGTAGCTCCATCGGCTTGCGTTCTACGCGGAGGGCGCGGCCGTTGCGGAGCAGCTCAAAGCGGCTGCAGTCGAGCTGGAAATCAGCGAATTGGTAAGTCGGACCGCGCACGGGGCCCCCTCCGCGTCCGAGATCAAGATTGTCGGAATCCAAGGATAGCGCGTACGGTGCTGGATTTTAAGCAGATATTGCTTCACCAAACCTTTACCAGACGCTTTACCACCGCTTCATTGCCTGTGCGACGCAGATCGGCGTTATCTCGGTAGCACGCCGGCGATCCCCGGCCGAGGAGAGATTCAGATGAGGACAAGAAATTGCAGCTTGATGTCGGCAATGGGCGCGCTGGTGCTCGCGGTGGCGATGGTGCCAAGCGCCCTGGCACAGTGTGGTCTCAACAAGAATTACGTCAAACCCGCTGCCTGGCATCCCCAGCTTGGCTCAGCACAGTTCATGCGTGCCGCCCTTTTTAACGATGATGACCGCGACGACCGCGACGGCCCTTCGATCGTCGGCATGTGGCACGTAACCTTCACCGCCCATACGATGAACGGAAATCCTATCCCCAGCAACGCTTACCCAATGATCGATAACGCCCTCGTTGTCTTTCATAGTGACAAGACAGAGATCATGGAATCGGCCCGGCCGCCGCAGGATGGAAATTTCTGCCTGGGCGTCTGGGAGAGGACGGGAGGTCGCTCCTACTATGTCAACCACCTGCCCTGGCTTGGCAACGATACAGCGAACGCACCCGGCGGCATCGGCAATCCCACGGCTGGGGCGCAAATCACCGAGCGCGTGACCCTTGGCGAAGACGGCAACAAGTACTCGGGAAGCTTTACGCTGGTGGCCTATAACCTCGATGGAAGCAAGGCCGTCACATTTACTGGCGTCCTGGCCGCAACCCGCATCACCACCTCAACCTCCTTCCCCAGCCTGTTCTGATCGGGGCTGACCAGCACGTCCCCGTCCTGCTCATCAGGAAGGGGACGTGCTCCCGGGGAATGCTCTCCGGGACGATCTCGGGGCCCTCGCAAACAGAAATCGCCGACGTGTGATCCAAATTACAAACCGAGTCGGAGCGGTGTGCGGAAATGAACGATCCGCTGGTTCATCGGACATAGGGGTCTCTCACCGTGAAGGCCTAAGCGAGACTATCTCAATGAAACTACAGATCTTGTAAGTCACCGTGCTTTGGCGCACAGCATGCAATCATAGAAAGCAATACTCTCATTCCCCAGAGCAAAATTTCCTTCAGGAGGCGTCCATGCGTGGACTGCTTCAGGATGTTCGCTTTGCCTTGCGGCAATTGCGCAAGAGTCCGGGATTCACAATCACCGCAGGGTTGATGCTGGCGCTGGCCATCTGCGCGAATAGCACGGTCTTCAGCTGGATCGACGGGACGATGCTGCACCCCATTCCCGGCGCTCACGATACCGGCGCGCTAGTGAGCGTGATGCGGGGGCAATGGAATATTTCTCCTTCGCCGCCGCTTTCGTATCTCGATTATCGGGACCTTCGGGAACAGAATCGCAGCTTCGCCGGAATCCTCGGATATAACCACGACTGGCTCACGCTTACGGGCGGAGTAACGCCGGAGCGGATTTACGTTGGCAACGTCACTTCGAACTTTTTTGACCTGCTGGGTATCCAGCCTATGCTGGGACGCTTTTTCCTTCCGGAAGAAGAGACGCGGCCTGACGCTGTTCCCTATGTGGTATTGAGTTACTCGTTGTGGAAGACGCGGTATGCAGGGGACCCGGCGATTGTGGGCAAGACCATCGAGATCGCGCGGCATCCGGTAACGGTGATCGGCGTGGCGCCGAAGGGGTTCAGCGGAGCGATGCCTGGGATTCGGGAAGATTTGTGGGCAACGCTGAACCCGATCGGCTCAAATGCGTGGCGCATGACGCACCGCAACGCGACATGGCTGAACGTGCTGGGAAGATTGCGGCCGGGAGTAAGCCGGGATCAGGCCACGCAGGATCTTGAGACGATCATGCGGAGGATCGCTGTCGCTTATCCGAACGATCATCTCGGCGTGAATACCATTACGCTTGATCCGATGTGGCGTTCGCCCTTTGGCGCCAACATCTATATGGCCACTACGCTGCCGATTCTGCTGGCGATTGCAGGGATCGTGCTGCTGCTGACGTGCGCCAACGTGGCCACGCTGGCGTTGGTACGCTTCGTCGCTCGCCGCCGCGAGATTGCCATCCGGCAATCGTTGGGTGCGGGACGAATTCAGTTGGTCAGGCAGATGGTGCTGGAGGGATTCTTTGTATCCTTCGCCGGCGGAGCACTGGCCTTGCTGCTGACGGCGTGGACGGCGAAAAGCTTTGCGCGATTCATTCCGCCAAACGCAAATCCAGTTGTCCTCAACGGAACTGTGGATCACAACGTTGTGATGGTCATCTTGCTGCTTTCGGTTCTGGCGAGCATTATCTGCGGGGCATTTCCCGCATTGCGCTCGTCCCGTGTGCCGGCCGCAGAGGCGCTGAAGGAAGAAGCGGCGAGCGTATCAGGCGGATCGCACAATCGCCGGTTGCTCAGCGGCCTGGTGGTGGCGCAGATTGCCCTTTCATTGGCGCTGCTTGTGACCTCGGGACTCTTTCTGCGCACGCTCAGAAACATCAGTTCCGCGAATCCCGGGTTTGAGCAGGACCATATTCTGACCGCCTCGGTAGGTCTGGCTATAGCAGGCTACCCTGATGAGGAAGTGCGCGAGATCAGGCACAAGATTCTCGATCGCGTAATAGCGCTGCCGGGCGTTACGGTTGCATCGCTTACGGACTGGGTTCCTTTCAACTTCAACCGCAAGTCGGTGGATGCGTATCCCGAGGGTTATGTTCCGCGTCCGCACGAGTCTCTTGAATTGCGCAGGGCCGATGTGACACCGAGGTATTTCGAGACGCTTGCAATACCAATTCTCGAGGGCCGCGATTTCACCATGGACGATAGTGAAAAAGCGCCCGGCGTGGTGGTTGTGGATCAAACGGCGGCAAGCCGGTATTGGCCACGACAGGATCCCCTGGGGAAGAAGCTGAAGATATGGGGCCAGCCGTTCACGGTCATTGGACTGGTGAAGAACTCGAAGCACAATCTCATGAACGAACTGCCGGAACCCATGATCTACATGAGCTACTTCCAGCAGCCAGACAGCGAATTGACAGTGCAGGTGAAAACGAAGGGCAATCCCGCCGATATGGCGCCGCTCCTGGAGCAGGCGATTCACCAGGTCGATGTGCGCCTGCCGGTATTTGATGTGCGCACGATGCACGAGACTACGCAGATGTCGAGCATGTTTGCGGTCATGCAGAGCACGTTCGCAGGAATGTTTGCCATGATTGCGCTGGTGCTGGCCGCGACGGGGATCTATGGCGTGGTGGCGTATCGCACGCAACTGCGCACGCATGAAATTGGCATTCGGGTGGCGCTCGGTGCATCGCGGTCGGATGTGCTGCGGCTAGTTTTGATGCAGGGAGCGCGGCTCACGATCGCGGGCCTGATGGTGGGACTGGCGCTTGCGTTCGGATTGACGCGCTTCATCGCCGGGTTGCTCTACGGAATCAGCGCGACCGACCCGTTAACCGTGATCGCAGTGGTTGTGCTTCTGGGAGTCATGGCGATTTTGGCGTGCTATCTGCCTGCGCATCGCGCCATGCAAGTCAATCCGGTTTCCGCGATTCGCGAGCAGTAAAACAAAGCCCGGGCCCACCGTTCAAGGTGAGACCGGGCTTGCTGGTGGCGCGATCGATGAGAGCGAGGTTTACATGCCTCCGCCGCGGCTGGCCGGCGGAACGATGCCATTCATGCGCAGATAAACAACCATCTGGCCGTAGTGATCCATCATGTGGGAGATGCCGAAGGTGGACATCCCTGCGCGGGTGCCGTTGGCCGTCATAACGAAAACATTCTCAGGGGTAATGCCGTTGACGTAGGTGTGAGCCTGCGTGAACGAGTCCTTGAGCGCCTGGATGATGTCGGCCTTGGCAGTGAGCTTTTCAATCGCGTCGGCTTTGGCCTTCATGTCGGCTTCGGACATGCCGCCGCCGCCAAAGAAGTAGAGGTTGGCCTCAGTGACGTGCTTTACCTGTCCTCCGAAAGTGCGTACGCCCTTGAAGTCACCGGCTGTGGCGGGCGGCGCAAAATCGAATTTATCTGCGGGCATTGCTTCTGCGGCGTCAACAAATTCCTTTTCCATCATGCCGAGCAGTTTCCCGTATGTTTCTGATGGCGACATTGCCGTCCCGACAGCAGGCTTCGCCGGCTTTGCGGGTGCTGCGTCTTGGGCGAAAGCAAGTGCGGGTGCGGCAGCCACAGCGCAACACAGCAGCATGCGAGCGGCAATTCGTGAGGGGATGTGCATTGGATCTCTCCTTGCGCGGCTGCTTCGTTCGAGTGGAGGGATAAAAGCTCAGGCCGCGTGAAGGCAAATCTAGCAGACGGACTGCGCGTCCAGATAGCGAAATTCCGTGAATCTGTTGCAGAAGGCCGGGAAGGAGTATCAAGCCGGTTTTTAACAATGTCGAGTGACGGTTTCTGTTCCAGATGACCGGTGCATCTTCAGAGGAATCCCACGCAAACTGCCACTCGTCACAAAATCAAAGCTACCACTTGACATTCAAGTACAATGCATCGTCTACTTGGATGCCAAGTGAAGAAGATGACGCTACCAATTCTGCAAGGCACCCTCGACCTGATGATCCTGCGCACCCTCGCAACCATGGGTCCGCAACATGCGTATGGTATTGCCAGCCGGCTTGAGCAGGTTTCAGGAGACCAGCTGAACCTGAACCAGGGAACGATCTATCCGGCGCTGGTGCGACTGGAGCAGCACGGGTGGACGCGCGGGTCCTGGGGCAAGACCGAAAACAATCGCGAAGCGAAGTACTACACCATCACCAAGGCGGGATTGAAGGCGCTGGATGAAGAGACTGCTCGCTGGCGGCAGATGGCGGACGTGGTGGAAAAACTTCTCGCGGAGGAACAATAGCCATGGCTCGCCTGCGCAGACTCCTCGCCAGATTCCGAAGCCTGTTCGGCAACAACCGGGCCGAGAATGAACTTGCGCGCGAGGTTGCGGCCCATCTGGCTCTACTCTCGGAGGAATTTGAACGTCGCGGCATGTCGCCGGAAGTAGCGCGGATTGCCGCGAAGCGCGCCTATGGTGGCGTGGAGCAGGCGAAGCAGGCTCATCGCGATGAGCGGTCGTTTCTTTGGATCGAGCAAGGCGTGCAGGACCTTCGCTATGCGTTTCGCATGCTGGCGAAATCGCCTGGCTTCGCCGCCGTTGCTATTCTGACTCTTGCGCTCGGCATCGGCGCTAATACCGCGATCTTCAGCGAGATCGACGCAGTGATGTTGCGATCGGTTCCGGTGGAGGATCCACAGCATCTCGTGATCTTTGGGTGGAGTGCGCAGCATAAGCCGAAACTTCGCAGCCACAGCGGCTACGGCGACTGTACGGCCGACTGCGCTTTTTCAATGCCGTTCTTTCAGGCTCTGCGCGGCCACACAAATACGCTCACCGACGTGGCGGCATTTGCAGGCCCCATTGAAGTGGGCTTCAGCGGCAACGGCCCGGCAAACATTACACGCGGCCTTTTTGTCTCCGGTGATTACTTCACGACGATCGGAGTAAAAGCCGCTTTGGGAAGATTGCTAGGACCTGCCGATGATACGCCCTCCTCATCCCCGGCGATTGTTCTGGACTATGGCTACTGGCAGCGAGCCTTTGGTGCTGACCCATCGGCCGTGGGGCGCATCGTCCGCCTCAACAACGTGGATGCAGCCATCGTCGGAGTCGCCAGCCCCGGCTTCAACAGTCTGACCCCCGGCAAACATCAGGACTTCTTCATGCCGTTTTCGCTTACGATGCGAGTGCGGAGCGAGTGGTGGGATATCGAGGACCGGCTCTCCGACGCCGGGACGTGGTGGGTGTTGATCGCAGGCCGGCTCAAGCCGGGCATCCCGGTTGCGCAGGCGCAGGCCGAAACCACCACACTCTTCCGTTCGGAAACGCTGCATGGAGCGAAGCCGGCATTTACTGAAGCCGACGCGCCCGTGATCAGGCTGCTGCCCGCGCAACAAGCACTCGACGGGGAGAGCAGCCAGATTGCTCCTATGCTCGATCTCATCATGATTGCCGTAGGCCTTGTTCTCCTGATTGCGTGCGCCAATGTCGCCGGTCTCATCCTGGCGCGTTCCACCAAACGCCAGAAGGAACTGGCAGTCCGCCAGGCCCTTGGCGCCGGGCGGGCGCGGATCGCCCGACAGCTTCTTACTGAGAGTGTTCTGCTGTCGGTTGCCGGCGGCGCGCTGGGAATTCTGTTTGCTGTTTGGGGCGTGGAGGCAATCACCAGGTTTGTGTCCAACGGCCTCGATCAGCCCTTCTCGTACGTCATCGGTCCCGACTGGCGCGTGCTGTCGTTCACCCTGGGCCTCACGCTCGCCACGGGAGTTTTATGCGGACTCGCCCCAGCTCTGCGTGGATTGCGAGGCGACCTCACGCCGTCTCTGCGGGAAAACTCATCGACGATTCCAGGAGCTGTGCGACAGGTCGGGCGGCGTTTTCGCCTCGGTGACGCCCTGGTAGTGGCGCAGGTCGCGCTCTCCATCGTGGTGCTGGTTGGCGCAGGGTTGCTGGTGCGCACCTTGCAGAAACTGCAAACGGTCAATCCTGGATTCGACACGCAAAACATCCTCTTGTTCGGCCTCAATCCTAGCCTTGCGGGATACAAAGATCGGCAGACCGTGCATCTCTATCACCAATTGCAGGATCGATTCGCAGCATTGCCAGGTGTCGTCTCTGCCAGTTATTCAGAGAGTGCACTTTTGAGCCAAAGCTGGTCAGGCACGGACGTGCATCTCGACGGGGCCCCGCCTAAAGAGAATGTCGACACGGCATTGCTTGCAGTGGGCTCGGATTTCTTCTCGATGATGCGCATCCCGATGCTGGCTGGCCGACCGTTTACGACAGCGGACTTCGCTGCGGCAGAAGCGACGAGGGCCGCAATCACAGCTGCGGCGGAAGCGGCTGCAGCTTCCCACGATACACCTGGTGCATATCCGACCGTCGGCACCGCGCATCCGCAAACCGAGCTTCAGGCGCCTCCCGTGCCCGTTATCGTCAACCATGCCTTTGTGCAGAAGTTCTTCCCCAATCAGGATCCTTTGGGGAAGCATATGGGCAACGGGCAGGAAGATGAGCCTGCAATCGGCCCCCGGCCCGGCTATCGCATCGTGGGTGTCGTCGGCGATACCAAGTATGAGCAGCTGCAAAGCGAAATCAGGCCCACCATGTTTGAGCCATTGGAGGGCAACAGCGCCCACTTTGAGTTGCGGGCCACGGGCGATCCCACCGCGCTGGTGAAACAGGTGAGAGACATCGTTGTGCAGGCCGACAATAACCTGCCGCTCTTCGAGGTGCGCACACAGACGCAGCAGATAGAGCAAACGCTTTTTAAGGAGCGGCTGATGTCCCGCTTGTCGAGTTTCTTCGCAATCCTGGCGCTGGTGCTGGCGTGCATCGGCCTCTATGGATTGCTTTCGTACGAAGTGGCGCGACGGACACGTGAGCTGGGCATTCGCATGGCTCTCGGTGCGCAACGGCGCGATCTGATGCGGCTCGTGGTGCGGCACGGGCTGACGCTCGCTCTTTCCGGCGCAATCATTGGCATCGGCGCGTCCATGGCTGCCACGCGGCTCATGGCCAGCATGCTCTACGGCGTGCGGCCCAACGATCCTGCCACGTTCGCAGGTGTTTCGGTCTTGCTGCTGCTGGTGGCCTTTTCAGCGTGTGCGATTCCCGCTTGGCGCGCGATGCGCATCGACCCCATGGTGGCGCTGCGCGAAGAATGAAGCAGAGCCACTTTGCGTGTTTTGCGCGATAAAACGACGGGGAAACAATTCGCGGAGGCAAAATAACAATGACGCAGTGGAGACGGATCGTTGCCAGATTCCGCAATCTCTTTCGCAATCACCGGGTGGAAGCCGAACTTGCGCGCGAAGTTGCGTCGCATCTGGCTTTGCTCGGGGAAGAATTTGAACGTCGCGGCATGTCGCCGGAAGAAGCCAGGATCGCTGCGAAGCGAGCCTACGGCGGCGTGGAGCAGGCGAAGCAGGCACATCGCGATGAGCGAACGCTGTTATGGATCGAGCAAACCGCGCAGGACATTCGTCACGCCGGCCGTACTTTAGCCCGCAGTCCCGGCTTCACCTTTGTCGCTGTCGCCACGCTGGCGCTGGGCGTGGGCGTGAATACAACGTTGTTTACCGCCTATAACGCAGTCGCGCTCAAGCAACTTCCGGTTGCCAATGCGAGCAGCGTCGTGCGCCTCATGCGGACCCTCGACAGCCACTTCATTGGCGAGAATCAGTACGCCTTTTCTTATCCCGAATTCGTCAACCTTCGCGATCGTCAGAACGCGTTTCAAAGTGTGGTCGCCGCCAGTTGGCCGGTGCGGGTCCTCGTTTCAAATGCGGACGAAACCGGCGGTGGATCGACTCAATTCAAATCCGCGCAAGCGCAGATCGTCTCCGGCAATTACTTCGCGGCTCTCGGAATCAATGCAATGCTCGGCCGCGTTTTTGGCCCGAACGAGGATCGCGCTCCCGGCGGCAATCCAGTTGTCGTGCTCAGTCATGCGTACTGGCAGCGCCAGTTCCGTGGCGATCACGAGGCGCTGGGGAAAATCATAAGGATCGGCAACACCTCCTTCACCATCATCGGTGTCGCTCCGCGCGAGTTTACCGGCACAAGCCTCAATCCGCAGGTTCCGGATCTGTGGGCTCCGGTTTCGATGCAGCAGCAACTCGTGCCCGGACAGGACTGGCTGCACAAACCCACCGACTTTGAGTTCCAATTTCTTGCCCGGCTTGATCCTGGCGTCGGATTCAAACAGGCGCAGGCCGAGACCGATGCGCTGATTCGACAGTTCGCCACCACCTACGTCACGCGCGATCACACTCTTTCCGTCGTGCTCGAGCGCACGGCCTTCTTCGGCAATACCGGCGATCCTCGTTTTCGCGCTGGTGTGGGAGCGGTGATGGTTCTCTTCGCGTTGGTTCTGCTGGTGGCTTGCGCCAATGTCACGAATATGCTGGTTGCCCGCGGCGCCGCGCGGCAAAAGGAAATCAGTGTCCGCCTCGCGATGGGCGCCAGTCGTGCTCGTGTTGTGCGGCATCTTCTTACTGAAAGCATGTTGCTTGCACTGGGCGGCGGCGTCGCCGGACTGGCTCTGGCAGCGGCTGCCAGCAAATTGCTTTGGGTCGCGCTTAACCAGATACTCGTGCGGCAACTCGGAAGCGATTTTGTCCTGAGCCTGAATCTCAATCCCGATGCGCGCGTGCTGACCTATTCGCTCGGCATAGCCGTGGCTACGGGTTTCCTCTTCGGGCTCTCACCGGCGTTGCAATTCACGAAACCCGACCTGAACACTTCGCTCAAGGATGAAAGCACCTCGTTCGGACGCGGCATAACACGTTCGCGGCTGCGCGGATTGCTGATCGGAGGCCAAGTCGCTGTCTCAATGCTGCTCCTCACAACCGCCGGCCTGCTCATCCGCGGCCTTGCGCGCTCCCAGGCTGCTGAGCCCGGCTTTGATACTCACAGCGTTTACCTCCTGCGTGCCGACTTCGGAGATGATCCTGTCAAAGCAAGAGCCACGTTTCATCGCATGGCGGACTGGCTCGGGTCTCTGCCGGAAGTGGCGAACGTCTCCTACGGCACTGCTCCCATGATGGGCACCTGGACACCTCTTATCACCATCAAGAGGGCCGATGTTCTGCAGGGATCCATCGAGGCTCGCACTCTCGCGGGTTATGCGTCCGACAATTTCCTGAACACCCTGGGAATCGCTATCCTGCGTGGCCGCAATTTCACTTCGCAAGAATCGGCGACCGGAGCGCACGTCGCCGTGATCAGCGCTTCCGCGGCACGTCTCTTCTGGCCGAATCAGGATTCTTTGGGTAAACATTTCCAACTCGACATGCATTTCGACGGCAAGCTCACCGAGTTTGAAGTCATCGGCATCGCCAGGGATGTGCGATTCGCAAACCTTACGCGCATCGATCCAGCGCGTGTCTATCTCGCGGCTGATCCCGCACTGATCGAGCCTATGTTCTTCACGGTCCATGGCGATCCGCAGGCCGCACTCGCCGGAGTGTGGAAGCATCTGCGCACGTTCGACAGCGACATGCTGCCGAGCGTCTCTCTTTGGAATGTGGAGACCATGCTCCTCGACCCGCAGCGAACACTGGCCCGCGCACTTGCGATGCTTGCGGGCATCCTCGCATTGCTGGCGCTCTCGCTTGCGGGCATTGGAATCTACGGCGTCATGGCGTACGTCGTGACCCAGCGTACGCAGGAGATCGGCATCCGCATCGCACTGGGCGCAACCGCGAGCGGAGTTCTCAGGAGCATTGCTGTCGCAGGGCTGCGTCCCGTCCTGATTGGCATGGTTGTCGGAGTAGCTGGCGGCGCGGGCCTCTCGCTCCTCCTGCACCGCACGCTGGCATTTCCGGGGTCGGCAGATTTTCTCTACGGGGTCAGCTTCTACGACCCGCTGACCTTTTTGGGCATCACGGTGTTTCTGGTTGCAGTTTCTCTTATGGCTAGCCTGGGACCCGCTTTGCGCGCAATCAATGTCGATCCACTAGTAGCCCTGCGCTATGAGTGAGGCAGTTCGTAGTTCCAAGTCACGTTTGATCTGCCGAAACTCCGGGCGGTACTTTGACCTACGAACCTAGAACTCCGAACCTACTTCTCGTCGGCATTGCTTAACTTGCCGCCCTTCACAGTGAAGCGCTCGCTGCGCCAGACTATGGTGTTGCCGGCGAAGCCTGCGATCCATAGGCCAGTTGCGACGATGTCGCGGAGGGGGAGCAGAAGAAGGCAGGGCAGCACCTGATGATCGCCGAGCACTTCGGCGCCTACCGTCATGGCAAGCGAGATGCGGAGGAAGAAGCAGAGCGCGAGCAGCCACAAGCTGAGGGGGCTGATGCCGCTGGCGATGAGGTTGATGGCGGCGAGAGTGAATCCTTGCGTGAACAACAATCCTAAGTAGCCGCCCGGACGTGCGTCGCGCACCGTGCGCAGCCAACGTAACTGGTGATCGCAGAAGCTGCGCCATGCGTAGGCGGGCACACTGGTTTCGACTACCTCCGCGGAAAGCGCGATGCGATATCCGGCTTTGAATATGCGTTCGCCCAGTTCATAGTCGTCGGCGAGATAATCGACGAGCGCTTCGAAGCCGCCGATTTTCTCAAGGGCGTCGCGGCTGACCGCGAGCGTGGAGCCGAGCCCGTAGCGGAGGCCGCCCTCGATCATGCGGGCAACCAGAACACTGGGCATGAAGTCAGCGGCAATGCCGAGCGATTCGAGCCGCGAACCGAGCGTGCCATGTGCCCGGCCGCGATAGAGTGCAGTTACCAGGCCCACCGGTTTGAGCGGCTGCTCGTGTGGCTGCTGCGTAACCGGCGCAAATTGCGCCATCACGCGCTCAAGGTAGCGCGAGCTTACGGTGATGTCGGAGTCGTTGACGAGAATATATTCGCAGCGGGCCTGCTGCACGAGTTGGGTGAGCGTACTGACCTTGCCGTTGGTACCGAGGCGCGCCGGACACTCGATGAGGCGGATGGTGCGCTCGGGGAATTCGGTTTGCAGTTGCTGCACGGCAGGAACTGCAGGGTCATCGAGTGCCGAGACGCCAAAGAGAATTTCGTATCCGCCGGTGTAGGTCTGGCGGCAATGCGAGCGAAACGCTTCAAGCATGCCGGGGTCGATCCCCTTGAGCGATTTGAGAATCGAGACTCCCGGAGCAAACTGCGGGAGCGGTCCGCGGCGTGCTGCGATGTAGACGCACGCTGCGATGATGGCGAATACGTAATAGGCCATCCCAGCGATGGCCAGGATCGTGGTGAATGCTTCAACGGCCAGTGAAATTGCGTGTGGAACCACAGGGGCTAGTGTAGCGGATGAAGTCCACAGTCATAGTTTAGAGTTCACAGTCAGCGACATTGCAACCTTTTGAGGAATGAGAGCCGAAAACTGGAATCTGTTTCACAAATATTCCCCGCGCTGGTTGATGTTCCTCAGGGTTTAGACCCGTTGTCCTTTGGGTTCTTTTCGGCATGACTGAAGCCGTGCCCTGACACAGAACTTACTGATGAATCAGGCTGTAAAAACTGCGAACGAAGCACTGCGAACTCTGAACTTAGAACCGTGAACTGTTCTCACTCGTAGCGCAGCGCTTCTATCGGGTCGAGGTTTGCTGCTTTCCACGCGGGATAGATGCCGAAGACCAATCCGATGGCGCAGGAGACACTGAAACCGATCGTGACCCACATGGTCGACATGGTCGCGGGAAGGCCGATCGGAAGAAAATAAATGATCCACGTGAGCACGGCGCCAAGCAGAATGCCAAAGATGCCGCCCAACGCCGTGAGCGTCACAGCCTCAGTAGTGAACTGCAGCAGCAGTGCGCGCCTGGTGGCGCCGAGGGCTTTGCGCACGCCAATCTCGCGGGTGCGTTCAGTCACGCTGACAAGCATGATGTTCATCACGCCTACGCCGCCAACCATCAGGCCGACGCTGGATACTGCGATCATGAAAAGCACAAGACCGCCTGTAAGTTGACTCCAGAGCTTGGAGAGCGAGTCGGGGCCGAAGATTTCGAAATTGTCCGGCTTGTCGACCTTAACCTTCCGGCGAATACGCAGCATTTCGCGGATTTCTTCTTCGACCAGCGATTTGTTCTTCTGGTCGTCGTACTTGACGCTTATCGACATGTCCTTTAGCTCGGGATAGAGGTTATGAAAAACGCCAAGCGGGAAGAAGACGCCATTGTCCCCCGGGTTCTTGCCGGAGCCGAAGGGCTGCTTGCGCTTTTCCAGGACGCCAATCACGGTGAAAAGGCCGGACGCGACATTCACATCCTTGCCAATCGGATCCGCGTCTCCAAACAGTTCTTCAGCCGTGTCGTGAGCCACCACGCAAACGTGTGCGCGCCGCTGATCCTCATCGTCTGTCCAAAACCGGCCTTCTTTCATCGCCAGTTCTGATACGGTTTCGATCTCCGCAGTTGCACCTGCAAGGAATGCTCCAGAGACCTTTTTGCCGTTGTATTTCACGTCGACATCGCCAACGTGGAAGGTTTGATTCACGTGCTGATATATGCCATCAACGGCGACCACGTGAGGCAACGCCCGCAAGGCGAGGACATCGCCGAGATTCAACTTCTTGCGGGTAAGCATCTCGGTCGTAGGCCGTACGCCGATTAGCGGCATGTGAAATATCCAGAAGACATTCGTGCCCATGGAGGTGACCCAGTCGTTCACGCGGTTGTTGAGTCCGGTAATGACCGAGGAGATGGTGATCACCGTGGTGACGCCGATGACAATGCCGAGAATGGTCAACCCCGACCGGAGCTTGTTGGTTCTCACGGTATCGAGAGCCATCTTGACCGATTCCCGCGTCTGTCCCCGGGCCATGGTGTGCCTGATTTCTAGTAAGTTCTGAGTTCAAAGTTCGTAGTTCAGAGTTGATTTGCTGATGACGCCCTCGGCACTCCTAACTTAGAACTTCGAACTAAGAACTACGAACTGTTTTTACTCGTAGCGCAATGCCTCGATCGGGTCCAGGTTCGCCGCCTTCCATGCGGGATAGATGCCGAAGATCAGGCCAATCGCGCACGAAACGGTGAAGCCGGTAACTACCCACATGGTGGACATGGTTGCAGGCAGGCCGATGGGCAGAAAATAGATGATCCACGTGAGGATCGCGCCCAAAACAATTCCGATGATCCCACCCACGGCACACAACGTCACGGCCTCGGTGGTGAATTGGACCAGCAGCGTGCGCTTGGTGGCGCCGATGGCTTTGCGCACGCCGATCTCGCGGGTTCGCTCCGTCACGCTCACCAGCATGATGTTCATCACGCCCACGCCACCTACCATCAGGCCGACGCTCGAAACGGCGATCATGAACAGCACCAGGCCACCCGTAAGCTGATTCCACAACTTCGAAAGCGAGTCGGGCCCGAAGATCTCGAAGTTATCTGGCTTATCCACTTTGAGCTTGCGCGAGATGCGGAGCAGTTCGCGGATCTCCTCTTCGACAAGCGCCTTGTTTTTCGGGTCGTCGTATTTCACGCTGACCCACATGTCCTTGTCTTCTGGGTGCAGATTGTGAAACGTCCCGAGTGGGAAGTAGGCCATATTGTCAGCCTGATTCTTGCCGCCGCCAAAGGGCTGCTTCTGCTTGTCGAGGACACCGATGACGGTATACAGGCCGGTCTCGATGTTGACTTCCTTGCCGACAGCGTATTGATCGCCGAAGAGTTGTTCCCACGTGTCGTGCCCGAGAACCACAACGTGCTCTGCCTTCTTGTCTTCTTCGTCATTCCACAGGCGACCTTCTATGAAGTTAAGGTCTGTAACCTGCCCGACTTCCGCAGTGGATCCCTGCAGGATGGTGCCGGCAATCTTCTTGCCGTTGTATTTCACGCTGACGTCGCCGACGCGGAATTGCGACTTGACGTGCTGGAAACCGCCATCGGCTGCAACCACGTGGGGCAGTCTCCTCATCGCATACACTTCATCAATGTTGAGCTTCGGGCGACTGAGCATCTCCGTAGTTGGGCGCACGCCGATTACGGGCAGATGAAAGACCCAGAAAACATTGCTGCCCAGCGAACTTACAAAGTCCTGGACGCGGTTGTTCAGTCCGCTGATGACCGAGGAGATGGTGATGACGGTCGTGACACCGATAACGATGCCCAAGATGGTGAGGCCCGAACGCAACTTGTTCGTGCGTATGGTTTCGAGCGCCATCTTGACGGATTCGCCGGTTTGTTGACCTCGCATAGGTTGCTCCGTGAAGTTAAAAGTTTTCAGCTCTCAGTCGTCAGTCTTCAGTTGTCGACCGTTCAGTGCAGAAGGAATCTGTATAGATCCCACGAGCGCATGGATCATCCTTCCCATTTCCTGCGAAAGCCTCGACGCCGATTCGATCTGATCGAGTGATACAAATCCAAGAGACTGTGCCAGCGAGCCTCTCGCGACCCCGAGAAATTGGACCCCACTCGTTGGATAAACCCGCAGACTGATAACTGACGACTGAAAACTCACAGCTTGCGTTTCTCACATTTCTGCCCGTAACGCTACCACTGGGTCGAGCCTTGCGGCTTTGCTGGCGGGGTAGACGCCGAAAAAGATGCCTACGCTGCAGGCCAGGAACAGTCCCAGGAAGATGGCCCAGATGGGTACGGCTGTCGGGAACCCTACAAAGACCGTGATCAGCTTGCCGACCAGCACCCCAAGGAGAATTCCAAAGATGCCTCCCACCGAAGCCAGAGACGCACTCTCGATCAGGAACTGCATCAGCACGTCGCGCTGCTTCGCGCCTAACGCCTTGCGCACGCCGATCTCACGCGTCCGCTCCGTTACGCTCACGAGCATGATGTTCATGATGACCACGCCGCCAACGACCAGCGCAATGGAGCCCAGACCCATCACCACCCACGCGAACACGCCGAGAAGCTGATTGGCGATGTCGAGGAAGGTGTCATTGGTCTGGATTTCGAAGTCGTCAACTGCTCCAGGAGCGTTGTGCCGCCGCGAACGCATAATCACACGGGCTTCGTCTTCGGCGCGCACCATGCCCAGCGAACCGCCACCAGCGCGCGCATAAATGTCCACTGAATCGTTATAGCCGTAAATTTGCTGATAGGTCGTGATTGGAACGGCAACCCAGTTGTCCTGCGACTGGCCAAAGGTTTTGCCCTGCCGGTCGCCAACGCCGATGATGGTAAAGGGAATGCCGTCGACGCGAATCTCTTTGCCCAGCGGATCGCCGCCGCCGATGAGGTTGTCGACGATGTCATAACCAACGATGCAGCTGTGGAATGCATGATCTTCGTCTGCGGGTGTAAAGCCGCGGCCGAGCGCAATATCGATATTGTTCAGCGACATCATCGAGGCGGTATAGCCCCGGATGCCGGTGTTGTTGCTGGAGTGTCCGTTGTAGACCACGTTGGTGTTCTTGAACAGCGATGCACCCACTTCGCTGCAGTCGTCGCAGCCATCCTTGACAGCGTCGTAGTCTTCGATGCGGATGATCTTGCGCTTCTGATAGCTGAAGTACTGGTCGGCGGAAAGGATCACGCTCGACATGCGGTTCACCGTGAACACGTCGGCGCCGTAACCGGAGAGTTTGGTGGAGATGTAGCGCTTGGCACCCTGCACCAGGGTGAGCACCATGATTACCGAAGCCACGCCCATCACCACACCGATCAGCGTGAGAATGGAGCGTAATTTATTGCCCCAGAGGGATTGAAGCGCGAGTTTAAAGGCTTCGAGAATGCTCATGAAATCACTTTCTGCTTGCCCGGCGGATTCCTGGCGGCGCCAAATCCAGTTTACGCATTGATCGGGTCGATCTTCTGCGTCAAGTGACGAAACGGCTCCCGCGACCTCCACATTGAAGCCGGATGACCGCCAGTCAGGATTCGCCGATGTCTTATAGACGGCTACGTGGGATGCCGGGCCGCAGGTTTCCCTTGAATCCAGCGCTCCTCGATAATTGGTACGCAGCCGGAATCCCGACGGTTCCGGAATATCCGGTATGGGGGGGTGCCAGGCGAGTCAGCGGACTAGCGGAGTTCGCTTGGATGCTGGGAGGAATCGAGGAATTGCTGGATTTCCTTCTCGGCCTGCGCATCATGGGCTGCGGTGGCAAGATCGAGTGCATGGCGCGCGGTTTCGACGGCTTTTGAGTGATTTTCGGCCTTGTCAAAGGCCTGGGCCAGACCGAATTCGATACGTAAGTTATTGGAATTGCTTAGTTTTGAAGCCTTTTCCAACGCCTCTACCGCGCCTGCGTAGTCGCCGCTCCATTCCATCACAGAGCCGAGGTTGAAGGCGAAGGCTGCCGAGGTGGGATCGAGTTCGGCTGCTTTTCGTAGTGGCACAACGGCCTCATTCTGCCTTCCATTCATCTCGAGGGACATCCCAAGGCTCTCAAGAAATATCGTTTCCTCAGGATTGAGCGCGCTGGCCTTGCGGAACTCTTCGAGAGCATCGCCCGACTGCTGGGTGGCATTCAGCAAGTTCGCAAGGTTGAAGTGAGCCATGGCATCATCGGGATCCCGCTGGAGGGCACTGCGCAGCATTTCGATCGCTTGCGGCAATTGGTTGCGGTTTGCCAACGCGAAAGCCTCATCCACCATTTTGTAGAACTCGGTGGCCTGGGGATCGATTTTGGCAATGCTGTCGTCTGGGTCCACATTCACGAATTCGGGGATATTGACGGCGCGATTGGCGGCTGTTGTGTTCTCGACCAGTATCGCGGGGGTGTCATTGCCGCTGGCGTCGATGTGGGTGAGCATCAGTTGCGTGTAGGGCGAGCGCGACTTCGATGAGAACGCGAGCCACTTGCCGTTCGGCGAAAAGGTATGCCACGAGTTCATCAGAGACGTGTTGCACGTCATCAAACGCGCCTTGCCGCCATTAAACGGAATGATGTACAGCCGGCTGTCGGGCCGCATCAACAGGCCGTTTTTGTTCTGCACGAAAACGATCCATTTTCCATCAGGCGACACCTTGGGAAAGTTGTTGCTCATCCCGTTTCCAGTGGCGCCGGCCAAGGGAACGGCCTTTCCGCCGCGTCCCTCGTTGAAGGGAATCTTGTAGAGGTCGTACTGAATCTGCGGCTCGCGGGGGTCGTTGGCATACGTGGGCTTCGGCGCACCGGGCGGAAATGGGTCGCGCGCTGTTGCCCGGCTGAAGATCAGGTATTTTCCGTCCGGTGACCAGAACGCGCTGGTCTGGACCAGGTTGGGATCGTCGGCACCCGGCAAGGGCTGCATCTTCTCTTCTTTGCGGTCGTACCAGGCCAGAATTCCGCGGGTGGGATAAAACACCTGGAGGAAGCGAAAATCCTTGTAGTTGGTGCTGAAAAGCCGATCAAGCAGTCCCGACGCGAGCCCCGGAACTTCCTTTTGGTTCTTGTTGGCGTTGTTCGGTGGGCCGATTGAAGTGACCACATATCTGCCGTCCGGCGAAATCTGCGACATAAATCCAAACCGCTTGGTCGCGGGCGAAGAAGTACTTGCCTCAGAGTTCAGGTGGAAGGAACTCCAGTGGATCATGTCCTGGGTGTGGATGGTCATGTTCTTCGAGACCGGGACGAGTGCATAGAGCCCCTTGTCGTTCCTTGGTCCATCCATGTCGAGCCCGAATGTCTTGCCATCGCGCGAAAACGAATGGCAGTTCGCACAGGTGGGCAGTTTCTCCATCACCACATGGCTCTCTGGTTCGGAGACGTTGCGAATCTCCCATTTGATCAGGGGAATGGCAGATTGCGGTAATGGAGCAATTGGAGCATCTTCGGGTGGCGCGGAAGTCCGGAGGGGAACATTGCGATAGAAGATCGGTGCTGCAACCGGATCGGTCGAGGTTGATATGGTCACACTGCCGGCCGATACCGGCTTGTGGGCATCCCCCGTGATTCCGCTAATCGCGATGGTTGCGGGGGCGTTCACCGAGAGCTTTTTCATGGTGGCCCATGTCGCCGCGTCGGGCTGCCATGAGTGGGTTGCGGCCTGCTCTGGCGTCAGTTCCGGCCCCGGACCGGCGTCGGGATCAAGCTCACCGATTTGCATGTTCTTCCCCGGTGCTTCGACGCGCATTGGGGGTTCGTGACCGCCGAAGGAAACGTCGATCACCCAGCCCGTTGCTGCCTGGCTCAGGTCATGCCACAGAAATGTAGGAGCCGTGATATCGGGCGGGAAGACTGATCCGTTCAGCGGATAATCTATCGTGATCTTCGCGGCATTCGCCGCGCGGGCTGCCGGCTTCTCCCCGGGATGGGCTCCGGCTCCAGCGCCGCACAAGACAGCGATAGCAGCAACGGCGAAGACCCACGCGCGCCGGGCGCAGGCGGAGTAGAGAAACTTATTCAACTGGAGGCACTGGTTACATTTTTACAGATAGAGTGGCTGCGGTCCACTCGCGTGCCTTGACCTTTCAGACGCACTGCCGGGAGCAATCGAGACTTCACCTCTAAATCGGCCGCGGGCTGGTGTTGTGGGCGTCGGTTACGTTGTCCGGTTGATCGGTAAAGGATTTGCCCGCATGATAAGCGAATTTCTGGTCTTTTCCGTCGATCCTGCGGATCGCGTCCATGGCTCCGTCATCCCAGGTAACCCTTGCCTCACCATTTACATACGCCCAACGTCCGTGTTCCCGATGAAGGGATCGCCAAGCTCCGCCATCGTCGTCCAACGTGATGTAAAACTTGCCCCCGGAACCGTCGCCAACCTCCCACTTACCCAGGAAATGGCCGCGGGGCGGAACTCCGGGAGATGTCGGAACTGCTTCGCCGATCGGAACGCCGCCCGATCCCGAAAACTCCATGCGGGCGACGTCGGCGAGATTGAAGGTCTGGCGGTGGCCGTCTTTGAAGACGATTACGATCTGGCCGGGAGCAGCTTTGCTAGCGTGGGTCTGGGCGGTCGCAGCGACGACTCCCAGCACCAGGACCGCACATGTGGCGAATCGGACGACAAACTTGCGCATCGTGTTCTCCTTCGGAATGAGCGGATAAGATGGCAGACCCGCGCCCCCATTATCTACGGGGACGGCGGGTTCGGGGTTCCTTCATTTCGCGAGAATTACCGCTGAATGAGTTTCACGGAAAGACCGAGAAGAGTGATCGCAGATCAGTCTCGCTTCCGGCGTTGCGGATCAGCGGGGTGACTCCGAAGATTTCCTGGATCGTTCGCAGGGTCGAACCGTGGGTGTAATAAGTCGAATTGGAGTAGTGATTGCCCTTGGCGTAGGGCGACAGCACGATCATCGGAATTGGACCATCCCCTTTTGCAGCCTCGTCCCAGGTGATGAAGAGAACTCCGCCGCTGCGATAGGCGGTGGAGTTGAGGATCATGGGGACGTTTTTCTTGAGCCATTCATCGCCGTGGGCGATGGCGTTGCCGCCACAACTGTCGTGCATGTCGTTGCACATGTCAGGGGTGATGAAGTTGTAGCGGGCTACAGTGTTGTTCTCGAGATCGTGCGCGAGCTGCGTGAATTGCCGGATGTGCGAGATGCACACCGTGGATGAACTCGAAAGGTGGCTGGTCTGGTCGTCAAAGTAGACAAACGGATTGTGGCGGGACTGGTAGATTTGGCTTCCGCTGGAGTCGACCGGGCCTTGGTTGTTCAGCGGGCAACTGGTCGCGCTAATGTACTCGTCGTAGGAGCGCCAGGAGATTCCGGCATTTTCGAGGAGTTTTACCAGGTGATTGCTGGTGGTCTGGTTATGCTGTGAAGGAGGTCCGTCATCGTGGATGCCGAAGCTGGTGCCGGCCTCGAGCCAGAGGTAGTTCGGCAGGCTCGGGTGGTTCCCCGGAGGGTTGTTGTAGTTGTTGGCGTAGGAGGCCATGGGCAGAAGGGTGAAGTTGATGTAGGGAGCTTCAGGATTGCCCTTGATGTTGAGGCTGCCATCACCGGTCCAATTGTGATTTTCCATCAGGATGATGAAGACAGTCTTGATGTGGTGGAGAGTAGTCGTGGCGTCGGGCTCGGGTTGGACGGGGCCCGCCTCCTGTGCAAGTGCGAACAAAGAGAAGGTTAGAGCACAGGCGACCAAGAGGCTGCTGCGGGTTTTCTCGCGAATTCGGAACATCACCGCTCCTTAATGGGAAGATTTTGATCGCGGCGCTCGATGGCTGGACCGCTACAGGAGTTAGATGGCATCCGGCGGTGGTGTGAGAGGCGGTGCTGTGAGCGATTTCAAGTGCTGCGGAAACGCTGCCGCATCTAAAGCGATATGAACGGCAGATCGAAGCGCATCCTGGTGGTCGGCGCGGGTATGGCGGGGCTGGCTGCGGCGCGGTTCCTCGCGGAGTCCGGCCGCAAGGTGCTTGTGCTGGAAGCACGCGATCGTGTCGGCGGGCGCATCCGCACCCTGCGCGAACAGGGCGAGATTCTCGAACTCGGCGCGGAGTTCATTCATGGGCATCCGCCCGAGCTTTGGGAATTGATCCACGAGGCCGGGCTGGAGACCTATGCCCTGGATGGAAAGGTCGTTTGTCACAGACAGGGCAGGCTCAGGAAGTGTGCCGAGCAGAACGAGACCTTCCGCTTCCTGCATGGGCTCAAAAAGTGGAAAGGAACCGACCTCGCGTTTGCCGATTACCCGGCACTCGAAAAGCTTTCGCCAGAGAAGCGGGAAGAAGTCGTCAACTATGTGCAGAGCTTCAATGCGGCCGATTATCGGAAGATCGGCGTGCATGCTCTCGCCGTGCAGCAGCAGGCTGAAGAAGAGATTGGAAGCGACGAGATTTTTCGCGTCCGCGAGGGATACGACCGGGTGCCGGAGTTCCTTGCCGGCAAGGTGCGGGAAGCCGGCGGCCGCATTGAGCTGTCCCGGACCGTGGAAAAGATCGAATGGGAACGCGGGCGCGTTTCGGTCTTTGTGCGGGACGGCGGCGAACTGGCCCAGTATTCGGCGGATCTGGCCGTGATCGCGCTGCCGCTGGGAGTCTTGCAGCAACTGGGCGTCCTGATTGACCCGATTCCGGATACCTTGCTCGCGGCAAACCAGCTTGCCATGGGACCGGTGCGGCGGTTCACGCTTGTGTTTCGCGAGCGCTGGTGGGCGACGCTGGACCCGGTGAAACTGCCGAAGCTCAGCTTCCTCTTTGCACAGGATGCGATGCCGCCGGTATGGTGGACGGCACATCCCTGGGAAGCGCATACCCTGACCGGTTGGATCGGTGGACCACGATCCGCTGCATTTGATCAGTTCACCCGCGAACAGGTTGGCGATGCCGCATGCAAGGAACTCGCGAAGGTCTTCGCGCTGCCGCTGGACCTGCTGCGCAGTCAACTGATTTGTTGCGCGACGCACGACTGGCAGGCCGATCCGCTGACCTGCGGAGCCTACAGCTATGTGCCCGCGGGCGCGCTTGACGCAGTTTTGAAGATGGCAACGCCGGTGCAACAAACGCTCTATTTTGCGGGAGAACATACCGACACAACCGGCCACTGGGGCACCGTGCACGCGGCCATGCGCTCCGGAATACGCGCTGCC
The DNA here is from genome assembly GCF_035317045.1 of Occallatibacter sp. Classification (GTDB taxonomy): domain Bacteria; phylum Acidobacteriota; class Terriglobia; order Terriglobales; family Acidobacteriaceae; genus Telmatobacter. The sequence goes on from NZ_DATHHT010000039.1 coordinate 111,362, forward strand.
AAACAGGTGCTGGTCGAAGTGAAGACGCAGGCGCCCGAGGCGTCCGCAATCGCGGGTCTGGGCTGACGGTGTGGGCGAGGCGTCAAGCCCAATTCCCTCTGAAAACGCGAATCATCTGGATCCTCCGACCCTGAGCAGCCTTCCTGGTCACAATTCGGGGATCGTTTCCCGGGCTGACGTCGTACGATACTCTGGCGCAGCTTTTCCTGACACCTCTTGACCCCAAATCTGTGAGACCTCACGCCTTGGAGGGCCTGATGATTTCCGCTCGTACCCGGTTAGCGCTTGTTGTGCTGGCGCTTGCCACGCTTTCCCCGATAGTTGCAGCCGCTCAATCCTCCACCAGTTCCGCTTCCGGTCAATCGCCACTGCTTTTGCGCAACCCCTCCCTCTCGAAGGACAAGATCGCCTTCCTCTATGCCGACGACGTTTGGACCGTGAACCGGCAAGGTGGCGAGGCCGAGCGGCTCACTTCAGACGGCAAGGTCGCCGCCGGCCCGTTCTTCTCGCCCGACGGATCGGAGATCGCCTACTCCGCGCACCTCAATGGAAACGTCGATGTGTACGTGATGCCGGCAGGCGGCGGCGTGCCGCGACGCATTACATGGCATCCGGGCGGGAGCGTAGTCGTTGGCTGGAAACCCGACGGCAAAAACGTGCTCATCACCAACGGCGCGATCAGCTTTCGCGATTTCCTGAAGCTTTCGACGGTGCATGCCGACGGCTCAGGCATCCCTGAGCCACTGCCCTTGCCCTCTGGTGTACAAGGCTCCTATTCCCCGGATGGACTGTCCATCGCTTACCAGCCGATCACCAAGTGGGAACAAGCCTGGAAGCAGTACCACGGCGGCCAGACCACGCCGATCTGGATCGTCAACCTGAAAACGCTTGAGTTAGTGAAAGTGCCGCGCGAAAACTCCAACGACTCCGACCCCGTATGGGTGGGAAATTCCATCTACTTTCTGTCGGACCGCAGCGGGCCGATCTCGCTCTTTAAATACGACACGGATTCGAAACAAGTGAGCCAGGTTGAGCCAAACAAGAGCTACGATCTGAAGTCGATGCAGGCAGGGCCGGACGGCCTCGTGTATGAGCAGTTCGGCTCCATTCATCTTGTCGATACCGCGAACGGCAACGATCATCTGGTGCCGATCCAAGTGCATGGGGAGCTGGCCAACCTTGCACCGCACATCGAAACCATTCGCCCCGACGAAATCAGGAATGCCACCCTCTCCCCAACCGGTGCGCGCGCGGCATTTGAAGCGCATGGCGAGATCTTTACCGTCCCCGGCGAAAAAGGCGATACCCGCAACTTGACCAACACGTCCGGCTCGGCGGAGCGCGATCCCTCGTGGAGCCCCGACGGCAAAACCATCGCCTACTTCTCCGACGCATCCGGCGAATACCAGCTCTACTTCCGAGACCAGACCGGGTTCAAGCCGCCAACCGTGATCGACCTCGGGCCCGATCCCAGCTACTACTACAGTCCGACCTGGTCGCCGGACTCAAAGCATCTTGCCTTCCTTGACAAGCACAACCGCCTTTGGCTCGTTGACGTTCCTTCCGGTAAACCCGTTCAGATCGACAAGGCGCTCTACAGCACGTTGGGCTACAGTTTCAACGAAGTCTGGTCGCCCGATTCGAAGTGGATCGCCTACGAACGCGACCTGGAGAATCAGCTTCACGCCATCTTCCTCTACTCGCTCGAGACGCATAAATCGACGCAAGTGACCGACGGGATGAGCGACGCCTCGAGTCCAGCGTTCGACCTGAATGGCAAGTACCTCTACTTCATCGCATCGACGGACGATGGACCTTCGCACGCCGGCATCGACCTCTCGTCGCTCGATCGCGCCCAGACCAGCGCGCCCTATGTCGTCGTGCTCGCCAAAGACGGAGCGTCGCCGATTCCACCCGAGAGCGACGACGAAAAGATCAAGGAAGAAAAGAAGGACGAGCCCAAGCCGCCGATTGCCGACGACAAAAAGGATGCGAAGGCCGACGATAAGGACAAAGACAAAAAAGCCGGCGACAAAGACACGGCCAAATCTGACGATAAAGATAAAGACAAGGACAAGGATAAAGACAAGGACAAAGACAAGCCCGTAAAGGTCACCGTCGATCTCGAGGGCATCGGCAATCGCATCCTGTCCTTGCCCATTCCGCCACGAAACTACGGTGCCATCGCCGCCGGAAAAGCTGGCGTCATCTATCTGCTCGAGGGCTCGCCGTTCGGCCGCGCCTCAAGCTTCCAGGGCTCCGGCATCCATTCAGTGTGGCGCTTCACACTAGAGAAGCGTGAACCGGAGATCGTCCTCAGCGACGTCGATGCCATCCAGATCTCGGCCGACGGATCAAAAATTCTCTACGCGCGCAAAGGTGGATGGGCCATCGCACCGGCCGACGATCTCAAGCCCGGCAATGGCAGCCCCGGCAAGCCGCTGAACCTCGGTGGAATGCAAACCATGGTCGATCCGCGCGCGGAGTGGCGCCAGATTTACCACGAAACCTGGCGCATCCAGCGCGACTTCCTCTACGACCCGAACACCCACGGCCTTTCTGTCCCCAAGATCGAGGCCAAGTACAAACCCTATCTTGATGGCCTCGCCTCGCGCGCCGAGTTTACCTATCTCTCGACCGAGATGCTTGGCGAGGTGAACATCGGACACATGTTCGTCGGCGGAGCGCGATCGCACGATGACGGACCGAAGACCGGCCTGCTGGGCGCCGACTACAAAATCGAAAACGATCGCTATCGCATCGCCAAAATCTACGGCGGCCAGAACTGGACGCCCGGCCTCACCTCACCGCTCACCATGCCCGGCGTCTATGTCAAGGAAGGCGAATATCTGCTCGCCGTCAACGGCCGCGAACTGCATGCGCACGACAACCTCTACCAGTTCTTCGACGGCACGGCTGGCAAGCAAACCGTTCTCCATGTCGGCCTCAATGCCGACGACAAAGACGCGCGGGATGTCACCGTGGTTCCGGTTGGCGACGAGACCGGATTACGCAACCTTGACTGGATCGAGAGCAACATCCGCAAGGTCAATGAACTCTCCGGTGGCAAGGTGGCCTATGTCTACATGCCCAACACGGGCGGATCGGGCTACACCAACTTCAACCGCTACTTCTATTCGCAGCTCAACAAGCAGGCCCTGGTGCTGGATGAGCGCTGGAACGACGGCGGCCTGATTGCCGACTATGTCGTCGACGTGCTCAAGCGCTTCCCGCTCTCCGGCGCGATCGAGCGCGACGGCAAGGCGATTCACGACCCGGTCGGCGCCATCTTCGGGCCCAAGGTCATGCTGATCAACCAGAACTCCGGCTCCGGCGGCGACGCCATGCCGTGGTACTTCCGCAAGGCGGAGATCGGTAAGCTGGTGGGCACGCGCACCTGGGGCGGCCTGGTGGGCATCGGCGGATATCCTCCGCTGCTTGACGGCGGCTTCGTGATGGCTCCGCGTTACGCCATCTATGGACTCAAGGGCGATTGGGAAGTTGAAAACCACGGCATCCCGCCGGACGAAATGGTGGAGGAGTTGCCCAAGGACATCGCCGCCGGCCACGACAAGCAACTCGAAACCGGCGTACAGATGGTGCTTCAAGAATTGAAGGAGCACCCGATTCCGGCGATTCCAGTTCCGGCCTACCCGAACTACCACAAGAGCGACGGACTGGGAAAATAGAGTTCGAGCAAGGCCCGGGTCTTTTCCGCGGACAAGATCTGGGCTTTGCCTGCGCAAATCCGGCCGGCCCATGTGAATTACGATATGCAACCCTCTAGTTGCTGATATCTATTGAGCGATCTGGATTAAGCCGGCGATTGCCGCATAAGGCCTGCCCGGCTTCACGCTGGCTGGGTTCCCTGGCTCGGCGATTCGTTCTGCTTTGACATGCGGACCGACGCTGATCTGGTTGGCAATGGAGATATCGCTCACGGCGGCAGACTTTCCCGGACGAAGTTCACCGAAGCAAGCCTCAAGCTTCTCCGCGTCGACGAAAACTGCACCAATCTTTTCCAATCCCATCCGCTTGAAGTGCGGTGCCGTGCAGGTACCGGGGCTGCACAGCTTCCAGATCAGGTCTCTCTTCAGCATCGCGATTTCCGGCTTCTCCGCAATCGCCACCGCCACCGTCAGCGGTCGATACCACGCCAGAAAATCAAATGCGCGCCCGCAGTCGACAATCACCATCGCGGCCCAGCTGTCGACGCGCCACGGCGGCGTTGCCGTACCCATCCGGTCTTTGTTTTGATCGACGAAATAGGGGTTCCTGCACCTGCCGCCAAACGTCGGATACACCAGCACGTCGCCCGCCTGCATGAGCAGCTCCTGCGGCTTCTTCATCGTCTCGCGTGGCTTCGCTCGGGCTATCGGGGCCAGGACGCGCTCGCGCACTTCGTCGAGCACCTTCTTCCGCTTGCGCAGGTCCCCGGGCTGCATTCCCATTTTCTCCAGCATCGCAAGGTCGCGGTTGTTGTCCATGATCTCCAGCGCAATCTCTCTCGCCCGTTTGTTCTCGATACCCCGCTTCGCAAACTGGTCCGCGACCACCAGCCAGAACGTTGTGTGGTCCACGTCATCTGCACGGTCCGCGGCGCAGCGTTCGCTCTCGCACAGAATCTCCAGCAACCTGTCGCTGTCAAACGGCAGTTTCGCGACGGCGCCAATCGTGCTTCGCAGATCGAGTGCAAAGTCTCCCGCGTACAGCCCTGTAGCCCAGATCCCCATACCGCCTCCCGACTTTCAGATTGTATGCAGAAGTTCCTGGGAAATTCGGCATGACCAGTTTGGCAACCTCGACCGCACGCAGACTTCCCCGCGAATCAGGTCCGCACGAGGGCATTCCAGGGGGTTGTTTTGAGGTCCCTTCAGGCGGACGAGTTTCGGCGGTCCGGGTGGGGTGTGTCGCTGGCGACTGCACATTTCATTCGCGTTGACACTCGGAGGTATCGCAATCCACAGGCTGTTGCATGTCGAACCGGATGATTTTTTCGGCGACCGCCATAACGATGAATTGATTGACGGAGATGCCTTCATCCCTGGCCAGGATCCGTAATTCTGCACGCATTGTTAACGGCAGTCGTAGTGGAAAGCAGTTTGCATTCTTCTTGCTGTCTGGCATGGCCCTAGTTCACCCGCAATTCGTGGGTAGGGCGCACCAGCGCGTGCATTGACAGCTCACAGGAGTGTGAGTAGATCAAAAGCCTAATGCGCAGAGGAATGACAACTTATTGTCGCACGAGTGACGAGCAGAAAGAATATTAATGTTAGATACAAGACATAACAAGTAGCAGCGTTGCTATCTAGCTCTCTATACGCAACTTAGTGGTTCGTATCGATCACCTTTTCAGGACACATCCTGGCAGCCCGGTGTTTGGCGCGAGCTATTGCCGGGGCAGATTGGGAAGGCTGGCCAGCAGAGATGCATCGTCGAGGGAGTCGATCATGTGCAGTTCGGCTAGGCGAACGAGAATGACTCGTTTGGCCTCAATCACCGCCGGATCGCGGGGACCAATGGCCTCCTCCAAGCCTTTGAGGCTCTCGCAAACCGCAGCGAGAAGGTCCTTGTGTTTTGTGATCATTGCGCTCGCGTTTCCAAGCGCCGGATTGATGGCTCCTTATCAAGCTCTTGATCTGGACGGGTTGTATCCAGGGCTTCTACGCGGGGGCCCTTGCGCGGCAAAAGGACGTGTTCGGGCTCGAGACCTCTGGCTGCAGCAACTCTGCCAGCTTGCTCGGATTCAAGGCGTTCGATGGTGCGGATGAGCGCGAGCCTGAGTTCGAACAGGGAGGCCTCGTTGGTTTCGAGACGGCCGTAATACTCAACGAGCGCTAATGTGCGGTGGAGGAGTTCGCACAGGACGGAAGAGGATTCCTGAGGATTGTTTTGGGATCCCATGTGATTAGACCTCGGCAACAAAGGGATGCGTACCTCGTATGGAATCAACATAATCATGGGAACTCGTTGAGTGCAAGAAAAATCGTACGGCTAACGTAGCGTTATCGGGGTTACCACGATGCAATATGTACGGCAGCGTACACAATACGTATTGGTGGCTATTACAGAAGATCGACTTGGTCCAGGATGACGACGGTCTGCGACGGACTAGCTCTTTATCCAGGTGGTTGTATCTATGGGCTTTCCTGGTTGGTGCGGGGAGGCCAAGAAGCGGCTTCGAAATGCCAAGGGGCCAGAAGCACTTTAGTTGTTCAGCGGAATCTTAGATCCGCAGAATCGGCCATTTGCCGCTATCGCGTCGGACCTTGAAGATTCGGCCGCGTACGTCGAGACGATAGATCCCATCTGGCGGCGATTGGTCGGCGCAATCGATCCTAAGGCTGGTCGAGACAGCATTTGCGGACGTCCCAGGGGTCAGCCTTGTCACCAGCGACACCGTGCACTTGTATTGGACTGCATCTCCGGCTCCCCGAAGAGTGCCTGGAAACACATCGGTCTTGTCGGTGCCCCTTTTCATTGCGTGCTTACTATTCTAAGTAGACATTGGTTGCGAAGACACTCCCTGAACCAGAACCGTCACGGCCTGACCTTGCCGACCGACCAACGTGGTATCGGAATCAGCGTCCAGAACTGCCGAATCCTTTGCCGAGGCGTGCCGACTCTTCCAGGGTTTCGACTTCCTGGACAGGACCGGTGAGGATCGGGACTGGAATCATTTGGGCAATCTTCTCGCCAGCCTTGATTTCAATTGCGGCCATGCCCAGGTTGGTCATCACGATCTGCACTTCCCCTCGGTAACCCGCATCGATCACGCCCGCGGTGGTGGCGATGCCTTTCGAGGCCATCGACGAGCGGTCGCGCACCAGGAGGCCGAGTGCAGTGCCGCTTTCGGGGTGACGCGCTTCGACGGAAATGCCGGTGCGGACGCGGATCGTCTTACGGGGTTCCAGCAGGACAGTCTCGATGGAAAACACATCGTAGCCAAGGTCTTCGCCGGGGTGAGCCACGACGGGCAGGCGGGCGCCCGGTTCAAGCAGTTTCACGCGCAACATGTGCTCATGGTAACGGGCCAGAGAAGATGGGGTTGTGGATTCGGGGTACACTAGGGCTGGCAGGAGGACCGGGCGGTCGCTGCCGGGATTGGCGCAAGCGAGTTCCGGGGGAGGAAAGTCCGAACTCCGCAGGGCAGTGTGCCGGATAACGTCCGGGATGTGCGCTTCAAGGCGCATAGACGGCCAGTGCCACAGAAAACATACCGCCCCGGGAATTTACGTTCTCGAGGTAAGGGTGAAAAGGTGCGGTAAGAGCGCACCGCTCCGACCGTAAGGCCGGGGGCAGGGTAAACCCCACATGGAGCAAGACCAAATAGGGAGGGAAGCAGCCGCGAAGAGCCACGCGGCGCTGCGCATCGGCCCGATGCGTTCAGGCGGCTCGAGCTATTGCCGAAACCTCCGGGTAGGTCGCTGATGAGCGTAGCGGTAACGCTGCGCCTAGAGGAATGACCGCACACGACAGAATTCGGCTTACAGGTCCCTCTGCCGAATTGTCATGGTGTCACGGTGCGTGATCCGCGCCGTGACGCCGCCAACAACTGAAATCTCTTCCCGCAACAGGCAATCGAGATTCCCTGACGTAACCGAGCCCGCACGATTTGATTGCAGATTCGATTTGTTGCTGCGTATACTCAAGGCTCCCTACCATGAAGACCCGCTGGTCGATCGCCGGAGCTCTACTTTTCGCCCTAGTGTTGGCGCCGTCTGCGCTGCGGGCGTCGGCGAGACCGATGGGAGCATCTTCATGCCATGTGTCGAAGGCGCAACTCCACTCCTCCAATCGCGCCGGCAAACGGGCGGGCGGGAGTTTGGTCCAGTTAGTGGCTTTCGCACCGGGACATCACACCCCGGCGCCCCGGCTGCACCGGATTCGCGGGAAGAAGATCAGCGTCCAGGGGAGCACGATTCTAATGCTCCAATGCTTTGCGCCGACACGCTATCTCGTCCCGGATGTATCGTCCGGACTGCAAATTATGGACGGCCCCAACCCGTCCCGCGGCCCCCCCTCGCAGTTCTCCCTCTAAGCCCGACCTTGACCCTTTGAGTACGACACCGGCAGCCGTGGTGTATCGGTCCTCAGTCTCCAGATTGGTTCAAGCAATCCGTATGTGTTGGCCAGATGGGCCAGGGATGTATCAAATTCCCTGCCATCGACGATGCTGGCGACGCACAGAAATCGAAGAAGAAAGAACAAGTTTGGGATCCCTCAACTTCTTGCCTGGGGGAACCAAATGGACTAGATGCCAGACCTCCAAATGGGAACTAGTCCAATGGGGTTGGGACGCTTGGGGAAGGCAGTTCCAGCCCGTCTATGTCCAGAGCCGGCACCCTGCCGGCAGAGGACAGCGCACGTTGCGGCATCCGCAAGGGTGCCGCAGCCTGCGGATTCACCCGATCTTACTCGTGGAACGAGATCATGCAATTCCATCTTTATTGCGTGAGAGGGCCAGCGAAACACCCAACCCAAATGGATCATTTGCCTGCGATGCCATAGCAGAGTGGGAACAACTGTCGCGAGCACGACGGGAACGAGCAACGCTGGAGAGCCGCGTACCAGCGGAAAACCGGGGCAAGGAAGGAGAGAACTGCGGAGATGTGGCCTGGTTCGCGACGCCATCCGGCGATGCAAGTGAAGACATGCGTAAGCCCAGCGGAACGAAGAAGGCTCAGGTTAGCACACGCCTCGAATTGAGTTTGCTGCGAACTGGGCTGTGGTTGTTGTGAATCGGGCTGCGTTTGCCCAACATCCATTGGATACTGATTGTGGCGAAATTCAGCCAGACTCGATCTCAAAAGCCAGGAGCTGCCCGTGAAGATTGTTGCAACGATTGCCCGCTATCTGCTGGGAGTGATCTTTCTCTTCTTCGGTTCGAACCTGTTGTTCCACTTTCTGCCCAATCCCCCGCTGCCGCCGGGACCGATGGCGAATTTCAGCACTGCGATGGCAGAGTCGCACTACACCATCTTGGTCGGGTTCTTTCAAGCGGCGCCGGCGATTCTGTTGCTGATCAACCGCTATGTGCCGCTGGCGCTGACAGTTCTAGCGGCGGAGATTGTGAACATCATAGTTTTCCACATCACGATGGCACCGAGCGGGTTGCCCATGGCCCTGGTGGTGTCGATCCTGTGGCTACTGGTGTTTCTGCGGGTGAAAGGCGCGTTTACCGGGATATTTGAGCCGACGCCGCAGCATTGAATTTGGGAACGATGTGCGGGATTACGTTCCTCGCCTGCGTACCTACAATAGGAAGTGATGATCGAGTATCTCTATCTGGGTCGTGTGGGGTACGACGAGGGATTGCGGCTGCAGGCCGAAGTTGCGGCTCTGCGGCTCGCGGCGCGCGTGGACAACACGCTGCTGCTGCTGGAGCACCCGCCGGTGCTGACGCTGGGGCGGAACGCGCGGCGGGAGAACGTGCTTGCATCAGATGAATTGCTGGCGCGACGTGGAGTTACGTTGCACGAGATCAATCGTGGCGGCGATGTAACCTATCATGGGCCGGGGCAGCTAGTGGGCTATCCCGTCTTTGATTTGCGCAGTTTGGTGAATGCGAAGGGCGGCCGGCTGGGGCCGGTGGACTTTGTGCGCATGATGGAAGAAGCGCTGATCAGGCTGTGCGGCGTGTATGGCGTACGCGCCGGGCGGATTGCAGGACTGACGGGGGTGTGGTGCGGTGGTCCTGCGGACGACGGGAACCTGGACGCGAGCAAAGGCAAAGAGAGAAAGATCGGGGCAATCGGAATTCACGTTTCGCGCGGAATCACTTCGCATGGGTTTGCGTTTAACGTGACGACGGACCTGCGGGATTTTCAGCTAATCAATCCGTGCGGCATTACAGACAAGCCTGTGACGAGCCTGGAGCGGGAGATCCCGGAGGGAGTGAGTTTGCCGAGACTTGAAGAGATGGCGCACAAGGCGGCGCGGCAGTTCGGGCAGGTTTTCGCGCAGCAGGTGCTGGCGGTCGAGAGCCTGGATGCGCTGCGCGCGCAGGCGGCGGCGAAGCGGGAGTTGCCGGCGGAGGATACACCACGGCAGGTTCCGGCCGAGGTGGAGCGGCTGCATGGCGATCCGGAGCGGCCGGTGCGGGCCTGAGTGGGACTGCGTAGGTTGGGGGCGAGCGGTATGGGCTGCAATTTATAATCCGGCAGGAACCGATTGCCATCCCACGGACGAAGGCCTGCCCGCGGGGACCGTGCATCCCGCATGACGGAGTGAAGGATTGATGCCAACCGACGTGATCATGCCCCAGATGGGCGAGTCGATCTTTGAGGGCACCATTACGAAGTGGCTCAAGAAGGTCGGCGAGCCCGTGGAGAAGGACGAGCCGCTCTTCGAGATCTCGACTGACAAGGTGGACGCGGAAATTCCTTCGGAAACGGCCGGCGTGCTCATCGAGATCAAATTTCCCGAGGGGGCGACGGTTGGGATCAATACGGTTGTAGCCGTCGTAGGGGAGAAGGGGTCTGTGGCGAAGACCGCTCCGGCTCTCGAAAAATCCGCTGAGAAACCCACTGCACCGAGGCCTGAGCCGGGCGCTGCTCCCGCTCCACAGTCGGAGTCCCATGCGGCTGGCGCGCAGGAAACGAAAGCACCGCCGTCTATGGCTCGAGCGACAAGCAGCAGTATCGAAATCGTGATGCCGCAGATGGGTGAGTCGATTTTCGAGGGGACCATTACCAAGTGGCTGAAGAAGGTTGGCGACACAGTGGCCAAAGACGAGCCACTGTTTGAAATTTCTACGGACAAGGTGGATGCGGAGATTCCTTCGTCCGTAGACGGAGTACTGACAGAGATCAGGGCGGCCGAGGGCGAGACGGTTCAGATCAACGTGGTTGTCGCGGTGATTGGCGGCAGCAGCAGCACCTCCGGTGGCACTTCCCGTGCGATTGATCGCGCCTTCGGCGCAGCGGAGGCGTTGCCCTCGTCGGTGCCTGTCTCGAAAGCCGTGGGACAGCAGACAGGGCCGGTCGTTTCGGTGGATGCCGGCGGGAAGATCAAGTCGTCGCCGCTGGTGCGGAAGATTGCGAAGGAGCACAACGTCGATCTGCGGCAGGTGCAGGGGACGGGTTCGAATGGGCGGATCAACAAGGACGATATTCTGCGCCATGTAAGTGAGGGCGGCACGAGGGCTGCAGGTGCGGTGAAGGCACAGACAGCCGCACCGCAGATTCCGCAGCCGAAAGCGTTGACGGCGGAAGTTGTGCCGCTGACGAAGATGCGGTCGATTATTGCGCAGCGGATGGTGGAGAGCGTACGGACCAGTCCGCATGTGCACTCGGTCTACAAGGTGGACATGACGCGCATTGTACGGATCCGCGAGCGGGAAAAGGCTGGCTTCGAACAGCGCCACGGAGCGAAGCTGACGTACATGCCGTTTATCGCGGTAGCCGCGGTTGAGGCGCTGCGGCGGTTTCCGATTGTGAATGCGTCGCTGATCGACAACGCGATTCATTACCACGCAAATATCAATCTCGGCATCGCGGTGGCGCTGGAGTGGGGATTGATTGTGCCCACGGTGCGCGAGGCGGAGAAGCGCGATTTTGCGAGCATTGCGCGCGCGATCGCCGACCTTGCCGGACGGGCGCGAACGAAGAAGCTGCTGCCGGATGAGGTGGGCGGCTCGACGTTTACGCTAACCAATCCCGGCATCTTCGGCGATGAGTTTGGCATGCCGATTATCAACCAGCCGGAGGCGGCGATTCTGGCGATCGGCGCGCTAAAGAAAGAGCCGGTGGTGCTGAGCGATGCCGAGGGGAACGATACGATTGCGATTCGCTCGATGCAGTACTACTGCCTTGGTTTCGATCACCGCATCATCGACGGCGCGGACGCGGGGAAATTTATGAGTGAGTTCAAGCGGACGCTGGAGAGCTGGGATCGGGCGATCGGGTAAGCGAGGCCTTTGCGCTTGAGGTTCCAACGCCCCTACGGGGCTGGATTCTTATTACTGCGCTTTCCCAAGGCTGCACCTTCGCGTTTGCTCAGGTTTGCCCTGGGCTATTTTCCTTCTGTCCCTCCGGGACAGTGAGCTGGCCAGTTCGAGAACCAGCCGTAAAACCTGCGGACCGCAATAGTCGCCTTTGCTAACTTATTGCTTCCCAGCCCAGGCGAGGCCGTCGGCGTCTTTCCTGGTTGAGATGGTGCGCGTGACTTTCCATGTTGTGGTGTCGATTTCGGCGACCTGGTTGCCGTGTTCGCAGGAGACGTAGGCGGACTTGCCGTCGGGTCGGGCGAGGAGTTCCTGCGGATAGTTGCCGACGGGAACGGTGTGCGCGACTTGCATGGTCCTCAGGTCGATGACGGCTACCTTGTTCTGATCGGGAAGGGCTACGAGCAGCCAGCGGCCATCTGGCGTTGGTGCGGAGCCGTATCCGATGCCTTCCATGGAAATCCAGTTGGCGACGGTGCTGGTGGCGGTGTCGATGACGGCCATCTGCGGCTTGGTCTGGTCGGCGGTGAAGACCCATTTGTCATCGGGCGAAATCGCGATGCGCTGCGTGTTTCCCGAGATCGGAATCACCTTGAGCACTTTGCGAGCGGCAATGTCGATAACGGAGACGGTGCCCGGGCCGACGTTGGCCGTGTAGGCGCGGCGGCCGTCGTGGGAGAGGACGAGCATGTGGCTCTCGGGCTGGCCAGTTGGGATTGCGCTAAGGATCTTCAGCGTTTTGGGATCGATGATGGTGATGGTCTTGTCGATCTCGGTGGTCACGTAGAGCAGGCCGTCTTTCGGGCCGATCATGGGGCAATGCGGGCGGATTCCGTGATCGAATGCGATGTTGCCAACAACCTTTTGCGCCGCAATGTCGATGACGGCGATGTTGGTGCCATCGGTGCCGGGCTTGCCTACGCCGGAATTGCCGTAGATGGGCACGAAAGCGAGCTTGCCATCGGCGGAGGCGATGACTTCGTGGCCGGTGATGCCGCCTTCGGGGACTGAAGCGAGAACGGTGCCGCTGGCCGGATCGATGATGGCGAGGCTCTGGGCGCCTTTTTCGGCGACGAGGAGACGCGGTTGCTGAGCGACGCACGCGGGGATGGTAAGGCAGACCAGTGCCGGACATGCGGCACGAAGAAAGAAATGCAAGACGACCTCCTGCACTACGCATTGAATCTTACGCGAGTGCGGAGGCCGGGTTGGAATTCAGTTTTCTCATGTCTCAAAATCGAGACATGGGAGGCCGCGCGTTCTACTGGGGACCTGCGGTTCCGTTCACTGGCCGAGCGCCCCAGAGCAACTGCAGGTTCCTCGGCTTCGCTCGGAATGACACGCTCTCCTACTTTGGAATGACACACGCTCTCCTACTAATGACAAGCGAGAAATCAGTGCGAGGCCCAGGGATTGTAGGTGCCTACGCTCCAGCTGTGGCCTTCGGGATCCTTGACTGAGAATTCGCGGCTGCCGTAGTCGGTGTTCTGGAGCTCGCGGACGATTTTGCCGCCGGCCGCCTTGGCGCGTGCATAGACCGCATCGGCATCGGGGACGATGATGTAGGCGCTGCGGGTCTCCTTGTTGTCGAGTTCCAAGGGCGATTTGAAGCCGCGGCCGTACTCGTCGTCCTTTTCTGAGCCGAGCATGATCATGCCGCCGCCGATGGTGAGTTCGGCATGGCCGACGGTGTTGTTGGGGCCGGGGTAGACGGCGTGGCGCTCGAAGCCGAAGACATTGCAGAGCCAGTCGATGGCGGCGTTGGCGTCGCGGTAACGCATGGTGGGCGTGATGGTGGATGGTGAAGCGGGCGTGGTGGTGGACATGAGGAACCTCCGTGGAAAGTCAGAGTACGTCGACAGAGTGGCACTTGAGGTCCACTCTCATCTTGGAAGAATCGGAAATGCTTATCGATTTGCCTGTTTCCTCACCGCATACGCCACCACCGTCTCGCCCGGCTGGCCGGCGTCTTCCACCAGCTTTTCTTCCAACTCGTGTGGAACCTGCATTTCACATGCGGCGATTTCTTCCTCGCTCGCTCCCACAAAGCAAAGCTCGCAACAGCCCAGTGCCTCTCCGGTCCCCATCCGCACCGGCGGCCCGAAAACACGGCACGTCATCGGCCGCCACGCATACACATCGCAAAGCCCGCTCACAGGATCCAGTGCCGGGCAAGGCGCATCGTTCGCGAACTCCTCAAACCGTTCCTGCTCCTCTTCCGTTGTCCCCAGCGTCCCCGTAGCCGCATCGCCCGGAAACTCCTGCCCGAACTCCGCAATCCAAGCCTGCGCGCGTTGTTCGATGGCCTCGGCTTTCTGGGGGTCTGCTGCATGCAATTCCCGCATCCCGGCTTTCAACCGCTCTGCGTCGAGCGCATTGATGGCAAACGCGCCATGACAGCATTGCGTACATCCCGGGCGGCAAACCAGCCAGGGCCCCGCCCGACGCGCCGCATCGGCAAGGGCCTCGTCCATAAGCTGCACGAGTTGCGTATCGCCGGCCGGCAATCCCATGTTCACAGGATAGCGAAGACTGGCGCCGCTGGATTCCGTTCTCTCCGGCCAACGTGCTATAACGGCCTCGAGACGTCCCAGTGACGCACAGGAGGGTTCCCTCCTTCGCTGGGACCTCGTCGAGGTTGCCTTGCTTTTCCTCCAGCGCACCCCCGCTGCCCCTCTTGCGCCGTTCATCCGAATGCTGTGGTATGCCCGCGTGGATCATGCCGCGCACGAGCGCGAACGGATCCTCCCCACTGGGTGCGTCCAGGTAATCCTCAACCTGGCGCGCGACTACGTGCTCGATTGCCCTGAAGGCCGCCCAGAGGTACGCAGGCCACCGGCTCTCGTCGTGGGTGCCCGGTCTGTTTACGAAATCGTCGACACCAGCGATATGGCCGACCTCATTGGCATCGTCTTCTCTCCCGGCGGATTCACGCCCTTCGCATCCGACGCGGCTCACTATTTCAGCAATCAGACGGTTGCGCTTGATTCGATCTGGGCAGACGACACGCAACCGTTGCGCGACCGCCTGCGCGAAATCGATTCTCCGCAGGCACGGCTGCAATGCCTCGAACAATTCCTCGTCGCGCGCTTCATTTCGCGGCTCGAGGGTCGCCAGCGTCCTGCGCAAATTCAGTTTGCTCTGCGCTACTTCGCGCACAATCCCAGCATCGCAAGCGTTAGCGAAACCGCGCGCCAGATCGGGTGGAGCGAGCGCCGCTTCTCCCAGGTCTTCCGCGAGGAGGTGGGACTCACACCGAAGGTCTGGTGCCGCATCCAGCGCTTCCAGCACGCGGTTCGCCAGTTGCACTCCGGCGCCGACATACGCTGGGCCGAACTTGCCCTCGACTGCGGATACTACGACCAATCGCACTTCGCCAATGAATTCCGTGCCTTCTCTGGAGTCGACGCCACAACCTACTCGGCTCGACGCACTGCATGGGCCAACCACATCTCCGATGACTGAGCTTCTCCCATGCATGAACCTGTTATGCAACCATTTGGTTGCGTTATACCCCCCCCCTCCCGGTTTCTGGGAGGAAGTGCACTGGAACCCGCTCTTTACGGCGCCCTCTCTCTCGTAAATATTTGCGCCTATTCGGCTTGCGTTCCAAATATTTCTTAACAAATGGCTTAGCACCGGAGCAACAAGCGCGCGACAAAGACTGAGAAACGGAGAGACTGCTGGTTTCCGGCACTAAATTTTTATTGCTGTTTCTATTGTGCGCCGGGAGCAGGAAATTACCTGCAATTTCGCGGAAAGGATTTTTCGCTTATAGATCAACGGCTTGGAAGGAAAAGGCTGGCCAGGGCAGTTGACAAAAACGAACCCACAGTCCGCGAGAACTTCTGTTTGTTGCAATGCACGACGGGGTTAAAATGAAGCACCCCGGAGAGCGAAACCCCAGAGGCCCTGTGACGCCATGCCCGTCGCCCAGCTAACTCTCGAGTTGCGGATTGAACACGCACAGTCGCTGAAGGATCGGCGACAGGTAGTGCGGTCGATGAAGGACCAGTTGCGTCAGGGGTTCAACATCTCGGTAGCCGAGATGGATGAAGCGGTCACGTGGCAGTCGGCGACGCTGGGGGTGGTGGCGATTTCCGGTTCGCGCAGCTACCTGCACCAGCTGATCGAAGAAGTGGAGCGCGCGGCACGGCGAATGTCGAACGAACTGGGCGCCGAACTCACGGACAGCTTCTGGGAGTATTTGGAGAGCTAAGGCAGAAGCCGAACCGGAGGACGCACGAAGCGAACGCGGCAAAGCTTGTCAAGGCAAGCGGCTGTTCGGCATTATCAAGTCCGGGTGATCGTTGATGCGGAGATGGCTCACTGGTCGGACGATTCGAGTTGTCGTTCTCATTTGTGCGGGCTCGGTGCCGGGCTTCGCACAGCCTGCTGCCCCCGCTTCGGCTTCGGTGAGCATTCGCGTCGATCTTGCAAAATCCCTCGGACCTTATACCCCAATCTACAGATGGTTCGGGTACGACGAATCGAACTACACGACCATGAAATACGGCAAGCAGCTGTTGCGCGAGCTGCATGATGTGAGCTCGGAACCTGTCTACATTCGCGCGCATCACCTGCTGACCACAGGGAATGGGGTTGCGGAACTGAAGTGGTCTTCTTCGAATGTCTTCTCGCTCGACGCCAACGGAAAGCCCGTCTACGACTTCACCATCACCGACCAGACGTTTGATGAGTATCAGCGGGCCGGAGTGCGTCCATTTGTCGAGCTGGGATTCATGCCGAAGGATCTGGCCGCAAATGTGGCCGGGGTGACTGAGTACCAGTTGCATTACCCGCAGCCGACGATGGCGGGCTCATCCAACAATCCTCCGAAGGACTACGCGATGTGGGGCGAACTGGTGCGGAAGTTCACCGAGCACCTTGTGGAGCGGTACGGCCGCGACAGGGTGAGCAACTGGTACTTCGAAGTGTGGAATGAGCCCGACATTGTGTATTGGCACGGGACGCAGGAAGAGTATTTCAAGCTCTATGACTACGCAACGGCGGGGGTTCGCGCGGCGTTGCCCGGTGCGAAGGTGGGTGGTCCGGCGACGACCGGTCCCGGGTCGGAAAAATCTGTCGCGTTCCTCGAAGCATTTCTGAATCATTGTCTCAGCGACCGCAGCGCGGCTGACGGCAAGGCGGTGCCATTGGATTTCATCTCGTTCCATCCCAAGGGACACCCGGAAACGGTGGACGGACACGTGCGCATGGGCCTTGGCGATGAACTGAGGGCGGCCCGAACCGGATTCGATATCGTTGCGAAATACCCGCGATTCAAGCGCCTCCCCATCATTCTGAGCGAGGCCGATCCTGAAGGCTGCGCCGCCTGCTCCATGAAGACGAACCCGGCAAATGCCTACCGCAATGGCCCGCTCTATGCCACCTATACGGCGGTTGCAATGAAAGAGCTATTCGGATTGCAGGACAAGTCGGGAGTGAACCTCGCGGCGATGCTGTCGTGGTCGTTTGAATTCGAAGGCAAGGATTATTTCGAGGGATTTCGCACACTCGCGACCAATGGGATCGACAAGCCGATTTTGAATGTCTTCAGGATGGCGGGCATGATGTCGGGCGATCGCGTGGAGACCGAGAGTACCGGGCGCATTCCGCTCGATGACATCTTGAAATCCGGAGTCAGAGGGGCGCCGGACATAGATGCTTTCACAACCAGGGGAGAGCGACAGGCGGCCGTGATGGTGTGGAATTACCACGACGACGATCTGCCTGCGTCGACGGCAACTGTGCAACTGACGATTGCGGGAATTCCTGCCGGAGTGAAGCGCGTCTTGCTGAAGCACGATCGGATCGATGACACGCACAGCAATTCATACACGGTGTGGAAGCAGATGGGTTCACCTCAGTCGCCGACGGCCGAGCAATACGCTCGGCTGCGCAGGGCTGGGCAACTGGAGTTGCTGAACTCTCCAGAGTGGCTGGATGTCGACGAGGGAAAGGTGATCGTCGAGATGGAGCTGCCGCGGCAGGCTACTTCGCTGCTGCGCTTGCAGTGGTGAGATTTCGCCACGCCGGGTGGGTTTTGTGCCACGGCAAATTGCGCCAGGCACCCTAGTATTCCTGCGCCAGGCTCCCTAGTATTCCAACGATCAACCCGGGTTTGGAGCCGAGGAGTTTAGGCATGATTTCTCCGCGGAACAACGGTACCACTTGTCCCATTTCAGGAATGGTGGCGGTGCGCTGCTCTGCTATCCTGATTGGTTTACTTCGAGCCACTGAGGAGGTGCCGTCGATGCCGGAGCACAGGGGACGAAAGCACCATCAGGACCGAGTGGCGGAGACGCTGCGCGAAGAGATTGGCGCGATGATCGAGGGCGAGCTCTCGGATCCGCGCATTGCGTTCTGCTATGTGACCGAGGTTGTGCTGAACCCGGGGGGCAAGTCGGCGCGCGTGTACGTTGCTGTGGACAATGCCGTTCCCGATGTTGCCAAGGCCGAAGGAGAGACGGTTGCGGGGCTTGAGGCAGCCAAAGGATACATTCGGTTCGGGTTAAAGGAGCGGATGGGTGTGCGCCATGTGCCGGAACTGAGTTTTCTGGCGGACCGGTCGGGGCGTTTCCAGGCGCGGATCGAGGAGTTGATGGATCGATCGCGCAAGCGGCAGAAAGCTCCGGTGAAGTAGGCGCATGGATCTGCCCCGAACCGGCGCGAATGGCCACGAAAGACTGAAAACCGCAGTTGATCCGATTGCGAGCATCCTGAAGGTGATTCGGGAGGGTGAGATCTTCCTGGTCTGTTCGCATGCGGGGCCAGACGGGGACGCCGCGGGCAGCATGCTAGCAATGGGGATGCTGCTTGAGGCGATGGGCAAACGAGCCGACCTGGTGGCGGCGGATCGCCTTCCGGAGATTTACAGGGGCCTGCCGGGTGCCGAGGGCATTCGCACAGCGAAGCACGTGCATGGACCGTACGATGCTGCGATTCTGCTGGAGTGTGACGGGCTGGCGCGCACGGGGCTGCAGGGACTGGAAGAGCTTTTCCTTGTCAACATCGATCACCACGCAACCGGGATCGAATATGCGCACGTCAACTGGATCGAACCCGATGCGACTTGCGTGGGCGAGATGGTGCATCGGCTCTTTCTGGCTGCCGGAGTCGAGGTCACGCCTGCGGCGGCAACCTGCATCTACACGACTGTGCTGACCGATACTGGCGGATTCATCTACGGTGCAACCGGGGCATCGACGTTCGAATTGGCGCGCGATCTGACGCTGGCGGGGGCGAACCCGATTCGCATTGCGCAGCAGGTGTATTTTTCGAAACCGATGGCGAAGCTGCTGCTACTGGGGGCAGCGCTTCAGAATCTGCACCGCGAGGGCCGGCTGGCCTGGCTTTGGATCACGCACAACGACATGGTGCGGAGTTGTGCCGCCGAGGAAGACTGCGAGGGCATCGCGAATTACGCTCTTTCGATTGCCGAGGTGGAGGCGGCGGCCTTTCTGCGGGAAGGGACGGAGAATCGCGTACACGTGAGCCTTCGCAGCAAGGGCAGGATCAACGTCGCAGCGATTGCGGAACGGCTGGGCGGCGGAGGTCATGAGAATGCCTCGGGGTGCGTGCTGGCGGGTCCCCTACGACTAGCCCAAGAACAGATTTTGGGGGAGTTGCGCGGTGCGCTTGCGGGGATGGCCGCGGAGCCGGGTTGAGAACCGGTGCGAATCTGTTAGCCTAGCTTTTGTCTGAACGCGGATTAATTTCTGCGGTTTGCCTTGATTCAAGGTGTGCACTATATTGCCCGGCCAGTGGGGTCCCCCAAACCCCGAGGGTAGGCCGGAGGCTGGTTCAGAGCCGCTCCGGGATGCAGTAGAGGCGGAGCCGCTGGAACGCCAGCCTGGAGAATCGCTCGACGTGGAGATTCAGCTGGACCGAGCTGCACCGGATTCACCCGAAGGCCGACGCTTGCGCCTGCCGACATGGGCGGAAACCTGCGAGGGCGCGGTCTTTGTGATCTTCAGCGCCTTCTTCATCCTTTATGGAGTGGCGCCTCTGCTGGGTGGTGATGGCCTGGGCCTGGTGGGCGCCGATGAACCGCGCTATGCACAGATTGCGCATGAGATGCTGGTGCGCTTTGACGCTTCACATGCTTTGAAGGACCGGCTAAGCGCTTGCGTCACGCCGTATCTCTACGGACATCCCTGGCTGGAAAAGCCGGCGCTTTACTACTGGCGGGCGATGTTTGTGTTCCAGGAGTTCGGGGTGCATGACTGGAGCGCGCGGCTGCCCTCGGCGAGCTTCGCCTTCATCATGGTGGCGCTGATCTATCTGCACATGCGACGATTCCGCCCGGGCGGGCACCTGGACGCGGCGCTGATCACGGTGGCCTGCGCGGGGATTATCGGGTTTTCGCGCGGTGCTTCGACCGACATGCAGATGGCGGCACCGCTCTCGATAGGGCTGCTGGGTTGGTATGCGTGGTACGAGACCAACTCGAAGTTCTGGCTGTTTGATATCTACTTCTTCACCGCCATAGCCACGCTGGCCAAGGGGCCGGTAGCTCCTTTGCTGGCGATGATCATCGTTTTCGCGTTTGCGTTTCTCCGCAAGGAGTGGTCCATCGTGCAGCGGTCGATTTGGTGGCCTGGAATTGCGCTCTACTTCGCCATCACTTTGCCGTGGTTTATCGCAGTACAGCACCAGAATCCGACGTTCTTCCGCGAGTTCTTTCTGGAGCACAACCTGGAGCGCTTTGCCACCAATCGCTACCAACATGCGCAGCCGTTCTGGTACTACCTCGTCGTGGTGTTGCTGGCGGTGATGCCATGGACGGTGATTGCCTTGCGAGCATTCATCGACGGTGTACAAACCTCGGTGGCGGAGTGGCGGCTGCGGCGCCTGAATCCGAAGAGGCGCGCACCGAATCGCCCCGGGGACGCATTTCCTGAGTTTCTTGTGCTGTGGGCGATCATCCCTGTCGTCTTCTTTTCGTTTTCGCAGTCGAAGCTGCCGGGCTACATTCTGCCTTCGATTCCGCCGATTACGATTCTTACGGGAGATTATCTTTTCCGACGCCGGCAAGCAGGTTTGAATCGATGGGAGTTGATGGGGCACGCCGCGGTGTGCGGATTGATGACGACGTTCGCATTCCTGCTGCCCTGGTTTGTAGGACACGGGCCGGTGATGCCGCCGGGGCGCGCGCTGACAGTGGCGCTGCTGGCCTCGGGCGGAGCAGCGCTCCTGATTGTGGTGGTGGTGCAGGGTTACGGGGTGGCCCGTCTGCGCCTGGCAACCACAGGTGTGCTGGTGGTTCTCATGTTTTTTCTGTACGGGGTGGGGCCGTTTTTTGGCATTCCGGCGATTGCGTCATCCAAACGTGCGATTCACCTGTTCGACAAGTCGTACTCGGCGCGACCCCTGGCCGATCATCTTGCACTCCTGGCGCCTTCGGATGAGACGGTTGCCGTTTTCCGCGTGCGCCGCGATGTGGAGTACGGACTAGCGTTCTATCGTAATCGCGAAGTGGTGAATTATGAAGACACTGGCGTGCCCGAGGAAGAGCATCTGCTGGTTGCGCGCATGACGGGGCGGCGCGGCGTGGATCTGCATACAGCGGCAGCTCTGCAGGAGTACCTCGAAGGCCGCCACTATGAAGAGATTCTGAGTTGGCCGGAGCAGGGCCTCGAGGTTTACCTGGTCGGCGCCCGGTAGATTTCAGCTTCCCGCAGGCAAGATTCGGGCGTTGTGTAACTTGCAGGAGAACGGTCAATCGTGGCAAAGTGACCGGAAGGCCCGTTGGCAGCGTGCGCGGTCGTGTGGTGCGTTGCCTTCCTGACTTGTATTGCTGACGCCGGCAAGAGCCGGCCGCATCCAACAGGAAATCATGGCAGCTGGCGTGACTATCGAAATCCTCGATCTGCGGCATTTTGCTGCGCCGGTACTGCGGCCAGTGCTCGATGCCGAAGGAGAGCTGTGGAGCAGGCGGCTGCACTGGGATTATCGCGCCTCGGCGCGGCTGCTGATGCAGTATCTCGACAACCATTTGCTGCCGGGCTATGCCGCGCTTGAATCCGGACAAGTGACGGGGTACGCCTTCTGTGTATACGAAGAAACCAAGGCTGTCATCGGAGATGTCTTTGCGCTGCCGGGACAGAATCCGGAAATTGCGGTTGCTGCGGAGCCGGCGCGTGAGATCGAATCGACGCTGCTGAAGCATCTGTTTGAGACGCTGCTGAATTCGCCCAATGTGGACCGGATTGAGTCTCAACTGCTGCTGCATCCCTCGGGAACGCACGCTGGGATTTTTCAGGATGCGGGATTCGAGATCTATCGGCGGCATTTCATGGTGCAGCAGCTGGCCGGACATTGGAGCGCTCCACGGGTTGATCTGCTGCCCGGACTGGAGCTGAGGCCGTGGCGGGATGAAGACCTGAATGCGGCGGCGCGGCTGATTGCGACGGCATATAACGGCCATCCAGACAGCTTGATCAACGACCAGTACCGCTCGGTGCACGGATCGCTGCGGTTTCTGCACAACATCGTGCGCTACTCGGGGTGCGGAGTCTTTTCCGCGCAGGTATCGCACGTGATTGTGGATCGCGGAAGCCATGAGCTGGCGGCGCTGGTGTTAGGTTCGCGGGTAAGTCCGCAGAGCGGACATATCACCCAGTTGTGCGTGCACCCGAGCTTTCGGCGGCAGGGGCTCGCGCGCATGCTGCTTTCGGTGGCAGCGGCGCATTTTGTGCGACAGGGTGTAAGCGAGATTTCGCTGACGGTGACGGAAGCGAATGCGAATGCGATCGAGCTTTATAAGAACGAAGGCTATGATTGCACGCACATCTTCGACGCCGCTGTGTGGGAACGGGATAGCGTGGCCTGAACGCGCACTCCTGGTTGATTCACTTGTGTACTTTCAAATAGCCGAGGATGCTTTTGGGAACCTTCCGGCAGGCGCAGTGCTTCTGATGCGCCTCGTGCCATTGGATTCTCTGCTCGAGAGTTGCCCTCGGTGGCATCTGATTGTTGGCGTGCCAAAGCTTATTCATGAATGGACTTCTCGAGAGAGTCTACCGAGCGATCAGGTACATGACCCAGCTAATCACGATGGCGGAGCCTACGAAGAGCGACCAGCAGTAGAGGCCGTAGCGAAACATGCGTCGCGGGGTTTCGCGCTGCGTGATTCCGAAGACGGTCGAAGCGAATGTCGCGAACAGGAGCACTGCGGCGAAGTGAGAGGGGCTGAACACTAAAGCTTCCTCCCGGTGCGGATGTTGTGTGCGTCGACGGCGGCGATGATGTTCAAGAGGCCGGCAACGACGATGAAGCGCGTGCCCCAGTCGGCGACGGTGAGTTGAACGGAATCGGTGCCGAGGCCCATGGCGCGGCCCACGATGTAGAGCAATCCGCTGCCGAGATCGCCAGCCAGGCCGAGCATCTCAAGAATGTCGTGCGCGTTTGCGTAAAGGCGGCCCTGCATGGCGAGGCCCAGGACGAACATGCACACGATGGAAATGGCCAGCAACGCGCCGCGACCCCATTTGCGCAGGAGAAAATGTCCGGCGCCGGGGATAAGCCAGCCTGCAATCAGGGGGAGAAAGACGAACCCGCCTTGCGCGCTTTTGGGCGCAGCCGCGTTCTTGTTTTCAGCTTCTGCCATTCCTTTCTGACTATAACGCATGGAACATGGGTCAGGGTTCACGCTGAGAACCACACGGGAGCGCTGTTTCAGGCTGTTTTTTCCCTGATCCATTGCGGGAAGAGGGGATCGAGGAAGAAGTATTCTCCCTTATAGCGGTCGATGACGTCTCTGGAGTCGAGCGATTGCAGGGCCTTTTGCACGGTCGACGCGGGGCCAAGCCGAAACTCTTCGCGGACCCGTTGAGAGTAGATTTCCAACGCGCCGCGATAGGCGAGCGCTTGCAATGCCGCCCGTTGACGCGCCGAAAGCTGTTCCCACAGAAGCTCGTAGTAGGTGGATTGGCTCGCAACGAGGCTCGCAGTCACGGCATTCACGTCAGATACATCGAGCTGGCGCTTGCCCTTGATCTCAGCGTAATCCCAGAGCTCATGGGCAATACGCTGTACGTCGTAGGGAATGAGATCGGCGGCGTTGAGAAGGGCCTGCAGTGCGGAGTCGTCGATAGCCCTGCCACGTTGGGAAAAGTGGCCAGCAATAAAATCACTCCAGTCACTTGGACCGATCTTGTCGAGGAACATCTGGGGCCCGGCTTTGTGGAAGGGCCGCCTGGAGGAGAGCATCTCTTCCATCAGGGAGGGTTGAGAGCCGGCAAATACATAGCCGACTTCTCTTTGCTGCTGGACCTGGTTACGGAGAACATTTTCGACGGAGCCGCCATTGAATTCGGAGATCTGCTGGAATTCGTCGAGGCAGATCGCCATGCGGAAACCCCCGTTTTTTGCCAGCTCTCCGGGAAGGGCGAAGATGTCTGGCGCGATCGGGGTTGGGTCGTATTCCGATCCCTTGCCGAGCGAGACGCTCACTTCGCCGGTGGTCATGTTGTAGTTGATTTCAGGTTTTACCTGGCGGCCGAAGCGGGTGGCCCAGTCCTTGACACGATTCCATGGGCCGGCCGCGCGCAAAACCTTTTCAGCAAATTTCTCAAGGAACTGAGTGTAGCTGGAATAGCTGCTTACGGTGAGGCTGACGGTGTGGATGTGTCGCTTCCGGAGCTTGAGAAGGGCCATGGCAACCAGAGAACTCTTGCCGAACCGTCGGGGAGAGAGCAGAAAAATCTTCTGGCCGTCCGCCAAATCGCGAACAAGGGCACGGAGCTCTTCTTTGCGGTTGACAAAGCCCGCATCATCGACGATTTCGCCAAAGACGAATGGGTTTTCCATATACGCCAACTAGCGTAACGCCCAATGGGGTAATAAGCAAGACCTATCACGCCAACTAGCGTAACGCTAAAGAGCGTAATGGGTTCCCGTCGCAAAACATCGATCAGCTGGATGGGGCCTTCAGGTGGCGAAGCGCCGAAGTCATCTCGCGCTTTCTGGCACGCCGGCGAAATTACTTTGGGAGTTCGCTCATCGCGACCATTCATAACCTGTGCTCAAATACGCACCAGTTCGCGCTGGATTTTGCCGGTTACCCAGGCTTTGTTGGGGGCGGTGAGCATGTCGATTTCACTGCGGATGCCGAATTCGGGGAGGTAGATGCCGGGTTCGACGGAGAAGCAGGTATGGGGCAGGATCTGGCGGATGTCGTGGGTTTCGAGGTTGTCGAGGTGCGCACCGGGGCCGTGGATTTCGTGGGCGATATTGTGGCCGGTGCGATGGGTGAAGTAGTCGGCAAATCCTGCGGCGCGGACCACGGCGCGAGCAGCGTCATCGGCTTCGAAGCCGCAGATGGAGCGGCCTTCTGCGAAAGCCTTTTCAACGGTGGCGATGGCGGCGTCGCGGGCATTGCGGACAGTTTCAAAGACGTGTTGTTCGCGTTCGGTGGGCTCGCGACCTATTACACCCGTCCAGGTGATGTCATAGAAGATGGCATCGGCTTCGTCGAGGCGTCCCCAGATGTCGACGAGCAGGAAGTCGCCTTCTTTGATCTCGGCGGTGCGGTCGGCAGTGGGTTCGTAGTGGGAGTCGGAGCAGTTGGCGTTGACGCTGACGTTGGGGCCGTTTTCCCAGACGAGATTGGCGCGCCTCATGCCTTCCGAGAGCCACTGCACCATGTCATACTCAGTGACTTTGCCTTGCTTCCCTTTTGAGGGGCGCAGGCGGCGGCCGATTTCTTTCCAGGCTTCTTCGAGGAGTTCGTCGATTGCCTTTTGCGCGACGGTGTGGCTGGCGATCTGGCTTTCCGAGAGAACCGCTTCAAATTGGCTGACGAGGTCGGCGGAACTGACGATTTGTTTGCCGATGCTGCGGAGGAACTCGACCGTACCGGCGTCGACCATGGAGACGTACATGATGGCGTTGTCGGGAGAGTACTGCATGGCGATGCGTTTGGCTCCGCCGAGCATGGCTCTGAGACCGAAGGCCAGCTCCTGCCAGCTTGAGTAGAGGCCCTTCGAACCGGAAAGTGTGTCGAGGCGACCCTGCTCGATGCGGTGCACCAGCTTACGCGGCTCGCCGGTGGCGGGGATGAAGTAATACCAGCGGCGCGTGATGTGGGCCTTGGGATCGAGGCCAAGGATGCGCTCGCCGATAGGGTCGCGATGATGGTGGTCGTAGAAGAGCCAGCCGTCGTGGCCGGCCGAGCGCAGGGCCAATTGGATTGCATCCAGGTTCATAGAGGCATTCTAGTGCGTGAATCGGGCCCCGTTCATTCAGAATGACGCAGCCTAAAGGATGAGGAAGAGTTTTCGGTCGGGACGGACGGCGATTGCCCCGGACCTATCCCAGGGTTCCCCCTGGCTATTCTCGGAAGATTGTCTTCTGTTCCCTGTTCGGGTCATTACCTGTGCGCGAAGTGGTATTCACGCGCCTGTTTCGTACCCCTAGACTAGCCGTTGACTTAAGGCCCTGTACTTCCCCCACTTCCGGGCTCAGGGCTGCAATCGTCGAACTGCTTTTCGCTTCGAGGTAACCAGCCTATGCGCCTGAGAGGCCTGATTCTGCTTTGCTCCTTTACGGTGATGGCGGTAGGCCTGCACGCGCAGGCAATCACCGGGACGATTCTGATCAAGAAGAAGCTGACGAAGCCGAGCGTTACCGCATCGGTCTCTGTGTATCAGCGAGGCACCGCAGTGAAGCTCGGCAAGGACGCCGAACAGGATCCGATTGCGTATGAGCGCTCGCGCGTTGTGATTTATCTGGAAGGTCCGGTACCCGCGGATCAAAACCAGGGCGCGCCGGCGACACAGCAGATCCAGCAGCTCGATCGCCGCTTCATGCCGGATATGGTTGTGGTGCCGATTGGATCGACAGTCACGTTTCCGAACATGGATCCGATCTTTCACAACATCTATTCCCTGTCCAAGCCGAAGTCCTTCGATCTTGGGAGCTACGACAAGGGCGAGACGCGGAAGGTGACCTTCCCGAAACCCGGCATCGTGGAGATCTATTGCCATCTGCACCCGAACATGGAGGCCACGGTTGTGGTGACTCCGAATCGCTGGTATGCGCGGCCGGATCGCAACGGACAATATCGAATTCCAGATGTGCCTGCGGGACAGTACACGGTGGTGGCGTGGCATCGGAGCGCCGGCTTCTTCCGCAAGACCGTGGTTATCGAAAATGGACGGGACGTTGCGGCCGACTTCTTTATTCCGCTCGAGATCGACTCCCGACAGGAAGCAGAGAAGGATCATGAACCAGGGCGCAGCGGGGGGTCCCGTTGAAGACACGTTTACGAACCCGCGCACTGCTGCTTTGCTTTCTGCCTTTTGCTGTCCTGCTGGCAAGCAGCTTCTGGATGATTCAGCGATTCGTGCAGTCGACGGTTCGCGATGGACTACATACCTCGCTGCGCGAAAGCCAAGTGGCGATTGCCAATATTCACGCGAAGGGCGATCTGCAAAATAGCCGATTTCTGAAGGTCGTCGGTGAAAACTCTGCGCTGAAGGCAGGGATGCAGCTTCTTCTCGCGAATCCCCGGAGCGCTGACGCCCGCAGCACGGTTGAAGATCAGCTTCGCGAACTGGGCGAGCGTATGGGTTTCGATTTCATGCTGGTTTCCGCGCCGAACGGTACGCCACTCGCAGGAATGGCGCGACCGGGCGCATCGAAGTCGCGCAAGGGCCAGCTTGTCCCGCTCAATCTTGGTTCGCTCGATCGCAGCAGCACCGGGTTCCTTCTCTTAGATGGACGCACTTTCCAGGTGGCATCGGTTCCCGTGGATGAAAACGACGAGAACATCGGCGTGCTCTCCGTTGGAGAATTCTTTGATTTTTCAGATCTCTCCACTCTCGTGGTGTTGGTGCACGACGGAAAGGTTATCGAGTCGAACATTCCGGATGTGTCGTTCCAGGAGCTTGAGAACGCACTGACGACCTGCAAGGCGCAGTCAGAGTGTGACCTAACGCTGCATGGAACGAATTGGATCTCGCTGCCTATGGAGTCGTACGGCGGTGACTACACGATGCTCAGTTTCGAGAACGTGGATAAAGCAACCGCTCCCATCCAGTCGAAATTGCGAAAGCTCTTCATGGAACTCGCGATCGCCTGCGTGCTGGTGGCGTTTCTTTGCAGCATTGGTTCGTCGAGTTCGATCGTAAATCCGATTGCAGCGGTAGTCTCGCATTTACGCAATGCGGCTCGCACGGGCAAATTGCGAGAGCTGGAACCTCAATCGTCGACGATTGTTGAAATTCAGGAATTGGCGGAGATTTATAACCGCGCGGCATTCTCTGTGCGTGCTGCCGGCGAGCGCCTCGAATCTGCCTATCTTCAATTCGTCGGTTCATTGGCAAACGCTCTCGACGCTCGCGACCAGTACACTGCCGGCCACAGCCGGCGTGTGAGCGAACTCTCGTGCGCGGTTGCTTCCGCGCTGGAAATGCCGGAGGAGAATGTCGAGCGGATCCGGGTTGGGGCGATGCTGCACGACATCGGCAAGATTGGTGTCGCAGACAGCGTTCTGCAAAAGCCCGGGCGTCTTACCAACGAAGAATTTGCGCAGGTGAAGCTGCATCCTGTCATCGGTCGCAGAATTCTGGAAGGTGTGGGAGGGTTCGCGGAGTATTTGCCGGCAGTTGAGTTACATCATGAAAACTGGGACGGCACGGGTTATCCGAAAGGCCAACGCGGCTGTGAAACGCCCATCGACGCGCGCATCATTCACGTGGCGGACGCATACGACGCGATGACGACCAATCGCTCGTATCGAAGCGGAATGACGCATGAAGCAGCAATTGCCGAATTGATGACGTATTCCGGGATTCAGTTTGATCCGGAGATTGTTGCGGCGTTTGTGAAACTCCCGCTGGACGTATTGATGGTCAAATCTCCTTCCGAGGAATCTCCAGTTGAGACGGAAGAAATGGCGGCGGTGAAAGTCGGATGAAGACCAGGTGCCATCTCGTCGTATTTTTCTCCTTGCTGAGCGCATCGGTTGGGTCTGCGCAGGAGGCGAATACCGGCGTAGATCTTCGAGCGACTCTGGCCGCACAAGCTGTCGCATCGAACGAGCTGACGGAGGCGCCGCGATCGGGATCGCCGATGATTGCGGGTTCACGCTCCGTACTCTATCCAACGATCAAGTTCAATGAACATCTATTTCTGACTGGCGCATTGCAGCTTGTTACGCGTCCCTACTACTACGCGGATCTCTCCACGACCGGTTACGGCGCGAAAGGGAGTGTTCTGCAGGCCACGCTGAATTACTCGCGCGTATCGCAAAAGGGCTCCGTTCTCTTGCGCGCCGGGCAAATGTCCACCGCATTCGGGTCATTCGTACTGCGTTACGATGATGCGGAAAACGCTCTCGTCGATCTTCCGATTTCGTACGGATACTACTACGCGCCAGTGTCCATTCTCGGGGTCGCGGGAGCACAGATCGACGCAACGCGCGGCAAGTTCGACGGACGGCTTCAATTTGCGAACTCGTCTCCGGCAAACCCGCGCAGCATTTTCGCGAGCGACCAGTATGGAAACTGGGCGGGCGGTGGCGGCTTCACCATTCGCCAGGGACTGCGCATCGGCGCGTCGGGATATCGCGGACCGTATCTCGACCGGAAGTATGCGTACTACTTCCCAGGCGAGGCGAACCCCAGCAAGTTGCCGGCGCACGCTGTGGGTATCGACATGAATTGGGCTCACGGCCATACCACGGCATACGCGGAAGCGCAGAGATTCGTGATGCCGTATACCTTGATTCCGGACTTTCGGGACACAGCAGGGTACGCGGAGGTGCGGCAGGTTCTAAGTCCGCGCTGGTTTGTTGCCGGACGTTATTCAATTACGAGCACCAATGCGACGGGAAGAACGAACTCGTTCGAGACAGCTGCAGGCTATCGGCCTGACCGGTTTCAGCTGTTGAAAGTGGGATATGAGTTCAAACATTACAATACTAGCACGGAGCACGACGACCACGTGCTCGGGATCCAGTTCATCACGACTCTTCACAAATCCGTGGGCCGCGAGTAGAGATTTGTTCGCAGTTCTCGCAGACGATTGGGATGCCTACCTTTGACGCCGGCCTCACTCAACCTTCTTTGTGCTGAGAAGATGCGGGTTGGGTTGGTTCGTGGTCTCCCACGCTTGCGACAAGGACAAAGACGTCGCAAGAATGGGGCACCCAGCTTCGATGCCATGCGGAGGAAGGGCAACCGCAGATCCCTCGGCGCGCTACGCTTGCTCGGGATGACAGTTCTGGTGGTGAGCTAGAATGCGTTGCGCTCAAGGATGACAGCTCAGGTTTCGAGGAGAAGTTGGAGTGCGGCGCCGGGTTACAGCGCCGCCAGGGCATCGGCCTGGGAGGGGAAGAGGCCGGCGTACTTGGTGATGCCTACCATGGTGAAGACCTTGGTGAAGTGGGGCGAGAGGCCAAAGGCATAGACCTTCTGGCCGGAGTTTGCCGCCTCAATGAGCATCTGGATGACGAGGGCGATGCCGCTGGAGTTGATGTAGTCGACCTTGGTGAAGTCGAGCAGCACGAGCTTGGCGGTCTCCTTGGGCAACGACTGGTAGCTACCAAGGACCGCATCTTTGGACGTACTGGCAATGTCACCCTCAAAACGGAGGGCTGTGACGTTGTGGCCTGCCGGGGAAGTCAACTGGTCTACGCGCGCTTTGGTTTCACTCTGCACGATCTCGTGTCTCCGTGTTCTTCTTGTTAGTCCGCTACCGCATCCAGACGAATGACCAGCCTGACGTAACTGCTTTTGCCGTTGGAGCCTTTGACCCATTCGGCCTCATCAACCAGCGCCTGAATCAAGAACATACCCATACCGCGGGGATCTTCCTCACCATGAATCTTCTTATCGATGTCGGGCTTGGCCGGGACGGTTTTCAAGCCCTTGCCATCATCAATCACTTTTACTTCAAGTGCGTTAATGCCTGCTGAAAGGACTACGCCAACGGAGAGGTCGTCGTTCATTTTATTGCCATGTTCGATGGCGTTGATGCAGGCCTCAGCGACAGCCGTCTTCAAATCTTCAACGCGATCTTCACGGAAACCCATCAGCTTGGCCACAGCGGCAGCGGTGCTCATCGCCACTTTCTCATAGCCGAGCTGCGAAGGCAGCCGCACCTCCACGCTTGTGGACTTCAGCTTGCTCATGCCGGTATCTCCGTACCCTTTGCGCACCGGCACATTGCCAATGCGGTCATGTCGTCACTTTGCGGGCCGCCGTCGGCAAAGTCGTCAATTGTCGCCCACAATGCATCGAGGATAACATCGGCCCGTTCGCCCGGGCACTTGGAAAATTCGTCCATAAGTCTTTCCGGGCCAAACTCTTCCTCGCCGCGGAATACCTCCGTGAGGCCGTCGGTGTAGAACAAGAGCCTCGTGCCTGGTGTAAACACGGCTTCCTCGCTGGAGTAGCGCATGCCGGGCAAAAGGCCCAGAGGCGTACCGGCTGCCTCGAACTGGCGGGTTGTGCCATCGCACGAAACCAGGAAGCCCGGGTTGTGGCCGGCGTTGACCACTTCAATTTTTCCCAGCTCGGGGTGGAGACGCAGGAAGATGGCGGTGACATAGCGGCGGCGGGCCTCTTCGCCCTCGCGCCAATGGTGCTCGTTCATGCGGGTAGCCAACTCGCCGAGGGGTGGCCCGGTGATGGCCATGGCGCGGAAAGCCGCGCGGAAGCTGGTGGACATCATGGCCGAGGCGAGGCCTTTGCCTGCAACGTCGGCGACAGCGATCAAGAGGCTTCCATCGGGCTGCTCGACGATATCGAGGTAGTCGCCACCAACTTCGTAGCAGGTGACGGAGCGGAAGGCCAGCGAGTAACCGGCGATGTCGGGCAACTCCTGCGGCAGCAGGGAGCGCTGGATATTGCGCGCGGCGTCAAGATCTTGCTGTACACGGGCCCACTGCAGGTTACGCTCGTGGTTGCGGGCGTTTTCAAGGGCAACTGCGGCTTGCAAGGCAAGGCCCTCGATGAAATCGGCTTCGTAGATGGTGAGTTCGCGACCGTCTGGCGGAGCGACCACCAATTCGGCCATGCGCTTGCCTTCGCGATCCTGCAGAAGATAGATGGGGAGCGCGTGGGCCTCGTCTGACTGGGCGGTGAGATCGGGCATTTCGCCGTAGCTGAGGTTGGTGCCGGGAAAGGCAGCGCCCGCCATTTCAAGTTCGCGGACGACGATACGCAGGACGGCGCCGAGGACGGCTTCCTCCCGGATCGTGGAGTGAACTTGACGCGAGGCCTCGAGCAGCGCCTGCAGGCGGGCTACCTGCTGCTGGAGATCGATGGTTTCGTCATTGCCGGACAAATGAATGCCTGCTGCCATAAATCCACCAATTACTTGCGGGGAATCTCAATCTATCACGGGGAGGTGTAGGAGCGTCGATACCTTTCTTGAGATGGGTTTTATCCCATCCACCGGTGGTTTAAGAACCTCTATTTAGTGCCATCCGGTTACGTTGCGAATCCTAGGTGAATCCGGAAGTACCCACTTGCTACTGCCGGGGCATTACCTACGGGAACCTTACATCCAGCGCGTAGATCTTTTCAAGATGGCGGCTTGAGCCATGGTTTCCGAATGAAAGTGTCTCTCTTCGTCTTCGGCATTGCGGTCAACGCCCAGCGGCATTCCGGCTGCAAAGGTCCTTCTTCGACCGCCGGGGAATTCAGCGAATCTTCGAGAATGAAATGCTGTACAGGCGGAAACCTAGGTTAGGTCGATGCCGCATTCCGGCAGGAGGATTTCAACCAGCAAGCCTGGAGGCGTGGCGTTTTGGGCGCCGATAGTTCCGCCATGGGTTCGAATGACACGATCAGCTATGGCAAGGCCGAGACCGGTGCCGCCCGACTGCCGATCGCGGGCATCCGCCACCCGATAGAAGGGTCGAAAGATATTGACGAGCTCGGACTCAGGAAGGCCCGGGCCATAGTCGCGAATTGCAATGCGGACGAAGGCTTCCTTGGGCTGACGCATAAATTCCATGGTCACTTCGACCGAGGTTCCGGGATCGGTGTAGTGAATTGCGTTTCGAACCACATTCTCGATCGCTCCGTGCAGTAGTTCCGCATTCCCTCGAACGAAGTACGGCCCCTCGGCAGTAAATTGGACGCCGCGATCAAGCACCCGCGCCTCGAAGTTGGCATCACGAACGATCTGGGAAACGAGATCCGTGAGGTCGAGCTGGACCATGGGCACTTGTCGCGCGGAGACATCGAGCTTCGCAATCGTCAGCAGGCGCCCGATCATTTCGTTCAGGAGAGCGAGGTCCTGCTCCATTTGGTCGAATGCGGGGTCATTGCCTTTTCGCTGGCGACCGAGATCGAGGGCGACATTCAGCCGAGCCAGGGGTGAGCGCAATTCGTGGGAAACATCGGAGATGAGTTGGCGTTGACCAGATACAAGAGCTTCGATGCGAGAGGCCATGGCGTCGAAGTCGCGCAACAGATCTCCAATTTCATCTTGCCGGGAGGCGATAGTGGAACTTGCTCGGGTGCTCAAATCGCCAGACGCCAGCTGTTGCGATGCCGCACGCAAACGAAGAATCGGTGCGGTGAGGTATCTCGTGAGCAAGTAGCATACAAATCCTGAAACAAGGAAAGCGACTCCCCACTGCACCAGAAATGTAGTTCGGTTGAAGCCAGCCGCAGCGCGAGGACCTGCGGGGAGTTCCGTAGCAAAGATGTATTGGCGCCCGCTATTTCCGTTCAGGATTAACGCGACGCGCGCTATCCCGAAGACCATGCCGAATTCGGATGTCTTCAAACCCGTGACACGCGTCGCCATCATCTGAAAAGTTTCGCAGCCATGACCTGCGATGCCCCTTCCCGATATGTCGAACAGACACGCTTTCAGAGAGGTGTCGTGAACGAGTCGATCAAGGTACGACGACGCTGCGGATGTGCCCTCCCTTTCAAGGGTCTCCACCGCAATCGTTCCGGAATAGCGGGCTGTTTCGGCCAGCGTCGAATGCCACTGCGCAGGCACGCCGCGCGGTTCGAGCATGAAGGTAAGCACCAGGGAAATGCCCGTGACAATGACGGTCGCCCAGAACCACAGGAAGATCTTGAGCAGGAGGCTACGGAAAGTCAGTTTCATTTCGTTTCCGGGCGTACAACGAAGAGATAGCCGCTGCCGCGAACGGCCTTGATTTTAGGGCCATGCTCGGAGGCTCCCAGCTTTTTTCGCACGTTGCTTACGTGAACGTCGATGACCCTATCGAAGGGGCCAAGCTTTCGTCCCAGCACAGATTCGGTGAGTTGCTCGCGACTCAGGATTTTTCCGGCGGCGCGCAAGAAGGTTTCCAGGAGGGTAAATTCCACGCTGGTCAAGTTGAGAGGCACATCGTTTAACCAGACCTCGCGCGCTCGGGGATCGAGGCGGAGATCTCCGACCACAACGGGCTCCGTTGTCGCAGCGACTCGAGAGGTTCGGCGCAGGATGGCTCGAATGCGGGCGATCAGTTCGCGGGGGTTGAAAGGTTTTGGCACGTAATCATCGGCACCAATCTCCAAGCCGAGAATCCTGTCGATATCTTCGCCACGCGCAGTGAGAATCAACACCGGTACAGGAGACCTGGCACGCAGCCGGCGCAGGACATCGAGGCCTGTTATGCCCGGAAGCATGAGATCGAGCACAACAAGAGCATGTTCCATCGAGAGGGCGCGCTCCAACCCTCGAATCCCATCGTTGGCTACTTCGATTGTGAAACCTTCAGATGTCAATCGTTCGGTGAGCAGCCTGCATAACTGAACGTCATCGTCGATGATGAGAACGCGATCCATTCGCTTAAGAGCTGCAACCTTCGACTCGATATTAGTCCATTCCCAGTTGGCGAAAGCGTCATTTACATATCTTTACGTTGCTTAGCAAGTCTTATCGCAGCTTATCCAATCTTTATCGCATGCGCCCCATACCGATGCTGGAATCGTGAAGTGGAAGTAAGAGTGGCCACCGTAGCGGCCGAGATCGAAGTGAGTCGATCGCACGAGGCGTCAACACCAAGCATCAAGGAGGGAAGTTATGAAGCGCATGAGTTCTATCATCGTCGGTTCGTTGGTTGCGATCCTGATCATGGGTGGTACGTTCGCGGTCAAACTGCACGCACAAGTTGGACCTGGAGTAGTTTTCAACGTTCCGTTCGCATTTTCGCTGGACGGTCACAACATCGCTGCGGGCAATTACAAACTGAACCTGGTTTCGGGCCAGTACATATTGTCGATCCGCAATCTGGAGACGGGAGATCTCCGGTTCTTCGGGGTACAGCCGGGACAACAACACGCGATCGAGGAGCATGGACGGCTGGTCTTCGGTGGCTGTGGATACCACAGATACCTGGCGGAATTTCACATGCCGGGGACTGACACCTACAGCGTGACAAGGACGCCAGAGAGGGTGAAGAACGCGGAGGCGCAAGCATGTCCCACGGGGAATTCCGTATTTCTGGCTGCGCGTTGATCATCAATCCGCAAAGGCGGGGGCCCTACTCTATGTTCCGTGTTCAAGGGAAATCAGGGTTCTGGGCCTGCCGCCGCGCGGATGTCGCGGGCTTCGAGGATGTGCGTGGGGTATCGCTGGCGCGCGATGTTGAGCATGGCGCGGCCGATCTGCCGGGTGGAGAGGACGCGGTTGGGGAACGCGCGGCGCAATAGCGGAAAGAGCGGGCCGAGGATCGAGTAAAACAGCCGATACATTGGCGTTTTTGACTGGATATCGTCCATTGGCTCGATGAAGCCGGGTCGGAACATGTAGGCCTTGAGCGGCAATTTGAGCAAGGCGTTCTCGGTGCGTCCTTTGACGCGAGCCCACATCATGCGGCCCTTCTCGGAACTGTCAGTGCCGGAACCGGAGATGAAGATGAAGGTCATGCCGGGGTTGACGCGGGCCAGCAATTCAGCGGCAGCCATGGTGTAGCCATACGTGATGCGCTCATAGTCCGCCTCTTTCATTCCAGAAGACGCGATGCCGAGGCAGAAGAAGCAGGCGTCGAAACCGGTGAGGGTCTCTTCCATGCCGGCGTATTGAAGCAGGTCGCGATGGATGATTTCCTGGAGCTTGGGATCGTGGAGTCCGGTGCCGGATCGGCCCAAGGTGACAACCAGCGTGACGTCGGGGTCGCGGAGGCATTCAAGCAGGACGCCGCGGCCGACCATTCCGGTTGCGCCAAAGATGAGCACCTTCATTGGATCCGACCCCGATCTCCTTCATCAGCATAACCTTTGAACCTTTGTGTAGTTTTCTACCGGGACCGAACAACGGGATTTGTTGAGCAAGAATCAAAGAAGGAAGAGGAAACCTATAAATGACTAAATTCTGCAACGCTCTGGCGCTCACCCTGTTATCGGCAAGCCTTGTTGGCGGTTCGGCTTATGCGCAAGACCACGATCAGGACCACCACGACAAGGACAGAGACAACCATCACTTCGTGGAGCACAAGGAATGGAAGAAAGGCAAGCCGATCCGGCACGAGGACTGGGACCGCGGCGAGCGCGTCGACTACCGCCAGTACCACCTCAACGCCCCGCCTCGCGGATATGAGTGGCGAATGATCGACGGCAATTACGTCATGGTCAACATTGGGAATTTCCAGATCCGCACGATCGTCGTCGCACACTAGAGCATTGACCGTTTCCCAACCTGGCCGCCGAAGTCGCGCATCCGGCGGCCGATCCATTTCCGGATGCGAAGACCTGACGCGGCTATTGTTCAAGAAGAACCGCGAGTCAGATGCTTGATGCAGTTTTTGCTGCCCAATCCCGTTTCCGCGGGATATGCTCGTTGCCATGCAACCCAAAGCATTGCTGCCTACGCGGTCGGGTGCCGGCAGCCCGTTTCCCTTCCCGATCCGGATCGCACTCTGCGTTCTGGTGACTCTTTGTTTGGTGGAAGGTGCGCAAAAGGCGAATGCAGAGTCGAGTACGACGACCGTTGCGTCCTCGGACCCTGTCAGAATTGAGGCGCTCGGAAAGGGCGCAGTGCCGCTGGATGGCGCATGGCAGTTTCACGCGGGCGACGACTTGCAGTGGGCCAGGCCGGAGATCGACGACGCCACGGGCCACGATGGATGGGAGCAACTCACGGCCGATGCGCCATGGGGCACGCAATCGCATCCGAACTACGACGGGGCCGGTTGGTATCGCCGCCGCATCGATGTGACGATGGCGACAGGGGCCACGAGGGATGTGGCCCTGCTGATTCCGGCAATTGACGACATCTATGAGCTTTACTGGAACGGCCAGCCCGTTGGGCACCTTGGGACTTTCCCGCCAAATACCGATTTTTTGAATGCCATTCCTGCGCAGACCTACGGCCTGGGCCCGGTGCGCAGTGGCGTGCTCGCCGTGCGAGTGCTGAAGGTACCATTCGCTTCAAACGATGACGGCACGGCCGGGGGATTTGAGGGCGTGCCGATTCTTGGCAGCCCCGAGGCGATCGCCGCGATCAAGGATTCGCTGGATTACAAATGGCTGCGCGGCCAGCAGTTTCGGTTTGCGTTGACGGGGCTGTATGCCCTGGTTTGCATTTTGAGTTTTCTAGCCTGGTTGCGCGACCGACAGCAGAGATTGCTGTTCTGGATGATGGTTTACACGTTCATGCCGACGCTGGAGTTGATGTTGAACGGCATGCGCCTGCAGTACTCCAATATCTGGCTTACGTTTTTTGTCCAGGCCGCAATCCAGATACGCGAAGTGTCGCAATGGTACGTGCTGATTTACCTGCTGCAATTGGAAGATGCTCCAAGGCTGATGCGGGTGATCAAGATTTTTGCCATTGCGTCGATGATCGCGGGAACTGTCGATGGGACGCTCGGGTTCTTTTACGGGGTTCTATCGAAGTACGCATTCCAGATTTCAGATGCTGCGCTGACACTTTTCATTCTTCCGGGAGAGGCCATTCCAATCTTTCTTGTTGTCTACGCAGTGGTGCGCAGGCGGCGGCTGGACTCGGCGCGATGGCTGGTGGCGAGCATCGCGCTGGCCAATGACGTGGTGTATGCGGTTTCGAATGCCTCGCAGCAAGGGATTCGATTTACGCATTGGCCGTTGGCGGGTTGGATCAACCGGCTGCATCTGACAATTTTTGGAACCGTCCTCAGCGTGCAGACCGCATTACGTACGGCGCTCTTCCTGGCGATTGTGTACGCGGTGCTGCGCTATGCGTTGGACTATCGACACCGGCAGACGGCTATGGAGCGCGAGTTCCAGAATGCGCGCGAAGTGCAACAGGTGCTGGTGCCGGAGGCCCTGCCGGCGATTCCCGGGTTCAACCTGACAAGCGCATACAAACCGGCGCTCGAAGTTGGCGGTGACTTCTTTCAGATACTTTCGACCGGGGAAGGTGGAGCATTGATCGTGATTGGCGATGTGAGCGGCAAGGGCATGCCGGCGGCCATGACGGTTTCGCTGCTGGTAGGCACCGTGCGCACGCTGGCGCACTACACGCAGAGCCCGGGCGAGATTCTGACCGCCATGAATTACCGCATGCTGAGTCGCAGTGCTGGCGGATTTACGACTTGCCTTGTGGTACGGGTGGATACAGACGGCAAACTCACGGCTGCGAATGCGGGGCACCTGGCTCCCTACGTGAACGGCCATGAGTTGCAACTTAGGAATGGCTTGCCGCTGGGGTTGGAAGCGAAGACGACTTATGCTGAATCGACATTCACTCTGGGGGCGAACGAGCAACTTACCTTGCTGACGGATGGGGTTGTGGAGGCACGCGGCAGGACGGGAGAACTCTTCGGGTTCCAGCGCACGGCAACCATCGCCTCAGGGACCGCCGAGGCGATTGCTCAGGCGGCACGGAATTTCGGACAGGAAGACGATATCACCGTGCTTACCTTGTGCCGGACAACTGCAGCCGCTGAGACGACTGCGGATATTGGTTCTCCTGCGTTGTCGCCTTCGCCCGCGTAACGTTGCAGTTTCCCGAACATTCCAGGCAAATCTGCAGCGTGGTTCTGTTATGAGAAAGCTATGGATCGGATAACTTGAAATTTCTTGCACCGCATGACGAGTTATGAAAGAAGTAACGTATTACTTATTATCTTAAAGTAACTCTATATCAGGTCGATGAGCTCTCATTAGTAACTCTCTTTAGTAATTCATCGTAATTAGCTCGTTGGTGGAATTTCCAACCTCTTTAAATCCGCGTATTTCATTAACACGGAGCTTGGATTTCTCCCTCGCCAAAGCATCCAGGAAAACCGTCAGCGACAAGGGTGAACGCGATGAAACTGCTGAGCGATCAAAGCGGATATGTCCTGGTGATGCGGAGATCATCACTGCTGGTGACTGGGAAGGCGGCTGAGAAGGAAGCAAGTGCTATTCAGCCCGTCCAAACCGAGAGCAGGGCAGAAACTCCAGTCTGTTCGGTGCCGCATTGCTGTTTCTATTGTGCGTGGTGCGGACAACCGATCCTGCTGCCCAATGACCGGATTGGCTCTCCCTTCGGGCATCCAGACGCACGCAAGATCGATGTCCGGTCGATTGCGACGGTTTGCCACAGCTGCAAGCACATTGGCAACTACTCGATGTTTCGCGCGTGCCGTGGTTTCAACACGCGCCACAAGGTCATGCATTCACCGATCAAAGGCCAGACTGTCTTGCTCCATTGGCTGCAATGCGTTGAGCGGACATGTCCCGACCGCGTTCCGTTGTTCGCACTGCTCGAAGACGGCACGCCCGCGGGAGAAGCCGAGGCAGCCGCGTGGATGTGGGATGAGCTGACGTGTGCGTCGGGCCATTCCATTCGCCCAATTCATGTGGATCCCGCGTATCCGCTGCCGCTTCGCACGCCCTCTGGAAGCCGCTGAGCGGCGGTTATTCGCTCCAACTCTTGGATTGCACCACCGGGGTCGTACTTTTCGGTTTCGCGTAGATTCGAGGTTGTGAGAGAATCCAGCCATTCTCAGTTTCCCCGCTTCCCAGATCATCTTGAAGGAAAGCCGATGCCCGAAGCTGCTGCTGTCTCACTGCTGACCCTCGAAGTTGAACGCGCCGGAGACGTTGCCACAGTGAAGTGTCACGGCAAGCTGGTGTTGGGTGTGTGCGATGTGCTGGCCAGCAAAGTGAAGGCACTGATTCCGGACACAAAGCGGATCGTGCTGGACTTGACCGATCTGAATCAGATGGACAGCATGGGGCTGGGCACGATTGTGCGGCTCTACGTCTCGGCTAAAGCGGGAGGGAGCTGCCTGGTACTGGTGAACATGGCCCCCCGCATTCGGCAGCTGCTGGGCATCACTAATCTGCTTTCGGTGCTGACGGATATGTGCGAACAGGGCGTGACGATCCGCTTCTAGTTGGGGAAAAAGCAAAAGCAGTCGATGGTGATACGAGACCGCATCCAGGTTCGTGCTTTCCCACTCATGCCACGATAAAACTGTGTCATGAATGGGGCACCCGCGATCTTTACCCTGCAATCTTCAGAGCAGGTCCTTTGACGACCCTTCACTCCGTTCGGGGTTGCCAAGGATGACGGAGTTGGTGGAGCGCGCGTGATTTATCCTTCGGGGTGATGCCGCAGCAGCGCAAGACCCTTTCCGTCGCGATGATTGCCATGAACGAGGAAGCCAATCTGCCGCGCACGCTGGAGAGCGTGACATGGGCCGATGAAATCATCGTGGTGGACTCGGGGTCGCGCGACAGGACGATTGAGATTGCGCAGTCGTTTGGGGCGAAGACCAGCTATCACGCATTTGGCGGGCATGGTGAGCAGAAGAATGTGGCTCTGAATCTGTGCACCTGTGACTGGATCCTGCTGCTGGATGCGGATGAGGTGCTAACGCCGGAGTTGCAGACGGAGATCCGCGATGTGCTCGCGGGTGAACCGCAGTTCGATGCCTACTGGATCAAGCGACTGAATCTGTATTTCGGCAAATGGATCCGGCATGGCGGGTTTTATCCCGACCATAAGTTAAGGCTTTTCAAGCGCGGGGCAGCGCGGCTGAGCGAGGGAGTGGGGCCGCACTCGACTCCGCAATTCGAGGGACCGCGGGGTAAGCTGCGCGGCGATATGCTGCACTACGCCTATCCGACGTTGGGCGTCTATCTCGAGCACATGAATCGCTACAGCTCGGAGATTGCGCAACTGTTGCATCAACGCGGGAAAGACAGCAGGTCGGTGGCCGCGTTTGTATGGAACGCGGTACTGAACCCGGCGGCAACGTTTGTTTATAACTACGTTTTCCGGTTGGGTTTTCTGGATGGGCGCGAAGGATTGATCCTGCATATCAACCACTCCGTGTATATCCACTGGAAGTACATCAAGGCGTGGCGGCTCGGACAGGGAAAAGAACAGTTCTAGGTTCAGAGTTCTAAGTTCAGGGTTCCTGATGCGGCGTTTGGATGACGGGCACTGTCAACTCTGAACTAAGAACTTAGAACTGCCAACTGCCTTAGATGTGGCAGCTGGCCTGGCCGCGCTTTTCCAGATATTTCTGATGGTATTCTTCAGCGCGCCAGAAGGTTTGCGCCGGTTCTACCTTGGTGACGATGCGTTTCGGCGCGAAGTGGGCGGTGAGCTGTTCGATTTTTGCTTTGGCCTGCGCTTCCTGCTGGGGCGAGTGGAAGAAGATGGCGGAGCGATACTGCGCGCCCCAGTCGGGTCCCTGACGATTCAGCGTGGTCGGGTCGTGCAGCTCGAAGAAGGCGTCGAGGATCTGGTCGTAGCTGACCTTTTCGGGATCGAAGTCGAGCTCCACGACTTCGGCGTGGCCGGTCTGGTCGGTGCAAACATCGCGGTAGGTGGGCTTATCGAGCTTGCCGCCCTCATAGCCAACAGCCGTGGCGGTGACTCCGGGTATGGCGGCGAAGGCGGCTTCGACGCCCCAGAAACAGCCTGCTCCAAATGTCGCTTTTTCGATGGTCATGGTTATCAGATGCGCGAGCAATTCATTCGGTGACAGAAGCGTTGATGGTTTGGCGACGAGACCTCCGCGGGGGCGCGGTTCTTACTTGGTTTTTCACTTCTCGACGTGTGCTTTGAGGCGCGCGAGGGTCTGGTCCCATTGCTTGGAGACGGAAGCGAGGTAGGCCTGGAGGCCTTCGAGGGGCTCGGGGGCGAACTCGAAGAGGCGCTCGCGGCCGGCGTGGGAGCTGCGAACGATGCCCGCGCGCTCCAGGACTCCCAAGTGCTTGGTGATGGCCTGGCGGGTTAACTTCGAATCATCAGCAAGCTGCGAGATGGAGCGGGACTCGCCGGAGCAGAGCCGGGCGACGAGCGCCAGACGGGTTTTGTCGCCGAGCGCGGCAAAGACGCGTGCCCGGGCCTTGGGTTTGGCAGTGATACGCTTACGAATTTTGTGTGACATGGCTCTCGATATTCTTCATCTGTTCGGTCCAGCCGCCATCGTTCCTGCGAAATGCCTCGGGACGCCAGTCGGCGGGAATGCTGTTGAAGCCGGACTCGGTGAGTAAAAGCAGTGTACAGCCGGGAATCGCTTCGAGGTGAAATTCGACGAGAGTACGGGGTGCGTTGGAGTAGTCGGCGGATGTGTCGGTCTTTTCGAAGGACTGGACGTGGGGCCAGTAGAAGGAGAAGAGGCGCTCGGGTTCCATCGTTTCGATGCGGGCTTCCCAGGTGACGTGCTCGTAGCCGGGATAGGTGATGTGGCCACGGGAGACCTGGCCGGGGATAAAGGGCCCATCCAGTTTGACTTTGAACCATTGGCCGAACTCGCGGTAGTCAGTGAGTGCGCGCCAGACGCGGGAGACGGGGGCCTTGAGCTCGACGCGTTTTTCGATTCGGTTCGATTCCATGAGCAACCTCAGGGTTGCATAATATGCCGATTTGCCAAGATATACAACTCAACGGTTGCGCATCAATCACGGGAATGACTGATGAGATTGTAGATCAAGCCGTAATTGTCGCGAACGTAGCAGCGCGGAAAATCCGGCTCGTCCTTGATCACAATGCAGCCTTTTGCCAGGAGACGGCGCTTGGCGGCTTCAACGCTATCTACCGTGACTTCGAGAACCGGGCCGAGCAGCGGTCCCTGTTCGATGAAGATGTTGATGTGCTGGCCGTGAAGGCTGACCATGTTCTCTTCTTC
Organism: Occallatibacter sp.; assembly: GCF_035317045.1. Classification (GTDB taxonomy): domain Bacteria; phylum Acidobacteriota; class Terriglobia; order Terriglobales; family Acidobacteriaceae; genus Telmatobacter. The sequence goes on from NZ_DATHHT010000039.1 coordinate 154,354, forward strand.
GCCAGTGACTTCAAAGCCGAGACTGTCGACATAGAACGCGGCGGCGCTCTTGGGATCGGGCGCCTGGATCAGAATGTCGGAACTGAATGCATTTGCCATGCTGCGTCCTTGCCACCGCAGAAAGGGCACGCGCCCTGACGCGGACGAGTGCGCTCTGCGGGCTCGGCACTCAATCTAGCACGCGATGCGCGGTTGTCGCATCCAGATGTGGGGGAAGTCGTTCTAGCCTCGCTTCTTTCCGCCAGGCTTCCCACCAGGGCGTTTGCCGCCGGGACGTGAGCCTCCGCCTGGTTTCCGAGTGCCGCCGGTCTTGCCTTTGTAGCCGGAGCCGGACCTGGCCGACCCACCCGGCCTGGAGCCGAATGCCGGCTTGGAGCGGGCGCTGCTTCCGGAAGAAGTTCTGCCTGTTCCGCCGGGCTTTGGTTTCCATGCCGGTTTTCCTGCGGCAGGTGGACCGGAGCGTTTGTTGGATGGTCTGGCACCTCCCGGGCGGGGTTTGCCAGTGCTGGTGGTGAACGGTCGTGAGCGGTCGCCTTCCGCGCGAGGTGGCCGGCCAGCACCGAATTCCCGAGTGCCGGTGCGGCCAGGGCCGCCAGTTGGCCGTGCACCGCTGGGGCGGTCGAAGCTAGGGCGATCAAAACGAGGGCGGTCTGGACTTGGTCGATCAGGCCTTGGACCGTCCGAGCGTGCTCGATCAGGCCTTGGACGATCTGGGCGATCTGATCCGGGCCGGGCCGTTCGCGCCCGGAACTGGCCGGGACGGCTTCCAGTACGACCAGCGCCTGGCCTGTCAGAACCAGCACCAGGAAACGGCGGACGGCCCGTTGCGGGGCGGCCGGTCGGAGGGCGGCTGGCACTGGGGCGAGTTGGAGCTTCGCGTTCCGGCTCCACTGCTTCAATCTGCAGCCTGTGCGGTCTTGGCGCCCGGACTTCGTCACGGTCGGGGACAGCCTCACGACGTGGGCCAGCTTCGGGTTTGAAGGCTGGACGATCTGGACGAGCGGAATCGGGTTTCTTCCACGGCTTCTTCTCGAAGGAGCGAGCGCTGTCAGTACGGCGACTCCCCGCAAATCCACCAGTCGGCCGACCTTGGCGCGGAGGAGCTGATCCGAATTCTGCGGGACGCTGATCGGAGCGCGGCGTCCGTTCGCCAAACCGAGCCGGTGGACGGGCAGTGCGATCGTCCTTCTTCCATGCCGGACGGCCTGCGCCAAACTGTGGCGGGCCGGAACGCGGTGGCCCAGAGCGCGGCGAGCCAGAGCGCTGCGGACCGGTTCGCGTTGGACCAGGCCGCGATGAGCCGACGCGGACGGGACCGGGTCCAGAGCCTTCGGGGCGAGGACGGAAGCCCTCCCCTTCAGGTCGCGTCGGGCGCGAAGGTCGGTCACTTCCAAATTGCCTCTTCGGCGGAAATCCGGGTCGCGGCGAAAACGGAGGCCGTCCGGCAGCAGGCGGTACACCTTGCGGACGACCCGGCGTGGCCCTGAGCGTAGGCAATTGGGCATCCATCGCTTTTCGTCTGCGGATATCCTTCAGTTTCGGTTTGCGGAGCTTGCCGTCGGCGGCTTTGCGCAGGTCTTCGAGCTCTTCGGCTTCAAGTTCGCGCATCTTGCCGGGTTCGATATCGAGCACCAGTGGACCGTACCCGACGCGGCGAATCTTCTCGACGTAGTGGCCGATCTCCTCAAACATCTTGCGCAACTCGCGGTTGCGGCCTTCGATGATGACAACTTCGTACCAGGGATTGTCGCCCTGCCGGACCTTGCGAACCTGCGCGGGGGCAGTTTGCACTCGGCCTGAGCCGGGCTTGCCCCGTTCGATTCCCACCCCTGAACGCAGCCGATCGAGCTCTTCTTCGGTGGGCTCGCCGCTGACTTTGACGAGGTAGGTTTTCTCGACACCAGCAGCCGCGCGGGTGAGCTTGTTGGCCAGGTCTCCGTCGTTCGTCACAAGCAGCAGGCCCTCGCTCAAGTAGTCGAGGCGTCCGACGGGGTAGAGGCGCTCGCGCAACTTCGCAAAAAACTCCATCACCGTCGGCCGCTTCTCGGGATCGCTGACGGTGGTGACGAATCCCCTAGGCTTGTTGAGCATGAAGTAGCGGAGGCGCTCGGAGCCCTGCAGCAACTTGCCATCGACGCGGATGTGATCGCGCGCTGCGTCGGCCTTGGTGCCAAGTTCGGTGATGACTTTGCCGTTCACCTGCACGCGGCCTTCGGTGATCAGATTTTCGGCGTGGCGCCGGCTGGCGACTCCGGCCTGGGCGAGGATCTTCTGCAGGCGTTCGAGCTTGGGTGCCGGGCCGGATTCTGCGTCGCCTGGCTCGGTGTCCTCATCGGCTTCGGCAGCATCATCCGCTTCGGCAGCGATCAACGCGGCTTCGCCATCGGCGGCCTGCGCCTCGGTGTCGGCGGCGGAGGCTGCCAGGGATTCTTCGGCCGCAGCGGCTTCGGTTTCCGGGCTATCGGATTCAGGCGGGGTGGCGTCGGGACGCGCGTCGTCGTTCATGGGGAGATCTCGGTTCTGCCTGCTGCGTTTTGGGTCACGGCTCGGCAGGCGCGGGCTTGTTCGGCGAGAGGCCAGCTATTCGGCCGGTTCTGCTTTGTCCTGGGTGTCGTGCACCGTCGCCGTCATTTCGGTAGAGGTTTCGGTCGTTGCAGGCGAATCGTTATCTGGTTCTTCCGGTGCGTTCTCATCCAATGCGGGGCCAGTACTGCCTTCTGCTTCGTACTCAGCAGTCGCAGCGTCGCCCTCGTCGACGGCAACCGGGTCGACTTCCTCGAGCTCGCTGGCCATCTTCTCGAATTCATCCATCGAGGGCAATTCGGCGACGTCTTTGAGGCCGAAGCGCATGAGAAATTCTTTGGTGGTCTTATAGAGGATTGGGCGGCCGATGACGGGCTTGCGGCCAGCGGTGGTGATAAGCTTACGCGCCAGAAGCGAACCGAATACACCGGATGAGTCGACGCCGCGGATCTCATTTACTTCAGGTGCGGTGACGGGCTGCTTATAGGCGATGACGGCGAGTGTTTCGAGGGCAGGCAGCGAGAGCTTCAGTGCGGGCTTGAGACTTTTGATAAACATGCGGACCGCGTCGTGGCACTCCGGCTTGGTGGCCATGCGATAGCCACCGGCAATTTCGCGGATTTCGACGCCACGGTCGTCTGAGGCATAGAAGGCGATGAGCTCGTCGATGAGCTGGCGGAGAATGGTCTTGATTTCACGGTCGCGCTGGCGGGCTGCGCGTTTGGCTTCAGCTTCGGGGTCGAGCGTGGCCTCTTCGGCGGGGGTGGTCCTGACGGTTTCCGGCTGTACGGTTTCAGGTGCCAATTCGCTGGTCACGGAGGCAGAGTTGGAACCGGGCTTGACTTCGGCGAGTCCAGGGTCGGTGGACTCCGGCTCGCCGAATGGTCGGCCGTCTTCGGTGCGCAGGTCGAGGTATTCCAGCCCCTCATCGTTTGCGGGCTGCGAAGGGTCGGCCGGGTTGGCAGCGGATTCGGCTGCAGCTTTCTGGGCGGCGGCATCCTGTGCCGCTTTCCATTCAAGGGCTTCAGCACCAAAGAGGGTTGCGAGCTGAGTCAGGGTGACCGGCTCTTCCGAGGCGTAAATAACGGCTTCCAGCTTGGATTTCAGGCTCATGCAGCAATCAGTACCTTCTGTATGGTACCGGACGGGAGGGGCGATTGCGTACCCAGAGCGGAGCAGATTCGAAATGGGGAAAAAAGAAAGGGCGTTCGGATATCGAACGCCCTTCGCTCTGAAAGGAAACCAAGGCAACTTGCATGGAGGAGGGCTATGCGACGTGACGGAAGAGCCAGAACAATGTGCCAGATAGAAGTGCCGCGGCGGGTAGAGTGAAGACCCATGCCGCAGCAATGTTGCGGATCGTGGACATCTGGAGGCCGCTGCGATTTGCGGCCATCGTTCCGGCCACGCCCGAACTGAGGACGTGGGTGGTACTGACAGGAAGGCCAAAGTTATCCGCTGCGAAGATGGTAGCCATCGCGACCAGTTCGGCAGTGGCGCCCTGCGCGTAGGTAAGGTGCTCCTTGCCAATCTTTTCGCCTACGGTCACAACGATGCGCTTCCAGCCCACCATCGTGCCCATTCCAAGCGCTAGAGCAACGGCCACTTTCACCCAAGTGGGAATGAACTTGGTGGCCTTGTCGACCTTGCCCTTATACGCCGTCAAGACGGAGTTCTCGGCCGGAGTGAAGGCCGGGTTGTGGTTCTTCTGCATGAGGCGAATTGCCTCGCTAGCGACGTACATGTCATTGCGCACGTTGGTCTGCTGGTTTGCGGGAACCGCTTTGAATTCCTTATAGAGCGCAACTTCGTGGCTGAGGTCCTCGACCAGCTCGCGGAGCGCCAGGATCGTGTCGGGCTGCAGCTGCTTGGTGCGGATGTAGTCCGTCACCGTGGTGCGTGCGTCGGCACCGAGCAAGCCTGTCTTGTCAACGTGGGCGTCGAGGATCTTGCCTGCGTTGTCGGATGCGGTGATGAATTGCTGCACATCAGCGGGCGTTACCGCGTGATTTAACGCGTAGGCGGTGGGCACCGTGCCGATCAGAATCAGCATGATCAGTCCCATGCCTTTTTGCCCGTCATTTGAACCGTGGAAAAAGCTGACGCCGGTGCACGTGAGCACAAGCAAGGCGCGAATGGGCCATGGTGGAGGCGTGCTGCCTTTCGGTGCCTCGTAAAGCCCCGGGTACTTGATGGTTGCCTTGGCAACCAGGAACAACAATGCGGCTGCGCCAAAGCCGACGATCGGGGAGATGAGCAGCACTTTGAAGACCTTGGTGGCCTGCTCCCAATCGACGCCTGAAGTGCCGGTGTGCACGCTCATCAACTGGTTGGCGACGCCCACGCCAATAATGGAACCGACCATGGTGTGCGAACTGGATGCGGGAAGCCCGAACCACCAGGTGCTGAGATTCCAGAGGATGGCGGCGATGAGCAGTGCGAAGACCATGGCGAAGCCTGCACCTGAACTCACTTGAAGAATGAGTTCGACGGGCAAGAGGGTAATCACAGTGAAAGCAACGGTGCCACTTGAGGTGAGGACGCCGGCGAGATTGCACATCCCGGACCACACGACCGCGATGTTTGGTTCGAGCGAGTGAGTATAGATCACTGTCGCCACGGCGTTTGCGGTGTCGTGGAAGCCATTGACGAACTCGAATCCGAGTGCGATCAGCAAGGCGATGATCAACAGAATGTAGGGCCACGCGCTGCCCAGGGTCACGCCACTGAAGTCCTGAGAGATGTGGCTGGCGATGAACCAGACTCCGACAATCAGAGCGATCAGAACGACGCCTCCGCTGATCATGGCGTGGGTCGGATGCATCTTTTTTTCGAGCAATGCAGCAGCGGGTGGACGGGCTGCGACAGCGGTTGCCGATTCGGACATGGGTGAACTCCGGATTGAGAAGTGAGATTGACTCTGGGCGCAGGGGGAGCGGGGTTCGCCAGACGCAGTAAGGAATATCCGACTCAGATGAATGCCAGATGAAGCGGAGGTGAATTTGCGGGAGAGGTGGCCTGACTGGGTGTGGAGACGGCTGGACCGACCTGGAGCCTTGATCAGAAGACCCTATTTGAGTTAGGACAGGTGCCTGAAGAGCCAGTAGAGCGAGCCGGAGAGCAGAGCTGCGGCGGGCAGCGTAAAGACCCAACCCGCGGCGATGTTGCGAATGGTTTTGAAGCGCAGGCCATTGCCATTTGCGGCCATGGTGCCAGCCACGCCGGAACTGAGAATATGCGTGGTGCTCACGGGAAGGCCAAATTTGTCTGCGGCGAATATGGTTCCCATAGCCACCAGGCCGGCGCTGGCGCCCTGTGCATAGGTAAGGTGATCCTTGCCAATGCGCTCGCCCACCGTAACGACCACACGCTTCCAGCCAACCATGGTGCCGAGGCCGAGCGCCAGGGCTACCGCTACTTTGACCCAGGAAGGAATGAACTTGGTGGCATTGTCGACCTTGGATTTGTAGATCTTCAGCGCGGCTTTCTCGTCGGTGGTGAACCCGGCGTTGGACTTATCCATCAGGCGCAACGCTTCGCTGGCTACGTACATGTCGTTGCGGACATTGGCCTGCTCATTTGGCGGGACGGCCTTGAATTCCTTGTAGAGCGCTACTTCGTGATCCGTATCTTCGACCAGCTCGCGCAATGCGAGGATGGTGTCGGGCTGCATCTGCTTGGTGCGGATGTAGTCGGTGACGGTGGCACGAGCGTCGGAGCCGAGGATGCCGCGGGGATCGACGTGGCGATCGAGGATGCGGCCGGCCTGCTCAGAGGCGACGATAAAGTCCTGCACCTGCGCGGGACTTACGGCGTGGTTGAGCGCGTAGGCCGTGGGCACGGTTCCGATGAGGATGAGCATGATGAGACCCATGCCTTTTTGGCCGTCGTTGGATCCGTGGAAGAAGCTGACGCCGGTGCAGGTGAGCACCATGAGCGCCCGAATGGGCAACGGCGGCGGTGTGTTGTCTTTGGGGGCCTCGTAGAGTTCAGGGAACTTTGCGACCTGCTTGGCGAGCAGGATCAGCATGCCGGCGAAAAGAAATCCGATGAGCGGCGAAATCAGCAGGGCCTTCAGGACCTTCATGGCCTGTTCCCAGTCGACGCCCGATGTTCCGCTGTGCATGTGCATCAACTGGTTGGCGATGCCGACGCCAATGATGGAGCCGACCATGGTGTGCGAACTTGAAGCAGGAAGGCCGAGCCACCAGGTGCCGAGATTCCAGAGGATGGCGGCGATGAGCAGCGCGAACACCATGGCAAAACCGGCGCCCGAGCTGACTTGCAGGATCAATTCGACAGGCAGAAGCGTGATGACGGCGAATGCGACCGTTCCAGAAGAGAGAAGAACGCCGGCAAGGTTGCAAATGCCCGACCACACTACGGCGATGTTTGGCTCGAGCGAGTGGGTGTAGATGACGGTGGCTACGGCGTTGGCGGTGTCGTGAAAGCCATTGACGAATTCGAAGCCGAGCGCGATCAGCAACGCCAGGGCGAGCAGGCCGTATGGAGCGTAGCTGGTGATGGACGCAGCGTCGAGATCACGGGTTACATGAAAGACGATGTAGACCACTCCAGCGGCAAGTGCGGCAAGGAAGGCAAAAATGCCGGTCTTGCTGGGCGAGCTCTTGAGCTTACGGTCGAGCAGCGATGTGTTGGATAAAGCGGTGGCCGTGGTTGCCGCCATCAGATCTCTCCGGCTGCGACAAACGATTTCCGAACGAGCGCGGGGAGAGCTGATACGAAATCGGCTGGGAATTCTTGATTGAATTGAGGATGGAACGATCTTGGATCGCTGCAGAAGGGACAATCAAAGCAGGATTGCATAAAACCCCAACAACTGAATACGTGCCACAGTTGTTTGATGCGCGGAGCCGTTATCAGGTCCCGCACTATTGATTTTACATGAGATAGCGGGAAGGGGTGGCCTAAGCAGGGCTGAATGTGGTGTGTGATTCCAAAACTAAATCTTTTGACATCATCGCTTTAGGCGTTTTCTTTAATTCGAGAATGGGACCCGCATTTCCGGGAGTTTTGCACCGTTTCTTCACCATTGTTGGCATCGATGCGTAGATGCATTGGCAATGCAGGAATTAGCGGCTAAGTGGCCTAAAATATATGCAACTAAAGGGTTGCGCAGGGATAAGCGCCTTTCATTATGCAACTAATCGGTGGCATTTTAGAGCGGCAGGGTTTTCGCTAAAGCCGAGGCGCAACGACGAGCTTAGAGCCTTTCTTGAATGGGCGTATATTCTGTGCGCAGCTCATGAGATGGTATTGCGCGCGAACCAGTCGACCAGCTGATCCTCGGAGATTTCACCGGCGGCGAGAGCCAGAAACGTCAGGTAGGCATCTTCCTGTCCTGCTGTCATTTCCAGACCGTTCACTTCGCAGAATGCAAAGGAGACTACGAGCGCGGTTCGCTTGTTTCCATCCACGAAAGGATGGTTTGCCGAGATTCCAAAGGCATACGCAGCCGCCAAGCGGTTCAGGGGCGGATGCGAATCAGCGTAGTTCCAGATGTTTCTCAGTCGAGCAAGAGCGGACTCCAAGAGCCCAGGATCGCGAACGCCTTCGGAGCCTCCGTGAGCCGTGAGTTCGGCATCGTGTGCCATCACCGCATCGGCAACTTCCATCCAGATGGGCTCTGCCATTTACTTGGCGAGTTTCCGAAGAGCATCGCGATACTTCTTCATAACCTTTTCGGTCGCTTCGACCTTGCGATTGAACTGCTCGTCGTAAGGCGTCAGATGGGCACCGTATGGAGTCTCAGAAAGACACACGGTGTCACCCTTCTCAAGCTTTAAGCGGGCAAGAGTTTCTTTCGGCAAAACGATTCCGACTGAGTTTCCAATCGCGATGATTTTGGCAGTTGTCGGCATGGTCTGTACCTGGCGACTCATATTATAACAAATGTTATAACGCTGGTCGAATCCCTGGCGCTATCGCCATTCATCGGTGGCGTTGGCGACGCCTTCGTTCACGACGGCGTCGAAGCCGGTGCTCTTCTTGATGAAGATCTCGGAGAAGGCACGGTCCTGACGGAGCAGAATCGCCTGAAGGCGAACGAGTTCGAGGAGCGCGAGGAACATGGCGACGAGGGCGCGCTGGGACTTGCTGTGGCTGAGCAGCTTGCGGAGAGAGAGCGGCCGGTCTTCCATGGAGAGGCGGCGGGTGAGGAACTGGATCATCTGGCCGACGGTGATGGAGTCGTCCTGCACGTTGAAGGTGGGGCGATTGCGGGCGCGCTCGAGGATGTCGCGGAAGATGCGCACCAGGTCGACGGTGTCGGCGGCGATTTCGGGCTCGGCCGCTGCGTCCTCTTTGAATTCGCGGACGCCGGGGTTGGTCCAGGTGGCGGCTTCGAGCATCTGCTTCTGCTGCAGCATCTGGGCGGCGTTTTTGAAGCGCTCGTGCTCGAGGAGACGCTCGACCAGTTCGCGTCGCGGGTCGTCGCCATCGTCGTTGGGGCCGGCGGGCGAGCGCGGGAGCAGCATCTTGCTCTTGATGTGGATGAGCAGCGATGCGGTGTAGATGAAATCACCGGCCACGTCCATGTCCGTCGCCTTCAGCTTGTCAACGTAGGCGAGGAACTGTGCTGTGATCTTGGCGATCGGAATGTCGTAGATGTCGATGTCCTGCTTGCGGATGAGGTCGAGCAGCAGGTCGAGCGGGCCATCGTAGACCTGGCCCACGGTAACTGAAAACGGCGACTGCTCGTTCTCTTCTTCCGGCCTCTTCGGTTTTGCGGGAGCGGCCTTGGCCGGCTTGTCCTCAGGGACCGGCTTGGATGTAAGCACGAGCCGTGGCGCAGCGTTCACCCCGGGCTCTTTCGATGGCGGATCGCCATGCGGAGGCTCCGGCGTTGGCTCGGGCGAGTCGGGCTCCGGTTCGGGATCAGGATCGGTGACAGGGCCGCGATGGCCAGGCTCGGGATCCTCGACGGGATGCGGCGCCTGCGGGGGCTCCTTGATGGGGTCCTTTTTTACTGGATCGATGTTCGGATCGGTCTCCGGGTTTTTGGGAGCTTCGCTCAAAGAAAATCTCGACTTCAGAGGAATTTACCTGGTTTGTTTACTTCGCGGCTGGTGTCAGTTTCATTGCCGCTCGCACCTCGACCATGGTTTGCTCGGCGCGGGTGCGTGCGCGATCGGAGCCATCTTTGAGGATATCCTCAACCTCGCCGGGGGTGAAGCGGGCGCGCCGCTCCTGGATGGGATTCAGGATCTGGACGAGGGCGTCGGCAGCCCAGCCTTTGCACTCGATGCATCCGATTCCTGCTGACCTGCAGCCATCGTAGACCTTGGCCAGCGTCTCCGGTGTGGAGAAGACTTTGTGGAGGTCGCCGACGGGGCACTTGTCGGGGTCACCCGGGTCTTTGCGGCGAATGCGGGCCGGGTCGGTGACCATGGTCTTGAGCTTCTGGCGGACGATGGGTTCGGGGTCGCTGATGAGGATGGTGTTGCCGTAGCTCTTCGACATTTTGCGGCCGTCGGTTCCGGGGAGTTTGGGCGACGGGGTCAGCAGGACGTCGGGTTCGGGCAGGACTTCGCGGTTGTTCAGTTTGTAAAAGTTATTGAAGCGGCGGGCCACTTCACGGGTAAGTTCGACGTGGGCTTGCTGGTCCTGTCCTACCGGGACATATTTCGGCTGATAGAGCAAAATGTCGGATGCCATGAGGACGGGGTAGCCGAGGAAGCCGTAGGTGGTCAGGTCCTTGTTGGTCAGGTTTTCCTGCATCTCCTTGTAGCTGGGGACGCGTTCGAGCCAACCGAGAGGGGTGATCATACCGAGCAGCAGCGGCAGCTCAGCGTGCTGAGAAATACGGCTCTGCTGGAACAGGACAGTTTTCGCCGGGTCGAGCCCTGCAGCGAGGTAATCGAGGATAACTTCGCGCGAGTTTGGCTCGATGTTTGATGTATCCGCGTAGTCGGTGGTGAGGGCATGCCAGTCGGCTATGAAGAAGTAGCACTCGTACTGGCCGCTGTCCTGGAGCTTGACCCAGTTGGCGAGGGCGCCCATGTAGTTGCCCAGATGGAGCTTGCCCGTGGGGCGCATGCCGCTGAGAACGCGCGGGCGAGAGGATGGAGATACAGTGTCAGACATTCTTTTTTCGATTCCGGAGTGAGGCCGGGATGCGTCGCCCAAGTTTGATCAGAAAGGCCAAAGTGAGGCTTGATTTATTGTAGCGGTTGCACGTGCCGTTATCCGCGGCTCAGCACGAATAGCACCACCGTGAATGCGGGGGCCAAAAGCAGGCGCATGATGTAGCCGCCGACGAGGATCATCAGAATCCAGCTTATCCACATGGGAATGCGGTCGTAGGTCTGCACAGCGTTGTACGGAAGCACATTGCGGAGTAACTGGCTGCCATCGAGCGGCGGAATGGGAAGCAGGTTGAAGAACAGAAGCGCCAGATTGATCTGCACAGCGGCGATGCCCAGCAAAACTACAGCTTGCACCGCCGGCGACGCGTTGGGCAGAAGGACGCCGTGAAGGGTGAAGTTGACGATCTGGCGTCCGCCCGGCGCGGCGTGGATGACGACAAGGAGAATCACAGTGGCGATTACAGCCAGCAGGAGGTTCGAAGCAGGCCCAGCCAGCGTGACGAGATTTTCGTCGCGGCGGATTTTGGCGAAGTTGCGGCTGATGACGGGAGTTGGTTTGGCCCATCCGATGAGGACTCCGCTGAAGAGGCTGAAGCCGATGAGCGGACCGAAGATGATGATGGCGGGCATGATGAGGGTGCCGACTGGATCGATGTGGTAGATGGGGTTGAGGGTGACGCGGCCCTGGAGCCGCGCGGTCTGATCGCCGAGGCGCGACGCCACCCAGGCATGGGAACACTCGTGAACGCTCAACGAGAAGATGAGCAGAACAAACTCAAAGACTGCGATTGCAAATTCGGCAGACTGCACCAGACACTCCCTGGATTTGGAAAGCTCAGGTTAGCATGGTGCGCTGCACGGCAGTTTCATCGCCGCTAGACCTTGTAGGCCGGATAGTGTCCGATGACCTCACCGGCGCCGATGGTGGTGCCACCCATGATGATTTCGTGGCTGCCGATGCGTGCGCCGTCGCCGATGGTGGTTGGCTGGAGCTTTACATCTTCCCCGGCGCCGTTGTTGGAGTAGCTGTGCGAGAAGATACGGACGAATGATCCGATTACGGCGTTTTTGCCGATGGTGATGCCGCCGCGGTCGTGGAGCAGCACGCCCTGGTGGATAACTGCGCCGTCGCCAACAGAGAGCTTGTAGCCATAGGTGAGGTCGACGCCGTTGTGGATCTTGACGCCGGATCCCATGTGGTCAAAGATGTGACGCCCCAGCATGCAGCGAAAGCGCATGCCCAGCCAGAGGTTGAGACCGATCGGGGAGCGGTCGAACATCTTCCAGAACCAGAGAAGCGGCTTGCGGATAGCGAACTCCGCCACATCGATGCCACCGAAGTACTCGGCCTCGAGCGTGACGTTCTCGGGGTCGAGCGACATGCCAAGGACGTTTCCCGGCAACTCACTTGAGAGCGTGACGTTCGGTTTTCCGCCGTGGGGGCGCCCGAGGTAAAGCTGGTAGAGCTGGTCGCGGACAATCTCGGCGCGGCGCTCGGGAGAGCGATGGCGATAGAACTCTTCGTCGAGGAAGCGGACCCAGCGGCGGAAGACTTCCTCTGCTTCGGGGGTGGGGTGCGGCTGACTGGAGACGTCTGGCTGGGGCTTGGGATTAGTAGCCATACGTTATGGACGATAAATCAAAGGGGCAGGATGCGGCGAATGCGCCGTGTTGCGGCGGTCACGCCCGGCGGCGACACCGCGCGTTATCCTAAAGGGTCCGGTGATACCCGCTCTGAATAAATAGAACAGGTACGACGGAGTCATTTCCCACCCATTTCGCAAAAGCGCGAAATGGATGGGGCACCCAAGAGAGTTGAACCATGCCTGAAGAAACCGCTCCCGCCGTTACCAGTGAAACCGCCGTCCCTGCTGCGCCCGTTGCCACCATTGCAACGCTGGGCAAGCATGAAGGCCAGTCTGTCCAGATCAAGGGATGGCTTTACAACTCACGCGAATCGGGCAAGCTGCTGTTCCCTATCTTTCGTGATGGAACGGGCACGGTGCAGGGTGTGGCGCACGTGAAGAGTGTGCGGCCTGAGGTGTTTGAGGCACTGAAGGGCCTGACGCAGGAGTCGTCGGTGATTGTCACCGGCAAGGTGCGGGCGGACAAGCGCGCGCCGGGCGGGTTCGAGCTGGATGTCGAGGATATCGACGTGATCCAGCGCGTACCGGAGTCGGATCCGTATCCGATCACGCTGAAGGAGCACGGCGTCGATTTCCTGATGGAGCATCGGCATCTGTGGGTGCGGTCGCCGCGGCAATCGGCCATCTTGCGCATTCGCGCGGAGATCATGCGGGCGGCGGCTGAGTATTTTGACACTAACGGTTTCATCCGGACCGATCCGCCGATTTTGACGCCGGCGGCTTGTGAAGGCACCTCGACCTTGTTTCCGGTTGATTACTTTGGCGACCCGGCGTACCTCACGCAGTCGGGGCAGCTTTATATCGAGTCAACTGCATTGGCGCTGGGAAAGGTGTATAGCTTCGGGCCGACGTTCCGGGCGGAGAAGTCGAAGACGCGGCGGCATCTTACCGAGTTCTGGATGGTGGAGCCCGAGGTTGCCTATTGCGATCTGGACGGGCTGATGGAACTGGCGGAGAACTACCTCTCGCACATTGTGCAGAGCGTGATCAAGAATCGAGCGCCGGAGTTGCAGGTGATCGGGCGCGATCCTGAAAAGCTGAAAAACATCCTTCCGCCGTTCCCGCGCCTGCGCTACGACGAGGCGGCGAAGATGCTCAACGATGCGCATGCGAAGGGGCTGCTGGAGCAACCGTTTGAATACGGCAATGACTTTGGCTCGCCGGACGAGACGTGGCTGAGTTCGCAGTTTGATCGACCAGTGATGGTGCATCGTTATCCGGCGGCGGTGAAGGCCTTCTACATGGAGCCCGACCCCAAGGACCCGAACTTCGCGCTGTGCGTGGATGTACTGGCGCCCGAAGGCTACGGCGAAATCATTGGCGGATCGCAGCGCGTTTCGAGTTACGAGCTGCTGAAGAGCCGCATCGAGCACCATCAGCTTCCGATGGAGGCGTTCCAGTGGTATCTCGACCTGCGGCGGTATGGATCGGTGCCGCATGCGGGATTTGGCATGGGCATTGAGCGCGTGGTGGCGTGGGTGTGCGCGCTCGATCATGTGCGGGAAACGATTCCGTTTGCGCGGACGCTGCATCGGATTTATCCGTAGCCCGCACTTTCGGCTTTGAACGTTTCCGGTGGGAGTTCCTATGAACCAGGCGGCCCTTGGTTTTCGCGCCCACTCCGGTTGGACTTCGCTGGTCGCGATCGCGCTCGAAGATGGGTCGCCGATGGTTCTTCTGCGGCAGCGGCCTCAACTCGTCAAGACATTTACGTATGAGTTCCGCCAGCCGTATCACACCGCGGAGAAGGTGCCGAGGTCTGAGGCGCGCGGTGTTATTTCGCACATACAAGCAGAGGCGCGAGGTCTGGCTCATCAGGCTATTCGATCCGTCCAGAAAAGGCTGCTTATGGAGGGCTATGAGCTCCAATGCGGCGGATTGCTGCTTGCCTCCGGCAGACCGCTCCCGAGTCTTCCGCAGATACTGGCGTCTCATGCACTGATTCACACTGCTGACGGAGAGCTATTTCGAAACGTTCTGCTTCACGCATGCAGGCGCTGCGGCATCGAGATATTTACCGCGAAAGAAAGCGAACTGATGGGCGAGGCGGGCGAGGAACTGGGTCTCGAACCGGAAGAGATGAAGCGCAGGCTGGCTGACCTGGGGGTCGGACTCGGTCCTCCCTGGACGCAAGATGAAAAGCTTGCATCGCTGATCGCATGGACTTCACTTGCGAAGCGACGTTCGAGAAAAAAATGAGCGCAAAGCAAAACCGCGACGCCCTTGAGCGTCGCGGTTTTGTTTTCAGGCCGACTGCAAGTTAGAAGGTCAAGCGGAGGGCCATCTGCAACTGGCGCACGTTGAAGGCGAAGTTGCTGTTGTTGGTGCTGGTGATCCCACCGAACGGTGTGGCCGTGAACTGCGCCAGGTTGTTGGTGTGGGTGGTGGTGTTTTCAGAGATCGCATACGCGGTTGCGCCTACGCCGGTGACATTCTGGTGGTTGGTAAGGTTGAAGGCCTCGGCCAGGAACTCCAAGGCGTAGTGTTCGTGGACGACGATCTTTTTGGATGCGCGCAGATCGACTCCCCAGGTTTTCGGATACTGGAAGTCATTGCGATCGAGTCCGGGAATGCGGTTGGAGCCGCCGGTGCCGTTGAACGAGCTGGTGTTGATGATCGACTGCTGCGTTGTCGATCCGGTGGGATAGAGTTTCGCCGACGATCCGCTGATGCCGACCGAGTAGGGCAAGCCGCTCTGCGTTTGGAAAGTGGGAGCGAGCTCAAAGTCGTTCAGCAGGTAGCCGACGGGTCCGTGAAAATGCCAGGGTGAATCCGCAACAGTGTAGATCAGGAATCGATACGGCACGTTCTGGTTGGAGTTGCCGTACTCGAATTTGATGTTACTGGGATCGAGCAGCGCGGTTGCTGAAGCGCCGGTGGTGTTGTTTTCACCGAAGTCGAGTGCATGCGACCAGGTAAAGTTTGAGCCGAACGAGATGTGGTACGACATCTGGTGCTTGAACTGGGCGACCAGAGCCTGGTAGTTCGAGGTGACTCCGCTGAAGATATCTGTGATCGAGCTGAAGTTGGGGTTGGGGCGATGATTGGGGTTCGCAGTGTTGAAATAGACATTGGCAGTGACGGCGCTTCCCACGGTGAGCGGTCCGGCACCGGTAACGTTGAAAGTTACAGGCGTAGGCGCGGGCAGGTTGGTATCGACGAAGTCAGGCAGACGTCGGCCCCACGATCCGAGCCAGGACACGCTCATGACGTCGTTTTTGCTTAGTTGCTGCTCGAGTGACAGATCGGCCTGGTGAATCTCAGGGACCTTGAAATTCTTGTCGATGTAGAAGGAGGTCGCATTGCCACTGGACCCCTGGAGACAGCTTGCATAGGAACCGGACGGAACGATCTGCGGAAACTGCGGAGCGCAGGAGGTGCCGGGGTTGAGAGTGGGGTTGACCTGGCCGGCTGAAACACCGGTGCCAATGAGTGCCTGGTAAAGCGTGGAGTTGATAGCGCGTGCGAAGAACTCACCGTAACCGCCGCGGAGGATCGTCCTTCCCCCGCCGTAGACGTCATAAGCAAATCCGACGCGCGGACCAATGTTGTCCTTGTTGTCATGAAGGGATGAGGTCTGCGGAACCAGAGAGTTGGGAAGTTGCTGGTCGGGGTACTTCTCAAATTCCCAGCGAAGGCCCAAGGTCAGGCTGAGGCGCGGGTTCACCTTCCACTCGTCCTGCGCAAAGAGCGCGTAGTCGCCGGTGGTGAACTCGAGGCCGGCCGCGCCGACGCCCTGGTTGTAGGAGGTGTAGTTTTCGGCGGTTTTGCCGGCAACCGGATTCTGCGACAGATAAAGGTCAGAGATGTAATTGCCCAGCGGGGTGTTGCCGCTGTAGCTGAATCCGCCGTACTGGTTGAAGAGGTTGGAGATCCGATCGTCGGTGTGAATGTAATCTTCACCGAGCTTGATGGTGTGGTTGCCATGGACCCAGATGACGGTGTCGGCCAGCTGCCAGCGGCGCTCGTCGGGAAGTGCGGCACGATTGAGGAACTGCGCTGTGCCGAACTGGAAGAAGCCACTGAGAAAGACGTTGGGTGGCAGACCCAGGGGATTGGCGTAACCGCTGGGTGTGTTGATCAGGTTGGCCTGTTCGTAGGATGTCGGCGCCTGATTGAACTCAAACTCGAAATCGCGTCCGTACATGAAGCGCGCTTCATTGCTCCATTTGTTAGTGAGGAAGCTGTCGAGCTTGCCGACGATCCAGTTGTCGCGCACGTAGTCATTGCCGAAGCTGGCCATGCCGTAGGCGACCGCCGGAGCAGTCTGGATGCCGGCCGGGGAAGACCAGCGCATCTGGTTGGCCTCAACCGAGGCGTGGTTGCGCTGGTTTATCTGCCAGTCAAGCTTGGGAAAATAGATGACCTGTTTGCCGATGCGGGGAACGGTGCCGAGCATGGAGGTGAGGCCGGCGATGCCGTTGTTATACACGGTTGTGGCGTCGGTGGTGCTGAGCCCGGTGTTGTGGACGACCTGTGCAATCTGCGACTGGGCATAGCTGCCAGTGAGGTTGTAAAAATTGGCATTGGCACTGGTGCCCGTGATGGTGGAAGCTGCCGGAAAATCGTGATAGAAGCGGTCGGCCGCCAGGAAGAAAAAGAGTTTGTCGCGAAGGATCGGGCCACCGACGCCGAATCCGAATTGACGCCGCAGATCGGTGGGTTTGAAGGAAACGACGGAGTAGGTGACCGGGTTCGCAGAGATCTGCACAGGGTGAGTGACGAAGGAGTTCTGAGCGGCCCAGGCACTGTCGCGATCGTAGTAGTAGCCTTCGCCGTGGAAAGCATTCGATCCGCTCTTGGTGATCGAGTTGACGATGCCGCCGGCGGAGCGGCCGTATTCCACCGAGTAGTTCGAGGTGTTTACCTGGAACTCCTGCACGGCGGCTTTGATTGTCGAGTAACCGGCGCGGGTCCGGCCACGCTCTTCAGAGAAGTAGGCCTGGTTGTCGTCGGTGCCGTCGATTGTGACGTTGTTAAGCAATGTGCTCTGGCCGCGGAAGCTCAGCAAGCCAAATCCGTTGCTGTCATTCACCACGCCCGGAGTGAGCAGCGCGAAGGCCGACCAGCGGTAATTGTTTTCGGGCAGATCGTGGAGCGAGACCTGGTCCACCACGCCGGCAAAATCCGGTGTCGTGGTATTCACGAGCGGCGCTTCGCCGGTGACTTCAATGGTCTGGGCGGAACTGCCGACCTTGAGGCGTGCCTCGACGTCCGTGAGAGATCCGACCTGGACTGTCAGGCTTGTCGCGTCGTAGGTGTCGAAACCAGCCGCTACGATTTTGACCTCATAGACGCCGGGCTGCAGGTGGATGACGCGAAAGTAGCCGGATGCGTCAGTAACAGCTTGCTGCTGGGCGTTGGTGCCGTTGTTGCGCACTGTAACCGAAGCATTGGGGACAACTGCTCCGGTGCTGTCGAGAACGTTACCGCCCACAGCACCGTCGACGGCCGATTGGGCTCGGGCTATTGATACAAACGTAAGCAGAGTGAAAAGGGCCGCGAGACACGCGAAGCCCTTGCGCAGATTGGAACCTGTCATACTTCCTCCATCAAGTTGTGAAGCCACGATCGAGCCTGTTGAGGTGCGTCGACTTTTCTTCCAGGCCTGACCACATTCTTTCCCTTATCCGCACAAGATTGGCGGTATTCGTCCTGAAAAGCAACAAGCTTTCCCGGGAATCTGGGAAGTTAAAGCTAGGCAATAGTATTCCAGAAAACTGTGAATGGAATGTGACGGCAGCCTTAGTCTGTTTCGCAGTGCGGTGCGACTGGGGGCACACGGGGAAACGCTGGTGCTGAGTTCGAAAAGCTGGCGAAACGCTTCGGATCGGAGCGTCGTACGCACCCTTCCTCGCGCATGCGCATCCCATCGAATACAAAGGCTTTCGCTGGAGAGAAGAAAATGCCCCTTACTGCAACTGAAATCAATAAGATGAAGTATGCGCAGCCCTCAACTGAGGGAGTGTTGCCCGTCATTCTGGAGCGCTGGAGTCCCCGCGCCTTTGCCGACCGGGACGTGAGCCCCTCCGATCTGAGGACGATTTTCGAGGCTGCCCGCTGGGCGCCGTCTTCCTTCAACGAGCAGCCATGGCGGTACTTCGCAGGTCACCGCAACTCTGAGACCTACAAGAAGATATTCGAGACTCTTGTGCCGTTTAACCAGGCCTGGGTGCGGACCGCGCCGGTGCTGATTCTGGGTGTCGCTAAAACTCGGTTCAGCCACAATGACTCCCCGAATAACTACGCGATTCACGATCTCGGCGCCGCGGATGGCTTCATCACACTGCAATCGGCCGCGATGGGGATCGCCACCCACCAAATGGCCGGCTTTGATCAAGCGAAAGCGCGCGAGGCATTTGAAATCCCCGAGACGTACGCAATTGGCTCAGTGATGGCGATGGGCTACCATGGCGACCTGTCTTCACTCAGCGAGCATTATCAGGCGCAGGAGCAGTCGCCACGGAGCCGAAAAGCGTTGAGCGAGGTGGTTTTGTCATCCTGGGATCATCCCGCGGAACTCGGCTGAGACTCCGGGGCGCCAATTCAGTAAATACCTTCGTGCTCGTGCCGCCGGGCTTTCGCTCGTAGAGTGGAGGATGGGAGCCCGCTGTGGCCATTGCATCCTCATCCCGTCAAACGCGCCGGCGTGCACCCGCCCGTCGACCCCTGCATCGCTACAAGCCGATCAAGCTAGGGAAAAAGCGGTGGGCTGTGCGCGCTTTGCTGGCAGGGGGTCTTGCTGGAGTGATTCTGGTGGGATGGGCTGTGGTCGCTCGCCGGCTTGTGCCCACTGCCAATACCAGTCGCGATCACTTCGATGCGATCGTCGTGCTCGGCTATCCGGCTGACGGGGACGGCAACCCAACTCCCGAAGAACTGGCGCGCGTTTCCGAAGCTGTGCGGGAGTATGAGCGTGGCATCGCTTCGCGTCTGTTGTTTACCGGCGGACCGGCGCACAACCAGTTCGTGGAGGCGGATGTGATGGCTGGCGCCGCCGCTGCACAGGGGATTCCGCCTTCTGCCATCTTTGTAGAGACCAAGGCCACGGACACAATCCAGAACGCGTGCTACTCAGCGCGGATCATGCAGGCACACGGATGGCACTCAGCGGAGGTTGTCTCCAGCGCCTATCATCTGCCGCGGGCCGGAATGATCTTCAGCCATACACCGCTCGATTGGCGCCTGCATGCGGCACCACCGCTGCAGCCGGGTGCTTCCGGTTCGAAGGCGGTTTCGGCGCTGGAAATCCTGAAGACGATGCGCTACCTGGTTTACGCACGATGGACCGAAACCTGCGAGCCGTGAGGCAATCGCACGGTACCCTGCTCGCCGGCTTGCGTCTAACTCTCAGTTCCGGTCATTGTCCCTCCAAGGTATGGTCCTGTAAACTCTGTGTTGATGCGTCTTCCAGTAAGGTTTTCATTGTTTTCGGCAGTCCTTGTTCTCGGTCTGTCAGCCGCGGTTCCGTGCGCGTTCAGCCAGGTGCAGCCGTCTGTACAGACGAGTCAGCAGCCAACCGGCAACGGCACGTACATCGCTACCGACCCGCTGGCCAATGTGAAGTACGACAACAAGTGGGATGTATCGCTGGGATTGGCGTACGACCACATGAAGGCCGGCCCGACACTTCAGCAGGGATCAAATCTCGGCGGCCTTGACCTGTCGGGCTCCTATTGGTTCAGAAGGCATTGGGCCATCGAAGGAAGCGGCCGGGGATACGCAGGCACGAGCGGGGCGGGACTTGGCAACAATGTTTCCACGCAGCTCATTTCGGGACCGTTTGTCGCGCAGTATCTGTTTGTGGGCGGCCCGGAGTGGCTGGGGCCGCACAACAAGCACGGCGCACTGATTGCGCATGCCATGGTGGGTGGCGCATACGGTCAGTTCGAGAAGGACCTGCGCGGTTTGCCTCCGTCGGCGGTAGACTTCTATCCCAACCAGCTTGCCCTGGGGGCGATTGTTGGCGGGCATATTGACCTGAACCGCTCTGCGCGGTGGGTATTCCGGATCACGCCCGATGCGGTTTTTACCCGGTATGGCATCAACTACGGCACAAAGTACACGCAAAACGATGTGAACTTTGCGATTTCTGTCGGCGTGCAGTACCGGTTCAAGGCGAAGCGCAGATAATCTGCGGACAGAACCGGTAAGCTCAACCCGGAAGCCCCCCGAAAATGCCCTCATATCGGTCCCGTTTCTTGAGAATCTGGGCCTCGTAGATACGCCGTAACGCGGACAGGCTGCGCGTGTTATCTCCGTGTGGTATTCTTCGCCGTTCAGAGGCGAACGGCAGAAGTTCTTCTCTGAAAAATGCCGTACCGGATAACGGCACATTGGTCTCGCGCTGAGAACGCTCCGGAAAGACAACGCGACAAGGCAGGCTCATACGGACATGAAAGACACTTTGGGTGTTTTGCTTGCAGGCGGAGCCGGCGAACGGCTCTTTCCGCTTACCCGAGACCGCGCCAAGCCAGCCGTTCCCTTCGGCGGTCACTATCGGATCATCGACATTACGCTTTCCAACTGCATTAACTCTGGTCTGCGCCGGGTCTTCATCCTTACCCAGTACAAGGCGCTCTCGCTCAACCGGCACATCCGCGAAGGCTGGACCGGGATTGTGGCTCAGGAGCTGGGAGAGTTCTTTGAGCTTTTGCCGCCAATGCAGCGCACCGGCACTAACTGGTACATGGGCACGGCCGACGCGGTTTACCAGAACATCTACTCGATCGGCAGCGAGCAGCCGAAGCACATGATCATCCTGAGCGGCGACCACATCTACAAGATGGATTACAGCCGCATGCTGGAGTATCACCGGGAAACGCACGCCGATGTGACCCTGGCGACATTGCCGATCGCCCCCGATGAGGTGCCCCGCTTCGGAGTCGTTGACGTTGGCACGAATGGCGAGTTGCAGGGATTTCAGGAAAAGCCCGCTTCCACGACGTTCCGCTCGCCCTTCAATCCCGACAAGGTCGAAGCCTCGATGGGCATCTACATCTTCAACACTGAAACCTTGCTCAAGGCCCTCATCGCTGACGCTGAAGATCCCAACTCCAAACATGACTTCGGCCACAATATTCTTCCCGACATGCTGGGCAAGAAGAAGATGATGGCCTACAGCTTCGTGGATGAAAACAAGCAGACGGCGCTCTACTGGCGCGATGTGGGTACGCTCGATTCTTACTACGAAGCCAACATGGATCTATGCTCGGTTTCGCCTGTCTTCAATCTGTATGACAAAAACTGGCCGATGCGGACCCGCGTGCGGCAATATCCACCGGCTAAATTTGTGTTTGGCGAGCCCGGCCGAACCGGCATGGCGATGAAC
The DNA here is from genome assembly GCF_035317045.1 of Occallatibacter sp. Classification (GTDB taxonomy): domain Bacteria; phylum Acidobacteriota; class Terriglobia; order Terriglobales; family Acidobacteriaceae; genus Telmatobacter. The sequence goes on from NZ_DATHHT010000039.1 coordinate 175,962, forward strand.
TCGGTGATCACGGCGGGCGTCATCATCTCCGGCGCTTCGGTGTCGAATTCGGTGCTGTCGCAGGATGTTCGCGTTAACTCGTATTCCGAGGTCGACTCCAGCATCATTTTTTCGCATGTGCAGATCGGCCGTCATTGCCGGATCCGCCGCGCCATCATCGATCGCGACGTGCATATTCCGGAGGGAACCGTCATCGGCTACGATCCAGTCGAAGACAAGAGACGTTATTTCGTTACGCCGTCGGGGTTGACGATCGTGACGCGCGACGCATCGCTGTTCGAGAACCCGGTCGAGCCGGAGTTTGGCGACCGATACTGAGGCGGTCGCTGGAGGGCTAACGCGGAGGTCAGGCCTCGATTGGAGCTGGCGTTTTCAGCAGCTTCTTGAGGAGATTCGATGCCGATCGAATCTCGACGAGGATGTCCTTCTTTTTGAGCAATTCGATGCGCTTTGGATCGCGGATGGCGATGTAGGTTTCGAAGAACTCCCTGATCTCTTCGGGGCTGTGATCGCGTGCAACCAGTCCGAGCATGTAGCGCAGGTAGAAGATGTCGCGCGGTGCGGGGCGCTGCCTGAATTTTAAAGCAAAGTAGGCTGCATCGAGCATATCGAAGTGCAGGACGTTACCGGTCCGAAGACTGCGGGGCTGCCGCGCAAACGGCTTCCAGCCGTGGGTGGCGAACTGGAAGTCCGCAACACGGTCTGTTCGTATGAAGGACTTATAGCTGCTGTATCCCAGAAAATAAGTGCCCGGAATCCTGCGCCGCGTGCCAGGTTCGCGCATCATCCGGTGCAGCGCGCCGGCGAAGCGCAACTCGTAGAAGAGCCAGTCGTACCACGCGATGAGCCTGGGAAACCGCGTGACCCGCGCTTCAGAAGACGGTGTGATGCGAGCCAGTGCCGCACGCGAATAACGCCAGACGGCCTCCGTGGCGGGGAATCGGTTGAGGAAATAGACGCAATCCGCAAATGGATTCTCTGTTTCGGCTGCGGTGGGGACAGATTCGAGATTGGGCAGCTGCAACTGATCGATGTCGTCAGGAATCTTTTCGAGGTATCGGGGAATGTGATTCTCGAGCGCCTGCTCCTCGCGCGACATCAGGATCAATTCGTCGGGATCGATGCCGACTAGCCATTCGATTCCGTCTTTTGCGGCATCCCGCGCAGAGTAGAACGTGTTGGCGATTTTCCGCACGTCGAGATCGGGACCCCAGGCAGGGAGAATTTTGGTGAGCCAAGCCGGAGGGTTGTGGAGTTCTTCGGGCCGAAAGGATTTGCGCGCAATCACCTGCGGGTATTTCGCTACCAGCTCTGCCGCGTTGTCGGTGGTGTTGTCCCAGAAGAGGTAGATGCGGGAACATCCCGCGGCAAGATGATATTCAATCGCCGACGGCAACAGCCTTGCCTCATTTTTAACGGTGTAGGTTAGCGCGAATTTCCCTGACGGCAAGTCTGACCTCGTTTTCCCCATCCCGCCCAGGCGGTTAGGGTTTGAATCAGATTACAAGAAGGCGGCAAGGGAAAAGCGAGCCTGTGCGGCGCTCAAATAGTCCGGCGTGCATGCGGAATCAAGACGGGCCGGGACCTCAAGTATCAAAAAACTCGCTTGAAGAATCTCCGGCGCGCTACACTGGCCTCCTTCCTGCTTCCCCCGGCAAGAGCGCGAGTTGATTTCGATGAAGACTCCGCACCATGGCATAGGTTCGTGCATCCGCGGCGGCGCGCTCTGCTTCGCGCTGCGCTTTGTCACGCTTTTTTTAGTCACCCCATTTATGCACGCGCAACCCCAGCGCGGTCTTGAGCCTGTACAGCCGCTACCAACGGCCAATGGCGGAATCGGCAACTTCTACGCCCTCGTTATCGGGATCAACGATTACCATGCGCCGCTGCCTCAGCTGAAGACGCCGGTGAACGATGCACAGGCCGTGGGCAAGGTGCTGGAGCAAAGCTATGGATTCAAGGTGCAGTATTTGCTCAACGGGGACGCCACTCGCTTCAACATTCTGGATGCGCTGGGAAAATACGAGGGCACGCTGCAGCCGGCGGATAACCTGGTGATCTACTTCGCCGGGCACGGCTATCTCGACCCAAAGACGAAGCGCGCTTACTGGATGCCGTACGATGCCAACTCGATGCTTAGCCCAAACCGCATCATTTCCGACGAGTTGATGAACGATGTGAGCGATGCGCCTGCGCGTCATGTGCTGGTGATCTCGGATAGCTGCTACTCGGGGGACCTGGCCAATACGCGCAGCGTGGGATCGGGAATCGAAGCAGGAACGCCGGCGGTGATTGCCCGGATGCTGGGACGCAAGTCGCGCAACCTGATGGCCAGCGGAGGGGAAGAGACGGTGTCAGACACCGGCGTCGACGGGCACTCGGTGTTTGCAGGCGTGCTGCTGCGCGCGCTGGCCGAGAATGTGAACTCGATGTTCACAGCGAGCAGCCTGTTCTATGGGAACATCAAGGACTCCGTAGTGGGCAATTCGACGCAGACACCGGAATATGCGGTGATTCCGAACTCCACCCACAATGGCGGCGATTTTGTGTTTGTTCGCAATGGCAAGGCGCCGTTGCCAGCTAAGGGCGCACGGAGCACAACGGCGGTTATTGTGCCGGAAGCTGAACCCGAGGGAGAGACGTCGGCCTCGTCTCCCGCGCCGGGTGCGGGCGACTTCCAGCGATCGATCAATCAGCTTCGCATGACAATTCCGAACATCGCAGCAGCGCTCAGTTCGGCCGACGTGCGGTTCCTGAAGGACGCGACGACATCCGGGGTGAGACCGGCGGAGATTGAGCAGGGGCTGCGACAAAAATCGGCGGACGGCAAGTCGACGGTGGCGCAGGAGTTCTTTCAGAGCGCGGCCAATGCACCGGAGGCGCTCGCCTGGCTTGATTCGGCATTGAAGGCGGGGCTGGATCCGAACATGACGGTGCCGAACGACTACTACAAGCAGGAGGGACTGCTCATCTCGGCAATGCGGGCCGGAAATGCGAAGGCGGTGAAGATGCTGCTGGAGAATGGAGCCAGCCCACATGCGTATCAGGATCTGTTTCTCACTCGATTCGAGGACCCCCGTTTTCTCTATCCTTTGCAGTCGCTGGCCGCGAATGACCGATTTGATCTGACGGAGAAGCAGGATTTGGCGAAGGCATTTATCGCGGCGGGTGTCGCGATTCCCGATCCCGCACCGATGAAGCCTGGGGCCCGCCCCATTCCGATTGAGACAGCGAAAGCAGTTCAGGATGAGACAGCAAAGCAACTCGGGATGAGGCTGCCAGTTTCACCCCTGTGCTGCCAGCAGACGAATCCAATCTGCATGCAGGCCTCGAAGCGCACGGGCGTGGACTGGTGCGCGATTGTGGCGGCCATGCCGAAATCGTTGAATACCGCTTTCGCGGCCGGCGGAGGAGGCACGCCGATCTGGGATATCAAGCTCCGCTACCTTTTGGCGATCCGGGACAACAAGGCCTATTTCATGGGGTTGCGCGATCTGGATAATTCCTTTACCTCGGTCGATTACGTATTGGTGGAGGTACCGAAAGACGCTTCCAGCTGGCGGGTGCTGACCTTCATCAGCCCTGAAGCTGGAATGGGTTTATGCAAGCGCGATGACAGCAACGACACCGCGGCGCCGGCGGAGAACTGCTGGCGTGAAGTTTCACTTCACCGGGTCCCAGGAACCGACGAGATGCGTTTTGACATGTACAAGCTCAGCTGGAAGATCGGCAAGTGAACCGGACGCGATTGCGCTTAAGCCCAGTTGGCGCACCACATCATCCCGCCAGCTGGTTTTTCTCCCGGGGCGCAGATTGTAGCCTGGGTCATTCCGGCGATCATCACGATAGGAACGATGTACGATTCGCGAGCGATCGTGCAACTTTCCTGCATCGACAACCCGTGCTGACTGTTACAAATTCCCGCCCTCAAGATGCACAAGATACATCACAATGAAGGCAAAAACCGCTCCGAAGACGATAACGTAAAGTGCGATCTTCCCAAAGCGGTGCTCAGCGATCCTATAGATAAAACTGGGCAACATCATCGACAGGGCGCAACTCTTCCCCTCCAGAGGGAATGTCCTGAAGATTTTAATGCAAAGCTCATCGAACCGGTACAAAATGAGCGTTTTGTCGCGCGGAGGTAGGCAAATCGCACTATTTCGCTCCGTTCATGACGAAGTTGTCATTGCTGTGGTTTCGATGCGACGATCAGGCCTCAGGGTCGCTTCAAGGCCGGGGACAGATTGTGCCGGACGCTTTCGTCGCACCGGCGTGACGATTTGTCAGCCGCCGTTTGAGCGCAGACAAAGCGACGAACCGTCAAAACGGCTACGGAATCGGTTTATTGAGTGAAAACTTGCCGGGAGGCACAGAGAGCCAGCGTGCCACGTAGCGGATGTGGGAACTGCGCAACAAAATCATACGTATAGGCCTCCATGGCTTGTGCGGGTACATTAAGCTGGAGCGTGGCAGGACTGGTGGCGCCGAAGGTGCCCATCCGGCGCAAGTTGGACCAGGCGCCGCGGAAGCCGGTTCATGGCCACGGTCAGGAAGCCAAACCAATGACGCCGGACACTCGCCTGACGAGCGGACCGCTGGAGATCGACTGGTCTGAAGTCGTCCGCCGGTGCATGGACGGGGATTCTGGAGCATGGGCCGAACTGGTTCGTACCCACCATCGCCGTGTCTACGGGCTCTGCTATCGTTTTACGAACAATCCCGCTGATGCCGAAGATCTTACGCAGGACGTCTTCCTCAAGATTTATTCCAATCTAGCTAGTTTTGATACCGCCAGGGGCAGCCTGCAGGTGTGGATCACGACGATGACCCGCAACCTGCTGGTCGACAATTTCCGTCGTACAAGAAACCAGCGGTCTACCGATTCGCTCGATGCGGGATGGGACGAAACGGACGAGTTGCGGCCGATTGACAGGCTGACGGCAAGCGGACCTTCACCGCATGAAAAGGCGGCCCAGAAGGAACTGGCCAAGATGGTGCAGGGCGCGTTGGCCAAGGTATCGGTGGAGTTGCGCGAAGCAGTCATATTAAGGGACTTACAGGATATGGATTACAAAGAGATCGCCCAGGTTCTGGGCATACCGGAAGGGACGGTTAAATCCCGCATCAGCAGAGGCCGTGCGGAACTTGCACGCCTGCTGGAACGTAGTAAGCGGGAGGTGATGTGATGGCAGACCGCGGAAACATTCCGAACTCTCCAGCTTGCGGGCTTTGGGAAACACTCCTGGCCGACGCACTGGACGGGCTGTTGCGGCCGGAGGACGAGGCGACTTTCTCTTCCCACATGGCTGTCTGCCCGTCATGCACCTCTCTTTTTGAAGAAGCCCGGCGCGGGCGCGAGTGGCTGGAGTTTCTAAGCCCGGAACCAGAGGTCCCGGAGGGTCTGCTGGATAAGATCCTGGCGCAGACCGGGCCGGGACACACCTCAGAGTACAAACTGGCGACCGCGGACAACGTGGTGCCGATGGCGATTCCGGCATGGCAGCGGCCGGGGATGATGGGGCGGATTCGCCGCTTCGCCGAGCCACGGCTGCTGATGACGGCGGCGATGGCCTTCTTTTCAATCGCGGTGACACTGAACATCACGGGAGTCCGGCTCGCGGACTTGAGACTTTCGAATCTGCGGCCGACAGCGGTGCGTTCGTTCATGGAGCGCAGGCTCACAATGGCGTCAACGCCAATTATCCGCTACTACGATCACCTGAAACTGGTGTACGAAGTTCAGTCGCGGATGCAGGAAATTCGGCGCAGAACCGAGACGCAGCAACAACAGCAGACTCAGCCGGTGCAACCGGGGGAGTCAAAACAAAACCCTAACCGGAAAGACGGCGGATCCCGCGTAGATCCTCCACAGCAATCCGGGGCACCCTCCTTGAGGGATCCTGACTATTTAGAGACTTCCGTTGACCTTCACGAACAGTCCACCACCCAAGCGACACAGACTTGTCACTTGGGACCCGGGCCCGCGCATTCTGGCGGCTCTGCACTCCAGCAACTTGGATCTGTTGCCGGAGAACCCGAGTTCGAAATGGCAATACGGGAAAGGGGCACAGTATGGACTGCGTAAATCACAGCGGTGTTAGTGCGACGGCCTATTGCCAGAACTGCGGCAAGGCGCTGTGCGCGGCCTGTGTTCGCAATGCGGGGAATGGACAGATTCTTTGCGAGCCTTGCTACGTTGCGTGGCAGAACGTGCAACAACCTTTTGTCGCGCCGACCATGGGCGGACCGAATCCGTCGGTCGCGGCAGTGCTGGGGGTAATTCCCGGCGTGGGCGCGATGTACAACGGGCAGTACTTCAAAGGGCTGATCCACGTGGTGATTTTTGTCGTGATCATCAGCATCACGACGCACTACGGGTTATTTGGCCTGTTTATTCCGGCTTGGGTTTTGTATCAGTCGTTTGAGGCGTTCCACACGGCGAAGGCGATTCGCGATGGACAGCCGCTGCCTGACCCACTGGGTCTGAACGAAGTGGGCAACTGGCTGAACCTGGGTGGACCGCAGCATCGGCCGGGCATGCCGTACAGTTCTGTTCCGCCGGGACCTGGCACTACGGTTCCCGGGGCCGGACCTGCGGCGCCTAATCCGGGCGGGAGTGCAGGGGGCTATCAGCAGGTGCCATACACGCAGTACCAGGCACCGTATACACCGCCGGCGGCAGCTGGATTTGTAGATCCTGCCATACCTCCGGTACCACCAGTTCCTCCCGTGTTCTGGCGGCGCAAGGAGCCGATTGGAGCACTGATTCTGATCGGGTTTGGATTGCTGCTACTGCTGAACCAGATGGGCTTTCTGGCCGAGCACATCCTGAAGTTCCTGTGGCCGCTGGTCTTTATCGCACTCGGTGTGTGGCTGATTGTGCGTCGCTTTGAAGATACGAAGGGGGGCCCGCAATGAACCGCTACATCCTGATTCGCCGATTGAAGGGGCCAGCGATTCTGCTGCTTCTGGGGACAATTCTGCTGATGCACGAAGCGGGTCTTGTCGATTTCTGGAGTTTGTTTGTTCCGTTGCTGCTGATTTTGATCGGCGTGTTGAAGCTGGCTGAGCGCGCGGCGCTGGCCGCGGCGGGAGATGAGACACCGTACCCGGGCTCACCGTATCCCTATGGCGCGGCTGCGACTCCGGCACCGGCGGGAGCTTCGCAAGCGCAACCGGGCACCTCGATCGTTCCTGCCGGGCAGGACTACACGAAGGGTTCTGAAGGAGGACAGTCATGAGCAGCGTGCCTCCGAATATTCCACCCGGCGGTTACGATCCGCGAACGCAATGGCGGGTGTACCGCGAACAGCAAAGGGCTGCGTGGCGCGCCCAGCGCGATGCGTGGAAAGCTCAGCAGTATGCGTACAAGGCGAAGTATCAGCATGCATACGGGCCGCGCGTTCCTTCAGTTGTCGGACCACTGATCCTGGTGGCAATCGGCATCGTGTGGCTGCTGATTTATTCCGGCCATATTGCTCCGGCTAACTTCTGGACCTGGTACGGCAAGTGGTGGCCTTTGCTGCTGATCGCCGCCGGCCTGGCGATGCTGGCAGAGTGGGCGCTGGACTTGCGGCGCGAAGCTCCGGTGCGGCGTGGAACCGGATTCGTTGGCATCCTGATCCTGCTCGCGGTCATTGGATTCTTTGCGTCAGGCACTTCGCGTGGCATATGGGGCCCATGGAGAGGCGATTGGGGCGACCACGATGGGGACAACTTCTTCAACATGTTCGGGCAGCCGGAACACGATCTGGATCAGCAGGTTTTGAACGTGTCGATTCCGTCGGGCGCCGCGGTGCAGATCGAGAATCCGCGCGGTGATGTAAGCGTAACGGCGGGCGACTCGCCCAATATCGAAGTACAGGCGCACGAGGTAGCATTTGCCGGTTCGGATGACGAAGCGAAAAAGATCTTCGACGCGGAGCAGGCGCATGTGACGGTAAGCGGAAGCGCCGTGCTGGTAAAGTCGGACAGCAATAGCAATGGCCGGCTGAACCTGACGGTGACCGTACCAAAGAGCGCGCACGTGACGGTGCACTCGGGCCACGGCGATGTGACGGCGGCAAACCTTGAGAACGGTTTGAATATCAATTCGAACCACGGAGACGTCCACCTCAGCGTGATCAAGGGATCAGTGGAAGTGCGTTTCTCGACCGATAAGGGCGACTTCTCTGCCCACCAGGTCAACGGCGACCTTACAGCGGAGGGGAACTGCAACGATCTCACGCTGTCGGAGATCACGGGCAAAGTAATTATTAACGGTGAACTCTTTGGCGACGTGCACATGGAGAATGTGAATGGATTGATTCACGTGCATACGTCGGTGACCGACATGGATGTGGCATCGCTGCCGGGCGACCTGACGTTGAATTCCGATAATCTGCGCGTCACCCAGGCGAAGGGTCAGGTGCGCGTTAAAACGCATTCGAAAGATGTGGACCTGAGCCAGATATACGGCGACAGTTACGTCGAAGATCGCGACGGGCGGATTGCCGTGGAAACTGCTGGGAACTACACGCTGGAGGCGAGAAATCTGAAGGGCGATGTCGAAATCACGCTTCCGCCGAGTGCCGCGGCCTTGGTAACCGGGAACACGCGGAATGGCGATATTGTTTCGGATTTTCCGCTGTCGATCAATGGGGATGAAAGCAAATCGGTGAGCGGCAAGATCGGTGCAGGCGGGCCTAAGGTGACGCTGACTGCGGAGAACGGCGACATCCACATCAAGCGCGGCGACGAAGAGCCGCCTCCCCCGCCAGCGGTTGCCGGACCGTCCTCCGGGAGCGGGCCGCATCTGAAAGCGCCGAAGGCGCCTCCTGCGGCGCCGGTAACGCAGTGAGATAGGGAATAACAATCCGAAAGCTTGTGAAGCAAGCGTAGGCGCGGGGTGCAAACTCCGCGCCTATTCTGTTCTCAGGGCTTGAATCGGGTCGAGGCGGGAAGCACGCCAGGCGGGGACAAGGCACGCGATTGCGGCGACCAGGAGAAGTGTTCCTGCGACCGCCGCGAACACGCTTGGGTCGAGGGGCTCCGTTTGATACAGCATCGATTTGATGAGGCGCGCGGCAAATGCGCTTCCACCGAGGCCGATCAGAAGGCCAATAAGGGCTGGCCGCAATCCATCGAACAGAACCGCACTCAGCAACTGATTGCGCCTGGCACCCAACGCGATACGGATGCCGAATTCAGATGTGCGCTGCGTGACCAGGTAAGTGAGCACTCCGTAGAGGCCCGCCGCAGCAAGGACCAGCGCGATGACAGCAAAGGCCAGTGTGAGAAGCGAATCAAACTGTGAATCGACGGTTGACTTGCTGATCGTCTCGCGGAGGGTCCGGACACCGGACACGGGGAGATCTGGATCAAGGCTGCCGAGGACCTTCTGCACGGGCATCGCCAGCGCTTCAACGTTCGGTGAAGAACGCAAAACGATGGTGGCGCCGGAATAGCCATTGCCGTAGATCGGCACATACAAGGTCGGCATGGGAGGTTCGGAAACGCTCCAAAGCGTGTCGCCAACCACACCAACGACTTCCGCAACGCGGCCGTCAAAGTCAATTTTCAGATGTCTCCCGATTGGATCTTCGCCTGGGAAGCAGATGTCGGCTGCTCTCTGAGAGATGACCGCGACATTGGCACGCTTCAAGCGTTCGTCGGTGGTGAAGATGCGGCCGCGCACGAGGGGAATCTGGATGGCTGCAAAATAACCCGGATCCGCCCCCCGCATTTGCAGGTCAAGCCCTTTGCCCTTGGGGAGCGGAGGATGCTCGATGACGCTTACGAGATTATCGCCGCCCCAACCCTGACCAGGTGCCGAGCTAACGAGCCCTGCGGATTGTATGCCGGGCATGGTGCGAACACGGGTGATGAGGTTCTCAAAGAACTGAACCTGCTGGACCGCGTTGGTGTATCGAACATCGGGCAGGCTGAAGTGCATGGTGAGGACGTTGTCAATTGGTACACCGAGATCGGTCGAGCGCAGGCGTTGATAACTCTTGATCAAGAGACCGGCTCCGATCAGAAGAACGACGGTAAGTGAGACCTCGATGACGAGCAATGCTCGACGCAGACCGGCTCGGGCTCGGCTGCCGCTATTGGCGCGGGACGCTTCGTGCAAAGAACCAAGTACGTTTTTGGCGTTGGAACTAAAGCCACTGATCAAGCCAGCGAAGAGGGCGGTGGCGAGGATGGCGACGATGGTGAAGCATATCTCTGCAACGCCCATGCGAATATCTTGAATGCGATTCATGTCGGGGCGAGCATGGACAAGCCATTGGAGCCCTCCACCAGCAAGGATCAGGCCGAATACTCCACCAAGCAGGGAAAGAAGGAGGCTTTCCAGAATGCGTTCGCGCATCAGGCGAAGCCATCCGCCTCCGAGTGCAACGCGGATTGCCAGTTCTCTGCGGCGGGCGGCCATGCGAGCCACCAAAAGCCCGGCAACGTTGATAGAAGCAATGAAAAGGACGCAGACGGTGGCGGCGAGCAGGACATAGAGCGGCGTCTTGTAATCGTCAACCGCGTCGTCGAGAAGGCTGCGTCCGATGACCGAATCGTGAACGGCGGGGCCGGGATGCCCATTCTTGATCTGGGTCTGGACGGCGACAAGGCGGCTAAGTAACGCCGGAAGAGTTGTGCCGGAATGCAGTCGCGCAACAACGATGGTTTCGTGGTCTTCAAACGTCTCCAGCATCATGGGAGGCATTTCGTGAGCGATCGGAGTCCAGATCTGGTCAGTGTTGCCGCCGAAGGCGCCGGAGTAGACGAAGGAAGCGGGCATGACGCCGATGACCGTGTAGGGCTTTGCGTCGAGCCAGATCTTTTTGCCGACGATGGTTGGATCGCCGTTATAGCGGCGATGCCAGAATGATGCGGAGAGAATCACCGTCGCTTCGGAGTCCGCACGATCGTCTGATGGGCCGAAAGAGCGACCCATCGCCGGGCTGACGCCGAGGACGGAGAAGAAGTTCCAAGAGCACATGGCGGCGTCGATCTTCTCCGGCAGCTTTCCGCCCTCCGCGGAAACGTTGTAGGCCTGAAATGGAGAGACAACGGACATTTCGGCGACGCGTTGCGACGATCGCTGCCACTCGAAAAAGGTTCCCATGGCAACAGGGAGATAGTTGTGGGGATTGCTGCCACTCGATTCATGTTCGTAGAGGGTGACGAGCTGGCCCGGATCCCGATAGGGCAACGGGTTAAGGATGACGCGGTAAACCAGAGCGAAGAGCGCAACGTTTGCACCAATGCCAAGAGCGATGATGAGTACCGCGATCGTAGCAAATCCGGGAGAGTGAACGAGGGCGCGCACAATGTAGCGGAGATCGCGGACGAGGGATTCAAGCCAATTCCAACTCCACGTGGCGCGGGATTGCTCGCGTAGCAATGCGGGATTGCCGAAGGTGCGGAGGGCGGAGTAGCGGGCTTCGTTTGGAGGCATGCCGGCGGCGAGGTTTTCAGCGATCTGGCGATCGACGTGAAAGCGGATCTCGTCGTCGAGCTGGCTGGAGGCGCGACGTCGCCGGAAAAGAAAGAGAAGGACCATTCGGATTCGTGAGAGAAGGCGCAAGGAGACCTCCGGGATCATTCAGTTCGTAGAGCCTGCATGGGATCGAGACGCGACGCGCGCCAGGCGGGAACTATGCAGGCGATGACTGCGATGCACAGCAAAGTGATGGCCACCGTGGCAAAGACTGCCGGGTCGATGGGCTCGGTCTTGTAAAGCATGGACTTTATGAGGTCGACGGTTGCAGCGCTGGCTGGAAGTCCAAGAGCAAGGCCGATGAGCGCGGGGCGGAGGCCGTCAGCCAGAACTTTTTCGAGGACCTGGGTGCGTTGCGCACCGAGGGCGATACGAATGCCGATCTCGCTGGTGCGCTGCGCGACGATGAAAGAAAGAACTCCAAAGAGCCCGACGGCGGCGAGCACAAGAGAGATGCCGGCGAAGGCGGTGACCAGAGTGGCGTCGAAGCTATTGTCGACGATGTTGCGACCAATGACCTCGTCCAAGGTGAGGATGTCGGAGACGGGCAGGTCGCGATCCATTTGGGAGACGAGACGCTGAACGGGCATTGCGAACTGCGTTACGTCGCGACTGGAGCGGATGACGAGCGATGCGCCGTGCATGTCGTCGACGGCGTAGAGCGGGAAGTACATCATGGGTTCGGGGGGAGCGCCGATTTCAATGCGGGTGTCGCCGACGACGGCGATGATTTCCAAGGTGCGCTTGCCGAGGGTATCGAGGTGCTTGCCGATGGGGTCTTCACCGGGGAAGTACTGGCGAGCGAAGGACTGGGAGATGATGACCTCGGTGGCGTGACCGGTCCGCTGATCGCTGGTGAAAGTGTGGCCGTGGAGGAAGGGGATTCCGATGGCGCTGAAGTAACCGGGGTCGCTCCAGCGATGCATGGCATATTGCTGCTTGCCTTGCGGCAGCGGCGGATGCTCGGTGACGACAAAGCCACTGTCGCCACCGTAGCCGTCGCCTGGGACGACGGGAAAGATGAAACCGGCTGCATCGATCCCGGGCATATTGCGGACGCGGATGAGCAAGGTTTGAAGGAAATCGCTAACCTGCGCGGGTTGCTTGTAACGAACCTGCGGAAGGTTGATGTCGAGCTTGAGGACGTTCCGCGTAAGGCAGCCGAGATCGGTGGAGCGGAGGCGCGCGTAGCTTTTGATCAAGAGTCCCGCGCCGATGAGCAGGACGACGGTCAGGGAGACTTCGAGCGTGAGGAGGACGGCGCGGAGGCGAACACGCCCGCGGCCTGCACTCTGGCTGCGTGAAGACTCCTGCAATGCGGTTAGGGGCTGATCGCCGCGCATGGAGAATGCGGAGATGAGGCCGACGAATGCCGCGAAGACCACGACCAGCGAGAGCGCGAAGGCGACGACGACCCAGTCGATGGCGATGGATTCGGCGCGGGCCATATCGTGGCGGGTGGTGATGAACCAATGCAGGACAGCGATGGCGAGAAGGAAGCCGATGATGGCGCCGGCCGTGGAGAGAAGAAGGCTCTCAATGAGTTGTTGGCGAAGAAGGCGGAGACGTCCGCCGCCCATGGCGGTGCGGATCGCGAACTCCTTCCGGCGCGCTGCGGCGCGTGCGACGAGAAGGTTGGCGACGTTGAGGCATGCGATGAGCAGAAGGCAGCCGGTTGCGGCAAGAAGGACGTAAAGCGGAGTTTTGAGATCGCCGACAAGAGACTCGAGGAGAGGCTTGCTATTCGCACCTACACTCACAAAGGGATCTGAGAGATTGGTGTCGTGGATGCGGCGCGTGATGACGGTGAGATCGCTCCGGGCCTGGGCCAGAGTGACGCCGGGTTTGAGGCGGCCGATGACATGGAAGTCGTGCGACATCGACTTCATATAATCGGCGGGCTCATTGTAATAAATGGGAACCCACAGCTGGATGGCGGGATCGGGCAGAGCGAACCATGGCGGCATAACGCCGACGACGGTGTAGGGTTTGTCGTCGAGTAGGACGGTGCGGTTGAGGATCGCGGGATCACCGCCGAAACGGCGCTTCCAGAGGCCCCAGCTCAGGAGCACGGTGGGATTGGCCGAGGGTTGATCTTCGCCGGCAGCGAATCCCCGGCCGAGCGCGGGCTGAATGCCGAGGGCGGGAAGCAGGTTCCAGGAGAAGGTGGCGGCACGCACGTTCTCGGGCAACGGGCCGCCGTTGCCGGAGAGGTTGAAGCCGGCGTATCCGACGATGGCTAGATCGCTGAAACTCTGATTGAATTTTCTCCACTCGCTGTAAACGCCCGGGGCGTTGTTGTTGAAGGGAAACTTGCCATCGGCGCTGACCTCGTAGAGGCGAACGAGGCTGCTGGGATCGGTGTAGGGTAGCGGCTTGAGCAGCACGGAGCGAACGATTGTGAAGAGCGAGACATTGGCTCCAATGCCGAGGGCGATGACAATGATGGCGATGGCAGCGAATCCCGGCGTGCGCAGCAAAGTGCGAAAGGCGTATTTGAGATCGATGACCACGGACTCTAAACCCTCCCAACTCCAGGTTGCGCGGGCTTGATCGCGCAAGAGCGCAGGATTGCCGAAGGTGCGGAGGGCGGAGGAACGCGCTTCGTCCGGCGTCATTCCGGCGGCGAGGTTTTCCGCGATCTGGTGATCGAGATGGAAAGCCAACTCGTCGTTGAGGCGTGCTGCGGCGCGACTGCGACCGAAGAGCATCAAGAACCGCATTCGGAGTTGTTCGAGCCAACGCATGGCGATTCCTCCTGTTATTCGGTTCTAAGAGCTTGCATCGGGTCGAGCCTCGAGGCGCGCCATGCGGGCACCAGACATGCGGCGGCTGCGACGAGCAGCAGTGCGGCCGCTACCAGGGCAAAGACTGCGGGATCAAAAGGCTCGGTTTTGTAGAGCATCGATTGGATGAGCCGAACTGCCGCGGCGCTTGCTGCAAGACCGAAAGCCAATCCGAGGATTGCGGGTCGCAGTCCGTCGGCGAGCGCGAGGCGCAGGACCTGTTCGCGCCGAGCGCCGAGTGCAATGCGAATTCCGATTTCAGTCATGCGCTGCGTCATCAGGTAAGACAGGACACCATAGAGGCCGACGGACGCAAGGAGCAGAGAGAGCGCTGCGAAGGCCAGAACGAGCGTCGCGCTGAAACTCGCGTTGCCAATGGAGCCTCCAATGACCTGGTCGAAGGTGAGTACATCGGAAACGGGAAGTTGCGGATCGAGCCCGGCGATCTGCTTCTGAACGGGGACTGACATGGCCAGCGGACCGGACGCAGTGCGCACGGCGAGAGAAAAGCCAAAGCTATTCTCGAAATTTCCTGAAAAGAGTGGAAAATACATGGTCGCTTTGGTCGGCTGACCTACCTGCCAGAGCGTGTCGCCCACAACGCCCACGACCTCGAGCCCGGCCTTGTCTCTTGCCGAATCAAGAAGGTGTTTGCCGATGGGATTTTCGCCGGGGAAGTATTGCCGTGCGAGCTGATTGCTGATGATGACTTTTTTGCCGTGGTCATCGCGATCCTGCATGGTGAAGAAGCGTCCCTGCAGCAGTGGGATTCCTAAAGCGGTGAAATAAGCCGGATCGGCGAGACGGTTCAGCGCGTCGGGCAATTCCGCACCGGGCCTGATGGGCGGGTGTTCGGAAATCGTGAAGACATCGTCGCCGCCCCAGCTGTTGGCGGGCAATGTGGAACCGAGTGCCACGGCGCGAACGCCGGGCAACGCGCGCAACCGCGTTAGGAGTGATTCGTTGAATGCGTTCACTTTTTCAGGCTTGTCGTATTTCTCCTTAGGAAGGCTGTAGCTCATTGTGAGCACGCTGTCGGTTGTGCAACCCACATCGGTTGTCCGGAGACGGACGAAACTTTTCAAGAGAAGGCCGGCGGCGATGAGAAGCACCACCGTGACACCGATTTCCACCGTGAGCAGTGTCTTGCGCAACGCGGTGCGCGAGAGGCTGCCGCCGGTAGTGCGCGATGACGCTTGAAGTGCAGCAAAGACCGCCTTGCCAGTGGAAGAGATGGCCGGCAGCAGGCCCGCCAACAGCGCTGCGACGAAGACGAGGGCGCAGGCGAAACCGAGTACCACGCCGTCGACACGAATTCCCTGCGCAGAGGGCAGGTCCTTCCACGCGTGGGCAAGCCATCTTGTTGCGGTAAGTGACAACAGCACTCCAGCAGCGCCGCCAACAAAACAAATCAGCAGGCTTTCAGTCAGTTGCTCGCGAACAAGCGTCGATCGCTGTGCGCCAAGGGCGCCTCGAATGGCAACCTCTTTTTGCCGCGCCGCACCGCGCGCCACCAGAAGATTGGCGACGTTGAGGCAGCCGATGAGCAACATGCAGGCGACGGCACACATGAGAAGGATCAGCGGTTTCTTGACATCTTTCGCCAAGTCGTCGCTGATGGCACGCGGCGCAACGTCTTCGGCCACCGGCGCATTGAGGTACTGCATGTGTTCGCGATACTGCACGGCCTCAACCTGGCTGATGGCATTGTCAAGGCTGACGGTGGGAACGAGGCGAGCGATGACGTGGCTCCCATGCCAGTCGTGGTGCCGTAGCGATTCGGGCGTTGCGATGGACTGATAGGGAACCCATGCCTGCACCGTGGCATCCGGATATGCGAAGTCTCTCGGCAGAATTCCGACAACCGTGCAGGGCCTGCCATCAAGATGGATTTGCCTGCCGACAATGGAAGGATCTCCGGCAAAGCGGCGCTCGAAGACGCTCCATGTAAGCATGACGACATCTGAGCCCGGATGATCTTCGGATTCAGTGAAGGTTCGCCCTAATGCCGGTTGGACACCGAGGAGCGGAAAGAAGTTCCAGGTACCAGCGGCGGCTGTGACCACCTCCGGTAGTTCATCGCGCTCCCCGGTGAGGTTGAACTGCCACCAGCGCCAGGCGGCCATGTCCTTAAAACCGTGGGTCTGCGCACGCCAGTCGTAGTAGTCGGCAGGCGAGACAACGTTGTAGTTGAACCCATCCTGATTTGCCCAGTCGCCGCGGAAGTGTTCGTAGACCATGACCAGTTGGCCGGGATCGCGGAAGGGGAGCGGCTTGAGCAGGACCGAACGCACGATGGTGAAAAGTGATGTGGCGGCTCCGATGCACAGCGCGATGACGAGGATCGCCATTAGAGAGAAAGTTGGGCTGCGGCGCAGGGTGCGCGCAGTGTAGCGCAGATCGCGCAGGAACGATTCGAGACCGTTCCAACTCCAGGAGGCGCGGGACCGCTCGCGCAGCAATCCGGGATTGCCGAAGGTGCGAAGGGCGGAATAGCGGGCTTCGTCCGGCGTCATGCCGGCTGCGAGGTTTTCAGCGATCTGGCGGTCGAGGTGGAAACTCAATTCATCGTCGAGTCCTCTGGTCGCGCGGCGGCGGCTGAAGAGCATCAGAACCCGCATTCGAAGTTGATCAAACCAACGCATGGATTCCTCTCTCGTTCGGTTGAGGGAAGCAGATCGATCAGGCCTCGCTTACAACCAGGTTGATGGCGGCGGACAGCCGGTTCCAGTTGGCGGTTTCTTTTTCGAGCTGGGTGCGGCCGGCGAGTGTTAGCGAGTAAAACTTTGCCTGGCGGCCGGTCTCGCTTTCGGCCCACTTCGCCTTGATCCAGCCCTGCTGTTCAAGACGGTGGAGAGCCGGATAGAGCGAGCCCTGTTGTACCTGCAGCACTTCGCCCGAAAGTTGTTGAATCCGCTTGGCGATAGCCCATCCGTGCATGGCGTCGGGAAGCAGGGTTTTCAGGATCAGAAGATCGAGAGTGCCCTGGACGAGATCGCTTGGTTTACCCATACCTAGATTATCTACAACATTGATTGTAGATAGTCAAGGTGTCGTGGATTCCAAGCAACCGAAGACGTTTTCTCTGTGTCTACAAGCTTGCGGGGTAAATGCGGTTCCGTTGTATGCTCCCAATGGCGGGGGGAATTCCGATGATGCATGCGCCGATCAGGGTAATCACGGTAGAACGAGAGTACGGGTCGCGGGGCGGGGAGTTTGCCCACGATCTGGCAGAGCGGTTGGGATGGCGGTTGCTGGATGCGGAACTCGTGAGCGCGGCTGGGAAGCGTGCCGGCGTTTCGCCGGAACTGGCGGCAAAGTTCGACGATCGACTCGATCCCTGGTATTACCGCTACGGTAGAGTGTTCTGGCATGACACGGCGTATCAGATGACCGGCCTCTCGGACGAGCACGTTTTCGATTCCGAGCGCATGCTGACGCTGGTTCGCGAAGAGATCTTGAATGCGGCCAAGGAAGGCAATTGTGTGCTAGTGGGGCGGGGCGCGGCATGCGCACTGGCGTGTCAGCCGGGATGCTTTCATGTTTTTGTGTACGCCACATTGAAGGCAAAGCGCGACTGGTTTACGCAAGCATTTCCCAAGCAGGCTCAGAATGCAGAGCAGGCGCTTGCAGCATACGACAAGAGGCGCGCA
>NZ_DATHHT010000040.1:0-386907 GCF_035317045.1 Occallatibacter sp.
AGCTTTGGGGCACTGAAGAGCTCGATGTTCCCTGTTGAGCTACCGGCGCGGCTCTGCTTTGCAGCCCGCCAGGCAGGACATTGCCAGACCCGAATGTCAGCCCATTGACGCTGAGGGAGTAGGAAGGGGAGGCTGTACTCCATGCGTAAGACCTTACTTCAACAAGGACGGTGTTGCTACTCTGTGACGCTCCGAAGGTGGTCTTGAAATTCTCTGAACTTGTTCCGCGAGTCAGCGAGCAGCCAATCGGTGTGAGATCGGAACGATAAACATATAAATCGAAATCCGACCCGGCCTGCATGCCACTCAGGGAAATGTTTGCGTCTGTTCCAGCACTCAACGTGATCTGGTAGAAATGCCGATCGGTAGCCGAGGTCAGATTCCCCGGATCCACAATCGATTGACCTGCCGACATCGTGCCGATGATGATCGGATTGCCGATGCCTTGAGCCATGCTTGCGCCGACGCAGCTTTGGGGCACTGAAGAGCTCGATGTTCCCTGTTGAGCTACCGGCGCGGCTCTGCTTTGCAGCCCGCCAGGCAGGACATTGCCAGACCCGAATGTCAGTCCATTGACGCTGAGGGAGTAGGAAGTGGAGGTAGTGTTCCAACTGTACGGCTTCACCTCAACGATCACCGCGTTGCTGCTTTGTGTAGCGCCGAATGATGTCTTGATATTCTCTGAACTTGTTCCGCGAGTCAGCGAGCAGCCTATCGGCGTAAGGTCGGAGTGGTAAGCATACAGATCAAAGTCCGCCCCGGCCTGCATGCCGCTGAGAGAGATACTTGCGTCGACTCCGGCAGGCAAGGTGAATTGATAGAATTTCCGGTCCGAGGCCGATGTCAAATTCCCGGCATTCGATGCTGAGCCACCTGACGGAATAGTTCCAATTATGTTGGGACTGTACGGACTGCTGGATCCTTGCAGTAGGCCTGGATCCGTACAACCAGCTTGAGCGCCAGTGTTTTGCTGATTCGCGCCCAGCGTCGAACCCTGTTTTGCCGGATCCGTCGCGCCGCTCGATGCCGCGCCCGCAGTCCCAGCTCCACCGGCCGCACCGCCACCCGACGCAGCACCCGCGGTCCCAGCTCCACCGGCCGCACCGCCACCCGACGCCGCGCCCGCAGTCCCAGCTCCACCGGCCGCACCGCCACCCGACGCAGCACCCGCGGTCCCAGCTCCACCGGCTGCACCGCCACCCGACGCCGCGCCCGCGGTCCCAGCTCCACCGGCTGCACCGCCACCCGACGCAGCGCCCGCAGTCCCAGCTCCACCGGCCGCACCACCCGGCTTAGAGCCCGATCCGCTGGCTCCGGAAGCACCGGGGGGGACAGCTCCTGCGTTCGAGATCGAAACTGGGAGGGGTGAATTCGCCGCATTTGGCGAGCGGGCTAAATTCGCCGCTGTTACGGATGCTGGCGGCGGTAAAGCGTCAACACCTTGGTGAAATTGCCATTTACAAGTGGCAGTCCCATTCACCGTTGGAGACTGCAGAGGCAATAAGCCTCCAGAAACAACAATCGTGCCCGATCCGCTGATTTTCGTGCTGTTGGACGCGTCCTCAATGACAGGAAACGGCCACTCAAAAGCAGCAAGGTCGACCGGCGATTGTGTGGCCGACCCGCTCGCAGGGACAAGTTGACGAGTGCCGGTAGTGGCGCTCGGAACACGCAATTGTGAATGCCACGGCTTGATGAGTAGTCGATTGTCTGAGGCGCGGACAAACACCGCTATCGGCGCGCTCGTTTCCGGAACTTTCGTATTCCACTGGGCGGAAAGAACCTGTGAGCCTGACGTCCGTTGGTTTGCGCCTTGCCCGGCCACGCTCCAGGTTCCTGGATAGATCGGCATGGCCCCCGGCGCACTCGTCGAAGCGCCGGTAATCGTCCAGGTCTGCACTTCCTGGTGGACGTAATCTGAGCCCTGCATATTCAGTTGGCACTGCGCCTGCCCCGACCAAATCGGCGGGGCCTGGGAGAAAGCAGGCCCCGCAGCCCCAACGCACGGCAGTGCGACAAGAACGAGTACACGCGCACCGAACTGGGATTTCACAAACCGAAATCCGAACCGGCTGTTCATCGCAAAGCCCCCGGTCTATTTCTTCGTGACTTCGGTCAGAATCGAGTTGGCTGCCTGCTGGATCAGTGGAGTCAAAACATCTTCCCCATCCGACTTGGATTTGCCCTTCAGCTCGTTTTGCAACTTGGGCTGAGTCCCTCCCGTTGGAAGAAGCTGGTAGTCGACGGTCACTTCATCCTTTGACTTGATCTGGCCGTTGAAACCGGAGAGTTGGCCCATGGCCTGCTGTTGTGTTGTCATGGCGGCTGTCGTCTGCATCACAGTCTGTGTCGCAATCATGCCGTTCACCGCGCCCATGCTGTGCGCCATCATGCCCAGAGGCGTGAAGTTGGCAGCCATGCTGCCGGCCTTCATGAACTTGCTCAAACCCCCGCTGCTGGCGCGTTTCACGGTCACGGCGGACACCAGGATGTAGTCGCACTGTTTCTGCTGAGCCTCGGCCTGCAACTGAATTGGAAGCTGCGCATCCAGTGCGGTGATTTCAACCGCCGGCCCGTTCATCATGAAGACAATCGCGTTTCTCACGGGAGTGCTGTAGTCGGCTTGCGCGTTGTTCCCTTGTCCCATTTGCGCCTGCGCCGGAGCAATGCCAATTCGTATCTTGCCCGGCGCCTTCGGACCTAGCGCCTGCGGTAGCGGGACCTGCGCGCCCGGGGGAGGGCCTTGCATGCCTGTCGCGCCATTGGGAAGTTTACCGCCCATCCGCTGCGCCAGCATCGACATCGCAGATGGCATTCCGCCGGTCATGCCCATTGGGGAGGGGGAGGGCATCGCGTTCATTGCCAGGTTCTGCGGAGCCGCAGGTGCGGGTGAGTTTGCTTGAGCCGGTTGCTGCAACGCAGCCGATGCGTAAAGCTCCATCTCTGAATGCACTTCGTGAAACTCAGCGGGGACGTCGAATAGTTCGGGCTTCAATGTCTCCTTGGAGATATCCGACGTGGCGACCTCTATCTTTGTAGGGTTCGCACCGTCATTCTGGAGCGCGATGGTCTCGCGCAGCGGATAGCCCGGTTTGGCCGTTCCCTTGTGGCGGACGACAATCCTGTCAGTGCAATTGGCAGCCACCTTCACCGGAGGGAGAGATTGTGAACAACTTACCTGCTCCTTGCCCAAATCGGCATACCAGCCGTCAATGTCATATTTCTGACTAATGGGGGAGCACGCGTTCGCCGAAGACTCTACGACAACGACCGTCTTGAGATGCCGCGCCGCATACCCGGAAATCTGCTTGCGCTCGCCGGTGTCGGTCACACTGATCGTCTGAGTGATGACGCCTCCGGAACTTGAAGGTGTCGCGGATGCGCCTGTCATCAGGGCGGCGGCGTTTGAGGCCGACTGATCCTGCGGATCGTTCACGACGAAATAGGATTGACTCTGCTCGTTTACTGTCACCGTCCGCTTGAGATCGCATTGGCGCAAGCTGACGACATCACCCGCTGGCGATTTTGTGACAGTGCGTTCGCGCGTCCCTTTTACCCAGGTTTCGGAACCGGAAACAGGGTTTCCTTCAACCGAGATGCTCTTTTTGAAATGCAGATCGTCTGCCGGTGCGGCCAGACTCAACGACGATACGACAAGCAACAGGGATGCGTAACGCAGAGAACTCACAAACATGGGACACTCCTTTGCGGGAAGGATCGCGGAGATGTCGGCGCGCTCAGGTATCCGCTTGGACAATGGACCAATCGGAAGAGTGAAGTCGCCCTGAACAGCCAACCAACTGTATTCCGTCTTCTATCTTGTCTAAACGTGAATTCGAGAGAAACCGGCTCAGAGATTGCGAAATATTTCAGCTGCTGAATGACCAATCCATCTGGTGACCGGGGATTTCAGGTTCCGCCGCTCGTTGGACACACATCAACGATCGCGGCGCTGGGGCTCTAGCGTCGCCGTTCTACCGCTCCGAGCCGACGGACAGTGCATTCGGCTCTCTCATTTACCTGAACGTAAAATCGAGCCGGATTGGCTCACAGGGAACGCGGGGACACTGCGAACGCTGCATGGAGAGCGGTCGAAATCAATCTGCCCTTAACGAACAACCCGTTGACTTCCTACCGGGTGGACGGTACCATTCCTCATCTTCTCGACGGTCGGGGCAAGCGCGTGACGTCTACTTCATCGCAACCAGTGACCGAATTGCTCGCCCGTTGGAGCAACGGAGACATCTCGGCGCGAGATGCATTGATCCCCCTGGTTTACGACGAACTGCGACGTATCGCTCGCCGCTGCCTTACAAGCCAATCCAGCAGTCACACTTTGCAGCCCACCGCCCTTGTCCATGAAGCGTATCTGCGTCTGGCTCGGCGCGATCACATCGATTGGCAAGGACGCGCCCACTTCTTCGCTATGGCAGCGCAGATGATGCGTCAGATTCTGGTGGATCATGCACGCAAGCATGCCGCAGCCAAACGAGGCTCTAATCCCGTCACTCTCGTAATCGACGAAGCTTCTGCAACCACTAAGGCGCTAAGCCTCGACCTCCTCGCACTCGACGCCGCCATGCAACAGCTCGCCAATCTGGACGCGCGTCAATGCCGGATCGTCGAGCTGAGATTCTTTGGTGGACTTTCAATCGAGGAGACCGCCGAGATCGTTAAGATTTCGCCGGCGACCACGAAGCGGGAGTGGGCGACCGCACGCCTGTGGCTACATCAAACCATGAGCAACAGAACGCTGCTATGACTCCGGAACGTTGGGAGAGAATCAAGGACGTCCTCGGCACGGCACTCGAACTGCCGGACGATGACCGCCCCCTGTATCTCGATCAACAGTGTGGGAGCGACATCTCTCTTCGCTACGAGGTTGAACTCCTGCTGCGAGGTGAACAAAGCCTCGAGCCTCAGTTTTTGGGTGAAACTTCTCTGGCTGAAGTCGCAGCAGCTCTTATTCCGACAGAAGAAAATCCGTGGATCGGACGCCGTGTTGGCGTATACAAAGTCGTCGAGCAAATCGGATCCGGCGGGATGGGCGAAGTATATCGGGCCTTCCGCGCCGACGATCAGTATAAAAAGGAAGTTGCACTGAAGGTGATCCGTGCTGGCCAGGATTCCGGCTCCGTCATCACGCGATTCAAGAATGAGCGCCAAATCCTGGCAAGCCTTGAACACCCGAATATCGCGCGATTGCTTGACGGAGGCACGACTGAAGAAGGCGTTCCGTATTTCGCGATGGAACTGATCGAAGGTCGACCCATCGCGGAGTATTGCGACGAGAAGAGGCTTTCGATTGCCGATCGGCTCCGCCTCTTTATGCAAGTTTGCGGAGCTGTCCAGTACGCGCATCAGCATTTGATTATTCATCGTGACATCAAACCCGGAAATATTCTTGTAACAGCTGAAGGCACGCCGAAGTTGTTGGACTTCGGCATCGCCAAAATTGTCGATATCAGCGGCGACCGTAATTTCACTGACTCGACCGTGACTGCTTTCCGGGTTCTGACGCCTCGATACAGCAGTCCGGAGCAGATTCACGGCGACCCGATAACTACTGCCAGCGACGTGTACTCGTTGGGAATCGTGTTGTACGAGTTGCTGACCGGACAAAGTCCCTACCGGTTGGCCACCGGTTCGTCGCAGGAGATGATTCAAGCTGTCTGCAAAACAGAGCCGCAAAGACCGAGCGTCGCCGTTTGTAGGGTCGACCCCCGGCATGAACCGTCAACGCAGCTTCCTGGACGGGAAGAACGCAGCGGGTTGAGAGACAGCTCTCCTGAGCGCCTTCGCAAGCGGCTCAATGGCGATCTCGACAACATCGTCTTGATGGCGTTAGAGAAAGATCCCACTCGTCGCTACCGCTCGGTCGAGCAGCTACAGGAAGATATCCGTCGGCATCTGGAAAATATTCCCGTCATTGCGCGCAACGGAACCGCCTGGTATCGCGCATCGAAGTTTGTGACCCGTCATAAGGCCGGAGTCGCATTTACCGGAGCGTTCGCTCTGGCGCTTCTGACCGGCATGGCCATTACCCTGCATGAGGCGAGGGTCGCACGCATGGAGCGCGCGAGGGCCGAGATGCGGTTTAACGACGTTCGCAAGCTGGCAAATTCCCTCATGTTTGAAATTCATGATTCGATCCGGGATCTCGCTGGAGCAACACAGGCCAGAAAACTGCTGGTGGAACGTGCGCAGGAATACCTGGATAGCTTGTCGAAAGAGGCCTCAGGCGATCTGTCTTTGCAGCGCGAACTTGCCGCTGCCTACGATCGCGTTGGAGACCTGCTGGGATATGACGGCGCCGCGAATCTCGGAGACGTTGCCGGAGCGATGCAGAGCTACAAAAAAGCACTTGCGATCCGCTCCGCTGCCGCTGCCGCCAACCCCGGCGACGCTGCGATCCAGTCTGATCTGTTAAGCGACTATTTCCGCTTGAGCTTTGTGCTTCTTGCTGCCGGAGATTACGCGGGCGCTTTGAGCGATCTGCATTCCGCGCTTCCCATTGCGCAGAAACTCGCGGATACGCAGACAGATCCAAAGTACAAAGACTTCCTGGCCGGCTTCTATTGGCAAACTGGATCGGTGCAGAACCAGGCGGGTGACTACCTCCATGCGGCGGAGAACTTCAGGCAGGCAGCGGCGATTCGCGCGGTTGCTGCGAATGCCAGCGCAGAATTTAGAACGCATCTCGCGGGAGACTATCTTGGCCTTGCAACTGCATTGCAGAAGACGGGCGAAATCGGTCCTGCGCTTGAGGCCGCGAATGAAGGATTGCGGCTAACCGAGCAGTTATCTCAATCCAATCCAACCAACGCAACCTATCGCGAATACCTTGGTGAAGCCTACAACCTTTCAGCACCATTGCTGGAAAAGAAAGGCGACATCAACCTTGCCTTGGAGTATTACCGAAACGCTCACCGAATCTTCGCCGGTCTGCGAACTACTGATCTGGCCAACTCTTTGGCGAGAGCTAATTTTGGCTTCAGCGATCTGGGCATTGCCAGGGAATTGCTGCTGAAGCATCAAATTCAGGCTGCATTCACACCAATCCGCGAAGCAATGGCTACATTCGAGCCGATAAAGCAAAAAAGCAGATACGACATGGAGGGCCAAGCCCAGTCGTACGAGACTATGGGCTTGGCCTTTGCGGCACTTGCCGACCGCGCACCAGCGAATTCGAAGAAAGCTGCGGACCTGCGCGAAACGCGGGGTTGGCTGCAGAAAAGCCTTCACGCCTGGGAGCAGGACTCGAGCCAGGGTGCCAGTGATCCAGTGGCCGGTTACGAGTCTAACCGCGTTCGGCGGGAACTCTACAATTGCGAATCCACTCTCGCGAAGATTTGACACCGGAGCCGGTCAACCTTGGCATTTCAGCGAATTGGTCCCCACAGGGCCTCCCGGCTACGACTGTCGGATAGCCATCCTGTCGCTCCCACAACCCGTAGATTGCTAAATCGATAAAGCTTTAAGCTGAGCGGATTCTTCTTGACAGCGCTGATCACTCAAAGCTAGCTTGTTCGGAATTCGAACAATATAGGAAACAGGTCCCCCAAAATTCAGATCGACTTCTTGGAGGTTTCAGATGGCCAAATCAATCAAGAATGTGAATTCGTTCCTGGGAATCCTAACCGCGTTTATCGTTTTCTGTTTCTCCCATCCACTGATGGGACAGGCGGTCAATGGGACGCTGCTGGGTACCGTCACCGATAGTTCAGGGGCAACCGTTCCGGGAGCAAAGGTCTTAGCGACTGAGGCCGAGACCGGGGCTATCCATGAAGCCATGACCAATGAAAGCGGAAACTACTCTTTTCCGGACCTCCAGCCCGGAACATATTCCGTTGGCGCTGAGGCAAAGGGATTCAAGCGCGTAACTCAGGAGAACATCGGTCTGCTCAGCAACACCTCAACCCGCGTGGATCTATCGCTCACACCGGGAAATGTGTCGGAGACCGTTGTTGTCAACACGGCGCCGCCTGAACTGCAAACGGATCGCGCTGACATCAGCACCAAACTCGATTCGGAAGCTGTCGTGGATATGCCTTTGGGCACAAACCGCAATTTCCAGTCTCTCTTGAACCTGGTTCCAGGCGCTGCGCCCGCTGTCTATCAGCACTCACAGTTCTTTAATGCGGCGAGTTCACTGCAAACCGAGGCGAACGGTTTGCCGCGGGAAGGGAACCTTTACCAGATTGAAGGCATTGATGACGACGAACGCACAGGTCTTCTCCAGATCATCATTCCTCCCGCCGAAGCCATCGAATCTGTCGACATTTCAACAAACAACTTCGAGGCGGAACTTGGTCGCGCTACTGGTGCTGTCACAAATGTCACGCTAAAATCCGGCACCAATCGCTTCCACGGGTCGGCATTCGAGTTCATCCAGAACAACGACTTGAATGCGCGCTCCTACTTCGGAGGCCCGCTTGGGCATCTCTCTTATAACTACTTCGGTGGTAGCGCCGGCGGGCCTATTATGAAAGATCGTCTGTTCATCTTCGGCGACTATCTGCGCACATCCGATCACGAAGCAATCGGCAGCACCTTCACAATCCCGGATTCCCGCTTCTTCACCCCGACCATGGGACAGGCCGGATGCAACGATCCGTCTGGATGTATCGACTTGAGCGCTGCAATGAGCGGTACGAAGGGGCAGGTCTACGACCCGAACAGCGGCGACGGAAGGACGATTGCCCAGGGAGGAACTCCGCGCACGCCATACCCAAACAACCAGATTCCATTCAGCGCGGTGAATCCGGTGTCGCTGGCAATCCTGCAACAGTTGAATGTAGCGGCCGCGAAGTTTGGAACGCTCGCGACCAAGCCCCTGAACAACCCGGCGAACAACTACACAACCAACCTTCCCTTCACTAAGACCACAGACAGTTTTGATATCAAGTCTGATTTCAAATTGACTGAGAAGAACCACATCAGCGGCCGCTACAGTTTTCAGCGCGTGATCACCTTCCAGCAAGCTGCGTTCGGAACCTTTCTCGGCGGGCCGGCTGGCGGGGGCTTTGAAGGCACGGGCAATCAGAAGTCCTATAGCACCGGCATCAACTTTGATCACGTCTTTTCTCCGACTCTCCTGACCGAAGCGCGATTCGGAGTTGCACACCTGGGTAACAGTGCGCAACCCAATGATTTTGGCTCCAATGACGCGACCACGATCGGAATCCAGGGCGTGAACATCGCGGGGCAGCCGTTCACGAGCGGACAGGCTGCTATTACAATCAACGGCGGTTTTACCAACCCAATCATGGGATACTCCGCCTCCGTGCCGTGGATCCGGGCCGAATCGAATATCGACTTCGTCAACAACTGGACCAAGATTGTAGGGAACCATACGTTTAAATGGGGCGCGGATGTTCGACGCGTGCACGACGACCTCCTCCAGGATCAGACCTTCAGCCCGCGAGGGGCGTTTACTTTCTCTGACGTGCAAACGTCAGATGCGAGTGCGCCGGGAACAACGGTCGCCAACGATATCGGCAGCTTCCTGCTCGATCAGCCGAGCCAGACGGGCCGCGACCTTAACACCTTCTTCCCCCGTTATCGGCAATGGTGGGTCTTTGCGTTTGCCAGCGATAAGTGGCAGGCTACCTCGAAGCTGACTTTGGATCTCGGCGTACGCTGGGACTTCTATCCGCCTGCAACGCCCGTAGTCCAGGGCGGATTCTCCAACTACAACCCTGCCAACAACACACTCGTTCTCACCGGCTTCGGCGGTAATCCGTCGAACATGGGGATGAAGACTCAGTATAAGTATTTCGCTCCGCGAACCGGATTCGCGTACCGCGTCACTCCCAACACAGTTGTTCGTGGCGGATTCGGCATCAGCTACACTCCGTTCCCTGACAACACCTACGCATATAACTACCCGGTCCGCGCCAATAACAGCTATCAGCCAGTTGGCGCCTCTGGATTTACTCCCGCCGTTCTCGGGGACGGAACAACGGTCGCAACCTTCCAGGCAGGTTTCCCGGCCCCGGTTCCAGTGGCGATTCCCACCAACGGCATCATCGTTCTGCCAACTTCGGGCACAACGCTTTTGGCGAAACAACTCATCGCACAGGTCTACACATACATTCCACTGAACTACAAGAATCCGTACGCCGATTCATGGAATGTAGCGCTGCAGCAGGCGTTGCCGTACGACCTTTCGTTCCAGATCGCCTACGTGGCGAACCACGGTACACACATCTCCGGCAGTCAGAACATCAATCTGCCGAGCTACTTCGGCGGAGGCGCAGCGTCCGATCCTGAAAATCACGATGCGAACGGAAACCTCACGTTTGGCCGCACGGCAGCCACAAACGAGTACTTTCTCGGTTTCTCCTCCAATTACAACTCACTGCAACTGCAGCTGACGAAGCGCACCTCGCACGATCTGACGTTTACCTCAGCCTTTACCTGGGGCAAGGCGCTGGGATATACCAACGACGACGACGGCGGACTTCAGTTCTTCATCAACTGGCGTAGGAACTATGCCCCGTTGGACTTCGATCGACAGTTGAACTATGAACAGAGCTTTACCTACGGACTGCCGTTCGGCCGTGGGCATCAGCTTGCCAACTCAACTCTGGCGGATGCAATCGTCGGCGGCTGGAAGTTCGCCGGGATCATATCCGTGGTGAGTGGTATGCCCATGATGATCACTGCCAACGGAGGTTCGCTGAATACGCCTGGCACGGCACAGACACCGACTCTGGTGAAACCTTTCCGTAAGACCGGAAAGATTGGCGCGAATACTCCATGGTTCGATCCAACGTCGTTTGCGCAACCGACCGGCTGCACATCCACTCCCTGCAATCCAGGGCTCGGCAATGTTGGAAGAAACCAGTTCCGCGGTCCCGGGTACCTTCAGGACAATCTCTCCGTCTTCAAGCGGTTCCCGATCTATCGCGAAAGCGCTCTTGAGGTTCGAGTGGACGCGTTCCAATTCAGCAATACCCCACAGTTTGGTCAGCCCAATTTAAGCGGTGTGACCGCGGCGAGCTTTGGCACCATCACAACAACGCTGGGAAGCGGTCAGGGCAGCGTGAATGGTGTTGGAGGAGGACGTACTCTGCAGGGATCAGTGAAGATCAGCTTCTAGAGAAAAGATTTTGTCACGCAATGAGAGCGGCCGGTAATCGCGCAACGGTTATCGGCCGCACGGCTAAATGGCCTGTCGAAGAGGATCCCCAAAATGAACAATGGAGCAGTATGACGAGCTGTTCAAGACGTGCGTTTCTTGCAAAATCGGGAGCAGCATGCGCAGCCTGGTCTGCCTTGCCGATTCTCAGTATTGCTGAATCCTTGAAAAGTTCTTTCAGGATTGCAGTCATTAACGATGAGATTTCTCCGGACTTTGATCATGCCTGCTACGTTGCCTCACACGACTTCGGGATGAGTTGGATAGAACTTCGTTCCATGTGGGGCAAGAATGTCATCGATCTGGATTCAGCGCAGATCAATGAGGCGCGAACAATTCTCAGTAAGTACAAGCTTCAGGTGACTGACATTGCCAGCCCGCTCTTTAAAACCGATTGGCCGGGAGCGCCAAGATCGCCATACGGTTCAAAAGAAGATCTGCACGGCGCCCCTGAAGTCACCTTCAAACAACAGGATGGAATTCTCGAACGCTCGATCTCGTTGGCAAAGGAATTCGACACCGCCAAGGTCCGCTGCTTCGATTTCTGGCGACTGGAAGACGTTGCGCCCCATCGTCAGGCGATCGACGAAAAGCTTAGGTCAACCGCGGAGATTTGCGGCAAGCAAGGGATCCTCCTGGTTCTCGAGAATGAGTTTGCCTGCAACACAGCAACCGGCCGAGAAGCGGCACGCACCATGAATGCGGTGCAGACTCCCCACCTGGCGCTGAACTGGGACCCGGGCAATGCCGTGATGCGCAATGAACTTGATGCTTTCCCTGTTGCTTGGGACTTGATTCCAAAAAATCGAATTCATCATTGCCATTGCAAGAATGCAATCAAGGGCACCGGAGACAAGATCGAATGGGCGCCGGTCGATAAAGGCTACATCGATTGGGCCGGACAGTTTCGCGCCTTCAAGCAGATGGGCTATCACGAAGCAGTCAGCCTTGAAACGCACTGGCACGGCGGCGGCACTCCCGAAGAGTCCACACGGATCAGTTGGGCGGGAATGAAACAAGCCCTCGAGAGCGCGAAAGCCGTTTGACGCCAAACAGCAAGTCGATCAAAGATCGACATTGCACTTCAGAGAAGGAGAGAAGAGATGCTCACTCGACGGGAGTTTCTCGACACGCTTGCTGTGGGAAGCGCAGGCCTGGCAATCAATTCGACAGCCAGGAGCTATGGCCAGATTCTAGGTTCTAACGACCGCCTGAATTTTGCAGTCATCGGCCTGCATTCGCGCGCCTATGCCCATCTTTCTGCTTTGAAGGCCAACAAGGATACGGCTCGTGTCGCGTATGTGTGCGACGTCGACACCAACACGATGAAGAAGTTTGCAAGCGATACCGAGCGCGAGTTGGGCTACGCTCCGGCTACGGATCAGGACTTCCGCCATATTCTGCAAAAGAAAGACGTCGACGCCATCACGGTCGCGACTCCGGACCACTGGCACGCTCCCATGGCGATCCTCGGGTTACAGGCTGGTAAGCACGTCTATGTCGAAAAGCCGTGCAGCCACAATCCTGCTGAAGGAGCGTTGCTCGTCAAAGCGCAGCAGAAATATGGAAAACTCGTCCAGATGGGGACGCAGCAACGTTCTTCAGCTCACACCATCGAGATCGTCGACAAGATCCACAACGGTCTGATCGGCAGGGCCTATTACGCGAAAGCCTGGTACAGCAACATTCGAAAATCGATCGGCGTAGGCAAGGAAGCGCCAGTCCCTGCTCAACTCGACTGGGATCTGTGGCAGGGGCCTGCCCCGCGCGTTGCCTATAGAGACAATGTCCAACCCTATAACTGGCACTGGTTCAAGATCTGGGGCACCGGCGAGACACTGAACAATGGCACGCACGAGATTGACGTCTGCCGCTGGGCTCTCGATGTTGATTATCCTCGCTCCATTTCGTCGTCCGGCGGTCGATACCATTTCAAAGATGATTGGCAGTTCTACGACACGCTGGTGACAAACTTCAACTACGAAGACAAGATGATCTCGTGGGAGTGCAAGTGCTGCGAAGGGATGAGATTCTACGGTCGCGATCGCGGATCAGTGATCATCGGAACAAGCGGCTCAGTTCTCGTCGACCGCGACGGTTATGAGATCTACGATCTCAAAGGGAATAAGACGAGCGAATTCAAAGCCGGTAGCGTGACGTCGTCGACCGATCTGACCGGTCGCGATTCCATGACTGATGCTCATTTTGCCAACTTCATCGCTGGAGTCCGCAAAGGCGACAAGCTGAATGCCCCGGTCTCCATTGGGAATGTAGCCGTAACCATGCTTCAGTTGTCCAACGTGGCCTGGGAGCTGCGGCGCGAATTGCAACTCGCCCAGGACACAGGTCAGCCGCGGAATGATCCGGATGCAATGAAGCTATGGGGCAGACAATATGAGAAGGGATGGGAGCCGCGAGTTTAGCCCCATAGTTAGAGATACTCTCAGGAAAAGCGGAGCGTGCGCGTCCCTCTCGGCGGGAAACAGAGCGGGAATTTCTCTTGTGTTCCAACTTTGTATCCTATCCTCGAAGTGGAGAATAACGATTCCAGATGCCAACGTCGCGCTTTACCCTCAATGGAAATCTGAGCGCGTCGAATAGAATCGCAAGACAAATCAATCGGAATCTCATCTTCAACCAGATTCGCGTGAAGCAGCCAATCTCTCGAGCGGAGTTGGCGCGCACCTCGGGCCTCCAAAGAAGCACGGTCTCGCTGATCGTTGAGGAGTTGCTCACAGATCGGTGGGTTGTCGAGGGACTAACCGGGGAGATTCCTCGCGGTAGAAAGCCTACGTTTCTCAACATCAATGGCCAGCGCGGGGTTCTCGCGCTCGACATCCATCCAGCACACGCCATGTTGGCGGTGACTGACCTGGGCGGCAAGATCATTTCCCTCGATTCCGTTGAATTTCCTGCCAATCCTCAGAACGTCATCGGAGCAATTCTGAATTCCGTGAAGAAGATGCTTCGAGCCCATCCGAACCGCACTTTCGAGGGCATCGGCATCAATCTCCCGGGACGCTTTGATCCACATCTTGAAAAATCCATCTTTGCGCCAAACGTTGATTGGCCCATCGGTCAGCTTAAGTCGAGCGTCGAACGTGCCACCGGCCTTCCCGTTGTTGTCGACAACGTCGCCAACGCATGCGCCTTGTCTGAAATATGGTTCGGACACAGCGACAAGATCCATGACCTGGTCGTCGTGAATGTCTCTGAGGGAATTGGCACCGGAATCTTCGCAAATGGGCATCTCTTGCGTGGCCAGGCTGGTGTAGCGGGCGAATTTGGTCATGTTCAGCTTGACCCAAATGGAGTGCGCTGCGGATGCGGCGGAAAAGGTTGCTGGGAGACTATCGCTTCCAATCGCGCCGGCATGCGCTACTTCGCTGAAATCGCAAAGAAACCGATTTCGTCATTCGATGCCCTCATCCAACTAGCCAAAGCGGACGACGACGCGGCCAAGCAGGCGTTGACGATGATGTGCAAAGCACTGGGACGCGGAATGCACATGATAGCTCTGGCTCTGGCACCCGGGGAAATCGTGGTTGTCGGCGACATCGCCAATGTCTGGGATTTGGCGGGTCCCGTGATTGAAGCGGAGATGCGTAGCTTCGCTTTAGTCCGGGCTCCAAGTATTCGATCTGCCCGCGAGGGAAATAAAGCACGACTTCGCAGTGCGGTTGCCTTGATCATGAACTCAAAGGTGCTCTAACATTTGATTGCCCCAAGCTGAATAATCCAACAGCATCCGGGATCATTCGTCGAGGCCGAAGCTCACGATGAGTCTCCAGCGATTCAACGTTCAGAATAGATCAAGCTGTTTTACCCTGGAAGGTGCATGTTGCATGGCGCCTTTTGCACGGAATCAAGGCTGACAGTATAGATTGAGCGGCGCTAGAACCGGCACCAGAGGGTATGGATCTCAGAAATCGAAATTTAGATGCCCCAATAAAACATGCAATTACAATTAGATAAGTCACAAGCGGGCCTGTAGCTCAACGGTTAGAGCAGGGGACTCATAATCCCTTGGTTGGGGGTTCGAATCCCTCCGGGCCCACCAGAGCAATCTTCCTTGTCTTCGATCTGCGCAATCCGCCTTCTTCCCCCCGCGACCTCGCCGCAACGATCCTCGGCCGACCGTATACTCAAGCCAGCGCATGTCGACTCGACTGGACAATATTCTAGGCACAACGCGAGCCACAGTCGCCGCTGCCAAAACTCGTGTGCCGCTGGCCGATCTCGAGAGAAAGGCCAGCCTTCATGAGCCACGCGGCTGGACCTCGGCTCTTCGCCGGCGCTCCCTGTCTGAACCGGCTATCATCGCTGAAATCAAAAAAGCTTCGCCGTCAAAGGGACCGATCCGCGCTGACTTCGATGTGGCGTGGCTCGCGAAAGCATATCAAGACGGCGGCGCTACTGCGCTCTCCGTTCTCACCGATGAGCCCTACTTCCAGGGGAGCCTGCGCAATCTCGAAATCGCTTCAGCCGCGGTGAACCTCCCCTGCCTTCGCAAGGACTTCACCGTCGACGAGTACCAGATCGTTGAGGCGCGCGCCCATTGCGCCGACGCGATTCTCCTCATCGCCGCCGCACTCACCAGCGCCGAACTCAAGCAATTCGCCGCCGCGGCCCACAAGCAGGCACTTGATGTCCTCGTCGAAGTTCACACTGCGGACGAACTCGACTCCGTGCTCAACACACTCGGCGACAACGGCGCTGACGCCATCGGCGTCAACAATCGCGACCTCAAGACCTTCGAAGTGCGCATGGAAACTTCCCTCGAACTCGCAGCCCGCATTCCAACCAACGTCGTTCGCGTAGCCGAAAGCGGAATCGCAACTTCGGAGGACATCGATCGCTTGCGAACCTCCGGTTTCCACGCATTCCTCCTCGGCGAGAGCCTGATGCGCCAGCCCGACCCCGGCGCCGCCCTCTCCGCTCTGCTCGCAAGTTCCAAAGTCATCCGATGAGCCTCTGGATCAAAATCTGCGGCAACACTTCGCTCGAAGACGCAACGCTCGCCGCTGAAGCCGGCGCAGACGCCCTCGGGTTCGTCTTCGCGCCCAGCCCGCGTCACGTCACACGCGAACAAGTCGCAAAGATCATTCCTCATCTGCCGCCCGCCATTGAGAAAATCGGAGTCTTCGTCGACGCAACCTTCGAAGAAATCGAAGCAATCGTCAGCGCCTGCAACCTCACCGGAGTTCAATTGCAATTTGAAGCGAACCCAGACACTCGGTCCCAATTGCGCGACAAGTTCGGTCCTAATCTCCGCATCCTGCAGACGCTTCACTTTAACCCAGCCATCGCCGAGCAAGCCGCCGCTCTCGCTCCCGACAGAAATATTGATGCACTCCTCGTCGACTCCCGCACCGCCACCGCCGTCGGCGGAACCGGCATCGCCCTCGACTGGACTGGCGCCGCCTCCACACTCTTCGGAACTCCGGGCACCCACCACAAGCTTGTAGCCGCCGGCGGACTCACCCCCGAGAACGTATCCGAAGCCATAGCAGTGCTGAATCCCTGGGGCGTCGACGTGGTCTCCGGCGTAGAATCCGTCCCCGGCTGCAAAAATCCCGAAAAGGTCCGCGCCTTCATTACGCAGGCACGAGCCGCAACCGCCAAAAACAAGCGCGCAACCTGACCAAACCCGGCATTCCGGCTCTTCCACTCCTCCTAGTAAACTGAAAGTGATCGTCTCACCCGCAAGATCTGCAGGAGGCCGGCCCCATGGCATCAGTGATCCTTCCATCCGCCCCATCGGAGTCGCGTCCCGGGCGCTTCGGCATTTACGGCGGCCGGTACGTCCCCGAGACCCTGATGGCCGCGTTGCTCGAACTCGAGCACGAATACGAGCTCGCGAAGGCCGACGCCGCGTTCCAGACCGAACTTGATGGCTTGCTCAAGGACTTTGCCGGCCGCCCCACACCCCTCTACTTCGCAAAGCGACTGACCGAAGAACTTGGCGGCGCCAGAATCTACCTCAAGCGCGAAGACCTGCTCCACACCGGCGCCCACAAGATCAACAACGCTCTCGGCCAGGGATTGCTCGCGAAGCGCATGGGCAAAAAGCGCATCATCGCCGAAACCGGCGCCGGCCAGCACGGCGTCGCCACCGCCACCGTCTGCGCGCTGCTCGGCATGGAGTGCGTCATCTATATGGGCGACGTGGACATGGAGCGCCAGGAGCTGAACGTCCTGCGCATGCGCCTGCTCGGAGCAGAAGTCCGCGGCGTTTCCTCCGGATCCAAAACACTCAAAGACGCCATCAGCGAAGCCATGCGCGACTGGGTCACCAACGTGCGCACTACTCACTATTTGTTGGGCAGCGCTTTGGGTGCGCATCCCTACCCGACGATGGTTCGCGATTTTCACCGCTGCATCAGCCGCGAGATGAAACAGCAGATCCTCGAGAAGGAAGGCCGCCTGCCCACTGCGGTAATCGCATGTGTCGGCGGCGGATCCAATGCCATCGGCGCGTTCTACGAATTCATTCCCGATCGCAACGTGCGGCTGATCGGCGTCGAAGCCGGCGGCAGAGGCACAGAACTTGGCCAGCACGCAGCACGATTCAGCGGCGGTGTTCCCGGAGTTTTGCAAGGCACATTCTCCTACGTGCTGCAGGATGAAAACGGGCAGATCGCCGAAACGCACTCCGTTTCTGCCGGGTTGGACTATGCCTCCATCGGTCCCGAACATGCCGCGCTCCACGACTCTGGTCGAGCCGAATACGTTTCGCAGGATGACGCGGCCACGCTCGACGCCGTCGTGAAGCTGGCGCGAACCGAAGGCATCCTGCCTGCACTTGAAAGCGCGCACGCGGTTGCCGAGTGCCTGCGCATCGCTCCTTCGTTCTCGCCGCATGACATACTGATAGTGAACCTCTCCGGACGCGGCGATAAGGATATGGGCATCCTGGCGCGCGAACTGGAAATCCAGGGAGCGTAACCAACTTCAATGGCGCTTACCTTCACTCACAAACCAGGCTTGGTCGTCTATTTGACGGCCGGCGATCCCAGCGTCGAAATCACGCGAGACATCGCGCTTGCTGCACTTGATGCCGGTGCTGATGTGATTGAACTCGGCGTCCCCTTCAGCGACCCCCTGGCCGACGGTCCTGTGATCCAGCGCGCCAGCGAACGAGCCGTCGCACGCGGAACCAGCATGGCCGACGTGCTAAAGATTGCCCGCGAGATTCGTGTCGCACGGCCCAATGCCGGCCTCGTGATTTTCACGTACCTCAATCCCGTTTTGCGTTATGGCTTTTCTCGATTCGCCGACCATGCTGCGGCGGCAGGCGCAGACGGCGTTCTCATCATCGACATGATTGTCGAAGAAGCCGGCGAATATTTGTCTCAGATGAATCGTGTCGGACTCGCACCGATCTTCCTCGCCGCGCCCACCAGCCCCGACGAACGTCTCGAGGCGATCGCCACGCACGCCAGGGGATTCGTCTACGCCATTTCGCGCGTCGGCATTACCGGCAAGCAGCAAAGCATGA
Organism: Occallatibacter sp.; assembly: GCF_035317045.1. Classification (GTDB taxonomy): domain Bacteria; phylum Acidobacteriota; class Terriglobia; order Terriglobales; family Acidobacteriaceae; genus Telmatobacter. The sequence continues at coordinate 18,648 of NZ_DATHHT010000040.1, forward strand.
CCGCTGACGCCGCGGCTCTGGTCGCCCGGATTCGCCATTGGACCGGGCTGCCGGTGGCCGTCGGATTCGGTATCTCCACTCCCGAGCATGTTGCGCAGGTGGCGGAGTTCGCCGATGCCGCGGTGATTGGCAGCGCGATTGTGGAGTTGATCGAGCGGTCTGATCCAGGAGCGGCGCCCGAAGCCGTGGCGCGATTTATCAAGGGTCTGCGTCTGCCCCAGGCAACGCTGGCCCGGTAGTTACGCGGTTCTGGGCGGCCCGCCATAGCGCAAGCCGCTGTTTCGGTTCAACTCTTGTTCCCACGCACCGTGGTGGGCCGGCCTCGCAAGAGGTCCACACCCCGGGCGCATCACGAGGATGGAATGACGCTGGAAGAATTGCGAAATCAAATCGATATTCTGGACCGCCAGCTTGTGGAATTACTGAGCGAGCGGGCCCGTGCCGCATTGATGATCGGTCATCTGAAAGTCGCGACCTCCCTGCCGGTCTATGAGCCGGCTCGCGAAAAGGTCATCTACGCCAACGTGCGCGCCGCCAACAAGGGGCCGTTACCCGACATCGAGTTGACGCATATCTACGAGCGCATCATCGACGTGATGCGGGCATTGCAGAGGAACGAGTTGGCTTCAGAAAGAAATGCCCTCAAGGGCCAGGACACAGGCGCCCCGCAATCCCAGCAGCAAGGACCCGTTGCTGGAAACCCCGGAGCCGCGTCCGAGACAGGGAAAGAAAAATGATAGTCGCAATGCAGGAGAAGGCCACCGAAGAACAGATTGATTTCGTCATTGAAGTCATGGTCGAAGCAGGAGTCGGCGTTCATCGCACCACAGGCGCAACCCAAACCATCCTTGCCGGCGTGGGCCCCACAGCAACGATCGACCTCACAAAGTTTGAAAACTTACCCGGTGTGCTTCACGTTCACCGCATCAGTTCGCCGTACAAACTAGCCGGCAGAGGCTTCCGCCCCGAAGGCACCGTCATTGAATTTGCCAACGGTGTAAAGCTCGGAGGCGAACAGGTTGTCGTGATGGCCGGCCCGTGCTCCATCGAAAATGAAGCGCAGATTTTCGAGACCGCAAAGCGCGTAAAGGCCGCGGGAGCAGCATTCCTGCGCGGTGGCGCTTACAAGCCACGCAGCTCGCCCTATTCTTTTCAGGGCATGGGTATTCCAGGTCTAAAGCTCATGTACGATGCCGCCCGCGCCAACGGTCTGCTCGTCGTCAGTGAAGTGATGGAGATAGCGCAGATCGAGCCCATGCTTGGCCTTGTCGATTGCTTCCAGGTGGGCGCGCGGAACATGCAGAACTTTAATTTGCTCCGCGAACTGGGCATCGCTCGCAAGCCGGTTCTGCTCAAGCGCGGAATCGCCGCCACCATCGAAGAACTGCTGCTCTCGAGCGAATACATCATGTCGGGCGGCAACTACGACGTCATCCTGTGCGAGCGCGGCATCCGTACCTACGAAACCGCCACGCGCAATACGATGGACATCTCCGCCATTCCCGTCGTCAAGAAGTTTTCCCATCTGCCCATCGTCGGCGACCCGTCGCACGGCACCGGCCATCGCGAAATGGTTGCACCCATGGCGCGCGCCGCTGTCGCCGCTGGAGCCGACGGCATTCTCGTAGAAGTTCATCCCAATGCAGACAAAGCCACCTCCGATGCCGCGCAGACGCTGTACCCCGATCAGTTTGAGAAACTCATGGCGGATCTGCGCGTGATTGCCAGGGCGGTCGGGAGAACGATGTAGCGGGGTTCGCGGAGCTAGCGGTGCTAGCATCGTCATGCTAACTCCGCTAGCTCCGCTGGTTTTGACTAGCTCCGCTCCGAAGGAATCCATGATCGAACGCGTCGCCATTGTCGGTACGGGCCTGCTGGGTACATCGGTAGGCCTCGCGCTGCGTGCCGCCGGATTCAAAGGATCGATCATCGGCTGGAATCGCAGCGCTGAAGGCGCACAAATCGCCTTCAAGTCCGGCGCAATCGATTCCATTGCGTCCGATCCGATCTCTGCGGCACGTGAAGCCGACGTGACGATTCTCTCCGTGCCTGTCTATGCCACGCTTGATCTGATGGCGCAAGTTACCATGCATATTGGCGGAGATCATCTCGTCACCGACGTGGGCAGCACCAAGCTTCAGATCACCAAAGCTGGAACACAGTACTTCAACCAGGTGGGCTGCGCTGCCTTTCTCCCCGGTCATCCCATGGCGGGTAAGGAGCGGGGCGGCGCAGAGCTCGGCGACGCGAACCTCTTCCGCGGCGCAGCGTGGCTCTTCACCGACGCGCCTGGCGCAGTGCGCACACAACGCGGTGGCGAACTCGTTCTGAGCTGGCGCGAATGGGTGGTCGCCATGGGCTCCAAAGTCATCGACCTTGACGCCGCCCGCCACGACGAACTCGTCGCCTGGGTCAGCCATCTACCGCAATTTGTCGCCACCGCGCTCAGTTCGGTGCTAGCGGAACGGGTTGGCGATGCTCCGGAATTGAAAGATGTTGGCGGTCGCGCTCTTCGCGAGATGACGCGTCTCGGCGCCAGCCCGTTTTCCATGTGGCGCGACATCGCCCATACCAACACCGATGCTATTGCAGCCGCGCTTGAGGCTCTCGAACAGCGCCTCGCCCATATCCGCGAAAATCTGCGCACGCCCGAATTGCGCGATGAATTCGAAAAGGCCAATCGCTTCCGGCGCGAATGAGGCTGTCACGAAACTTTGCGCTGTGCCCTCCTCAGCGATTACTGATGGGAAGCCGACTTGAACGAAGCCGCTGCGGCGGCGGACGCTTCGCGTGCTCCTGAGCCGACATTTGCGGCGGTCCCGGTAGGTTGGTTCGCAGAGGAGGGACTTCTGTGAACCAACTACGTCAGCTCATGCTTGAGGAGTTGCATCGCCGCAACTTCGCCGCTACCACCATCCGCACATACCTGCACGGTGTTGAGCACTTCAGCCGGTACTTTCGCCGTCCGCCCGATCAGCTTGGCCCTGAGGACATTCGCAAGTACCAGGCGATGCTGTTCACCAAGTTGAAGTTCAGTCCGAACACCGTCATCCTGCGGCTGGCGTCTCTGCGGTTCTTCTACATCCACGTGTTGAAGCGCAACTGGAGCATCGCGGAGACCCCTTATCCGAAGAAGCTGCGTCACCTTCCCGGGGTGCTCAGTCAGGAAGAGGTTACGCGGCTGATCGACGCCGCGGACACACCCTTTCATCGCATCCTGCTGATGACTATGTATGCCACCGGCGCACGCCGCGCAGAAGCAGCCCGTCTCAAGGTGAGCGACATCGACAGCAAGCGGATGGTGGTTCATATCCGCGAGGGCAAGGGCGGCAAGGACCGCGATGTCATGCTCAGCCCGAAGCTGCTCGAAGAACTGCGCGCCTACTGGCGCGGCCTCCGGCGCAAGCCCAAGGAGTGGCTGTTTCCGGGCAACCGCTGGCACACATCGAGTCATCCAGTGACCACCAAGGTTCTATGGTCTGCATGTCAGATCGCAGCCGAACGCGCTGGCCTCGACAACAGGCGCATCCATCCCCACACGTTGCGCCACTGCTTCGCCACACACCTTCTTGAAGCCGGTGCCGACCTGCGCACTATTCAGATTCTGCTCGGTCATCGCGATCTCGAGGTCACCACAGTCTACCTGCATCTGTCCCAGCGGCATCTCAGCGCGACCGCCAGCCCGCTCGATGCGCTCACTCTCTCTTCCCACGGAGGACAGCAACACAGTTGAACAACCGGCCTCTCCTGGAGATGGCCGACATTGTTCGCTGTGCTGGACAGACATTTGTGGAACACAGCCGCAGGTGGATCAACTGGCAACACCAGAAGGTGCTGCTGGCCATCGTGCGCTGCCGCACCGCCGCGCTGGGTGGGCATCGCGACCGCTGCACCGGCTGCGGACATACGACCACCATCTCCTACAACTCGTGCAGAAACAGACATTGCCCTCGCTGCCAGGGCAACGCGCGCCGACGCTGGCTCCAGGCGCGCGAACGGGAGCTTCTGCCCACTCACTACGTCCACGCGGTCTTTACTCTCCCGCGCGAACTGGCTCCGCTCGCATTACAGAACAAGCGGCTCATCTACAACCTGCTGTTCCATGCCAGCGCTGAGACCCTGCTTGAAGTCGCTCGTGATCCACGCCATCTCGGTGCCGAGATCGGTTTCTTCAGTGTGCTTCACAGTTGGAACCAGCGACTACAGTTTCATCCGCATATCCACTGCGTACTTTCCGCCGGCGGTCTCGCTCCGGATCATTCCCGCTGGATCTCCGCTCGGCGTTCCTTCTTTCTTCCCATCGGCGTACTCAGCCGCGTCTTTCGCGGCAAGTTCGTCGCCGGGCTCCGCAACGCCTTTCATCGTGGCGAGCTTCAGTTTCACGGCGAGCTTTTGCCGCTAGCTCATCCGAGCGCCTTCGCTCGATGGCTGAGGGTACTGTTCCGCCACGACTGGGTCGTCTACTCCAAGCGGCCCTTTGGCGGACCGGAACATGTGCTGCGCTATCTCGGCGCCTACACCCATCGCGTTGCCATCTCCAACTCAAGGCTGGTCGATCTCTCCGATGGCATCGTCACCTTCCGCTGGCGCGATTCCGCGCACGGCAACAAGAAGAGGCTCATGGCTCTCACTGTCGACGAGTTCCTGCGCCGCTTCCTGCTCCACCTGTTGCCGCCCGGCTTCGTGCGCATCCGCAACTTCGGATTCCTCGCCAACCGCAACCGCGCTTCTCTCCTGCCGCTATGCTTCCAACTGCTCAGCGGCACAGAGAGGATCACTGCTTCGCCAGCATTACCGCCCGCTGATCAGAACCACTCACTCTGGAACTGTCCTGTTTGCGGCGCAACCATGCGCGTTGTCGAACGGCTCTCCGCTGCGCAACTCCTGCTTCGCTCACCACCTCAACCAGACCGGTGTGCAGCATGAAGCTCTATCTACATCCCCGGCCTTGCCCAGTGCTTCGGCGCGCTCGCCGATCCCTTGTCTCTTCCGGTCAAAACCCCTTCGATACCAGCCTCGCCACCCTCTACATCAGGTCTCGGCAAGTCAATAGGCTGCCCCAACCTCCCCTTAAGTCATCGGATACTGCGCAACTCTGTTTGTGCCTGATCCCGCTGCATCCGTTCAGACCGATTCAAAGTACATAGGCTTCCATGTGGGCGGCTTCCTTCAAGTCGCTGTATCCGAAGCGCCCCCTGAAGACTCTCCAACTGCGCACCATCGCGTGGCGGGCGCTCCAGATACAGCACTAAGACTTATCGGTATCGATTCCTGGCTACGGTGGCTTGCAGTTTCCGCGCTGAGCCAGAAACGTTCAAAAGCGCGCCCCAGATGCATCTACGCTCCGGCAGATCAGAACACTGTTCGTCTCATGAACGCCGCCCTTGCTTCGAATCTCCTCGATCGTGCGGATGAGGTCCTCCTGATCCCTGCAGGCTACTTTGATCCTGAGATCGAAGGTTCCCGTAAGTATTTCTATCCTGACCACGCTTTCGACCGTGGAGACGGCCGTTTCGAATTTCTTCGCGTGTGCTCCTGCGATCAGCTTTACATCGATGTATGCCTGCACCATGAGACCAAGTTGCCCTAGATCTAAATCGGCATAGAATCCCCTGATCACTTTTTTGCCAATGAGTCTCCGCACCCTCTCTGTAGTGGCGTTTGCGCTTAGATTGACCTCTGAAGCCAGTTCGCGAAAGCTTATGCGTCCCCGGCGAGAGAGAGCTCGCAGAATAGCGAGGTCGATCTCATCGAATGTCATAGATTACCTCCGTTAACCCTGTCTGGAGGGCTTTTGCATTATAAATACCCAAAATATAGCGATACAGCAGATGTTTTGTCAGGTTTCGCGCTATAAAGGGAGTCACTTATGAAGAAGCAATCGCAATTCTCGGGCTTTGTAATGTTGGGTCTACTCTGCTCCGTCGTTGTTCGCGCCCAGACAGGGCTAGCTCTGCGCCCCGCCAACGTTGATCAACTGGTTGCGGCCGGCATCGCGCAGGCCGCTGCCGCGAAGCCACTAGATCCAGTAGACGGCATCATCAATGCGTTCAAAACCCACGATGTCGTTGCGCTCGGCGAAGGCGATCATGGCAACGAACAGGGCGCAGCATTCCGCACGAAACTCTATCGCGATCCTCGCTTTCAGGCTGTCGTTAACGACATTGTCGTCGAGAGCGGCAACGGGCGCTATCAAGCGATGATGGATCGCTACATCGCGGGCGAGACCGTTCCCGAGAAAGAACTTCGCATGGCGTGGCTGGAGACGACGCAACCCAACGATGTCTGGGACCGCGATATCTACGCCGACATGTTTCATACGATCCGAGAGATCAACCAGAAACTGCCGAAGGAGAAACAACTCCGGGTGCTGCTGGGCGACACGCCTTATCCGTCCGATCCCGCCAACCCGGGGGCCCGGAAGGGGCGCAGCGACACTTTTCCTGCCGAGCTGATCGAGCGCGAAGTGATCGCGAAGAAGCGCAAGGCACTGATCGTGTATGGCCAGATGCATTTTCTGCGCAGGATCCCGCCGCCGATGCCTAACCAACCTGCCGGAACAATTGTCGGCCTGCTTGAAACGGCAGGTGTAAAGGTCTTCTCAGTTTGGACTTTCACAGCGCTCGGAGCGGATCTTTCCACCCTGCAACCCGACATCACGACCTGGAAGAAGCCGAGCCTCACGCTGATCAAAAACACGCCGCTCGGGACGGCGCACTTCACCTTCTACTACCCGAAGGATTCGGGCATGACGATGCGCCCTGGCCCGAACGGGCCAATCATGGTCGATCTGGGCGAGGCGATCGGCGGAGTAATGCAGGAACAGTTCGACGCGGTGCTCTATCTCGGCCCGAAGAACGAGATTACCTACGCTGGGCTCTCAAAATCCCTGTGCTCCGACCCCGAATACGTCGAGATGCGCGCCGCCCGCCTGTCTGCGATGCAACGGCCAGGGACACCCACCACAGAACCTTCTCCCGCCGACGACTTTCGTCGGGGTTGCAAGGAGGCGGTGGAGGGCCCGGGTACCCCAAAGGAGTGAAGAATCCCTTGACGGCATCCGGCTCAAAGCGGACGATCTACCGTAGCGCCAATGACAGGCAAACCAGAATGACTATGCAGAGATTTTCGTTCCGGTTCAGCCAGGGCGCGTACCGATGTTTCGACTGACCTGTGAAGTCCACTGGATTACTCCTGATAAACGCTCTTGTCGTCATCTGCAGGCTAGTGCAAACCGATGAGCAGGGTAAATGCCGCTACGGGTTTCATAACGAACTCGAATAGCACCCGAGCGGCTCATTCATCTCACCCCCTATAATCCAACGACATGCGGCTTCTCCTTCGCGACCTGCGCTTCGGCCTGCGCACCCTTGCCAGGACACCCCTCTTCACCCTCGCGGTTGTTCTCACTCTCGCCCTCGGCATCGGTGCGAATACGGCGATCTTTACGGTTACGAATGCGCTCCTCCTCCGCCCGTTTCCCTATCACGATCCCGATCAGATTGTCAGCATCACGTCCAAAGATGCCACGAAAGAAAATCAATGCACCCTACTGCGCTTTGAACTGGTGCGCGATTTCAATCGCTCGTTGCAATCCGTTGCTGTGTGGACCAGCGACAACCTGAATCTCACCGGAAATGGCGAGCCACTTCAGGTTCCCGTCGCGCGTGTCTCTGCGGGATTCCTCGAGATGCTCGACATACATCCCCAACTGGGCCGCGGTTTCACGCAGCAGGAGGGCACTCCCGCCGGTAGTCCCGTCGTGATCCTCAGCGACGCCATCTGGCGTGCGCGCTATCATGCCGACCCCAGGATCGTCGGCTCCGTCGTCACCCTCGACTCGGTTTCCAGCACCGTCGTCGGCGTGCTCCCCGCTGATGCGCATTTTCCCTTCATGCCCAAAGCGGACATCTTCACCCCGCGGTACTTTGAGCTCTCCCTCATGACGCCGCAGCGCCTGCGTCTCGGCGTCGGATACCTTAGCATGATTGCGCGCCTCCGTGCCGGCACTGCGTTGGCGGATGCCAACAATGAACTGGCCGTCCTCAACCAGCGCTACCGCGAGCAGAATCCGACCGCACCCGACGCGGCCCCCGGGACAACAATGTCGGCCGCAAGCCTGCGCGACCAGGTTGTCGGCGACGTTCGGCCCAAGATCCTCATCCTCTCCGGCGCGGTGTTTGTAGTCCTGCTCATTGCATGCGCAAACGTTGCCAGCCTTCTGCTCTCCCGCGCCTTCGCGCGCAAGCAGGAAATCGCCACGCGTGCCGCCATCGGAGCAAGCCGCAGTGCTATCGTTCGGCAACTGCTCACCGAGAGCATGCTTCTCGCGCTCACCGCCGGCGCACTTGGTGTCGGAATCGGATGGGCCGCCACTCGCGCACTCGCCACCTGGGGAGCGTCTCATGTCCCCCAGGGTTTTTCCGTCTCCCTCGACCTGCGCGTCTTGCTTTTCACGCTCGCGATCTCGCTGCTCGCCGGTGTTGCATTCGGCATCTTCCCCGCTGCGCAGCTTGCCCGCATCGATCTGAATACCACCTTGCGTGCCGAAGGCCGATCCGCATCCCCCGGCCGCTCCGGCTCCATGACCCGATCGCTCCTGGTCGTCAGCCAGGTCGCGCTCTCCCTGGTGCTGCTCATCGCCGCCGGACTGCTTCTGCGAAGCTTCGACCAGCTCATCCACGTTGATCCGGGATTCGACGCGCAGAATCTGCTCACCATGAATCTCTCGCTCTCAACAACCAAATACGCAAAGCCCGATCAGCAGGTGGCCTTCTTCGACGACGTGCTCCAGCGCGTATCAACCCAGCCCGGAATTCGCTCCGCCGCCATCAGCGCAACCCTGCCGCTGACCTTCAAGCGCATCTCGCCCGTGCTTCCGGAGGGCCATCCCGATGTGCCCCTCGCCCAGCGGCCATTCATCGATATTGAAGCCATCAGTCCGCGCTGGTTTGAGACCATGCGCGTTCCCCTGCGCAACGGACGCACCTTCACCACCGACGACAACGCCACAGCGCCCTCAGTAGTCATCGTCAACGAAACCTTCGCTCGCCAGTTCTGGCCCGGTCAGTCCGCAATCGGAAAGAAAGTCATCATCGGCCGCAAGCCGCTGCCAGCCCTGGTAGTCGCCGTCGCTGCCGACATCAAAAACCAGGGCCTCGAGAAAGAGTCGCAGCCCCAACTCTATCTGCCGTTCCCGCAACTCCCGTGGAGCGATATGAACCTTCTGGTGCGAACCGAGATCCCCCCGGAGACAGCCATCTCCACGATCCGCGCCCAGATCGCCGCTGTCGACAGCAATCAGCCCGTCGATGAAATCCAGACCGCCCAGGACCTCATCGGCACTTCGCGCGCGCAGCCCCGTTTCACCATGTTGCTCGTCGGCGGCTTCTCAGCAACGGCGCTTCTGCTGGCCATCGTCGGAGTCTACGGTGTTTTGTCTTATTCGGTTGGTCAGCGCCGCCAGGAGTTCGGCATCCGCCTCGCGCTTGGCGCCCATCGCTCCGACATCCTGCGCATCGTCATGCGCCAGGCAATGCTTCTCGCAATAGGTGGAGTCATCGCAGGACTATGCGTCGCACTTGCGCTCACCCGGTTTCTTGAGCATGTTCTCTACAAGACCGGCTCGCACGATCTGGCAACCTTCATTCTGGCGCCGTCAATATTTCTGCTGGTAGCAGCGCTCGCCAGCTATCTTCCCGCCCGGCGTGCCATGAAGCTCGAACCGGTCGATATTCTCAAGTAATCCGCAGGTCGAATTCAAGCCGTTCGTTCAACCGCCTCAATGCCGTCTTTCTCGGGATCAAGAACCTGGAAACCTTCCGCTCGTGCGGTTTCCATCAATACCGGTGAAGCCGAAACAAAGATGATCTCGGTGCCCCTGAACATTTCGCGCGCCACCAGCGCCGCTCCCAGCTGCAGCGCATCCGTCCAGCGTAGTTTCGTGCGGTCCAGCAGTTGCCGTGCAGATTCCAGCACCGCGGGATTCAGCGGCTCCTGCACCATCCGAGCTGACTCAATGCGGAGAATTTCGAATGCCGCCGCGGCGTCCGCTTGACTAATGTCCCCGGCCCGCTCCCGGCGCCGAATCGCCGCATAGACCTCTAACGGCGCGCTGGCTGCAATCAGCTTGCGGTTATCTTCAACCGACTCCATGAGCCGAATCAAAGCATCCGTGCCCGGTTCCTGCACAAACAGCTTCGCAAATGCCGTCGATTCGAGGAAGTAGCAGTTCACAACTTTCCTCGTTCGTCCTGGATGACTTCGGTGATCGACTCGCCCTGGATCACCACCGGATGAAAGCGCTGTGCCTCTTCAGGCACGCCGGCCTCCGCCCGATTCAATCGAATCGTCGTCGTCGGGTAGGCTGGAGTCTTTGGATTCGCGATTTTACTGGTAAGCACCACACCGCGCTGTATCGCCTCCGCCAGCACCGCTTGTCTCGACTCCGGATGCTGGTTCCAGCGAAATGCCTTGCGCGGCAAAAATGAATCCCGGAACCACTTCAACGCAATGAATGCATGCCCGCCCCGCTCTGCTTCCGCGAGGGCCGCGCAAAGTTCCTTTACGCGCGCATCCAGATCCGCCGGTACCGCCACTTCATCGTCGGGCTCCTCTTCGAAACTCGTCTCGATCGGGGCCCGCGATCCGCGGCTCTGCCTCACCGGCGCCGAGCCATCATCCAGCCGTTCGAAGTAGATGCGAACCTCATCTTCTTCCGGCGACCAGCTGTCTGCCGGTGCATTCCGGCGCTTGCTGCGCCCGTTCTCGCTGCACAATTCGACAATCGCCTGGTAGCCCGGAGGCGCCAGAAACCGTAGCGCGCGCGCCAGCCCGGGATCCTGGGAAAAAGCCAGTTCACTCAAGGCCTCTTCAATAATCTCTTCAGCGTCCGGAACACTCAAATTGCTTATGTCTACGCTGCTTTGCGCAGCCCGGTTCGACTTCATGACATTCTCCATATAAAGCTTCTTTAGCCTGCCCTCATCGCGCCACGCGCCCCGGGAATCGAAACCCGCAAGCAGCATCGTTTTTTCGGCGAGTGACAGGTCTCCGATCTGGATGTAACTGAACCATCGGCTTTTCCGACACGTTGTAAGGTAATCAGGGCGGATTTAGTCGTGCCGAAGCAGCCTGGTCTCCACCTCTGCTTCTGTCTTGATACCCCACTGGGCCGAGTAAAAACTTTAACTAAAATGCACTTCCAGCCTAACCACGCACCAGTGTAAACGATTGTGCAGCCGAACCCCACGCTTATGCAAGAGATACCCCACATGCCGGGTCGTCCTGGCTGCCCCAATTTCCATCAAAAGTCTCCGCGCACTCCGTGCGGTTGTCATATGCTTCGCACCCTCATCTTCGTACAATAGAAAGATGCGGCGTTGTTTTCTTTTACTGTTGTTTGTTTCGCTGGTTTGGGAAAGTACACCGGTACACGGTCAGGCAGCAGCACCATCATTCGACCTGGTCGGACCGAAAGTCGATGTGCACGTGAAACGCGGAGAGGTCACTCTGCCGATTGGACAGGTTCCCAACCTTCTTCCCGGTGACCGCCTGTGGATTCATCCCGATTTCCCCGAAAGCCAGTCTGAGCGATACGTGCTCATTGTCGCCTTTCTGCGCGGCGCTACCAATCCTCCACCCTCTGAATGGTTTATCCGCGTCGACACATGGGCAAAAAAAGCCCGCCAGGAAGGCATTTTTGTCACGGTTCCCAACGAAGCGCAGCAGGCAATCGTATTCCTTGCGCCCGCGACAGGCGGCGACTTCAGCACCCTGCGCAATGCCGTTCGGGGCCGTCCTGGTATCTTCGTCCGGGCCACCCAGGACCTGCAGGCTGCGGGCCTCGACAGGATGCGCCTCGACGCCTATTTGGCCGAGGTCAAGGTCACCTCGCAGACCGACCCGAATTCGCTCAAGGATCGGGCACAAAAAGCGGCTTCCGTTCTCGGCATCCGGCTTGACCAGCAGTGTTTCGATAAGCCCACCGATCAGCAGGCCCCTTGCCTTACACAGCACACCGAAGGCATGGTTCTCGACGACGCAAACGTCTCCAGTCGCGTGTCACAGCTCACCAGCGGCAGCAGCGGCGACCTCATGAACCAGCTCAGTTATTCCTCGCTCGGCGGGGCCGGTATCTACAGCGCCTACATCGGTGCAATTGTGGACACCGCCCGGATTCTTGCCTCCCTCCACACCGCGCACTTCCAGTACATTCCCGCGCTCGCGTTGCCCACCGAAGATACACTGAACCTCCGTTTGAGCGTGCCACCCTCATTCAGAGACCCGAAATCGGTGGTGGTCGTCGCGCTGCCTCCCGTGGCGTCCGCTAAGATGCCGCCGCTGCACCCCTTGAATCCTGAGGAGCAGTTCTGTGCTCAGAAGACAGGCCTCGTGCTTCCGGCTGACGGCGCACCGATGGTGTATGCCACTCCTGAGGCACATGATCTCAAGTTGCACATTGAATCGAAGAAGGGCCCGATGGACGTGCCTCTCAAGGCGGATGCCGCTGAAGGCGGCCTTGTGCCGTTGCATGCCATCCCCATGTTGCCCCCCGGCGACTTCACCGGGGTGGTTCAGGGCAAATGGGGCTTCGATGATTGGGTCGGGCCCAGATTTCACCTCGTAAGTGCGGAAGCTGGCAAGTGGACCGTTTCGCCGAGCGACCAGTCGGCCCTGGTGGTCGGCCGCGAAGATACACTCCACATCAACGGGGAAAATACCCTGTGCATCGAGAAGGTCGAGGCACAGTCAACCGGCGCGAGCCCGGTAAAGCTCCAATGGAAGTCTTCCAAGCCAGGCTCACTCGAAATGGGAGTGCCCCTGAAGGACGCCGCGCCCGGTCCGGTAACAATCAATATCGACCAGTACGGTCTGGGTGCGCCCGACAAACTCACCCTGATGGCCTACTCCGAAGCCGCGTCACTCGAGAGGATGACCCTCAGCGCAGGTGACAGCGATGCAGCGCTCACCGGAAACCGGCTCGATGAAGTTGCCAAGGTCTCGCTCAATGGCATTGACTGGATCCCCGTGAACTTGAAGCGTGTGCAGGACCAGGATCAGTTGCGGATGAAGGCAGATAGGGCCACGGATAATTTTGAGCCGGGAAAGCACTACACCGCCAAAGTTGAACTGCGCGACGGACGCGAATTGAAAGTTCCGGTCAGCGTCGACCCACCAAGGCCGGAAGTGACCCTGTTAAGCAAGGGTACGCAGGATGAAGCATCAGCTGATCCCTCGCCGGTTCACCTGGGAAGCCCCAACGATCTTCCCGTCGACGGCAGACTGGTGTTCTTCTTGAAATCGAAAACGCCGGCAAATTTCCCGCGCAACGAAAAAGTGGAGGTCGCAGCCGTCGACAATAGCTTCCACACCACTCTCTCCGTCAGCGACGGATCGCTGATGCTGGAAGATGCGAATACCGCGCTTGGCGTCGTCGAACCGCTGGCCAAGTTCGGTTCATCGGCATTCGGGCCGCTGCAGGCGCGAGCCGTTTCCGCCGACGGCGTGGCTGGAGACTGGATGTCGCTCGGAACGCTTGTGCGTCTTCCCGGTTTCAAAGAGCTGCACTGCCCGCACAATGTCTCGCGCCCCTGCACCTTGACGGGCACCAATCTTTTTCTGGCCGAGTCGGTTGCATCGTCATCCGACTTCGACAACGCAATAAATGTGCCGGCAGACTTCACCGGCACCCAGCTTTCCGTGCCGCACCCGGTGGGCGGAGTGCTGTACCTGAAGTTGCGCGACGATCCAGAAACGGTTCAGACGCTGGCACTTTCCGCAATGCCGATGACCCCCGGCACGTCGGCTCCAGCGGCGATCAAGACCCCTGCCGCGACACAGCCGGCGGATCAACAGAACGCACAAACACCGACTCCGCCACCTTCCAAGACAGAACCTTAGCGGGATCTCTCCCTGCCGTCGCGGGGTACCGTGCGCAGACCGTCGTGTCCTGAGTCCGAAATCCTTCCCTTTAGTCAGGTGTCATTCTGAGTGAACGGGGCCCCAAACGCAGTTTAGTTTGGGGGTGGTGAGCGAAGAATCTGCTTCTTCACGCCGTTGGTCTACGTTATGGAATTCAGACTCACACCAACGAGACTCTATTGAAAGTAAGCGCGGTTCTTTTCCGCGAAGTGAGCCTTGTCCGCAGGCAAATCAGCTTCCGGATAGATCGCGTTCTGCGCGCAAAGACTCGCGCAACTGCCACAGTCAATGCAGTCGTCGGGGTTGATATATACCTGCGATACGGTTCCTGCAGCCTCATCGGCCGGTTGCGGCGCAATGGCGGAAGTGGCGCATTCGGTTACGCAGACAAAATCCCGGACGCAGGCATCGGTTATGACATAAGCCATGAAAATTGCTCCTTGATAGCAGTGCGCATGGCCGAGCCACGCGCTCATTCGAGCTTAGGGGAAACCATGTCCCACGCTCGGTGACTTGAATCACAACCAAACGATCGTTCCGAAACCTGGTATCCCGAGTCCGAAATTCTTCTCCATGATTGTGGCGTCATTCTGAGCGAACGGGGCCCCAAACGTTGTTCAGTTTAGGGGTGGTGAGCGAAGAATCTGCTTCCCGCGTTCCTCATCTGCGAACGAGACTCCTGCAAACAGTTCCATATGTTCACAAACTCTTGATGAAGGCTTCGACGGAGAGCCCATTTATCCTGAAGGCATGTTCCCGGCCTTCCCTATTCGTTCCCTGCTCACGTTTTTTGCCTTAGCCGCCACGTCCGCCGTCGCCCAGACAACCGGCACTACCTGGACTTTCGCCGTTTCAGGCGACAGCCGCAACTGCGGCGACTTCGTCATGCCCGCCATTGCCGCCAGTGTGAAGGCAGAAAACGATGCCTTCTACTGGCACCTCGGTGATTTCCGCTGGATGTCGAATCCGGATCAGGACATGCTCGCCATGCTGCCCGCGGGCAAGGATCTTGCGATGGACGAGTATCACCACATCGCGTGGGATGATTTCCTTACCCGTCAGATGGCGTCCTTCGGAACCTTTCCTGTCTTCCTGGGCCGCGGCAACCACGAAACGGTAGTCCCGATGACCCGCGATGGCTACATCGCAAAGTTCTCAGCCTTCCTCGATCGGCCTGAAATCGCAGCCCAGCGCCAGACCGATGGCCCCGGCGCCGCACCAATTGGCCCCTGGTATCACTGGACACACAATGGCGTCGATTTCATTACGCTCGATAACGCCAGCAAGGCCGAATTTTCAGATGAGCAGATGCGGTGGCTGCGTGGTGTTCTCGATCGCGATCTCGCGCCGGGTTCGGGGATCCGCACGATAGTTGCTGGAATGCACGAGGCACTGCCCCACTCGAAGGGCTCCGAACACGCAATGGACGACTGGGCACAGGGCGAACGGACCGGCGATCTTGCCTATACCTGGTTCTACGACGCGCAGGCCGCCGGGATGCACGTTTATCTGTTTGCGAGCCATTCGCACTACTACTCCCCCAACATATTCAATACGCCTTACTGGAAACAGCACTCCAGCCGTGTGGTGTCCGGGATCATCATCGGATCGGCAGGCGCACGCCGATACCAGTTGCCGCGGGATGCTGAGAAAACTGCGAAGTCGCACATCTACGGGTATGTGCAGGGCCTCGTGCAGCCCGACGGGCAAATCGACTTCAAGCTGCATGAACTCTCTGAGCAAGATCTGGTTAAGAGCCGCTGGCCCAACGCTCCCCTCGATGCCATCCACGAGTGCTACATCAACAACGCCGACTAGGGCGTCCGAAAACCCCAGTCCCGGAGGGACGTTTGTGAATAGCCCAGGGTGAAACCCTGGGAATCTCCGTAGCAATCGCCTCCCGCCCCGTAGGGTCGGCCGAAACCCGCGAAAAACTCGTGTCAAGCCTCAAATCCCATTACCCCCGCCTAACCTGCTCAAAACAAACGCCAAAAAGTCTTCTCGATTTTGCAGGTTATTTCGCCGATCAGCCTATGCTGAATCCATGCTCCCAACTTCGATCGCCCTTCCGATTGCGCCGCGCGCAGTTTCACAGGCGAAAGAATCCCTTGAACATGGCGATTACGCGCCAAAATGCGCCAAAAACCGCCAGAAAACACCGTGCGAAAATCGGTTAACCCTCATCTTCACAGTGAGTTAGTTATTCACATCGCCCTTCTCAACGCGAAACTGTGAAACCGTGAGACAGGCACGTAAGTCCTTTGCCGAGAAGACCCTACAGCCAAGTCTTATCAATAGCGGATTCTACAGCCACGTCTCTTCTCTAAAGCATTTAGAATCAATAGCTTTCTCCCAGAGATGGGTGGGGGAGGGGGTACTAGGCAGTCTGACGACTGCATTATCAGGCGGCGCTCACTTCTCCCCATCGCCAGCGCCTGCTTGCGGTCCGGCGTAACGTTGGCACCCCCTTTGCGCACGGCCGTGCCGACACGAACTCGATACGGCAGCCAACCTTCAGTGGGCAACGCCCGTCCCTCCGTTCTCATCTGTACGCCATGAACTAGGAGGTTCCCACTCTATGAGAAAAATAAACTGGATCGCACCATCCTTACTTGCTCTCTGCGTCGTATCAGCAGGCGCGCTCAAGGCGCGTTCTCTCGAAGCACAACCTGTTCCCCATATCTCTTTTGCACAAGATCATGACCGTTGGGACGAGCCACCGTCGGAATACCGCGATGCACAGCGCCGCGGGTTTCACGAGGGCGTTGAGGCCGCTCGGCACGATATGAGCGAGCGCCGCCATGCCGATGCCGATGAC
Organism: Occallatibacter sp.; assembly: GCF_035317045.1. Classification (GTDB taxonomy): domain Bacteria; phylum Acidobacteriota; class Terriglobia; order Terriglobales; family Acidobacteriaceae; genus Telmatobacter. Next base: position 35,389 of record NZ_DATHHT010000040.1, read on the forward strand.
CACGAAATGTACAAGCACCCTCCTGTCGAAGGAGACGCCCGCAAGGAGTTCCGCGAAGGCTTCCGCGAAGGATACCGGCGCGCGATGGAGCATATGAGGCATGATCACGACGATCAACCCCACATCTAGCTCTCAGCTACGCTTTGAATTCAGGATGCCCGGCACAATCGCCGGGCATTTCTGTGTGGGCATACTCCGGTTGCTCATGAGCAACTGTCGTCGGCACCGGGTGTTCACAAGAACATGCATTACTCCCGTTGGCAGATCGAGGGTCGCGGCAGTACGATTGCGGCCTGAAGTCTCAGGGACGGTGCCGTCATTTACGAAAGGAGCATTGGCAAGATGAATCTCAATAAGCTTCAAATTACAGCACTGATTGGATGTGCTGCTTTTGTGCTGCTCTCTGCGCCGCGCATATACGCGGCAACTTCTGGTCCTCAGCCTGTGGGCTTTGGCCAGGACCGCGACGACTGGCAACGACCGCCGGACGCCTGGAATGATGTTCAACGTCGCGGCTTCCACGATGGAATCGAAGGGGCCCGCAAGGACTTCGAAAACCATCGGCGCCCCGACGTGGACAATCGCGATGAGTATCGCCACCCCGGTGCGCCTCCACCCATGTGGGCAGCCTATCGTGAAGGATTCCGTCGCGGATACGATGTCGGCATGTCTCATCTGACGGGCGCAACGGATTGGCGCATGCGCGCACCGGACCGGCCGTGGGATGCCCCGCCAAATGAATTCGATCAACTACGCCGTCAGGGATTCCAGGACGGAATCGAAGGAGCCCGTAAGGACTTTGATAATCACCGTCGGCCCGATGTCGAAAACCGCGATGAATATCGCCACCCGCACCTTCTGCCGGAACAGCGCGAAGCTTACCGCGACGGCTTCCGCCGCGGATATCAAGGTGGTATCGACCACATGATGGGCGGTCACGATCACGACCGTGATCACTACTGAAGCAAGTCGCAATCTGGACGACGTATGCCCGGCGCTTTCAATGGCCGGGCATTTTCATTTTTGAAACGAAATTAGAGAAGAACCCTCGCCGACGGCCAGCTCAATCTCGATGCTCGGCGAGGACAACAGCGTGTTGTGAATCAGGCAGTGATGCACCGAGCGCCGTAATCCTTCAGTCTGCTCCGCGCTCAATTCGGCCGGGCACGTTACATGAATTCGAAAATTCCCCAGCCGCGAAGGTTGCATCAGCTTCTCTGCCGCCACAGTCACTTCCACGCCGCGGTCATCGAGCTTGCGCGTCCGCAGATACTGTACTGCATAGAACTCCGCGCACGCTCCGAGCGAAGCCAGCATCAGCTCCGGCGGAGTCATCCCGGCATCGTCGCCGCCGTTGTCCACGGGCTGGTCGCTGATCACCGAGTGTGAACGCGCCTCAATGTTGAATCTGAACCGATCGATCTGCTTGACTTTGACTTCCATTGAAACCCTCGCCCTTCACGGGATGAAAGACACGAACCCCCAGGTTCGTCACAGAGTTTCTAACCCTATTTCCCGAGGTACGCAGTGATCAGCGGCACGTGCTCGCGGGTGAGCACTGTTGGCTACCTTTTCGCGCGATCGCATTGCGCCGGCCTCTGCAGCGTGCAGTCCGCCGCTGGGAGATTCCTTACCGGTCCTTGCGATAGAGCAGGTCTCGGATCACTTTGCGCCGTTCGGCATTCACTTCGCTCAGCGCCTTGCGCTCCTCGGCGCTCAGGTGCTGATCGTCCGCTTGCCCTTCGGCTTCCGGCGCGCTGCACTCCGGACAACGATTCGCAAATCCCGGTTTGTCGGGCCGCAACTCGAACTCTTCCCCGCACACTACACAGGTTTTGATCGGAAAACTCATCGCTTCCATTTTATCGAAGCTGGGATTTCAAATGCCGCATCCAATGTCCCGTTCACGCTAAAAGGGGTGACTATTTGTGCGTCGCAGCATCTTGAAGCGGCTGTCGGGGACGGCCCGATTTCGATCTAATCCTTTGACCTGAGTCCCGTTCGTGATTATCCTGAGTGCTCATCTCGACCTTCTGGAGGGTCTAGTGCAGGCGAGTCGTCGTCCAAAAGTGTTGATTCTCGATGATGACCCGATGCACCTTGAGATCTATAGCTTGCTGATGAAACAGGCTGGCTATGAGGCTCTGCCCACGTTGGTTCGGTTTGTCGGAACCGAGATTCCAAGGGGAGAGCGGATCGGACTGGTTCTGCTCGATTACCGCCTCAACTCCACCAAAACCTCACCCGAATTTGCCAGCGAGATCCGCTCGCTCTACCCCGCTGTTCCTATCATTGTCCTCTCCGATCTTTGGTCGCTGCCCACCGATATCGCTCCACTCGTCAATGGCTTTGTGCGAAAGGGCGAACCGGCCAAATTGCTTGAAATTGTTTCGCAGTTTTTTGTCGCTCCGTCGGAGCATCCGTCCGGCGCTGACGATAACCAGCAACACTCGAATAATCTATAGGTTCCCGCCGCCGGAGTCCCCTTCTGAAGGCAACCAATTTCTGCAGTATGGCCTCTAAAATCACAATCTTCCTTCCTCCCTTGACCGGAAGACCTATGTAAGCCTCATGCTTTTTGCACGCTTAACAGTGCTGTGTTTTCTGTTGCATGCTGGCATTATCCAGGCTGCGTCGCCGCAGACCCAGCGTCGCGCGGACAAGCTTAAATCTCTTACTTTGCAGCAACTTGGCGAAGTTGAAGTGACAACTCAATCGAAGGAGCCCACCCCAGTGTGGGCTACGCCCGCTGCGATTTATGTGCTGACCGGCGAGGATATTCGCCGGGCGGGCGTGACCAACATTCCCGACGCCCTCCGCCTCATTCCCGGGGTCAATGTCGCCCGCGTCAATGGCTCACGTAATTGGGCGGTCGGCATCCGCAGCTTCGGCGATCAGTTCTCGAAGTACGTCCTTGTTCTCATTGACGGGCGCAGCGTCTATACGCCCTTGTTTGGCGGAGTGCTGTGGACGATTAACAACGTCATCCTCGAAGACATCGATCGTATTGAGGTCATTGGCGGACCGGGGGGCACGATCTGGGGAGCGGACGCTGTCAACGGAATCATCAATATCATCACCAAGCAGGCGCAGGACACGAAGGGAACCCTGCTTTCCTCCGGCGGCGGGAATGTGGACCAAAACACCGAAGACGCCCGCTACGGCTCAGCACACAAGGACTGGACATGGCGCACCGATGCCTTTGGCTTCATCCGCTCACCAGAGTTCCACGTGGATGCTCAGCCTGATTACGACTGGTCGCGATTCGGCCAGGCTGGATTTCGTGTCGATTGGGCAAGGAACTCAACCGAGTTTACTTTCCAGGGGGATGCATACTGGGGGAAGTTTGGCGATGCGCAGCGTCTATCTACGTACGTACCACCCGTCTCCTTCATTTCTTACCAGTCCACCAATGTTTCCGGAGGCAACCTGCGCGCCCGTTGGCGACGACAGTACAGCAACCATTCCGACATTTACCTACAGACGTTCTGGTCACACGACCACAGAATCGGCTCTAACTTCGGCGAAGACCGCGATACCTTTGACATCGACTTCCTGCATCGTCTCTCGGCAACCCGATTCCAGCAATTCACGTACGGCGTTGGACTTCGACTGAGTCCGAGCACTGTAACGCAAACTGTTCCTACAGACAGTTTCGACCCGCAGCACAAAACGGATAGCATCTACAGCGCATTTGTTCTGGAGGAACTTCGTCTAGTCCCCGGCAGGCTTTCGCTCACTTTGGGCTCGAAGCTCGAACACAATAATTACACGGGTTTCGAATATCAACCCAACGGCCGGCTCCTCTTCACACCGATAAACCGGTTTTCGGCGTGGGCGTCAGTTTCGCGCGCCGTGCGGACTCCCGATCGCGTGGATGAAGATATCCAGGTCGATCTCTTCGCAGTTTCATCCCCATTGATATTTGCGCGCGTTCTAGGCAATCACGATCTCCGGGCGGAGCGACTCATCGCATATGAGGGCGGTCTGCGCACGTTGATTCATCCGCGCTTCTATATCAGCGCCGCTGGATTCTACAACGCCTATCGCAATCTGATTGCGCAGGGTTCGCCTACCATAACCGCCGGACCTGCGCCCCCGTTTCCGCCAGCGAGTTTGCTCTTCACCTTGCAATATACAAACGGAATTCACGGCACCACTGACGGCGCCGAGATTGCGCCGGATTGGCAAGCAACTTCGTTCTGGCATGTCCGGTCTGGCTTGTCCTATCTGAATATCGATCTCAACGACGAGCCGGGCTTCAGCGACACGGTGACCTTGAAGAATCTGCGCGGTTCCAGCCCAAGCTACCAGGCGTTTCTGCAATCAGAGATCAATCTTCCAGACCACGTTGAGTTCGATCAGTCCTTCCGATATGTCGATTCGCTGCCGGCACAATCAGTGAGGGCCTACACGACCGCTGATGCGAGAATTGGATGGAACCCAACGAAGCGTTTCAATTTTTCAGTGACCGGCCAGAATCTCTTTCAGCCGCATCACGCCGAATTTGGAATCGATCCGCCGCCCACGGTTCTCATCAAGCGCGGTGTCTATGCAAAACTCGTTTGGAGCCATTGAGACGTGGTCACGGGCAAGAAGATGAATCAGACCTCGCCAACTGAGCCATCACCACGAGGACACCACCACTGCGCGGGCATCACCCGCAGGATCGCCGCATCATTGCTCGTCGCGGCCGTTGCTATCCCGACGTCCTTCGCCCAGACATCCAAGCCCACCGAATACGACGTCAAGGCAGCCTATCTTCTCAACTTCGGGAAGTTTGTTCGCCAGGCCGATGGCCAGGGACCGCGCGCATCTTTCGACATCTGCCTGCTTGGGCATGACGCGATGGGCCAGACCATCGACGATCTCGCCGCAAACCAGGCCATCGACAATCTACCCGTACATGTTCGCCGCATTCCCGATGTAACCCAGACCAAAGGCTGCTCAATTCTCTTCATCAGCGCCGATGAAGACGACCATCTGCGCGAAGATCTGGCCATCCTGTCTTCTTCCGACGTACTTACCGTGAGCGACGCTCCGGATTTTCTCGACCGCGGCGGCATGATCCAATTCGTTCTCATTCAAAATCATGTGCGCTTTGCGGTGAATCTCAACGCCGTGAACCGCGCACATCTCGTCCTGAGTTCGGAGCTGCTGCGGGTTGCATCATCGGTAATCGGCAAGCCGCCCACGGGTGACCCGCGATGAGGATTTGGAGCAGCCAATCCATCTCAGACAAGTTCATGCGCATGACGATTCTGGTGAGTGGAGTCGCCCTGCTGCTGGCTTATCTCTCGTTCCTTGTCTACGATCTGTACAGTCTTCGGCAAGAGCTAATCAGTTCGATGGCAACTGAAGCGAACATCATGGGCGCCAACACTATCACGGCTCTCCTGTTCGATGACAAGCAAGCCGCTGAGAACACACTCTCGGCACTGCGCAATGCACCGCAGGTCCGCTCCGCTATGATTCTTCGTCCGGATGGCAGCGAGTTTGCGCGGTATCTGCGCACCACTTCGATTCAGTTCGAACTGACTAATCGTCTTGCGCCGGGTGAAACTCAGCGCTATTGGACACAAGGGCGCTACATTCTGCTGGGGAGCAGAATCTGGTTTCAGGGAGGGCAAGTGGGAACAGTCTATCTAGTCGCCGAAACCGGCGACGTGGCGCGACGCGCGGGACGCTTCGGTCTGATCTCAGCCGGCATGCTGATCATATGCTTTGCCATCGCCCTTCTCGCGACGTCGGCAGTTCGGCATCTGGTGACCGACCCTCTCACAGGGCTGGCAAAGACTGCACAAATCGTCACACGCGAACGGGACTACTCCGTACGCGCCAAAATCCCACCGAGCAGCGATGAGCTGTCGTTCCTCGTTCAGTCGTTCAACGAAATGCTGGAACAGATCCAGGCGCGCGATCGTGCCCTTGAAGCAACACGAAGCGATCTTGAACGACGAGTAGAAGAACGCACGGCTGAGCTTTCCGCAGCCAACAAGGAGCTTGAGGCGTTCTCGTACTCCGTGGCCCATGATCTTCGTGGCCCACTGCAGCATATCAACAACATCGGATTTCTGCTGCACCATAGTTCTGAGGGACTGAATCAGGACGGACGAATGCTGATAAACCGATTGCTTGAAGGGGCTAGCCGGATGTCTGGCCTCATTGACGATCTGCTTAATCTTTCGCGCGCGTCGAGCCACCCACTGCATCGCACTCTTATCGATCTCAGCCATATCGCCGATGCGATTGCTTCGCGTCTGCAGGCAGACAGCAAGGGACGCGACGTGCGCTTCGTCATTGCCAAGGGGGCACGCATCTTTGCAGATGACGGCCTGATGCAGGTGGTTCTCGACAACCTGCTCGGGAATGCGTGGAAATATACTTCGAGACTGGAATCAGCGGAGATCGAGTTCGGATATATCGAAGAAGAATCTGGAACCGTGTACTTTGTGCGCGACAACGGAGCGGGCTTTAACCCCCGCTATGCCGATCGACTCTTCCGGCCGTTCCAGCGTCTCCACTCGCAGAGCGAATTCACCGGTACCGGCGTAGGACTTGCAACTGCCTACCGGATCATTACCCGCCACGGCGGGAAAATTTGGGCCAAAGGAAACGTAGACCAGGGAGCTACGTTCTTCTTTACCGCGCCCTATACCGAAGCATGACACAGGATGTTCAACGGATCCAGTATTGCCGGTTCAGCCCCAGGTGATACTTCAGACGCGGCGCGATCCTGCTCTCGCGGCGACCAATTTTATACCCAAGATACTTGGCAAGGGTGCGCATAAGTGCCGACGGCACATGATGTGGCGCGTGCTTCAACAAGTCATTCAACTCGGAGGCAATGAAACGTCGACCTTCGCCCGAGGCGCTGCCAAACTGTTCGATGAGCCAACTCTCGCGTGCGTGCAGCACTCCGATGTCGAAGTACCTCCGGAATTCTTCAGGGATGGAATAGGCGTGTGAGTGCCGCACCATCGCATCCGCCACGTAGGCGGTCTTCCACCCGGCGCGATGCAGGCGCGCCACGACCAGGGTATCTTCGCCAAAGATGACATCCGGCGAAAATCCGCCAACGCTCATGAGCGCGCTGCGCCGATACGCTCCGAATGCATTCGAGAAGAAGATTGATTTGAATCCATGCGTCCGGCGGCTTTCCCATGAGCGAACGCGGGAGACCGGCGGATAACTGAAGCGCCGCGCATGTGCTTCAATCGGCCCGGCTGTCTCGCGCGGAAGCTGCCTTCCATATGCAGCGCCAATCTCCGTATTCTCAAAGGTACAGACGAGGTTTGCGAATGCATCCGCGCCAAAGGGCGCGGCATCCTGGGTCAGGAAGATCAGGATCTCTGCGTCTTCGGCAAGTTCGGCGCCAAACTGCCTCGTTCCGCCGTGATTGAAGTCTCTGGATGCAATCTCAACAAGTGTAAATCCATTTCGCCTCGCCAGGTCCTGCGTACCGTCCGAAGAGGCCGAGTCGATTACGATGACCTTGTCGGGGGCGAGACTTTGCGCTCGGATCCCCTCAGACAATGCCGGCCAGTAACGTGCCGCATTGAACGTTGGAATGATGAGCACTACAGGGCCGCTCACGACAGCCTCAGTTGGTTGCTTCATGAAGAGACTCTTTCTCGCAGGGCTGGAATTCAGGAATCCACACTGACTTCTTGCCGGTAAATGTTTGCTGTTCCTAACAGGCGTCAACGTTCCGGCTGTTTGCCAAGCGCGTTTCGTGACAGCCATGGCGGCGAGTGGAAGGAATGGACAAGGTGCGCGAGAATCAGCTCGGTCCGCGTGCGGATCTTTTGCAGCGGGGATTTCGCACGGCTTGCATTGTGGCCATGACGCCTGTAGAACAGAAGGTCTTCGTCGATGTACACGAAGTTTCCGCCCACCAAATCGTTCCGTGTTCCGATCCATGCATCATGTAAAAACGACTTGCGCACCGGGAACGGAAGCACCCGCCCCAGTAATGAGGCGCGCAGCGCCATTGCTGATCCCTGATAGTGATTCATGAAAAGATTTCGCCAGAATCCCGGGCGAAACCGGCCATGCCGGTTAATCCGAGAATCGGGCATCGGCTGGTCGCCTTCGTCAATCATCCGCACCCGGCTCTGCACGATTCCCACATCCGGGCCGCACTCAAATGCATCGAGAAACCGCCGTACCTTTGCGGGAGCCCACACGTCATCGTCATCGCTCAGGAATAAAACGTCGCCGGATGCCAAGCGCAGCGCATCTTCAAATGTAGCAACCACCCCTGCATTGTGTTCGTGCTTGAAAATTCGAATACGCGCGTCACCGATCAGTTCAATTCGCTTGAGAGTGTCGTCCGTCGAACAATCGTCAACAATGACAACCTCATCCTCCGGCCTTAACTGCACAAGAATCGATCGCAGCTGAGGTTCGACAAAAGCGCCACCGTTATAGGCTGCCATACACGCTGAAACTTTCAGCTCCGAGTTGACTGCCATCCTCGCTTGCTCGTTGACTGCAAACTTGTCGGTGGACAGCATCCACGCGGCGATCCGCTTCTTGCGCGATGTGAATAGACGTCGAGTCAGCGCTTGCCACGTGAGCCGCCGCAGTTCCGTGGAGTCCTTCCGCCACCATTGCTTCGCGAGGCGTAAAGCCAGCCGTAGCGTCCGTTCCCAACCCGCGGCGCGGTTCATGCGCAGATCCCAGAAGGCCGTTTCGGCAAACAGGGCATTGCGGTAACGCTCCGGGCTCATTCTTCGCTGCATGTCTTTCATCGAAAACTCATGCTGAACCTGGATGTCACCCGCCACATAAACGCGCTTGCCATGCTCGTGCAGCTTGCTGAAGATCATTGCATCGCTGTTGTCGAGCCAGAAGCGCGGATCGTATCCGCCCACTTGTTTGAGGGCAGCAGTGCTCAGCATCGCACCAGAGTTAAAGGCAAACACGAGTTCGCCGGGTACGCCGACATAGCCCGCCGCGTACCACCGTGGAATCGCGCCGAACTGGAAATAATTTGGTGAAAGCTGCCTTCCTCCAGCCGCGATCTGCGGCACAATCGCGCCAACTCCCGCGTAGCGCGAACTCTCGCGAGCGGCAGCAGCCATTTTCACAAAGAAATCCCGCGGCACCGCTGTATCTTGATCGAGCGTCAGCAGCCAGGCCGAACCTTGCTCCACCGCCCACGCGAGCGCCCGGTTATAGGCTGTAGCCAATCCGGAATTGCTTTCATCGGCGAAGTAATGCACGCTTTCCGGCAGATTGCGACCTGCATCTGGTGCGGGGCAATTATCCCAAAGCACCACGTCCACATTTCCACTACCCGGATCGATCTCTTTCCGCGCCGCCATCAAGCTTTGAAATGCCGGTGACTCGGCGGCTTTCATCCGATACAACACGATCACCGCCGTTACCTTCAGGCAACTCGACGCTGGCGCAAACACTGGATGCACTTTGCTCACTTGGGTACCATACCTTCATCGTGCGTGTCGGCCCAATGGAAGCACTTTCGCTGTACCGCGCTCTGAATCGCAAACTCCAGAATCGTCGAAAGGGGCGTGAACATGTCACTGAAAAAAATGAACGAGAGGCAGCCGAGGAAGATGCCGGCCACGAGGATGTTCTTCGGAAGGGAGCGCTCCATCAGCCAGCCGCATCCCACGCCCAGTAACAGGTTGGCGAGATAGACGCCGAGGTAGGAAAAATCGAGAGCGTACGCTGCAAGATAGGTGCTGGCGCCGTCAATGATGCTCAGGTTATCGTGAATGGAAGCGTGGGGATTTGCAGGCGTCAGGAACGAGGGCAGCAACGGATACAGGAACGACAGCGTCGGTCCGTGAAAACTGCCCTTCGCGAAGAGCCAGCACAAGTTGGAAATCGGAATCGAAATGTAGGATGTGAGCCACAGATACGCCATCGGCCAGTCAAAATACTTGTGCCGTATCTGGAGATACTCGAGAAATACGCCTTGCGCGGTGCGCGCATTCCCGATCAGGGTGATCGCAACGATCGCGAGGGCAAGACAGCCAGCCGCGATCGAATACAGCTTCTTCCTGTTCATCCGCGTCTTGAGTGAGAAGACAAAGAGCATCTGCAGGAGCGCGACCATGAGAAGGCCGCGCGTAATGTACAGCGCCATGCCGGCAATGCCGAACATGGCGAACAGGACTTTGCGCCAGCGTGACGCGTCAAGCATTGAGTTGACTGTGATCACGACCAGCAGCGGGAAAAGCACCTGCTTGAATCGGCCGTACGTGAGATACGAAGAAGGATCGCCGAGGGCAGGCGGAGGACCGGATAATATCCAGTTGAACCCAATAATCAAGAGCGAAGCTGCGCAAAACAGAAGATTTATCTGCCACAATCGCGTCACATTCAGCGTGTAGGCAAGGGGCTCCGAACGCGTTGGCCAGCGGTGCAGCAGCGTTCGCGCTACGAGGTATCCAAACAGAAACGATCCCAGCGAAAGCGCAAACAATAAAACCGGCATTCCCATCACCGGATACGAAACATAGGTGATCTGAAAGCTGAGCGATACCAGCATCAGCACCCAGTTCAGCAGAAAGATGATGAGCGGATTGCAGAAAAGCGGAAGCTCACGCCGGCCTAGCAAGACGCTGTGTACAAATCTGTGCTTCGTCAATTTCTCCGTCAGTCTCGGCCACAGGGCAGCAGGCGAAATTGAAACGTCTGCAGGCTGCACCGCGCTGAAGTTCGTACTGAGGAGCGGATCGTTCATGACGCCTCCCGACCCAGACGAAAATCGGTGCACACAGATCCAAGACCCCGAGCGTATTGCATGTAGCGCGGCAACTGACCAACCATCTGTAACGTTCGGACTCCAAGGCTGGGCGAGAGGTTCGATTGCGCTTTCAGGAATGCGATCTTTTCGCGTATTTTCTCGATCAGCGCATCATGTTCATTCCAACCCTCCGCCAGCACGCGGTGCAGCAGGTCTTCAAACTGGCGCGCAACACGGCTATAGAATTGCCGCCGTGTCTCAGGCCTGGAACTCGAGGCTTGCGCGCTCGGAGCGGCCTGGACGCCGAGTTGCTGGCCGACATGAATGCGGTAATCGGTGAGCGGCTCGGGAATTAGGGTCAAACGCGAGTGCAGCGCAATCATCCATGCGAGCCAGCCGTCGTGCACCCAGGACGCGGGAATCGGTGAGCAGTAACGTCGAATGGACGCGCGAAACATCAGGGTGGCTCCCGTCACGATATCGTGCTTCAGGAGCGTTGCCGTTGGGCAACCTATAAAGCTCCGCTGCTTTGCTGCGGTGAACTTATGCCGTGCAAAGAGTCGCATCCCCATAGGGCGCCCATCGCCATCGATCAGGTTGGCGTCAGAGAACGCTCCGCCGAGAAATGGATCCGCAGCCAGGGCTTCCGAAAGCCGCTCCAGCTTGGTCGGCGCCCAGCGGTCATCCTGATCGCACATTGCAATGAGATCGCCGCGCGTCAGGCCGATTGCCTGGTCGAAATTGCGCGTGGATCCCAGTCGTCGACTGTTCAGAATGACCTTGACTGCAAATGGAGCGCGTGCCTGAAACCGTTTCAGGATTGAGAGCGTATCGTCGATCGATTGATCGTCACAGACGATAAGCTCGGAGGGCAACTGCGACTGCAACGCGATGCTCTCGAGTTGTTCCTCGAGATATCGAGCACCGTTGAATGTGCACATCGCGACCGAGATGCGCGGAGCGGATGTGCCTTTGGTCTTTGCGGTCACGAGTCAGATCTCCAGGTGCGCCCATTGGCGTCGTTTTGTCTTGAAGATCGCCGTTGCTGAAATGACTCCTGCCAAGCCAAGCACCACGAAATAGGCGAGCGAAACGCCCCACGCTCCCGAAGTCTTCGCGAATACAACAACACTTCCAGCAGTGCAGAGAGCAATCACAATGGACTGCACCAGGAATGGCTCGCATTTGTGCGCGCGAAGGTAAATCGCCTCGCTCTGCACCACGTGGCTACTTAATGCTGTCAGCAGAAGCAGGAGAAAGATTGGCCAGTCCTCAATGCGGCGACTAATCTTCGGCATAATGTAGGGTGCCGCCAGTACACCGACCAGCACCAGGACAGCACCACCTACAAAGAGTGAAATCGACTGCCACAACGACCGAAAAAACATGCGGTCCAGCTCGGGCGTTTCCTTTTTCGCGATCAGGCTGCCGAATGGTGCAGCTTTTGTGGTCATCCATGCCAGCATCATCGCGCTCATCTGCATCACGATGTTCATGGAGAGGCCCATCTTGCCCGCCTCCACCGGACCGCGAAACGCAAACAGTACAGGCGTGAACAACTGAAAGATAAAGTAGTCGCAGAGCCAGCTCACCGCAATCTTCCACTGGAAGGGCCATACCTCGCGCCGCCAGTTGATTCCACGGTGGGCCACATGCATCCGCAGCAACGGGATAAGCAGCCTGCGACGCGAATACAGCAGAACGCTTGCCACGGCGCCCTGTCCCAGAAGAACCATCGCGGGCGCAAATAGCCCGTGGTGGCTCAGCATCGCGGTCCACGCAGCGGCCACACTCACGGTCGACTGAAAGAAACGCATCCGCGCAACCTGTGCGACCTGCCCGCATCCTTCGAGAAACGAGAGCACCGGGCCAATGGAGAAGGTGATGGCGCAAGCAAGCACGGTAATCCGCAGCGGAACAATCCAAACCTCGGGCGCCTGCGGCTCCTGGTGGAGAGCAAAGAAGCGCATTCCGCCGACCAGCAACAGAATTCCCATAATCGCTGCCGCGCTCGTGTACCAGCGCACCGCGCGCTGTAAGAGAGACGCAAGGCGGAAGTGAGCAGCTTCATTCCCGCTAATGCTGCCATCGGCGTGAAACTCCAGGACCGCCCTTTCATGCGCAGCCACCTGCAGAATCACGAATGAAAATCCCAGTTCGAATACGCTTTGCAGCGCTACCAGGCTCCACAGGGCATAGTAGTAGCCCTGCTGAGAAGCGGAGAGAAAGTGCACAATTAGCAGTACGCTCCCCACGCTTCCCAAGCCCTGCACCACGCGCCCAAGTACCGTGAATGCTATAGCCCTGTCGAGGCCGATGGCGTGAGGCACCTTGTAACGCAGAAAATCGCGCACCACCAGCCAGACACTTCGTGTGGGCCGCGGCGATGTCTTTGTTTCGGTCAGCATAAGTACCGGATCGGATTTCGGTGGTGGATGTGCGGAGTGAAGCGTAGCTGCGGGAGGGCAAACTGCGTCAACTCGTTGCCTCAGGCCGTGCATGCTGCAGCGTGGTCACTTCCTCCTTGGCTTGCTTCGGCCTGACCGTGCGTCCGTTCCAGAGAGATCGTTTCAGAAGGTCGAGCTTGTCTTTGGTGACGGGATTTTGCTGCATCCTCAGCAGGCCTCCCCGTAGCAGAGCCAGCATGATTCCGAAAGTAAAGCCAACGGCAACGCCGGCAATTGCGAAAAGACCGCGCCTCGGAAACGACTTTTCTTCAGGCGGTACCGCAGGGTCCACAACCTGGATGAATGCTCCCTCTCTCGCTTCGTCAAGCTTGGCAAGTTCGAGTTGGCGCGCCAGTACTTCGAAGATTGCTTCGTAGTATTTCACATCGCGCAACCGGCGGACATACTCCAGCCCAGCCTCAGGAACCGCACCCTTGGGAACGAATACGTCGTCTGCGGAGCCGCCTTTCGATCCGACCAGTTTGTCGAATTGCCCGCGTAGACCATCGAGCTCTGTCTGTGCCTGAGTCAAGGCGGGGTTTTCATCGCCGGCGTAGGACCGCATTGCCTGGATCTGCACTTCCTTGGCGACAATCTGGGCGCGTAAGCGAGCTGCAGAATCGATCATCGCTCGGGCCTGACCATCCACCTGCACCATACCGGTGGAGAGCTGTGTCCGCTTCAAGGCCTCATCGGCATTCTCGAGATCGGTTTTTGTTTTATCGAGCTGAGCCTGGAAAATAACCCGGCGCTGCGATGCCTCGGTAATGGCGAGATGCTGCGACAAGTCTCTGAACTGGTTTATATATCCGTTTGCAATTTCCGCGGCACGATTTGGATCGCGGTCCCAGAAGTTGAGCCGGATCAAGCCATCCTTTGTCGAGCCGTCGATCTTGGTATGCTTCTCAAGCGCTCTTCTCGTGTCGGCCAGGTAGGTCTTCCGATACTCCGACTGCAGCCCGTAGTGCTGGATCACCGCATCTTCGACCGAGCGGCTCTTCAACATCGAGACGTACATGTCGTTAACGTTTTTCATGCCGAGCATACTGCCGGCCATTCCGCTCACCGCGCCACCCATGCCCTCCAACTGGCTGGCCAGCATGGAACTCATCGACGAATTCCCTTGCGGAGGAAGAATTATCACCGTTGCGGTGTATTCCTGTGGCAGCGCGAATGCCAGGAGCAGCGCCACCGCCGCGCATATTGCGGTCACGATTCCGACCAGCTTCTTGCGCTGCGTGATAATGAGCAGAACATCCAGGAATGTGAGGTCTTCCGGCTCACCTGGATGAATCGACGGGAAGAGAACATCTTCAACCGGCGATTCTGCCGTGCCGTCGTTTCGCATATTCACCATGTCTCCTGTACTCCAATTGGTGCTCTCGCAACACCTGATTTCATTTGACGCGCACCGGACCGCATGATCAGACGCAATTGGATCCGCGCCTAACGAATCACGTTGATCGCCGCTGCTCCAAGGGCGAACTGTGAAAAGACGGCTGACCAATCGGTCAGGCCGCGCAGAAGTGTAGTTTTGTTTAGCTGTTCTGGAACGATGATCGTATCGCCCGGATAGATAACTTGGCGGTCGAACTTGTCGTCCGCCCAAAGTGTGCGATCGAGATACTGCTTGCTCACCACCGAGCCGTCGGCGCGGATGATGAAGATCTGACGCCGATCGGCATTTCGGTTCGGACCGCCGGCGTTGCGCAGATAATCACCTGCGTGCTTGTGCTCCTGATACACAAACGAGTTCGGATCGTAAACTGCGCCGACAATTCCCACAGTCGAAGGAACCGGAGGTACGACAAAACGATCCCCATCTTCCAAGGGAAGATCGGGAAGCGAATCGATGTCCGACTTGAACGGATCAATGTGAAGGACGATGCGCCCGGTGGCGCGAATCTCCCGCAAGCGATTCACCAGCTCGCGCTGGCTGGCCACCGAAGCGCCAACAGTAGCTGCCTCCTGCGGACTGACGACCGACGAAGCTTTGTTCGAGCCAGAAATTTCGATCTGATACGACAGCGCGGAGACGTATTCATCGAGCCGCTGTTGCTGCTCGCGCCTCGTACTCTCGCGGCTGAACTGCGAACCATAGAGATAAGCTTGTGGCGTGAGCCCACCTGCCCGAAAAGCTAGCTGACGCAGCGTTTCGCCGGGCATGGCGCTGTATACGCCAGAGTGCACGAATTCGCCTTCCAGGCGAATGTACTTCGTCTGTTGTGCGCGCGGCACGCGGATGTCCGCGTCGGAGAAAATCGTAATTACGTCGCCCGGTTCAAGTTGGATGTTGGCGCCGTCATCGTGCTGCAGAACAGCTGCACCCAGGTCAAAGGGATGCAGATGCGTGGTCAGCGTCTTTGGGTCAACGCGCTCGACCACCGCATAGCTCCAATCGATATCCGGTGAGGTTCTCACCACCTGCGTCTCAATTGGAAAATGCGGCGCTGTCACGAGGTGCGGGCCTGAACCGAGGGTTTCATGTGCTTGCCCTGAAACCTGCGTCACGTTACCGGGCTGTCCGCCCTTTGCCGCGGTCCCGTCTTCGCTTGACGCGGCCAGAGACTGGAACTGCGCCGTACTGCCTTGCGCCGCGGAGGTATCGTTGGGCACACCTGCTGTCAAACCGGGAAACAAACCGCTGTTGATGGTCTGTGCATCGGCAGGAGTGACGGGCCGAGTGATGGACTGACCGGGTTGGGTCGTCGGCGTCTCCGTCTTTACTGGCGGGAGCAGGGGTTGAAAGTCCGCAACCGGCAGTCCGAGATGCTCGCGACGCAGCCAATAGTCCGGCGTCAGCAAAGACTCTTTATTCGGGATGAGATCGCGGACGCGCATTCCTTCGCGCCACGCAAACCGCCCCGGCGTAGCCACGTTCCCGCGCAGCGTTACTGTCTTGGCGAAGCGCGGTGCTGCCGCGCGGACGCGAAGAATGTCAGCATTCCGCAGCGGAGCAGCCAGCGAGGTTGCATTCATTGCGACGTCGACGGCAATGCGCGCACTGGCTTCTTCTGACTGCTTCTGCGTGCGCTCGACTTCCAGCATCGACGTCTCTGCTGCCGCTGAAACACCTCCCGCGAGGGCAAGTGCCTCGGCGATGCTTTCAGGCCCGCGCAGTTCATAGATCGCCGGCACATTGACGCTACCAACGACCGCGACCTGCGGCCCCACGGAAGGAAAGTAAAGGACGTCGCCCGTTTCCAGGCTCACATCTTTCGATTTGTCCCCTTTCAAGAGGAGATCGTAGAGATCGAAATCTGCGAAGGACGCGCCATCGCGCTTCAGCAGGATGTGGCGAAGCGATCCTTGAGGCCCAGGTCCTCCGCATGCAAACACTGCGTTCACAAGCGTGCTGAGAGAGCTGACGGTGTAGCTTCCCGGCCGACGCGCCTGCCCTGTAACAAACACCTGAATCGAGCGCAGCTGCCCAAGGTTCACATTCAGGTCATAATTGCGATAAACGCGGTCGAGCCGCGCTTTCAAGAAACCCTGCAACTGGCGAAACTGCAGGCCGGCTACACGAAACTCACCCACCTGCGGAATGTAGACGGAACCTGAGCGGTCGACAGTCAGATGCAGATTCTGCGTCACCTGTCCCCAGGTACGAATCAGGAGTTCGTCTCCCGGACCGATGACATAATCAGGCGAGACAGGAAGCCGCTGTACCGGGGCGAAGGTGTCTGGCACGTTCGCGAACAGCTCGGTCCCGTACACGGGCACAATACGGCCGATTGATCCGGCGACCAACATCTGAAATTCAGTCAACGGTTGTGTCTGGACGGGTCCAGCAGGGCGCTGCCGAAGGCCCGCGGTGTGGTCGAATCCGTCCGCGTTATCGCGATAGACCGACATCGGCGCATTGGGCGCGCCGGGGCTCATATTGGGAAACGGCCAGGATGATCCGAGGCCTCCATCGCCGGTGGGGGTCGATTCGCCAGACGACGACGTCGACCCGCAGGCCGACAAGTCTCCATTGGCACAGTTCGAACTCGTCGAACCCTGCTGAGGGCTGCCCGGATTCACAACGGGGGGCTCGGTCTGCGCTGTTGCTGCGGTCAAGGATAGGGCAACTGAAAAAACGATCAATATCCGCAAGCACCCACTTACGCACGTTCTCATTCTGTTGTCTTCCGGTCGTGAATTTCCGGAGCTGAGCGTCGCTTGACTTAGCACGAGCGATCCGCCCAGTCCCGGTTTAGTTCCAGCTCAATACGCTCCGCGCATCGTGACGACGGCGGGAATGGTCTGGGTAAGAATTTTGAAGTCGAGCAAGCAGCTCCACTTGCTCGCGTAGTCGCGATCGAAGAGGACGCGCCGTTCAAAGCCGACGTCGCTGCGCCCCGAAACCTGCCACAGCCCCGTGATGCCCGGGCGGAACAGATCGTAATAGGCGAACTGTTGACCGTAGAGCGAAACCTCAGCCTCGACGATCGGCCGCGGTCCCACGAGTGACATATCCCCGAGCAGCACGTTGAATAACTGCGGCAACTCATCGAGGCTCAGCTTGCGGATAATCCGGCCCACAGGAGTGATGCGAGGATCTGGTACATCCTTGTTCAGCGGATATGCTGCTTCATTTCTGCGATCCGCTTCAATTCTGCGATGACCGTTGATCTCGAATACGTTGTCCTTGTGCTTCCGCGCGAACATGGAACGGAACTTGATGATGCGGAAAGGCGCGCCGAATCGTCCCAGCCTTTCCTGGGAGAAGAAAATCGGCCCGGGCGATGTCAATGCCACTGCCAGCGCCACCGCAAGCATCACCGGAAAGAACAGGACAATGAGAATGCTCGAGAGCAGAATATCGATGGTTCGTTTCAATACTGCGTAGCGCCACGAGAAAGCCCGTCGCACTGCGGCTGAAAGATAAGGTGTGGGGCGCCTTGAAACCGACGCCGAATTTGTTTCATGCAACATGCCGACGGCCGTAATCGCGCTGATTCCCGGTGCATCGGCTTCATAAATATTTAAGGCAGTACTTTTTCCTTGCATTCGCGATACCCTCGCTTTTTGTTTTTCCATGCCCTCGCGAGTTCTCTAAAGAAATGAGCTCGCAGCGGTGTGCGCATGGGCGTGCGATATAGTTTTCCTCCGATGCCCTCTGAGTGCGGTTGAACACGATCCGTACAAGGTACCGGAGAACGATCAGGGTAGGGATCAAGGCATTTCAATTCGTACAAGAGTCTTCGATACGTTTTTTTATGTGTTTATATGTATCCGTGTGCGCCGGCGGATTACGTACCGGCTAACTCCACATCATCGCCACTCACTTCAATTGCGATACTTTGCATGAGCAGGCTGAGGGTCAGTACAACCTGAAGCCCGCTCTTCTTGCGAAGAACGATTCCCTCCACTCCCGCAAGCGCGCCTCGCGTGATGCGCACTCGCTGTCCTACCGTGAGGAGTGGGTGCGGTTCTGCCTTCGTCGGGTCGAGGCCAGTTCGCAGCGCTTCCACTTCCAGTTCCGGCAGTGGTGCCGGCTGTTTCGCCGTTCCGATCATCGAAACCACACCCGGCACCTCAAGCACTCCAACCCGGTCGTGCAAATCGATGCGAACAAATACATACCCGGGAAACAGCGGAAGATCGAGCATAGCCCTGGTTCCGTCTTTCCAAGTGTGTTGCGTTCGGTAGGTCGGCAGAAAGTGCTCGATCTGCCTTTGCTGCAGGTTTCGAGCAACGCGCTTCTCGTGCCGACATGTCGTGTATACCGCGAACCAGTGCCTTGCAAGGTCCAGAGAGAGTGTCTGCGAGGCAGTTCCGCTGTTTTTGCGCAAAGCTTCGCCATCCTCACTTGGTGCGGTGCTTTTCCACAGCCAAACCGCAGCGAGTTCCTGTTTAGCTGGAAGCCCGAAACATTCAATCGGCTGCCAGCAACGAATACAACCCTGTTGAAGGGCACAGCGACCGCCAGCTCTTTTCAGTTGCAGCCGCTGATCGCCCCTCCTTGTCGGCCTTGCAGACACAAATGCGGTGGACGGGCGCTTGCACGCTCATTCGGGCGCATTGCTACTTGTCTTTCGGGCAACAAATCCTGCAGATGCCTGCAGTTAAGCAAGCACTACGAGCGATGTCATTTGCTTTCTTCTATTCGGCTAAAGTCCAATGTTAAAAACTCTTTACGCAGCCAATTCTGGATCGCCGCAAATCCTGCGACTTCTCCGGCTACAAAGAAGAGACGCAAAAATCGGCCGAAGAGTTATCTGGCCTTTGCGATCCGCCAATATCTTCTTTCCGCCCCATCGTTCGCTCTGCTCGGAGCCGGACACAGGGATAATGAATTCAGGATGCTATTTGATTGGACAACTGGGCCGCTCGCTGCAGGACTGCTCTGCTATCAAAAGCAGGATTTCTTCGACGCACACGAGCATTGGGAAGGCGTTTGGCTGCGGTGCAACGAGCCGGAGAAGACGTTCCTGCAGGCCCTGATCCAGGTCACGGCGGCCTTCCATCATCTAAAGCGTGGCAATCGAGCGGGGACGGCATCGCTGTTGCGTGGGGCGTTGCGGCGGCTAGACGGCTTTCCGGTGGAGTATGAAGGAGTTGCGGTGGATTCGCTCCGCGCGAACATTCGCGAATGGCTCGAAGCGTTCGAACTGGACGATTCTGGGTTTCAGCTTCCGTTTCCGCTGATCCGCTGAGCTCTCGAGTTCAAAGTGTGACATGCCGCGGATTGGGTGTATCCCATACTCTGTAAAGAAAGTCTCCTCTTCGGTGGTTTACGGGGTTTGTGGCTGCAAGGTACTCGGTTGATTTGACTTAGACCCGAAATCTCAGTGGAGAATTTATGCACCCGTTTCATAGCCTTTCCATACCCCGAAACTGACCGCGTTTGGGGGCCGTTCACTCAGAAGGACACTCCCAAGGATGGAAACCTCACGGATGGATATCCGAGCCTCGTTACGTATGGGAGTCCCGGAGGCAGGAGGGCAGTTCGTTTTTGGTCATCCTTACCCTATGATGGGCTGGAAGCCTCATGATTCAAGTCGAGAGAAGGGCCGGTTTTTTGCTGGCGACGTGGGTTTGCGCCGCCGCGCTGGCAGTCGCCGTGTACCCTTGCACCGGCCAGACTGATACGCACAAGAAGAAGGTGGCTCCGCCGCACGAACCAACTTCGGCTGAACTCTTCGCGTACGTGCACGGGGTGCTGCTGGCGTACAGTGCCGAAGACGGTGCGAACGACAATCTCGAAATTTCGATCGATCCCACAGCGACAATCTTAACGATCAAACAGCCCGACGGACACTGCGACATATATCTGAGCGCACTGGATGCAAACACGATCGTGTGGGACGTGTACGACGCGAGCGACTCGATGCAGACGCGGCCTCCGCTGGCGCGGCTCACAGTGGATGCGATGGCGGGCAAGAAGGCCCGCACCTGCTATGACACGGAGAACAACGTCGATCCGTCGATTCCGTCGACGCGGGCGCGGATTTTGTTTTCGTGGGCGATGATTCCGGATGGATCGGGATTTCAGGCGAAGTTCACGAAGGCTCTGAAAAAGCTGATCAAGCTGAGCGGCGGGATGACGGACAAGGATATCTTCAAATAGCCTTGGAGATGCAGGCGGCGATCCAACCGGAACCGTGGCTCTGCTAACGACCGCTTGCGCTGGGATGGCGTCAGGGGCGTTGGCGGTCTGCTTGAGCCTCTTTGTTTTCTTGACGGATGTGCTTGTTCACGTACATGGCGGCGTCGGCAGCGCTCAGGAGGCTATCCTTGGTCGAACCGTCTTCTGGGTAGAGAGCAAAACCGATACTGGCTGAACCGTGGACAATGTATCCTTCGGCGGCAAATGGCTCGTCGAGAGAGCGCTCGAGCCGATGCGCGATCTCTTCCACCGCGGCGCGGTTGCGGACTTGCGGCAGGAGGACGGCAAATTCGTCGCCACCGAGTCGAGCCAGCATGTCGGCGCCACGGAGCTGGCGCTTCATGCGGCTGGCAACCTCCTGCAGGTAGAGATCTCCGACCTGGTGCCCGTAAATATCGTTCACCTGTTTAAAGTCGTTGAGATCGATATAGACCAAACCGAAGATCGTCGCATTCTGACGTGCCTCTTCGATTTGCTTTTCAAGGTAACTCTCCAACGAGAATCGATTGTTGATGTCGGTGAGCAGGTCGAACTCTGAGCGGCGAACCAAGTCGGAGTAGAGTCGCCGGGTTTCAATAGCCAGGCTAGTCAGCGCGGCCGCCGAAAAAAGCGTTTCAGATTCGACGGTCTTTTGATTGGTGAGTGGATCGAAGGCGGCATAAATCTCTCCGAGCGGCGATCCGGTGCGGGCATGGATCACCTCGTGAACGACTCGGAATGCACCGAGGTCTGGGGGACAATTTCCAAGTTGCGCGCCGTCGACGATTTGGCACCAGCAGGGCGCGCCGCGCAGTCTGAATGAAACCAGCTCCGTAATTTGCTCAATGATCTCGGCCAGAGGGCGAGAGCCGTTGATGTCTTCAAGAATGCGGCTTCTGCGACGCTCGATGTAGGCCATCGAGGCGTTTTCCCGGCGCACTTTCCGTTCAATAAACCAACCCCGTGTGCCGGCTGCAAACAGCAGCGCGAGCAGTATTCCCACAAGAAAGACGAGATTGCGAACGCTCAGGGGTGAAGGACCGGCAATGACAGAAATATCGTCGAAGGAGCGAAGCAGGATGTTGAATGGCACTTCCTGCTTGGT
Organism: Occallatibacter sp.; assembly: GCF_035317045.1. Taxonomy (GTDB): domain Bacteria; phylum Acidobacteriota; class Terriglobia; order Terriglobales; family Acidobacteriaceae; genus Telmatobacter. Next base: position 57,240 of record NZ_DATHHT010000040.1, read on the forward strand.
GGGATCGATCGAATTTGCTTGAACGACCATGCAGATGCCGGTGGCGCGGATTCTGGTTCCTACCGGAATCTGCAACATTGGACGGAGAGGCCTGTCGATCGGAGGATGGCGATAAACCGCGGTAAAGAGCTTGCCTTCTGACGTGAGGACGAATTCATCCTGCGAGCCTTCTCTGACCGCGGTCACAAGCTGGCCTTCGAACGACACCAGGTCACTTTGACGGCCATCAGGGTCACCGCTGTTCCACGTAGCCAGTTGACGCCAAGTTGAGGGTTGCGGCCGGATCGGCTCGAAGATATTCGTGTCCTGGATTTCGCCATCCGTGAGTGCGAGGAATCCCTCATGGGCGTCTGGAAATCCGGTCGCGACCACCAAATCTCCGATCCGTAACGGAATACTGGACCGCGTCGATACCCACAGGCTTTCGGCGCCATTCTGCAAAACGACGCCAGAACCTGGCTGATAGTAGGTGAGCGTTCCTTTCACTCGAACGCGCTGCGACACGTCGCGGACGTAGGAACTTGATAGCACCTTGTCCATCGGTGTGATGGGGAGAGAATCCGGGGTTCTTTCGGCAGCCTTCAAAATTCTCACGTCTGCAATCGAAGGAACCTCGAGGAGAATTCCGATCAGTTGCATCTTGCTGTCGAATTTCCCTGATACCACTCCAGTGACTTCAACCTCGGAGTCCAGTACTCCGTTAACCCTGGTCACATCGGTTCCCACAACGGTCGCATCAATCGGGCCGCCATCCATCAGCAGCTTCATGTAGATTCCGTGCGTGGTTCCGAAATTAACGATGTCAGCACTGCGAATGGTGGCCCGGATGGAGACGAGCATGCAATCGCGCTGCGCACGGATCAGCTGTTGAAAGTCGGCTGGCACTGGCTTGGGAAGAGCACCGTGTCGAAGAACAGAGATGCTGTCACTGACAACATCCGGGGTAAAACTATCCCGCGTCTTTCCTTGAATCAGCACCCGATCGCCGGGATTTAAGTCTTGATACGCCTTAGTCTCGACATAGATTGCCTCTTCGCCATCCTGCACAAAGAGGTCGACGTCGCTTTTGTTGTAGTAGGTAACCGTGGCCTCGAAGGCAACGGGCAAGGCGCCTCGGGCCTGAGCTTTGGTCAGTGTGTTGATGGCATGGAGAGAGGTGATGACGCCAGGGCCGGACTCCGCGGCGCAAGCTGCGGAGGTAAATGTAGCGGCCATCGCAAACGCAAAGAGAAGGGTCCGCAGGAGAGTGGTTCCTACCGAACCTGTTGCGCGTACTCTGGTTGGCCCCGCTTCGCCCATGATGCTTACACTTCCCTGCTCCTTGATGGAATTCCGGCGGAGCCGCACGGCCGTCCCAGGTTTTTGAGTTGGCCGCTGAATGAGCCTGATAATACTCTCATTCCGCGCCCGGGAACCAAATGGAACCATAGCTTTAGACGCGCTCGTAACGAGGGCCGGGCAAGACGACGTTTTGTGACCCTGATGGCGATCAAAGCAATCACTGGCCCGTGACTGCCAGGTCTGCCCGTCCAACTTGGCTCGGTCACCCTCTGGTAGCCAAGAATTCTCCGGGTGAATACGACCAAGGCCGCAAAAACTCACAAGACAACTCCGTTTGAAGTGAGGGAATTGCACAGGTACTAGCAATGAGTTTGTGTTGCATTGTGAGCTCAAATTCAATAGCTTTGTCACGTCTCGAAATTGAGAGATTCTGACGAACTGCCTTCCCACGGATGAGAGGACCGATCCTTTCCTCTTTCCGGGCGTTCGCCAACCAACATCATTTTTCTAAAAGGAGAAACATCGTGAACCTGCTTCATTTGAGGGCGGCCGCTGCCGCCGCGTGCACTATGACCTTGCTTTTCACTTCGGTTGCAACGGGGCAGGAACAGGATGGCGACAGGGTCGATCTGAGCGCTTTGACGCTGATCAAGAATGAGGCCTTTCAGCATTCCCAGGTGATGGAGAACCTCTTCTACATCTCCGAGGTTTACGGACCCCGCGTCAACAATAGCCGTAATCATCGAGCGGCGGCAGAGTGGGCCATGCAGCGGCTGAAGGATTGGGGATTGCAGAATGTGCACCTGGAGAAATGGGGACCATTCGGCGACGGCTGGCAGATCAAGAAATACTATGGCGCGCTGGAATCGCCGGCGTACGCGTCGCTGATCGGGTTTCCTCTGGCGTGGACTCCTGGAACCAACGGACCGGTGACGGCGGAGGCTGTGCTGGCGCCGCTACACTCGGAAGCAGACTTTGCCAAATACAAAGGCAAGCTGAAGGGCAAGATCGTGCTGATCTTCGACCCGCGCGAACTCACGTTGCACACCGAGGCGGACGCGAAGCGGCTGACCGATGCGGAAGTGGAAGAGCGCACGAAGACACCGGACCCATCACACATGGGTTTCTTTTTCCCGATGCGGGCTGGAGCAGCACCGCGGCCGGGCGAGTATACGCCTTCGACGCTTTCGACGGCTGCGCCGAGCGGACGGATTCTGCGCAACCAGGTGAATGCCTTTTTGAAGGAAGAGGGTGTGGCCGTGGCGCTGACGCCGGGCTACAACGGGGACGGTGGCACGATCTTCGCGTCGTACGGGGGATCGCAGGATCCCAAGGATCCGGTGGGGCCTCCAATGGCAGCCATCACGCCGGAGCAGTACAACCGCATCTGCCGGCTGCTCGAGCACGGCATCACGCCGAAGCTTACTTTCGACATTGAGACCGAATACCAGAAGGATGACCTGATGGGCTTCAACGTGGTGGGGGAGATTCCGGGCACGACGAACGCTGATGAGGTCGTGATGGTGGGCGGCCATTTCGACAGCTGGCAGGGCGGCACGGGCGCGACCGACAACGGCACGGGCTCCGCCGTGGCGATGGAGGCGGTGCGGATTCTGGCCACGATGCACAAGCCGATGGCGCGGACGGTTCGTGTGGCGCTGTGGGGTGGCGAAGAAGAAGGGCTCTACGGTTCGCTTGCCTATGTGCAACAACACTTCGCGCCGCGCGACACGATGAAGAAGACCCCGGAGTACGACAAGCTGGATGTGTATTTCAATGACGACTCAGGGTCGGGGAAGTTCCGCGCGGTGTCGGCGCTGGGGAACTCACAGATGGCTGCGATCTTCCAGTCGTGGATTGCGCCTATCAGGGATCTGGGTATCGAGACGGTGGTGGGGTTGACTTCAGGACCAACGAGAGAGCCGGGCGGTACCGACTCGACCAGCTTCTCGTGGATTGGTTTGGATGGAATCGGTTTCATGCAGGATCCGCTGGAGTACGGCTCCCGCACGCATCATTCAAATATGGATTTGTATGACCGCGTGCAGAAGGGCGATGTGATGCAGGGGGCGATGATCGAGGCTTGGTTTGCTTACAACGCGGCGACGCGGGGCGAGATGCTGCCTCGGATTGAGACGCCAGGGGCGGAGACGAAGAAGGGAGAGTGAGGTGCTGTCGGTGGGGTTCTTGGGCACCTGGGCCCGTAGCCAGAAGCAACTGCAGGTTCCTCCGCTCGCTGCGCTCGGTCGGAATGACAGTGCTTGATCCTGTTCAGGAGTGTGATGGGATGGGAAGTGGCTGGATACACTACCGCCCCCCGTTTGTGGCGGGAGGCGGCTGGTCAGAAGGGCTAATGCTGTCAGTCAGCGACAGCGGTTGCGGCGACGGGCTCGTGAACTTCCTGAGACGCATCGGCCGCTACGGTGACCCTGAGGTGCGCGGTGACCTCGCGGTGCAGCTTGATGGAAATGGTGAAATCGCCCAGGCTCTTGATCGGTTCATTGAGCTGAATCTTGCGGCGATCCACTTCAAAGCCCTTGGCAGCAAGTTCACTGGCAATATCGGCCGAGGTGACGGAACCGAACAGCTGGCCATTCTCGCCAGACTTGCGGGTAAAGCTGAGACTGACGGTTTCGAGCTTGGCAACCAGTTCCTGCGCCTGTACCTTTTCGGTGGCAGAGCGGCGCGCGGCAGCTTCTTTCATCTGTTCAATGACGGCCTTGTTGGCCAGTGTGGCCTGCAGCGCCAGCTTGCGCGGAAGCAGGAAATTGCGGCCGTAGCCGTCCGCCACCTTCACGACATCGCCGCGGTGGCCGAGGTTGGCTACGTCTTCTTTCAGTATGACTTCCATTTGAAAATCTCCAGATTTTACGGTCGGCCAGACATCGTGCCGTCCGTCCGTTGTGTTAGACACAGGCGGCTGACTTTCAGTTGCGCCGCGCCAGATTCTATCGCGATTCTTGCGCGAACGTCGCCTGCGAAATTATTCAGTCACTACAACTAAAGCGCCATAGGTAAGAGAGGCGCCTCAGAGTGTGCAAGTTAGTGCCGTGTTGCAAAGGGCAGCAGGGCGATATTGCGTGCCTGCTTGATGGCCCGTGTCAGGCGACGCTGGTGCTTGGTGCAGACACCGGTGAGGCGACGGGGCACAATCTTGCCACGCTCGGCCACAAATCCCTGCAACAGGCGGACATCCCGATAGGGAATGGCGTCGATTTTCTCCGTGCAGAACTTGCAGACCTTCTTGCGGCGGAAGAACTTGCCGCGACCGCCGGGTCCGCCGGAACCGCCCGGACGGCCTCCGGGACGACCGCCACCAGGGCCGGAACCGGGTCCACCGGACGGACGTTCGCTTTGGGGTGCTGGTGCGCTCACTTCGGGCGCTTTTACTGTTTCGTCAGACATTTTGTTTCCTCTTTATTCTGTTGGCTTTTCGGCGGCCTGAACGCAGGCACGGAAAGGCAGTGTCAAACCGCCGCAAGCGGGTCCGATATGGACACGAAGGCGGCGAAATCCATGAGAAGCTAAGCGCTGGCCGGGACGGACTCCGGTGCCTCGGCAACTGGAGCTGCGGCAACCGGGGCATGGGCGGCCGGTGCAGCAGGTGCAGGCGCTTCCGCGCTGACCTTGCGGCGCGTGCCACGCAATGCCTTCACTTTCGCCAGGCGCTTCTCTTCCTCGTCGATGCGCACGGTGATGAACTTGATGACCGGCTCGGAGACGCGAAGACGACGTTCGAGTTCGAGCACCACGGGGCCGCCGGCCTCGACGGTCATCAGGACGTAGTTTCCGTCGTTGAACTTGCGGACAAGGTAGGCGAGCTTGCGGCGGCCCATCTTGTCCACGTTCTTCACCACGCCGCCACCATTGGTGACGTTCGTGGTGAAGCCCGCGATCAGCTTGTCGACGTCTTCTTCGGCCACATCCGGCCGAACGATAAACATAACCTCATATACACGAGACATCTGTATTCCCTCCCGCCGCTTGCGCGGCAGTGATCAGTTTTCAGTGAACAGTGATCAGAAAAGGCCGCCGATTCTGTTCCTGAATCTCTTCCCTCCGCAAATTGCCAGTCACAAGCTGTTTGACTCTGACCACTGAACACTGACCACTGGTCACTGTTCTTTGCGGTTAAATTCGTTCATTGCGGGGCCCGGTCCGTCCTGGATGATGCGCCGTGTGGCCGTTGCCACTTTGTCGAGCACCTCATCGAGTTTGGCCAGGTCCGCCTTCCGCATCGGCGAAAGGAGGTAATCCCTGCCCGGTCTTTTGCTGCCGGCCACGATGGCTTCTGGCGGCAAATCCGGTCCTACGCCGATACGCAACCGCAACCACTCCTGGCTGCCCAGGGCCGAGGTTACGCTGCGGGCTCCGTTGTGTCCCGCGGGCGAACCGCGCTCCCTGATCTTGAATGTCCCCAGCACCAGGTCCAGCTCGTCGTAAATCACGAGCAGGTCTCGTGCCGGGTCCACCTCGAACTCCTGAATCAGAGCGGCCAGTGCGAGCCCGCTAAGATTCATAAATGTCTCCGGCTTGGCCAGGATCGTTTCGCGCCCTCCGATACGGCAGGTTGCGGTAACGGCCCGGCATCGCCGGTTCTGGACCACAACGCCTTGCAGCTCGGCGATGCGGTCAATTGCCATGAACCCCGCGTTATGCGGCGTCCAGAAATACTCGAGTCCGGGATTGCCGAGCCCCACCACAAGGAAGGGCCCGGTCCGAATTCCGCTCTCGTTCGTGTCTTCCACCGGTGCTTACTTTTTCCCTCCGGCAGCGGGTGGCTTGGCTGCACCTTCTGCCGCAGCAGGTTCGGTCTTGCCCTTCTTGGCCACTTCTGGTTCGGTAGGTGTTGCACCGGCTTCGCCAACTGCAACCACTTCGCCCTCGGCAGGAGCTTCGACAACTTCTTCGCGGATCGAAACGACGTGCGCTACAGTGGCATCTTCGTTGTTCAGGTATTCAATCTTGTCGGAGTGCGGCAGATCGCTGATACGGAGAACGCCGTGCATCGCGAGTTCGCTGACATCAACGTCGATGTGATTCGGGATGTCGGCGGGCAAGCACTCGATTTCGACTTCGCGCAAAACCTGGTCGAGGATTCCGCCCTCTGTTTTCACGCCGACTGGAATACCGAGCAGCTTGACGCGTACGCTGACGCGAAGAACCTTGTCGAGCGCGATGCGCTTCATGTCGATATGGATCAGTTTGTCCATGATGGGTTCGCGCTGCGTGTCGACGATCATGGCCTTGGCCGAGGGAACACCTTCGACCTGGACATCAAAGATGGTGTTCTGGCCGGTCTCAGAGAACAGGATCCGCGAGATCTGCTTGGGATCGACTTCCACTGCGACGGCATCATGACCTGCACCATAGAGGACAGCAGGAATCTTTCCCGCGACGCGCACACGGCGGGCGGCATTCTTATTGAACTTGCCCTCGCGGGCTTTGGCTACGACAACTTCAGGCATTCGATTCTCTTTTCTGTATTCGGGCACGGGCGTTTTGAGTGCCGCTCCCTTTGTGAGTGCCAGTGGACAGTGAACAGTGGTCAGTGGTCAGTTAAGAACCCGACGACGACAACCGGTTAAAGCCTACTCAGCTCGTTTACATTTCTGATCACTGATCACTGATCACTGATCACTTCTTAAGAGAACAACGTACTGACGCTGGTCTCCATGTGAATGCTCTCAATGGCCGCGCCTAACAGCCCGGCGATGGAGAGCACTTTGATCTTGGGCAACTTCTGGGCTGCTTCGCGCAAGGGAATGGTGTTGGTGACAACCACCTGTTCCAGGCGTGAGTTGGCAATTCTGTCGATGGCCGGGCCAGAAAGCACGGCGTGGCTGGCGCAGGCGTAAACGGCTGCGGCGCCGTTGGCGTAGAGCGCGTCTACCGTTTTTACGAGCGTGCCGGCGGTATCAATAATGTCGTCGATGATGAGGGCGTTTTTGCCGGCGACATCGCCGACCACGTTCATGACCTCGGCAACATTGATGTCGGTGCGGCGCTTGTCGACGATGGCCAGCGGCGCGCCCATTTTCTGTGCGAAGTGCCGGGCGCGCTCCACGCCACCTGCGTCCGGCGAAACCACGATAAGGTTGGGCAGTGCGAGCGAGCGGAAGTGGCTGACGAGCACGGGGCTGGCGAACATGTGGTCAACGGGAATGTTGAAGAATCCCTGAATCTGGGCGGCGTGCAGGTCAACGAAGAGTGCGCGGTTAGCTCCGGCGGTGGTGAGTAGATCGGCGATGAGCTTGGCGCTGATGGCGACGCGGGGACGGTCCTTGCGATCCTGGCGGGCATATCCGTAATAGGGAACGACAGCGGTGATGCGGGCAGCGGATGCGCGCTTGAGGGCATCGATCATGACCAGCAGTTCCATGAGGTTCTGGTCGACGGGATAGCAGGTGGGTTGTACAACAAAGACGTCGACGCCGCGTACGTTCTCAAGCAACTGGAAGTAGACTTCGCCGTCGGCGAAGCGTTGGAGCTTGGCGTCGCCTACTTTCACTCCGATGTGCTGGCCAATCTCTTCAGACAGAGGCCGGTTGGCCGAGCCACTGAAGAGCCGGAAACGCTTATCCTCGCTCAGAACCCGAGTCCGCTTCCGCTCGGGTGCTGGTTTGGCATCCTTCGCCTTCGGGTCAGGGTTCTGGCCGGGGTTGGGCTGCTTATTGGCGTCGCCCGCGCCGGGTGTCTGCTTGTCTTCCAATGTTTCTGTCACCATTCCGACTTCCATCATTTCCGAGGTACCTCCAAGCTGGTTGGCTTTGGCTGCATTCCGGTCGTACACAAAAAGACTGGCTGGGCGACTAGGATTCGAACCTAGACAAGTGCCTCCAAAGGGCACTGTCCTACCATTAGACGATCGCCCAACTTCGAAAAAATTCGAGGTTATCCCGAATATCCTTGATTGGCAGCCGTTCGCGAGTCTCTCTCCCGCCCAGCCGGGCTGTCAACCTTGTTGCTGCACAAGCATGTTGGCCCAATATTCCGAGCGCGGCAGAGTGCGTGTGATCTGGCTTTCGACGCCCGCTGCAGTCAGCCGTTGATGGGCCGCCTGTGCATCCCCACGGGTCAGGTACAACCCAAAGAGTGCCGAACCGGACCCGGACAGCGAGGCATGAAGGGCTGCCTCCGGAGTGCCGGTAGCCGCAAGAAGACGCTTGATTTCTGCAAGGGAGGGATGCTGGGGAAAGACGACACGTTCAAAGTCGTTCTGGATCCAGCTACTGATCCCGGTGCGGACAAGCGCGGACTCTTGAGGTCCGGCGAGGTCCTTTCCCAAGGAAAGGACACCGGAGGAGCCTGGTCCATGCTGGACCCCGGGGATTACTCCCGCGAAGGCGCTGGCATAGGCGCGGCTCAACTCTTCCAGTCTATCTTCTGACGCATCAGCGGTCAAACCTTCGGTGGCACAGAGAGCGTCCCAGTCGCGAAAGGCCTGGGGCGTGGAGACGCCGATTGAAGGCATGGCGACCACGCACCATACAGGTTCAAAATCCGGCAGGGGGAAGACATTCTGCCCGCGATCTCTGCCCAGAACTGCGCCCCCTACCAGAAAGAGCGGCACGTCTGAGCCCACCCTTTCGGCGAGCCCGAGCTGCCCTGTGGGCAATCGGCACCCGGGCTCAGTGCCGATCTGGATAAGAACCTCTTCCATTCCTTCCGGGGATGCTACTGGTCCCGAGGTTGTCCAAACGCTCAATTCAGGGACGGGAAAATGCGATAGTGCACTCGCTTCAATACCCAGTTCGGTCTCAAGCCCCACCAGGGCGGCGACGGCATTGGCGGAGCCGGCCCCCAGACCGCCCTGGATAGGGAGGTGTTTTTCAATATGGATAGAGATGTTGGCGGGGGTGCCGCGGGCTTCCAGCACCAGGGCGACCATCTTATACGCAGTGTTGCGGTTATCCGTGGGAACGCGCTCGTCGTTGGAGGTGAGGGTAATGGAGGTAGCCGGGGTGGGATGGGCCGTCACGGTGACGAGGTCGTGGAGTTCGATGGTCTGGTAGAGGGTGGCAAGAGAGTGAAAGCCGTCCGGGCGGGGTGCTCCTATGTACAGGCCGAGGTTGATCTTGGCGTGCGAGCGGACAGTGGTGGGCATACCGGTCCATTGTAGAGCGGGGCCGTCCTGCGGTTTCGAGGTCCAATCCCGCAACTTAAGCGGACAGCCGGGCCGGAATACTCGTAGAATCATGGTGCGATTCGGATCCAGATCGCGTTGAGCACGCGCGCGAAAGGAGAACGCCATGCCTGCCCAGGGCAGGGTCGCCTTCGGTGCTGCGGCAGGAGCGGTGTGCTTGCTTCTTTCGTTGGCGTGCGTCCCGAATTCGCCGGCGCAGAACCTGCCTCCGTCTTCTTCCCCAGCTGTCTCAGAAAAGCTCGCGGCTTACAATGCGCCGCTCGAACTGATTCGGGACAAGCCCTATGTCTCGGTGATGGTGAATGGGCACGGGCCGTTCCGGTTTCTGATCGACACAGGAACGGGCGCAGAGGCGTTGATCTCGCCGGAGATCGCGGATGGGCTGGCGCTGCCGGTAGTGGGGCACGCGCGATTGAAGGATCCGAGTGGGAAAGGTGAACAGAGATCGGAGATTCTGCTGATCCGTTCGCTGAAGGTTGCCGGTGTGGAGTTCGCTGAGATCAGAGCGGTTCGCCACCGGCTTTATGGCGAGGAAGAAAATTGCCAGGGAGTGCTGGGGTTCACGCTGTTCAAGGATTACCTGTTCACCTTGGACTATCCTGGACGCCGCATCGTTTTAGCCCCAGGCGCAATCGCGCAGGATGGCGGCGGTTCGGTGCTGCCCTTTCGCATGCCGGATGGCGTGCCGATCATCGCGTTGCGTGTCGGTGGGCAGCATGTGGAGGCGCAGATCGATTCGGGCGGGACGGGGCTGAGTTTGCCGCGGCAGCTCGCGCGGGAGTTGAAGTTCTTGTCGACGCCGGTCGAGTTTGGCAGCGGAGAGTCGCTGGCGACGCGATTCCAGATCAAGGCGGCGCGGCTGCGGCCGGATGTGCGCTTGGGGCGCTACGCGTTCCGGCAGGCGTTTGTCGAAATCAATCCAGCGTTTCCGCTGATGAATGTGGGGTCGACGCCGCTGGCGAAGTTTGTGGTGACATTCGACCAGGCGAAGATGCTGTTGCGACTTTACTCGAACCAGAAGACACTGCATCTTGACGCATCGCCTGCGCAACTGGAACTGAATAACGCGCCTAACCGCAGGGCTTCGGACCGCAAGCTGGTGCCGGTGGGGTAAGGACAAGTCGTCAGTTTTCAGTGATCAGTCTTCAGTCGTCTAGCATTCGGGTCGCGAATTCGATTGCGATTTGGGTAGGGGGCTGGTTAGGCTTGGAGCGACCATTCCCAGCAAATATTTTGGGGACGACTATAAAGAGTCGTGTCCTTTCAAAGCGCATTTATGCAACCAGTGCCAGCCGTTTCCATCTTCAGCATTTTTACGGGTTTTGGAGGTTTCGATCATGAAGCGTCGTAGTTTTTTGAAGAGCGCTGCTGCATTGCTGCCAGCGGCTGGACTCGATCCCATGGCGTTCGCCAGCGCTCCGGGATTGGATGCACTGAATGCGGGCGAGATTGTCGGTGCGGGCAAGGATCGGCTGGGGGAGGCGCACTCACGCGGTTACAGTTCCATTCTCTTCAAGGTTCTTCCGCGGGAGACGAGCAACGGGTTGTTTGTCATCGAGCACATGAACCTGGTGAATGGCGGACCCCCGCTGCATAAACATCCGAACCAGGAGGAGTATTTCTACGTGATTTCAGGAGAGGTGCGGTTGGCGGTTGGCGATCGGCGGCTGACGCTTCGCGCCGGGGAATCGATCCTTGGGCCGCGCGGGATTCCGCACACGTTTGCGGCTGTGGAGGGAAAGCCGGGCCACATGCTGATTGCGTTTTCGCCGGCGGGCAAGATGGAGGAATTTTTGCGGGCTACAGCGATTCCCAATCCGCCGGCGGAAGATGCTGCATTTTGGCGCCGATTTGACGTTGAGTTAGTGGGGCCGTCGCCGTTCAAAGCCTGAGCGCGGCCCAGGGCGCGGCAAAGTATTGCGGGAACATTCATCGACGCTGCGGCGTAAAAGCTGTTTGCGGGCTACACTGGTTCCGCACGAAGGACCGTGCCTTCCGGCACGCGAAAGGTGAATCAGAATGAAAAGAATCATTCATGGCATATTGTCAATTGCCGCACTGGCATGTGCGGTTCAGTTGAGCGCGCAGACTGCGCCGAGTGCAGCGGCAGTACCGAGTTCTCAAGCGGCCCCGAGTGCCGATGAGATCGTCGGCAAGTATGTGGCAGCGATCGGGGGCAAGGGTGCGATCAGCCAGGTGAAATCGATGTCCACGGAGTCCTCGGTCCAGGTCATGGGGAGCGACAATCCGAGCACCACGACACTCGTGGACGGCGTTGGTTACAAAAGCGAGGTAAGCATCAACGGCGCGATGATCGTGACGTGCTATACCGACAAGGGCGGTTGGAACGTGAATCCGATGGCAGGGCAGAACGATCCCACGCCGATGCCGGAAGACGTCTATAACCAGGGGAAGGGCCAGATCTTCGTCGGGGGTCCGCTCTATGACTATGCGGCCAAGGGCGGCAAAGTCGAGTCGATGGGGAAAGATGGCAACACGTACAAGATCAAGCTGACATCGAAGGAAGGCGTCGAATCGACGTACCTTATCGATGCGACGACGTACCTGCTTACGACCGTCCAATCCAAGGGCAAGATGCAGGACCAGGAAGTAGACATTACCACAAAGCTTTCTGACTACCGGAAGACGGATGTCGGATATCTGATTCCCTATGCCATCGACGTGGATTTCGGACAATTCGCTTTGTCGATCGCGGTGAAGAAGGTGGAGCTGAACAAGACGATCGACCCGGCGACTTTTGCGATGCCGAAGGGCACGGCGCCAACCACCTAGCTTTTAATCGAGAGCCATGGCCGCAACTTCAAGACGCGGCTATGGCTTTCGAAACCATCTGCCTTGCCGCGCGGAGCATGGCCACCGGATCGCCAGTCGGGTGAAACTCCATGGCGACGGCGTGCCGGTAGCGGAGTTCAGCGAGCTTGCGATAAATATTGGCGTAGTTGATTTCTCCGGTGCCGGGCTGGTGGCGGCCGGGGACATCGGCAACGTGGACCAAGCCGATCACGCCGATGTGCTTGTCGAGCTTCTCGATGAGGTTGCCTTCGGCGATCTGTTCGTGAAAGAGATCGTAGAGAAATTGCACCTGCGGGTGGTTGACGGCGCGGACGATGTCGATGGCTTCGGCTGCCGATTGCAGGAAGTAGCGCGGATTCTCTTCGGGATCGATGCACTCGAGCAGGAGCCGCACGGGCTGACCGTCGATCTGTTTGCCTTCGATGAGTTCCGCGGCACGTTTCAGACCTTCGATGCAGCTCTCATGTTGTTGTTCGCGCGACAGGCCGGGGACGAGATTGCCGGAGAGGACGATCATCGCAGGGCAATCGAGCTTTTGCATCGGAGTAAATGCCTGTTTAAGTTCCGCGAGGAAGGCATCGCGCACGGCGGGGTTGGCGATTCCATTGTGCAACCCGGCGGTTGCATCAAAGTGGATGCCCAGGTGTTTGCGCGCGGCATTGGCACGGGTGAAATCGGCGTCGGTCCATTTGGCGTATTCGCCCACAAGTTCGACGTTGGTGTAGCCCGCTTTCGCTACGTTGGCGAGGCGTTGCTCGAATGGGAGATCGTTCCAGACTGTCCAAAGCATGATGGACAGTGGGAAGGGTGGATTTGCGGCGGATATATTCTGCGCATCGCGTGCGGGTTCGGCGTGCAGCAGGGGGCCAGCGATTGCGGCGGACGCGAGGGCCTGCGCGAATTGGCGACGATTGAGGCTCTTCATTCTTGTTCCTCAGAGGCTAGAGCCCTTGATTCTATGCCCGTTATTCGTGGGGCTGAAGCCCCACGCTCCCTCCGGACCACAAAGACCCGAGCGTTCCTGATAGAAACCGACTTTATTTCGTGTCGACTTTGCCGGAGCGGCGAAGGGCTTGCCAGTCCTTTTCGGTCTGGTCGGCATAGAGAAAGCCGAATTTTGCCAGAGCTTCAGCGAAGGTTCCGCCGGAGCCAAGGTAGCCGGCGATGATTTGCGGATCGCAGGAACGGGCGTGGCCTCGGGCGAGCAGTTCGCCGCAGACTTCGCCGAAGGCCATCAGCCCGGTGCCCGCGAAGTCGGTGAGATCGATGGAACCCTTGTGGTCATTGAGCTGGCGGACCAGGAAGTGGCGCGCGCCGATGTGCGTCCAGCCGAGAAACGGGTCAGATTGCAATTGCATGGCACGCTGGCCGACGACGACACGATGGCCGTTGTGCGGACCGGGGTGAGCGCCGGACAGGTAGGGCGTGTAGGCCGATGGGGCTTCTTCCTTGATCTGCAGAAAGAGCGGATCGCTGGGTCCGTTGCCTTCGAAATAAATGCAATAGTCGCGAAGGCCTATGGAGCCCGTTCCGACCACCTTGAAGGCTACGTCGACGGGACGATAGAGCGAGAGCAGGTGCTGGCGCTGTGACTCGAGGATTTCCCGATAAGGGCCAAGCGCACCGAGGACCTCTTGCGCTTTCGATCCTGTAATGCGCATGAGGCTGGGCTTGATCTCTCTGAAGCGTCTCGTGCCTGGTTTGCCCGGAATTGGCTCGGTGAGTAGCTCAAGATTGTGCAGGGGAGTGGCGCGCTCTGCCTTGAGCAAGGCCCTGTGGACAGGTTCGACGTTGCCGAGGCGATGTACCTGGAACCGTCCTACTTCGAGCAGCGGCATCTTTGCAAAGGCGCGCATCTGCTCGCAGTAACGCAAAATGCAGTGTTCCACGGCCTCGCGCGCCGATGACTCCTTGTGCCGGGACTCCCGCGCGGCAAGAACGAGCGAGGCGGCCATGCGCTTCAAATCCCACTCGAAGGGGCCGCGGATGGTCTCGTCAAAGTCGTTGATGTCGAAAACGAGCCGGCCATCGGGAGCGGCAAAGGCGCCGAGGTTGCGCACGTGAGCATCGCCGCAGAGTTGCGCGTCAATGCCGGTGTTGGGCAGCACGGCCAGATCCGCGGCCATCACCGGAGCAGCGCCGCGAAAGTAGATGAAGGGCGATTGCGCCATGAGCTGATGCTTCAGCTTCAGGAGCGCGGGAACCCGTCCGCGCTCGGCACGCTCGAGCAGCGAAAGAGGCGCAGCCTTGCGCGCCTTGATGTTGAGTTGATCGTTTTCCTGGCGGTGCAGTTGCTTCCGCCTCGATTGGCCTAGATTCCGTCGTTCCTCGGGCGTGGCCCAGTTCATGCTCGGGATGCTCCCTCTGCTTGTCTATCGAAGGATAGTCGTTACAGCCGCAAATGCAACCGTCTGCTTTCGGGAAGGAGAGCTTGGATCAGACGTTGCGATGGCTCGTTTACACTGGATTTCCGGCACACGATCCATTCCACCCAATACTCATTGAGAGTGCCCGGCCGGAGGGAGCCCCCTTGAAGTGTCACTTCGTTTACCTCTCGACGGCTTTTGCTGTCATGTTGCTCGTTTCCCCAGTTCTGTCGGCGCAGGAGAACGCAAAGCCGCTAACCGTGGCGGGCATCTTCGCGCATGGCGACGCGATGGGCGCGCCACCGGAAGGGCTGGCCTGGTCTCCGGACGGACAGCACCTGACTTATCTCGAAGGTGGCGAACTGATCGAACTCGATCCGGCACTGAGACAGCCGCACGTTCTGGTAAGCCGTGCGAAGCTGGCAACACTGGTGGGCGGAAAAGAGACGGAGCAGGACCGCGATCATCGCGAGCGCTACGGGATGGCGAATTACCTGTGGGCGCCGGATTCAAAGCACTTGATGTTCGACTCGAACGGCAGCCTATGGATCTACGACCTGCACAATGGAACGGGAATCGGGATCGGCTTTTCAGGGGAAGGATCAGGCGACGATCCGAAATTCTCGCCAAACGGCGAGTTCATTTCGTTCGTTCGCAATCATGGGCTGGCGGTTGTTCCCCTGCGCCAGGCGGGAACACCGACAGTGATGGCAGCTCCGGCGCCAAGTCCGTCGACGCTCAACGGCCAGGTGGACTGGGTTTATGAGGAGGAGTTGGACACGAAGAGCAATTATTTCTGGTCGCCGAACTCGAAGGACCTGGCGTTTCTGCAGATGATCGAAGCGGACGTTCCGGAATATCCGATCCCGGATTGGATCCCGACCCACGCGACGGTGGACAAGCAGCGGTATCCGCAGCCGGGCGATCTGAACCCCGATGTGCGCGTGGGCGTGGTGAGCGCGAAGGGCGGCAAGATTTCGTGGGTGCACGTGCCGATCGAGCAGGGACAGGACTACGTTCCGAGGTTTGGCTGGGTCGACCACAAGACGCTTTGGGTTGAGACACTAAGCAGGGATCAGAAACATCGAAGAATCTATTTTGCGGACCCGGGCACGGGGATAGCGCACAGTGTACTGGAGATTTCGGACGAGAAGTTTGTCGACGAGAATTTCGATGTTTATGTGGGGCATGGCCGCATTGTGCTGAGCAATTGGACTGACGGCCACAACCATCTCTATCTCTACAAGTACGACGAAGGCAGGACCGAGGCGACGAGCGCAACGCTGGAGAAGCAGCTGACGAAGGGGAATTTCGAAGTTGGGCAGGTGTATCGCGTCGATCCGGAACGAAAAGACATTTACTACGCGTCGAATGAAGGCTCGCCGCTGGAGCAGCAGGTGTGGAAGGTGACGTTTGACGGCGAGCGCAAGCAACTGACCACGAGCGCAGGCAATCATGTCGCCAACTTTGCGCCATTGGGAGGCAGCTTTACCGATAAGTTTTCGTCGCGTTTGGAGCCGCCGGTGGTGGAGCTTTGCGCGATCGGGACTAATTGCATGGCGTTCTGGGCGTCGCACTCGATCGATGCATTTGGCCTGCACGCTCCGGAGCAGCTCGAGATCAAGGCGCATGACGGCACGACGCTGTATGGAACGCTGCTGCTGCCGGCGAACGCGACCGCTGCGGCGAGTGTGCCGCTGATTGTGAATCCGTACGGCGGGCCGGCCGTGCAAACGGTGTCGAACGAGTGGACCGATGGCTTGCTGTTCGACGAGTTGCTCGCGCAACACGGATTTGCGGTGCTGCACGCAGACAACCGCGGCATGGCCGGGCGGGGGCGCGACTTCGAGGAGGCGGCCTATCACAACTTCGGCCCCGTGCAGTTAGAGGACCAGTTGACGGTGGTGGATGCGGTGCTTGCGAAGTATCCGCAGCTCGATGGGAAGCGGCTGGGCTGGTGGGGCTGGAGCTGGGGCGGCACGTTTACGCTGTATGCGTTGACGCATTCCGATCGATTCCGCACAGGCGTGGCCGTAGCGCCGGTGACGGACTGGCGGAACTACGACTCCGTCTATACGGAGCGCTACATGAGTCGGCCGAGCGACTTCCCAGAAGGCTATAAGGATTCTTCGGTGGTAAACACGGCAGCCGATCTGAAGGGCCGCATTCTGCTGGCGCATGGCACCGGCGACGACAACGTGCACTTCGAGAACACGGTGCAGTTTGTGCAGAAGCTGATTGACAAGCAGATTCCGTATGATCTGCAGATTTTTCCGCGCAAGACGCACTCGATCTCGGGCCCCGAAGCGCGGACGGAGTTGTTTACGCGCATTCTTGGGCAGTTTGAGCAGTATCTGAAGCCACCGGTCGAATGAAGATAGAAGCAAAACTGGATGAGGCAATAAAGGCCGAACTCGAGCGTCTCGAATTACTGCTGATGGAGCCTGCGGTGCGGCGCAATCGGGAACACGTCGGCGCGCTGATGGCCCGCGACTTTGTGGAGTTCGGTTCTTCGGGGCGGGTTTGGACGCGGGAAGCGACGCTGGAATTGCTGGCGACCGAGACGTACACGCCACCCCAGGTGGAGAACTTTGCTTTTCGATTGCTGGGTCCGGGCGTGGCGCTTGTTACATATCGGACATTGCGCAACGACGCGGCGGGTGAGAGGACGGTTACGCTGCGAAGTTCAATCTGGACTTGGGAGTCGGAACGCTGGAAGATATGCTTCCACCAGGGGACGCGCGCAAGCTAGCGCCTCTGCTACATCTCGTGGCGGCTGAAGAGGTCGTCCTTTTCGCGGCTGGGGCAGTTGGTGCACTCAAGGCAGCAGACGAGGAGGACCGCCACTCCCAGGGTGACCAGGATGGCCAACACACTCGCATACGAAGAAATCCAGTGAAATAGGTTATGCATATGCCACGGCGGCTTGCGCTCCCCACCAACTCCGCCAAGGAATACAACACCACTAGCGGCAGAAAGGCTCGGTATAGGACTGAGCCCCTTCCGGCAGGCCAAGTCTAACACTTAATAAGATGCGTGTATTTATCAAAACGTGCTTGAAGTAAGGCGAACAAAAGACGAATATCGACTGAGCAGTGGAAATCGGCGACTTAAACCCGGTGGACGGACCCGAACCGGAAGACTGGCCGGAGGGGACGGTTGCGCCCGCCGCACAGCGACAGCCAACAGAGCGGACGGAGGGCCCCTGCCTCAACTGGCTCTTTGTTGACCTGAACTCCTATTTCGCTTCGGTGGAGCAGCAGGATCGAGTGGAGTTGCGCGGCAAGGCGATTGGCGTGGTGCCCATGATGGCAGATACAACCTGCTGTATTGCTGCGAGTTACGAGGCGAAGGCGCACGGCGTAAAGACGGGCACAATCGTCGCGGATGCGAAGAAAATGTGCCCGAATATCGTGCTCGTGGAAGCACGGCATGAGATCTACGTGGATTATCACCATCGGATCGTGGAGGCCGTGGAGAGCTGTCTGCCGGTGACTGCGGTGATGTCGATTGACGAAATGGCCTGCCGGCTGATGGGGCGGGAGCGGCCGCTGTTGGCGGCGTTGGAACTGGGGCGCAAGGTGAAGGCGCGCATCCAGCAGCAGGTGGGGCCGTTCCTGCGGAGCTCGGTGGGATTGGCGACGAGCCGCTACCTGGCCAAAGTGGCAAGCGACATGGAGAAGCCTGACGGGCTGGTGGCGCTGCCGCTGGATGTGCTCCCAGAGGCTCTGCGGCGGCTGACGCTGCGGGATCTGCCGGGCATCGGGGCGAAGACCGAAAAGCGATTGAATGAAAAAGGTATCCAAACGATGGACGACCTGCTGAACCTGGATTGCGAGCAGGCGGGGGAGTTGTGGGGATCGGTTTGGGGCGGGCGGCTTTGGCATTGGCTGAAGGGTGAGGACTTCGAAATGTCGGAGACCGAGCATCTGAAGTCAATCAGTCACTCGCACGTGCTGGCGCCAGAGATGCGGACCGCGGAGAAAGCATGGGCGGTGGCGCACAAACTGTTGCACAAGGCGGCGATGCGGCTGCGGACGCACAAGCTATGGGCGAGTTCAATCGGGCTGGCGGTGGGGTTTTCAGTGCCGCGGGGACAGAATGCGCCGGTTAGTCGCTTTGGCGTTCCGACGCGGGGCTGGCATCACGAGATCAAGGTGAGCGAGTGCCAGGACAATCAGACCCTGATTGGAGCACTGTGCCGTCTGTGGGCCGAGAAGCCGAAGGGGCAGGGATACGACGAGCCGTATTTCATCGGCGTGAACTTGAATGGACTGGTGCCGGACCGGCTGCACTCGCTGAATCTGTTTGACTCGCTCGATAACGCGAAAAGTCGGGCAAAGCTGCTGGAGGCGATGGACCAGCTCAATCAAAAATATGGAATGAGCACGCTGGCGCCGGCGACCATGCTGGCGGCGTATAAAGCTGCGCCGACGCGGATCGCGTTTCACAGCATTCCGGATCTGTTTTGACGGCTGTCGATCTGTGACCCAGAGATCCTCAGAGTGTCTAAAAATATGCAGGGTCTGGGTGAACGATTCCGCGTCGAATACATCCAATGGTCAGGACACTCCGAGTCGTCGCACGTCAACAACGGATGACGTGGACTTCAATTCGAACAACTGGAATTCATGCAGGTAGCCGAGGTTCCCTGGAACGTAGACAGACCATTTCAAGCGAGAAGCGATTGGATCACAATCCCAAGGTGAACCTCCGCCCAGACCTCAATGCATGGGCATGCACATCGAGAGTCTTCGTGTGGATCGCCCGGGCGCTCCTGATCTTGACTGCGATATCGATTATCACGATGCCCGTCACGCAGCATCTCTGGACCTGGGATCGTTTCCTCCACGGCGGCAGGGATTTCGAGTTGAGCACCCTCATGATCTTGTCCGTCCTCGGGCTTGTACTAGTGCTCTCGAAAAACCTCAAACAGTGTATCGATTCCTTGTTATCGGGATTGTGCACTCTCGCGTTAGCTTGTCATGAGCGCGTGGCGATCAGGATCACGCGTGTATTCTCGATGTTTCGTACAGAGTATGTGGCCCCTTCAGAGACGGTCATGTACAAGATTCCCCTCCTCATCTGATCCTTTACCTCTCCCGGTACGCGACAACTAAAGCTGACACCGAGCCCGCCCGGGCTCCGCTGCCATTCCCTCAGCACCAGACGCCTGATACGGAGAGTTCAATGAAATCATCTGAAGTCCTACGCGCATGGGCCAGAATCCTGGCCGGCAGTGCACCTTCTCTTTCCATCGAGATCACCAAGGAATGCCCTTTGCGCTGCCCCGGATGCTATGCCTTCGATGCGGCGCACCTTGGCGGTCCAACCCAACTTCGCGAGCTATCTGACTTCAAAGGCGACCAACTGGTGATGAGAGTGCTCGCCCTGATCGACGAACATCGACCGCTGCATGTATCCCTTGTAGGCGGCGACCCGCTGGTTCGGTATCGCGAAGTCGACTTGCTCTTGCCACAAATCGAAAGCCGCGGTGTCCACACCCAGGTCGTCACCAGCGCCTTCAGAGAAATTCCCTCTGCTTGGATGAAGTTCAAGAAACTGAATGTCGTGGTCTCCGTCGATGGCCTGCAGCCCGAACATGACGTTCGCCGCAAACCCGCCACCTACGACCGCATCCTCAAGAACATCGCGGGTGCGCGAGTCACCATTCACTGCACAGTCACATCGCAGATCGCGCAGCGCCCCGGCTACCTCGACGAATTCCTCGGATTCTGGACGAACCGCCCCGAGGTGAACAAGGTATGGTTCAGTATCTTCACGCCTCAACGCGGCGCAACCGACAAGGAAATACTCACCGCTTCGCAGAGGGCGAGCGTGATCTCCACGCTGCGACAACTCCGGCTGAAATACCCCACGCTCGACATGCCGGAATCACTCATTCGAGAGATTGCCTCCCCGCCCGAAAATCCAGATGAGTGCATCTTCGCTAGAACCACTCAGATCATCTCCGCCGATCTCAAAACGCAAATCACTCCTTGCCAGTTTGGCGGCAATCCCGATTGCGATCAGTGTGGCTGCATTGCTTCGATGGCCTTGGCCGCGGTTGGACATCATCGCGTTATCGGTCGGCTCACCGCCGGACATCTCTTCATGGCTTCGGATCGATTCGGCAAACGGTGGAGAAAGCTCAGGAACACCTTCTCACCCAAATCGTCCGTCGACCCAATCCATTCTCCGTTCAAGATCCTGGCGCCTTATGAAGATGCCAGGAAACGCGGCTGAGCTTTCCCCTTGCACTTCGACAAGAGCTTAGTCTATCCTCTTGTCGAAGCGAAAGGGAACGCATGCCGGAAAAAATCGAACTGCCCCAGGGAACCTTGGACTTGCTGATCTTGCGCACACTCCTCCCCGGTGCACAGCACGGCTGGGCAATCTCCGAGCGCGTGCAGCAGGTTTCGAGCGAAGTGCTGAGTATCCAGCAGGGATCGTTGTATCCCGCGCTCCATCGCCTCGAGCGACGCGGCTGGATCAAAGCAAAGTGGGGCACATCCGATAACAACCGACGCGCGAAGTACTACGAGCTCACGCGCACCGGCGAGAAGCAACTGGAGAGGGAGACCGAAGCGTGGCGCAAGTTGACAGTTGCCGTTGCGCAGGTTCTGGAAGGAGCGTGAGGCGGCCATGCTGGATGATCTGCGTTATCGCACACGCGCGCTGCTTCACCACAACGAGGTCGAAACGGAACTCGACGAAGAGCTCCGATTCCACTTCGACCACCAGGTCGAGAAGTACATGAGGTCCGGCATGACAGAAGAGGAAGCAAAGCGTCGCGCACGTCTTGCATTCGGCGGGCATGAGCAAGCGAAGGAGGACTGTCGCGAGGCGCGAGGCACCGCATTCATCGAACTGACGCTGCAGGATACGAAGTACGCATTCCGGCAGCTTTGTGCGAATCCGACCTTTGCCCTGGTCATGATTCTCACGCTCGCTCTCAGCATCGGCGCCAACAGCGCCATCTTCAGCGTGATTAATGGTGTTCTTCTGAGCAGGCTTCCCTATCGACAGCCCGATCGCCTGGTTCGAATCTTCCTCTCGAGCCGCGAGTACCCAAAGTTTCCCCTCAATCCCTTCGACTTCCTCGACTTCAGAGCGCGCAACCATTCGTTCGAATCCATCGCGGCATTCACGCGAGGAGATGTCCAGCTTTCGGGCGACGGCGAGCCGGTGCGGCTGAACGGCTTCGGCATTACCTCGGGATACTTTCGCGTCCTGGGTCTGCAGCCCGAGTTAGGACGCGAATTCGATTTCCAGGCAGAGATTCCCGGCAACGGGCTGCAGGCGATTCTCAGTGATCGCGTGTGGCGCACGCGATTTGGCGCCGACCCGAACATCATCGGCCGCAAGATCACGATGAACATGCAGCCCTTTACCGTGATCGGCGTCATGCCCGCAGGCACACAGCATCCGGGCAACGAATATCACGCGGTCGCGTATGGCGAGAGCGTGGATGTATGGTGGCCGTTTTCCTTTGCCGGAAACTCAAACCAGCGCGGATCGCATTTCATCGAGGGTATCGGACGCCTCAAGGATGGCGTCAGCGATGAGCGCGCGCGTGCCGAGATGAATGCGATCATGGCGCAACTTGCGCGCGAGCATCCGTATGATTTGAGATGGACGGTTCTCGTCGTACCGCTATACACCGAGCTTGTCGGAGCGAGCCGCCAGATGCTCCTGGTGTTGCTTGGATCGGTGGGCATTGTTCTGCTGATTGCATGCGCGAACGCCGCAAACCTTCTGATGGTCAGAGCCTCTGCCCGCCAGCGTGAAATTGCTGTTCGGCTCGCCATGGGTGCGCCGCGTTCCCGCGTAGTGCGCCAGCTCCTCACGGAAAGCCTCCTGATCTCGCTAACCGGCGGAGCACTCGGGCTGGGACTCGCATATGGCGGAGTTCAGGCGCTCGTCTCGTTGTTGCCCGCCGGTTTCCCGCGCGCGCACGACATTCATGTAAGTGGACCGGTGCTGGCTTTCACAATCCTCGTAAGCTTCATCACCGGAATCCTGTTTGGACTCGCTCCGGCATTACAGGCTTCTCGAACGGATCCCAAAGTGGGCCTGCAAAAGGCCGGCAGGACTTCAACTGCAGGTCGCAATCAAGGCCGCCTGCGCAATGCGTTGGTGATCGCAGAAGTCAGTCTCGCCAGTGTACTTCTCATTGGCGCCGGGCTCATGCTGCGCACTTTCCTCAACCTCATTCATCTCAATCCTGGCTTCCAGCAGGATCGCCTGCTGACGGCAAGCCTCTCCTTGCCCAACGCGCAGTACAAAACGAGGCCACAGATAGCGCAATTCTACGATCGGCTCGCATCGAGTTTGAATACGCTGCCCGGTGTAGAGAGCGCAGGCGCTGGGAGCGACTTGCCCTGGACCGGTTATGACGAGAATGCTGGCGGATTCACGGTCGAGGGAAAGAAGCCGTTGCCAAATCAGGAGTTCCATGCGCGCTATCACATGGCGACTCCCGGCTACTTCAGTGCCATGGGGATTCCCCTCGTCGAAGGACGCTTCTTCACAGAGGCAGACAAGAAAGATGCACCGTTCGCTCTCATCATCAACCACGCGATGGCGGAACGCTACTGGCCTCATGAGGACGTCATCGGCAAGCGAATCACCTTCGATGACGAACCCAAAAAAGACTCCGACTGGATGACAGTTGTGGGTGTTGTGGGCGATATAAAGGATCAGCCGAATAGTCCGGGTGCGGAGCCCGCCTTCTGGTGGTCTGAGTTCCAGGCTCCCGAACCCGACATGTCCATCGCGATTCGCACCCAATCCGATCCCCGGCAGGTTGCAGACGGACTCCGCGACGCAGTACATCGCCTCGACCCCGCGCTGGCAGTTGCGGATGTAAAGCTGATGGACAGCGTGGTGGGTACGTCGGTCTCTACGCCGCGTTTTACCTTCGTGCTCGTAGGCCTGTTCGCAGGGTTGGCCATTCTGTTGGCGGCGATCGGCGCCTATGGCGTAATTGCGTACACCGTCAGCCAGCGAACCCCAGAGTTTGGCCTGCGTGTCGCACTGGGGGCTCAACGGTCTGATCTGTTGCGCATGGTTCTAGCGCATAGCGCAAAGCTGGCCGTCCCGGGAACGATCCTCGGAGTTCTGCTTGCCTTGAGCCTGGGCAGTGTTGTGCGGAATCTCATCTATGGAGTGAGCCCCGCGGACCCCGTCATCCTGTCAGCAGTTGTTCTGCTTGTGCTCACCGTTGCGCTCGTTGCATCTTACGTGCCGGCGCGGCGTGCATCGCGCTCCGACCCAATGACAACGCTGCGAGCGGAGTAGTCCGCTCGCAGCGTTCTGTTCCTGCAACTGTTCAACGCATTGTAGGTGTGAATCCGCCTAGTCAGAAGCGTCCCCGTCATGAGGACTCTTATCCGAGTCATCGTCGTTTCCATGACGATGTTCGTACTTCCCAAGGCTCTCATTCAGATGGTTCGGATCCACGGAAACCTGCACAACGTCCATCTCGTGCCCATCCAGGTCGAGCACAAACAAGCCCATTCGCGGCCCTTCGGGATGCATGTAGATCATCGTCTGGCTATTTCCCTTGCGGCTGGTCTCGCGAATCACGCGCTCCCACTCCGATCCGAGCTTTTGCTCCACCATCCTGTTCAACTCTTCGCCGTCCACATCCGCGTGAAAGTCATCGATCTCTGCCACGTGCATGCCGCTCACCCCGCCGCTCGTCGCCTTATGCGAGATAAAGCTGATCAAGCCGATAAAAGGAATGCGCTGCGCGTGGACGTGGTACCGCGATTCAATTGAGCTCACTACGCCGTCGAATCCGCCCTGCGCGCCGCTCGCCAGCACCACAACTGGGATGGCCAATGCCAGAAAACCTATCGGAACAAGAATGAACCGCTTCATTGGTCACCATCCTTCTTGGTCTTGTCCTTTTGCTTGTCTTTTTCAAACTTCCCTTTCTCTTTGTGCGAGTCCCTGTCGATCTCGCCCAGCACGCTCAATCCGCCGATGCCCCCCAGCTTGCTCAGGTCTTCCATCTTTACCGGCCCGAGGATCAACACGATGCTTAGTTCCTTCGGCTCTACATCCAGAATGAACATGCCGTGCGTCTCGCCATTCACGATCTTCATCATCACATCGGTGCTTTCGCCGCTTCTCTTGTCGCGCTCGCGCACAATGGGCGACCAATCGCTAGTCTCAAAGTAGGAGCGCAGCTTCTGGATGTCGTCCATCGAGTACTGGCCTTCCTTGTCGAACTCGTAATCGCGAACGTAAATGCCGTCCAGGCCCTCGATCAGATGCCGCGTCGCCGCATTGTCCGGGTCTTTGCCGTCCAGAAACTTCGCGGCAAACGCCAGCATGTTTTTGCCCAGCGTCACCTCGGTCACATTCGAGGCCTTCGCTGCCAGTTCCTTTTCCACGGGCGACGGCAACGGCAATTGCGAATTCTGCGCCACCGCAGGAAGAAGCATCCCCGCCATCACTAAAAACAAAGCCGCAGTCCGAATCTTCATGGATCTTCCTTTCCAGTTCCTTAACCCTTGGGTGCGCCATCCTTGCGAAGCAAGGGCGGAAAGCACCGTCCTGCGCTAGCCGGCCAACTCGTGGGTGCGCCATCCTTGCAAGGCAAGGGTGGGAAAGCACGATCCTTCGCTAGCCCGCTCTACTTCTCGTCGTGGCTGCGCACCGCGAGCCGCCGATTCATGTCGTTCAATGCGTGATTGGTAATGCGCAACGCCGTCAATACCTGTTGTGCCGCTTCCTCGCCCTTGCGCCGCTCTTCCACCTGCCGCCAGCTATAACCGCCTGCAACCACTCCCGCCAGCAACACCGAAGCCGCCAGTCGCTGCCACCAGATCGTGTGGCTATGAATGCGCTGCGTGCGCCGCATGGCGCGCTGCTGCAGAATCCTCCGCTTCAGGCTCGGCGGCGCCGGACGCCGCTCCATTGCCTGTCGCAATTCACGCTCGAAACCGTCGATTTGTTCAGGCTGATCAGTTTTTCCAGTCTGTCCAGGCCGTTCAAAGTCCACGAATGTACTCCTTCAAGTGCGTTGTTGCCTTTGACCGCAGCAGCTTCAAACCGCGCTGCAGGTTGCTCTTTACTGTCGCCACCGGCGCGTCCACTGTGGCCGCAATCTCTTCCGGTGTCAAATCTTCCTGGTACCGCAACACCAGTGCCGCCCGCTGCGCTTCCGGCAGAGTCGAAAGCAATTGCTCCAGCCGTGCACTCAGCGGAGATGTCCGCTCGTCTGCTGGCGCGCCGTGATTCTCTTCAATCTCTACCCACAGGTCCACGCCCCGCACCTTGCGCCGCCTCAGTGCATCGGCCGAGCGATTCATCGCCACTCGACGCAACCAGAACATCGCGTGTTGGGGGCTCTCAATCCGCTGCATGTTCCTGTCCAACTCCAGAAAAACATCCTGCGCAACCTCTTCCGCCAATCCGCGGTCGCCGGTCATGCGCCACGCCAGCGAAAACACCATGGACTGATGTTCGTCCACCAGTCGCTCGAAATCCGGGTGCCATTTCTCGGCCATGGGTTTCGCTTCTACTCTCTTATCCGCAGGGGAACGCGGCGCAGGATGCAAAAGGTACGAATCCGAGCAAAAAAAGTTCAGTGGCAGGCAACTAGCTTTCCCTCATAAGAATGCCGCGACTCAAATCGGTGGGCTATACAACTGCAAACCCGCAGAATGTTTCGAATCGAGTAGTACCCGTGCCAGTGCGGGTTTGCCTCAAGGGGAAAACTAAAATGAAACGCAGTCTGCAGTTCCTTGCTTGCCTGAGTGTTGCGCTGTGTACAAACACCGTATTTGCCCAGGCCGTGGCGTACGTGTACGTTGCCAATAACCCTAAGAACAGCAGTACCAACGAAATCACCGCTTACTCCGCGGCATCCGACGGCAAACTTACGCCTGTTTTCGGATCTCCATTCCGCGAGAATGTCACCGCTTTGGCCGCTACCGGGAAGTACCTTGTCGCCGCCAACCGATCTGAACCTGTGATTGATTCCTTCACCATCGGATCCGATGGCGCCTTGCGCTTCGCAGCCTCAACGAATTACGCCAAACACACCAGCAGTGAGGAGTGCGCCGAGGCTGGCCAGCTCTTCTTCGATCACACAGGTGCAACGCTCTACATCCAGGAATACAGCTTCGATTGCGATAACACGGGCGTCACCTCATTCGCAATGAACAAACAGACTGGCGGCCTCTCCTATCTCGGAGCGGACAACATGGGTGCATTTCCCGGCATGTACAACGCGGCCTACTTCATTGGGAACAATGTCTATGCGTACTCGGCGGCCGATTCATCCTGCATGTACTACGAAATCTATGGATTCAGGCGCAGCAGCAACGGGCTCCTCGTCTCCGCAGGTGGAGTATCGAATTCACCGAAGCCGCCTCCGGATGGCGTGCAAGGTTATGTTCCGGATCTGCTGGCCGCGGACCCCGGCAACCACGTTGCTGTTCTCGAGCAGCCTGCCAACCCGCCCGACTGTGCGGCAGGACCACTGCAGCTTGCCACATACACTGCAAACTCCAGCGGCATGCTCAGCACCACCAGCACCTACGCGAACATGCCCCCAACCCTCATCGCGAATCCCTACGACATGAAGATGTCGCCCTCTGGAAAACTGGTTGCCGTTGCCGGGAAAGAGGGTCTGCAGGTCTTTCACTTCAATGGCGCCAGTCCCGTCACGCGCTTCACCGGCCTGCTGACCTCCACGCCCATCAACCAGATGTTCTGGGACAACAGCAACCACCTGTACGCCATCAGCCAGTCCGGCGGGGAGATCTACGTGTTTACCATTACCCCGGACGGCACGCATAAGACCCCCGGGTCTCCCTACTCGATCAACAGCCCCTATTCCCTCATCGTCCGCTCGCTTGCGCCGTAGCAACAGGTCTTCGCAATCAAAAGGGCCGCCCCGGCGCGGCCCTTTTGATTTCCTGTGGAAGGAGAACATTACCAAAAGCTGAGCGCATGCGAGAGTTCAACGGCCCCCCGACGCTCCCGGCGAATAAAATCACCCCATCGATACAGGACATCCCCACACGTGCGTGAGGACAAGTGCTATGAGATGCAAGATTTTACTCAGCCTGATGCTCCTCGGATCGCTATGTCTAGCAGGTTGCGGGGGTATCACCCGCACCACTACACCCCCTCCCCCCTCCCCCACCATCACCTCCGTCACCGTCTCCTGCGCCGCAGCCAGCCTCCAGCCTGGACAGACCAGCCAGTGTTCGGCAACCGTCTCGGGAACCGGCGGCTACAGTTCCAGCGTCACCTGGTCAGCAGCCTTGGGCAAAGTCTCTAGCACCGGCGTCTACACCGCTCCCGCGACCGCACCGGCCTCCGGTTCCGATACCGTCAAAGCAACTGCAACCGAGGACCCCACAAAACTGGGGACCGCAAAGATCGCCATTACCTCGCCAGCAGCACCCACAATCACAGCCGTCACCGTCTCCTGCGCCACCGCTAGCCTCCAGCCCAGCCAGACGAGCCAATGCACGGCGACCGTCACAGGAACCGGCAGCTACAGCTCCGGCGTGACCTGGTCGGCGACTTCCGGCACAGTCTCAAACACCGGCCTCTACACCGCTCCCGCGACCGCACCGGCCTCGGGTTCCGATACCGTCAAGGCAACTTCAACCGAGGACTCTACAAAACTGGGAACGGCGAAAATCACCATCACCGCCCCAGCGACACCGACAATCACCGCCGTCTCCCTCGCCTGCAGCCCAACCTCGATCACCGACACTCAAACAACGTCCTGCACTCCCACCGTCTCCGGCACCGGCGCCTTCACCAATACCGTGAATCTCTCGCTCAGCCCGGCTGCTGCTGGAACCCTGAGCAACGCGACGAGTGTCAGTTCCGGCACGGCCGTCACCTTCACTCCCGCCAATACCGGGGCAAATTCCGTTACCATCACGGCAACTTCCACAGCCGACTCCACCAAATTCCAATACGTGCCAATCACCGTGACCGTAGCGACCGCCGGCCCAAGCTGCGCCGGCATGAGCCTCGGTGACAACGCCAGTCTCAACGGCTTCCTTCCGTTCACAGCCACAACCGAGTGGAACACCGACATCTCCTCGGCTCCCCTTGACCCGAATAACACGGCGATCACCTCCGCCGCCGGATTTGCGGGCCTGCATCTGCATCACGATTGGTCTTCCGTCGCCGGAGGAAACTACGGGATCCCCTACGTCGTCGTCGATTCCAACTCAACCCCGCTGATTCCGGTCTCTGTGGTCGACTACGCAGATGAGAGTGATGTTGCCGAAGCGCCCTACCCGATCACCGCTCCGATTGAGGGCGCACCAGCAGATTGCGATGGATGGCCCGACACCTACATCGGCGATTCACACGTTCTTGTGCTCGACCGCCACGCATGCATGCTCTATGAAACGTTCAACACCCATCGCTGCAGCGGAGCATGGAGCGCATCTTCGGAAACCATCTGGGACTTGAAGAACTACGATCGCCGCCCCTGGGGCTGGACCTCCGCAGACGCAGCAGGGCTTCCGATATTTCCCGGTCTCGTGCGCTACGACGAAGTCGCTGCTGGCGCCATCAATCACGCCATCCGCTTCACCATGCAGCAAACCAAGAACGACGCCAATGGCGGCTACTTCGTCGCACCCGCAAGCCATGCAGCCGGAACAACGTACGGCGTCAGCAATATCATGGGGATGCGCATCCGCCTCAAGGCCAGTTTCGATATCTCCGGTTTCTCCACCGCAAATAAGGTGATTCTCACCGCGATGAAGAAGTACGGCATGATCCTCGCCGACAACGGCAGCTACTTCTACTTCCAGGGAGTGCCCGACCCACGCTGGGATGACGACGACCTACACAACTTCGACGCCATCCAGTCTTCCAACTTTGAAGTCGTGCAAATGACCCCATCGTTCCCGGGCTACGACGCCAACACCGCGCCCACCGGAGCAACTCCGATCATCAACAGCTTCACATCCTCCGCTTCATCCGTCGTCGCCGGAACACCCATCACCCTCACCTGGAACACAACCAATGACTCTTACGATTTCATCGACGTCCTCGGCGGAGTCAGCGGCGGAACCGTAACTACCACGCCAACCAAAACGACGACCTACACCTTGAACGCCACCAATCAATACGGCCGAACCACCATGCAGGTCACCGTCACCGTTCACTAAGCGCAAAATGTCTGCAAAATCTTTGGCAGTTCCGAAAGTTGTCAGCCGTTGTCGGAACTCGACACTTCATACGCTTCTTTCGCTTTCGGGCGAGCTACTCCACCGGATGCTCTTCAATAAACCGGCCGACAATCTTTGCCACCTCTTCAAGAAAGGCTCGATCGTCGCCGTTGAAAGCTGCGGGAGCGTGACTGTCGATATCGATTTCGCCTACTATCTTCCCGCCCGCGTAGATGGGCACCACAATTTCCGATCGAGTCTCGATTGAACAGGACAGGTAGCGGGGATCGGAGTTGACATCGTCGACGACCACAGTTTCGCCGCGCTCGACTGCCGCTCCGCAAATGCCTTCGTTGACAGGGATTCGCACATGCGGTGTAGGATCGCCGACGAAAGGTCCAACGACCAGCATTTGATCGTCTGCCGGATCGAGCATATAGAAACCAACCCAGTTGAAGTGAGCGAAGCTCCGCGCCAGACTCTCGACAATGCTCCTTTGCAGATTCTCAAGCGATATTGCGAGAGTTTGGAGAGTTCGAAATTCGTCAAGGAGGGCGCTTCGTTCGATCACCGTCGCATCCATTGGCTCTCAATCTTCGGTGGATGGAGCAACGTCTGCATCACAACACAATATTGTTCGGTCTTTGCCTGCAAAGCCTGTACCTGCTCATCCGTTGCCTGCGGAGCGCGGATGTCAAAATTGAGCCGCAAGCTCTCAAAGCCGACCGGTACTTCTTTTGATATTCCCAGCGTTCCCTTGAGGTCCAGATCGCCCTCGACGGTGACAGCTATGCTCTCTGTCGGTATACCCATGGCGCCTGCAACCATTTGGCAAGTGATCTGTGCACAAGCTGCTAACGCTCCAAGCAGGAGATCGCCAGAACACGCCCCGGTTCCCTCGCCGCCAACTCCGGCATGTGCCTGCGCGTTATAAATCGCGCGCCCCAGGTCGATAGAGCAGGCGATTGGCGCGTCCGATTCCCCACCTCGCGCGGTTAGAGTGATTCGAGAACTTGATGGATCCTGTCGGTAGCGCTCCTTGAGAGGTCGTTGCACTGAACGAAGATCCATGGCTCATCTCCAAAATCTGAGGTATTATGAGCAAACTCAGACTAACTGCTGCGGCAGTCTATCACACCCCAAGATCAATTCCATTGAATCAAGCAGCGGCCGACATCCGCGACCTCGAAACCCATGACCGAGCCCAATCAGGAAATATCAGCTTCGTCCCAACTGTCGCCCGGCGCGCGCTTCGGACATTACGAGGTTCTCAATCGGCTTGGAGCAGGCGGCATGGGCGAAGTCTATCGCGCCAGAGACACTCGCCTCGAGCGTGATGTCGCGATCAAGATTCTTTCGCTGGAGCAGTGCTGTCGACCCGAGGCCCTGGCGCGTTTCGAGCAGGAAGCACGTGCTGCTTGCGCACTGAATCACTCAAATATCGTCACCATTTACGAAATTGGGGAAGTGAATGGTGCGCGATTCATCGCAATGGAACTGGTAAATGGGGAAACACTCCGCGAACTCCTCGCTCCTGGTCCTATTCCGTTCCGCAAGGCAGTTGCACTTGCGGTGCAGATTGCGAACGCTCTTGCGAAAGCCCACGGAATTGGCCTCGTTCATCGGGACTTGAAGCCTGAGAACCTGATGATTACAGATGATGGCGTGGTAAAGATTCTGGATTTCGGTCTGGCAAAGCTACGTGTGCAAAGTCCTGCGCAAGACCCAAACGCTACTATCTCCGCCATTACCGGGAATGGCGTCGTGTTGGGAACCACTGGCTATATGTCGCCTGAACAGGCGACCGGCCGCGAAGTCGACTTCCGTTCGGATCAGTTTTCATTTGGGTCGGTGCTCTACGAAATGGTTACTGGGTTTCCTGCCTTCCGGAAAAATACCCATGCGGAGTCCATGGCGGCAGTTCTTCGCGATGAACCGGATCGCGCCAAAATGATTCAAGCACCGCCTCCTTTTCTTTGGATTGTGGAGCGCTGCATTGCCAAGGATCCTAACCAGCGCTACGCCTCCACCGGCGATTTGGCTCGCGATCTCGCCGCGGTTCGAGACCGACTCGCCGAGGCTCCCGCGCGCGAATCGCAACCCCGCATCAATAACCTCCCAACGCAACGCAACGCCTTTATTGGCCGCGAGCGCGAAGCTGCAGACCTGCGCCGGCTCCTCAGCCAGCAAGACGTGCGCCTCGTGACCCTTACCGGTCCGGGGGGTATCGGAAAAACCAGGCTCGCATTGCAGGTGGCGGCGGAAGCAGCAAATGAATTTTCTGGGGGAGTTTGCTTTGTTCCGCTGTCGTCCGTTGGTGAGCGGAGCTTGATCGTATCCACAATCGCACAAGCATTGGGCGTGCGTGAGTCCGCGAATCAGACCGTCCAGGAAGGCCTGGATGAATACGTGAGCCGTCTCGATGAATCGACGCTTCTTGTGCTCGACAACTTCGAGCATCTCGTGTCCGAAGGTTCGGTGGTGTCTCAGCTGCTCAGTGTCGGTTCAAAACTGAAGATTACCGTCACGAGCCAGGCTCCCTTGCACGTCTACGGAGAACGTGAATTTCCAGTGCCGCCACTTACGCTGCCAGACCTCAAGTCCATTCCTGCCATGGAAGTGCTTTCGCGTCTCCCCGCCATCGCGCTTTTTTTGGAACGGGCGACTGCCGTGAAGCACGAGTTTACATTGACACGGGAAAACGCTCACGCAGTGGCCGCCATCTGCACGCGCCTTGACGGCCTTCCTCTTGCCATCGAATTGGCGGCGGCGCGCATTAAGCTTCTTTCGCCATCGGATATGCTGGCACGTCTCGAGAGCCGCCTGAAACTTCTTACCGGTGGTGCTCGCGACCTGCCCACTCGGCAGCAAACACTTCGCAGTACTGTCGACTGGAGCTATGGTTTGCTCAATGCGGCTGAACAAACCTTGTTCCGGAGGCTCTCAGTCTTCAGCGGCGGTTGCACCCTTGAAGGTGTCGAATCCGTTTGCGACACAAGAGGCGATCTTGGCCTTGATGTCCTCGACGGCATGGCTTCAATGGTAGACAAGAGTCTCGCGCAGCAGGTGGCCGGAGCGGAAACGCGATTTACTCTTCTTTCCACGATCCGTGAATACGCGCTTGAACACCTTGCCGCAAGCGACGATGAGCCCGCAACACGGAGGTCGCATGCTGCTTATTATTTGGTGCTTGCCGAGGAGGGCGCACACGAGGTGACTGCGAACTCCGAATGGCTCGACCTCTTTGAGGTAGAACACGAAAACTTTCGCGCGGCGGTCGATTATCTGATTGAAGCCGGCGATGCCGATTGGAGTCTTCGCCTGGGCGCTGCACTCTTTCGTTTTTGGGAGACGCGGGAATACCTTACTGAGGGGCGGGATACGATTCACAGACTTCTCGCTCTTGAAAAAACCGCGGCCCGTCCGAAGCTTCGTGCACGTTTGCAATTCGCTACCGCGGTTTTGGCAGGGGAACAAGGTGACTTCGATTCTGCGCGACAGCTCTTCGAAGACAGCCTCGAATCCTGCGTTGAACTCAACGACAACCGCGGGGTTGCGGTCGCACTGAATGCCCTGGCTGTTCAAGCTCGCAATCGCGGAGAACTCACCGACGCGTCCTCACTCTTCGAGCGCTGTCTCGATATTTGGAAGGATATCGGCGACTTCTCCGATATAGCCAGGGCTCTCAGTAATCTCGCCAACGTAACGAAGCTACAGGGAGATTACACACGCGCCGCCGCGCTTTATGACGAGTGCCTCACCATGTTCAGGAAAGCGGGAGATGGCACCGGCGTTGCATGGACGCTCAACTATCAGGGCGACGTCGCTCGCGAGAAAGCAGACTTCGTCGCCGCACGCTCATTTTGTGAACAGAGCCTGCATGCCTTTCGCCAGTTGCGGGATTCCTGGGGAATTGCGAGCGCTCTCTCTGACTTAGCTGGCCTGAGTTACGACCAGGGCAATAATGCGGAGGCGCGCCGCCTGTACGCAGAGAGTATTTGTTTGTTCCGGGACCTGGGACACAAACGGGGTGTCGCTCGAGTGCTTGAGTGTCTCGCCGCAAGTGCCGCAGCGCAATCGAACGCGGAGCAAGCCCTGCGCTGGGCTGGCGCCGCAGCCGCCCTTCGCGAACGATTGGGCGCACCGCTTACTCCGTCGGATCAGGCCACGCTTGAAAAGGCTTTGGAATTCGCGCGTCGAACGCTGGGCAGCCCTGCGAGCCTGACGGCTTGGATGGAAGGGTGGGCTATGCCGTGGGAGCAGGCCATACAGGAGGCATCGAATTGCGAACCGGGCCCCGGTTCCAGCGCCAAACATTGATCAAATCAACCAGCAAGACTCGGATCGATCAGGCGACGTACCGCTGAGATACGATTCGCAGGAAAACCGCCGAGGCGCGCATGTTTGCGAACGGTTTCCTCGTCCGGCGCCAGGTAGACACAAAACAACTTGTCTCCCGTGACGTAACTGTGAAGCCATCTGATTTCCGGCCCCATTTCGTTGAGTACGCCAACTGATTTTTTGGCAATCTGCTGCAACTCAGCGTCCGACATGCTGCCAATGCCCGGAATCTCGCGCTCGATCACATATTGCCCCATTACTACCTCTCTGGACGGTCATGGTATCAGATATTCGATTGGCAATGCACATAGGAAACGGGACGGCGTGGGAGAGTTCGCGTCGGCTGCCTGGCATGGCTACACTGAACGTGAATTGAACCTTCACTCTTCAACGGCGGGTTTGCAGTATCGGGGCCGGCTAGCGCCTTCGCCCACGGGCTATCTGCACGTCGGGCATGCACGCACGTTCGCGACGGCCTGGCGGCGAGCGCGCGAGGCAGGCGGAGCGCTGGTGATGCGGATGGAAGACCTGGATCGGGATCGCAGCCGAGAGGAATATGCCGCGGCGGCACTTGAGGATTTGCGCTGGCTGGGGATGGACTGGGATGAGGGGCCGGATGTGGGCGGGGCGTTCGGGCCGTATGCGCAGAGCCAGCGGAGCGAAGTCTATCTGGCCGCGTGGAAGCGGTTGCACGAGGGCGGATTCATTTATCCATGCCGATGTTCACGGAAGGATCTGGCGGCAGTGAGTGCTCCGCATGAGGGGGCGGGGCAAGAACAGGATCCGGAGGATGAGCCGGTATATCCGGGGACCTGCAGGCCGTCGCGCACGGGCGAGGGTGTTTTTGAGATTTCAAGCTCAATGGCGGATGGGCCGAGCGGGATGAATTGGCGGTTTCGCGTGCCGGATGGAGAGGTTGTCGAATTTGAGGACGGCAACCTGGGAACGCAGCGATATTTGGCAGGAGTCGACTTTGGGGATTTTCTAGCATGGCGGCGCGATGGCGTGCCGAGTTATCAGTTGGCGTGCGTGGCCGATGATGCAGCGATGCGGATCACGGAGGTGGTGCGCGGGGCAGATCTGCTGAAGTCGACGGCGCGGCAAATATTGCTCAACAGCGCGCTGGGTTGCGCGGATCCAAGTTGGTTTCATTGTGAATTGAGCGTGGACGAGCAGGGGAAGCGGCTGGCGAAGCGGCACGATGCGCTGAGTATTCGGGAGTTGCGGCGGAGGAGGATGACGCAGGCGGAAATCATCAGAACTTGACTGTCACGTGGCTGCGCCGCAGAGTTGAAGATTATTCCGTTTGAAAAGTCAGCGCGGCTATGATCGTTCTACTTCGAGCTGAGACCCGCGCCGTCTTGCGCTGGCCGGAGCATCTGAGCGATCTTCCCGGAGGAACTATGAGTTTGTCTCAACCATCCTCGCCAGCGAGCTTTCAGGCGAGAATGATTCATAGTCAAGCGGAGGCGGAGATTTTCGTGCGCTTTGGCGGAAGCGGTCCAGTAGTTCTGCTGCTGCATGGATATGCGGAGAACAGTGACTCCTGGGCCCCGCTGGCAGCCGACTTGATGGTCACTTGTCGAGGACCGCAAGGTCGAGTGAAGCAAGCTGCGTGGGATCGCCGATGACGTCGATGCGGCTGATTTTTCCATTTGCAATCGTGAAGCGAAGGACGCGGAAGAGGCGTCCTCGCGGCGCAACGACAAGGCCGACGGATCCGTTGACGAGCGCAATGCGGGCGGCTCTTGCGCCTTGCGCGGCGGTGATCGCCTGCCGTGCCCAGGACTCGGCACCGCGCACTTCCGTCGGCGCGCCGGGAAGGCGCGAGACCTGATCGGAGTGGATGCGAACGTCAGGATCGAGCACCGCAACCAGCGCTTCAAAGTCCCCACTGCGTAAAGCGGCAAGAAAAGCGTCAACCACCTTTCTCTGCTGAGGGAGATTCGTGCCCGAAACCTTGCCGCCCCGAATGCGACGACGGGCGCGGCTTGCCAGTTGGCGCGCCGCGGCTGGAGTTCGACCGACGATAGAGGCGATCTCATCGAAAGGCAGATCGAACATATCGTGCAGCACAAATGCGAGGCGCTCGGCGGGGGCCAGACGATCGAGAACAACGAGTACAGCGAGACCGACCGAGTCTGCAAGGACTGCTTCCTGCTCAGGGTTTGCGATTGCTTTTCTGTGTGCGGGTGGTTGTGGCAGCTGTTCTTCGAGAGAGTCTTCGCGGCGGGAGGTGCGGGAACGGAGCATGTCAAGGCAGACGTGTCCTACGACAGTGGTCAGCCATCCGCCGAGGTTCTCGATGCTGTCAGCGTCTGTGCGGCTGAGGCGAAGCCACGCCTCCTGCACCGCGTCGTCGGCTTCAGACAACGAACCGAGCATACGATCGGCAACGGCGCGCAGCCGATCCCGGTTTTGTTCGAATCGATCGGCCGGAAATTGAGATTCGGTCATTGCTAGGATTTCCTCGGGTCAGATTCCTCGGGTCACATTTCGTCGACTGCATTCGTCATGTGATTGACGAATGAAAGCTAATCATTGTGACAAGGAGTTAATCGCTATGCAATCCCGTATCAACAATCCAGCCATGATTTTCCCCGGCCTCATCGAGACGCTGCAAGCCCTGAGCAAGATAACCGAAAAGAGTGGCTTACCACAGAAAGTACGCGAAATGGCGCACTTGCGCGCGAGCCAGATTAATGGATGCAGCGTGTGTGTCGATATGCATTGGCGGAACCTGAAACGCTCGAATGAGACCGACGAACGTGTCTTTGCGGTGGCGGCCTGGAGGGATGCCCCGTACTTTACCGATGCTGAACGCGCGGCGCTGGCTCTTACGGAGGCAGTCACCCGGTTGAGCGATCGCCCTGACCCCGTGCCGGACGAGATATGGAACGAGGCTGCGCGGCACTTCGACGAGCCAGCGCTCGCGGCGCTGGTGTTGACTATCGCAGTGATCAACTTGTGGAATCGCCTGAATGTGGCCACGCGGCAGGTGGCTGGGGAATGGCTCTCGTCGGCCGAGGCGAAGTCCTGGGTGGAAAAGGCCGTCGCTGCACGCTAAACCGAAAGTCTGCGCTCTCGTCCTCTCCCAGCGCAACGCGGAGAGGATGGGCGTGCCTATTCTTGGCAAAAGCTCAAGTTCGGGACCGCATCGGAGGCGTCGGGGTACCTGAACGAAGATGACCATTTAGGTTACCGGCGGTGACCATCCGGGGATGCCCCAAAAGTGCTATCGGTGTCAAACTCTTGATCTACGGTGATGTTCGGGCTCAAGATCGACCCTGCGCGGGACAGCGCATCGACACCGATTACTTTCCCCCAGGAGTACCCGCAGGCGATGGCAAACGACAGAAAGCAAGGCTTTTTATCTTCATTGTTCGGGAAAAGAAAGCAGACTGAACAGGAAGAGACAGCAGATCTGGAGTCGAAGCAAAGATTAGAAGCACGAATCCAGCAAATCCTTGCGGAGAAGGCTGCGGTTCCCGAACTCCGGGTGATTGAGGAGAACCACGCTGGGCCAATGCCCCAGGAAGAAGAGGCTGAAATTCCAGTGGAGCTTCTGCCGATCTCCGCGAGCGTGATCCCAATCCGCAAAGCCCCTGCTCAACCTGCCTTCGTGCTCTCGGCCTTTGAAGTTCCGCGGTCTTACGCATCGAACCAAAGGAGATGATCCGCCGCCCGCAGCGATTTGCTGGACCAGTCAAGCATGATGAAGGCCTGAATTTCAGGCCTTCATTGCTTTTGGGTATTTATTGGTGCTTGATGAACTTGCCGGTTTGCAGGTCGTGCATAGCCTGATTCAGCTCGGCCTGGGTGTTCATCACGATAGGGCCATACCACGCTACCGGCTCTTCCAGCGGCTTGCCTGAAACGAGCAGGAAGCGGATGCCCTCGGGGCCAGCCTGGACGACAATCTCGTCGCCCCTGTCAAACAAGACCAGCGAATGGTTTTTAGCGTCGTATCTCGCGGGCGCGTTGGGATCCACGGCCGACTCGGTTAAGACTGCTTTCGGATCCGAAGCGTCGCGGAAGGTGCCGGCGCCGGCGAAGACGTAGGCGAATGCGTTCCGGGTGACGTCGACTTTGATCCGGCGCAGTTTGTTGGGCGGGACGGAAATGTCCACGTAGCTCGGGTCGGCGGCTACTCCTTCGACCGGACCGCGCTTGCCCCAGAACTCGCCAACGATGACGCGGGCCTTGGTTCCGTCATCTTCCGTAACTTCCGGGATAGCTGAAGCGGGGATGTCTTGGTAACGCGGGTCGGTCATCTTTAAATGCGAGGGCAAGTTCGCCCAGAGCTGGAAGCCGTGCATGCGGCCATGGGCGTCGCCTTTGGGCATCTCCTGATGGAGGATACCGCTGCCCGCGGTCATCCACTGGACGTCGCCCGCTGTCATGCGGCCTTTGTTGCCGAGCGAGTCGCCGTGCGCGACTTCGCCTGCCAACACGTAGGTGATGGTCTCGATGCCGCGATGCGGGTGCCAGGGGAAGCCGGCGAGATAGTCCGCTGGATTCTCGTTGCGGAAATCGTCCAGGAGGAGGAACGGATCGAACTCCTTTGTTTTGCCGAAGCCGAACGCGCGCTGGAGCTTAACGCCCGCACCATCAATGGTGGGCTTGGTTTCAAGAATCTGTTTGACCGCACGAAGCGACATGGTGAACCTCCGGGTTGCTATTGATGCTTACAGATATTGGATGCGTCAGGAAGATATTCGTTGCAACAAGTATCTCTGGTCAGTGAGCAGTGATGAGTGATCAGACGCGAGGAATCACCGCATGGTGCTCGCCGTGCAATCTGTCCACTGATCACTGTTCACTGACCACTGCTCTTACGCCTTGATGAACTCGATGTCGAGGGTGATGGCGATGTCTTCGCCAACCAGCACGCCGCCAGTCTCGAGGGCTGCATTCCAGACGAGCCCGAATTCCTTGCGGTTGATCTTTGCGGTGGCGGAGAGGCCGATCCGGGTGTTGCCCCAGGGGTCTTTGCCGGGCAGGGTGGGGCCGTCGACAACAAAAGCGACGACCTTGGTAACGCCGTGGATGCTGAGTTCGCCGACGACCTCATGCTCGCCGGGGCCAGTGATGCGTACGGAAAGAGACTTGAAGTTGAGTGTGGGGTATTTCTCGGCGTCGAAGAAGTCGGCGCTCTTGAGATGCGCGTCGCGCTGTTCGTCATGCGTGCTGACGGTGGCTACTGGAATCTCAGCCTCAATCGTGGAGCGGGTGGGGTCGGATTCATCGAAAACGAGTTTGCCGCTGATTCCGGTGAACTTGCCTTTTACGTTGGAGATCATCATGTGCTTGACCTTGAACTCGGCGGCGGAGTGAGCCGGGTCGATGTTCCAGGTGGTGAGGGCGGAAGTGGTCTGGGTGGTAGTGGCCATGGGGTGGCTCCTTTCAGAAGTCTTGGATGCGGCAGGATGATAGTTGTTGCAACAAATATTTTGGAAAGTTCTGAGATCTAAGTTCGTAGCTCCAAGTTTTCGGTTGGCAGTCTTCAGTTGGCAGGACAGCGCGTCTACTGAGGTAGTTCCTTACTAGCGGTGATCGTGAAGGTTGTGGAATGGACAGTTGATGCTGCGTCGCCATCGGGTTGGGAACTGCCCAGGGAAATCTTGTAGTTGCCGGGGATTACGGCGCGGGTTCCCTTTTCATCGACTTGCGAGAGGGTGCGCGGGTCGAGGGTGAAAGTGATGTGCCGGGTTTGGCCGGGATCAAGGTGGAGGCGCTGAAAGGCTGCAAGGGCGAGCTTTGGGGCGAGCTCGGAATGCGGAGGGGCAAGGTAAAGCTCATTGACTTCGTCTCCGGCGAGCGAACCGGTGTTGTGAACATCGGCTTCGACGGTGAGTGGGTCGCCGGCTTTGAGGGTACTTGAGGCAAGTTTCAAGCCGGAGTAGGTGAAGGTGGTGTAGCTGAGGCCGTCGCCGAAGGCGTAGAGGGGCTTGCCTTTGAAGTAGCGGTAGGTGCGGTTGGCCATGGAGTAATCGTCGAAAGCAGGGAGTTGGTCGACCCCGGTGTAAAAGGTTACGGGGAGACGGCCGGCGGGATTGTTTTTGCCGCTGAGAGTCTCGGCGATGGCCTGACCGCCGGATTGGCCTGGATACCAGGCTTCGAGGAGAGCGCGGGCGTTCTGCTTGGCCCAGTTGACGGCGAGGGCGCTGCCATTGAGCAGCACGACGACCACGGGCTTGTGGGTTTTGGCGACGGCTTCAAGCATCTGCTGCTGCACGTCGGGCAATTCGATATCGGTGCGGTCGCCGCCGGAGAAGCCTTTGGCGTTTACCTTCATCTCTTCCCCTTCCAGGCGGGGGGTGAGGCCGACGAAAGCAATGACGACGTCGGCTTTCTTTGCTGCTTCGACGGCCTGATCTTGAA
This sequence comes from Occallatibacter sp., assembly GCF_035317045.1. Lineage (GTDB taxonomy): Bacteria > Acidobacteriota > Terriglobia > Terriglobales > Acidobacteriaceae > Telmatobacter. Next base: position 97,748 of record NZ_DATHHT010000040.1, read on the forward strand.
GGAGTTCCTGCGACGGCGTCCACTCGAATGCCAGGCCTGCGCCGGCGATGCGGCCGGTCTGAACGTACTCAATGCGAAGATCGTGCGGACGCGTGTCGGCGAAGGGAACGGCGAAATGCTGGATGGCTCCGTAATTGCGGCCCGAGGGCGGGAGCTTGTTGGTCGTCGGCGTGGGAGGAGCGACTGGCGCGAGTTGTTTGGCGTCGAGGTAGACGGCGAATTTGAGCCTGTCGCTGCATGGGAAGCAGAACGGCAGGCGGAACTGGAAATCGAGTGTTTCGGCGACAGGCGCGGCGATGGCGCCGGTCCAGCGGACTGCGAAGGCCTGTGTGGTGGTGTCGGTGGGTTGGACGGGATTGGCGAAGGCCCAGTCGAAGTCGACTTCCTTATCGATGCGAATCATCTCGGGTGCGCCGTCGAAGCCGGGGTGGGAGAAGTATTGACCTTCTAGTCCGTCCACGGTGGAATCGCCGGAGGCGCGAAGCATGGTGCGCGGGATGGGAAGTTCGCCTTCCGGAATGTAAGGCGAGCCCTGGGCGTAGACGACGTGGTCGTAGCCGAACTCCTGTTCGATGCCGTCGATGGGGAGAATGGGGTGGAGAGGGATAGCGTTGTAGTTGCCTTCGAGAGCGATGCGGGAGCCGGCGAGTGGGCCGATCACGGCGATGGTCTGGCGCTTTGCGGGATCGAGCGGAAGGAAGTGGTTTTCGTTCTTCAGGAGCACCATCGACTCACGCGCCGCGCGAAGTGCGAGGCCGGCGTGTTCGGACGAATCAACCACGGAGAAAGGAATCGAGGAGAACGGCACCTGTTGTGGAGGATCGAACATGCCGAGTTTCATCCGCGCGGTGAAGAGGCGCTTAACGGAGACGTCGAGCTGGGCCTTGGTAAGCAGGCCTTTTTGGACGGCGTCGGTGAGCTTGAGATATTCGGTGCCGCAGTCGGTGTCGGTCCCGGCGAGGATGCCTGCGGCTGAGCCCGCAGCGAAATCGGCGGAGTAGTGGTGCCCGTAGGACTCGGAGAAGTCGCCGATGGCGCCGCAGTCGGAGGTGACGAAGCCCTCGAAGTGCCAGTCGCTGCGGAGAATTTCGCCGAGAAGCATTTTGCTGGCGCAGGCAGGGACGTCGTCGATGGCGTTGTAGGAGCACATGAGGGAGTCGGCGTGGCCCTCGGTGATGGTGGCGCGGAAGGCGGGCAGGTAGGTGTCCCAGAGATCGTGGGGGGTGGGGTCGATGTTGGCCTTGTGGCGCGTGGACTCGGGTCCGCTGTGGACGGCGTAATGCTTGGGTGTGGCGATGGCGCGGAAGTAGTGGGGATCGTCGCCCTGGATGCCTTCAACGAAGGCGGTGCCGAGGCGGCCGGTAAGAAAGGGATCTTCTCCGTAGGTTTCCTGGCCGCGTCCCCAGCGTGGATCGCGAAAGATGTTGATGTTGGGCGACCAGATGGTGAGGCCGAAGTAGCGATCGTGATTGTTGTGGGCGATGGCGTCGTTGTATTTCGCTCGAGCTTCTGTCGAGACGACCTCGCCGATCGCGTGGACGAGGGGCGCGTCCCAGGTGGCGGCGTTTCCGATGGCCTGCGGGAACATGGTGGCGTAACCGGAGCGCGCGATGCCGTGGAGTCCTTCATTCCACCAGTTGTAAGCGGGGATGTCGAGGCGCGAGATTGGCGCGGCGCGATCGATGACCTGAGAGACTTCTTCTTCGAGGGTGAGGCGGGAGATGAGGTCGTCGACGCGTTTGTCGATAGGGAGAGATGGATCGCGAAAAGGCATGGCGGCAGCGGCTTTGATCTGGTCCTCGGTAGGCGGAGGCGGCGCGGGTGATTGCGTTGGAGCTTGAGCAGCTACGGCAAGTGGGAGCAGGAATGCAAAAGCAAGAACGGCTGGATGCAGACGCATGAGGATCATTCTCCGAAAAGCCATAGTAAGGCTCGCGGGTGATGGTCACAAAGAAGTAGCGGGGACTCTAAGCATGCAAAATACAATTCAGATGGATTGGTTCCCCGTTGGACCTTATCGATGGACATAAGGAGGGATCCGGAGATGTGGACTCGAGTAGAGAGGTTTGCGTTTTTATGGATGGTATTTGCCTTTGCGGCAGCGGCGGCAATCGGGCAGGCGAAACCGGCACGCGGACCGTTTACGCCGAAGGACTGGGCGGGGTTGCATAGCGCGCATGCGGCGGCGGTGAGCGGGAACGGAACGATTCTGTACAGCGTCGGGTTTGGGGCGGAGAAGGGGCCTACGCATACGGAGTGGTGGACAATTGATGCGGATGGAAACGGTGCGAAGAGGCTTGAAGTGCCGGAGAGTTTTCATCCCATGGGTTTCACGCGCGATGGGCAAGGGCTTTACGGCGGATGGAAAGTGAATGACCATCAGCAGTTTGCCATCTTCGCGCTGAAGGACGGCAAGCTTGCCTCGGCGCCTACGGTAATCGCGGTGTTGCCGCGCGGCGTAGGCTCGGCGAGTCCATCGCCGGATGGGAAGCGGTTTGCGATGACGGCCGATCCGCGGGAGCCCGATCCAAAGGATGCAGTGCGGCATGTGCAGGAGCCGGAGGAGACGAGCCTCTACGTGGTGAACGCGGACGGGACGGGCGGCGCGTGGTGGTGCAGGGATCTGAAATACATTTCGGGAACGATCACGGTGGGCGGGGGCGCGAGCGCAGCGGCGTGGAGCACGGATTCGCAATCCCTTGCGGTGTTGTCTCAGGTGCCGCGGATCGGGCATCACGAAGCGGGCTCGACCATCGATGTTTGCAGCGCGTCGGGAACCAAGCATGTGACAGATGTTGCAAACTCGGTGAATGGGATTGCGTGGTTGAACGGAGGCAAAGATCTTGCATTTCTCTCGACGAAGTCGCTGGTGTTGACGCCGGAGCATGTATGGACGGCGCCTGCGGCCGGGGGAACGGCTGAGGATCGGACGCCGGATTTGAATGCGACGGCGGTGCAGTTGGCGAGCGATGCGAGGGGTCGCGTGTGGGTGTCAATGAATCGCGGCGTGCGCGGTGAGGTGGATGAATTTCGCGATGGCGCGCTGAAGACGGCATATCGCTGGCCGGATGGAGCGGTGCGCGGCACGCCGGTGGAGAGCGAGTATGCGAGCGCAAGCGAGCATTTGGCGTTCACGGTGAGCGATCCGACGCATGTGGGAAATGTGGCCGTGGCGGATGGCGATCATCTGCACATGATCACGCATGAGGGCGATGAGCAGCTGGCGGCGCTTGAACTTGGACCGGTGGAAGTGGTGCAGTGGAAGAGCAAGAGCGGGATTGCACTCGAAGGCATCGCGACGTTTCCCGCCGGGTATGAAAAAGGAAAGAAATATCCGTTCCTCGTGCTGCCGCATGGAGGGCCCGAGGCGAACGATGAACTGGTCTTCGACGCGTTTTCGCGCACTGTCGCCGGATTAGGTTACGTGGTGCTGCAGCCGGAGTATCGGGGATCGACGGGATACGGTGCGGAGTTTCTGGCGGCGATTTACCAGCACTTCGGGGATCGCGCGTATGAGGATGTAGACAGTGCGACGGATTTCGCAATCGCGCAAGGCTGGGCCGATCCGAATCGTCTGGCGATCTTCGGATGGAGCGCAGGCGGGTTCATGACGTCGTGGACCGTGACGCAGACACACCGCTACAAGGCGGCGATCGAAGGCGCGGGGATTACTGATTGGGGGCCTTTCCTTTGGACGAGCGATATTTCGCAGGTCGACTACGACGCGCGATGGACTGACGAGGATCCGTCGGCGTTCAGCAAGTTTTCGGCGGTGTATTTTGCGAAGAATGTCACCACGCCGCTGCTGATTCTGCACGGTGAAGCGGACCAGCGGGTGCCGACATTCCAGGGAACGGAGTATTTCCAGCTTCTTGCGGCGCGGGGTAAGACTGTTCGGATGGTGACCTATCCGGGGTCGCCGCACTTCCCCATTCTCTGGGAGCAGCGGCTGGACGTAATACACGAGTTGTCAGACTGGCTGGCAAAGTACAACAAGTAGCCTGGTCGTTTTTTTTGGATTTGTCAGGTTTCAGACGATAGCTTAGGCCGTGTGCGCTGGGCAGCCGGTGCTGAATTTGAGGACTGAGCAAGCGGCACACATCAATTTTGACGGATTTGTGTATCGGAATTGGAACCGCGCCTGGAGGAATTCCGTCATACTTCTTGTCTCTCTTCCCGGAGGTCTTCGAATGCAGAACTTCATATATGACTTGCGATATGCCATGCGGCAGTTGCGCAACACGCCTGGAATGGCGTTGCTGGCGATCTTGACGCTGGCGTTGGGCGTGGGTGCGAACACGGCCATCTTCACCGTCATCGACAGCGTTCTGCTGCGGCCGTTGCCGTATACCCATTCTGACCGGCTGGCGTTTATCGGGCCCGGGGGAGACAAGCCGAGCTTCGGCTCGACGTCGTGGCTGAATTATGCCGATGTTCATGCACAGTCAAAACTGATGGAAGACACGGCCGGATATGCCGAAGATGTGAGCGTGCTGCAGGCGCGGGATACTTCGACCAGCGTGGTGGCGCCGCGCGTGACCACGAACCTGTTCGCGATGTTGGGTGAGCATCCGCTGCTGGGGCGCACGTTCGAGGCTGCCGAGGGACAAACGGGGGGGCCCGCAGTCGTGCTGCTGTCAGAGGGGTTGTGGCGGGATACGTTCCATGCCGATCGCAATGTCGTGGGCCAGGTGGTGAAAATCGGCGGAAGGCCTACGACGGTGGTGGGCGTGATGCCGGCCAGTTTCAGCTTCCCCGATAATATGGGTCCCGACCTTGGGAAAGGTGTTTGGCTTCCGATTCAGCCGACGCAGGAGATGCTCACGCAGCGCGGGTATCACTTCTTCAGCATGGCCGGAGTGATGCGGCCCGGGGTAACGATCGCGCAGCTTCAGCAGGAAGTGAACGCAATTGCCGCGCGGATTCCGCACGAGCACAGCGACACTCCAGTTACATTTCGCGTTGATCCCTATCAGGAAGTGTTGACGGGGCCGGTGCGCCCCGTGCTGTTTGCGCTATTGGGAGCGCTGGGTCTGGTGCTGCTGATCGCATGCGCGAATGTTTCGAATCTGCTGATTGCGCGGGCGCTGGGACGGCAGCAGGAGTTTGCGGTACGCGCAGCACTGGGTGCCGGCAGGACGCGCCTGATCGTGCAGATGCTGTCGGAAGGGTTGTTGCTGAGCCTGCTTGGGTGCGGCGTCGGCGTTGCGCTGGCGGAGTTGGCGATGTTGGGAATCCGCAAGCTGCCAAATGACACGATTCCGCGTGCCGATTTGATTGCGATTCACTGGACGGTGTTGCTGGTGCTGGCGGGGATTGCGGCGCTGACGACGGTGCTGTCGTCGCTGCTGCCTGCGTTGCTGGTGGCGAAGGCGAATCCGCAGAGCGCGTTGCAGGCGGCGTCGCGGGGAGTCGGATCGAAGTCAGTGGGCGGCAAACTGGCCGGATGGCTGGTGGCCGGCGAGGTTGCTCTATCAACGCTGCTGCTGGTGGGGACCGGGTTGTTGTTCCGGACGTTGTGGAACCTGGAGCAGTCGCGGTTGGGATTCGAGACGGCGCACATCACCACGTTTTCGGCGATGCCGGCGGATGCAGCGGGATTCTCCGGAATGGAGGTTTCCACGGATACGCAGAACGCGCCGACATCGGTGGCGATGACGACGTATGAGCCGGTGCTGGAGCGGATCAGGCAGGTACCGGGCGTGGAAAGCGCAGCGCTGGCAACGTCGCCGCCGCTGTCGGGCATGGATCTGCACTCGAGCTTCGACATTCTCGGACAGGCCAAGGATCCTGCGAACAAGCCGGAGGCGCGGGTGACGGCGGTGAGTGGGGACTATGCGCGCGCGCTGGGTACGCCTATTGTGAGCGGGCGGATGATCGGGGACGGAGATGCGCTGACGAGTCCATTTGTGGCGGTAGTCAACGAGGAACTGGCAAAGAAGTATTTTGCCGGCAAGGATCCGCTGGGCAAGCAGATCAATCTGGGCGGCAAAGACACAGGGATGATCAAGCCATACACGATTGTGGGCGTGCTCGCGAACCAGGTTGACTCGAGCGTGGGCGGAGCAGTGCAGCCATTGGTGATGCTGTCGCAGCAGCAGATTCCGACGACATCGCTGTTCTACCAGGCATTGCTGAAGACGATCGTGACCTATGTTGTGAAGACGCGCGGGGACATTCCGGTTGCGCAACAGATGCGATCGGTCTTCCACCAGCTTGCGCCGGCGTTCGCGCTGGATAATTTCCAGACGATGCAGGAGGCGGTGGACAAGAACACTTTCAGTCAGCGATTGGGCCTCTACCTGGTGGGATCGTTTGCGGGGCTGGCGATCGCGATGGTGATCGCGGGATTGTACGGCGTGCTGTCGCAACTGGTGAGTTATCGGCGGCGCGAAATCGGGGTCCGCATGGCGCTGGGCGCGACGCGCGGAAGTGTAGCCACGCTGGTGCTGCGGCAGGGATCAATCCTGATCGGGGCAGGGCTCGTTGTGGGGCTGGTGCTGGCAGTCGCAACGGGGCGGTTGATCAAGGGCTTCCTGTATGAGGTGAAGCCGCTGGACGCAAGCACGTATCTCGCGGTTGCGGTTGCGCTGACGGCGATCGGGTTGGTGGCCGCACTGATTCCGGCGCGCAGAGCCGCGTCGATCCAGCCGATGCAGGCGCTGCGGGACGAATGATGATGCAGAGATTAGGGAATAGAACCGGGGACTAGGGGGCAGGGAGTAACAGGTCCTATTGCGTCGGTCATGCCATCGTCAGGTTGCGACGCCTCTTTTTCGCTTGGAAGTGTAAGATGGTGAATCGAAAAAGTTGAGGCCTGACTGGATGCCTGTCTTCTCTCCTGCGAAGAGCCGAAGAGCTCTCGTTGCCATGCTCATCTGTTCCACGCCTTGTGTGTTTGCCCAGCCGGGACCGCCTCAGGATGGACAAAATTTTAGCGATGCGCATCCGGTTCTGGCGACTTCGAAGATCAGCGAGCTGGCACACCGGGTGATGGAAGCCGGAGTGAAGGCGAATGCGCTGGCCGGTGACGATCTGAAGCCATGGCACATGAAAGTGGATTTTCAGGTGATACCCCTGGGCGCAAAAAAGCCGGTGAACGGCACGATGGAAGAGTGGCACCTCGGCCCAAGCCGGTGGGCTCGTACCTTCAAGAGTCCGGAACAGCGATTGACGGGCAGCCAGTGGAGTGTTGCCGAGACGGAGCAGTATCAGAGCAAGCCGAACAAGGTGGGATTCGATCATCGTTTGCTGGTGCTGCGAGTTGCACGGCCGGTGATCGATCCGCTCTACCAGACCGCCAACATCAAGCCCGAATACGAGATGGATGTGAAGCGCGTGACAACGACGGGCGTCAAGCTGAATTGCGTTTCCGTGATCGATCCGCAGCGCTATGCGGACCAGGCGAATCCGGACTGGCTCTTCCCCACGATGTGCTTCGACAGCGAATATCATTTGCGGCTGACTGCGGCGTCGGACACAACGGTACAGTTTGAGGATCTGCAACCGTTTGAGGGGCAGATGGTGGCGCGTGACGTTAAGGTGGTCTTCAATGGCGCGCTGATCGCGGAGATGAAGGTGACGCTGCTGGAATCGTTGGGGGAGGCGAGCGGAGACCTGGTGAAGCCCGCGAAGGATTCGATTCCCGAGCCGTATACGATCGAGCCGGGGCGTCCGAAGCCGGTTTCTATACATGAGGTAGGCGCTTCAGTTCCCATACAGCCGAATGGGTTTCCGTTTCGCGGAAGCTTTCCGATTCCGATCACCATCCACAAGGATGGGACGGTGAAGGCCCGGAATGAAGACACGTCGCCCTGGAGCCAGGAACTGAAGGATGCGCTGGTGAGGGCTATCGACAAGTGGAAATACAAGCCGTACCTTGTGAATGGACAGCCGGTCGATGTTGCATGGACTGTTGTGTACATCATCGACGGCAAACCGTTTGTGCCGTCGTATGAGCGGACAGAGCCGCAGGTGGCACCCGCGCAGCAGGACAGCCCACCGGGTTCGAGCCCGACTGTGGCACGGAGACGATACGGGCATTAGAACGCGAATTCATTTAGCAGCAAAGCCGGTTCTTTGGACGTAGAAACGCGATAGACTTTGCGCAATGGTCCCTGCAAGGTTTCCGGGAGTTGGCTTCCTGCGCGTACTATTCGTCGCCGCCTCGTGCGTGACATGGAGCGCAGCGGCTGGGCAACAACCGGGCGGTGTGAATCCATCCCACGGCTTCGCGCCCGGCGCGTGCGGTCCTGCTGATCCTGCGTATATTCGCACGGCAAACGAAACGGGCGGAGTGCCGCTCTTTCTCCAGCGGACCGAGGCAGGCAAAGCGATGCAGCTGATGCGCGAGTCGACGCGCGAGAATGTGTCGATGGTGCTATGGGCCTCGGCCAAGCTGAACGGCGGGATGCAGAAGTTCGACATTCCCGTGGACTCCACGACGGAGCGAATCACGTTCACATTCTCAGTGGATACGAAAGGCAGCAGGCTTGTGCTGCGGGGACCGAATGGGCAGGCGGTTGGGGAGGGCGCAGTCCGCACCGAGGATACTGAGTTGAACTGCGGACGCCTGATTACGGTAGAGAAGCCGCAAGCGGGAAACTGGCGGGCGGAAGTGAGCGGGAGCGGCACGTTCTGGCTGCAGGCGCAGGCGCAAAGCGACATCTACTTCATCAGCGCTGAATTTGTGAAATTGGGCGGGCGGCCGGGACATGAGGGACTCTTCAGGATTCAGGGGCAGCCACTGATGGGCGAGCCTGCAACTTTGCAGGCGTCGTTGTCGGCCGCGGATGCGAAGACGACGGAGTTTTCGTTTGTAAGCGAACGAGGAGAAATCTTGCAGAAGCTGCGCATGAAAGCGTCGGATAACGATCGGGAGTTTCTGGAGTTTACGGGCGAAGTTGCTCTCCCGGATGTGCCATTTCGTCTTTCGGTGAGCGGGCGAGACACGAAAGGAATGCAATTTCAAAGATTCCATGGTCCACTTTTTCATGCGGAGAGCGTGGAGGTAGCTTCAAAGTTGAATTTTGACGAACTTGCGCCGGGTGCGACGCGTGAGGCAGTCTTCGCTATCCGGAACCTGGGGCCTGCGCGGAGTTTCAAGGTTACGGTGACGGATGCGCATCGCTTCGTAACCGCAGTTGAGCCGCACGAGTTGACGATCGGCACGCACCAGACGACTTCACTCAAGGTGACATTGACGGTGCCGCCGGGGATTGCGAAGAGCACTGGAGATGATGTGGTTGTGCTGGTGTCGAGCACTACAGGGACTGCTACGACGAATGCCGCGGTCGTGCGCCTGACCGTGACCGACAGCGCGCAGGGACAGCCGCAGCACTGATTGCGATCGAGAGATGGAGAACTGGTCAACCGCGAACACGGTTTCAGCGACTACTTTTTCTTGATCAGCTTGCCGATGCTTTCGGGTGGGCCATTCAGGTTTCCATCGCTGTCGAGGGTGAGTTCCATTGTCTGAGGGCCACAGGTGAGCGTGACTTTGCTGCCGCTTTCGTCATAGGTGCAATCGGTGCCGACCGGCCCGGAAGCGAAGACCGCTTTCCCGCTGGACTGGAACGCAATGGAGATGGGGAACGACTCGTAGGTATTCCCTTTTACCTTGCTACCGCATGCGGTAAGAGTTATGCAGAGCAGCCCGATGGCCACTCCCGCAAACAGGCTTTTGGTTTTCATTTGCCCTCCGGGGAAATCGGACGATCGAATGACGGGGAGATGTCAAGCACTCTAAATAGCGAATGCGGTGCTTGCAAGCGGGTTTTTCGGTTGATGGTGGTTTGCTGACTTCGAGTCTCCCAAGGCTTTCAAATTGGCGGCTTGGTGTGGGACGTATGCTTGAGCACAGAGCATAGATTCTGAATGATCTTCAAGAGGAAAGGTGCAATATGCAGACACCCGTTCTGAAACCGTCTGCCGCGCGTAACGAAACATTTGCCGGCGTAACTTACCACATCGAAGGGGACCTGGTTCCGGTATTGCGTCTTGAGTTGAAAGACGTCCCGGTCTATTTCGAGCACTACGTCCTTCTGTGGAAGGACCTAAATGTGCAGATCGGTGTGCGACCGATGGCTGGCGGAATGAAACGCATTCTTGCCGGCATGCCTTTCTTTCTGACGGAAGTGCGAGGGCCGGGCCAGATCTCCTTCAGCCGCGATGGAGCGGGGCAGATTTTCGCGATTCACTTGGGCGCGGGCGAACGAATCGACATGCGGGAACACCAGTTTCTGGCAGCGACGGGAAACGTTGAGTATGGATTCATGCGCATGAAAGGCGTTGCGAATATGTTGCTCGGCGGCACCGGCTTCTTTGTCGATCACTTTACTGCGCAACACGGGGACGGGATTGTCTGGGTGCACGGATATGGCAATGTGTTCGAGGTGACGCTTGCGCCCGGTGAAAAGATTGACATCGAGCCGGGCGGATGGATTTACAAAGACCCGTCGGTGACGATGGAAACACAGTTTCAGAAGTTTTCGACGGGACTGTTTGCCAGTGCGGCCAGCTTTGTGTGGAATCGGTTCACCGGCCCCGGCCGCGTGGGAATCCAATCGATGTACGTCCATATGCCGACGGCGGAGTAGTTTCGGGTCTGAAATAGAGGCAGTCAACGCCTGTCCGCGAGAGTTCGAGGGCATCTCGCGGAGGACGCCAAATTCCAATGGACGGCAGGAATCGCTAGGACTTGCCTTCGTCTGCTGATGGACCATAGATCGCCGGAACAGTCTCGCCAGTGAGACGCAGGTAGACCGTCAACTGGCCGCGATGGTGGGCCATGTGATTGATCACACCTTCACGAATGGCTTCATAGCGCGACTGTTCCATCATCGGTTTGCCAGCGGACAGCATGCGCCACTTTGTGTTGAACAGGCGATCGTCTGTGGTATTCCGAAGGATCTCCTTGCCCTTCTGAAGGCTGGCCTCGAGTTGCTGAAGCAGATCCTGCCGGGTCTTCCATGGTTGGGGCGCGAACTTCGGGCCTCCGGGTGGGTTGATGTCGATCTCGTCCATGTTCACGACCATTTCGATCCATCCGGGAGTGGTAGCGACGATGGTTGCGAGCCGGCCGAGGGGCATGGACCGGTCGTGGGGCTTCCAGTCGTTCTTTCCTTCGGGGACATGCTCAAGGGCTTTGCGACTTCCGATGGCTTCGTGGTCAAGTTCTGTAATCAGGAGCTCGGTGATTTTCACGGATCATTACCTCACGTTCGGAATTGGATGCACGAGCCGGGATAGGAGGATTGTTGATGTGGTTTGAGACTGGAAGTGCACAGGCTTGAAGATTTGGTCGGGCTATCCTTGACTACAGATTCCACCCGTGTCAGATTTCGCACAAAGCGTGAAGCAGCAGGTCGACATCGTCAAGGTGATCGAGGGGTACATCCGTCTGCGTAAAGCGGGTGCGCAGAATTACTCGGGGTTGTGCCCGTTTCACAAAGAGAAATCACCATCGTTTAGCGTGCACGCGGTGCGGCAGTTCTATCACTGCTTTGGGTGCGGCGTGTCGGGGGACGTGTTCTCGTTTGTGGGCAAGATCGAGAACGTGGGATTCCCGGAAGCTGTGCGGATCGTGGCGCAGAAGGCTGGGATTCCGTTGCCGAAGAGGGAATTTTCTTCGCCGGAAGAAGCTGCCGAGGCACGCCTGCGCGGCAAGTTGCTGGACCTGAACGAGGCGGCGGCGAACTGGTTTGAGGAACAACTACGCGGGCCGGAGGGGGCGCTGGCGCGCGAATACCTGGCCGGGCGGGGAATGACACCGGAGGGGATCAAGCTTTTCAGGATTGGCTATGCGCCTGACGGCTTTGGCGCGCTGCGCGACAGGTTAAGCGGGATGGCGGATGAGGCGACGCTGCGGGCGTCGGGGCTGTTCAGTGCAAAGGAACAGGGCGACGGGACAGAAGGCCGTATTTACGACCGGTTCCGAAAGCGCGTGACGTTTCCGATCTCAAATGAAAGCGGGCGGGTGATCGCGTTTACTGCGCGCACGCTGGAAACGGGTGAGAAAGCGGGCGCGAAGTACATCAATTCGCCTGAAACGCCGCTTTATATCAAGGGGCAGGTGCTGTTTAACCTCGATAAGGCCAAAAGTGCGATCCGGCAGGCCGGTTATGCGTTGCTGGTTGAAGGGCAAATGGACTGTATTTCGCTGTTTTTGCGCGGGATTCAGCATGTAATTGCCACCAGCGGAACGGCTTTTACCGAGCAACAAGTGGCGATTCTGAAGCGGCATACCCAGAATGTGGTGGTTAATTTCGATCCCGACGCGGCAGGAGCGAATGCGGCGGAGAAGTCCATTGCTTTGTTGACCGAAGAGGGATTCAACCTGAAGCTGGTGACGCTGGAGGGGGGCCTCGATCCGGACCGGTTCATTCGCGAACGGGGGGTCGAGGCCTATACGCAGGCCGTGATGGGCGCGCGGCGGCAATCGGACTATCTGATTGAGCGCGCGCGGCAGATGTTTCCGGGAGCAGCGGCGGACCAGAAGCTCAAGGCCATGAATTACTTGTTGCCACATATCCGGCGGATTCCACAGAAACTGGTGCGGGATCAGTTTGCGATGGATGCGGCGCAGAAGCTGGGGATCGACTCTGCCGTGTTGCGTGAGGAGTTGCGGCAGGCTGCGCTGAAGCGGCGGGATCGCATCGAGGTGCGGGCGACAACCCTGACGGAGGTGGAACGGGTGCTGCTGCGGGCGCTGTCGATTACTGACCCCGAGCACGAGGAGGCGCGCCGGACCGCGGCGGATGCGTTGATGCGGCAAGCCCAGTGGTTTGAGGCACTTGGTGTATTCGATGCGCTGAGGGCGCTGGCCGAACGGGGCGTGCGAGACCCGATGGATGTGGTTGATGATTCGGTGCAAAAGGCGTTGCTTGCAGAGGCTTTACTTGCGGAGAATGAGCCTCCGTCGGCCGACACGGTCATTGGAGCGATCGTGAGCCTGCAACAGAGGAAGATCGAGGCGGAATTGCGGGATTTGCGGGCGCAGATCCAGGAAGCGGAGCGGCGGGGCGACTTTGCCGAATTGGCCGTGCTGACGCAGAGGAAGCTGGAGCTGGATCGCGCGCTAAGGCAGTTGCGGGGCCCGGCTTAGGGCTAAAACTAAGCGCAAATATTGATTTCTTTGAGCCACTTTAGAGACGAAACACGTCTAAAACTATAGGAAACAGCGGGGCAGACGTGGGAGTTTGCCCGATCCGGAGTTTGACAGGCGGGGATTAGCAGTTACCTGCGGAGAATCCGGGTTGAGATTTCGTCGTTTATCGGCGGAATCAATTGTGTTAATCTATTGATCTCTGTGAGGATGCGCGCCCCCTTTGCCCCACATATGAGCTTCGGCTCGCGGGCGACCAGGCGAAACCTGAAGCGCGATCATCCTGCTCCGAGCGATTACTTCAGGCCGCTTTTTTCATGCGGGGGACGGGAGTCCGTTCCGCGAACGCGCAGGTTTGGACATCCAAATCTTGTTGCACGCGAAACGAGCTCCGCACTGGCGCGCGACCCGGTGCTAAAACTTGATCGTGCTGGAGAGTAGGAACCGTTTTGGCCATCAACGACAAATTTGAAGACGACATCACTAACCTGATCGATACCGGTAAGGAAAAGGGCTACCTGACCTACGGCGATGTCAATGACATGTTGCCGGAGGACATCAGCACATCTCCCGATGATATCGACGATCTGATGACGACGATCGGCAGCCAGGGTATTGATCTGCTGGACGCGCCGAAATTCGGCGCAGAGAAGGATTTTGAGCTCGAAGAGGGCGAAGACGTCGAGCTTGATCTCACTCCGGGAACCCTTGAGAAGACGAATGACCCCGTCCGCATGTATCTGCGCGAGATGGGTACTGTGCCGTTGCTTACGCGCGAAGGCGAAGTGGAGATCGCCAAGCGAATCGAGCGCGGCCAGATGCGCGTGTTGAAAGCGATTTCGCGCTCGCCGATTGTGATTCGCGAGATTGTGGCGCTGGGTGAAGACCTCAAGCGCGGCGTGCGCAACGTGAAAGAGGTTGTGGTCTTCGACGAAGAGGAACTGACCGAAGACGTGGTCCAGGCCCGCGTGCGTTCGACGGTTGCGCGCATCGATGCGCTCGTAAAGCACCAGAAGAAGATCGCAGGTTTTGAAGAGAAGCAGGCCGCGGCGAACAGCAAAACTAGCCAGAAAGAGCTGCGCAAGCTGCGCTGGCTGATTGCGCGCGAGAAGGTACTTGTATCGCGGATTGTGCGCGAGCTGAAGTACACAGGCCTGGAACGCAAGCGGCTGCTCGATAAGGTCAACAAGACCGTCGACACCATGCGCACGCTGGAGCGGCAGATTCGTTCGCTGGATCAGAAGTACGAAGCTTCGAAGAGCGATGAACTGAAGAAGGAGTATCGCCGGCAGCAGAAGAACTGCAAAGTCGACCTTGAGAAGATCGAGGGAGATGCGGGCGTTTCGATTGTCGAACTGAAACGCACGCAGCGCGAGATGATCCAGGGCGACATGGACGCCGAGCAGGCGAAGCGGGAACTGATTGAAGCCAACCTTCGACTGGTGGTTTCAATTGCAAAGAAGTATACGAATCGCGGACTGCAGTTCCTCGACCTGATTCAGGAAGGCAACATCGGCCTGATGAAGGCGGTGGACAAGTTCGAATATCGGCGCGGATACAAGTTCTCGACGTACGCGACGTGGTGGATTCGCCAGGCAATTACGCGCGCAATTGCGGACCAGGCGCGCACGATCCGTATTCCTGTGCACATGATCGAAACGATCAACAAGCTGATCCGCACGAGCCGGCAGCTGGTGCAGGAACTGGGACGTGAGCCGTCGAGCGAAGAGATCGCACGGCGCATGGATATTCCTGTTGCAAAGGTGCGCAAAGTGCTGAAGATCGCGCAGGAGCCGATTTCGCTGGAGACGCCGATTGGTGAAGAGGAAGATTCGCACCTTGGCGATTTCATCGAGGATCGGCAGGCAGTTTCGCCAAGCGAAGCTGTGATCAGCGTGAACCTGAAGGAATATACGTCGCAGGTTCTGCGCACGCTGACGCCGCGCGAGGAGCGGGTGATCAAGATGCGCTTTGGGCTGGAAGACGGCTCGGAGCACACGCTGGAAGAGGTGGGCCAGAGCTTCCAGGTCACACGCGAACGCATCCGGCAGATCGAGGCGAAGGCGCTGCGCAAGCTGCGTCATCCGTCGCGGTCGCGCAAGCTGAAGGCGTTTGTAGACGGCGTCAAGGAAATGTAGTCAATAGCAACCGGAATCCTTTATAAGCCGCAACCGAATGGTTGCGGCTTCTTGCCTTTTTCAGCGAATGCGAATTCGAACAGGTTTGGCCTGGATATGTCCCATCACCATCATTCCGCGAACTTCGGGCAACCGGGCGACCTCTTCGATCCGGTCTTGCGCAGATAGATACTCAGCTCGTCCTTCGTAGGTACCGGCCGATTTGCTGATTTTGGTCAGAGTTGTGCGCCAGATCCTGCTCTCTCCCGGTTTCAGAAGCACGTATTGCTTCAGCAACTCTGAAGAAGGTCTGATCCAAAGAGATGTTCGAAGGCGCAGCTCTTCATTGAATCGGACGCTCGACTTCCTTGCAACGTGACAATATCCGCGGAAAAACCAGACTCGCAGTTCTCATCAAAATCAGTTGATTTGCGCCACCCGATGGGTTCAACCCCAGGGCCGCTGCCAAAAGCCCGGGAACTGAAATGATGGCGCATGCAATTGGATTCACATACACTTTGACACCGAAATGGGGAAGATAGTTCGCGTGTAAGCAGGCGAACAGCTTTGTC
Source organism: Occallatibacter sp. (assembly GCF_035317045.1). Lineage (GTDB taxonomy): Bacteria > Acidobacteriota > Terriglobia > Terriglobales > Acidobacteriaceae > Telmatobacter. Next base: position 113,542 of record NZ_DATHHT010000040.1, read on the forward strand.
TTCAAAGGCCGCAGCCGTAAGGTTACGGCCTTTGATTTTCTAGACAGAATGAGTCTACAAACGGCGCATCGAAAGGTACGCGCGGGATTTCACTTGCCAAGTATGGAAATGGTCTGCTAAAACGATTTTGCTCATGTTTGGAGGATAAGAATGAGATCGATTTCACGCCGTCAGTTTGGAAAGAGTGTGGCTGCAGCGGCTACTGCGGTCTATACCGGTGTTTCGTTGCCAAGGTTTGCTTTTGGAGAGCCGCGGCCGGCGCCGCTTGAATATCCAAAGGGATTTCTGTGGGGATGTGCGACGGCGGCATACCAAATTGAAGGTGGCGCAAAGGATGATGGGCGCGGCCCGTCGCTGTGGGACGTGTTCTCGCATACGCCGGGGAAGACGCACAACGGCGATACCGGCGATGTCGCGGACGATTCCTATCACCTCTACAAACAGGACGTACAGCTACTCAAGAATCTGGGCGTGAGCGTCTACCGCATGTCGATGTCTTGGTCACGGGTGTTTCCGACCGGCAAGGGCGAGGTAAACCAGAAGGGGTTGGATTACTACAGCCGCGTAGTGGATGAGTTGCTTGCCAACAACATTACGCCATACATCACGATGTTTCACTGGGACACGCCGGCAGGACTGCAGGGCGGATGGCAATCGCGCGATACGTCGAAGGCGTTTGGGGATTATTGCGCTTACGTGACGAAGCACCTGGGCGACAAGGTGAAGCACTGGATGACGACGAATGAGTTCATTTGCTTCACGGACCTCGGCTACAAGATTGGCCAATTCGCGCCGGGATTGAAATTGCCGGCGGGCCCGGTAAATCAGATTCGGCATCATGCCATCCTGGCGCATGGGCTGGGCGTGCAGGCGATTCGTGCGAATACACCGACCGGCACGCAGGTGGGACTAGCGGAGAATGCGGTGGTGGTGGCGCCAGTGATGGAAACCGCGGAGCACATTGAGGCCGCACAAAAGGCAACGCGCGACACCAATGCGCCGTTCCTCACGACTTTGCTGGACGGAGAGTATCCGGAGAGCTATCTCGCACGGGAGGGAGCGAATGCGCCGAAGGTTGAAGAAGGCGACATGAAAGCCATCGGCAGCGCGCTGGATTTCCTGGGTGTGAATATCTATGTGCCGCTGTATGCCCGTGCGGATGGATCGGCGCAGGGATACGCGATGGAGCCAATGCCATCTTCGTATCCCCACATGTTCTCGCCGTGGATCAACCTTGGCCCGGAATGCATTTACTGGGGCGTACGCAATGTGTGCGATATCTGGAAGGAGAAGGTGCCGGCGATATACATCACTGAAAACGGCACGTCCTCAGATGATGTGCTGACGCCGGAAGGACACGTAGAGGATGTCGATCGCGTGATGTATCTGCGCAATCACCTGACGCAGTTGCATCGCGCGGTGAAGGAGGACTACCCCGTGAAGGGCTACTTCCTCTGGAGCCTGCTGGACAACTTCGAATGGGCCGACGGATATTCGAAGCGGTTCGGCATTCATTACGTGGACCTCAAGACGATGAAGCGGACGCCGAAGTTGAGCGCGGAGTGGTACAAGCAGACGATTGCTTCCAACAGAGTGGAGTAGGTCTGGAGAACATGGAGCGAGAGACCCGCGGCCTGAGGGCTGCGGGTTTTTCTTTTGCACGCGAACGGCGTGGATCATTCGACCTCGGTTTCAGCGGGGTATACTGCGAGCAATTCTGAAGGAGATTCCCCGTGAGCCGCTTTTTGATTCGCATTTTCGGGTTGGTTGCCGTGATTGTGTGGTTGTCCTGTGCGTGTGAAGGCCAGACGGCCGCGAAGGCGCCAACGATTGACCAGTCGCTGGAGATGTATGGCGTGGGGTCACCAAAGATTTCGCCGGATGGAAAACGTGTTGTCTATGAGCAGACGCGGACGAACTGGGATGCCAATGCGTTTGAAACGGATCTTTGGATTGCGGACGTGGCGACCGGCGAAAGGCATCAGCTTACGACAACGGGGCACTCGTGCAATCCAGCGGAGTGGTCGCCGGATGGAAAGTGGATTGCTTTCATTTCAGATCGACCCGGGACGCTGCCGAAATCGCCTGCAGAGAAACGACAGTTTTGGATCATGCCTGCCGATGGGGGCGAAGCGCAGCAACTGACGAAAATGGAGAAAGGCGTCGGTGGTTTTGACTGGGCTCCGGATTCGCAGAGGATTGCGATTTCGGCGGAAGCTCCGGAGCCGAAGCCGATGAAGGATCGCAAGGATTCGTTCGGCGATTATCACGTGATTCACGCGGATTACGAAATAGAGCACTTGTGGCTCGTTGATCTGCCGAAGGCGGATGATGCAGGACGCGTGAGCGCGGTGGGCGAGCCGAAGGAAATCACGAAAGAGGACTCATTCAGCGTGGAGGAGTTTTCGTTTTCGCCGGATGGGACGCGAATAGCATTCAGCGCGGCACGCGATCCTGATTTGATTTCATCCTTCTCGAAAGACATCTACGTCGTGACGGTGGCGGACAGCGCGGTGAAGAAGATTGTCGACACGCCTGGCCCGGATTCCGATCCGCAGTGGTCGCCGGATGGGAAGCAGATTGCGTATGTGACTACGAATGGAGAGAAGTATTTCTTCTACGCGAATCAAAAGATTGCGGTGGTCGATGCGGTAGGCGGAATCCCGCGAGTGGTAAGCGATGCCTTCGATGAGGACCCTGGCCTGCTGAAGTGGGCGCCGGAAGGGATTTATTTTTCCGGCTTGCAGAAGATGAGCTCGTCGCTGTACCTGCTCAATCCTACCAACGGGAAGTTGAAGAAGATGGAGATGCCTCGAAGCGAGATCGCAGGGGCGTTCACGTTCTCGAGAGACTTCAAACAGGTGGCATATCGGGGTGCGGGAGCGAATGAGTATGGCGAAATTTATGCGAGTGCGGTGGCGGCGGGCTCTCCCGCGAAGCTGACCAATGCGGGCGCGCAGGAGACCGGATTCACAGTTGCGAAACGCGAGGTGGTGCGGTGGAAGTCGGGCGATGGGACGGAGATTGAAGGCGTGCTGTACAAGCCTGCGGACTTTACGCCGACGAAGAGGTATCCGTTGCTGGTGGTGATTCACGGCGGGCCGACGGGGATCGATATGCCCTTTGTAAGCGCCGATCGATACTACCCGATCGAGCGCTTTGTAGCGAAGGGTGCGCTGGTGCTGCGGCCGAACTATCGCGGGTCGGCGGGATACGGCGCGAAGTTTCGCGCGCTTAACGTGCGCAACCTGGGCGTGGGCGACTATGCGGATGTGATTTCGGGCGTGGATTATTTGATCGCGCAGGGATATGTGGACAAGGACAGCGTGGGTTCGATGGGATGGAGCGAGGGAGGATACATTTCGGCGTTTATTACGACTTCGAGCGACCGGTTCAAAGCGGTAAGCGTGGGAGCGGGAATTTCAGATTGGATGACGTATTACGCGAACACTGACATCACGCCGTTCACGGTGCAGTATCTGCGGGCGACACCATGGGATGATCCGGAGATTTACAAGGTGACGTCTCCAATCAGCTATATCTCCAAGGCTAAGACGCCCACGCTGATTCAGCAGGGTAGCGCGGATAAGCGAGTTCCGGTTCCCAACAGCTTCGAACTGCGGCAGGCACTCGAGGATCATGGTGTTCCGGTGAAGATGGTGCTGTACGACGGGTTCGGACATCCGATCAACAAGCCCAAGCAACAACGCGCGGTGATGGAAGAGAACGAGAACTGGTTCGGGCATTACATCTGGGGCGATCCGCTGGCCCCGGCGCTGACGCCGCGACCGACCGAGAAGAAAGATGAGAAGGACGCAGCTGCAAAATAGTTCGCTACGAGGGCTGCCGCAAGGCGGCTTCAAGTTGGGCCCATGCATCGGGGACGATCTGGAGCGATGCAACGGCAATGTTCTCTTCGAGGTGCTTGACCTGGGATGTGCCGGGGATGGGCAAGATAACAGGCGAGCGATGGAGGAGCCATGCGATTGAGAGTTGCGCGGGCGTGGCGTTGTGGCGTGCGGCGAGTTCCGCCAGGGTCCGCGCGAAGGGATGGTCCGGCTTGAGCAGTTTGCCGGCGGCGATCGGGTACCAGGGCAGGAAGGCGATTCCGTGCTGCTCGCACCATGCAAGGGTCTGCTCGTGGCGGCAGTCGGCGAGAGAGTAGCGGTTCTGCACGCTGACGATGGGGACGATCTGCTGTGCCTGCTCGATCTCTGCGGGTGTGACTTCGCTGAGTCCGATGTGGCGGATTTTTCCCTGGTCCTGCATCTGTTTTAGCGCGCCGAGGGATTCTTCCAGCGGGGTGCGTGGGTCGATGCGGTGGAATTGATAGAGCTCGATCCGCTCAAGCTTGAGGCGGCGCAGGCTCATTTCGACACATTGAATCAGGTAGCCGGCGCGACCGACGTATTCGGTCTTCGCGGGGCCCTGGCGGGTGATGCCGCCCTTTGTGGCGATGACGAGGTCCGCCGGGTAGGGGTGCAGCGCCTCACAGATGAGGCGTTCGGCGATTTCGGGGCCGTAAGCGTCGGCTGTGTCGATCAGGGTGACGCCGAGTTCAACGGCACGGCGTAGGACGCGGCGGGCTTCCTGCGGGTCGTTCGGCTCACCCCACGCGCCTTCACCGACGAGGCGCATGGTTCCGTAACCGAGGCGGTGGACGGGGAGATCGCCGCCGATGTAGAAGGTGCCGCTCGCGGAGGCGGTGGGTATGGTCATGATGGCTATGCTAAAGGAAGGGGATTGGGGATTAGAGACCACGGATTAGAAAAGGCGGCATCGCGGCCTGCTGTCGGGGTGACGGTGGGGAACTCTGAGGGCGCTGGGTGCGTATGGTTTAATGCAAGGAACGCTTGGAGATGCAGCCATGACGACCGCCCCTTATGTAAACGCGCAAGCCGTGTTTTACCAGCAATACGAGCATGTGCGGCGCGATGAGGTTGTGGGGATATTGCTGGCACTTTTTCTGGGCGGGTTCGGGATACACCACTTCTATCTGCGGCGGACAGGGTTGGGCATTCTGTATGCATGCTTCTGCTGGACACCGTTTCCGTGGGTGATGGGGTTCATTGAGTGCTTCTTCATGCCGGGGCGGGTGCGGGAGTTTAATGCGATCCAGGCGGCGGGGATTGCGGCGGCGCTGGGGATTACGATTCCGGGTTATGGTCAGCCCATCAATGTGACGGTGAATGTGCCGCCGAGTGGTGTGGCAACGGCTTCTGAGGCGCCACCTTATACGCCGGTCAGTGCACTCGCCCAGCGGGGAACGCTGGTGGCGTGTCCGAATTGCCAAAAAACGAATCTGGCTGGGGTGCGGTTCTGTTCGGGGTGCGGGACGGCGCTTCAATAATCGACCCGGACTTGGCGCGCTAAGAGGAGATACATTCAGTTTCCCGTACGGGCTTCGTCTGCTTAAACTCCTTGCATCGAAATTCAGAGAAGGAAACATGTGTCAGCTACATATCGCGCGGTGATGTTGACGAAGAAGGGAGGACCCGAAGTCCTCCAAATCGTCGAGCTTCCGATCGAGGATCCCGGCCCAGGCAAACTTCGCGTTAGGGTCAAAGCGGCCGGCGTAGGCGCCACGGACTTGATCATGCTGAAAGGGAATTATCCATTTGCGCCGAAAATCCCCTTTGTTCCAGGCTATGAGGCAGTTGGAGTAGTCGATGCGGTTGGTCTTGGTGTCACTGGCTTTGTTCCTGGCCAGCGCGTTGCCGCGCTCACGGTCTACGGCGCCTTTGCGGAATTCCTTATTCGAGAGGCCGAGCACTTTCTACCAGTACCGGATGCTGTTTCGGATCGTGACGCAGCAGCCGTGATCCTTAACTATGTGACTGCTTGGCAAATGATTCACCGCGTGGCGAAAGTGCAACGTGGCCAAACGGCCCTGGTCACTGGAGCTGCTGGGGGAGTGGGAACAGCCGCGCTTCAGTTACTACGGATTGCGGGAGTGAAGACCTATGGCGCCGCATCAACGTCCAAGTTCGACATCTTGCGCTCACTTGGCGCAACGCCAATCGACTACCGCAAGGGGCGGTTAGATCGCCTTACACGTGGCTTTGAGCCCAAAGGTGTGGACTACGTGTTCGATGCAGTCGGTGGCGCGAATATTGGCCCGTGTATCGGCGCGCTGCGCAAGGGCGGGATCGCGATTGGATTTGGTTTCATGGGCGCTCCGGGAATTCTCTCCAAAGTGTCGATGTTCGTCAATCTATTCATTGGCGCACGCCTTCGTGGCCGGCGAGGGGATTTCTACGGCATCAGTGCGCTCTACAGAAAAGACCCGAAGCCTTTGCGGGAGGACTTGCCCAAGATCTTTTCATTGCTCGAGGAAAAGAAGATTGATCCCTTGATCACGCACAGCTTCAGGCTTCTTGATGCAAGGCAGGCCGTCGAACTCCTGGCGGGCGGATCCGTGCAAGGCAAGATCGTGTTGATCGGCTAACACATTACATATTGGCGTGGCCGGAGCGCATGGACTCGTTGAACTGAGGCTTGGTGAAGTTCAATGCGGCGTCGCGGAGGGCTTCGTACTCGGGGGCGCGAGCCATCAGTTGCGGCGTGGCGGCGGCATACTCGCCATCCAGAGTCATCAGGCCTTCGCCTGCTTCGTGCCCGGCCATGCGCAGTAGATCCTGTTCTGTCGTGTTCAGATACTGGCCATCGCGGGGATCAGAGATCCATACGGGCTTGCCGTCGCCGAGAACACCCGAGAGCCAGTAGACCTTGCTGAGCAGATACTTCAAACGTTCCTGGTCGTCGGTCTCGGTGAAGAGGAACTTCTTTTGCCAGCGGCTGTAGAAGCGCGTAGTGACGGGGACGGGCTGGCGATTGCCGGACTTGAGGAATTCGAGCTGGCCGAAATCGACGGTCTTGCGAATTGCGTTGTAGACAAAGGTTTCCGCGTAGGGCTGCTCCATTGCAGGCACGATTTCAGCAAAGGTGACGGTGACCGACGCGGCAACCTTGGCATGTAGATTGAGCGTGCCGCCGTCGGCGAGCAGGATTTCGCCGTGGACGATATAGGTGTCGGAGCCCGAAGTGGAGCGGTGGAACGGCCACTGGAATTTGCCAAAGGCGAGGGGGAGTCCGCCAAGAGTGACGTAGCAATCCGGACGCGGGTTGCGCAGGCGCTTTGCTTCCGCGGCGAGATGAGCGGCCATCTCCGGCAGCAGGTTCGGCTTGTCGTAGTCGAAGGCCTCGGTCAATTCGAGTTGCAGGCGGCGATCGTCAAGGCCGGGGAGGCCGAGGTGGAAGACCTGGGTCGGTTGGCCATTGAGGTCGGATGCCTCGGAGGTGGAAACGAGCTTGAGGCCTGCCTTTTCGGCGGCCGATTCAATGGAAGAGACGAGATTGGCTTTCGATGTCATGAACAGAACCTACTGTGGAGTCGTTGCTTATCCAGTTTATTGCATGGGACAGGAATCCCGAGGATGGGACGCGGCAATCGTGGATCGGCGATCAGGGAAACCGGCTCCTAAGCGGGACCCAACGGTCCACACTCCCGAGCGGAGCCAGGACGGGCAACCAGCCTCAGTGCCGGCTTACATGCCTGGAATCCAGATTTTGCCGGCGCGGATCAGTTCCGTTCCTACGGGGATGGGGAGCAGCTCGTCGGAATTGCAGTAGAAGTCGAGCCCTTTGTAGCTGGTGAGGTACTGATACTTGGTTTTGAAAAATCCGCCTTCGGCCGTGACGACAAGAGGATCCTTGGCACGCGCCAGGATTTTAAGAAAATCCTCGGGCTCGACCTGGACGATTGCGCCTGAGGCTTTGACAGCGTTTGCGACGGCTGCAGCGGCTGCAGCGGCTCCGGCACCAGCGGCCATGCGGGATTCCTCCTCGGTCTAGTGCGACGATTCTAGCAAAGCTTGACGAATGGGCGGGGGCGGGCAGGCCGCTGGGATGCTGCCTGCGATGGCAAGGACGGCATCTCAAGAGAGGTAGAAGAAACGGAAGTGCCTGAAGGCGAGCACTGACCCGGGATGCGCAGGAGCAGAAGGCATGGCGAGCAAAAAAGTTCTGATTGTGGGTGCGGGGCCGACCGGTATGACGGCAGCTATCGAATTGAAACGCATGGGGATGGATGTGCGCGTAGTCGATAAGTGCAATCATCTGGCACAGCACTCGCAGGCGCTGGTAGTGCAGGCTCGGACACTGGAACAGTTTCAAAGGTATGGGCTTGCGGACACGGCGATCGCGCACGGGCGCAGGCTGCGTGAGGCAAAGTTCTACAGCGAAGGCAAGTTGATTGTTGACTTCAAGCTGGATGGTGTAAAGAGCCCCTATCCATTCGCGCTGTTTATTCCGCAGTCGGAGACCGAGTCCCTGCTGAACGGTTATATGGAGGCTCTTGGGGTAAAGACGGAGCGCAACGTTGAGTTGATTTCTCTCAAGCAGGACCCTGAACTCCGGGCGACGCTGCGGCGCGCGGACGGCCAAACCGAAGAGGTGTCGCCGCGCTGGCTGATCGGTTGCGATGGCGCACACAGCGTAGTTCGCGAGAAGACGGGAACGGTCTTTGAAGGCGCCAGGGTGGGGTTATCGTTCTTCCTCGCGGATGCGGAGATTACAGGACCGGATGTTCCGCAGGATGAGCTATCGCTGCACGTGAGCCGCGGGAATGTCGTGTTTCTGGCGCGCCTGACAGACAAGGTCGTTCGATTGATTGTGGCATTGCATGAACAGCCGAAAATCGACAGCGATCGAGAGTTGACGGTCGAGGATTTGCAGGGGATGGTGGACCGAGTGGGGGTTCGAATTCAGATCCATTCCGCGGAATGGATGACACCGTTTCACGTCACCGACCGGCAGGCGAAACATTACAGGGTTGGGAACGTCTTTCTGGCAGGCGACGCCTCGCACATTCACTCACCAGTTGGCGGGCAAGGAATGAACACGGGAATTCAGGATGTTGCGAACCTGGCATGGAAGCTTGCGGCGGTGGTGCGCGGGGCCGACGACTCGTTGTTGGATAGCTACGAAGAGGAACGAGGTGAAGTAGGGAAAGCTCTTCTGCGGTTTACGGAGCGGGGCCTGAAGCTTGCGACGATTTCGAATCCGGTTATCGAAAAGCTTCGAGATACTTTTGCGCCGATCATCGTGCGGCTGCCGGCGGTGCAAAGAGGTGCAGTGGGATTCGTATCAGAGACTGCGATTGAGTATCGTTCGTCTTCGATTGTTGCGGACTTCGGAAGCGACGGGCATCTGCGAGCCGGCGATCGCCTTCCGGACCTGCCTTTACGGAATCGAATAGTGCGATCGAGGCTACTAGAGGATTGGACTGCGCCAAAGCATCGCGTGTTTGGGCTGAATCTCGATAAGGACGACATCGAAACCATGAAAAACGAACTACGCGACGCCGACGCTGATGTCGTGTCGGTGGCCACATCGGATTTCTACGATGATGGAAGGCGGCTGCTCGGCGATGACGGAAAGATCTTTGTCCTGCGCCCGGATGGGTACGTGGGGTTCAGGTCGCGAATGGGGTTTCAGGCGGAACTGATGAATTATGCGCGCCGGAATGCGTTTGCCTGATCGGAGCGTCCCGGATAGCCAAGCGTATGCGACAGTTACAATAAATGCTGTGCAGGCAGACACTTCGATTCCTATCATTGTTGCCGAAAATCTGAGTAAGGTTTACGCCGCGGGCCGGATCATGGTCGCTGCCGTGCGTTCTGTTTCCTTTGAAGTGAAACGGGGCGAGTTTGTTGCGATTGTCGGGCCTTCAGGGTCGGGGAAATCGACACTGTTTTATCTGCTGGGCGGCCTCACGAGGGCCAGCGAAGGCAAGGTTGTAATCGATGGAGTGGACTTTGCGAGCCTGAGCGATGGGGAACGGACGCGGCTGCGCAAGCACAGGATTGGTTTCGTCTTCCAGAAATTCAACCTGCTGCCGACACTTTCCGCCATGGGAAACCTCGAAATTGCCTACACGGTGAGTGGCCGCAAGGAACCGATGGATCGCAAGTACCTGGAACATCTGAGCGATCTGTTGTCGATTCGGGGACGGCTGGAGCACCGGCCGTCAGAATTGAGCGGCGGTGAGCAGCAGCGGGTGGCGATTGCACGGGCGCTGATCACAAGGCCGTCGATCGTGTTGGCTGACGAACCGACGGGTAACCTGGATACGAAGAACTCCGATGCAGTGCTGAAGATGCTGATGCGGTCGAATCGTGAACTCGGCCAGACGACGCTGATGATTACACATAATCCGGAGGCGGCGGCGATTGCCGGGCGCGTCCTGCACATGCGGGATGGGGAGATCATCAAGGTGGAGAAAGGGTTGGGCGCCCAGGGAGGCTTCGCCTGAAAGGCCGGCGGGGCTTGGGCGAAGCAGTTTCAGCGGTTTGACCCGTTTTGAGCCTCCCGGTATACTCAACCTTGCAGTAAGCGGGAGTAGCTCAGTGGTAGAGCATCGCCTTGCCAAGGCGAGGGTCGCGAGTTCAAATCTCGTCTCCCGCTCCAAATCGCCCTCCGGCGCCAGCCGGGTTGGCTACGGCGATATGGAGCGCTGAATAAAAGACAGCCCTGCCAAAGGCGCGGTACCCAAGTGGTAAGGGAGAGGTCTGCAAAACCTTTATGCGCCGGTTCGATCCCGGCCCGCGCCTCCAAACCCCTCAATAACTTACGTTGAATCATCCACAAACCCGATTCCGTCACGGTCGTAACTTTCGTGGGAACTGCATGCATCTTGCCACGTTTTCGCGCTCACTGAGCCATCCTGACCTGACCCCCTCGAAAGAGAGGATGGATGTGCGAAATTTGATTCTCGCTTTCCTGTTCTGCCGGATGGCACATTTGTTTCCCATAGATCTTCGTGCCAGTTGAAGGGCAGTTGACCGCGCATGCTCCGTTTCGGTGAATTATGTTGGATAGTTGGACAAGCGGAAGTCCACGACGACGGGCTTGAAGTCGGTTGGATCAAACCAAAGGGAAATTGCATATGAAGGCCATATTTTCGATTGCAGTCTCAGGCGTTCTGCTCTTCGGTGGGATGGCCGGTCAGTTCTTGAAGGCAGAGGATGCGGCTCAGACCCTGCGCGCCCCGGCAACTCCCCTGATTGTTCACGATCCATATTTCAGCATCTGGTCGATCGGCGACCGGCTCACAGATAGTTCGACTCGACATTGGACGGGCGCGCGGCAGTCATTGAATGGGCTGATCAGGATAGATACAAAGACCTGGCGCTATCTGGGCGACGCGGACGGAGACATTCCGGCATTGACAGAGACGCATCGCGAAATCACGCCAACACGCACGATGGTCACCTTGCAGTCGCCGGAGATCGAGTTGAAACTGACGTTTCTTACTCCGGCTTTTCCCGAGGAACTTGCCGTGCTGGCGCGGCCCGTTACCTATCTCACCTGGGATGTGAAGTCGCGCGATGGCGCCACGCACAATGTCGCACTCTATTTCGATGCGGATGGCAACATGGCCGTCAATCGTGCGGATGAGACGGTGACGTGGTCGCGCGCAGAGATCCAGGGAATGCATCTGCTGCGGGTTGGCAGTTCAAAGCAGCCTGTACTTGAAGATTGGGGCGACGACGTTCGGATCAACTGGGGCTATTTTTACCTGGGGATTCCTGGCACAGAGGATGCAGTCTGCGCGGCCGGAAACCAGGCCTATCGAGATGATTTCGCTAGGACCGGAAAGATTCCTGCAGAAGATGACCTGGATCAGCCGAGAATGCCGCAGAGTCGCTATCCTTCTCCGCCGGCGTTGAATGTCGTGTTGCCGCTCGGTGCTGTGGGCGCAACCGCTGTGACGCGTCACATGCTGCTGGGTTATGACGATATGTATTCGGTGGAGTACATGCGGCAGAGGCTTTTGCCGTATTGGCGCAAGGAGTTCTCGAATTTCAGCGCGTTGATGGAGGGAGCCGAGCGCGATTACCCGTCAATGCGGCGCCGCGCCGAGCAATACGATGCCGATTTGACGCGGGACCTGCTGCAAGCCGGCGGACCGGAGTACGCGGCGATTGCCACTCTGGCTTTTCGGCAGGCAATCGGCGCGCACAAACTCGTCGAGGACGATGCGGGCGTTGCCTTCTTCATGCCCAAGGAGAATTTCAGCAACGGCTCGATCTCGACGGTCGATGTACTTTACCCCTCGTCGCCCATGTTTCTGTTTTTGAATCCCAAGCTGGTCGAGGCGCAGCTTGAGCCCGTAGTGCGTTATGCAGAAAGCAGCCATTGGAAGTTTCCTTTCGCACCACACGACCTGGGAGTCTACCCACTTGCAAACGGACAGCTCTACGGTGGGGGCGAGGTAAGCGAAGAGGATCAGATGCCTGTTGAAGAATCGGGCAATATGATTTTGATGTTTGCCGCGCTCGCGCATGCAGAAGGCAATGCGACGTACGCACAGCGCCATTGGCCAGTACTGACCAAGTGGGCGGAGTTCCTGCTGGAAAAGGGATTCGATCCGGAAAATCAATTGTGTACGGATGACTTTGCCGGACATCTGGCGCATAACACCAATCTCTCGATCAAGGCGATTGAGGCGCTGGCAGCGTACGCGCAGTTGGCCGACAAACTGGGAGATCATGCGGCGGCTGCGAAGTACGGGAGCGCGGCAAAAACCATGGCCGCCAATTGGGTGAAGATGGCTGCGGATGGAGATCACTATCGACTCGCGTTCGATAAGCCCGGGACGTGGAGCCAGAAATACAACCTCGTCTGGGATAGCATTCTGGGCCTTCACATGTTTCCGCAGGAAGTAGCCGAAAAGGAAGTGGCGTTTTACAAGGCTCACCTGAACGCCTACGGCCTGCCCCTGGATAATCGGGCAAAGTACACGAAGCTCGACTGGACGATCTGGTCGGCGACGCTTGCGACGGATGCGGCCGATTTTCGAACGATTGCGGCGCCGATCGCCGCTTTTCTTGACAAGACCCCAGACAGGGTGCCGATGACGGACTGGTACGACACCGTGACGGCGAAGCACGTTGGCTTTCAGGCGCGCTCCGTCGTGGGAGGCGTCTATATCAAGATGCTGGCCGACCCCGCGTTGTGGAGCAAGTGGGCCGGTCGCGCAAGTCGAGATCCGCACTCGGGGGATTGACCAGGATCCTTGAATTCAAACCGGCCAGCCACTCCATGTTGGTTGTCTTCAGGCGGATGCAGACCCGGGCATCCCCTTCAAGAAACTTCGGCATCCAAGCGGCGAGTTGACAGTTGCAGAGGATGGCGACGGCAACACCGGTGCGGTGTTTTTTGATTCGTCCGTCGTTGTCGATAAGCACCTGCTATAGGAGTGGATGTGCCACGGCTTCCCATAGATGATTTCGCAGCAATGCGCCGGAAGGAAATCGCGGAACCGGAAGAAGGAGATGAAATGCTGAACCTCAAATGGATATTGATCGCCGTTGGAGTACTTGTGCTTGGGAGCGCAGCGGTGTCGCTTGCCCCCGATATTCGTCGCTACGCCAGAATGCGGGCGATGTAAGCCGGCTGATCTCCTTGTTCGACAGCGGTGCGAAGGTGAGTTAATGCGATGGGAATGCCCTTCGTCGTCATTCGTTCAATATTCTCCGCAATTTGTCCTTTCTCGTTTGAATGAGCGAATCCCGCCTCCGAGTCCATGCCGGAGTCGGCCCCGCCTCTGTATCCCTGGATTCAACACCGTACAAGGTCCTGCCCCTCTTGCCCTTCGTGCCGCCGGCATGGCAGAGTTGATGTTTCGTGTTCGCTTGTGACGCGGCAGGAGATGCCCTCCGACGGCGAGCTCAAAGAATCAAGCGCAAGAAGGGATCGTTAATGTCCGTCAGTTCCACTGAAGAAATGCCGGCAGAGCCCGTTCAGCCTCGTTTGATCCCTCATGGAGTGTTGATTCCCTTCATGCTGGTGACGGCGTTGTTTTTCCTGTGGGGAGTTCCCAACAACCTGAACGACGTACTGATCCGCCAGTTCATGAAGTCGTTCGCCCTGTCCCGTTTCCAGGCCGGGCTAGTGCAGTCAGCTTTCTACATGGGCTATTTTCTTCTGGCGACTCCCGCGGCGCTGCTGATGCGGCGTTTCGGGTATAAGTCCGGTTTTATCGTGGGGTTGTTGCTGTTCGGCATCGGAGCCTTCCTTTTCTGGCCGGCTGCCATCATCGGTCGCTACCCATACTTCCTTGCAGCGCTGTTTGTCATCGCCAGTGGTCTGGCTTTTCTCGAGACCGCGTCGAATCCATTCGTCGCGCAGATGGGTGATCCCCAATCCGCCGCGCGACGTCTCAACTTCGCCCAGGCCTTCAATCCGCTTGGTTCGATCACCGGCGCATTGATGGGCACCGTGTTCATCTTCTCGGGAATCGAACTCAGCGGTTCGCAAGTGGCCGCAATGCAGGCCACGAATACCTACACGGCCTATCTGCGCGCCGAGACCATGCGCGTCGTCGCGCCCTACATGGTTCTGGGTGCCATCACGATTGTCTGGGCGGTGCTCATCGCACTCACGCGCTTCCCTGTCGTGGCCGGTGAACACCAGCCTGAGGGAGAAAGCCACGGAAGATTCCGGGACCTTCTCGGCTATCCCACATTTCTCTTTGCCATCTTCGCTCAATTCATGTACGTGGGCGCACAGGTCGGCACGTGGAGTTACTTCATCCAGTATGTCCAGGACTCGACGCATCAGCATGAAAAAATCGCCGGCTACCTGCTCACAGGAACACTGGCGGCATTCGGCGTTGGTCGCTTCGGATCGTCGGCGATTATGCGCTATGTGCGCCCCCATCGCTTGATGGCTCTCTACAGCGTGATCAACATCGTTCTTGTCGGCGTCGGCGTTCTTTTGCCCGGATGGGTCGGCCTCTGGGCCATTTTCTTTACCAGTTTGTTCATGTCCGTGATGTTTCCTACCATCTTCGCGCTGGGGATTGAAGGCCTCGGCAAGAACACCAAGATTGGCGGCTCTCTCATTGTCATGTCCATTGTCGGCGGAGCCGTACTCACACCGCTGATGGGATGGATCTCGCAGACGACCCATCGCATCTCGCTGGCTTACTCGGTGCCGCTCATCAGCTACTGCGTCATCCTCGTCTATTCATTGATGTGGCGACGGATGCAGGCAGCAGAGACGTCAAATCAGCATTGAGCCGGTTATGAACGCGATAGACAGTGAGAGCCTTCCTTGCACTGAATGTCCGCACGATTCAAGTTCTCCGGCTGTCGCAGCGCCGCACGATTCAGTTCAACCATCCCCCAGTGGGCGGTATCTGGCTGACCTATCAGTGTGATAGCATGACCGCTAAGTTCCCCCGTCCTTTGTCAAAATCAGGCATATCCACATATCAGGCAGGAGGTCAACAGCCTTGGCTCTCACCATCTCTGGTCTCTCGAAGACCTACCCCAACGGTGTGAAAGCGCTCCAAAACGTTTCTTTGACAATCGGAAACAACATGTTCGGCTTGCTCGGTCCGAATGGCGCGGGGAAAAGCACGCTGATGCGCACCGTGGCTACGTTGCAAGCGCCCGATGCCGGCAGCGTGAGCCTCGACGGTTTGGATGTTCTCTCGAACAAGACGGAAGTCCGCAAGCTCCTCGGATATTTGCCCCAGGAATTTGGCGTGTATCCGAAGGTCTCGGCGCTTGACATGCTGCATCATCTCGCCGTGATGAAGGGCATTACCAAGAAGAGCGAGCGCAATGAGATTGTCGACGCGCTTCTCAATCAAACAAATCTCTGGGACGTTCGCAAGAAGTCGCTCGGCACCTACTCGGGCGGTATGAAGCAGCGCTTTGGAATTGCACAGGCCCTGCTCGGCAAGCCCAAGCTGATCATTGTCGATGAACCCACGGCGGGCCTCGATCCCGCGGAGCGCAACCGGTTTCTCAATCTGCTTAGCTCCATCGGACGCGATGTCATCGTGATCCTCTCCACGCATATCGTCGAAGACGTCCGTGAACTCTGCCCGCGCATGGCGATCATTGCGAACGGGAAGGTTCTGCTGGAAGGCTCCCCAACGGAGTCGCTCGGCGCGTTGCGTGGAAAGATCTGGTCGAAAGTTGTCGCCAGCGACGATGAATTGAAAGCGCTCGAAACGAATCTGCAGGTCATCTCAACGCACTTGATCGCGGGACAGCACGAGGTTCGCGTTTTCTCTGATGCCGATCCCGGAGACGGATTCAAGCCCTCTGAGTCCGAACTGGAAGACGTCTACTTCCTCAGTCTTTCCCGTCACGCGAAGAACTAAAGCACGGAGAGCGCCATGCGATTGTTTCTGGAATTCTTCAACTTTGAACTGAAGTTTCGTTTCAAAAGCATTTCGACTTATGTGTACTTTGCCATCTGGTTCGCCTTCAGTTTTCTGTGTATCGCCTCGGAAAACTTTGGCCCGATTGCATCCGGCAATGGCAAAGTGCTGCTCAACGGACCCTATGCAAACATCTACAACGATGTCTTTGCCTCATTCTTTGGCCTGATCATCATCGGCGCGATCTTCGGCACTTCGATTCTGCGAGACTTTCAGCGCGATACCACGCAGATCCTGTTTACAAAACCGATCACTAAGTTTGCCTATCTTGGAGGGCGATGGGCCGGGTCGTTCCTTGCAACCGCATTCGCATTTTCCGGCCTGATCTTCGGTGAGTTGCTGGGGACCCTGGCGCCCTGGGCAGACCACACCCGCATCGCGTCAACCCACCTGTCGTGGTATCTGGCGCCGTTTATCTCCACCATCCTGGTGCAGGTCTTTTTCATCGGATCTCTGTTCTTTATGGTGGCGGCGCTAACCCGTCGCATCTTCATCGTCTACGTGCAGGGTGCTGGTTTCTTGATCTTGTACCTCATCGGTCTGGGTGCCTTTTCTGCGACCCGCAGCACGGCACTCTTCTGGCCCGGCGTCTTCGACCCCGTCGGCGTTATTCTCAATGACTCGATCACGCGCTACTGGACGGTGGTTGAGAAGAATACTCTTCAGTATTCATGGTCGCTCCACTCTGCCGGCGGAGTATTCTTCTACAACCGGATTCTCTGGATCTGCGTTGGTTTTGTGACTTTGGGGCTATTGTGGAAGTTCTTCCCCATGTCCCTCGAGGCGCTCACAGCCCGCACCAGCAGCAAGCGTGCCCGCATTGCGCTCGAGCAGGACGAAGAGTTGAATCCGGTCCGTAGCCGAGCCGTTGCAAGAATTCCACTTGTGCAGCAGTTCTTCGGTATAGGCACCTCGACTGCGCAATACCTTTCCTTGACCCGCATGCGCGTGCAAAATATCGTACGCGATGTTCCCTTCTGGGTGCTCCTCGTCCTGATGGCCGGGGTGGCCCTCAACAACGGGCACTACGCGGGGCGGGTCGAAGGCATGAATGTCTGGCCCGTCACTTACCTGATGCTGCAGTCAGTCGAGGGCGGAGCAATCATCTTCCTCTACATTGTCTCCACGTTCTACGCAGCCGAACTCATCTGGCGTGAGCGCGACACACGCTTCGAGGGTATCCACGACGCGCTCCCCATGAAGGAATCGACAGACTGGCTCTCAAAGCTCACGGCGCTCTGCGTGGTGGAACTCGCACTGCTTACGATCGCGGGATTCTGCGGAATCATCATGCAGACCATTGCCGGCTACCATCATTACGAACTGCTGCAGTATGCGAAGGAACTCTATGTCGTTACGTTCCCGCAGATTCTCACCTTTGCGCTGCTAGCGATGTTTGTGCAAACCGTCGTGTCTAATAAGTTCATCGGCCACGGCATCGTCATTGCTGCCTTTCTATTACAGGCAATACTTTTCAACTTCGGATGGGAGAACACACTCTATCTCTTCGGAGCCACTCCACCGTATACATATTCCGATATGAATGGCTACGGGCACTTTGTCCAGCCGCTGCTCTGGTCGCTTACCTATTGGCTTTCGATAGCCGCTCTTCTCGGCGTCGTCTCCATCGGGCTCGCCCGCCGGGGCGCGGAAGACTCGCTGCGTGCGCGGTTGCAACTGC
The DNA here is from genome assembly GCF_035317045.1 of Occallatibacter sp. Lineage (GTDB taxonomy): Bacteria > Acidobacteriota > Terriglobia > Terriglobales > Acidobacteriaceae > Telmatobacter. The sequence continues at coordinate 131,469 of NZ_DATHHT010000040.1, forward strand.
TGCGTCAGAATGCGCTCGGGCTTGCCCCGACAGCCGTGATCCTCTGTCTACTGGCCGTGGGCAGCGGGTGGTGGTTCTACTACAACACCCATGTGCTGAATGAATTCCTGACCAACAAGGACCGGCGCGTTATCCAGGCAGACTACGAAAAGACCTTCAAGAAATTCGAACACCTGCCGCAGCCCAAAATCGTCTCAGTCGATGCACTGATCGACATCTATCCTGAACGCCGTTCCTTCAGCGGAACAGGCCACTTCGTGCTTCAAAACAAAACGGCGCAGCCCATCGCGCAGATCCATCTTACGGATGCGCAGCAATCGATCTCGAACGTAGCCTTCGATCGCCCCTTCCACATCGCCTCAGCAAGCGCGCGCAATCTCTACGTGATTTACGCTCTCGACACGCCACTTGCGCCCGGCGAGACGATGAACATGACGTTCAACGTGGTCAAGGAGAGCCGCGGCTTCATGGATGGACACGAGCGGGCCGAACTCGCCTACAACGGAACATTCTTCGACTCCGGATATTTCCCGAGCATTGGCTATAGCGCAGATAACGAACTGAGCGATCCCCGGCGCCGTCGCGAAGAACATCTCGGTGCGCAAGAAGTGCTTCCCAATCGCGGGGATCCCGTCGGCAGCGTTACCAACCTGTTTAGCCCGCAGGCCGATTGGGTCCACTACCGCACCACCGTCAGCACTTCGGCCGATCAGATCGCCATTTCGCCGGGCTACCTGACAAAGGACTGGGTCGCCAACGGCCGCCACTACTTCACCTATGACATGGGAGACGTTCAGACTCTCGACTTCTTCTCTTTCATCTCCGGTAAATTCGAGGTTACGCGCGACTCGTTTCAGGGCGCCAACGGCCCCATCGCCATCGACGTCTATCACCTGCCTTCGCACACCTTCGACGTGCAGGATATGATCGACGCCTCGAAGGCCGGACTCGCATTCTACGAGAAGGCCTTCAGTCCTTTCCAGTTCAAGCAATATCGCATCCTCGAGTTTCCGCGCTACCGCGGTTTCGCGCAGTCGTTCCCCAACACCGTTCCTTTCTCCGAGAGCATCGGGTTTATCGAGCGGATGGAGAAACCTACCGATATCGACTTCACTTACTTTGTTACCGCACACGAACTTGGGCACCAGTGGTGGGCGCATCAATTGATCGGCGGCCGCGTTGCCGGATCAAACATGATGTCGGAAACGTTGGCCGAATACTCCGCGCTGATGACGATGCGGCACCGTTACGGCGATGACCATATGCACAAGTTCCTCAAGTACGAACTGGATCGGTATCTGCGTGGACGTGGCGCCGAGGTTCGGCGCGAGGAGCCTCTTGCCCAGGTGCAGCAGGAGGCGTATGTCTGGTACCAGAAGGGCGGCCAGATCATGTACGCGTTGTCGGACTACATCGGGGAAGACAAGGTAAACCTGGCGCTTCATAACTTTTTGATGCAGTACCGCTACGCCAACGCCGGCACCAGCCAGTCCGGTCCCTATCCAGACACACGCGAACTGGTTGCAGCTTTGCGAGCACAAACCCCAACCAACCTTCAGTACTTTATCGACGACTCGTTTGAGAATATTGTGCTTTATAACAATCGTGTGGAGTCAGCGACTGTGACGCAGACGCCGGACCACAAATTCAAAGTCACACTGGTTATTGAGGCGCACAAGATGAAGTCCGATGGTAGCGGAAATGAGACTCCCGAAAAGATGAACGATCTGATCGATATCGGGGTCTTCACCGGTCCGCGCGACAATGAGAAGCCTCTCTCCCTGCAGAAGCAATGGGTGCACGACGGCAAGCAGACCTTTGAAATCATCGTCGATAAGATGCCCGATCGCGCGGGAATCGACCCGTTAAACAAGCTTATTGACCGCGATGCGGACGATAACGAGACGGATGTGACCAAGCAATAGCGATGTTCGTTGAACAGCAATCGAGCGATCTGGAGGAGGATCCCTTCTGACCGCCGTGGTAAGCTGCACCTCAAGTCATTGCGATGAGTGCTGCACTAGAATTCCGAAATGTTTCCGTGGCGGTAGCGACCGGACGACTGCTGCTGAATGACGTGTCCCTCGCCCTTGAGGAGGGCACCGTCACAGCAATCCTCGGACGCAGCGGCTCGGGGAAGACGACGCTTCTGCGCACAGCAAATCGCATGATTGACCCGACCGGAGGCGGGGTCCTGGTCGCCGGGGCCAACATCCAGGAGTTGGCGCTTGTGGATCTGCGCAGGAAGATGGGCTATGTGATCCAGGAGACCGGTCTGTTTCCACACTTTAATGTGGAGCGCAACGTTGGCATCGTTCTTGAAGCTGAATCGCAACCGCGGCCGCAGCGAATTCAACGCAGCGACGAGCTGCTGCAAATGGTCGGACTGGATGCTGCGGCGTTTTCCGATCGATATCCTCATCAACTTTCTGGAGGGCAGCGGCAACGCGTCGGCCTGGCCCGTGCGCTCGCTGCGGAGCCGAAGATTCTGCTGATGGACGAGCCGTTCGGCGCGCTCGATCCCGTGACCAGGGCGGAGATGCAGGACATGCTCCGCGATCTTCTCAAGCGGCTTCGCACCACCGTGCTGCTGGTAACGCACGACCTGGATGAAGCGCTCTACCTCGCGGACCGCATCGTGCTGCTCGGCGAGGGCAGGGTCATCGCAAATCTTGCTCGCGACAAATTCCTTCAATCGGATTTACCAGAGATCGTCGCCTATGCCCGCGCATTCCGCCGAGGTCAATCCGCGGCCTTGGCGAATCCCATTGCAACGGACGGACACAGATGAGCTCATTTCTTTCGCAATACGGCGGCGAAATCGCAACGCTAACGCTCGAGCATCTCTGGCTCACAGGAGCGGCCATGCTGTTTGCGACCCTCATCGCTGTACCCACAGGCATTTGGCTAACGCGTTCGCCGCGATGGGCCAAGCCAGTGATCGGTGTAGCCAATGTGCTGCAGACCATTCCATCTCTGGCGATGTTTGGATTTCTTCTGCCGCTGCCATGGCTTGGCGAGCGCGCCGCTCGCATTGCCATCGTTGCTCTCACTGCCTATGCGCTTCTTCCCATTCTGCGCAACACGTATGCCGGGATTCGCGGCATCGATCCGACGCTGAACGAAGTGGCTCGAGCCATCGGCCTGACGGACGCGCAACGCCTCTTCAAAATCGAGCTTCCTCTCGCGGCTTCGTTTATCTTCGCGGGGCTTCGCACGGCCACGGTTACATGCATCGGTATCGCGACCATCGCAGCTGCGGTTGGTGCCGGCGGCCTGGGCGAACTGATCTTTCGTGGTGTCGCCTCAATCGACAATCGGCTCGTCATGGCGGGGGCAATTCCGGCAGCGCTGCTGGCTCTTGCAGCGGATGCAGCACTGGGATTGCTCGAACGCCGGTTCAAAATCCCCAACGCTGATGGTTCCGTTCGATGAGCCGATTGGTTCGCGTTCCCTCTATCCTTTTGCTCTGCTTTTCTCTGGTCTGTTGCTCGCCGCCGCGTCCCAACCACCCCATCATCGGTGCGAAGAACTTCACGGAGCAGGTCATCCTCGGCGAGCTTCTTGCACAGGAGATCGAAGCCCAATCAGGCCTCAAGGTGGAGCGTCGGTTCTACCTTGCTGGCAGCTACATCTGCAACCAGGCGCTCGTCGCTGGCCGCATTGACGCCTACGTTGAATACACAGGCACAGCGCTCACCGCAATTCTCAAGCAGCCGGTCGATCGGAATCCCCAGTCTGTTCTCGATACCGTGCGGAGGCTCTATGCGTCACGCTACGGCGTCACCGTCGCCGAGCCCCTCGGATTCGAAAACACTTTCGCCATGGTCATCCGCGGTGAGGATGCGCGACGCCTGCAACTGGCGACGCTGAGCCAGGCCGCGTCCTATGCTCCGCAATGGCGCCTTGGCGTGGGATACGAATTCGAGCAGCGCCCTGACGGACTCCCTGGACTAAATTCCGCATACAACCTGCATTTCAGCGGGCTGCCGCGCACCATGGATCTCGGCCTGCTCTACCGCGCGCTCAACGCGCACCAAGTCGACATAATTGCAGCGAATTCGACTGACGGCCCTATCCAGGCCATGGGCCTCGTTGCGCTGCAGGATGACCGCCACTACTTCCCGCCATACCAGGCTGTCCCACTTGTTCGAGATGACACTCTTCGGCGCTGGCCGCAAATCGCCACCGCGCTCCACGCGCTGGCCGGAAAAGTTACCGCAGAGGACATGCGGGCCATGAACGAAGCCGTCGACGGTCAACATCGCGACCCTGCCGAAGTGGTGCGCGAGTTTCGCATGAAGAGGGGGCTTTAGGAGAATCGTCGATGCCTGGCATCTGGAGGCGATCTCCCCGCAGACGAAGCAGAAGGAGGATAATCGGTTTCATTGGCGTCAGCTTTCCCTTCCATTTGATGCCTCCGAGGTCGAGAGAAAGTGAACAACGCACCAGATCGTCCGGAATGCTGGCCGGCTCTCCCGCTCGAGTCCTGGCGAGACACCTATGCCACCCTTCACATGTGGACACAGATCGTCGGCAAGATCCGCTTGCGGCTAACGCCACTCGTCAATCACTGGTGGAACGTACCGCTGTACGTTACGTCTCGCGGGCTGACCACCTCGTGTATTCCGTATAGAGACAGATCGTTCGAACTCCGCTTTGACTTCATTCACCACCAGCTTGTTCTCGAGACCAGCGGCGCTATCGTGAAGATGATTCCGCTCAGGCCGTTCGCCGTGGCGGATTTCTACCGCGAATGTTTCGACATGCTCCGCTCCGCCGACATCAACGTGAGAATCTGGCCGATGCCGGCCGAGATTCCTGACCCAATCCGGTTCGATCAGGATCGGCAGCATAGCTCCTATGATCCGGAGGCGGTGGCAAGGTTCTGGCGCATCCTCCTCTCGGCCCATGAAGTCTTCGAGCAATTCAGAGCGCGATTCATCGGGAAGAGTAGCCCCGTGCATTTCTTCTGGGGAAGTTTCGATCTTGCGGTCACGCGATTCTCCGGCCGGAAAGCGCCGCCGCGCGATGGCGCAGACGCTGTTACCCGCGAGGCATATTCGCACGAGGTAAGCAGCGTTGGCTTCTGGCCGGGGGCCGGCTTTAAAGGACCGGCATTCTACTCATACATGGCGCCGTCGCCAGCGCGAATCCGCGAGGCGCGAGTCTCGCCCCCGAGTGCGCGTTTTGACGAGAGCCTTGGCGAATTCATTGTCATGTATGACGATATCCGCGTGGCAGCATCTCCCACCGCAGCCCTGCTGGCTTTCTGCCAAAGCACCTATGAGGCAGGTGCCACAGCAATGAAGTGGGACCGCGAAAGCCTCGAACGCGACATTCGTGTCTAAAGCCAGGGCCAGATCTATCGAAGCGTGCCGACGAGGTTATAGCCTTCAATGCGCACACTCGGTCTCTCTCCGCGCGTATCCGCATCTTCGAGCGAAATGGAAATGGTTTGTTTCTCTCCCGGCATGAGCGCGATGTAGTTGTCACTGTAGAGCGCTGGCACAATCAGATCGCCACTCTTGCTGCGGGTCGCTTTCACGCGCACCATCAATGCGGGTGTTTTCGAAAGATTGTGCAACATAGTCGTGATCTTCCATTCCTTGCCATCGCGCGTGATGCGTGTTTTTGCGTTCACCCGTGCGGCGGCCAGATTGCGAATTCCCTGGTAATCGCCCTCCGCAAGTCCGTGCAGATAAAAATTCGACGAGAGAACTTCTGCGCCGCGCGTCAGCGACAGGTGGATGAAATGCGTTCGCGCCAGCCCGGCAGCGAATTCGATTTGCAATGGAGAAACGGTGCTGTCCTCGTGGCTGTCGAGTGCCGCGCTCTTCTCCCATTTCATTGTGCCGTCGATGCCGATTATCTGTGCATGGGCTGTCAGGCCTCCCTGTTCGCCGGCACTGTAATTCACCACTTCGACAGCGTCGGTCGCAGCATTCCACTGGATGTGCAAAGGCTCTGCGCCTTTTTTTGCCCCATAGTAACCGGCGTCGGTGTCGAAGAAGTAGTCGTAGGTCTGCCACAGCAGTGAGGGCCACGCCGAGTGGCTCATCCAGATCAGCAGTCCCAGCCGATTCTTGCTTTGCCCCTCGAACATTCCGCGATACCCGTCGTAATCCACAAACTGGGCGAAGCTCACCCAGCCGGCAACATCGGATGCACCGCCATACTGTTTCTCAACCGCCGTAGTGAACGGATTGTGCTCGTGATAGTCGTGGAGCGGCCACTGATAGCCCTGCGGCCACATCGCCGATTCCGGCATTGTCCTGCGCAGATCATCCATGTCCACAACATTTGGCGAGCCCATCTCGCTATGCAGTTTTGTTGGCGCGTGTTCAAAGTAGTAGCGAAGCGGCTCAACACGATATGGTCCGTGACCGCTAACCGGCCCGTCAGCCGAACTCGAAATGTAATGCGATCCGGGTTCGAGCGTCGCCACCAGTTCGCGGAGACCATCGTCGATAGGCTGTGGTGGCAATCCTTCGTTGCGCCCGCAGAAAATTCCCAGCGAGGCGTGAGTGCGAATGCGCAGCAGGTAGTCATGCGCGTTTGCGAGGAACAATTTGTTATCGTCCGGGTCGGGGCCATCCCATGGATTGGCGAGCCAAAAATCCTGCCAAACGACCACGCCGTAGCGGTCTGCCGCGTCGTAGAATGCCTCATCGCCGGTCTGTCCAACCCAGTTGCGAATCATGTTGAAGTGCTCATCGCGGTGATAGCGTAGGGCCGCATCGTACTCACGTGAGCGATAGCGCAGCATCGACTCCGGAAATCCCCAGTTGCCGCCGCGCGCTATGAACCGCCGCCCGTTGATCCAGATCTTCAGCACTCCGCCGTCTTCTGAGTAAGTAAACTGACGCACGCCAATATTGAATGAAGTCTGATCCGATACTGCGCCATCGATAACAAAGTTGTATGAAACGGGATAAAGGTTGGGTTCGCCGTAACCCACTGGCCACCAAAGGTTTGGATTCACGAGATGGAGCGCGGCCTGTGTTGCCGGCGAAAATTCAACTGCTTTTGTCGACGAGGCCTCGATCGTTACCGGCATCTCGATATTCACATTTCCGAAGCGTGCCCGCAGAGTCCCAGTCACCGGCTTTGCATCGAGATTCCGAAGCGTGGCTTGCATGGCGATATCCGCGTGCGTGGTGTCGGGCAGCGGAATTGTCGTTGTCACCAGCGGATCTTCGATCTTCACCGGGCCGCTGGTGGTGATCGAGACATTGCTCCAAATGCCAGTGTCGCGCCCGCGAATCGTCGACATCCAATCCCACCCTGCCGAAGCATGGTATGTGGGATTGTCACGGCCCAGCGCGCCGCCGTTTACCGTTGGTCCCGCTTTGTCTTTGGTGCTGCCGGGATTTGCAACGCGAAAAATGCGCACGGCCAGCGCATTCACTCCGCCGTGATGCACGAGAGCCGATACATCAAAACGTCCACGCATGAAGCCGCCGTCGATTTTCCCTACGCGGTGGCCATTCAGAAAGACTTCAGCCTTCCAGTTGATGCCGTCGAAGTTGAGCCATGTGTGCTCGTCGGGCCGTTGCCCTGCAGGCACGTTGAATTCGTCGCGATACCAGAAGTCCGCGCAGAAAAACGAATCGGAGATGGCGTATTGGTTGTCACCAAAGTCAGGGTTGGGAATCGCACCGTCATTTAGATAGCTGGTCAACACAGTGCCCGGAACGGTCGCAATCATCCAATCCTTGTCGACAAAGCCAGGCATCGCGAGTTTTTCACCGTCGATCGGCACAAGCGATGCACGCTGGACGCGCCAGTTGCCACCCGCGAGAGGCACGGTGCCATTGCCGTCTACCGGAGTGGGCGCATGCGGCTGTGCAGTGAATCCGCCGCGACCATAAACTTCGAGTTCGCTTAGTATGTAGCGGTCGCCCGGCTTCTCCGGCTTGGTCATCAGCAATCGCACATAGCGGCCGCGTGCCGGCTGCGCCAAGTGGATGTCATCGTTTACGCTGCCGGACGCCGGGAGCGCCTGCAGCGTCTTCCAGTTGCTCGCGTCATCCGACACCTGGATTTCGCCTTCGATTGCGCGTGCGATCCAATCGAGCGCGATGCGATCGAAGGTGCACACGGAGCCCAGATCAACGTCGACCCACTCTTCGCCGCTGCCGGCACTCATCCACGCACTCGAGAAGAGATCGGGGCCCGCCACGCGAACTGCTTGTCCCTTATCGAAGAGGGCCAGCTCCGCCACTCCCCAGATGCGCAGATTGGGAGCAGAGAGCTGAGCGCGGTAAGAACGAAACTTGGCAGGCGCTCGGAATAGAATCGACTCGAAAAAGCTCGGCCCTGGAGCCCGCATGTCGGGCCACTGCGAACCGGACGCGTGGCCCACCTCTTTCCACTTCACGCCATCATCCGAACCCAGAACCGTGTATGTCCAAGTGCCCGATAGCGATTTGCCATAAATCTTGCGTAGATAAAGGTCGATCCGGTCGATCTCCGGGACCTCGCTTCCGCCCTTCAAATCGAATTCGATCCACGGCGAATCGCCCGACACATCCACGGAGGATGTGTCGTTACCATCCAGGAAGATCTCTCGTTGAGTCTTCGGCAAGACGCCAGCATCGCTTGTCGAGGTCTCAATCCACTGCGGCACAGTGGTCTCCTTGATGCCGTCGGTGATCAATTGCGCTGTCAGGTTATAGTCATACGCACTCGATTGATACGCGGGCCGATGAAGAGCAAGGTTGCGATAGGTATGCGCGTCCGCCACAAGTGTGGGCCCGGTGTACTCCTTCGGATCGCCAGGGTACACGCCAATGCCGCGCGTATAGTTTTGGGCGTGTCCTGCAAGAGCGGCGCAGGCAAGCAGGAGGGCGAGGCGTTTCATCATTTGCTCCAGGGACGCGATCGACACTGTCGTTCATGTGCCTCGGTGTCGGCGCAGCATGTCTCGTAATCAGCTGAACGAGCAAGTGTAATCGCATGCCATGATCGTCGCAACCCGGAGGGTGAAGGGAACCGCGCTGCTTAAGCCATTGCGTGCAGTCAAAGAAAAGCGGCGCCGACTTCAAGGAATCGGCGCCGCTCCTGATTGTTCGCAATCAGTTGGTTTGGGGCTTCTTCTCATCTGTAGCATCGCTGGGCTTGTCGCCGGTCTTCTCGCCAGCCTTGCTGCCGGTTTTGCCGGAACCCGAGCCTTTACCCGACCCTTTCTTGGAGCCGCCTTTCTTGCTTGATCCGCCCGCCGAATCGTCGCTCCCGCCTCCGCCCCCGCTTGGACCGGCCGACTTGTCCGTCGATGACCCGTCCAGCGGCACTACGCTGATGCGCATTGAAGCATAGGTGATCCCCGGTAGTGCATTCTGAGCGCGTGTTGCCAGGGGTAGATTCTGATCGGCGTCCTTGCGAACAAGATAGCCCTGTACCAGGTCGAGGTCGGGCAGCGACTTTGCAAGTTCGTCAGTATGCTTCTGCGGAACCATCAAGTAGTCGCCCGAAAGCAACCCGATATAGTGGTCTTCGCGATCTGGATCGCCATGTGCTTGTTGCGTAGCTACTGCGGTTGTCAGATTTCCGGCCATCACAAACCGCGTGCGATCCTCCCAGTAGCTCATCACCTGGGTAAATGCATTCAAGGCAGGAACGCTGATTGCAGGCAGCGTCACCAGCGGCGCCGCAATCTTTGTTCCCGCAATGATGACGTTGAGCGCTTTCACGAAGATTGATGTTCCTGGCGCCCTTGAAACGTTCACCGCCATTTTGCCGGTTCCTTGTGTAAGCAAAATCTTACTGGTCCCCTGGGTGGCCTGGGGTGTCTTGAAACCGAGCTGCTCCAACGAAATCTTTCCGGCTTTATCCGGCTCAACCGATGCGATTGCGGTCCACGCAAGGGGAGCAATGATGTTCCGATAGGCGTGAATCTGCGTCGTATCGACCCGAAGCTGCGAGGCTTTCAGATTGTTCTCGCTTGTGCCTGGATGAAACTGCGAGAGCGCGATGCTGATGGCCACATCGCCATCGTGGTCCAGCAGTTCGTCTTTGCCGATATCGGTTGCATAGCGCAGCTTCTTCTCGTCGCTCTTGTAGTGCAGATACTGCGTTTCTACAGCTGGGTCAGGAAGTTGATCCTTCGGCCCGCGCGAGGCCGATTTCTGCCCGTAGTTATGGCTCATCGGATTCACCGAGTCAAAGAATCCGTTCCAGAAGTCATACGAATCGTGCGGAGCATCTTCCGTGGAACTATTCTGAGGTGCAGCTTCCTGCGCTGCGGAAATGCCGGGCAAAAGCGCAGCCATAAGGCTGATTGCTGAGGCGTCTCCAAGAAAACGGCGACGAGAAACGGGCATGGTCTTTCTCCTTGCTGGTGCAATTGCGTGAGCGATTCAATCAGGCGACATTCGCCCGATCACTGGGCTTGTTTCGCGTCACCCTGTGGGACGCTGTGAAGTGTTGTTACGGTGATGCCCCAATCGGTTGGCACCGGTTCTAGTAGTCCACGAGTCGAACTGCTCGCATTGGTTAACAGCCTCTGCAAAGGAGTGTCGGCGCCGCGTCCTCCGCGCGTGGCGACCCCCTCAAATGTCAGCGATGACGGATCGGGCAGCGGCTGCGCTGTACTTAGCATGATGAGCGTATCTACTCCATATGGAGGCCCGACCTTCAGAGTAAGTGAATGCGGCAGAACAAATTTGCGGTCGCTGGTTCCGGCCTTGGGAAACTGATTTTCGGCGAAATTGATGGGATAGAGAAGAGTTCCCTTCCCGTTGCAACTGATGTCGAGAACGTACACCCAGCGCGGATCCACAACTCGATCTTCTGACTGCAAAAGCATTTGAAGCTTGTCGCCGGGATGCGCGGCTTGTTCTTGCGAGAGGGTACCGCCATCCGGAGCATGCACCAGGGCCAGCTTATAGAAGCTCTCGGCAGACTCACCATTGGCACTGTCCTGCAGCGTGAGCCAGCCATGGACCTTGCCCAGGCGCTGCGCGTAATCATTCAGCTTTTTGGTCAGCGTGCCGGGTTGCGCTGAGTCTCCCAGCGCAGTCCAATCAGTTCGAACCGGGTAAGGAGAATCCGTCGAGCAGCCTGGGCTATGATCCTTGATCGCACTGTTAGGTCGCGGTCCGGCGGCAAACTCGCTTTTGTGGAACCATGCGTAAGCGGGGCCGTCGTCGGTAAGCGCTCCCGTCAAGAGATAGTTGGCGCCGGCAAAATCCTTCGCAGCTTGCACGGCGCTTTGCGGATCGCGGAGCGAAAGCTTGTCCGCTACTTCCTGCGGCACCGGCAAGTTCACCCATACGCGGGAATCTGCACTGAGATGTTGCTTCAAGGCGTCGGCCGTGAGTTTGGGCCCAAGATTCATGGGCGGTAGCGCAAGCGTGTTCAGGCTTCTTGCCCCTTGCGGAGCTGATTTTGCAGTGCCACCCGGCTTCGCTTCTTGCAGCGTCCAATTCGTTCCATCCCAGCTGAGAAGATGCGTCCAATTCTCTTCAGCCGGGTCATGGACTGAGACCACTCCTGCCGCCTTCACCTGCCCGACCGCAGCAGCAATTTCATCCTGCGAAAGGTTTGAGGGCCAGAGCCAGAAGAGAAGCGGATCTGACTGCGGTGGCACGAGTTTGCTGAGCGCAAAAATCTCGCCCGGCAAAACCTTGGCGCCTGCTGGACTCACCACCTGCGCCGTTGAGCGCGCGATTCCCTGCAGGTCAGTTACACGCAGAATCACCGGCGATTTGCTGCTGTCATCAGTCGCTATCGTGAATTCGCTCCCCGGTCCCACACCTGATACGCGCCCGATGTCCAGCCACACCGCACCGTCGTCATCCGTTCTGATCGCAGCCGTCAACACCTTGTTGCTGCTTGCGGCCTTTCCCCCAAACAGAGGCTCCTGGCGGCGCTGGGCATTCGCATCCATGTCCGGTTCTTCGTCGGAGACCCCGCTTCCTTCGAGAACCGCCTTTACCCTCTGATACACGATGGACGCCGGTGCATCCGCAGGCAGAACCTGCAGCGATTCAATCAAAGCTGTCGTAAATGCGCCGTGCGGTTCCTCTGCAGTGTCCGGTGGGGGTGACTCCTTTGCCGTCTGATCCTGCTGCGCTGCGGAAAACACCAGCGCGGGATTGTCCGCGCGTTCCGTCGGTGGTGTCCGTTCCTTGCCGTCAGGGCCGGCTTCCGGTGCCTCGTTGATGTCGCGCGGATCATAGGCAAGCGTGCGTTCCCGGTACTTCGGACCGATGCCGCGCGATGCGCCTCCGCTATGACAACTGTCAAAGATGACGGTGAGATGAACGCCCTTGTCCAGCGCGCTGTTAAATATGCGCGTCATCTCTCGGTCGCGAACGTCAAAGCCGCCCTTGTAAGCATCTGAAGGAACCAAGGTGCTGTCGGTATGCACCATTTTGCCGTCTGCCCAGACCTGCATTTTGGTTCCCTTGCTGTTGATGCGAAGCGAGCCGTGGCTGGCGTCATAAAACACCACCGTGTCTCCGCGCTGCGGCAAATCGACAAGATACTTCTGCATGGCTGCAAGAATGCCATCGCGAGTCGTTTGGTCGGCCGGAAGAATTGCAACTCCTGGCCGTGGCTGGGGCGGCACGGGATTGGTGAGGAGAGCCACGTTTGCCGCCGGAAAACCGAACTTCGGACTGGTCAGAAGGTCGGCCATCGCTTGCGCGTCGTTGACCGAGCCTTGAAGGTTTTCAAATGACGCGAGTTCGCATCGCCCATAAATGCATCCTGCCGGATGCGCGGCGGTGGTGCCCGTCGGCTGATAGGTGTTGATGCCGATGAGCAAGGCTCGACGTGTTTGCGCGTTAACCTGGCAAGCGGAAAGAGCCAGGCAAATCAACAACGGGGAAGCGAAACGCCGCATGGAGACTCCGGGAAGATTGCAGAAAGCGTACTGCCTTCGTATGGCAAAGGCAATAGGTATGCAACTTACGCGGAGTCGCATCACTTGCCGTTGGGATGAGAAATTTATTGCACCGCGCACGGTTGGTTCATCGCACGTGAAGACACCAACGGCTTTCGGCTGTGTCCATCACAAGCAGAAAACCCGACAATCGCCATCCCCTCAACAACCCAGACGGAGCGCGGCTCGGTGGGGATTACAGCAGCGAGAGAGAAATTCCCGCAACGATCCGATTGTGCAGGTTCGAGGAGTCAGAAACCACCGCTTGATTCCGCCGGCGTGCGGTCAGAAAGCAGATAACTATCTCTCTTAGCGCAGTCGCAGACATACGACGGACAACGGTTCAAGGCCTTCAGACTCATCGGTTGAATTTGGCTTGTCCGTACCGGCTGATTCAAGTTCCGCTATGCGCAATAGCAGGAGACGCTTTAGCTCTGCGACCATCTGTTCGTCCGCTTGCGACGGAAAGTCGTCGTCAATCTTCTGCAGCGTGACACGAAGCGATTGGATGAGTTCGGATGAAAGCTGAGGGGTCATAAAATCGGTTCGATGCGGGGCTCAGACATCCGGGATGTCCTTAAGTCAGGGCTCGAGTCTTCCCGACAACTCCCATATAAGAATAGGAGTCTTTGTCATGCACCGCACATACCTTTCAGCCGCAAAAAGCCTAATATATTTCGCTTACGCAGCGAGTTCCCCAGAAGGACTGCGGGCACTGTTGACCCTTCTCTGACTCTGCTGAGTGCAAAGGAGGGTTTGTGCAGAACTTTTCTGACAGAGATATCAAGTGTGAGAGTTGCGGCTTAATGTTCGTGTTTTCGGCGGGAGAACAACAGTTTTTTCAAGAAAAGGGATTCTCAAACATCCCGAAACACTGCAAGCAATGCAGGGTCAAGAGGCAGGGCGTCGAAGGGCGGCATCGAATTGAAACGCACGTCAACTGCTCAGAGTGTGGGCGCGACACAACCGTCCCATTCAAGCCGACTCAGGGCAGACCAGTAATGTGCAGAACGTGTTTCGCAAACCGACCCAAAACACCCAATATTGTGGCTGCATAGAGAAAGCTTGCGACAGCGGAGGGGTTCTTCCGCTTCCACTTGGAGCAAGCTCAAATGCAGATTCTCCGAAATTCGCTCAACATAAGACCACGGATGAGGTCTTAAGTGGTAGTTAGCTCCCTCGTTCTACGAGAGTGGTCGTCGCCTGCGTTCAATGTGATGAATCGGAACTAGGTTGGTTTCGCAAACAGCAGCCCTATCGCGCTGAGTGATCTAGTCCGATTGCTCATCACGTACTGTCATGGTTGAGCTTTTATTTGTGAGGCATTCGGAATCTTCTTCTTGATCTTCACTCGTTCTCGAACCGGCCTAAGCTCCAGCAATTCCTCAATCACATAGCCGCCAGTGGTCCCGTCCGAAAACGAGACCATCAGCCCGTCTTTACCATCCAACTCGACCGCCAGCATTTGAATTTTATCCTTCATTCGAAAAAGCTACACATTACGAGAAGGACTGGCTGTTCAACTTTGCTCAGATACCATTGCCTGAAGCACCCTACTTGCCGAGGAGCTTCTCTTTTGCATCATTTAGATTAATGTCCGGTACGTGACATTTCGAATTGAAACGGGTGTATGGTTGAGCCTAAATTCCCCAAATCGACGGTGCTGGGCAACGTCTCAGAGAATCCAAAGTCCAACCAGTGTTTGCCTTGCGCTTGCCACTCGCGACGCAAATTGAAGCCCCTGAGATCGCGAACGTGAAGGGATTTCTCTTAACCACTTCGTTTCGCTTGCCATTGCCGAAAAGATTGCACGTTTGGAGCCCGAACCGCTCGATTCAGACAAGGTTGAGACCCTTGAGGACTCCCAATCCCCAAATCCATCCAAGTCTGGAACGTAGCGGCGGACGATTCCGCACCGAAGGGATGAGTAATTCGGCGGTGATTTGGATGGATTTATGTTCTTTGTTTTGAGGGTTTTTACTTTGAGTTTTGGTGCCGAAGAAGGGACTCGAACCCCCACACCCTTGCGAGTACGTGGACCTGAACCACGCGCGTCTGCCAATTCCGCCACTTCGGCACGAGACACAAATCCAGCGTTCTTCGCCGGATCGGCAGCATCTTTGAGTCTCGCAAAACCAGCCTATCGTGTCAAATCTTGCGCGGCTTTTTGCCCGGCAAGTCACTTTTTCTTCAGGGCTTCCAACTCATCCAACGTGCGCGGCCAGTCCGAACCAAGCAGTCGCGACAGGCTGCGGTCCGCCAGGACTTTCCCCCCGGTCTGGCACTTCGCGCAGTAGTTGGTTTCGTTGTCTGCATAGCGAATCCGCTGGACCTTCTCCCCGCATCGCGGACATGGCAGGTTGAATCGGCCGTGAACCGCCATCTCCGGCCGGAATGCCGTCACCTTCTCTGGGAACGCCTTCGTTGCCTCAGCACCGAGCCGGTCCATCCACAGCCGCATGGTGTCCTTGGCCGCAGCGAACAGGCGCTCCCACTCCTCCGGTCTCAGCTTGTGCGTCTGCGCGATAGGCGAGAGCTGGGCCGCATGCAGAATCTCGTCGGAATACGCATTGCCCACGCCGCTGATCAGCCGCGGATCGGTGAGTGCACGCTTGAGGGTGCGGTTTTCCGCCGTCAGCGCTGCTCGAAATCCGTCGAGATTCGTCTCGAAAATCTCGACGCCGCCGGGATCCATTGCCTCCAGTGCTTCTTCGCCGCGCACGACGTAGAGCGAAGCCCGCCGCTTCGAACCAGCCTCTGTAAGCGTCAGTGATCCATTTGGAAAATCGAACGCCGCCAGCGCGTTCCTTCCTGCGAGCTTCGCCGACGGAGCCTTCCAGTGCAGTCGCCCCGCGATCATCAAGTGCAGCACTAGCCATAGCTCGTCGTCGACGCCGATTGCGATTCGCTTGCCGATGCGACGGAACCTGCGAACCGTGCGCCCTTCAACCGCGCTCAAAGGCGGGTCGACGGAGCGCAGCAGGAACACCGATACCAGCCGCACGCGCTCCAGCGTCTGACCCATGATCCGCGCTTCAAGAGCAGTGACGTACGCAGAGATATCGGGCAGCTCCGGCATGATTACAAGATTGCGGGGAGGCGGCGGGTTCACGCAAGAGCATCATCTTGTATATTTGTTCCACGTTCTTCCCCATGGCGTGACCCTCAAAACTTAAGGACCAATTGCATGAAGCGTCTCCTGCCTTGTCTTCTTGCGGTGTTTATCGTGTTCAGCGCGGGCCTGTTCGGTGAGAGCCCGCCCACGGGAACAGCGACGTCTCGCCTCCCCATTCCTGCGGCACCGGGCAAAGTCTTCGATCTCGCCTGGGCCAGCAAGATTCTCCGCGTCAGCAATCCGGAGATTGCGCCGGACGGCAAGTCGCTGGCAGCCGTCGTCGCGCACCCTGATTACGAGGAGGACATCTACGCATCGGACTTGGTGCTGGTCGACATTGCGAGTGGAAAGGCGCGCTACCTGACCCACGATCGCAAGCATGTTTCATTTCCGCGCTGGTCGTCCGCGGGAGACCGGATCGCCTTTCTGGTGGAGGACGCGGACAAGCACAACCAGATCTTCGTGCTCGAAATGTCCGGAGGCGAGTCGCAGCAACTCACCAAGAGTGCGACGTCGATTCAACAGTTCGCGTGGAAGCCGGACGGATCAGCAATCGCGTTCGCGACCGCCGATGCGCCTCCCAAGAGAACCGGCGCCGAAAAATTTGACGATGCCTTTGACGTAGGGGACGGCAGCTTCCTCGACAAGGACCATGCGCTTCCTACGCATCTGTGGCTGGTACCAGCCATTGGCGGCGAGGCCAAACGCCTGACCTCGGGTGCGTGGAGCTTGCCGGTCGCGTTTCCTCCCGGACCGCCGGCTTCGCCCATTGCATTCACTCCTGACGGCAGCAAGCTCGTGTATGTACGTCTTGAAAACACCTACTCCGGTGACCGCCGTCTCTCCTCGCCACAGGTGCTCGATCTCGCGACCGGCAAGTCTGAACCAATCACGACCCACACGATGTACTCAACGCAGCCGTTGCCCTCGCCCGACGGATCGCACATTGCCTACATCTATCCTCGCGCCGGCCTCGACCGCAACTACCAGGACATCTTCGTAGTCGATGGGCTCAAAGGTGACGGCGACAATATCACCCGCGCGATTGACCGGAATTTTTTCCGAGCACTCTGGATGCCCGACGGGAAAGCCGTCCTGACTGGCGCCAATGATGGGGCCACGGCAAGCATGTGGATCCAGCCGCTTGCGGGAAAGGCGACGAAGCTCGATCTCGGCGATGTCACGCCAAACACTGGCTTCTGGCTCGACGCCACTGTCGGCAGCCAGGGACAGATCGCCTTCGTCGGAACCGAACCGCATCGTCCCTCGGAAATCTACATTTTGGATACTCCGCAATCGAAACCGCGCCGCCTTACAACTTTCCACGCAGCCTTTGACTCGCTCAACCTGGGCAAGAGCGAGGTGGTCACATGGCAAACCCCGGACAAGGCGCCGAAGAACTGGCTCGAGAACGGAATTCTGACCTATCCGCCGGATTATCTGCCGGGCAAAAAGCTGCCCCTGGTGCTGTACATCCACGGCGGACCGACGTCGTGCTCGAAGGACACCTTCTCGCTCTTCGCGCAGTTGATCGCCGCGCAGGGGTGGCTGGTCTTCGAACCCAACTACCGGGGAAGCGATAATTTCGGCAACGATTTTGCCCGAGCCATCGTTGACGATTCAGGCGACGGTCCGGGCCGCGACGTCTTTACAGGCCTCGACATGCTCAAGAAGCGCGGCATCGTCGACGAGTCGAATATCGCCGTCACCGGCTGGAGCTACGGAGGCTACATGACGAGCTGGCTCATCGGGCACGCGCAGTTCTGGAAGGCTGCCATTGCAGGCGCACCCGTTACGAATCTGCTCGATCAGTACAATCTCTCTGATTCCAACGTAGCGCGCGCCACGGCCATTGGCGGCTCGCCCTACACAGGCGACTGGATGAAGCATCTCGTCGAGCAGTCGCCCATCACCTATTACGACATGATGACCACGCCGACAATGGTGCTGCAGGACGTGGGTGATTATCGCGTGACCATCACGCAGGGATACGAGCTTTATCACGCGCTCAAAGATCGCGGCGTCAAGACATGGTTCTACGTCTACCCCATCGGTGGCCACAGTCCCAACGACCCCGTCCGCATGCGCGACGTCTACCGCCGCTGGATCGAATGGCTCGGTCAGTATTTGCCTCATGCGTGACGGCGCTGTGCACGGAGGCTGGCGTGATCAGCCGATGATCGCATTATCGATCAACCGTGTGCTTCCCACCCACGCCGCCACCGCGAATAGAGTCCCCGGTGCGGCGGCGAGCACGGGCCACAGCGTTTCCCAGTCCACCAGCTCAATGTAATCCACGCGCACTTCCGGCTCTTCCGCAAACACGCCACGCGCTGCGTCGATCAATGATGAGCCTGAACGCTCGCCGTCGGCGACAAGTGCTTCGACTCGCCGAATCGCGCGGTTCAGAACCAACGCCTGTTTCCGCTCCCCGGGATTCAAGTACGCGTTGCGGGAGCTGAGCGCCAGTCCGTCGTCTTCACGCACGATCGGGCAAACCACAATCGCGGTGCCCAGCCGCAGATCGCCAACCATCCGCCGCAGTACCGCGACCTGCGCCGCGTCCTTCTGTCCGAAAAAGGCGAGGTCGGCCTCCGCGGCAATCATCAGTTTCGCAACTACGGTTGCGACGCCGCGAAAATGCCCGGGCCGGGACTGGCCGTCGAGGCGTTCACTGAGGCCGTCGACCTCGACAAACGTGGATGCACCAGCGGGGTACATCTCTTCGACACTGGGAGCGAAGATGACGGATGCCCCTTCGCGTTCGGCCAGCGCGCAGTCGGCCTTGAAGGTTCGCGGATAGCGGGCGAAGTCCTCTTTGGGGCCAAATTGCGTTGGATTTACAAATATGGATACTGCCACGCGCCCCGGCCGCGCCGCCGCCGCCGCACGAATCAGCGAGCCATGCCCGACATGCAACGCGCCCATCGTCGGCACCAGCGCAATTCCTTCGCCGCATGCGCTCGATCGCTGCGCGCGGCTCCACGCGCGCAATTCATTCACTGTCGTAAGAATCCGCATCAGGCTTTGCGCAGTTGCTTCACTCTCGGAGCATCTTCTGGCACTGTCTCCAGTTCCTTACGCACTGCTGCAGATAGATGATAGCTCTCTTCGTCCGCAGGAAATGCGCGATGCTCCACATCTTCGCGATAGTGTTCGATGGCCGCACGGAACAGCCCTGCCGCATCCGCATAGCGGCGCGCGAACTTGGCCTTGGGAGCGAAGCTCAGGTTCATCATGTCGTGGAAGACAAGGATCTGGCCGTCGCAATCCGGCCCTGCGCCGATGCCGATGGTGGGAATCGCAAGTTCCGCCGTAATCTCCGCAGCAACCTCGCGCGGAATTCCTTCAAGCACGAGCAAGCCTGCGCCGGCCTCTTCGAGCGCTTTCGCATCAGTTTTGATTTGCCGAGCCGCGTCTGTTGTTTTAGCCTGCACGCGATAGCCGCCCATGCGATGCACGCTCTGCGGCGTCAACCCCAAATGGCCAACGACCGGAATCTCCGCATCGGTGAGCGCCGCGACCAGCGCCACGCGCGGCCCTTCAATCTTTACCGCCTCGGCTCCAGCCTCTTTGATGAAACGAACTGCGTTGGCTACCCCTTCGGCCACCGTGCCGTGATAGCTGCCGAAGGGCATATCGGCCACCACCAGCGCGCGCCGAACCGCACGCCGCACAGCGCGGGTGTGATGCAGCATTTCGTCAACGGTGACCGCCAGCGTGTTGTCGTGGCCCATCACCACCATGGCCAGCGAGTCGCCCACGAGCACCAGGTCTATGCCGGATTCGTCGACAAGACGCGAAGTCGCATAGTCATACGCGGTAAGCGCAGAAATGGGCTTGCCTTGGCGCTTCATCTCGGCCAGTGCCGGAATCGTAACTTTTGTGATGGAAGAGTCGAGCGGCGAGGAACTCGCGCTACCGGGGAAGTTGGTAAGGCTCATGTTGTCTCCAGTGCCACTCCGAGTACTCAGGATGCGGCCCGAACAGTTTCAGTATACGCCGGTCCGTCACAGATCGCTTGCCGTTCTCCTGCTCCGCGCCGCACACTATTGGCAGCAATGCTTTCTCCTTTGGCAGCGAGTATTTACGGGGTGATCGGTGTCGCCGGCGCAACCGGGCTTGGCATCGGCGGCTTTGCCTATGCGTCGCATTGGCCCACCTCGCAGATCTTCGGCCGCACCCTCATCGCCCCGCGCAATCCCGGCGAGCTCGCTCTCACCTTCGACGACGGACCCAATCCCGCCTGGACGCCGCGCCTCCTCGACATCCTCGCCGAGCACAATGTGTGCGCGACTTTTTTTATGGTTGGCAAATTCGCCAAGGCCGAGCCGGAACTCGCTCGCCGCGTCGCCGATTCCGGACACCTGATCGGGAACCACACCTGGAGCCACCCCGATCTTTCGCGCACGCGCGAGGCCAACGTTCTCGACGAACTCACCCGCACCAACGATTTGCTCGCCAAAATCACCGGCAAACCCCTCCGCTACTTTCGCCCGCCCTTTGGCGCGCGGCGGCCGTATGTTCTGAAGCTTGCCCGCCGACTCGGACTCATCCCCGTCACGTGGAATGCGATGACGACGGATTGGAAGGAACTTTCAGCCGACAAAATTACCGCCAGCCTGGTGCGCAAGATCGACGGCAATCAAAGCAGCGGCTACGCCAGCAACATCGTCCTTCACGATGGAGGCCATCGCGGCATCGGCGCCGATCGCGGCCCATCTGTCACCACGGCCGCTCTCCTCCTCGATCGCTACGCCAGCTCACAGAAATTCGTCACGCTTGATGCGTGGCCAGAGTAGCGAGCCGAAAGCAGTCGCAGAATTTCCAAGTTGTTATCCTGAGCGAAGTCGAAGGACCTGCCGTGAGAATTCAGACATCGGCACGAACAAGGGTGCCCCATCCAAGCTCCGCTTGGGTGGGAAAGCACGATCTGAACACCAGCGATCTTCATTCTTTCTGGGTGTCATGCATCCACGACAGCAGTTGCTCTTCTCTGCATCAATCGTCAGTCAGGCTGCGCGAAACGCTTCCTTCGCCGCTTCGATCGTGGCGTGAACTTCCGCATCCCCATGCGCCGTCCCCAGAAAGGCAGCCTCAAATTGCGATGGCGGCAGCCACACGCCGCGGTCCAGCATCGCGCGATGGAAACGCCCGAACTCCGCGGTATCGGACTCTGCGGCGTCATCGTAGTTCGCCACCGGATCTTCGTTGAAGAACCATGTCCACATCGCACCCACACGATTTGTCGTGAGCGCCACGCCGGCTTTTTCGCCTTCCGCAGCAACGCCCTCCGCGACAGCCCTCGCTGTCGACTCCAGCCGCGCATAAACTTCCACCGCATGTTCCTGCAGATACCCAACCGTCGCCAGGCCAGCAGCCATCGCGAGCGGATTCCCGCTCAGCGTTCCGGCCTGGTAGACGGGGCCGAGCGGCGCCAGCATATCCATATATTTCTGCTTGCCGCCGAAGACGCCAACCGGTAACCCGCCGCCCACAATTTTGCCCAGTGTAATGAGGTCCGGGTCGAGGGAATACAGTTCGCAGGCGCCGCCCAGCGCCACGCGGAATCCCGTCATCACCTCATCCACAATCAGCAATGCGCCTTCACGCGTCGTCAGTTCGCGGAGCGCATGCAAATATCCCGGTGCAGGCGGAATGCACCCAGCGTTGCCTACCACCGGCTCCAAAATCACCGCCGCAATCGTGTTTGGACGCGCATCAAATGCCGACTCCACCGCAGCCACATCGTTGTAGGGCAGCGCGTGCGTCAGCGCGGCAATCTCTTCGGGCACGCCGGCGGACCCAGGGATTCCAAACGTCGCCACGCCCGAGCCGGCCTTCACCAGGAGTCCGTCCGCATGACCGTGGTAGCAGCCCTCGAACTTGATGATGATCTTGCGCCCCGTGGCAGCACGAGCAAGCCGAATGGCCGACATGGTCGCCTCGGTACCCGAGCTCACAAAGCGCATCTTCTCGATAGCCGGATAGCAGGCAACGATGCGCTCCGCCAGATCCGCTTCGCTCGCCGTCGACGCACCAAAGCTCGCCGAGTTGCGCGCGGCGCGTTCAATTGCCTCAACAACTGGCGGAAATGCATGGCCAAGGATCATCGGTCCCCATGAGCCGACGTAGTCGATATATCGATTGCCATCCGCGTCCACCACGAACGCGCCCTCGGCCCGCTCCACAAACGGCGGAGCACCGCCCACCGCGCGAAACGCCCGGACCGGCGAATTCACGCCACCAGGAAAATACCGCTCAGCCCGCTGTTGCAATACGTGGGAACGCGCATGTACGAGTGGGGCAGCTTTAGTGCTCATCGTGGCTCCAGTATAGAAGTCGCAACCCGAACTGGAATGATTCGCGTGACCTCACGATCCGTTTCTCCACATTTTGAACAGCAAATCGATTTCGCAGTTCACTGACCTTGTAAGCCCAGCCTGCTAGAATCGACCTTTCCGGTCCGCAGCGCCCGCTTCAATAATCTGACCGCAGAGGCCGCAGAGTGCCCGAAGAAACCAAATCCAAATCCGTCACCTATGCCGACGCCGGGGTTGACATCTCCCGTGGCGACCGCGCCAGGGACCGCATCAAGTACCTCGCGCAGAAGACCTTTAACCGCAACGTCTTAGGCGGAATCGGCGGCTTCGGAGCCCTCTTCCGGCTCGACCTTCAGCGGTTCAAAAGCCCCATTCTCGTGAGTTCGGCGGATGGCGTTGGAACGAAGCTCAAGATCGCCTTCGAGATGGGACTGCACTCGAGCGTCGGCGCCGACTTGGTGAACCACTGCGTCAACGATATCGCCGTGCAGGGGGCGACGCCATTGTTTTTCCTCGACTACTTCGCCAGCGGCAAGCTCGACCCCGAGGTCACGGAGACCGTCGTCTCCGGCCTTGCCGACGCCTGCAAGGCCAACGGTTGCGCGCTCATTGGCGGGGAAACTGCGCAGATGCCCGGCTTCTATGCCGAGGGCGAATACGACTTGGCCGGCTTCATTGTCGGCGCTGTCGATCGCGACAAGCTGGTGACCGGCGCCGAGATCAAGGTCGGCGATGTGCTTGTTGGATTTCCTTCGACGGGCCTGCATACCAACGGCTATTCGCTGGCCCGCAAGCTCATGTTCGAGGTCGCGGGCTACAAGCCGAGCCAGTATGTCACAGCGATCAAGGAAAAGGCCGGCGCGGCGCTGATGAAGACGCACCGCAGCTATCTGCACGTAATCCAGAAGCTAGTTGCCTCCGGCATGACCGCGGGAATGGCGCACATTACCGGCGGCGGCATTACTGAAAATCTGCCACGCATTCTGCCCAAGGGAACCGAAGCGCAGATTGAGCTGGGATCGTGGCCCGTACTGCCGATCTTCGATCATCTCCGGGACCTGGGCCAGGTGTCGCAAGAGGAGATGATGCGCACGTTCAACATGGGCATCGGCCTCATCGCAGTCGTTCCGGCGGCCAAATTCACGCGCGCCAAGACGCTCCTCGACCGCGCCGAAGAGAAGTTCTACGTCATTGGCCGCATCGCGAAAGGCGATCACCGGGTTCACTACACATGAGCACGGAAGCCACGCCGCTTCGGCTGGGCATTTTGCTCTCCGGCCGCGGCTCCAACTTTCTTGCAATCGCACAGTCCATTCGCGAACGGCGCCTGGCGGGCGTCGAGATCGCCATCGTCCTCTCGAATGTTGCCGAAGCCGCCGGGATCACCGCCGCCGTGCAACTTGGGGTCCCGTGCGCAGTGCTCGTCTCCAAGGGCCGACCCCGCACCGAACATGACGCCGACATGATCGCCACTCTTCGGGCGCACAAAGTTGACCTCGTCTGCCTAGCCGGCTACATGCGCCTGCTGTCACCCGGTTTTATCGCCGCGTTTTCCAACCGAATCCTCAATATTCATCCCTCGCTCCTGCCCGCCTTTCCGGGACTCGACGCTCAGCAGCAGACCTTTGAGTATGGCGTGAAAATCGCGGGCTGCACCGTGCACTTCGTCGACGAGCATCTCGATCACGGCGCCATCATCCTCCAGCGGACAGTCCCGGTTCTAGACTCCGACGACGCGCACTCGCTCGCCGAGCGCATCCTCGCCGAAGAGCACATCGCCTACACCGAAGCCATCGCCCGCGTAGCCAGCGGAGAGTACGAGATTCAGGGCCGCCGCTACCTTAAGCGCTGATTATGCGGACCCGCGACTAAGGCACTGCGTGGATCGTGGTGTTGAAGAGATACGGATCCTGAAACTCCGTCATGTCGCCGGCCTTTTTACCCGGCACCGGTTGCAAGCGCGCTGACAGCGGCTTGTTCCATTTGCTTGCGAGTGAGGCAACATCTGCGAACATTCGCTCCATCTGCTCCGTGCTGATGTCGCCGGGCAGCGGGATCGTATCGAGTCCCGTGCCGCACACCGAGGAATAGGCAAGCAGGGAATCTACATTGAAGATTCCCTCGGCCCATCGCTGCGCCATGACTTTGTCTTCCAAGATGGGAACCATGAGGCCGGAGTAACCGATCTGCTTTACGGGTACGGCCTTCACGGCGGCAGTAATGATCCGGGCCGCGGTGAGCGTGCCGCTGGAGCCGAATTTCGCGCCGGTAAAGTCTTCGATCGCGGCGGCAATGGAGACATCACCAAGCGGCGCCGGCGTCGGATCAACACCAGCGAAGCTCCACCCGGTTTCTGCGGCGACCTTGTTGCCTATTTCCTCCGCAACTTTTGCATGTTTGGTGAGCGCTGCAGTCAGGTCCGCTGTTGCGGCTGCGGCGTTTCCCTTGTCGCGCGTGAACACCTCAGCCACCACGCCCGCACCTTCGAAGCCGATGGAGAATTGTCTGCCCGGGCCGTCGTGATACGAGCCTGGATAGAAGGGGCCGAGCGGCTTCAGCATCGCCGTTGCCGTGAAATTGAACGTACCCTGCGCATGCGGACTGTGCTCGGCAACGTACTTCACCAGTTCCGCGGTGCGGTGAATCGTCTTCCAGTGGATCCCCGAATCGTCGGCGATGATGGTGCTGGCTTCGATATTGGGCAGCGTCGAAAGGGCGCGCTCCAGCACGCGCATCGTCAAGGCGTCATCGCCGTCGTGCATCATGGCCGGCCCTACGTTGGGAATGAAATTCTCTTTCGCCGACAACTGGTCGAACCGCGCAAGAAACGCAACAGCATCGTCTTCCGAAAGTCCCGAAACGAGCTGGCCGACAGGCTGCGTGGTGATGCGCAGCGACTCCACCTCGTAGCCCGAGCTTTTAAACGCTGCCTCAGCCTTCCGCAACACGCCCAGCGCTTCCACAACCTGCTGTTCCCACTTGCTTCTGTCCAGCCGCACGAATGCGGTGATGGCGCGAACTTTAGGATTGCGTGAGGCATCGGCCGAACCGCCGGTCTGTGCAAGCAACTGAATCGGCAAAAACACGATGGCGAAAAGCAGCAAACGCTTCATGCGAAACCTCCACAATGGTCGAGTAAGAAGACAAATGTAGCATTCGCCAACGCATACCACGGCTGAATCTAAACCCTCAGCGCAAACTCAGATCAACGGCCTGCGAGCGCACCCCCTTCTTAATCTTCATCAGAAGAGGACTTTGCAGCCAGAATCCGCGAAAGAATTTCTTGCGCCCGTGCCATCGCCACGCAGAGTCACAGAACGGCGAAAAATAGAAGTCAAGCCCCTTGCGATCACTTATTTCGCTAAACCTCTGATTCTGCAGCGAAGATTCTGGCAGTAATATACTAGACAACTCCATACTCAAACGGTAGGCTGAACTTGCCGTGACAGGGCAACACTAGCGCGCTGGCTGCACTTTTTTGGCTCTCTTTGGATGCAGGAGAGCCCTTTTCAGCACTGGCTTGGGGATCGCCACAAGAGGAACAACCTCGACGGGAATTGCTTTGGGCTGCGGTCTGGCTGCGGTCTTCATCGCATCCTGTTTAATCGTCGTCAGCACTTTACGCACCGCATTGCTGAAGCGTTCAGCATCGGTCTTGCCGGTAATAAACGGGGCGGGCAGAGGATTCATCGCGGTCACAGTATACGCTCCCATAAATATTTCTAGATATAACTGCGTCAGAGCGCCGTTTGAGACGTTTATTACCTGTAGAGAATCAGATGAAAGGGAACCATTAAAGGCACCGCCAGATTTGCATTACAACATGTGCAAAAGGACATGCGATTGGTGGAAAAGCCTCACCTCTATCAACACTATTTCGGGTTTTGCTGGGATTTGCCGGAAAGCGCAGGGATATTCTCGTGGTGTTCGCCCCGATTGCGCACATGACACCAAGTCAGAAGTATGATAGCTTGTGACTCAAATCACCTGTGCTTGCCTACACAGGGATCGACCTTCCGTGTTAGAGCACGGTGGTCGAATCTTTGGTTGGTAATGCGGGTGCGAACTTGGAGGGCTTTTGAGTTGCCGGATTTGGTAGGGGCCTATTCACCTCCCACCTTAGCTATCCCGGCCAAAAAAGTCAATCACCAACGTACACAGGAAAGCACTGTGTTGCACGATGGAGGAATTGAAAATGGCGTTAACTCATGATTACACAATAGTTTGTGAGATGGTTAGGCCAGAGATGGGCGGGAAATTTGTCATTGTTGGCCTATTCCCAAATGGAATCGGCACTCCAGTCGTTCCGTTTCCCATGCCGCTGCTTACATTCTTCACACTAATGAAGGCAGATGCACCCGGCACATACAACTACAGCGGCAAACTGAGTCCCCTGGCGACAGGTCGAGAAATTTCCCCGATTGTTAGAGGAGTGATTCAGGCTCCGGCAGTGGGTCCCGCGATCCTTGTGCACCAGATCATGTCGCCGCAGTTTACGGCGTTTGGAACGCACACATGGGAAGTAGAAATCGAAGGACAGGAACCTTTTGTCACGCAGTTCGAAGTGACTCGTGTCGCGCCTCAACAAATACGGGTCAGGTGACTTAGACCTGCACGAGTTCGCCCTCATCCATCGCGAAGACTTGCTGTCTTTGCTCCGTAGAGGGAATCCCGGGTGCGACAAACTTTGCGGTTGTTTGGGAGGATATAGATGCCGTTTCCTTGGCCAACTCATCGAGACGCGTCCGGAGTTGTTCAGGCGTGTATCTACCCTCGCCTGCTTCGGAAAACGCGTCGTGAATCGCATGCACAAGGGCATCAACTTCAGGACTATTCGGCCCTATTAGCAAAGAAGCAAACCACGGACGGAACTCTTTATCAGCCCGGGGATCAGCAAGGAAATTATGCAAGCGGGTCTTCAGTTGTTCATTCGTCGAGGTCGCCATGGAATTAAATCCTCAAGTCCCAATTCGCCTTACGCAAACAGATATAGATGCCCAGTTTATTGAGAAGGGCATCTTGCCACACTTCCAGAATACATGCAAGGCCCATACGGTCAAGAGTCCGGAAGACGAGAAGTACATGCCCACCCAAACGCTAAGAAAACACGGCAATTGGGAATATGTAGAGTTTCGAGATTCAGCGGGCAAACCTCAGTGCAAGTACAAAGTGCGGGCTACGCCTATTGAGGGTGAAGAGGAAATTGGGAAGAACGTGCACATTGTGTGGTATCGGGATCTGGATGGAGAGTTGTATGTTTCGGACAATATAGACCCGGAACTGCTGCTGGCTGCTCTGGAAGAATTGGGAGTCTAGAGCGACCCCCTCTTCCCCTGTTTGCCCCGCCGTTGACGTTTCATCCAATCCGGCCAATTAGAAAGGTTGCGCTTCGACCCCTCCCACCTTGCCGGTCAGCTCTGCAAACGTCAGTCTCTTCCCCAAGATTTGCGATGCTGCCAGCGCGAACCGATCTCCATCAGTTAGTGGATTATCCTTCGTCGCCCGATTGTTAAATCTAAAGCACTGCTCTACCACGTAACGGTCCAAGTGGAACGGCTCCACAGCCACATACGTTCCCTTAAGCCCTCTCTTGAGCAGGCTCCAGAAATTCTCGATTCCGTTCGTGTGGACTTCGCCGCGAACATACTCTTGTACATGATTAACGACGTCATGCACAAAGTCTTTGCGGGCCAAATCGTAGTAGCCCAGATATTGGTCCGTGTAGACGGTTGATTTCTTTTCGATGTTCGCGAGAATCTCATTCTGCAATGTCTCGCGCTTCACATTGGGAATCACTTTCGCCCGAACCTGACGAGTTTCACGATCACGGATTCCCATGACGATTGCCTTAGCCGCGCCACCGCTAACAGGCTTCCCCTTGTATTTTTCACGCACCTTGGAGCGGTGCATGTTCTTGATGCGACCACCCACGTAAGCCTCGTCCACTTCGCATGGACCGGAATCAGGGCCACCCATCTTCACCGCGTGCTGTGGCTCCAGAACTTCGCGCAGCCGATGCATCATGAACCATGCACTCTTTTGGGTGACGCCGATTGCGCGATGAACTTCCCATGAACTCACGCCGTTTTTGGAATTAACTAGGAGCCACATGGCCGCGAGCCACTTATCCAAACCGAGTGCGGAATCCTCAAAAATCGTCCCAGTCTTCAGCGTGAACTGACGGCGCTCGTGATGGCTTCCACACTGCCAACGGTTGTACTTCTCTGAGAACTTGACGTTCTTCGATCCGCAGCGCGGGCATTCAGCGCCATCGGGCCAGCGGCTTTCCACAAGGTACTTGTGGCAGTTCTTTGGATTGGCGAAATACTCGATTGCTTGCTTGAGCGTCTTCGGTTCCATGCCTAAACAGTAAACTACTTAGGTGGAGTTGTCAAGTATATTTATGCCAAGATTCTTCCTGCCGATTTGCAGGTTATATCCGCGAACTCTCTAAACTTTGAAATATAGCCAGACAATCCAGCGGACTTCTCGCACGGACTATCGCCGCGCGCCCGCGCTCGTCTGCGCCAGGCGACGCTCTTTCAATCACGGCTGCAACCACGGCCATCTCTGCAAGCGACGTCGCCGCAAATTCACGTCAGCAGCCCGCCGCAACCCGGACGGTCCGCCGAACAGAAAAGAGAACTATCGCGATGGCAAACATTCTGGTCAATATCGAAAAAGGCATCGAAATCGGAGCCGAGGACGCCCTGAAGTGGCTGACCGGTGCCAACAAGGCTCTCAAGGCCGCGCCGCAAGTTGTGGCTGCGCTTGCAACGCTGATCGCCGCGGTCGAAAAGCCGATCGCCGAGCTGGCAGGCGCGGCCTCCAACCCGTTGAATATCCCTCTCGACATTCAGACGGCTATGGACTTGAAGGCCGTATGGCCCGACGTCAAGGCCTTCCTGGCCTCGCTGGGAGTGAAGTTCTAAGCGGGAAAAGCAGATTCTCCACTCCGCCAGCCCCACGGACCACGCGGTCCGTGGGGCAGTTGATCGACTTCTTAACGAGTCGGGGGCGGTTCTATACTCGA
The DNA here is from genome assembly GCF_035317045.1 of Occallatibacter sp. Lineage (GTDB taxonomy): Bacteria > Acidobacteriota > Terriglobia > Terriglobales > Acidobacteriaceae > Telmatobacter. Next base: position 160,832 of record NZ_DATHHT010000040.1, read on the forward strand.
TATCACATCGTGGAAGACGTGGTCACGCCGACGAATCCATCACCGGGCAAACATTCGCGTTCATTCGATCTCCGCTTGGCTGCGGGCGTGATTTTGCTCTTGCCGACCATCTGGTTCAGTTGGAAGACCATTGATGGCCTTGCCGCGCGCCGCCTCATCCGGACCGACCTGGCCGAGATCACCCACGCGCGCTATGGAATCCTGAGCGCCGACCAGTGGCGCGGCATCATCGGCCCGATGCTCAATGCCCAGGTCGACAAACTCGATCTCAAGGGACAGAGCAAGAGTCTCCGGCCCATGGTTGAACGGTCGCTGTATGCTCTGCTGGACAACATCAAGGCGCAAATGACGGCGCCCAGCCCGAAGGGATCCGGCAAGCCCACTGGGGCCAACCCAATGCTCGTGAACATGATCGTCGCCTCCCTGCGTCCGCACGTGCCGGAATATACCACCGTGGTCATGGCGGAGCTCAATAAGGCGCAAACCCAAGAGAGCTTCAAGGACTCCATCCGCGGCGTCCTGGCCGATGCGGTCAAGAACACCTTCAGCACCACGGACATGACCACCTATAACGCCATCCTCAAGCACTATGGCTGCTCAAGGGGCGCGGCTTGCGAGGAGACTCTCGGCCAGCAGATCGCGGCTGCGGACCAAAATCTGACGCGCGACTATCTCATCGTGCTCGCATCGGCGGCGCTGGGATTCATCCTGCTGATGGTCGGCAAGCCGACGCTCTCGCGAGGCGCCGTACTGGTGCTGATGTTGTTCTGCATCGCGATGCTCGTCGGGGGCGTGCTCAGCCCGATGCTGGAGGTGGAAGTACGCGTCACGAAGCTGGACGCAACCCTGCTCGGCACGCCCATCGAGTTTCGCGATCAGTCGCTGTACTACCGCAGCAAGACCGTGCTTGAGGTGTGTCAGACACTGATGCAGATAGGCCGGCCCGAGATGATGCTGGTTGGCGTGCTGGTAATCCTGTTCAGCGTGGTCTTCCCACTGCTGAAAATGCTGGCGCTCGGCGCGTGTCTCTTCCGGCCGGCGCTGTTGCGCACTAGCCGCATCGTCAGGCTGTTGGCGTTCCAACTATCGAAGTGGTCCATGGCCGACGTCATGGTCCTGGCGATCTTCATGTCGTTCGTCGCATTCAACGGCGTTATCGGCAGCGCGTGGGACGGCTTGCGCGACGTGCCCAACGTCCAGCAGGTGCAGATCCCGACCAATGCTTCCAGGATCCTGCCCGGCTATTACCTGTTCATTGGTTTCTGCCTGTCGAGCATCATCCTGTCGAAGAAGCTGGAGCGCGGAATCGCTTCCAGTTCCACTTCCGAGTCCAACTAGACGCGTCTCCTACGTATTCACCGACCGTGCTGCACCGAGCACGACCTTCACCGTCATCTGTCGTCGCCCGCGCATCACGGTGACGCTGACGCTGTCGCCGGCCTGGTGCTTATCCATGATGACGCTGATGTCCTGCGGATCGGTGATTTGTTGGCCGTCGATCGCCACGATCAAATCACCGCCCAGCATCACGGGCTGATTCCCGACCCAGGCCTGTTCGTTGCCGCCGCGAAGGCCGGCTCGATCGGCAGCTCCTCCGGGTATTACTTTCTGGATGAGCACGCCAGAATCCGCGGCCAATCCCATCTGACTTGCCAGGTCCGGTCCAATGGCATAGGACTGGATGCCCAGCGACGGGCGCCGTACCTCGCCGTAGTGCGTCAGATCGGAAAGCACGGCCTTGGCGGTATTGATGGGGATTGCAAAGCCGATGCCCGCGTTCTGATCGGAGTTCGACAGGATCATCGTGTTGATGCCGATGACTTCGCCGCGCGAGTTCAGTAGCGGTCCGCCGGAGTTGCCGGGATTGATGGCCGCATCAGTCTGGATCGCGTCTTCAATCGGCGCTCCCTCACTGCCGCGTATGGAGCGGATCGAGCTGATAATTCCCTGGGTCATGGTGCCGCTGAGCCCGAAGGGGTTGCCGATCGCATACACGTTTTCGCCGACGGCGAGCTGGCTCGAGTCTGCGAGTATTACCGGCTGCAGATCGGGCGCGTCAATTTTGAGCAGCGCGAGATCGTGAATCTTGTCGGTTCCCACGACGGTTGCCTTGTAACTGCGCTTGTTGCTGAGCTTGACCTCGATACCGCGGTTGGCGCCTTCGATCACGTGGAAATTCGTCAACACGTGGCCAGCCTTGTCGAGAACGAACCCCGAACCCTGGCCCTCCTGCGGAACGTTGCCGTAGAAGAAGTTGAACGTGACAGCCCGCGATGTAATGTTCACCACCGAAGGCAGCACGTGCCGGTAGACAGAAATATTGTTCTGCTCCGCCGCATCGAATTCGGGTGCCGCGTGAGCCTCGGAGAGTTCCAGGGGCGAGTCCGAGCTTCGTGCGCTCATGAACTTCAGCGGATTCAAATTGGAGGAGAAGTGGGTGGTAATGAACCAGAATCCACCGACCAGGAATACGACCAAAGCAAACTGGCGCAGTTTCATAGCTCTCTTAAACCTTTAGACCTTTCTCTATGGTTACGATGCCGGGTTCGCACTTCCACAGGAAGCAATACGGTGCTCGCAACGGGCTTGTTCCAGCCTCTATTTTAATGACCGGGCCTTGAGATTTAAGTTGCTCTCCTGCTTCAACCTGGGCCAAAGCTCCGCGACCTGGGCGCGCAGAGCGGCGATATCGCCGGTGTTTTCAAGCAGGTAGTCGGCGCGCGGAGCCTTCTCGCTGTCTGGGATCTGGTGAGCGAGGCGGGAGCGGGCATCGGCCTCGGCGACGTCGCGGTTGATTGAGGCCCGGGCGATGCGGGCGACGTAACGGGCGATCTTTGCGTCGTCGGGAGCAGTGACGAGGATGACGCGGTCAATGCGCTTGCGAAGATCGGTGAAGACACTCAAGGGCTGGCCCCCGGCGCGGGCGTCGCGTTCGACCTCAAAGATGAGCGCTGAGACGACGACAGCAACGGCTGCGGGATCACCCGCAAAGACCTGATCCATCCACTGGCGCTGCGCTTCAATGACCGCCGGATGGACGATAGCGTTCAGCTCTTTCACGCGGCCGCCCTTGAAGGCGAGTTCAGCAAGGCGAGCGCGGTCGAGGCGGCCGTCGGGCATTACAACTGCGTCGCCGAATACGCGGACGATCTGACTGAAGGCCGATTGGCCGGGCTCCATGAGCGTGCGACCGAGTTCGTCGGACTCGATGACCTCCGCTCCATGTTCGCGCAGCATCGCGGCGACGGTGCTTTTGCCGCTGCCGAGACCGCCGGTAAGGCCGACACGAAGCATCGCTACTGGCCTCTGCGCATGCGGGCTGCGCGGACAGTGTTGGACATGAGCATGGCAATAGTGAGCGGCCCGACGCCCCCGGGGACCGGAGTGTAGGCACCGGCGAGTTCGAAGGATTTGGGATGCACGTCGCCCACGATCGTCGATCCGCGTTTGGCAAAGGTCAATTCGCGCTTGGCATCGCCGGCAAAGTAGCGGTCGAACTCCTCGAGCGTGGTAATGCGGTTGATGCCGACATCGATGATGGTGGCGCCGGGCTTCAGCATTTCAGGAGTAATGAAGCCGGGCCGGCCGATAGCTGCAACAAGGATGTCGGCCTCGCGCGTGATCGCGCCAAGGTCGCGTGTCTTGGAGTGGCAGATAGTAATAGTCGCGTTTTCGTGGAGCAGCAGCATGGCGACGGGCTTCCCGACGATATCGCTGCGGCCGACAATCACGGCATGCTGGCCGCTGATGGGCAGGTGGCTGCGCTTGAGAATTTCGATGACGCCCGCCGGGGTACATGGGGCCAGGGCCGGGCGACCCGCCTGCAGTTTGCCCGCGTTTACGGGATGAAAGCCGTCGACGTCCTTCGCGGGATCGACCGAATCGAGTAGTGCTTTGGCATCAACCTGCTTCGGCAGCGGAAGCTGGATGAGGATGCCATCTACGTCGTCGCGGTCGTTGAGGCTGCGCACCAGGTCCATCATCTCTTTCGTCGTCACGGTGTCCGGCGGAGTGATGAGATCGCTGTAGAGGCCGAGTTCACCGCAAGTCTTTACCTTGCTGGCAACGTAAATCTCGGATGCAGGCACGTGTCCGACCAGCACCGCGGCTAAACCGGGCCGGATGCCTTGCGCCGCCAGCGCGCGTACCTCCTCTGCTACTTCGTGTTTGATTGCCGCAGCAATCGCGGCTCCATCGAGGACCTTTGCCATCAATCTCTCCCATCCAATCGTATCGCTTCGGACACAGTTGGAGGGCTAGTGGCGCTGGTGCATGGCCCTGGCCGGCTGGTGTGTGGTTTCGCTCAGCGATACACCATGGGAGCATCGACGCGCTGCACTTCGCCACGCAGCTTGACCTTGCTGATGTGCACGTCATAATCCGTACCAGATAACAGCGATTCCAGGACGAAGGTCTCGGCTCCGCCTGAACGTAGTTCACGGTAGCGATAAACGCCGACACTGCCGATGCTGGTCTCTGTGCCGCCCGAAGGCGCATCCAGAAAGTGCTGCGCATCTGTGATCGAGGGCGCGGAATGCATTTGATCTGCCATTAGGCTCTCTGCCGCATAGGATCGAACCAGCTTTGTCCAGTAGCGCGACAGCAGGTCGGTATCAGAAAAGATGTCGGCCCATACAATTTCGCCGCGCACAGCGACGATCACACCCACGGCGTGCTCTTCGCGGAGTTTTTCGAGCACCTGCTCACGCGACTTCATCAGCGGCGCGGCAGCTTCATCTACTTTTTCGTTGATCGCAGTGCTCTGCATGGCGCGGGCGTAGCTGGTGGTTCCGAGGCTATTGGGGTCGGGCGTAGCGCGCCGCGGTTCGGCGACAGCGAGTCCCGGGCGCGGAGCAGCAAGCGCTCCGGCGATGGAGCCGTGCACGGAGTCCCACACCTCCTGCTGGTTCTTATCGACCATTGCTTTGGCGCGGACAGAGGGCTGGACCATCAAGCTCTGCGCAGGGGCATTGGCAGATGACTTGAAGGTGGCAGTATCTTCGGTCCAGCGGCCGTGCTCGATGCAGAAGACGCCAAGATCGATGGGATCACTTTGCGCCGGCACAATGCGATCCTTGCCGACGATGCGATCCTGCTTGCCTCCTGTAACAATCTCACCCGCCAGCAAGAGCAAAGGCTTGTCGGAGTTGTTGACCAGAACGAGGGTGTTGACCTGGTCGCCGCGATAAGTCGGCGGATCAGGCAGCGGATGCGAGCGAAGAACGCCGTCGTCTGTTCTGCCCCGAGTCGGGCGCGGGCGCACGAGGCCCCGAACATTGCCCGCCTCGGTGACTTCTACCTGGCCGCTCTTGATGCCCTCGTCGAGGGTGATGAACGCCGATGCAGGCATCCTGCCGGATTCAACCACCGGGAAGAGAAGGAGATTGCCGCTTTCGATGGGGCCGAGGACGCGGTAGGAGCTGTGCAACGGCTCGATAGGGCCGCCGGCGGCACGAACGCGATTGACGTGATAGAGGACAAATACAGCAACCAGCACAGTCCCCAGCAGCGTGATGCGGAAGAAACTCGACCTGAATGGAATGCTATGCGGACCCTCCACCGGGAGCTGCAGCTCCGGCTACAGGCTGAGAACGGAGGTGCGGAGGTTTCTTGCAGGGATTTTTTGGCGTATCTTCAAGTCGTGGACGCAGCGCCCATCCAGCCCAGCGAAGATTCAGATGGCGCGGAGACTCCGGCGGCTCCGATTGGGGTGCATCCTGCGCTGCTGGACGAGCTTTGGCAAGAATGCGGGGCCGGGAAATGGGGGCTGGAGCGAAGCGCGTTCGATCGCATCGTCGTGCTTGTAGCCGAAGGGCAGAACCCTGCGCCCGCACCGACCGGAACATCCTCCGAGGAGCAGGGAGCGTTTCTTCGGAGCCTGAGGCTGGCGGACCTGGTGCTGGCCAAAGCATGTGCCGCGGGAAACGACCGCGCGTGGGAACATTTCATGGCGCAATACGGCCAGCCCATGACGCGAGCGGCCATCGCCATCAGCGGAAGCGAAACGGTGGGGCGTGACTTGGCGGACGCGTTTTATGCGGAGCTTTATGGCCTGAATACACGCGACGGCGAGCGCAAGTGTCCTTTGGATTCGTATCGTGGGCGCGGCTCGCTGCTGGGCTGGCTGCGTACGACGCTGGCGCAGCGATTCGTCGATCACTACCGGCGCACGTATCGCGAACAAGCGTTTGATGAGGAGATGCACGACGCGCCTTCGTTCGACGGCGCGATGGATCCCGAGCCGGGAATGCTGGTCGCCCTTCGCGAGGCGGTGAAAGCGGCTTTGCATGACCAGCCGGCAGAGGAGCGGTTTTTGCTCGCGGCATACTACGCTGACGAGCGAACGCTGGCGGAGATTGGCAAGGTGCTGCATGTACATGAAGCGACCATCAGCCGGAGGCTGCGCCGTGCAACGGATGCGGTTCGCAAGCAACTGATGCGCAATCTTGAAAAAGGCGGCATGAGTCGCAAGGCGGCGGAGGAAGCGTTAGGCACCGATCCCCGCGATCTCGATTTGAAGATAGATTTGAGAAAACTGCTGCAAAGTAAGGAGCCGTGTCCGTTCAAAGAGCAGGAGACGTGGAAACCGGCCACGGCAATTCCGGCCGTCGCGGAGGAAGCCCTTACAAAGGCCATGCTCTCCGAGACAAATGGGCCGCTTGAGGATAAGGCAAAGACGACAGGATGAACCCAACGATCCAACCCGGAATGCATCCCGATGCGGAGAGCCTGACAGCTTTCGCGGAGCAAGTTCTGCCTGCGGCCGAGCGCGAGGAGATTCTCGCGCATATGTCTGATTGCAGCCGATGCCGCGAAGTGGTGTTCCTGGCGCAGCAAGCGGCGGTGGAAGATCAGCCAGCGCCGGTAGCTGCTGCAGTGGATGCACCAAACAGGCCGCGTACTTCTTGGTTTAACTGGAAGTGGGCGTGGATACCAGCAGCCGCATGCGCGGGACTCATCGGGGTTGCGGTGGTGCAGCATTCCCGAAGAGTAGCGACCGAGACGCAGACCGCCGCCAACGTGGCGCCTACGGACGACTTGCGCACGGCGGGATCCCCGAAGGCGGAAGTGCAGAACCCTGTAACGCGGAACGAGCGGCAGCAGGCTAAACCGGCGAAGTCGTCCGGCATCGTGGCGGAGCGGGAAGGTATTCCTCCGGCTCCGGCGCGGGATGAAGCGAAGAAGCTCGATGAGAAAAAGCCCGCCGACCAGAAGGACGTGGCTCTGGCGGCGGTACCGCGCTTGGATTTGACTCCAGGAGTTGCGGGAGGATCGATCCACGGCCCGATGGCAGCGAGGGCCAAAGCTTCACCGATCGGTGGACCATCGGCGGCGAATCAGTTCCAGCAACAGAACATGGCGAATCAGCAGAACATGTTGCAGCAATCGTCCGGCGCACAGTTCAACGCAGCCGATAAGACCGTGAATGCGGCAACGACTCCACGCACAGAATCGGATACGGTAACAGTGCAGGCGCAGAAGGTGATTCCTGTGCAACCTGCGGCGGCCCCAGCATCGGTGCAGATTCCCGCGATCCCAACGACCGAAGAAAACAAAGCAGCCGCGCCAGCCAATCTCGCTGAGTTTCGCAAGAAGGAGAAGGCATCGCTGCCCAACGGACTTGACGAGCTTTCGACGGCAAGCGACGCCGACCGCACGATTGCGCTCGACACGAAAGGCGCTCTCTTCCTAAGCGAGGATGGCGGCAAGCATTGGAAGCCGGTTCGAACCCAATGGACCGGGCGCGCCGTGTTGGTGCGCAGCCTGAATACGTCCCAGAAAGGTAATGCTCTCGGCGCTCTCGGCGCTATGAAGGCGTCGCCGCCGGCAAAGTTTGAACTGGTAACTGATGATCTTCAGACGTGGTCGAGCGCGGACGGAAATATCTGGACGTTGCAGGCAATGCCCGGGAAGTAAGGGGAAGAACCTTCGCGGTGCCATTCAGGCTGGCAGCTTGTTGTCGTCGGGAGTCATCGGCATGCTACGCAGGCGTTTGCCGGTAGCGGCAAAGATCGCGTTGCCAACGGCGGGAGCAAGGCCAACGAGCCCGGTTTCGCCGGCACCGGCCGAAGGCAGGTCTTTGCGATCGAGCAATACGATTTCAACCTGCGGCGTGTCGGTAAAGCGCGGCAGGCGGTATTTCGAGAAGAGCGGGTTCTGGACGCGGCCATTGCCGAAGAGAATTCGTTCGAAGAGCGCGCCGCCGATGGCCTGAATGATGGCGCCCTGCATTTGGTTCCTCAGCCCGTCGGGATTTACGATCGCACCGGATTCCCAGGCCTCGACGACACGGCGGATTCTTACTTGCTTCGTTGCCGGGTCAATTGCCACCTCGGCGCATGTGGCGACGAAGCCGCCTTTATCGGTTCCACAGGCCACGCCGTAACCCCGCTCGGGTGCGGATTTGGCGACGGTCCAGCCGAACTTGTCGGTGGCGGCTTGAAGGACAGACTTCAGCCGCGGATTGCTGAGGTTCTTCATACGGAACGCGACCGGGTCCATCTTGAGCGCATGAGCCATTTCATCCATATGGGATTCCCGCGCAAAGTGATTGGCGGTGGCGGCGAGTCCACGATAGGAGCCTTGTCGCAATGGCGATTTCGCTGGATGGTATTGGATCAGCTTGCTGGCGACTTCGTAGGGAGTGCCAATCGCGGCGGGGCCGGAGTTGTAGTTGTGGAACTCCCAGGCAACGAGTGTTCCATCACGGCGCGCTCCGGCCTTGATCTCGATGAGGCCGGCGGGACGAAAGTAGGCCCAGGTGAACTCCTCCTCGCGGGTCCACACGACCTTCACCGGTTTGCCTGCAGCTTTGGAAAGGCGTGCAGCCTCAATCGCGGCTTCGCCGGTATGCTTACCGCCATAGCCGCTGCCCATGTCGGGCTGAAGGACGCGTACTTTGTCAGCGGGTAGTTGGAATGTCTGCATCAATTCTTCGCGTACACCGAAGGGCCGCTGCGTTCCAGTCCACACCGTGAGCTTGCCGTTATTCCACTCGGCAACAGCGGCGCGCGGTTCGAGCGGTGCGTGTGCGATGTACTCGACAGTGTACCGGGCTTCGAGTTGCACATCGGCACCTGCGATTGCCTGTGCTAGGGCGTCTGCAGCATGGTCAGCGCCTTCGGCTTTTCCGTCCGGACTGTTCTTGAGGTACTCGAAGAGTCCCTGGTTGCCTTGCTGATCGGGGACGCTCCACTGTGCCTGGATCAATTTGAGTGCGCGTTCCGCTAGGAATGGATCATCGGCGACGACGCCGGTGAAGTCGCCCTCATGAACGACTTTTACACTCGGCATTTTCTCCGCGGCGCTGGTGTCGAGGGACGCAAGGGTCGCGTTGAAGCCGTCAGGACGCAGGACAGCGCCAAACATCATCCCGGGACGGACGACATCAGAGGGAAACTGATGTTTGCCGGTGACGAAGTCGCGGCCGTTTGCCTTCGGGACCGGTGTACCTGCAATCTTCCAATCCGTTGCCGGCGTAAATGGCGGATCACCTGCGACGCTCTTCACCAGCGCTTCGCCGCGCGTGAGTTCGCCGTAGGTGAGCGACTTCGAGCCATCGGGCGTGGCGACCCTTCCCGCGGCAGCGATCAACTTTGAGGAATCGGTGTTCCATCGCTGCGCGGCCATCTCCACCAGGAGTTCGCGTCCGGCAACGGCCATATTGCGCAGTTGCGGAGCCATGGTGGGAGTGGTGCGGCTACCGAAGGTGCCCATGTCCCAAGGGACAAGGTCGGTGTCGCCCATGATCATAGTGATGGAGTCGAAGGGGACGCGGAGTTCTTCTGCGACGGCTTGTGCGAGAGAAGTGCGGATGTTCTGGCCGACTTCAACCTTGCCGGTAAAGACTTTGACGCGGCCGTCGGCGTCGATATGCAACCAGGCGCTGATGTCTGTGGGCAGTTCGTGGGAGCCGAAGGCGTGGCCGGATTCTTGCGCAAACGACGGCAGCGGAGTGAGGCATACGAGTAGCCCGCCGCCGAGAAACTTCAGGAAGTCGCGGCGATCGAGTTGGGATTTGCCGTCGGTCGTATCTCCTCCGCTGGTGCCGAAGTTTTGCTCGCGCTCCAACATTTGCAATTCATGCGGGCTCATCGCGCACCTCCGCCGGCGGCATGGCCAGAGGCACGTTTGATTGCCTCAAGAATGCGCGGATAGGTTCCACAGCGGCAGACATTGCCGTTCATCGCGCCGAGAATCTCTTCTTCATTGGGCGTGTGCTCGTCGCGGAGGAGAGCCGTAACGCTCATGATCATGCCGGAGGTGCAGTAACCGCATTGAAACGCGCCTTCGTCAAGAAATGCCTGCTGAACGGCGGTGAGTCTGCCGTTTTGTTCGAGACCTTCAATGGTCGTGATCTTCGCGCCTGCAGCGGCGGCCGCGGGGATCGAACAGGACCGGGTTGCGGCGCCATCCATTAGAACGGTGCATGCGCCGCACTGTCCTTCGCCGCAGCCATACTTTGTTCCGGTGAGATTCAGGTGATTGCGCAGAACTGAGAGCAGGGATTCTTCCGCTGGCGCGTTTACCGTATAAGGTTTGCCATTGACGTTCAGAAGCATTTCGCCCATTGCAAACTCCCAACAGCGCAGGCGGTGCCGACGCCGGGTTAAGGATAGCGCAATCGACAAGAGGCTGTGGAGCTATCCACGCGCGGCCCGGTCTCGACGTTTACGGCCGCCCTTTTTGGGCTTGTCTTCGTCCACGGCCGAGTGATACTTGCGCCGGATTTCTTCGATATCGACGTTCGGCTTCGGCACCTGGATGTTCATGGATTCCAACGTCGCCACGACGATCTCAGACACGGCAATATCGCGGAACCATTTGTGATTGGCGGGGATTACAAACCACGGCGCAAGTTCCGTATTGCACCTGGCGAGAACATCGTCGTAAGCTCGCTCGTAGTCGTCCCAGCATTCACGCTCGGTGTAATCGGATTCACTGATCTTCCAGCGCTTGGCAGGATCATCGAGTCTCTGCTCGAATCGCTTCAACTGCTCATCCTTGCTGATGTGCAGAAAGAACTTGAGAATGACCGTGCCGTTGGCGGCATGGCGTCGTTCGAAGTCGTTGATCTGCGCATAGCGCTGCAACCAGACAGCCTTCGGCACCAATTTGTGTACGCGCACAATCAGTACATCTTCGTAGTGGGAGCGATTGAAGATGGCGACTTCGCCCCGCTTTGGCATTTGTGCCTCGACACGCCACAGAAAATCGTGAGCCAGTTCTTCCTGGGATGGCTCTTTGAAGTTGGCGACGCGGCAGCCGTCGGGGTTCATTGAGCCGATGACGTGCTTGACCACGCCGTCTTTGCCACCGGCGTCAAGCGCCTGCAGGCAAACGAGCAGCGAGCGCTTTCGTTCCGCGAAGAGCTTCTGCTGCAGGTCACTCATCTTTTCGCGAAGGACATCGATCTTTGCGAGCGCTTTCTCCTTGCTGTGTCTGCCTTTGAAGTTGGGGTCGAAGTCGCTGAGCCTCACGTGGCTACTGGGCGGGACGCGGAAGTCTTCGACGTAGTGTTTCCCCGTCATTGCCTCTCCATGGCGGGTGTGTACTCGCCGCGACGGGCGGCAACGTTGCATTGTGCGCGATGCAGGAGAGCCTTCTGGGCGGCGGGAACATTGGCGTCTTCGCCGTGCCAGATCTGCATGGCCGGTTCCTGAATGGCGCGCGCGAAGGAGAACGCGAGACCCCAGGGCATACGGCTTTTGAAGCGGGCATTCATCGCACTGAGCCGGGCAGAGGCAAGTTCGCCCGATTGACCGCCGGAAAGGAACGCGACGCCCGGCACTGCGGCGGGAACGGTACGCAAAAGACATTGCACGGTGGCATCGGCGATTTCTTCATTGGTGTTCTGGCGGGGACACTTCAGTCCGGGTACGACCATGTTGGGCTTGAGAATCATGCCCTCGAGCAGAACTCCCTGGGCGATGAGCTGGGCAAAGAGGGAGTGCTGGGTTCGTTCGGTGACTTCGGCACAACGTTCCATCGTGTGGTCGCCGTCCATCAGCACTTCAGGCTCGACAATAGGTACCATGCCGGCCTCCTGGCAGAGGGCTGCATAGAGAGCGAGGATGAGCGCGTTGGCATCGATGCATGCCTGGCTGGGGATTCCGTCGCCGATGGTGATGACGGCGCGCCACTTGGCGAAGCGCGCACCCAGTCCAGCGTATTCGGCGAGGCGCTCGCGCAGGCCGTCGAGTCCTTCAGTGATCTTTTCGTTGGGGTGGGCCGCCATCGGCTTGGCGCCGGCGTCGACCTTGATTCCAGGGATAATGCCGACCTTGTCGAGCGCCTTTGCGAAAGGAACTCCCGCGGTGGATTTCTGATGGATGGTTTCATCGACCAGGATGGCGCCGTTGAGGCAGTCGCCGAGGCCGGGAGCTGTAACGATCATGTCGCGATAGGCGCGGCGGGCCTCTTCGTTCTGGGGAATGCCGGAGGCGGCGAATCGCTTGTTCGCCGTGGGTGTGCTTTCGTCCATGGCCAGCAGGCCCTTATCGCCGGCTACCATGGCTTTTGCCGTTTCGTTCAGCTTACGGACATCCATCGTGAAGTTTCCTTTCTGCTGTTGAGTTTGCAGGTCTGCCGGGACGCATGCGCGCCTGCGAAGGCCGAACCATGCTACACCGATTCTGATGCCGGGGACGTTCCATAGTTGTGAATTTGTTTCGGATGCACGAACAAGAATCCTCGGCGGGCATCAAATAAACTGAACGTCGTAACGACTTAACGCGTCAAAGGTAAGCAGGAGCGTTGGCGAGATGAGGATTTACCTGAGCCTCTTGCTGGGAGTGTGCGGCATCGCATCCGCTCAACTGACGCCCGTTCCGCCTCCGTCCACCGGCATGCCAGCTCATCCGTTTTTCATCACCAAGACCTGGGTTGTGGGCGGTGTTGGCGATTGGGACTACATGGCGATGGACCCCCAGGCCCACCAGTTGTTCATTGCGCATGGGCCCACGGTGCAGGTGATCGACGTTGAAAGCGGTTCGGTGGCCGGCGTCGTCAAGGGATTGCGCGAGGCGCACTCCATTGTTCTCAGTGCCGAGGGGACGTACGGGTACGTGAGCGACGGCCCAGCGGACATGGTGCGGGTCTTCGATCGGCGCGACTTCGAGGTAATTGCGAGTATTCCAACCGGGCCCTCCCCGCGCTCGATGGTTCTCGATCCCACCAGCGGACTGCTTTTTGTCGTGGGATCTCAGACAACCGCATCGGGAAACACGCCGGCAGGTTCAGCGCGGAATGCACCGACGCAAAGGGCAAGATCCTCGCGAGAGAGCAGTTCGAGCACGATGTCGCCCGGCGGTGCGGCGTCCACGGTGACCGTAATCGATGTCGAGCGCAGAGCGCAACTGGCCGAGATCGTGTTGCCGGGCAGTCTCGGCTTTGCGCAGGGCGACGGCAACGGGCGAGTTTATATCACGGTTTCTGATCGCGACCAGATCTTGCGTTTCGATGCGGCGGCAATTGGGTCGGCCGTGCACAGGGCTATCGACGCGCAACGGGTTCCGGCTACAGAAAATGCGGCGACGACGCAGTCGGGTGCCGATCGATCGAGCGCAAAACCTCCAGTGCTCGATTGGACCGTCGGGGCAAAGGCCAATGTGCCTTCAGACGCCTATCCCATTGCGATCCGCCTCGATTCGAATTGCGAGCATCCGCGAGCGCTAGCGATGGATACCGCCCACGACCGGCTCTTTGCAGCCTGCAGCAACTTACGTATGGTGGTTTTGAATGCCGCCAACGGACAGGTGGTTTCTGCCCTGCCGATCGGCATAGGCGCAGACGCGATAGGCTACGATCCGGATCGAGGCCTGATCTTCACGGCGAACGGAGGTAGCGACGGAAGTCTTACCATCATTCGCCAGGACGTAACCGACACCTACTCGGTGATTCAGACTCTACCTACTCGGCAGAATGCGCGGTCGCTCGCGATTGATCCTGACAATGGCGAGGTGTATCTCGCCACAGTCATCTATGGTGCCGAACTCAATCGTCCACCCATCAATGGCGCGCCGCTGAAGATGAGTGCTGTAGACAGCAGCTTTCAAGTTCTCGTTGTCGGGAACTAGGACGCACGTCGACGACTAGTGCGGGATGATGCGGATTAGTGAGAATCGGTCCCCGTGGTTCCAGAGTTGGAGAAGCCGTCTCCAAAGATGGAGATCCAGCTGATAATCACGACAAGCACGCAACCAATCAGTCCTGTAAAGAACATGATTGCGATGAATCGAATCGCCAAGACCATGAGTGCGTGGGCCATTTTGTGAGGTAACCAGAGCCTTTCCGCACAGATCGAACGAGCCGTGAGCGTACTTGCGAAGTAGATGGAGTATAGGGAACGGCCGGAATCGGCACTAGTTATACCAAGGTATAGTTGCGTTCCATGATCCAGCCCTCTACAGTCCAGACACGGACCCGTATATCCCTTGGCAAGCTGGTCCGCCGTCCCTTCTTGTTTGAGTCTGTAAAACCAGGTTGCAACAGAATGCACCGTATGAGACCTTACCGGCCCGGCGGTGAAGTGTACCCCGCAGCATCTCGCGCAGTTCGACAGTAAGAAGATTCCAAAATTGAATGGAGGAGCTACACGATGAAACCCATTGTGCGGCGGGGGAGATCCCTGTCTTTTTCGCAAAAGCTAACGCGTCTGGCAGAACGCCTGCAGCAACCAAAGTGGCAGAGGTACGGCGCGACCGTACTGGTAGGCAAACTGGCCGGCATCGGTCTGACGCTGCTGATCATGGCCGGAATCACCACGATATTCTTCGCTAAGGTTTACGCCGCCGACGCCCCCATGAAAGCTGCGGACATCGTAAATCCCGTCAACACCGCATGGACGTTGATTGCGGCTTTCCTTGTCTTCGGCATGCAGATCGGATTCACCATGCTCGAGGCAGGCTTTTGCCGTTCGCGCGAGACCGTGAATGTGCTGATGGAGTGCATCGTCGATACCTGCCTCTGCGGGATCCTCTTCTATGCCATCGGCTTTGCGTTCATGTTCAGCCACGGCAACGGCTTCATCGGCTACCACTGGTTCTTCCTCCAGGGCGCGCCGGAAACCTATGAGTCCACTGGCGTGGCATTTCTCGCCGTCTGGATCTTCCAGTTCGCATTTGCCGACACCTGCTCCACCATTACCTCGGGGGCGATGATCGGCCGAACCGGATTTGTCGGTGATCTGCTTTACTCGGTTGGCGTGTCAGGATTTATCTATCCGATCGTCGGCCACTGGGCTTGGGGTCCGGATGGCTTCCTCGCAACCATGGGTTCAGCCGGATATTTTCTGCCGAGCCTCGGACAGAGCTTTCATGACTTCGCCGGTTCGACAGTCGTACATACGATTGGCGGATTCATAGCGCTGGCTGGGGCGATCGTCCTCGGACCAAGGCTCGGGCGCAAGTTCAAACGCGACGGCGGCGCACCGATGTTGCCGCACGATCTCACCATCGCCGCAACCGGCGGACTGATCCTGTGGTTCGGCTGGTACGGATTCAACCCTGGCTCCACGCTTTCGGCAATGGACTTTGTCGGCATCGGCCGCGTCTCCGCCAATACGACCCTGGCGGCCTGCGCAGCCGGGCTCACCGCGATGATGTACGCCTACTTCCTGAGCAAGAAATGGGATGTGGGCTTTACAGTCAACGGATTTCTAGCCGGACTTGTCGCGATTACCTGTCCTTGCTACTGGGTAAGTCCAACGGGATCCATCATTCTCGGTGGGGTCGCCGGAGTTGTGGTCTGCATGGGCGTGGAACTGCTGGAGTGGTTGCGCATCGATGATCCAATCGGGGCCGTTCCCGTGCACGGGCTCTGCGGCATATGGGGCACGCTCTCACTCGGATTTTTCGCATGCGGCAAGTATGGAGCCTCTGGACCAGCCGGCCCGGACAATTCGGCACCGCTCGCCGGTCTCTTCTACCACGGAGGATTCACGCTGCTCAAGGCGCAGTTTATCGGCAGCGCCATCGTTACTTCAGCCACGTTTGGTGTTGCCCTGTTGCTGATGTACCTGGTGAATCTCACGGGCACGCTGCGCGTTTCCGAGGAGGGCGAACTCTACGGAATCGATCTCCACGAGCACGGCATCTCCGCCTATCCCGAGTACGTGATCTCGTCTTTGGCCGCTCCTGCCGGCATGCCGAAGGATGTCACGGGTCCGGTGCCGGTCCACGAGATGACTTCATTGCGCAGCGCTTCCACAACCGGCGATTGATAGTCGAGAAAGCGAGGAGCTTATGACAAAGATCGAAGCTATCGTCCGGCCCAACAAGTTCGAGGCGGTGAAAGCCGCCTTGATCGAACTGGGTGTGGAAGGGATGACTGTATCGGAAGTCCGCGGCCACGGCCGGCAGAAAGGCCACACCGAGGTTTTTCGTGGAAGGGAATACGACGTCGACCTGCTTCCCAAAATCAAGGTCGAGCTTGTTCTGAACGACGAGTCCGTCGAACGTGCGATCGAGGCCATCTCCAATGCTGCCTACACCGGCAAAATCGGCGATGGAAAGATCTTCTTCTTTAGCGTAGGCGGCGCCGTCCGTATTCGCAGTAAGGAGCGGGACCAGGCGGCCATCTAGTCAATTCCGCACCAGGGCCGCTCTGCGGCTGATGGAAACGGTCGATTCGTTTCCTGGCTCTCTGCTATGCGTGGTGCGAAAGAGACAATCTGCACGCAATCAAGTCTTGTGAAAACTCAGCTTGAGCGGAGATTCTCGCATGTCATTCGGTTCTCCTGTTTCCCCTTTTGATCCCAACGGGGAAGACTGGTGGTCCAAAGATATTTCGGGGCTGACGCGGCAAATCAACGGCGTCAGCCATTTTCTTCATAGTCTTCGCATACAACTTCGCTTCGGCGCGCTCTCTCGTGCGCGGCTTCATCTCTTAAGGCTTCAGATTAAGGACGATGCAGCCGAGTGTGATTGGGTCGCGCGCAGGCAGGATCCATGGGATGTGGACCTCACTCGCATGATCGGAAGGCGTCATTCCTCGCTCCAGGCGCTGAAGGATACTATCGATATTCGGTCGATCCTCTTCATCGCCTTGCCGGATCTCGCAACAGCGCGTTTCCGCGTCTATCGAGAGTCAGCGGACCAATCTCGCGAATTGATCATTTTCGGCAATGTGCGCCGCCAGGACAGCATGTTCCGGAGTATCCACTCCCTCGCAATGCGGGCCAAGCTCGTGGGTCTTCGCTTCCGTCTCGAGAACGGCTTGCTCTGCCGGATCTCGTAGGAGGAGAAATTCGGTTTCGGAGACTAGGAGGGACCCCGCCAGGATGGAAACCGTGCTCGCTCGCACATCTTCACTAATTCGGCCAGAGACCCAGCCAGCATCCCATCCATAACGCGCCGCCGATGAATCTTGACCGTGATTTCGCTGAGGCTTAACTCCGAGGCAATCTGCTTGTTGAGCAGGCCCGCAGTGACCATCGCCATCACTTCCCGCTCGCGATCCGTGAGCGAGTTGATCCGCGCATTGATTGTGCTAACGATGGAATCCTCCTGGCGACGAGTCCTATCCTGTTCGAATGCCTGCGCAACGGCGTGCAGCAATTCCTGCTTCTGAAAGGGCTTGGTTAGAAACTCAATGGCGCCGGCCTTCATCACTTTACGCACCATCGGTATGTCTCCGTGCGCCGTCATGAAGATGATTGGCAAACCGATACCCAGGTTCTTCAGATGCTCCTGAAACTCGACGCCACTTGCTCCGGGCAGGCGCGCATCCAGCAGCATGCAGCCCGCACGCTGATCGTTCCAGCTTTCCCAGAATGCCTCGGCTGAAGGATATTGTTCGGTAGGAATGCCCACAGAATCGAGAAGGTTTGACAGCCCTTCGCAAATTGAAGCGTCGTCATCGACGATAAACACCGTTTCGGCCTTCACGCGGTCACCCTCAGCGTGAATCGGAATCGCGCGCCCGCGGGATTGCGGTTCTCGACCCAGATGCGCCCGTCATGTGCTTCTACAACGCTGCGGCAGATGGCGAGCCCCATGCCGGTCCCCTGCTCCTTCGTACTGAAAAACGGTTCGAAAATCCTGCTCACAATTTCCGGTGAAATGCCTGGACCAACGTCGTCCACGGTGATAAGCACCTCGTCGGCTCCGCGCCGCTCTGAGTGGATGGTCACCTCCCGTGAACCTGTCACAGCCGTCATGGCGTCCATGGCATTGGTCGCTAGATTGAGCAGAACCTGCTGAATCTGCACTGAGTCCCCCTCGATCTTGGGCAGATTGCGATCGAGCACCACGCGAATGCCGACTCCCCGCCGGATAGCTTCGTCCCGAAGCAGGCGAGCCAGTTCCTGAATGAGCGGATTCAGATCAACGGTCTGTCTCTCGGTTCCCTCCTTCCGAAACAGTGCCCGCACCCGTTTGACAACGGAACTCGCCCGCGTACTTTCCTGAACGATCTTCTCCGCGGTAGCCGACGCCTTTTCAAGATTTGCCGGATTGGTGCTCAGCCACTCTCTGCAGGCGTAGGCGTGCGTAACCACGGCGGTCAGCGGCTGGTTGAGTTCGTGCGCGATCGAAGCTGCCATTTCAGCCATACTCAGCGTCCGCCATAGCCGCGAAAGATTGTCCTGCGCGATGACCAGGCTTTGTTGCGCTTTGTGTTGCTCCTCAATATCGATGTGAATCCCGTACCATCGCGTGATTGCTCCATCTTCGGCACGCTGCGGGATGCTGCGGACCAGAAACCAACGGAAAGCTCGATCGGCGCCCCGTACCCGTACCTTTACTTCGAACCGTCCGCCCGCCACGAGCGCCGATTCCCAGCCTTGCCTGAAGAGCACAGCGTCTTCCGGATGGAGAATGTTGAAGAAGGAATCGCCCTCGATCGAACTCTCCCTCTCTCCGACATAATCCCGAAGGTGCTGGTTGCAGTATTCAATGCGACCGGACACATCGGCGCGCCAGATTTGTTGCGGAATTGCCTCGGTCAGCATGCGCAGTTGGCGCTCGCTCTCCTGGATTTCCAGATTCGAATGCTCCAGTTCGGCCGTTCTTTCGCGCACTTTGGCTTCAAGTTGATCCCTCGCCGTCCGTACGGCGCTCTCGGCACGCTTCCGCGACGAGCTAACAATCGAGATCGCAATCGCGCAAAGAATGAAGGCAGCAAGAAAACTCTGGGATTCCTTTGCCACGGTAATTGAAAACACCGGCGGAATGAAGAAATACGTGATAACCAGGGAAGACTGAACGACCGCGACAAAACCTGCCAGGGCCCCGCCAAACCATGCGCTGCCCATCACGGCGCCAAAAAACAGAAATACAAACGGATACGCAATCACACGCTGTAGCGGAAAAGTCCACAGCAACGCCACCAGCACGAAGCAGGTCGCGATGGAGAATGGCTTGATTCCATACTCCATTGTCCGGCGGGGAATTTGCCCAAGCGTGACCGCGGTCATAGCTCCATCATAGGGCTGCGGCTACTCAAATCGCAGCGAGGACTGAAACAGAGAAAATCTGCGCGTCCAGGTAGAAATCAGCCAGACGATCTTCGGAACCCATGCCTTCTCTTCGTAACGCCAACATTTTCGCTGTCACCCTTGTCGTCACTTTGAGCCAGTCGGAAAATCGCCCCTATGAATTGCTTGCAGGCTTTCGATCACGCGCTGTTCCAAGCACGATTCTTGCGGTCGGCTGACACAATCCCCGATTCCATGACCTTGATGAGAGAACAGACCTGAATCTGGGTGAACTGCTGTGGGCAAGAATTATCAGAGCGAAAGAACCCGTAAGGATTCACCGCAAAACCGGCCCTGAAAGCCATCTAAGTTATTCAATATAAATACTGTGGAATCGCTGGCGGAGAGAGGGGGATTCGAACCCCCGATAGAGCTTTTGACCCTATAACGGTTTAGCAAACCGCCGCCTTCAGCCTCTCGGCCATCTCTCCGTGCTCATTCCGGATTATAGCGGAATTCCCGCTCCCTGAGAGTTTTGCCGCCCCGACATTCGCAGGCACACCCTTCGAGTTGGGATTCGCGGTTCTTTTCGGCGCATCGTGAAAAGTGTCGCCACGCTTCCTGACCAAGCGCCGCCGGTCGAGCGTTTTGCCGGGATGCACAAGACACGCGGTGGCATTGTCGGAAAACCGCACTAACTCTGATCTTCTCGAACTCTGCTCTCGACCGGCAAGCGATTCCGACCCCAGGTGTTCCGGCCCTCGAATCAGCCTCAATATTTGCTCAGCCGGGATCAGCTGACCTTGACTTTTTGTTACATTCACATCAATGCTTCCGGCACTCAAACCCGCACAGCGCAAGATGCGATTGCTGCCTCTCGTTGCCGCCACGTACTTCATGGTGTCAGGCGGCCCATACGGCATTGAAGACATCCTCGGGGGAGCCGGATTTGCACGCGCCATCATCATTCTTCTTGTCCTGCCGATTCTGTGGTCGCTTCCCACGGCCCTCATGATCGGCGAACTGGCTAGCGCCATTCCCGCTGAGGGTGGCTTCTACGTCTGGGTGCGTCGCGCTCTTGGTCCGTTCTGGGGATACCAGGAGGGGTGGCTTTCGCTCTCGGCCAGCGTCTTCGACATGGCGATTTATCCAGCAATCTTTGTTCTCTACCTCGGCAAATTCGATCCGGGCCTGACCTCCGGCTGGCATGGATATGCCTGGTCGCTGGCCGTCGTCATTTTCTGCTGTTCATGGAACATGCGTGGCGCGCCTGCCGTCGGGGAAGGATCCATTGGCCTGTTTGCGCTTCTGCTCGCGCCGTTCGTCGTCTTCATGGCGCTCGGCGTCTGGCGCGGATTCACGCTCCATCCCGCCATCCACTGGGCCAATTCCGGCTCCGAAGCAGCGCTCTCGACCGCCGTACTGGTCGCAATGTGGAATTACATGGGTTGGGACAATGCGTCCACCGTTGCCCAGGAGGTGGAGAATCCACAGCGAAATTATCCGCGAGCCATGATTGCTGCTGCCATGCTGGCAGCCGTCACCTACATTCTGCCGCTTCTGGCCATGGCGCTCGCCGGCCTGTCTGTCGAAAGCTTTTCAACCGGCGACTGGATGACCGCGGCCAACGCAATCGGCGGTCCACTGCTCGGTGTCGCAGTCGTCGCCGGCGGCGCTCTCTGTGGCATCGGCATGTTCAACGCGCTGATGATGAGTTATACGCGCCTGCCCATGGCTATGGCCGAAGACGGAATGCTTCCGCGTTTTGTGGCTCGTCGCAACAGCCGCAATGTTCCGTGGGTCAGCGTGCTGCTCTGCGGACTCGGATGGGCGCTCGCGCTCAACCTGAAATTCGAACGTCTCATCTCTATCGATCTGATTCTCTACGGCTCGAGCCTGCTGCTGGAATTTGTCGCGCTGGTCGTGCTCCGCATCCGTGAGCCCAATCTCACCCGGCCCTTCAAAGCCGGCAATCTCGCCTTTGCCTGTTCGCTGGGGATCGGTCCTGCCGTGCTGATCGGTTACGCTCTCTACGCATCCCGCAGAGAAGAAATCTCGTTGGCGCACAACTCGGTCTCTGCGCTTGTTTTCTCCGTTGCCGTCGGTTTGCTTGGTCCGGTTCTCTACTGGCTCACTGCCGCGCGTTTTGCGCGTCGCCGGCTGGCAGCCGCTTCGGCTGACTAGTTTCACATCGCAATCCAAAAAGCAAAAGCCGCGCGATCGTTCGCACGGCCTGCCATTCTCAACTTGCAAATCCCCTAGTCTATTTCGTCTATTTCGCCGCCTTTTGCTTCACCGCGCCAGCTTTTGGCTTCTCATCGACAAAGAATTTCGCTGCCCGAATCACACGGTCCCGCGCATATGCCGCATCGTGCCATCCCTTGATCTCAACCCGCTTGCCTTCCAGATCCTTATATATGGAGAAGAAGTGGGTAATCTCCTTCAGCATGTGGGGATAAATGTCAGTGTAGTTCCATACATTCGTGTAACGCGGATTGTTCTTGCCCACTGCCAGCACTTTCTCATCCAGCACACCCTGGTCCATCATCTCCAGCAACCCGATCGGCCGAACCTCGTGCACGCAGCCAGGAAATGTCGCGTGAGGCACCAGAACGAGCACGTCCAGAGGATCGCCGTCGTCGCTCAGCGTCGACGGAATAAACCCGTAGTCTCCGGGATAGTGCACCGGCGAGTGCAGGTTCCGGTCCAGCTTGAAGACGTGCAGCTCCTTGTCATATTCAAACTTGTTCGTTCCGTCCTTGGGAATCTCGATTACCGCCCGAAAGACCTCGGGCGCACGGTCGCCGATCGGCAACTCAAGATAATTAACCATCGTTCTTCCTTCTCCTTCAGTCGTGGGGGAATGGTCCGGCGCCCTGAATAAAGCCTTGATAAAGGTACTGCCCGCTCGCCTGTAGAACGCGGGCTGGATGCACAAATATAGCGGGTGCCCGGCACCGTCAGTTGACCCTTATATAATCACGGATAATGAAGGCGCATGTCTACGTCACGTTAAAGACATCGGTCCTCGATCCGCAGGGCCAAACCATCCACAATGCCTTGCGCAAGATCGGCTTCAGCGATATCTCCGCGGTCCGCCAGGGCAAGTACTTCGCTTTATCTCTTGCA
This sequence comes from Occallatibacter sp., assembly GCF_035317045.1. Taxonomy (GTDB): domain Bacteria; phylum Acidobacteriota; class Terriglobia; order Terriglobales; family Acidobacteriaceae; genus Telmatobacter. The sequence goes on from NZ_DATHHT010000040.1 coordinate 183,378, forward strand.
GATGACCTCGATCCGCAGGCTGCGCGCACCCAGGTTGAGCGCATTGCCCGCGAAGTCCTCACCAACCCCGTCATCGAAGAATTCACATACCGCATAGAGGAATAGATCCTCCTCGTCGATCAAGGTCATTCATCTAAAGTGTTACAACGTCCGTCTGGCTGCCTCGCATAAAATCCAATCATGTGCGGAATTGTCGGTTACGTCGGTCGTAAGAAAGTCGTCCCCGTCATCATCGAAGGTCTGCGCCGCCTCGAATATCGCGGCTACGACTCCGCCGGCATCGCTGTTGGTAGCCCCAACACCGCGCTACTCGAAGTCTGCCGCGCCCCCGGCAAACTCGGCAATCTTGAAGAAGTCCTCCGTGAGCATCCTCTCGATGGCACGTTCGGCATCGGTCACACACGCTGGGCAACCCACGGTCGCCCCACCGAAGAAAATGCCCACCCCCATCGCGACTGCTCCGGCCGCATCGTCGTCGTCCACAATGGCATCGTCGAAAACTATCTCGCCCTCAAACGCGAACTCACCGCGCAGGGTCACAAGTTCGTAACCGAAACCGATACCGAAATCATTGCCCACCTCATCGAGCAGATCCAGAACGATGCCGCCGCATCCGGCACTCCCATTCTTCTCGAAGACGCCGTTCGCCGCGCCGTCAAGAGCCTCACCGGGGCCTTCGCTCTCGGCATCCTCTCCTCCGCCGAACCCGACAAGATCATCGCCGCCCGCTCCGGACCTCCCGTCGTCATCGGCGTAGGTGAGGGCGAGTACTTCATTGCCTCTGACGTTCCCGGCATCCTTCACCACACGCGCAACATCTACTTCCTCGCCGACGGCGACATGGCCATCCTCACCCTCGACGGCGTCAAGCTTACCGACTTCAATGGCAAGCCAATCGAGCGCGAACTGCAGCGCATCCAGTGGGATCCCATCCAGGCCGAAAAGGGCGGCTACAAGCACTTCATGCTCAAGGAGATTTGGGAGCAGCCCCGCGCCATCCGCGACACCACTCTCGGCCGCGTCTCTCTCGACTCCGGCAGCATCTTTCTCGGCGAAATGGACATCGACGACGATGAACTTGCCGCAGCATCCAGCATCAACATCGCCGCCTGCGGCACCAGCTGGCACTCCGCCCTTGCCGGGAAGTACATGATCGAGCGCCTCGCGCGCATGCCCGTTGATGTCGATTACGCCAGCGAATACCGCTACCGCAATCCCATCCCCGACCGCAACGCCCTCGGCCTGCTCATCACCCAGTCCGGCGAAACCGCCGACACACTGGCCGCCCAGCGCGAAATGATCAGCCTTGGCTCGAAAACGGTCGCCATCTGCAATGTCGTCGGCGCCATGGTCGCCCGCGAAGCTCACGGCGCCATCTACACCCACGCCGGCCCCGAGATTGGCGTCGCCTCCACCAAGGCCTTCACCGCCCAACTCACCGCGTTGTTTCTGCTTGCAGTCAAGCTCGGCCAACTCCGCGGTCGTCTAAACAAGGAACGCTCGGTTCAACTCATCGAAGAGCTCAGCCGCATTCCCGCCAAGATTGAAGAAGTCCTCAAGTCCAGCTCAATCCAATGTGAGCAACTCGCCGCCAGCTTCTCAAACGCACGCGACTTCCTCTACCTCGGCCGCGGCATTCATTTCCCCATCGCTCTCGAAGGCGCGCTCAAGCTCAAGGAAATTTCCTACATCCACGCCGAGGGTTATCCCGCAGGCGAAATGAAGCACGGCCCAAACGCTCTCATCGACGAAACCTTACCCGTCGTCGTCCTCGCCACCCGCGACGAAGGCGATCCCGCCTCAAAACTCCGCTACGAAAAAACATTATCCAACATCCAGGAAGTCACCGCCCGCTCCGGCCGCGTCATCGCCATCGCCACTGAAGGCGACACTACACTCTCCGGCCTCGTCGAGCACGTCATCCTGATCCCGCCCGCTTTTGAGCTGCTCTCGCCGCTCATCGAGATCGTTCCCCTGCAGTTGCTCGCCTACTACATCGCCGTCCGCCGCGGCTGCGACGTAGACCAGCCCCGCAACCTCGCAAAATCCGTGACCGTGGAGTAACGATCTCCGATCGTTGCCGCGCGCGTGGAAGTGAATAATAATTCTGCCTACTGTGTAAATAAACCGCCTACTGCGCTCAGAGCCGCAACGTAGATGCATAGCTCTCCCGTTACGTTTTCGCGATACCAGATCCTGTCACGATTCCGGAGAAGCGCGCGTAGAAAACAGCTCGATTGGGCTCGCGCAGGTTCGTGGTCGTCAGGGCGTCTTGAGTCCTTGCAGAAATTCTTGAATATTGGCTACGCTAAAGGCGCCCAGGCTACGCCCATATGCGGCTGCGTCCACATTCGTCCCGGCGAAATAGAGGTACGAATAGAAATCGCCAGTCATTGCGTCGACGATGTAATTTCTCATCATTGGATCGTTGGGATCAGGCGAAGGGTCGTTGTCCGGGATAATACGCCAGACCTCGAGGGCAGCAGGTGCGCCCCAGCACTGCAGCTGTACGCTGAGCACATTGCCTTTCATGCCGTGTTTGTAAGCCGTGTTGACTGCCTGTGCGGGATCGATGACTTTGGAGTTCATCATGCCGATGACGATGTCCGCCGGACGCAACAGGCCAACGATTGGTTGCGTGACCGGTGCACGCAGTCCGGAGACAGATCCTTTCGGTCCGTGTGTTATGTGATAGACCACCCCGGGAGCCGAATCTGCGCCAAAGACGAACTCCGTCTCGTAGCCTTGCTGCGCATTGTCTCGGGTAAACCCTAAATAAAGAAATCTGGCGTCGCGTTTCCAGCCGCGGGCCTGGGTCCATGCAGCGCGAATCTGCGCTCCGGCGTTGCTGGGCAAGTCTTGCGCCGCAGCTTGGGACTGCTGCGTGAAAAGTGCGGAATGGATCAGAAAGACGGCGAGCGCTGTACGCATCAGACCTGCTACGCGAGGCGACCATTCCCCTGAACTTGTTCCGTTTCGCATTGTCAGCACCCGTTCAGGCCTTCCTGAAGCGCCGCCACGCACTCCATTGCCTTGTAGGCCGGCGAATTGAATCCCTGTCCTTGATCCTGCCCTGAATTCTGGTTGCGATTGAAAAGTGCATTCCAAGCCGCAGCAATCTGGGCATCGGTGCCGTTGGGCGGGTCCATGGCGCGCTTCCAGGGGATGAACTTGCCACTCTTCGCGTCCACGAAGACCGGAGCCTCGATGAAGCTTCCATTCGATACATGGATCGTCCAGGCCAAAATCGGCTGTGTGTCGGTGGCGCCAACCATCCCTAGGTAAGAAGCGCCAAGCGGTCCATTCAGGTTCGCTCTTCGGATTGAAGCGATGGCATCCGGGAGATCGACATTGACGGCGGTGGGTAAAGGCGTTGTTAGCGCGTTAATTCCATTGGCCGGGGTAGCCTGCGCGAATGATTCGGCTCCGTTATTGGGACCGCCGACTTCAACGCTCATGATTCCCCCGTTGGACGGGGAATAAAGCTGCACTCCCAACCAACCGGCCACGTTCTGAATTCCCTCCAACTGGACCCTGGTGATCACGGCGTCCTTGCGCCACTTCTGGCGAGCGTCATTCAGCAACATATTTAGATATGGATTGGCACGCGGAATCCCGTTCCCACCCGTCTGAATCTGTTGGCTCAGCGCGACAAGAACACAACCGGCGGTGATCAAAGCTGCCGAAACAGCAGGCGCGAAACGCCTGATCTTTCTCATGAATCGGCGCCTCCGAAATTGGACTTGAGTCGAATCCATATTTGTCCTAAGCTGCCTCTGCGTCGAAAGAGTTGGCCAATTATTGCATGATTGCCACGTTGCTGCCTGAGATCGAAGCGGCCAGCCTGAGACCTCGACGAGTTCAGGTCGTGTAGTCGTCAATTGGGAAGTTTTCAGAAGGAGTTTCGTCCCTTCTCGCACAATGATGGGTCCGATGAGTTCGGCTGAATTGTGCCAACCAAAGGATTAGAAATCATACGGGGTTCATCTGATCGTGGATTGGGGGCGAGTCGTGGCCAAGTGGGAAGTAAGCCCTTTCCGCCCCAATTCTAAGAACATCCAACGTAGGAGTTTCTAACTCATGGATTGCGAGCACGGCTCTAGAAACCGCTGCTTACGTTCCGCAGAAAGTTTGGCGGACGCATTCTTCGGGACGGGCTGGGGTGGCGTAACGGTCGAGATCGGGCCGGTCGTCGTAGGGACGTGACACTGCATCGAGCAACTGTTCGAAGAGGTGGAAGTCCTGTTTCCACATCGCCGTGTTGAGCGCTTCCTCTACGATGTGGTTGCGCGGGATGAATGCCGGATTCGCTTTTCGCATAGCCGCGGCACGCGCATCGGGCGTGATGGATTCCTCTGCGAGACGCTGGCGCCATTGCGCAGCCCACTCTTCGTAAGCGCGCGGGATGACGAAGAGTTCACGTACTCCAATGTCGCCCTCGACGCCGGCGGCGGCTTCGCAAAGGCGACGGAAGGTTAATGTGAAATCGGCGCGGTTGGCGGCCATACGTTCGAGCAAATCTTCAGCAAGCGCAAGATCGTCGTCACGCTCGGTGTAGAGGCCAAGTTTGCGGTGCAGGCCGGCGAGGCGGGCTGCTTGAAACTGGGGATCGAAGGCGGCGAGGGCTTCGTTGGCCGAAGTCACTGCTTCTTCCTGGATACGGGATTCCTTGCTACCTGATGTCTGGCTACTTGGTTCCTGGCTGGGTGATTTAGGGCTACCCGTTTTCTGGCTGGCCGATTCCTGCTCAAGGAGGGGGAGCATTGCTTCGGCAAGCCGGGTAAGGTTCCAGAGGGCGATGCGGGGTTGGTTGGCGTATGCGTAGCGTCCGTTCTCGTCGATCGCGCTGAAGACGGTGGCGGGATCGTATGCCTCCATGAAGGCGCAGGGGCCGTAGTCGATGGTCTCGCCGGAGATGGAGGTGTTGTCAGTATTCATGACGCCATGGATGAAGCCAATGAGCATCCACTGCGCAACGAGGTGCGCGTGGCGGGAGATCACGGCGTCGAGGAGCGCGCGAAATGGGTTTTGAGCGTGCGTGGCCTCGGGATAGTGGCGAGCGATGGCGTAGTTCGCGAGGGTGCGCAGACCTTCGATATCGTTGCGCGCGGCGAAGAACTGAAATGTACCGACGCGGAGGTGGCTCGCTGCTACGCGCGTGAATATGGCGCCGGGCAAGATAGTTGCGCGGAGGACGCGTTCGCCGGTGGTGACGGCGGCGAGGGAGCGGGTGGTGGGCACACCGAGCGCGGCCATGGCCTCACTGACGACGTATTCGCGCAAAACCGGTCCGAGCACGGCTCTTCCGTCTCCGCGACGGGAGAAGGGAGTGGGTCCTGATCCCTTGAGCTGAATGTCGTAGCGCACGCCGTCGCGGCCCATGACCTCGCCGAGCAGGATGGCGCGCCCGTCACCGAGCTGTGGCACGAAATAGCCGAACTGATGACCTGCGTAGGCGAGGGCAATGGGCTCGGATCCTTCAGCCACGCGATTGCCGGCCAGAATTTCGATGCCTTCCGTGCTTGTCAACGCGTTCGGATCAAGGCCAAGGCTGCGAGCAAGTTCCACATTCACCTTGACGAGTTGGGGCGCCGCTACAGGCGTGGGGGCGAGACGGGCGTAGAAGTGCTCCGGCAGGCGGGCGTAGGTGTTTTCGAAGCTGAAATGAACGGAGGGAAGGCGGGATCCGGAGGTGTCAAGGGAGTCGATCGCAGGAGTGTCCGGTGAACTCATATCCATTGGATGTAATCCTGCTGCTATGGTCTCATCCGAAGGGCGAGTCTTTATTGTGGCATCCATGTCGCGAGACTTCAGCTGTAAGCTATGAGGTCAGTTCGTCTCTCGAGTTGATGCAGTGGCACCTGGGCGTTGGGATCGGATTATCAATTGGGTCGATTGCACCTGATTCAAACTGAGACCCTGCCGTTTTTGGAGCTATTTTCGGTCAACCAGGAGTAATACTCGGCGAATGTCATAAATCGAACCCGGACACCGGATCTACCCTCAAATCTCCTTAGCCTGATGGACAGATAAGGACGCGCTGTTCGACGAGAGCTTCAGGGAGCACGTGTTATGGCACGGGAGTTGCGGAGATTATCGTGGATGTACAACAAGAACTATGCTTCGCGAGGTAAATGTGCAAACCCGGCGTAGGTTCATTCAGGCACTTTCGGCGGGCGGCCTCGTTCTGGCTCGCGCGGAAGGCGATGCGACGGAGGCCTTCGCGCAGGCCGACGACCGCCGCGCCTCACACAGCGTCCCACTCTGTGGCGGTTGGGAATTCCGGCTTGATCCCAGTGGCGCAGCACAGCCTTCCGACGCGCTGGACCAAGCACGGGTATGGTCCGCGGTTCCAGTGCCCCATACGTGGCAATCTCTCGGCAGGTCGCCGGAGTATATCGGCGTGGGGTGGTACCGGCTTCGCTTTGAAGCGCCTGCGAACTGGGCGTCACGCCACGTGCGCATCGAGTTCGAGGCCGTGAATCATACGGCGCACGTGTTTTTGAACGGGACCGCGGTAGGCGAGCATGTGGGCAAGGGATACACCGCGTTTACGCTCGATCTTTCAGCCAAGCTCAAGTTCGGACTGGAAGAAAACATACTAATGGTACGGGTAGAAAATCGGCCGGGCGACCGTATGCTTCCGCGCAACCAGAGCTACGACTGGACCGATGATGGTGGCATCATTCGTCCGGTAAACTTGCTGGTGACTGCGCGAACGTTTATCGAGCGTGTGGAGATCGACGCTCAACCGGATCTGGCGAATGGATCAGCGACGATCCGCATCCGGGCAATCGTTCGCACTGCTGCCCCGCAGACGCAAAAGGCGAGTATTCAGGCCACGATCCGGCGATACGGCAGCGCCGAGGAAGCGGTGCGAATCGGTCCCGTCGACGCGGCTCTCGAACCGAATGCCAGCCAGGTTGTGACTCTCGGTCCAGCGACGCTGCGAAGTGCGGCGCTATGGCATTTCGATACTCCCCATCTGTACGAGGCGTCGCTCGAATTGAACAGTTCGTCAGGGTTTCACGAACTGATTGAGTCGTTCGGTATTCGCAGGTTCGAGACGCGCGGTGCTGCTTTCTATCTCAATGGAGAGAAGGTCTCGCTGATGGGGGTGGAACGGATGGCCGGTAGCCACCCTGGGCTGGGCTTTGCTGAAACCGCGGAGTGGATCGACGCTAACCACCGCGACATGAAGGAGCTGAACTGCGTCTTCACCCGCGTGCACTGGCCACAGGACAAGCGCGTTCTCGACTTTTGCGACCGGCACGGAATCCTGATGCAGGAGGAAGTCCCTGCCTGGGGATCGGAAACATTCTTGCAGACTTCGGATGAAGTCCAGCACGCACTCGAACAGAACGGGCTGGAGCAACTACGCGAGATGGTCCATCGCGACCGCAATCATGCATGCATTGTGGCGTGGGGATTGTGCAACGAGGTGGATGGAAAGAACCCCAGGACGCGGCAGTTTGCTCGCTCAGTGGGCGGTGAAGCACGCCGCCTCGATCCCTCGCGTCTGCAAACTTACGCGTCAAATACGCTGGGGACCGATCCAGCGGCCGACATGGCAGGAGAGTTCGATTTCATCTCGGCCAACGAGTACTACGGCAGTTGGGCGCCGGGTGGTCCCAGCGACGTGGAAGCGTATCTCGATCGTATTCGCAAGGCCTTTCCGGACAAGCCAATTATTATATCCGAGTACGGCTGGTGCGAGTGCCAGCCGACGATCATGCCTGGAGACAAAAACCGCGTCGAGATCGTCAACTCGCACACCGAGGCGTTCCGCAAGTTCTCGGAGGTCGCGGGCGCCATTTACTTCGACTACAACGATTACCGCACGCTTGTAGGTGACAAGGGAGCTGGTGCGCTGCGGCAGAGAGTGCACGGGGTGGTTGACCTTTACGGCGATCGGAAGCCGTCGTTCGAAGCTCTCCGCCTGCAGGCCAGCCCGATTGATCGTGCAGTGCTGCGCAAATCACGTGAGGGACGCTACGAGCTCGAAATACGGACGCGGGAGCGGCTTCCTGGATACGTGCTTCGTGGCTACTCGCTGCGATGGCTGGCTTACGGCTATGACGATCTGCCTATGGAGGGTGCTAAAACGGAGTTGCCAGAGTTGCATCCCGGCTCGTCGCAGGGATACGAAGTGAGCTTTTCAGTCAGCGGAATCAGGAGAGTCGTTGTGGACCTGATGCGGCCAACCGGATTCTCCGCCATCACAGTGCGGTACTTGGACAAGGCAGGCCAGAAGTGACGCATTCCCTCATGATGGAAGGTCAGCTGTTGCAAGGGCATGTCCCTCATTGAGCTTCCAAAAAACTACTTCGGCTATTCTTTTCCAAGTTCGACAATTGGAGCCTGTTCACTGAGCGAGCCGGCTGCTAACAGCAAGGGGTACTTTTCCAGAGTTCTCCAAATCATTCTGACGGTTTGGTTGCTCGGACTTGCCATCAATCGAGCCCGAAATCTAGTCTCTGCTAGACAGGAGGTGGGGATGCGCCCGCCAGCTCGTAGCCTTGAATTAACGCAGGTGACGGAATGGAAGGACGGCACCGTTCACTCGCAGCAGGATTCGATCGCCGCGGAAGAGCCGCTGGAGATTCGCGTTGATGGAACACCTCTGAGCGTAACGATGCGAACTCCCGGGAACGATCTCGAACTGGCCGCGGGGTTCTTGTTGACCGAGGGCATCATCGAGTCGCGCGACCAGCTTGACAATATTCGCGCCGTCGCGCCTGATTCCGCCACAAAGAGCAACGTAGTTGAAGTGCAGTTAAGGACGCAATTCACGCCCGAAAACCTGCAACGGAACTTCTTCGCCGCTTCCAGCTGCGGCATCTGCGGCAAGGCCTCGATTGAAGCTATTCGCCGTCGTGGCCTGCGCGCTCCCGATCGCGACTTCCGCGTGTCTCCGGAGGTGCTGTGCCGGTTGCCGGAGACGCTGCGCGCCGACCAGCTGGTCTTCGATCGTACCGGCGGCTTGCACGCTGCCGCGCTCTTTGATGCGCAGGGAAACCTTATCGCGCTTCGCGAGGACATCGGGCGACACAATGCAGTCGACAAACTAGTTGGATGGGCTTTGCGCGAAGACCGCCTGCCGCTCAGTAACTTCATCATGCTTGTCAGCGGCAGGGGAGGCTTCGAAATCATCCAGAAAGCGCTGGCGGCGGGCGTTTCCGTCCTTGCGTCGGTCTCTGCTCCATCCAGTCTGGCGGTCAAGCTCGCGCGCGAGTTGGGCCTGACCCTTGTTGGTTTTCTGCGTGGGCAGCGGTTCATTGTTTATTCAGGAGGCTTTCGCTGTCTTCCCAACGTTCCCAGCGAGAAATCTTCGTGAATTTGGTTCCCGCAGTCTCTCCGGTCGGCTGCCACATGTCATCAAACGTTAACAATGGCTGCGAGCCTGTGCAAATTGAGGCTTTACGTCTGCACCTGGGACGTACTAGCATCCTGCAGTCGATGAAGGGAGATTGCTTCCTTGGCGATTTTCGTGAACGGTAAACCTCAGGAGTTCAGGCTTGGGGAGCGCCTGATCGACATCGTCAACCGCAGCGGAGTCATGATTCCGCAGGTCTGCTATCACCCCCAGCTTGGTCCCATCCAGACCTGCGATACCTGCATGGTCGAGATGAACGGCAAGCTTGTGAGAGCTTGCGGAACTCAGGCCGTCGATGGTGCCCAGATCGAGACTAGGTCACCCCAGGCGCAGGCAGCGCAAGGTGAGGCCTTCGATCGCATCCTCGGCAATCATCTGCTCTACTGCACTGTCTGCGACAACAACAACGACAACTGCACCGTCCATAACACTGCGGTCCTCCTCGAAATCGAACATCAAGACACCCCTTTCAAGTCCAAGCCCTACGAGGTCGATGCGAGCAATCCCTTTTATCGCTACGATCCTCAGCAATGCATTCTCTGCGGGCGATGTGTGGAAGCGTGTCAGGACCTGCAAGTAAATGAGACCCTCAGTATCCGCTGGGAAGACCCGCATCCGCGCGTGCTGTGGGATGGTGGCGCCTCTATCGACCAGTCGAGTTGTGTTTCCTGTGGCCATTGCATCACCGTCTGCCCGTGCAACGCGCTCATGGAGAAGTCGATGCTCGGTCAGACCGGCTACTTTACCGGTCTGCCTAACGAGGCGCTGAAGGGCATGATCAACATCGTCAAAGGCGTGGAGCCTGAGGTGGGCTATAGCTCGATCATGCAGCTCTCTGAAGTCGAAGCCTTCATGCGCCAATCGCAGATCAAGCGAACGAAGACCGTATGCACCTACTGTGGCGTGGGCTGCTCTTTCGACATTTGGACGAAAGAGCGTCAGATCCTCAAAGTCGAGCCGCTTGATGGTCCAGCCAATGGCGTTTCGACCTGCATCAAGGGCAAGTTCGGGTGGGACTATACCAACAGCCCCGATCGCCTGACCAGGCCGCTGATTCGTGAAAACGACAAATTCAGAGAAGCGACGTGGGATGAGGCTCTCGACCTGGTGGCGCGCCGGTTCTCCGAGATCAAGGGCGCTTACGGTCCAGATGCACTCGCGTTCATCTCATCGTCGAAGTGCACGAACGAAGAGAGCTACCTGATGCAGAAGCTCGCGCGCGCAGTCATCGGCACCAACAACATGGATAACTGTTCGCGCTATTGCCAGGCGCCAGCTACCACCGGGCTTTTCCGCACCGTGGGCTACGGCGGCGATTCTGGCTCCATCAAGGACATTGAGAAAGCGGACCTTGTCGTCATCATCGGTAGCAACACTGCCGAGAGCCACCCCGTCCTGGCTACGCGCGTCAAGCGTGCGCACAAGCTGCATAGTCAAAAACTCATCGTGAGCGATCTTCGCGAGCACGAGATGGCCCGCCGCGCCGATGTCTTCCTGCATCCGCGTCCTGGCACCGATCTCATCTGGCTCTCCGCTGTTACGCGGTACATCTTTGACCACGAACTGGCAAACCAACCCTTTATAGACAAATGGGTGAACAAAGCCGCCGAATACCGCAAGAGTCTCGATCCTTTCACGCTCGAAATGGCGAGCGAGCGCTGTGGCATACTGCAGGCGACCATCATCAAAGTCGCCCGCATGATCGCCGAGGCCAACAGCGTCTGCATTCTGTGGGCAATGGGCGTGACTCAACACGTGATGGGGTCAGACACATCGACCGCAATCTCGAATCTGCTGCTGGCGACGGGCAATTACATGCGGCCGGGCACGGGCGCATATCCGCTTCGGGGACACAACAACGTGCAGGGCGCCAGCGATCATGGCGCCATGCCGAATTACTTCCCCGGTTATCAGAAAGTTGACGATCCGGCCATTCGGGCCAAATTCGAACAAGCATGGAACGTCACATTGCCGCCGAAGCCGGGCCTCGACAACCATCAGATGATCGATGCCATTCACGACGGCCGCCTCAAATCGATGTATGTCTTCGGCGAAGAGTTGAGCCTGGTCGACTCCAACGCAAATTACGTCGCAGCTGCGCTTGAGAAGTTGGATTTCTTTGTGATGCAGGAGATCTTCTTCTCTGAGACTTGCCGCTTTGCCAACGTGATTCTGCCGGCGAGCCCAAGCCTGGAGAAGGAAGGCACCTTCACCAGCACGGAGCGGCGTATCCAGCGCCTGTATCAAGTCATGGAGCCGCTGGGCGAAAGCCGTCCCGACTGGCAAATTCTCATTGATGTCGCCAATCGGCTGGGCGCCAACTGGACTTACAAGCATCCGTCTGAGATCTACGACGAGATCGCGGCGCTCACTCCAACGATGGCGGGCGTGACCTATGAGCGGCTGGAAGGATTCAAGTCATTACAGTGGCCTGTTGCGCCGGATGGCAGTGATCAGCCTCTGCTCTACACGCAAAAGTTCGCTACCTCGGACGGTAAGGCGACGTTCTTCCCGGTGCCGTGGACCGAACCCAGCAATCAGACGGATGCAGAATTCGACCTGCACCTGAACAACGGGCGCCTGCTTGAGCACTTCCACGAAGGCAACATGACCTACCGCAGTGAAGGCATCCGCGCGAAAGTGCCATGCACGTTCGTTGAAGTCTCGCCCGAGCTGGCATCCGCACGAGGAATCGAGACCGGAGCCTGGGTGCGCCTTGCCTCCAGGTATGGCGAAGTCAAGGCGCAGGCCGTTGTCACCCCGCGCGTTAGCGGCAACGAACTCTACATGCCGATGAACTCATCTCAAGAACCGGTGAACCACCTCACCAGTAGTTGCACCGACAACGTAACGCACACGCCAGCCTACAAGGAAACCTCGGTCCAACTCACGGTGTTGGGTCAAAGAGGCAACAATCCGCTGCCTCGGACTAATCCACGATATGGACATCCAACTCCCCAGATGGGTGTGGAAGTCGAGCGCAAGTGGGCGCGCAGCGATTACCACCCGCCCGGCAATGCGTTGGTTCAGATTGAGACCCGCACCCCGGTGACGGCTGGAAAGGAGAAATAGACATGGCGCGACCGATTGGCTTGGAAGTGGCACCACGCGATCTGCGCGAAGAGCTGCGCAAGCGGCTGGAAGAGGCACCCGAGCAACACGCCGAAGCGATCCTGGAATCACTTGAGTTGCTGAAAGATTTGCACGATTCCGGAGTTCTCAGGTTGCTGCGGGGAGCGGTGAGTTCGGGTGGCATGATTCTGGATGCGGTGGTTGGTGCGGCCGATTCCGAAGAGGGCATTCGCGGGCTGCGGAATGCAATCATCCTCGGCAAGATGCTCGGTGCGATCAACCCTGACTTGCTGCAGGGATTTGCCACCGCGATGACTGAGACTCTCGGTTGCCAAAAGCCGATGGTGGAACCGCCCGGACTGCTTAAGCTGTTGGCCGAATTCCGGCAACCCGAGTTACGGCGCAGCATGGCGCTCATCAACAAATTCCTCGAAATCTTCGGGAGTGAGCTCAAAACCCGTGGAGAGTGCCAATGATCGAAGCACCCCTCAAGTAAGACAATGGAGCGTTGAATGGCAACTACCAATCGCTGGGGCATTGCATTGGCCGGCTTCTTTATGCAGGTCGCATTGGGAGCCGTCTACGCGTGGAGCGTATTTCGAAATCCACTCACAAAACAATTCGGCTGGTCCATCGCCCAGGTCACGTGGACCTTCACGATTGCTATCTTCGTCCTTGGTGTGGCGGCCTTTTTCGGCGGCCTTTGGCTTAACAAGAAAGGCCCTCGCGTTGTCGCCCTCACTGCGGGCGTGCTCTATGGGCTCGGCGTGTTCCTGGCGAGTTTCTCTGCCGACAAGCTCTGGTGGCTTTACCTCAGTTATGGAGTGATTGGCGGAGTTGGGCTCGGATTTGGCTACATTGTTCCCATCGCTGTGCTGGTCAAATGGTTTCCCGATCGCCGCGGCCTGATCACTGGCATTGCCGTAGGCGGCTTCGGCGCTGGAGCCCTGGTCACAGCGCCGGTGGCTCAGCGACTGATTCAAAGCGTCGGCGTGCTGAAGACGTTCGCATATCTGGGTGTCGCGTACATGATTGTGATTGTCGCGGCAGGGTTATTCATGAAGAACCCGCCCGCAGGATGGGCCCCAGAGGGCTGGACCCCAAGCGCAACGCAATCGGCGCAACGGGCGAAGGTGGATTATTCACTTGGCACAGCGCTGGCGACCTGGCAATGGTGGGCGCTCTGGCTCTTGCTCTTCCTGAATACTTCGGCTGGAATCGCACTCATCTCCCAGGAATCCCCGATTTTTCAGAAACTCACCGCCGCAAGCGCAACCGTTGCAGCCGGCATGGTCGGAATGGTCAGCATCGGCAATTCGGCCGGACGAATCTTCTGGGCTTGGGTGTCTGACGGCATCACACGGCGCTGGGCATTCACTGCAATGTACCTATTCCAGTTCGGACTTTTCTGGCTGCTGCCCTCGTTAACTTCAGTTGCCGTTATCACTGTGATCTCGTTCGTGATTCTCATGTGTTATGGCGGTGGCTTCGGAACCATGCCTGCATTTGCTGCCGACTACTTTGGTTCAAAGAATGTCGGCCCGATCTACGGCCTCATGCTCACCGCATGGGGCTTCGCGAGCTACTTCGGTCCGCAACTGCTCGTGAAATTGCTCGGTCCAGGCGGCTCCTACACAAAGGGCTTGCACACCATTGCGATCATCATGCTCGTCTCCACGCTTCTGCCGATCATCGTTTCGCCCCCGACGCATATGACGTCGTTGCAGAAATCAAACTCCGCGCCAGAAGGATCCGTAGTCTGAACAACTGTGGTTTAAGAATTCAATGGGCGGTGGAAGTCTTCCATGGTCGTTCCGTCGCTCGACAGAACAATAACTGCATTGCAAATTCGCAGCTCTCGCCTGCAGCACAGCGCAACGGGTCGATTGGACGGGACGACTTCCCGTTATCGAACAGGGCACCATTGATGAGTGCCGAGTTCCTCGCATGGAGACACAAGTGAACTCTGGCGCGAACCCGTCCTTGGCCTGAGGCTGTCGAAATGAATGGGGGCCGAATGCGATATGAGTTCATTGCGATTGAGCAGAACGAGATTCCGCTGATGAAGGTGCATTCCCTTCAGTACGCGCTCGACACATACGCAAGCGAGACGAACAAGGTCGTTTCAACTTGGCGCGAATTTGCGAATAGCGATCTGGGTTTCAGGCCACACCCGAAATCGAGCACTGTTGAAGACATCTTGAAACACCAATTGCTTTCCGAGCGGAGGTTCTTCGGAGAATTTCTCGGCACGCCGGAACCTCCGCCGGATCACATCCTGCCGACTCCAGTGACCATCGAGGAGTGTTGTCATCGTGTAGCGGCGTTGGCAAAGGCAAGGTTTCTATTCTTGGCGGAACAGGATGAAGGTTGGTGGTCCGCAGTGGTCCCTTTCTTTGATGTGCAGCGGGAACGAATCTGGATTTTTTGGCGCCGTATTTTGCACACCACGCACCATCGCACTCAGCTGACTGTCTACTTGCGCATGCTCGACAAGGTTGTGCCCGCTACCTATGGGCCAACGTCCGACGTTACCTGGACGGGGGCGGATCCGACCACAACTGTGAAATCGGCAGGGAGGAAGTAGCTACCTTTGCTCCCGATGTTTCCGGGCACGCCGAAGGGCCTATCAGTGGATTGACAGTCAGGCATATGTGCTGCGTTCGCAATACTAAGGCCGCCGCCGCAGAGATGCAATTCCTTAAACTGTCAATGCCGTTGCACGCATTTCGCTGCGGCGATCCGCTTGAGCGAATAGTAGCCTTCCGGACAAATGGCGCGTGGCATTCACTCATCGAATTCGTACGCCTGATTCGCTCAAATTCGCGGCGAGTTTGAACTGCAGCTTACAGTTCGCGAATCGCGGTCACGGGGTTTCGGCGCATCGCTCGATGTGCGGGAAGGTAGCATGCTAGCAATGACATTACTCCCAGGAGCATGACCACGGAAACGACGGTGACCGGATCGTTGGCGCCGATTCCGTACAACAGCCGGACGATAATGCGTGTCACTCCCAACGCAAATGCCAGTCCCAGCGCCAGCCCGATGCCTGTGAGCCATAGTCCCTGCAACAGCACGAGTCTCAGCACGTCCACCCGTGAAGCACCTAGAGCCATTCGTATCCCGATCTCGTGGGTTCGCAACTGGGTTCGATATGCCACGACGCCGTAGATTCCGGTTACCGCAAGAACCAGCCCAATCAGCGCGAACATCCCCGCCAGGGTGCTCTCGATGACGGCGAAAGTGCTCGCCATCTGGGTGCTCTCCCGCATGGAACGCACATCGAAAACCGGCAGTCGCGAATCGATCCCATGGATGGCGTTTTCCACCATTGGCTCCAGGTCGACGGGATTCCCCTCGGTTTTCACCTGCACCATCGTCTCGTACCCCGGGTGCTGGAAATAACTCATATAGACCATAGGCTCGGGTGACTCATTCACGAAAGTATGGGTTGAATTCCTCGCCACACCGACAACCGTGAAAAGGCTGCCCCAAATCCTGAGCCTCTTTCCCAGCGGATCCTGCCCTGGCCAGTAGCGCCTCGCCGCGGTCTGATCGACGATGAGTACCCTCGGGGCCTTCTCATCGTCATCCGGTGTAAACTCTCGTCCTTCCAGAATGGGTATATGAAGGGATTCGAAATACCGCGGTCCCACCTCGGCATTCTGCACCAGCAAAGATTCATGAGGATGCGGCACATACCCTTCCGGATACGCATCGTTTCTCTTTTGAATCAGGGTCATCGGAATCCAGTCGGTAAGAGACGCAACCTCCACGCCGGGCAGTGCCGACACGCGATCAAGTATCTTGCGACGGATCAATTTTGCCTCATCGTCGCTGTAGCCGGCAATATTCAGCCCAACGGACGCAGTGAGAACGTGGTCCTGCTCAAAGCCGGGGTTCGCCGCGGCGAGATTCCGCAGCGTTCGCAGGAATAGCCCGGAGCACAACAGCAACGGAAGGGTAAGCGCGATTTGCGCCACCACCAGCCCGCTGAGCAATTTCCGGTTGCGTGAGCCGCCGGAGATACTTGCAGACTCTGCCTTGAGTACCTCAATGGCAGGCGCGTGAGACGAACGCCAGGCGGGGAGCGCGCCGCATAGCATACCGGCCAATAGAGAAAACACTGCAATCCCAATCACCACCTTATGGTCCATGTTCCCGTTCAGTACGAGGGGAATTGCATTCGCTGGAAAGAACCATGCGAACGTTTTCGATGTCCACGATGTCAATCCAAGGGCCACGACTCCTGCGACGATGGAAAGCACAGCGCCCTCCAGCATCATCTGCCGCACCAGTTGCATGCGATTCGCCCCGAGCGACTGCCGGATGGCAAGTTCGCGCCGTCGGGATACAAACCGCACCAGCGTGAGCGTCGCCACGTTCGCGCTGGTCAGCAACAGCACCACAGCGGCGAAGGCGAGCAGAATGGGCAGCGTCGCCGCCATGTATCCGTTGACGCCGAATGGCGAGCGCCACATGGGATCCAGCGTGATCCGGTTCTCGCCCAGATGATCAGCCGGAAACGACGCGACAATATTGTGCATCACGGTGTCGAGATCCTGGGCTGCCTGGCCACGGCTCACGCCGGGCCGCAATCTTCCTATTAAGATCAGCCAGTCCGAGTCGCGATGGGTCATTCGCCACACATCCGCCCCGAGGGGATCGAGCGTTACCCACAGATCGTCGCGCAGCCCGGGAGCTGCTCCGACAAACCCCTCCGGCGCCACACCGATCACCGTCACCGGATGCCGGGCGACCTCGATCGACTTGCCCACAATTGCCGGGTCTTTGCCATAACGCGTCTTCCAGAGCGCGTAACCCAGGACCACGTTGGGTACCGCACGGGCCTCCTCCCTCCTCGTCCGGCAGAAAGAATCGCCCCAGCGTCGGCTTGATGCCGAGCACATCGAAATAATTAGCCGACACATTCGCTATATAGACACGATCCGGCTGTGCGCCGCCAGTCAGCGCAATCCAATCGTTATGATAGGCAAGTATTCCCGTGAACGTGTGGTTCTGCTCGCGCAGATCGCGATAGTCGATATAGGAGAAAGGCGGAGTCGGCGAGAAGTTCCGTTCCCCCCGCTGCAGGCTAACAAGATCGCCCGTGTCCCGCGCGCCAGGAATCGGACGCAACATTGTGCCGTCGATCCAACTGAAGACGGTGCTGTTGGCGCAGATAGCCACAGCCAGCATCGCCGTCGCGGTGATCGAAAAGCCGGGGCTCTTGCGCAGTTGCCGTAACGCGTAACGGACATCCCGGCCCAGTTGTTCAAGCCACGCTTGGCCCCACATGTCGCGCGTCACATCTTGCACTAGAGGAATATTTCCAAATTCCCGCGCCGCTGCTTGTCGCGCTGTCTCCACCGTCTCGCCTCGCGCCACTCGATCTGCAATCGCCATCTGCAGGTGCGCATCAATCTCTTCCTGCAATTCGCGCTTGCGCCGCTGAAAACCGAAGCTCGGGAACCACTTCATGACTCACTCTCCTCCGGCTTGACGTACATCACCGACCCAATCGCTTCGACAATCCGCTCCCATCGGCCCAGATCGGAGGACAACTGCTTTTTCCCCTTGGCCGTGATTCGGTAGTATCGGGCTCTTTGCTTGCTCTCTGACTGCTTCCACTCAGACTGCACCCAGCTCTGACGCTCCAGTCGATGGAGAGCCGGATACAGTGATCCAGTCTCCACCTGAAGCACATCTCCGGATCGCAGACGTAACGCCTGGACAATTCCGTATCCGTGCTGCGGTCCCCATTGCAGGGTCTGAAGAATAAGCATGTCGAGTGTTCCCTGCAACAGCTCAATCCGATTCTTATACTGGTCTTTTTCGCTCATAGACGTAGACACTCTACTCCCAATGGAGGTAGATTGTCTACTTCGTTTTGTGCAGCGCAGCAAGCAGCCTTGCCCACTCAGCAGATTTAAAAGTACGTCGGTTCTCAGGACGAAAATTGGTGATTCTGCATTGGCGCGAAATCGCCAACTCACTCGTCGTCGGCCGATTAGTAATGAAATGCCGGCTCTGCTGTAGGAACAATTCGGTGCGATGATGAAAATCGAAGGGTCTGGCGCGATCCGTTTCAGAGGACCGACAGCGACCGGCTACGATTCTCATTGTGCTCGGGGATCCCAACCCTTCCGGTATTCCCGCTCGAGATATTTATCAGCCTCCGCCACATTGGTGACCTTTTGAGACTGACCGTCGTAAAGCAGCTTCTTGCCCGTCCGCAGTGCGACCGCATACAAGTTCACGGCCTCTGAGATTGGTCCCGCGTTCAAGAAACTCGAGGGCGATTGCGGTCCACCGCGCACGGCGGCAATCCACTGGCGCATCCCCGACGGAACCGCGCCGTGTTGGCCTCGAGCACGAACTGGCGCAACCAGATCCCTTGGCATCCTTCCTTGCGGTATCAGATGTGGATCTTCAAGCTGAAAGCCAGCCAATATCTTTCCCTTGCTGCCGACGAACATCATGCCCTCGATCGGAAGCTCTTCGCTATCAATCTCAAGCTCCTCCGGAGTTGGGGGACGCATGCCGCCGTCATACCACACCAGGTCCACCGCGGGTCTTTTCCCGGTTGCCGGATACTTGAAACGGACGGTACTGGCCGTCGGGAAGGAAAAGTCGTTATTCACTGTGTACGCGATTCCGTCCTTCAACCCACACGTGTGAGTCAGCATCGGTTCGACGCTGGTGGGAGACCCCAGATCCAGGGCATTGAAGACCGTCCAGAGGCTGTAATGACCCATATCCGCCATGGATCCGCCCCCGAAGTCATACCACCCGCGAAATACCATGTTCGTATAGTCCGGCGAATAGGGCCGATCGGCTTCAGGACCTAGCCACAAGTCCCAATCAAAGCCTTCCGGAACAGGGGTTGTAACGGTGGGCAGATTGGTGTATTGCGGCCACACAGGACGGTTCGTCCAATTATGGATTTCACGCAGATCGCCAATGGCTCCGGCTTTGATCCAGGCCATCACCTGATCCATCGATCCATTCGCTTCCCACGGCATGAAGTGCGTCGCAACACCCGTTTCTCGCGCGGTGTCGATCACCAGTTTGGCTTCGCGCAATCGATTGGCGATGGGCTTATGCATAATGACGTGCTTGCCCCTCTTCATGGAAGCAATGCTGATGATGCCGTGAAGATGATCCGGCGTCATGATCTTGACGGCATCGACGTCTTTTTCTTTGTCAAGCAGCTCACGGAAATCGGCATAGGAAGAGCAGCCCTTGAACGCGCCACCCTGTTCGGTCGCGTAGTACGTCTCGACAAAGTCCTTGGCTACATCGCGGCCTCCGGGGACAGTTCCTTCGGTTCCCGCCATCCATTCAGGCTTACCGAGGACCGTCCGCAGTTCATTGAGAAGGTCATCCCTTCCCCAATCCCGGTACCCGATCGCATGCTTTGAAGGGTCACAGACGGCAACAATCTGGATCTCCGGAATCGCCATCAACCTCGGCATCTCGCGAAGACCCTGGGTGCCTGTGCCGATGTGTGCAAGCGTGATTTTGTCGCTTGGAGGGACAACTCCGGTTCCGCCCAATACATGCCTTGGGAGGATCGTGAAACAAGCGGAGGCGGAGGCGGTTTCAAGAAACTCGCGGCGATTCATCATATCTGTGACCCTTTCTGCTTCTAATCGCATTACAAAGGACAAGGTCGTGTGCGGCTTCCGCAACGGCCCCGGTCATACTATCTGTCAAACCTGAAGTTGGTGAAGATAGGACACGGACGCTTTCATCAAAGGCAGGTCCATTTCGACGAAGTAGTTCTTGATGCCTCCTGTCTCCGCAGCGGCAAAAATCTTCTTCCAGTCGAGAGTGCCTTGGCCAACCGGCACAATGGAGCGCGTCTTCGCCGACCATCCCTGCACGTGCATGGAGATGAATCGGCCTGGATACTTCGTGAAATATTCCGACGCGTCAAATCCCTCGCTGATCGTCGATACCTGGAACTGGAACTGCACAGCTTTTGGATCGAGAAGCTTGAACAGCAGGTCGTAGGTCCGCTGGCCATCCACCGTCGTGCATTCAAAATTCTCGTTGTGGAGCCCCTGCACAATGCCTGCCGCCGCAGCATGCTCGCCGATTTTTTCGTATTCCGCAGCGGCGCGCTTCACATCATCCATCGTGGGATTCTTCGGGCCGCCGAGACTGGCGACGAGCATCTGCGTCATCCCCATGTCCTTGGCCCATGCAATGCGCCCGTCCTGGTCTTTGCGCAACTCGTCGAGTGAAAAATGGCTGCTCACGCAGGTCAGGCCCGCGTCCTGAATGATGGATCGCAGTTCCTTTCCGCTGTACTTCCTCAGGCCCCCAAACCCAGAGTCGGCGTACCCCACGGGTGAGCACATCTCAATGCTCTGAAAACCCGCCGCCGCCAACTGCTGAAGGGTTCCGGGAAAATCCTTCGCAATCATGTTGCGCACCGGCCAGGTCTGGCAACCGATAGGAAGCCCGAGAGGGTTCGCATAAGCCATCTTCTCTCCCGACAAGAGAAGTTCACCGAGAGCAACACACATGCCCGCCTGCTTTACAAATGTTCTCCTCGAGATAGTCCGCACGTGTTTCTCCTTATACGACTGCGAGGACATTGTAAGCGCGGCGGCGCAACGACGCTGAACAAACGCAACGCTGTGCGGGGTCGTAGCCACGACTATGGGGCGCTGAAAAGGTACTGGTATGTCGGCTACCCACCCAGCCAATACGCCAGGATCCATATGAATAGCCCGGTGTATATAGGGTGGCGCATGAAACGATAGGCTCCGCGTGTGACCACTTCGCGCTGAGCCGGCACGAAGCCAATGTTTCGGCCCAGGCTGAAACGTCCCCGGAGCTCGATGAGGGTACTGAGGATGCTCAGGGTATCTGTGATCCAAAGTGGGGCGAGTCGTCGACCGGGCTGCTCGACAAAGCCGATCATGAAAAACAAGTACGTCGCAACGCAGGCCAGGAGCCAGAGCAGCGGATTGCGCGTGATTCTGATGGACAACTGGATCAAACGAGCTCAAGTCGAGCCTTTGACGATGGATTGATCGCTCGACATCGAGAAGTTTTCCCCTTGGAGTCAGCAACAGACCGCTCTGGATGAAGGAGAACTGCGCTTAAATCACTCGTCACAGAACCATTGACGCTCTACCCAGAGACAACCTATAGAAATGCACAAGGAAAGAACACATGCTCAACAGCGCCCGACATGCTCAGTCTCAAGATGCTTGCCCGCTCTCGCCTCAAAGTCTTCAGCACTCAGCAATCCAACAAAAGACTCTTAGACAACGTGCTGGAGATGAGGTGCACCCTGTGGTGGGCATGCTGAATTCTGCATGTGCAGCATCTAGACCGACACTAGTTTCTCGGATGCCCTCGTTGTTCTTCGCAAGGCGCACGGGACATTCCAATTCTCTCTTTGCCACAGCGATGTTGGGTATCTGTTTTATATCTGCGGCAGTTCTGCCCGCTGATACCGTTTCCAGTGATCAGCGCACAGTGACGAAGTTAGCCGACGGCATCTACGAAATCCGGCATAAGGATGCACCCGACCATTTCCCGCAAGGGAATACTGTGGTCATCATTGGCGACTCGGACGTGCTGGTGGTGGACTCCTGCTACCTGCCCTCGAGCGCTCGAGAAGACATCGCGCAAATTCGCCAGTGGACGACTAAACCTGTTCGCTATCTACTCAACACACATTGGCACAACGATCATACTCAAGGGAATTCGGCCTATTCTGATGCATTTCCCGGAATAGCAATCCTTGCGCAAGTCGAAACGGCAGGCCTCATTGGCCTTCGGGTTGGGCGCTATTTATCGGAATACCCTGGGCGCATACAGAGGTTCCAACAGCAGCTCGACATCGGAACTAATCCCGACGGTAAGGCGTTGACTGAGGACGAAAAACAGGATTTGAAGAACGCCATTGCAGGAGGCAAGGCCGCAAGCGATGCGGTGTCAGCGGAGTTCCTGAACTTGAAGCCCAAGTTTCCTAATGTTACCTTCGAGCACGAACTCAACTTAAATCTGGGAAACCGGGAAGTGCAATTGAAATTCCTGGGGCGCGGCAACACTGCTGGAGATGCGATCGCTTATTTGCCGAAAGAGAAGATCCTGGTCGCCGGCGATCTCGTGGATTCTCCCGTCCCTTACCTGGGAAGTGGCTTTCCCATCGAGCAGATTGGCACGCTGAAAAAAATGGCGGACATGGATTTTGAAACGCTCGTTCCCGGACACGGCAATGTCCTCAAGGGCAAAGACTTCGTGCAACAGGAGATTGAATTGCTGGAAGCCGTCATTGCTGCCATGGCCCAGGAGATTGGACGCACAAGTGCTTCGCCTCAAAACAGGTTCGAAGCGATCAAGAAAGGTGTGGAGCAAAACGTCGATGTGAAGGCATGGCGGCAGAAGTTTGCCGGAGATGATCCCCAAAACCAAGAATTTTTCGACGTCTTTTCATGGCCTGGTCTGCTGGAGGCAGCACATGCTGAGATGTGGCCGCGCTAAAGCTTCTGTGCTGGCGGACTGCCGGCAGATATACGAGCGTTGTTCGCGGCTGACGGGGCCTGAACGTGCCTAGACGTTCATTTGAAGATAGAGATTTCATGGACGAAGGAGGTTCATTCCCTGAGGCCATGCACAATTACTCACCGGATTCTTCTATTCGCGATCAGAGTCCGGCCGGCTGAGAGCGGCTGAATATCCTTCCGTCACATACCTGTTGACATTCTGCCTATCAAAAACAGACGATATGTTGGATTTCAACATGGCGGTTCGCTTTCTATGTCCAAAACCAAATGCGACGTTCTGCAGGGCACACTCGATTTGATGACCCTCAAGACCTTTGAAGCCCTGGGTCCGCTACATGAAGAAAACCGGTCGCGCATCGTGTCCACCATGAACCGCTTTCTCTCACCTGCGAAATAGGAGTGACCAATGGACTGGCTTCGGGAAATGTTCAGCCGCTGCACGGCGTTTCTGGATCGCCGCAGGCTCGACAAGGATCTAGACCAGGAACTTGAATCGCATATCGAATCGGCAATGGAAGACAATATCCGTCGCGGTATGACGCCCGAGTTGGCCCGCATGGCTGCGCTGCGCCTGTTCGGCGGCGTCACTCAAATAAGGGAATCCTATCGCACCCGCCGCGACATTCCTTTCGTCACTTCGTTAGGCCGCGACCTGCTCTACGCCATGCGCCGGCTGCGTTCTTCGCCCGGTTTTACCCTCATTGTAATCGCCACCCTGGCACTCGGCATCGGTGCCAACACCGCCATCTTCACGCTGGTCGAGGGATTTCTGCTCCGTTCCCTGCCGGTGTCCGATCCAGCGAGCCTCTACCGCATCGGCGACCGCAACACATGTTGCTATCATGGCAATTTCGAATACCCGGACGGCGATTTCGACCTCTTCTCTAATGATCTGTATCGCCGCTTCAGGCAAGCGGCGCCGGAGTTCGAGCAGCTAGCGGCGGTGCAGGCTGGAGGCAGCGGATACACCGTACAATACGGCTCGGCTGCGCCACGTCCGCTCCGGACGGAGTTTGTCTCCGGGAATTACTTCAATACCCTCGGCGTCGGCGCATATCTCGGTCGCCCGTTCGCCGATAGTGACGACCGCCCGGGAGCTCAGCCCGTGCTGATGTTGAGCTACATGGCATGGGAAACCGAATTCGGCCGCGATCCGTCAATCGTCGGAGCAACGGTGTATGTCCAGAGGCATCCGTTCACCGTGGCGGGCGTGGCGCCATCGGGATTCTTTGGCGATCGCATCGCTTCGATTCCTCCGGACCTGTGGATGCCCCTCTCCGCCGAGATCGAGATTGAAGGAGCAAACGCGGCGGTAACACAACCGTTGACCGCATGGCTTTATCCATTGGGCAGGCTGCGAACCGGTGTCCAAAAACCGGCGCTCGAAGCCAAGTTGTCCTCGGTGCTGCGGCAGTGGATGCGGGAATGGCCCAGGTTCACCGAGCACGGTGGATCTGCAATCATCCCACGCCAGCACGTAATGCTTGCCCGAGCAGGTGGAGGAATCCAGAAACTCCAGCAACAATCCGGCGCGAACCTGCGCCTGTTAATGCTTCTTTCCTGCGTGGTGCTGCTCATGGCCTGCGCAAACATCGCCAGCTTACTGTTGGCGCGATCGACAGCCCGACGGATCGATGTAGCCGTTCGGATGGCTCTTGGCGCAGCCCGGTTCAGAATCATTCGTCAGATCCTGATCGAAAGCCTGCTGCTCAGCGTAGCCGGAGGCGTGGCAGCTCTGGGTGTCGCCTGGTTCGGCGCTCACGCCATTCTTGCGTTGGCTTACCCAGAGGCCCACAATATGCCCCTGCATGCCGAGCCTTCGTGGCCGGTCCTGGTGTTTACATTCGTCGTGTCGCTATTGACTGGTACGATTTTCAGCGTGGCTCCCGCATGGGCGGCCTCGCACGCGCAGCCATCCGAATCCCTGCGCGGAGCCAATATCGCCAGCCGGGACCGCGCTTCTATCCCGCAACGCACACTCGTGATTCTGCAGCTTGCCATGTCTGTCGTTCTGGTCTCCAGCACGTTTCTTCTGACCCGGTCGCTTATGAATCTGGAGCATCAGAACTTCGGGATCGAAACTGCCAATCGCTACACCTTCCAGATGGATCTCGAAGGTGCCGGATACACCGTCGATCGCGTCGCGGGCCTGTACCGTCAAATCGAAGAAAGACTGGGAGCATTGCCGAGCGTCGCCCATGTGAGCTTCGCCAGGTACATTCCCCTCGGCGGTAACCAATGGGGAACCTGCGTCTCGCTGCAAGGTGAATCCGATCCGGGCCAGGAGGACAAGTGCTTCTCCGATTGGGATCGTGTGAGCGCGCAGTTTCTCGATTCAGTAGGCGTGCCCATTGTCCGCGGTCGCAAATTGACTGAGCGTGATCAAGCGTTTTCAATGCCTGTAGCGATTGTCAATCAAGCCTTTGTAAAGAAGTTCTTGCCCGAGCATGATCCAATCGGCATGCACTTCGGGCGAGAAGGGGCGAAATACTCCAGCGAGTACGAAATTGTCGGCGTCTTTTCTGATTTTGTCCTGACAGATCCTCGCGCCGAATCCCGCCCACTGTTCCTTGTTCCCAACACCCAGCGATTCACTGGTTACACCAGCCAGGAGGATGATGCTGGCGAAAAGGCATCGATGTATCTCGACTCCGTTATTCTCCAGGTCGCGGGTTCACCCACCGACATCGAAATGACGGTGCGAAAGACGATGGCAGAGATAGATCCCGAACTTTCCGTCTTTCGCTTCGTTTCGTATGACTCGGTAGTGGCCAGCAATTTCAACCAGGAGCGGCTCATTGCGCGGCTCACCTCGGCATTCGGTCTTCTATCATTGATTCTCGCGTCGGTCGGCCTATACGGGGTAATGTCGTATTTCGTGACGCGTCGCACCAGCGAGATCGGGATCCGCATGGCGATCGGGGCTTCCCGCGCGCTCATCGTGCGTATGGTGATCCGGGGAGCGATCGCTCAACTTGTCGTGGGTCTTGCATTGGGCATTCCGGCAAGCCTGTTTATGGGGCAGCTGATGAATAGCCTCCTGTTCCACGTCAGCGGGTACGATCCCGTGATTCTCGCCGCGGCTTCGACGGTTCTGGCGATTTGCGCAGCCGGAGCGGCGTTCATCCCTGCTATTCGCGCAGCGTCGGTTGATCCGGTTCGCGCATTACGGACGGAATGAAAACTTGGCCTGATACGTCAGCGACTTTCCACTTGGCCGAATAGTCGCCTTTCCGGACAAGTAACCATCGTTCGCCGCTGCTTGTCTAGGACATAGCCTTTCGCTTCTTCTGAGAACCGCACGATAATCGCGTTTGCCTTTTAGAATGACGCTAGTAGGCAAAATTGGCGCATGGTCCTTCATGCTCTGCGGACAAGGGCACTTAGGCAGTAGGTGGAATTGGCGCACAACGGATGGCTCGGCGGAGCGTTAAGTCATTCAAAGACGAGCAACGAGTAGGCAGAATTGTTATTCAGTTTCACGCGCGCGCGCTCGTGTCCGCCTCCTCCCGTGCGCTTACTTCACTCACATGCCGCCATCCATCACCTAACGGTCCCGAACTGGCGCGACGATAAGCAAAGAGAGATGCGGAGAGTCCGCGTTGGAGAAGCGTCTTTCCGGTTCAACGAGTCTCTCTTTAATCGAGACAAGGCTCGTGGCAAAGCTGCGCCCAGTCATGCAATGTGCGACCCTCGAATGCGGCCAGACCAGCATGCTCAAAGCACGCTCCGCGGTCGAGCATGCCCGCGCATTGCTGGAATCATCCTTAACCGCGTCCGGCGCGGACATCCGAGCCGTTGCCACGCAATTCGAAAAGCTGGCGACGGAGGTTGAGGGCGTTCTTGATCTCACGTCCGCCATCGTTGCCTGTGTACGCGAAGATTGGGTGCGCTCCATTGTTCCAATGGCTCGCACGCTCGACGCCGCGGCGCGCCGGTTCAGCGCCGAACGGGTCCAATCGATCGCCGCAATCGGCACCGTGTTCACGGGCGAAGCCGGCATGATTGAGAACCTGCTGACGCTCACCGCGGGACAGCGCTCGATTGCGCGCGAAGGAAGAACACTTGGCGTGCTGGCCAGCATTGAAGTTGCCCGCCTGGGAGCGGACGGGCGGCGTTTCGGATACATGGCGCGGGAACTCGACGAATTCTCTGCGATCGCTTCCTCCGGCGCCGAGGAGGTAAGGGCCGAGGCTGCGCAGCGACGCACAAGCATCATCGATCGCCGGCATAAATTCACTCTCACCCTTCAGAGAAGACGCAAGTACCTCAGCAACATCGAGTTGGAAATGAGCGAGGCGATCGCCGCAATGGAGACCTCGCTGGCACAGCTCGAAAACGTCCCTGCCGATTTTCAGCAGTGCGTGGCTGTCATCGCGGCGGACATCTCCAGTGTTGTCGAAGCCGTGCAACTGCAAGACGTAACCCGCCAGCAGGCCGAGCACGTGCGGGACGCGCTGATCCGCGTATCCGGCGAAATCGCGAGCTCCGAGGGACAAACTGGGGGCCCCGATGCGCGGAGTTTTTCAATCCTCAGAGTCCAGGCTCTGCAGATCGAAAGCGCGCGCGCCAGCACGGAAGGGTGGATCATCAAGATCAATCGATGCCTTGAAAGTATCCTGCACGTCAGTTCGTCGGATGTTGTAGCCGTCGGCGCCCGCATCTTGGCGCAGGAGCGTGGTCTGTCTGCGCAGCTCGCACGCATCGAACGCTTTGAGCAGGAGTGCGAAGCCGACGATGCGGAAATCGAGTCTTGTCTCGCCGGCCTTGGCGACCTGATGCGGATCGCGAAGTTACACCTCGAGCGTTCCAGATGCACGCGCGACCGCATGCGGCTCTTGAACTTCAACTCCATGATTGAAGCGCGTCATCTGGGATCCCAGGCCACTGCGGTCCTCGAAATCACACGGAATATCGGCCGTATCTCAACCGGCTGGTCAGCACTGACCGATCGATCCGGCGACACGCTCGAAGCCATGCTCAGCTCTTCGGCGCGTGCCGAAGAAGCGCATCGGACCATGGCCCGCGCCAGCATGGAAGGTCTTCGTAACACACGAAAGCAGAGCCAGGCCGGCCTTCGAGCACTTAGCCACGCCGCCGTAATTGCCAATTCTAACGGCGAAAAGATTGAGGGCGCGGTGGCGGTCATCCACAACCAAATCACAATGCTCGCCTGCATCGCAGTACGGCTCATGCAGTCTGTCACCATGCTGTCAGAGGCGCGCAACGAAATCGAACACGCAAATGAACTCACCCCAATTTCTGCGACAAGTTTGAGCGAAAGCGACTGGAAGCAGATCGAATCTGAATGCGCCGCTGCTTACACGAGCGAGTTGGAGCGGCGCATCCTGCGCGCTGCGCTCTTTGGCGAAGCAATGCCGGTGGAAGGAGCCGCGACAACGCCCAATGAAGTTGAATTGTTCTGACAGTGAGCCAGTCGCCTTCAGCGACGCAGTCAAGGAGGGTTTCTTTGATGAAGAGAATTCTGAGTGTCGATGATTCTGCGAGCGTGCGCCAAATGGTAGCATTCACCTTGCGCAAAGACGGCTACGAAGTGGGTGAGGCCTGCGATGGGCGCGATGCGCTCACCAAGGCCACGCAGTCGAAGTTCGACATGATCATCACCGACCTCAATATGCCCAACCTCGACGGCATCCAGATGATTGCAGCAGTGCGTGCGCTCCAGGGATACGCGTTTACGCCCATCCTCATGCTGACCACCGAATCACAGCCGGAAAAGAAAGACGCTGGACGCAAGGCCGGGGCTACCGGTTGGATCGTAAAGCCCTTTAAAGGCGAGCAATTGCTGGCAGTAGTCCACAAGCTGGTGCGCTAGCAGACGGGCGCCGGGCATACGGAAACGCGGAATTGCAGCTCGAGCCTTCTGTGAATGCGCGCACCAGCCTGGCACATAGTTCCTGCCTTCCAGTTTTCAAAAAAGAGATTCCCAATTCCGTCCACTGGATTCCCGAATCCGACGGCATTCCACCCTTAGGCAAATCCAATCAAACAAGCGCTGCCGATGGCTCATCCTTTGCCTGTCGAAGCCGATGGATGACTCGTACGGCGATCTGTCTCCCGGGCTTCCAGTGCAAAGCGCGCTGATCAGGGGCGACAAGGACTCCGGAATCGAAAGGCAACATGGCCGTCGACGTTGACACCCGTGAAGGCATTCGGTACATCAGGCTGGCGGACGCCCTCGACATCGCGCAGGCAGCGGAGCTGAAGTGCGCGCTGATGGATGCCATCCCGTCGTCGCAACGAGTCTGCATACAGGTTGCCGCCGTCTCTGCCATCGATGTGACGATCGCGCAACTGCTGTGGGCTGCCGTTTTTCACGCAAAGTCGGCTGGCTCTGACCTCATCCTCGAAGGTCCACTAAGCGAAGCAGTCGACAAATCGCTCTCCGCGACGGGGATCTATCCGCTGATGGCATCCCTGCTGGTCCGGTCAGAAGAGGAGGCAGGCAGTGTCCACACCAGCCGGAGCTGATCAATTCCGCCAGGCCTTCCGCGAAGAGGCGAACGAGATTTTGCTCGATCTCGAAGCCACGCTGCTTGAGCTGAACGAGCGCCGCGATGACGTGGAACTTGTGGGTCGTGCCTTTCGTTCGCTGCACACCATCAAGGGATCGGGCGCCATGTTCGGTTTCGACGACCTCGCCGGTTTCACGCACAACCTTGAAAATGCGTTTGATGAGGTGCGCAGCGGCCGGCTCGCGGTAACGGCCGATCTCGTCGATCTGACCCTGACGGCCCTCGATCACATCCGGGTTCTGCTCGAAGATTCTCAGCAGGGAGATGTTGCCGGTCGCGAGCGTTTGCTTGAACGCCTGCGAAGCATGATCGCCGCGCCGAGCGAGCTGCTCATGGAAACCTCAGTTGCTTCCCTCGTAGAGCCCGCCATGGCGACAGCCTGCCCTGAGACTCGCGCCTGGAAAATTCATTTCGCTCCCGGTCCCGAGCTAATGCGCCGCGGCAGTGATCCGCTGCAATTGGTGCGTGAGCTGGCAGAGATGGGAGAACTCGAATCGACGTGCAGCATCGCGTCCCTTCCTCCTCTTCCCGAGCTCGACCCCGAGCGCTGTTACATCGCCTGGGACTGTATGTTGCGCGCGCCGACAAGCCTCGACGCAATCCGTGACGTTTTCATCTTCGTCGAAGATTGCTGCGAACTATCGATTGAACCTCACGAGAAAACCGCCGTTGAATCGGACCTGACCGCGCTTGCGCTGCAGGTGAAACGCGATAAGTGCGGGGGGCGCCGCCACTACGATGCGCCCGATTCCGCCAGCAGCATTCGCGTGGCCGCGGCAAAGCTCGATCAGTTTGTGAATCTTGTTGGCGAGCTTGTCACTGTGCAGGCCCGCCTAGGCGAGCTCGCCGCGCGGCGCGACGATCCCGAGATAAGCGCGGTCGCCGAAGAAGTCGATCGCCTGGCATCGGCCTTGCGCGAAACCTCGATGAACGTGCGCATGATGCCGATACGGAGCACCTTCGAGAAGTTTCGCCGCCTGGTGCACGACCTGGCGGGTGATCTGGGCAAAGATGTTGAACTCACAATCGAGGGAGCGGACACAGAGCTCGACAAGACCGTGATCGATCAGCTCAGCGACCCGCTCATGCACCTTATCCGTAACAGCATGGATCATGGCATCGGCTCGCCGGAAGATCGCATTGCCAGCGGCAAGCCTGCACTCGGCACTATTCATCTCGCCGCGCGCTACTCCGGCGCCCGCGTTCTCATCAGCGTCTCCGACGACGGCCGCGGAATCGATGCCGATGCGGTCCGCGCGCGCGCCGTCGAACGAGGATTGATCGATCCCGATGATCAGCTCAACGAGTCCGAACTGAACGCCTTGATCTTCCAGCCTGGTTTTTCCACCTCAAAACAGGTGACCGATGTCTCCGGTCGCGGCGTCGGCATGGACGTCGTGCGCCGCAATATCGACAAGCTCAGGGGAAGCATCGATGTTGCCAGTCAGGCTGGAAAGGGAACCACCGTCACGCTGCGCCTGCCGCTTACGCTGGCCATCATCGATGGATTGCTGGTCACCGTCGGCGACGCGTACTTTGTGCTTCCGCTCGCCACGACGCTGGAATGCATCGAAATGTCGCGCAACCAGATCGACAGTGCCCACGGCCAGCGCCTCATCAGCGTGCGTGGCGACGCCGTGCCGTACATCCGCTTGCGCGAGCATTTCAACCTAACCGCGCCGCTGCCCGCGTTTGAACAGGTCATGCTGGTCGAAACCGAAGATGGGCGCTACGGACTCGTCTTCGATCGCGTACTTGGGAACTGCCAGACCATGATCAAATCCCTGGGCCGCGTCTATCGCCACGTGCAGACAGTTTCGGGCGCCACGATCCTGGGCAACGGCACCGTGGCGCTCATCCTCGATCCCAACCGTCTTGTGCTGGAGTGCATCCATGCCATCCGGCCACGCGGGCATCCGCCCTTGTCCGAGAAGGTCTTGCAGGAAGGCAATTGCAGAAAGTGATGGTTTGCGTCGCGAACGCGCAATCTCAACGAACGGAAACGATTCAGAAATGTTGCACTGGTCGCCGATCGCAATGACGGCTGCCAAGGGCAGAGAGAAGGGAACACAGAGATGTCAACAACACTGGTAAGCGAATCCCGCAAACCGCACAGCGCAAGTGACGGTCAAGCGAAGAACGGCAAGCACGTCGCTCCGCAACACGACCGCGACGCCTTGCTAAACGAAATCATGCGCCTGGTCGATGCCTCCAAGGAAGGGCGCCTGACCGAGAGAGGGCGCGCGACCCTCTTCAATGGCCCGGACCGCGAGCTGATCCAGGGTGTCAACGAAATGCTGGACGCCATCCTTCTGCCGATCGGTGAAGGCAACCGCATTCTGGCGCAGATTTCAGGGGGCAAGATCGATGAAGGGATCGCTCAGACCTACAAGGGCGACCACGAAAAGATGAAAGTTGCTGTGAACAACGTGGCGCTTTCGCTCCAGGGCCTGCAAAAGGAGATGGGGCGTCTCGCCGTGGCATCAAACGAGGGACAACTCTCCGAACGCGGCAAGCCGGAAAACTTTCAGGGCGCGTACGCGGAGATCGTGCGCGGCACCAACACCATGCTGGACGCGATTCTCCTGCCCATCGGCGAAGGCAACCGCATTCTGGCGGGGATTTCGTCCGGCAAAATCGACGAGCTGATTGCGCAGACTTATAAGGGCGATCACGAAAAGATGAAGCTGGCCGTGAACAACGTGGCCATCGTCGTGCAGAGCCTGCAAAAAGAACTCGTTAGCCTCACCGACGCTTCCAAGGAAGGGCGCCTCTCCGAACGCGGCAAGCCGGAACAGTTTCAAGGCGCATACGCCGAGATCGTGCGTGGGGTCAACAGCATTCTCGATGCGGTAATCACGCCGCTGAACGTTTCCGCCAACTACGTGGATCGCATCAGCAGGGGCGACATTCCCGCCAAGATCACCGATACCTACCACGGTGATTTCAACCTGATCAAGAACAACCTCAACTCCTGCGTGGACGCCGTCAATGGGATGGTTGCCGACGGAGTCATGCTGGTACAAGCCGCGTTGGACGGCAAACTGGCAACCCGCGCCGACGCCGCCAGGCACCAGGGCGACTACCGCAAGATCGTGCAGGGCGTAAACGACTTGCTCGACGCCGTTGTCGGACCGCTCACTGTCTCCGCCAAGTACGTCGAACGGATCAGCAAGGGAGACAATCCGCCGCCAATCACCGACACCTACAACGGGGATTTCAACCTGATCAAAAATAACCTGAACTCGCTGATCGGCGCGATGAACGAGATCACGGGGGCCGCCGAACAGATCGCCGGCGGCAACCTCACCATCACGCTGAAAGAGCGTTCCGCCGAGGATAAGCTGATGCAGGCGCTCGTCGCCATGGTCGGCGGACTGACGCGTACAGTCTCCGACATCCGTTCCATAGCGGGCGAAGTCGCGGCCGCCAGCCAATCCATTTCGACCGCATCCGTGCAGGTGTCCAAGGGCGCAAGCTCCCAGGCGGCTGCTGCTGAAGAAGCCTCTTCCTCCATGGAGGAGATGGTTTCCAACATCAAGCAGAATGCTGACAATGCGCAGCAAACAGACAAGATTGCCAACAAGAGTGCCAAGGATGCGCAGGAGAGTGGCAAGAGCGTGCTCGAAGCTGTGGCCGCAATGAAGGAGATCGCCAACAAGATCTCCATCATTGAAGAGATCGCCCGCCAGACCAACCTGCTTGCGCTCAACGCTGCCATCGAAGCGGCTCGCGCCGGTGAGCATGGCAAGGGTTTTGCCGTGGTGGCCGCCGAAGTCCGCAAACTCGCCGAGCGCAGCCAGAAAGCAGCCGGCGAAATCAACCAGCTTTCCACCACCACGCTGCGAGTCAGCGAAAAATCGGGCGAAATGCTCGAAAAACTCGTTCCCGATATTCAACGCACCGCCGAGCTGGTGCAGGAGATCTCGGCTGCCAGCAAAGAGCAGGATACGGGTTCCGAGCAGATCAACAAGGCGCTGCAGCAACTGGAGCAGGTGATCCAGCAGAACGCCTCGGCAGCCGAAGAGATGGCTTCCACGACCGAGGAACTGACCGGGCAGTCTGAACAACTAGTCAGCGCTCTCTCGTTCTTCCACACCGGTGATGAAGGCGATGCTCCAACTCACAAGCCCGGGATGAAAGCCGCCACGCCGCGTCCCACGGTTGCGCAGCCGAATCCGAAAGCGCACGGACATGGGCCTGCGCCTGCTTCCAAACAAGGTGTATCGCTGCGCATGAAAGACCGGCAGGACGATCTTGACGGTGAGTTTGAGCGGTACTAAAGGCGCGGGGCGCCGCGGTGGTTTACGCGGCGCACCCGGAATTCACACGCCACACGAGAAAGGAAGAGCATTCATGAGCGTGAACGAAATCACGGAAACGCGCCAGTACCTGACCTTCAAGCTCGGCAACGAGATATTCGCCACCGACGTGGCCAAGGTGAGAGAGGTTCTGGATCTAACCGCAATTACACAAATCCCGCGCACGCCTGAGTTCATGGCGGGCGTTATCAATCTGCGCGGCAGCGTGGTCCCGGTCGTCGATCTAAGGTTGTGTTTTGAGATGACAAAGACTGTCAGCACGCGCAATACCTGCATTGTCGTCGTTGAAGTGATGCTCGACGACGAGCCAACCGTTATTGGCGCGCTTGCCGATTCCGTCGAGGAAGTAATCGATCTTGAGCCCGAACAGATTCAGCCCGCGCCACGCATCGGCACGCAGATTCGCGTCGACTTCATCAAGGGTATGGGCAAGCGCGAAAACAACTTCATCATGATCCTGGACATCGACCGCGTATTCTCGGCCGGCGAACTCGCATCCTTCCACGGCCAGGAAAAGCCGTTACCCGAAGCAGTTGCCGCGTGAGGGAGAAGACTGTGACTGAGGCTCATGCCGTCCACGAAGATGGGCTTTCCGCCCGTGATTTTGCGAGGCTGCGCGAGCTCATCTACGCCGAGACCGGCATCTGCCTGAGTCCGGAGAAGAAAACCATGGTCGAGGTCCGCCTCAAGCGGCGCTTGCGGGCCTTGAGCATGGCAACTTACGCCAGCTATTGCGAGTTCGTCTTCGAGCGCCGGGGTGTGCGAGAGGAACTCGTCTTTCTCATTGACGTAATCACCACCAACAAGACCGACTTCTTTCGCGAACCGGCTCACTTCGATTACCTGACGCAGCGAGCGCTGCCGGAATTGGCCTTGAACGGCCGTCCCTTCTGCGCATGGAGTGCGGGCTGCTCCAGCGGCGAGGAGCCTTACACCATGGCTATGGTGCTCAGCGAATTTGCCGAGTCGCATCCCGGGTTTCGCTTTCGCATCCTGGCCACCGACATCTCCACAACGGTCCTCGAGAAGGCGCAGCTCGCCATCTACTCATCGGAATGTGTCACGCCAGTTCCACTCGCGCTGAAACGCAAGTACCTCATGCGCAGCCACGATTCAAAACGTGTCCGCGTCGTGCCAGACTTACGCAGTCTCGTCGAGTTCCGCCGTCTTAACTTCATGGACGCCGACTACGCACTCGCGGAAAGAGTCGACGCCATCTTCTGCCGCAACGTTCTCATCTACTTCGATCGCGCCACGCAAGAGAGCATCCTGCGCAAACTGGTGCACAACCTCACACCCTCGGGCTACCTGTTCGTAGGCCACTCGGAGACACTGCACGATATGGATCTGCCGGTCGTGCCGGTGGCTCCGGCACTGTATCGGAAAGCCCATGCCCACAACTGTGGCTGAACTGCCAGAGTTCTATCTTCAACCGGGAGAATCGCGCCTCGTCTCCGGCCCTTCCGTCTTGAAGACGGTCCTGGGCTCCTGCGTCGGGATTACCTTTCGCGTGCCGCGCCTCGATGCCTCAGCCCTGTGCCATCCCATGCTCCCAACACATGCGTCAAGGCCCCCGGTGCGGTCAGACCCGGTCAACGCCCGGCGCTACGTGGACTACGTGATCCGTGAACTGGCGCATGAGTTCGACGCTCTCGGTGCCCGGCGTGAAGAAGTGGAAGTAAAGCTTTTCGGCGGCGCCGACGTTCTGGCCTCATCGCGCAAGACTGCGACCGTGGGTGCGATGAATGCAGAAACCGCCCTGCGCGTTCTCGGCGACGAGGGATTCACGGTGCTTGCATCACGCTTAGGCGGAAGCTGCGGCATCTTCATCGAATTCAACACCGCCACCGGAGAGGTTCTGTTGCGTCCATTAGCCCGCATGGATCCGCAAACTCTGGCGCGGACGTAGAAGGAGCGAGGGAAGCGATGACAGCCAGAAAGATCCGGGTACTGATTGTGGATGATTCAGCGGTTGTGCGTCAGGCACTCAGCAACCTGCTGGCCGCCGACCCCGAAATCGAAGTCATGGGCACCGCCTCCGATCCCTTCGTCGCTGCCGAACGCATCGCTGAGGAAGTCCCCG
Source organism: Occallatibacter sp. (assembly GCF_035317045.1). GTDB lineage: Bacteria > Acidobacteriota > Terriglobia > Terriglobales > Acidobacteriaceae > Telmatobacter. Next base: position 219,302 of record NZ_DATHHT010000040.1, read on the forward strand.
ATGTCATCACACTCGACATCGAGATGCCCCGGATGGATGGCCTCACCTTTCTCAAGACCATCATGACGCAGCATCCAGTCCCCGTCGTCATCTGCTCAAGCCTCGCCGATCAAGGTGCGCAAAGCACGTTGCGCGCGCTCGACTACGGCGCCGTCGACATCATCACCAAGCCGCGCCTCGGAACGCGGCAATATCTCGAAGACTCGCGCACATCCATCTGCGATGTTGTTAAAGCCGCAGCGCACGCCCGTCTCACCCAGCCGCGCATCGAGCGCACCGTCGAGCCCAAGCTCACCGCCGACGTCATCCTCCCGCAGGCCACGCACGCCATGGCGGAAACCACAGAGAAGGTAATCGTCGTAGGCGCCTCCACCGGAGGCACAGAAGCTTTGAAGTCGCTGCTCGAAACGCTCCCGCCAGACGCTCCCGGCATCGTTATAGTGCAGCACATGCCTGAACTTTTCACGCACGCATTCGCCAACCGGCTCGACACTCTCTGCGCCATCACCGTCAAAGAGGCAGAGACCAATGACACCGTGCTGCGCGGCCGTGCTCTCATTGCTCCCGGCAATCATCACATGCTGCTCCGCCGCAGCGGCGCACGCTATTTTGTCGAGATCAAGGATGGTCCGCTCGTGTGTCGCCATCGTCCTTCCGTCGATGTGCTGTTTCGTTCCGCGGCTCGCTACGCCGGCCCCAATGCCGTCGGCGTCATCCTCACCGGCATGGGCGACGATGGCGCGCGCGGCATGCTCGAGATGAAGCACGCCGGGTCATTCAATATCGCGCAGGATGAAGCCAGCTCCGTCGTCTTTGGCATGCCCAAGGAAGCCATCAAGCTCGACGGTGTGCACAAGGTGCTTTCTCTCGCGCACATCCCGGCGGCCATCCTGAAGCACGGAGCCTGACGCACTTATCCGCAAGCCGCGCCTCCGTTCGTTTCCTGACTCTCCACCGCAGATCATCCACAAGCAAAAAGGGCCGCCGCACTTCGAGGAGATGCGGCGGCCGTCAGTCTTGCTTACAACGCGTTACTTAGTCGCCGTTCTGTTCGCCCTGCGCCGCGTGCACCACGCGGTAGCTTGCGCCGCCGTGCGACCACACCAGCAGCAGGATGTCCTTGCCTGCCGGAACAGCGTGCACGTCATCTGCAAACTCCTGCGAATTCTGAACTGGCTTGCGATTCACTTCCTGGATCACGTCTCCAGGTTGCAGCCCTGCATCTTCCGCCGGGCTTGCAGGCCGAACGCTCTCGATCGCCGCGCCCTTTACCTGCGACGGAATATTCAACTGCTGGCGCATATCCGGCGTCAGATCGCCTACACCCAGCCCAAGCTTTCCGCGCTGGTGTGATCCATCGCCTTCGTTCTCCGCGACCTGTTTCTCGCCCTTGTACTCGCCGACTTTGAGGCTCAGGGTTTCCGGCTTTCCATCGCGCAGAATGCCCAGCTTGATATCGGTACCCGGCGCAGTCTGGCTCACCACAACCTGCAACTGGCCGCCATTCCTGATCTTGCTGCCGTTCAATTCACGCAGCACGTCGCCGCTCTTCAATCCCGCGCGGCTAGCCGGCGAGTCAGGCGTCACCTGGCTTACGATTGCGCCCGTCGCATCCGGCAGGTTGAAGAAGGTTGAATTGTCCGGCGTCACATCGTTCATGCTGATGCCGAGATAGCCGTGGTGAACCGTTCCGTCCTTGATGATCGCCTCCGCTGAAGCCCGCACGATCTGCGAGGGAATCGCAAATCCGGCTCCCGCAAACGATCCGTTATTCGTGATGATGAACGTGTTGATGCCGACAAGCTCTCCACGCGCGTCCACCAGCGGTCCGCCCGAGTTGCCCTGATTGATTGCCGCGTCTGTCTGAATAAAATCGCCCGGCTTCCGCGCATCGTCCGAGTACGGATTCGGTCGATTGAGTGCGCTCACGATGCCGCGCGTGACTGAGAACTGGAAGTATCCAAACGGGCTCCCGAATGCGAGCACCGTCTGTCCCGGACGCAGTTTGGTCGAGTCGCCCCATGCCACCGTCGTCAGGTTGTTCGCGTTGATTTTGATCACCGCGAGATCGTTTAGCTTGTCCACGCCAACCACCTTCGCCGGAAACACGCGCCGGTCATTCAGTGTCACGCGAACCTGCGTCGCTCCGTTCACCACATGATTGTTGGTCACGATGAAACCGTCCGGCGAAATGATGATGCCGCTGCCAATTCCGTGCTCGATCTGCGGCTGCGCCTGCCCGCCTTCAGACGGACCGAAGAACCTGCGGAGCTCCGGCGGAATCGCGTTCTGCGGAATATGACCGCCGCCCGAATCCTGCCCGTCGTCATCGCCGTCAGCTTCCTGCGCGGATACACGCGCCGTTACCGACACATTCACCACCGCCGGCGTTACCCGCGCCGCAACCGCTTCCACGGCGTTATCCAGAGCCACGAGCGACGACACGCTACTGTCATCCATCGGAGCGCCGCCGTTCAAAGTCGCCCCATTGGCCGCCGCATGCGCAACACAATGCCCAATCAGAAACGAAAAGCCCAGGAGCACCGCGGCAGCCGCCCCGACCGGTGCGCCAAACTTTCTCACTCTTGCCACTAATGAATTAGTTGTTGCTGACATATTCCCTCACCTTGATGTTTTGAGTTTGAACTTACAGTTGAATCACGAACCAGCCGCCGCGCACTACCCCATTCTCCGGCTGAGTTGACTTTGCATTCGCAGGAATTACTCTCAAAATTAGCCGCGTCACCGTGTAGCTGCTGCTCTTCTGATTTTGCAACCCGTTGGTTGCAGTTCCAACCGTTTTGCCATTGTCCGACTGCTGATTCGCTGTCGCTCCATCGTCGGCAGTCATAGCGGAGCTCGCGTCATAGTCCGACACGCTATTTGAGGTGCGGCTTACCGTCCGTACTTCTTCCCATGCAGCTAATACAACCCACTGCTGCTCTGCTCCCGCATTCACGCGATCGCCGGCCGCATCAGCCTTCTCGATCTGCCGCGCACTTTCCATTGCATGGGTGTTCACCGCCGGGCTTTTCCGGGCCGCATGGTTCGCCGGCTTCACCGGGAGCGTGCGGTTAATCTCCGGCATCACTGCCTTGGCCGTTTCCGTGCGGAACCCCGGCGGCAGCGTCATCTTCGCTTCGGCGTTCTCACGCGCCAGCATCGCGGACATCTCGCGTTGTCTCGCCGGCGTCATGGCCAGGTTCTTCTGTTCCGGCACAAACGCCACCAGTTGCGGACACCTCGCCATCTCGACCGATCCGGCCACCAACGCGCATCCCACCGTGCCCAGCAGCGCGGCCGCTGCGGCCGTGCTCAGGCTGCGTTTCCGCCAGAGAATTCCGTGCACCCGGTGCACCAGTTCCGGCCGTCTCTGCCACGCACCCAGCGACAGCGCTTCAGCCCGCCGCTCCAGTCCACGCTCTGCCAGGCTCGCCAGGCATGCTGCATACGCTCGCGGCGCATTCGTAATCCGTACCACGCCCTCGTCGCACGCCATCTCCCGCTCACGGCACAGTCGATGCTCCATCCACACGAGTGCGGGATTCAGCGGAAACAAAACAAGCGCCAGCTTCTGCGCAAGGTTCGTCCAGTCATCGCGCCGCCGCAGGTGCTCCGCTTCGTGCAAAACGATCTGCTCCAGCTCGTCGGGCGTCAACCGTGCCATCAGCCATGCGGGAATCAAAATCCGCGGCGACAGGAACCCGATCACGCTCGGCCGGTCCAGCGTCTCCGTCGTGCAAATTGCCACCCGCCCGCCGCGCACATCCTCGATCGCCGCTGCGAGCGCCTCACTCACCTCAACTGGCTGAGCGGCCTTCCACAACCACCTTAGCCGAATTGAGTGCAGCGCCAAACGTGCCCCGCGAACCGCCGATACTCCAACCCAGAGCACCGCAATGGCAAACACCCAACGCGCATCCAGCTGTAACAGCGGCGCCGTAGCGCTCCCCGCCACTCCCGCCGCGCCAGATACCGCTCCGCTCGTACCGAAATGCAATTGCGGCAACCACGGCAGTCCCATAGCGATCACAAACCCCGCCGCCCATACCGCAAAGCGATGTGCGGCAGAAATGCGCGGCATCAGCCTCAACGCAATCTCCAGCCCGCAAACAATGACAGCTCCCTGCCAGATTGAAGTCACCAGCGTAGTCGCAGCAGGTTCAAACCCCGAAGCAAGCCGCTCCCACACAACCTGAGCGGCCATTCCGAGATCGCCGATCTGTGTCGCCAGGTGCATCATCTAGACGTCGTTGACCTCATCGGGTGTTGCATTACGAATCGCCGCCTTCAACCGTTCCAGTTCTTCCCGCGAAATCTTGCCATCATCCAACAGTGATAACAACAACTGCTCCCGCGAATTTCCAAAAAATCTGCTCAGAACGTGCTTCACTTCGCTGCGGCCTGCTTCGTTCTCCAGCACCACCGGCCAGTAGACAAACGCGCGCCCCTCCTGCCGATGCTCCACGTAACCCTTCTGCTCCAGGATCCGGATCGTCGTCAGCACCGAGTTGTACGCCAGCGGTTCGTCATCCGGCATCGCCGCAACAAGATCGTTGACCGCCGACTCGCCGCGCCGCCATAGAATCTTCATCAGTCTCAACTCGGCTTCGGTTAACGTGTTTGATTTCTTCGGAGGCATCCTTAACTCATTGATTCCATTCGATCGGCTACAGCCATGATCCAGCCTTACTTCTTGTTGGACGTAACAACTAAACGATTAGTTACCATAGCCAGCGCACAAATTTCAACTGCACTCCCGCATCCCAACTTATAGTGAGTGCTTGGGTCCGCCTGCTGCCTCGCCGGACCGATTCCCCCCAGGAGGATTCTCATGCCGCCTTTATCCGACTCCGAAATAAAATCCCGCCTCGTCGCCGTCCCAGACTGGCAGATCGAATCAGGCGAGCTCGTCCGCACCTTCCTCTTCAAGGACTTCCGCGCCTCTCTCGCCTTCGTCAACAAGGTCGGTGACGTTGCCGAGAACGCCGGCCACCACCCCGACATCGACATCCGCTACAACAAGGTGCGCCTCGCCCTCGTCACCCACGACGCCGGCGGCATCTCGCAAAAGGATTTCGATCTCGCCGCAGCCGCCGACAAACTCTGCTGATGTAATCCGGATATGTCACTTCACTGAGAATCGGGCCTCCGCAGGAATCCGGCTCTGTCTCGCCACAATCGGCGCTTTGATCTTCACTACAGCTCCCGTCAGTGTCTTCGTCATCGATCACATCCAAGATCCTTCCGAGAACTAAAAGGTCGCAGTTCTGTTTCTTCTCCTCGTGCCAAATGGGCAGCGGTATGTAAGTAAATGCCTGCTTTGGAGATATTCCTTTACTTCGAGTCGACTCACGGTTAGCATTCGACGTGACTTAGAACGTCTGCGCCTTTCCCGGCCCCCCTTCGTTTCAGCGCAAATGAAATCTGAGCAAGCAGCGGGACCTTCCTTCAAAAAATGAGACACGCCCGGCCTTCTGAAATCACTTTTAGGAGAGGTCCGTAAGGAAGCCCAATAAGCAATTCAGGTGGAGGCCACCGTGACACGTTCGGGACTCGCATCACTTTCTCTCTGCTTAGCCATTGTCACAGGCATTTCGTCTGCCCAGACATCAACTCCCGCCAAGGTCGACTTCGGCCGCGATGTTCTGCCCATCTTCCGCGAGCAATGCGGCGATTGTCATGGCCCCGCCAAGCAGCGTGCAGGCATGAGGCTCGATCGTCGAAGCTCCGTGATGAAGTCGTTCTCGCGCCGCGTCGTGCCCGGAAGCAGCAGCAACAGCTTTGTCTATTACCGCCTGATCGGGGAATACGGCGCACAGATGCCTCCCACCGGCGCGCTTCGCCCCGAACAGATTGCCACCGTCAAATCCTGGATCGATCAGGGAGCCGAATGGCCTGACGCCCTCGCCAACGAAGTAGATCTGCCACCCTTCGATCCCAAAGCGATCGCCATGGTCGATGCCCTCCGCGCTGCCGACCTGCCCTCATTCCTCAAAGCCGCCACCGCCGATCCAGCGCTGCTCAACGGCCGCGGACCCGAAGGCTCCACGCCGTTCATGTACGCCGTGCTCTACACCAATGTGCCAACATTGGCGCGTCTTTTGAAGATGGGCGCCGACCCCAACAAACACAACGACGCCAACGCAACCGCCTTGATGTGGGCTGCCACCAATCTTGAGAAAACCCGCCTCCTGCTCGATCACGGCGCGGATTCAAATGCCCGGTCTGACGACATGCGCACCCCGCTCATGATCGCCGCTCGTCGTCCTGGCGGCGCGCCCATCGTCAAGCTCCTCCTCGATCACGGCGCCAAAACCAACCCCAATTACCGTCCCGAGAATGAGTCTTCCCCGCTCATCGAAGCCCTTACCTTAGGCGATCCTCAGGTCGTCGGCCTGCTCCTCGATCACGGGGCCGACGCCAAAATGGCCGGCGAAACAGGCCTCACCATGGCCATCACCGCTCATTGCTCCAGCTGCGTCGCTCGCATCCTCAAGCAGATCGACGACAAGAACGTTCTCACCGCTTCACTCGATGACACCGTCGTCCTAGCCGATCTGCGCGACGTCCGCACCTTGCTCGATCGCGGTGCCGACGCCAATGGCTACGACCCGCTCGGCCGCACGCCGATCATGTATGCCGCAGTCTCAGATATGCTTCCCGTCGAGACTGTGCAACTCCTCATCGATCGCGGCGCCGACGTCAACGCCATCGACAAGCATGCAAAAACCGGCGATGAAGGCCTCACGCCACTCGATATCGCCCGCCATAACGGAGATACGCCCGTCGTCAAGCTGCTCCTGAAAGCCGGCGCGAAACCGGCTCCGTACACGCCCGTTTCTCTCCGCATGCGTCGCGACAACACCATTCAGCGCGCTGTCCAGGACACCATTCCCCACCTGCAACGCGCCGATGTCAACTTCATCACCAACTCCGGCTGCGTCTCCTGCCACGACAACAGCCTCACCGCTATGACCATGGGCCTTTCTCGCAAGCATGGCTTCCAGATCGACGAAAAAACCGACGCTTCGCAGGTAAAAGCCAATGGGGAGGTGCTTGCCAAAATCCGTGATCGCATGCACCAGGGGTTCATCGTTCCCACGGAGGACACCTTCAGCGAGGGCGTCCTCGCCTACCAGTTGATGGGACTCGCTGCTGAAGGCTACAAGCCCGACCTCAATACCGACACGGCCGCTCTCTACATCCTTCAACGCCAGCACTCAAATGGTGAATGGCCCGCGCAGCATGCCGATGCCCGCCCACCCATTTGTCTCGACTACGTCGGTCAGACCGCGCGAGCCATGCACGCCCTGCAGCTCTACACACCTAAAGCCAACGCAGAGGAATACCGCAAGTCGATTCGCCTCGCCGCAAACTGGATTGCCAATGCGCGCTCCTACAACAACGAAGACCGCAGCTGGCGCGTTGCCGGCCTTGCCTGGGCGGGAACAAACAAAGCAGCAATGCAACAGGCCGTGAAAGAACTGCTTGCCGCGCAACACCCTGATGGCGGATGGTCGGATCTACCCACCATGCAGAGCACCGCATATGCCACCGGCAAAAGCCTGGTGGCGCTCCATCTCGCTGGTGTTTCTGCTTCCAGTCCTGCCTACCAGCATGGCGTCAAGTGGCTCTTGGGCAACCAGCAGGAAGACGGTTCCTGGTACGTGCAGACCCGCGCTCTCGGATTCCAGCCATGGTTCGACGCCGGCTTCCCCCACGGACCCAATCAATGGATATCTGCCGCAGGCACAAACTGGGCCGCCATGGCGCTGACCTATGCGTTGCCCGAAACCGGAATCAAAACACCATCGCCACATCCCGGCTCCATCGCCAAATCATCCGCGAAATCCCATCCGGACTCTGGCGACAAACGCATGGCTGTCCTGCTGACGCCGGAAGCTCCAGAACGGCAGCAGCTTCCGCACTAGAGCGGTTTCGCGTCGCCAAGGCGAACTAATGCGCCCCGAATTGAATGCTCTGGCCGACGGTAAGAAAGGCTTTTCCGCCGTCATCTTTCTGCTGCCCGTCGATGGACGCAACCAGCAGCAGGTGATTCTGCCCCGTACCCGAAACCTCGCTGACACCACCGATGTAGCTGTCTCTCGCGGTGCCGTCCGCACCATTCGCGCTGAAATTGTCCCAGGTCAACTCAACGCCATGGCCGAAAAGCTGCAAAAGTCCGGTCGACCCAAAGGGCGGTTTGCGGCCGCTATTCGATTTCGCCGCCATGTTGGTTTCGTAGCGGAGCACAACTTCACTCGCGCTCGGTGCCGGATCTACCGGAATAACGTTGATCCAGTTGGAACCCGACCGAAGTTGTACGCCATTGATTCCTTTGTCGCCTTCGGAGGTCGCGGTCCAGCCCTCAGGAATGGAAAAAGAAAATCTCCCGCTTGGATCGCGATAGACGTTGGCTTTTGCTGCTGCAGCTGTGTCTTCGCCGGCTGTCTGCTTGCTGTATTGAATGCCGATCTGTCTCGCGCACTCCTCCTGCGTAAACGCGCCAACCGCACAGGCCTTCTTGGCTTCCGTCACCCCCAGCGGGTCCGCGTCCTTCGATACCGCTGGGGTGCTGTCGTTTCCGGTCACGTGAAGGCTGGTGCGGATTCCGTCGAGCACTGGCAGATTTGCGTAGTACTGACTGAGCGGCGAGATCATGGTGAAGCCGACCATGTAGTAGTTCGGCGTAAGCACTGCCGAGGCCTCGGCAACGGCTGGCGATTTGGGGTCGCTGCACGTGACGATCGTATAGATGCCCGGCGCGCCAGCCAGCGTGACTGTGCCGCTTTGTCGCTCTTGGGTGGTGGGGCATTGCTGCTTAAACTCGATCACAGTCGAATCGACAAACTCCTTCGCGGTCATCGAATTTGACTTGTTTTGCTGGATCACCGCGATGATGGCCTGTGCAGCTCCATGGTGGACGATAATCTGATCGGCTCCGCTGTCGGGTGCCGCGCTCCATCCGGTCGGAACCTGCAGATCAAAACGGCCTTTGGGGTCGTGATAAGTGGTCTGCGCCCGGGTTGCAATGGGCAAAAGCACGGCAGCGAAAGCTACAAGTACCACGGCGCGGCGTGTGATTTCAAAGGACTTCGAAACCTTGATATCGTGCATGTCGACCTCGGTGGGGAGGAGTTCGATTCTACTAGGTAAGCGTCAATCGGGGCAGAAATGACTCACCAATCCGGCAAGAGACAGCCCCTCTGGTTTGACCTGCTCCCGGGACACCCGTATAGTAGTCCCAATGAGTCTCTGTTCCATGCCGGTCGCTTGTTGCGCATGTTGTTGTGCGCCGCGCCGGACTATGGGATAAGCCACCACCAGACTCACCGGAATTCCCCATACCCCGCGCCGCAGCCTTCCCGCCGCCGCGGGTTTTTTATTGCCCCTAAAACAACAAAGGAAACGCATGACAGCGACCGCAATCCTTCAGAAATCCAACCCGGTCAAATCAGATCCGGCCCCGCTCGCCGACGAGCCCGTTTCACAGGAGCGCCTCAGCCACATCCAGATCCTTGAGGCCGAGAGCATCCACATCTTCCGCGAGGTCGCGTCTGAGTTCCAGAACCCCGTGATGCTCTACTCCATCGGCAAAGATTCCTCCGTCATGCTCCGCCTGGCGCAAAAGGCCTTCTACCCCGCACCGATCCCGTTCCCGCTCCTCCATGTCGATACCGGCTACAAATTCCGCGAGATGCTCGAATTTCGCGATCGCTACACCGCCGAACTCGGCCTCAAACTCATCGTCTGGCGCAACGAAGAAGCCCTCGCCGACGGAGCCAACCCCATCAAGCTCGGCACCCAGCGTTGCTGCGGACTGCTCAAAACCCAGGCTCTTCTCGATGGCCTCCGCGCCCACGGCTTCGATGCAGCCTTCGGTGGCGCGCGCCGCGACGAAGAGAAATCTCGCGCCAAAGAACGCATCTTCTCCTTCCGCGACGCCGCCGGCCAGTGGGATCCAAAAAACCAGCGCCCCGAACTATGGAGCCTCTTCAACGGCCGCATCGGCCCGGGCGAAAGCATCCGCGTCTTCCCGCTTTCCAACTGGACCGAGCTCGACATCTGGCACTACATCCATCTCGAAAAAATCCCCATCGTCCCGCTCTACTTTGCTAAGTCACGAAAAATGCTCGTGCGCGCTGACTCGCTCATCCCTCTCGAACAGCCCTTCATCCAGGGCCTTCCCGGAGAAGAGCAATGGGTCACCTGCCGCCTCCGCTCTCTCGGCTGCAGCCCCTGCACCGGCGCCATCCGCTCCGAAGCCGACACCGTGCCCAAGATCATCGAGGAATTAATGGCCGTCCGCAATTCCGAGCGCGCCAACCGCATCATCGACCACGATCAGGACGGCTCGATGGAGATGAAAAAGCGCGAGGGCTATTTCTGATGGCCACTGCAGAACAACACGCACCTCAAGGAATATCCGCCCCGGCTCCGGCTTTGAAAGGGCACGGCTTTAGCCGTGCCCTAACGGACCCAAGAATCAATGGGGCTTTAGCCCCTGAGGGAGTCCTCGCAACAAATCCAGTCCTCGCTCTCCCATCCGATCCAGCTCTTGAACCCATCGAGCAACGCCTCGAAGCCGAACTCGCCAAAGACCTGCTCCGCTTCTCCACCGCCGGCAGCGTCGACGACGGCAAGTCCACCCTCATCGGCCGCCTGCTCTACGACTCGCACAACGTCTACGACGATCACATCCGCTCCGTTACCCACAACGCCGCCATCGACTTCGCCCAACTCACCGACGGTCTTCGCGCCGAACGCGAGCAGGGAATCACCATCGACGTCGCCTACCGCTACTTCTCCACACCGAAACGCAAATTCATCATCGCCGACACCCCCGGCCACGAACAGTACACGCGCAACATGGCAACGGGCGCTTCCACCGCCGACGTCGCCATCGTCCTTGTCGACGCTCGAAAAGGCATCCTGGCCCAGACCCGCCGCCATGCCTGCATCGCTGGCCTGCTCGGCATCCCCATCGTTATCGCCGCCATCAACAAAATGGACCTGGTCGACTTCTCCGGAGAAGTCTTCCATCGTCACAGCGACAGCCTGCATGGCCTCGCGCGTCAGTTGGAAATCCCGCAGCTGATCCCTGTTCCCGTCAGCGCCCTCGACGGCGACAATGTCGTCCATCGCAGCACACGCATGCCGTTCTACACCGGCCCCAGCATTCTCGAATTGCTTGAATCCCTCCCCCTTGCCATCGAGCGCACACAGGCAACCTTTCGGATGCCCATCCAGCGCGTCGTCCGCCCCCATCAGGATTTCCGCGGCTTCGCGGGCCAGATCACCGCCGGCTCAGTCCATCCCGGCGACGAAGTCCTCGCCTTACCCTCCGGCCGCCGCACCCGCGTCCGCACAATTGCAACTTACGATGGCGAGCTGACCCATGCCCGCGCCCCTCAATCCGTAGTCCTCACTCTCGAAGACGAAATCGACCTCAGCCGCGGCGATATGATCACCTCCATCGCCGCCCCGCCCCGCAAAACCAGCCACATTGAAGCCACCGTCGTCTGGATGCATTCGAAGCCCCTTCGTCCCGGCGCAAGCTACATGCTCAAGCACACCAGCCAGAACCTTCGCGCAACGATCACCGAACTCCGCTCTCGAATCGACGTCGAACACCTCGCCGAAAACTCAGCCTCTCAGCTATCCCTCAACGACATCGGCCACATCGTTATCGAAACGAGCCGCCCTCTGATCGCTGATCTCTATCGCGATAGCCGCGCCACCGGCAGCCTCATCCTCATCGATCCCACAGACAACACCACTGCCGGCGCCGCCATGATCCGCGCAATCCACGACACATTCAACGCAACCGGATCACATGCAACCATAGGGTTGCTCAACGTCGGCTATCGTTCCGGTCACGCCACTCGGATCGAACAATCCCTTCGCGCCGAAGGCGCCATCGTCTTACGTACCTGGGCCCCGGTTTCACCCCAGCTGCTCACCTTTGCGCGCCTCGGCGCATTCGTGATCCTTGAGTCAAATGAAGCCACGCCCATTACATTCACACGGGCCGACGTGGCCGATGCCAAGCCCATTCAGCTGCCTTCTGACCTCGTCTACGCCGGCCCCGACGAGATTCTCAACGAAATCCACCGCCTCGCCTCAGCCCCAACAGGAGAAGACGACAATGACAACGGCCTCGGCATCTGACGCTCTCGCTCTCACCGCCTCGATCTTCCTCCGCGAGCACCTCCAGAACGCGCATCGCGCCTGCATCTCCTCGAGCTTTCAGGCCGAAGACGTCGCCGTGCTCCACATGGTGCTCCAGCTTCAGCCGCAGATCCCCGTCATCTTCCTCGAGACCGGCTATCACTTCCCGGAAACACTCGTCTATCGCGATCGCATTGCCTCCGAGTGGAACCTGAATCTCGTCAACGTCGAGGCTGAGCAGTCCGTCGCCGATCAGGAGGCGCAATTCGGCATTCTCAATCAGACCGCACCCGACCGCTGCTGCGGCCTGCGCAAGGTCGAGCCGCTCTTCCGCGCCCTCGGCTCTTACACCACCTGGGTCACCGGCCTGCGCCGCCAGCAGTCCAAGTCGCGAGCAAACCTGCAGCGGCACGAGTTCTTCACCCTGCCCACCGGCAAAATTCTCGCCAAGCTCAGCCCCCTCGCAGAGTGGACCACTCGCGACGTCTGGCATTACGCCGAGCAGCACTCGATCCCATTGCTCCCGCTCTACGAACAGGGTTATACCTCCATCGGTTGCGCTCCATGTACCAGCCTGCCCTTCGACGAAAGCGACCCGCGCTCGGGCCGTTGGTCCGGCCGCAAGCTCGAGTGCGGCATTCACCTGCAGGCTCACTGACCCCGGAGATCGCCATGGAACTGCTTTTAGGATTTGCAATCGCCACGCTCATCGCCATCACCGGCGTCGGCGCCGGCACGCTCATCGCGCCATTGCTCATCCTGTTTCTGCACGTGCCCGTTGCCGAGGCCGTCGGCACCGCCCTCGCCTACTCCGCCGCCGTTAAACTCGTTGTCGTTCCCGTGCAGATATGGCGCCGACAGGTTGAGTGGCGCACCCTCGCAATCATCCTCACCACAGGAATTCCCGGCGTTGCCATCGGTTCACTCATCTTCCAGCGCGTCGCCCACAACACCGCCAACAACCTCTGGCTCTTTCTCGCTCTCGGCATCATGATCGCCGTGTCTTCCGCTTGGCATATCTTCCGTCACTTTCGCCCCGCCGCCGAACCCGCGCAGCGCACCAACTCCCCAAAGTGGCTCGCCCTCGTCATGCTCCCCATCGGCGCTGAAGTCGGCTTCTCCTCTTCCGGCGCAGGGGCTCTCGGCACTCTCGCTCTCCTCGGCCTCACCCCGCTCGATACCCGCCGCATCGTTGGCACAGACCTCGCCTTCGGCCTCTGCCTCTCGCTGATCGGTGGCACGCTTCACCTCAGCAGCGCCGGCCTCAATTCCGGACTGCTGATCAACCTGATCGTAGGCGGCGTTCTCGGCGCTCTCGTTGGCACTGGCCTAGCCTCCCGCATCCCCGTCCGCACCATGCGACTCGCGCTCTCGCTCTGGCTATTCGTCATGGGACTCCAACTCTGCTGGCACGCGCTGGCATAGAACAAAACCACCGCAGCCTCCGTCGTTTCATTCCATAAACTTCCGTATCTATGCACGCAAAATGCCGGCCCGGCTCTGCGCATCCCGGGCGATATACTGCATTTGGCTATCCTTAAGCCATATTTTCTTTTCGCAAGCGAGAATCCACCTTGGCGCGTGAAACCTATACGGCACGTCTGGCAAGCAAGTCGTTAATCTCTGAATCGGCCCAGTGTTACCACTTCGATTTCGTTCTCGACGGTCTGGAATCTTTTCCCTTCATCTCCGGCCAATTCATCTCAGCCGTTGCTCCTGACCCCACAGGTAAGCAGCAAACTCGCGCCTACTCCATCGCCTCCGCCGCCAACGTCAACCACTTCGAGTTGTGCGTCAACCGCGTGCCCCAGGGATTCTTTTCCAACCACCTCGCCGATCTCACCGAACTCCCTCCCGGTGGCACCGTCCAGGTTCACGGGCCACACGGCCACTTCATCCTCAAGCAGCCGATCACGGATTCCATCTTTATCTCCACCGGCACCGGCATTGCTCCCATGCGCGGCTTCGCGCAATGGCTTTTCCCTGAAACCGGTCCTGACGCCGGCATCGATCGCAGCGAAGGCAAAGAGATCTGGATGGTTTACGGAACCCGCCATGAAAGCGAGCTCTACTACCGCGAAGAATTCGAAGCCCTCGCCGCACGCAAGCACAACTTCCATTACCTGCCCACGCTCAGCCGCGCCGACGATACATGGAAAGGCCTTCGCGGTTATGTGCAGGAGCACGTAGCCCTCATCGTTGAAGAGCGCGCCGCACGCCTCGGCCAGACGCTCCCCGCCCCTCCGCCCGATCCGTCCGTGCCTCCGTCTGAATTGAAGTTCGACATCTACTCCTACATCTGCGGCCTAAACAATATGGTCGCCGGCGTCCGCGAAAAATTAGCCAGCTACGGCTGGCACCGCAAACAAATCATCTTCGAACGCTACGACTGATCGCATGCTTGAGTGTCATTTCGACCGAGCGTAGCGAGTGCAGGAACCTGCAATTGCTCTTCTTTCAGCTTCTCCGCCCGCGCATGGACCTCATCGCAGATCCCACAGGCACACTCTGGCACACTGCCGCCATCCTCCGCGCCAGTGCATTCGTTTCAATTGTCATTGTGGGATCGTTCGCGTTCATCGCCTGGCTCCGCATCCCTTGAGCCAGTTCCACCGCTAAAGGTTAAACAACTCCCGCAGCCGCTTCGTCTGCGCCCGGCTCACCGGAATCTCCGTCTGCTTCTTGTCATTCATGCGCAACTGGTACGTCGACTTGAACCACGGCACCACTTCGCGGATCTGGTTGATGTTTGCCACAAAGCTCCGATGCGCGCGCCAGAACATCGCCGGTTCCAGCTGATCGAGCAACTCCTCAATCGTCCGGCACTTCGACTGTCCCTCGAACTGCTGAGTCACCACACGAATCACGCCTTCTTCAATCTCGGCAAAGCAGATATCAGCCTGGTCCACCAGCAGCAACCTGCTTCCCGCCTGCACAATCAACTTCGCCGGCGGTGCCGTGCGCGCAGCACCCTGCGGACTCTTCAGCAAGCTCAGCAACGCATCCAGCTGCGATTCGATCGGAGACTCGCTGCTACCATTCGCCGCAGCGGCGCCGTTCGTCATCCGCCCCCGCACCCGCTCCAGCGCCTTCTCCACCCGCCCGCGATCAAACGGCTTCAGCAGATAATCCACCGCGTTCACGTCAAAGGCCCGCACCGCGTACTGGTCATATGCCGTCGCAAATACAAACTGCGGCAGAGACCATCCGTTGCTGCCGTCCTTCTGCTTGCGATGCCGATCCATTACGCGCTGGATCACCGCAAACCCATCCAGCCCTGGCATCTGCACATCCAGAAAAACCAGGTCCGGATGATGCTCTTCGATCAGTTCCACGGCCTCGATGCCGTTTGCCCCCTGCGCCACCACGTCCACATCCTTCGCCGACTCCAGCAGGTACGCAAGCTCGTCGCGAGCCAATTGTTCGTCGTCGATAATCAGTGCGGATATTGTCATGAGAGGAACGGAAGGCGCAGCCACGGCACAAACTACAGTCTACCCGCCCCGGGGCAGCCAATCCATCAATCGTTTCTCTCCGCCATTTGCTCGGCATGTCCCGCCAGGTCATCGTGCTCGCCTATCAATCCAGCGTTCTCATCGGATGCCTGCTCGCGCCCACTGCCGGCCCCACGCTCGCCATGCTCGCTGTCGCAAAAATCCCTTACAGCAAATCGCTCCGCGCCATGACCGTTCCTGTGGCACTCCTGATTATCCTGTCTCTTGTGGAAGTATTAGTCGGCGTAAAGCTGAACCTGCGTTGAGTAAAGCTGAATTTGCAGTGAAGGGAACTGTTGGAGCGTCAGTCTAGATCAAAATAAAAGCCGCGACGGGATGATTCCGTTTTCTAGTCCCTAGTCCCTACGCCCTGAAGCCTCAGCCGCGCTGGCATCTGGTCCGTCTCTAGTTCATGCCCGCAACGCGTGCAGTACTGATCCGTCCCCCGCACCGTCCTGAAGCAATTCCCGCAACTCGCCGTCAGCTGATAATTGCATTGTGGACAGAAGTGAAAATCACCCTGCACATGCGTCCCGCACGCCGGGCACTTCGAAACCAGCGGCGCACGCAGCAGGAAGTACAGCACCGCACCGATCCCGCCCGGCATCACAAAGCAGATCAGCATCCAGAACCGCGCACTCATCGCCCGCCGCGGCGCATCCTTGCTCACATATCCCACCATCAGGAAATAGAGCGACGCCAGCAGCCCCCACGACAGGTTCATGTAGATCCGCAGACCCAGCGGCGGAACGTGGTGCTGCGTCTGCGGAAACACCAGCCAGAAGTAGTACTCCACCAATACAAACACCACCGCCGCGATCGCAATCGACCACAACGGCACCAGCCGCGTCTCTTCGTTTGGGTTAATCACTTCAGGTTCACGCATAGGAGTTCCACCCTCGCCCCGAGGGATCGAGCAGCAATCTGGCCAAGCCGAATGCTATTCAATGGACGAACACAATCGCAGTGAAGTTGCGACTGAGTATAGAGGAAATGCACCCCGCAGGTGAAAGATCCTGACATTGGTGCATTACGAAGATGCGCTATGGAGGGTTTGCATCAAGGCATGACTTCAGTCATGCATCGGGAACATCCAAGCCGGTGTCATCCTGACCGGAGCGGTTTTGGAGCCCCGCAGACGCGCGCGTCTGGGGGTAGGCGGGGGAAGGATCCGCTTTCGCACTCACCCCGTGTCAGGAAACAAGTGCTTCCCGGCCGCCGGATGAGGGAGGATTTGTTTCTGAGCACCTGACAATTGCCGTGGGTTCTAGAACTCAGCCCTACGACTTCCGCCGTAACCACCCCGCCAGCAGCGCCGAACCCAGGAGCGCAGTCACTGAGAAGAATCCCCACACGGCCAGTTCGCTTACCAGGCTAGTCAAGTGCTCTTCCTCAATCAGCGCCTCCGCCACCCACCACACCGGCGGGCCCACCACAAAGAACACCACCAGCGTCGCCGCGAGCGCCATCGCGCGCACCCGTTTCCGGCCCGCCCGCTGTTCCTGCATTACCCCTGCTGAAGCCACCACCACGCGCCGCGTCCGGTCTGCCGTCGCCCGCTCGCGATCCGCGCCAAATCCTGCCACGGCCTTTACCAGCTCGCCATGCGCGGACGGTTCCGTCACCGGCCCCGGTACGGTCACACGGCCTCCCGGCGATGCGCGCGCTCCAGGTGAGGCTTGATCGAGGCCATCCCGCGGTACAGCCGCGACTTCACCGTCGACAGCGGAGCCCGTGTCACCTTCGCAATCTCTTCGAGTGATAGATCCTCGTGGAAGCGCAGCACCAGCACCTCGCGATACAGCGTATCCAGCTGCAGCAACGCGGTCACAATCTGCTCCCGGTCTTCCACGTTCGACATTCGGTCAAACGGTCCCGGCCCGTGATCGGCAACCTCGAGAGTCATCGGCTTGTCGTCGTCGCCGCCTGCTTCAAACATCTCGTCCAGGCTGCTCATCGTCCGCTTGCGCCGCAGGTCGATCACCAGGTTGCGCGCAATCGTGAACAGCCAGGTCTCAAACCGGGCCTTCCCATTGAACTGCCCGCCCCGCGTCAACACCCGCATCCAGACCTCTTGGAACATGTCCTCGGCGATCTCGCGGTTCCCGGTCAAAAACAGCAGATACCGCAGCAGCCGGTGCTGATAACGCACAATCAGTTGGTCCAGCAGCCCCACATCTTGTCGCTTAAGTCCTTCAGATACAGCAAGATTCTCCTGCCGAACCAGCTCCTCGGCCGCGGAGGAAGCTCCCGCGACAAACAATGATCGTATGGCCGAAACGGTACTCATCTTGCTCAATTAGACGGCAAATCACACCCCAAAGCCGCAAAAAAGAAAGCGTTTGCACCAAAAATACAGCGATTTACTTGATTTCGCGGTGCTCCATGCGGAACTGTATCTCGTGTCAGGGCACGACTTCAGCCACGCGCCGCGCGCGTTTCTGAGCGGCATTGTGCCGCGAAGCGTTGAATTGGGAAATGGTACCTACTCTTCGATGTCGGCAACGTAAAGCAGTCCCAGGTCGCGCAAGGTTTGACCCGAGTTGCGCCCCAGAACCTCGGCAACATTTTCGGCCAATCCCCTATTCGAAGCGAAGAATCGGAAGGTCACGACTTCTTTGCCGAACATGCAGGTCATGTCGATGCGCGTGCCCACAATCCTGTCGACTTTCCTGAAGGTCACCGATTCCGGAGACTTCACAAAAGTGGCTTTGCGGGTATCAAATGGCCCGGCGCCTCCCTGAGGCGGCCAACCAGCTAAATTCAACAACTGCTGCATTCCGTACTCCCTGCAGACTTGATGTTACCCTACAGAACGTCGATTCGGACGTTCGTCCAGGTTTTAAGGCGATCGAAAGTTTCCTTGAAAGCATCGGATCTCACGCCATTCTTGCTGGTCTCTGCTCCTGGCACACCGCTGGCGTAAACTCTCTCCCATGATGTTCACCAGGCGCCTCCGCGAAGGCGTTCGTTGCGGCGACATCACCTCGAGCATCCGTATCTGGAAGAGCCCCCGCGTCAAAGTCCGCGGACGTTACCCCATGGAAGAAGGCGAAATCGAAGTCGATTCCATCGAACCCATCGGTTTCCCCGACATCACTCCCGAGCTGGCCCGCGCATCCGGCTTCCTCGGCGTCCTCGACTTGTTGAAAGTAGCCAAACACGGCAGCGGCGACAAGATCTACCTGGTTCGCTTCCACTACATCCCGCCCGCCAAACCCAAACCCCGGGGCTAACTCACATGCCTAACTCCGCTAGCTCCGCCAACTTTCCGGTTGCCTGGCGATCCCTGTCTCTCTCACTCACACCGCAGAGCCGTCAATGGATCCACCCGTGTCGCGCGCCGCGCCGGAATCCAGCCAGCCAGCACCCTCATCGCACTTACCACGAGGCCCGCAGCAATGAACGCAATCGGGTCCATTGCGCTGACCTGGTAAAGTTGCGCCTTCAGCACGCCCTCGAGCTTTGCCATTGATCCGACGACGTCGAAATCTGCAAACTGGGAATTCAGCACGTGAACTCTAAACTCACCCAATCCTTTCGCGCCCCTCTCGAAGCCACTGGCACCTCGCTGCGCTGGGTCATCGCTCGCGTTCCCGTCGACCTGAAAAAAGCCTGGCCCATGTGGAAGAGCCGCCGCGTCTTAGGCGAAATCAACGGCTTCGCCTTCAAGACCGCGCTAATCCCCGGCACCAGGGGCCAGGGCCACGTCCTCATCGTTAATAAGAAAATGCAAACCGGTGCGCGCGTCCGCGCTGGAGAACGCGCCCTCATAAAGCTGACTCCCGACCTCGGCGAAGTCGTCATCGATCTCCCGCCGGAGTTTGCGAATATTCTCAAGGGCGATCGCGCCCTCAGAAAGTTTTTCGATGCCATGAGCCCTTCCATGCGCAAGGGCTTCACCAATCTCATCGCCGACGCAAAGACCGACGAAACGCGCCGCAAGCGCGCCGAAGCCATGGCCGAAAGTCTCATGCTCGCAATGGAAGGCGAAGTGGAACCGCCGCCCATTCTGCGCGCCGCATTCCAGCGCCAGCCCGAAGCCCGCCGCGGCTGGGACCGGATGACGCAAACCCAGCGCAGAAACCATCTCCTCGGCATCTTCTACTCGCAGACCGTGGAAGGCCGCGAACGCCGCGCCGCCAAAGCTATCGAAAGCTGCCTCGCCGTAGCCCGCCGCCGATCGGATCCTTAGCGCGAGCCATCTACACTAGACACATGGAAGTTCTCTACGGCGTCCATCCCGTTGCCGAAGCTCTCAAGGCCGGCCGACGCCGCTTCGATCACGTTTTGGTTGCCGCCGAACGCCACGACGAACGCCTCGCGCGCCTCGTCGCCGATTGCAAGCAGGCCGGTGTTCGTGTCCGCCAGGAACCACGCGACCAGCTCACGCACCTCGCTGGAACAACGTCCCACCAGGGTGTCGTCGCCCTCGTCCGCCCGCAGGAAGCACTGGCCATCGAAGACCTCTTCACTGCGCCCGATCCATCGCAGCCCCGCCTGCTCCTCGCTCTCGACGGCGTAGAAGATCCGCAGAATCTCGGCGCACTTTTGCGCGTTGCCGACGGAGCCGGCGTCGACGGCATCGTCCTCACCGAGCGCCGCTCGGCACCCCTTAGCCCTGTTGCCGTGAAAGCAAGCGCCGGCGCCAGCGAACATCTTCGCATCGCCCGCGTCGTCAACCTCGTCCGCGCACTGGAAGAATTGAAGCAGCAGAACATCTGGGTGATCGGCCTCGACGAACGCGGCTCTTCCGACTACGACCAGTTCGACCTGACCGGCGACTGCGTCCTGGTGCTCGGCCGCGAGGGCGCCGGTCTTCACGACCTCGTCCGCCGCACCTGCGACCATCTCCTCAGGATCCCCATGGCCGGAGGCGTCAGCTCACTCAACGTCTCCACCGCCGGAGCCGTCGTTCTATACGAAGCTGCCCGTCAGCGCCGTGCCGCTACGCGCAAGCCCGCAGATGCTCGCTACGACAGTGCTCCAGCGTCCAAAAAGAAGCAGAAAGGCCTAGGTTCATGAAGTTGTTTCTCGCCCGAGCGCTGGCGATCACCTCCTTTGCCGCGCTCATGGCCGCAGTCCCTGATCAAGCCCAGACTCCCGCTAACCCCAGTCCCGCCAGTCAATCCGGCCCGGACCAACCTACTCCTCAGCCCGCCAAGCCCTCCGGCAAGGTCCTCTTCCAACGTTCCCTCGACCCCAACGGCGACACCGTCAGCACCACCGGCCCCGCAGCAAAGCCCGCGCCCACCGCCGAAGCCGCTTCAGTCAGTGACGCTGAGTTGAAGTCCCTGAACATCACCGCGCTTGATCTCGACGTCCGCCTCAACACGACCGCCCAGCAACTCGCCGCCCGCGCGCTTGTCACCGTTCGCAACACCGGTACCACGCCGCTGTCGCACATTCCGCTGCAGATTTCCTCTTCCCTCAACTGGGAAAGCATTCGCATCGCCGGCCGCAACATAACCTATCCGCTCGCCACCATCAACTCAGACGCCGACCACACCGGGCAGTTGCACGAAGCCGCCGTGGCTCTCGCCGAGCCGCTCGCCCCCGGCGCAACTGTTCAGCTCGACGTTACCTACGCCGGTACCATCGCCGCCACCGCGCGTCGCCTGGTCTCCGTGGGAACACCGGAGGACTCCGCATCCCACTCCGACTGGGATGAGATCAGTCCCGCTTTCACCGGCCTGCGCGGCTTCGGCAATGTCGTTTGGTATCCCGTCGTCAGCGTCCCCGTCATCATTGGCGATGGAGCGCGTCTCTTCGACGAAATCGGCCGCCAGAAACTTCGCTCGTCTGGAACTGAATTCCGCCTTCGCCTCACCGTAGAGTTTCCCCACGGCCAAGCGCCCAACATCGCTGTGGTCAATGGAAATGCAATCCCATTCAAGGCTGTTGATTCACAGACCGCGGATTCCGACCTGCCCGGCATCGCGACCGCCGAAACCGGTCCAACCACGCTCAACTTCGAGTCACCCAGTCTGTTTGTTGCGACAGAAGCGGCTCATGCGGGCACTCATCTCAATGTCTACACCATTCCTGAAGATGAACAATCGGTCCAAAACTGGCTGACCACGGCGACAAATGTATCCCCCATGATCGAACGCTGGCTCGGTCCCAACCCGCGCACCCAACTCACGGTGCTCGATTTGCCAGACACCGAGGATGTGCCTTGGGAATCAGGTCCACTGCTCGCAATCCCTCTGCGCGGCGGACCGTCCGACCAACTCTCTTCCGTGCTCGCGCACGCCATGACCCATGCGTGGATGGCTCCCAACCCCTATTGGCTTAACGAAGGCACAGCCAATTTCATGGGTACGCTTTGGGACGACCACCTGCACCGTCGCGATCAGGCTCTCGGCACGCTTGAGGCGGGCCGGCAGGCGCTGGCGCTCCAAGAACCACCCAGCCCCGGTGAAGGCGCGGGTCAGCCCCTCGCGCATGCCACATCGCCCGTCTACTACAGAACCAAGGCTGCGTACATTCTGTGGATGCTCCGCGATCTCGTCGGCGACGATGCGCTTGCCGGCGCTCTCCGCGCGCTCAACGACGCAGCCGACAAGGGTACAGACCCAACAAATGGCTTCCCATCTGCTTCGTTTCAGGCGGCTTTGATGGCTGCCGCGCCCAGGGCGAATCTCAAGTGGCTCTTTGCTGACTGGATCGACGCCGACCATGGCCTGCCCGATCTCACCATCGACAGGGTCTTTCCGAACGCAGTGCAATCCGGCAACTGGCTCGTCTCGGTCACCATCACCAACGCTGGCTATGCGGCCGCTGAGGTTCCCGTCACCGTGCTCTCAGCGACGAATACTACGACCGAGCGCGTTTTTCTTCCGGCACGCGGAACGGTCACACCCCGCCTGCTTGTGCAGGGCAAACCAACTGAAGTCCAAGTGAATGATGGAACCGTGCCGGAGATTCAGGCGAGCCTGCATATAACTCATCTTGACCAGCGGCCGGATTCCGAACCGACAAATGTCGCTCCGCAATAGCAAAACCCCGCATCCGCACCCGATCAATCCTCTCGACGGGTCCGGCTTCTCCATCCAAAGACTGATGCGCTGGCATAGATCATCTACGTAGGATTGGCAGGCCATGGAGGCCCTTCCCCAAACCCGACGGCAGATGGGCGTGTGGGCGGCCACGGCGGTCGTTACCGGGGAAGCAATCTCTCTCGGCATCTTCCTGACCCCTGCCGGCATGGCACGCTCGCTGGGCTCGCCAGCACTGCTGGCCGCTGTCTGGTGCGGCATGGCGTTGCTCACGTTGGCCGGGGCGCTCTGTTTTACCGAACTGGCCATCCGCAATCCCCATGATGGCGGCGAATATCTTTACCTCCGCCGCGGCTTCGGAGCGCGCGTGGCATTTCTGTATGGCTGGATGGTCGCCATCGTCATGTATCCCGGCGTGGCCGCCGCTCTCTCCGTTGGCAGCGTACCGTATCTTCAGGCACTTCTTCCCGTTTCCACCGCGGTTGCCAAAGTCCTCCCCGCATTGATTCTGATCACCCTCGGAGCACTCAATTACTTCGGTGCAGGGTTCAGCAGCCGCGTGATGACTGCGCTTAACTGGCTCAAAATTCCCGTTCTCGCAGCCTTGGTCGGCTGGGCGCTTCTCTCCGGGCACGCCACGATGGCCAATGTCGCCCCGTTCGCTGCGCGGCGACCTGGTTCAGATCCCTTGATCGATGCCATTGCCGGAGCTGCTATCAGCGCCTTCTTTTGCTTCGGTGGCTGGTGGGAGGCCGGAAAAATTGCCGGCGAGGTTCGCAACCCATCGCGCAACCTCGCAGTTGCCTTTTCCGGTGGAGTGTTGATCGTGACGGCAATCTACCTCCTGCTCAGCTTTGCGTTCGTGGCCGTCGTGCCCATGCAGCAGATTCAGTCAAACACTGCCTTCGTCGCTCTGTTTGGCCAGGCACTTTTCGGTTCTGCCGGCAGCCGCGTGCTGTCAATGTGCGTCGTGCTCTGCGTCCTCGGCGGCCTGTTGGTGCTTAGCATGGCCGTTCCGCGGGTCACGTACGCACTCGCTCTCGGGGAAATGGGAGGCACAAAGCAGGGCGGACCTCTTTCCGCATTTGCGCGCCTGCATCCGCGCTATGGCACGCCGGCCAACGCGGTCCTGTTGCAAACCGGTATGGCCCTTCTCGTCATGATGCTTGGCGCTTTCGACCGCATCCTTGCTTACATTATCTTTTGCGCCGTCGTCTTTCTCGCGCTCACCGTTGCAACGCTGTTTCGGACCATTACGCCTGTGCGCCGCTGGTGGTATCCGCTCGCGCCTGTCGTTTTCATCGGCGGCAGCGGTGTGCTTGCCATCATGCTCCTGATGCACAACCTGGGCTCCGCGCTGCTTGGTGCCGGTGTCGTTCTCTGTGGTCTTCCCGTTCGCTGGCTTCTGACGAGGCGAAGTGAGACGCCATCCGTCGTTGCAGCAGATTCCGTTTCTTCATAGAACCTTCGCTTTCCAACTTAATTGCGTTGAACTAAGAACTCAGAACAGGAGTAACTCCCAATGCCCCACATCCCGTTATCCCCTGAACACATCGGCATTCGCGGCGCGATGGCCTTTCGACCCGAAACGGCGCGCCCCCTCAACGACCTCGTCGAAATCCTGCTCACCGGACCAAGCACATTAAGCAAAGGAGAGCGTGAATTGATCGCCACCTACGTCTCGAGCCGCAATTGCACGCACTTCTGCGCCAGCATTCACGGCGCGATCGCCGCAGCCCACCTGGGCGGAGACGAGGCGCTGGTCAAACAGGTGAAAACCGACTTCACGCAGGCCGACATCAGTCTCAAGCTCAAGGCGCTTTTCGTGATCGCCGGCAAGGTCCAGAAGGACGGAAAGCTCGTAACCGCCGCCGACGTTGAAGCCGCTCGTAATCTGGGTGCCACCGATCTGGAAATCCACGACACAGTCCTGATCGCCGCCGCTTTCTGCATGTACAACCGCTACGTCGATGGACTCGGCACCGTCCAGCCCGACGACGAAGCTCTTTACCGCGAACGTGGCCGCATGGTTGCGCGCAACGGATACGTCAACACCAGCAAGGAATACCTCGGCAAAACCGAAGAGGTTCACAGTTCATAGTTCGTAGTTCGCAGGCAATATCTGCAGGATCAGGTCAGATTTCGGCCTGTGCTCTCTCGGGTTGTGAACTAAGAACCAAGAACTCTGAACTCTGAGCTGAGGTCAATCATGCCGCATATCGATCTTCCCGAAGGCTATCCTGGCATCAGCGCCGGATTCATCTATCGTCCCGAGACCGCGAAGCCCATGCGTGAGCTCGCCGATATTCTGCTCCATCAGCCCAACTCGCTCACCGCAGGCGAACGCGAACTGATCGCCACCTATGTCTCATCACGCAACTGTACGACGTTTTGCGTGCTTAGCCATGGTGCCGCGGCGGCAAGTCATCTCAGAGACTCTTCCGTTGTTGAAAAAGTGAAATCGAATTTCCTCGCCGCACCCATAAGCGCCAAACTCAAGGCGCTGCTCACCATCGCCGGAAAAGTTCAGCAGGATGGAAAGCTTGTGACCGAAGGCGACGTGCTCGCTGCGCGTCAGTTGGGCGCAACCGACCTCGAAATTCACGATACGGTCCTGATCGCTGCGGCCTTCTCCATGTACAACCGCTATGTCGACGGACTCGGCACTGTGCAGCCAACCGATCCCGGCATGTACGCGCAGATGGGAAAGCATCTCGCCGAAGAAGGCTACACCAAGCCTTCCATCAGACACCCCGTAGCCGCATCATGAGTCTTGAAGAAACGCAACTGAAGAGTTGCACAGTGCGAGATAGTGCATCAGATCAAGAGAATTGCGAGATATAAGAATCGCGCCGAATGCGATGAGCACTCAGCGCGCAATTCTTCGTCTTCATTACTCCCTACTCCCTAGTCTCTAGCCCCTAGTCCCAATCCCTAGTCCCTAATCCCTGTCTTTAACATTCCTCGCCTTCACCTTGAACCAGATCGGCGTCCCCTTGAATCCAAATGCTTCTCGGATCTGATTCTCCAGGAATCGCTCGAAGGCGAAGTGCAGCTTGATGTTGCGGTCGGTGAACAGCACAAACGTGGGCGGCGCCACCGCAGCCTGCGTCATATAGAAGATGCGGATGCGCTTGGCCATCGGCACTGGCGCGCGCTGGAAGTCGATCTTTTCGAGGAACCTGTTCATCTGCCCGGTCGTCACGCGCTTGCGACGCTCCGCCGCCACAGACTTTACTTCTTTGAGAACGCGCGGCATCCCTTTCACTTCAAGTGCCGAAAGAAAAATTACCGGCGCATAATCGAGATACTTCAACGCCCTGCGTATCTGTTTCTCGAAGATCTCGCGATCTGCTGCGGGCTTTCCGTCTGTGCGTCCTGTCGTCACCGCATCCCATTTGTTCACGATAATGATGACGCTGCGGCCGCTCTCATGTGCGTAGCCACCGATGGTCGCGTCGGCTCCCGTCACACCCTCGGTCGCGTCGATCACCAGCAGCGCAACATCCGCAGCCTCGAGGTGGCGCCGTGCCATCACCACGCTCATCTTTTCGGCCATCAGGTGGGTCTTGCCCTTGCGCCGGATGCCGGCCGTGTCTACGAACCGCAACGTGTCGCCCTCAAACTCAATCGCCTCGTCCACCGCATCGCGCGTCGTGCCGGCAATCGGCGACACGATAGCGCGCGAAGTTCCTGTCAGTGCGTTCAGCAGTGTGGACTTGCCCACGTTAGGCCGTCCAATGATCGCAATCGCCGTTTCCCGCTGCTCAAACTCGCCGTGAGTACGAATCAATCGCGTGTGCGATTCGTCTTTCCCGCCCGGTTCGAGCGGGCCGCCCTCGGATATATCGTTCTCCTCGGCGATTTCCTCCGCGGTCTCCGCCTCAATCTCCGCTTCCGTGGTGGGAATCGCCTCCGAGATGGCGTCCAGCAAATCGCCGATGCCCAGCGCGTGTTCCGCGCTGATGGCGTATACGTTCTTGATCCCAAGCTGGCGGAAATTCTCGGCGGCATAGGCCATCGCTTCGCCCTCGATCTTGTTCACCGCAAGGAACACAGGCTTCTTGCTCCGCCCCAACAGCCGCACCAGGTCGTAATCCGGGCTCGCCAGCTCGGTGCGTGCGTCTACCACCATCACCAGTGCCTGCGCTTCCTTCAGCGCTACCTTCGCCTGGTTGTAAATCTCCGTCGGAATCAGCTCCGGGTCGTCCGGAACGATCCCGCCCGTATCCACCAATCGAAAGCGCCGTCCGGCCCAATCGAATTCACCGTAGATGCGGTCGCGCGTAATCCCTGGCTCGTCGCCGACAATCGAACGCCGGCTCTTCGTCAACCGGTTGAATAGCGTGGACTTGCCCACGTTAGGCCGCCCCACGATGGCCACTAATGGCAGTGCTTCCGCTCCGGGCCGCGCGGGAATTACCGATCTGCGATACGTAGGCAAAGCGTTCTCCCTCGGCCTTTTTTCTCAAATCGGCCTCATCACCATCATCTCCTATGGCGCTCAGATGAGGGGGACCACCTGTCTGTGCCGATCGTGCCCGACTTCGAATTCGTTCGCGAAATGTTCTAGGCGACTAGAACTGGCTGCAGGCCCCGGTCTCGCCGACGCACGACGCTCCAGCGATGCCTGAGGACACGTCAGGGGGGACGTTAGGATTCACAGCGTTGCCATCGAAAAGGAATAGGCCGGAGGGCCCGAATCCCATTCCGTCATCAGTAGTGATCAGCGCCAAACCGGAATTGCCCCATCGAACGAGTTTTCTCGGTTGTCCCGTGAAGGCCGCATTGCTTCCTCCGGAACCCGACGATCGCCATCCGAAATAGGTTCGTTCAATGAACGCGTACGAGTTGAGGTCGTACACCCAAAGCTCATAAAGCAAGACGTCACTACCGCCATCAAAATACGCGGTCGCACAATAATAGCGTTGGAGCGTTCCATCTTCGGTGCAGGCTGCCGAGCCAGGCAGAGGAAACCTACCTAACAATCTGGCGGTCGGAGGATCGTATGCCATGCCGACCGCATTGTCGTAAAGGATGTTCTGCTTTCGATCCATTACCGGTCGCCACGGGGCTGAGTCGCCATTTGAGCTCTCAAAGGTTATCCCCGCAGAAGTGACACTGAGCACCGAGATGCTTCCATTATTGAAGTCATAGCCGCCGTAGAGAACCGAATCGTCGGGCCCCCAGCGAGCCCAGGCGATGGGCGGTCCGCCAGCCATCCAGGCAGGCAGGTTTCCGGGTCTCTGCACATCGTCGTCAAAGATGTAGACACCGTCGTAAGGCGGGTAGATATCCCATAGGCCCACCACGATTGCCGCAGATCGCGGACTGGCCGCGCCGGCGTCAAGGCTGATTACCTGCTGCGGTACGCCTCCCACCAGCGGCGTAGACACCGTGAACTCCTGAGCAAGGCCGGGCAATGAGAATCGCTCCAGCGCGTAATCGCCATCGAGCGTCACCCACAGATGTGCATTATCCAGTGATGCCGACATCATGTAAGGTCCCTGGCCGGTGGGAGTGATTCGGGCGACGCCGGCTGCAATCGGTTCCAGAGAAACGATGCTGTTGGGGTACATCGAATCAGTTGCCGGCATGGACAGATAAAGCAATCCTCGCACCGGATCGGCAAGAATGTCCTTCGCATCAGAAATCTGGAGAACGGTGCGAACATAAGTTGGCGGGGGAGCTGCTGCCACCGTGAAGGTCAGCGAAGAAGACAGTCCACCTCCTGGGCTGGGGTTCTCAACTGTGACTTGCACGATCGCAGCGCTGGCGAGATATGACTGAGGGACAATCGCACTCAGGGCGGTTCCCATGCCGGAAGTCGTCAACGCGACTCCGTTCCACTTGACGACAGCCCCAGATAGAAAATTCGAACCCTGAACGGCCATTGAGATTTGGGCCGTCCCTGCGATTGCCAGTGAGGGAGTCAGGGATTTGATGGTCGGGATGGTCGGTGGAAGTGTACTTCCTCCACCTCCGTTCACGCTTGAGCCGCTGCTCCCACACCCGGAACTGACGATCAGAGTCAACGATGCGAAAAGAAATAATGCGGAGCGACCAAGGCCGTTCATAACGGACCGAACCAATCTGGGGAATCTCGCGAAAAGTATATAACCTCCTTCGGTTTGTGGCTGTGCGAGACGCCACACAGCCATCAATCCGCTGAACCGCGGGTTTCACTATGATGGAGGTACCGCGGCCGATGACCCTTTCCTCCACGCCAACCCGAATCCTGCCCACTCTGCACGAGTTCTTCTCGCCCGGCGGCATCCTCTCTCGTTCGCCGCTTCCCTACGAATACCGCCCCGGACAACTCGAAATGGCTAAGGCAGTCGAGCGCGCCCTCGCCGAGCGTCGCCATCTCATCGTCGAGGCCGGCACCGGCACCGGAAAGACCCTGGCCTACCTGCTTCCCGCCCTACGCACCGGCCAGCGCATCATCGTTTCCACGGGCACAAAGGCCCTGCAGGACCAGCTCTTCTTTCGCGACGTGCCGTTCCTTGAGTCCCTGCTCGGTCCCCTGCAAGTCTGCTACATGAAGGGCCGCGCCAACTACCTCTGCCGCCACAAGCTCGTCACCCTGCGCGATCAACCGATTTTGTCGGGATTGGAAGAGATCGACCAGTATCGCCAGATCGCCGAGTGGGAAAAGACGACCGAAACCGGCGATCGTTCCGAGCTTTCAGAACTGCCAGAATCGAGCGCCCTCTGGCACAAGCTCGACGCCCGCAGCGACGCCTGCCTCGGCACAACCTGCCCTGACTACCGCCGCTGTTTCATCACCGAGATGCGCCGCCGCGCCCTCGAGTCCGACATCATCATCGTCAACCATCACCTGTTCTTCGCCGACCTCGCCGTCAAGCAGCAGGCGTCCGGCGCGCCAGACGTGGGCATCCTTCCCGAGGCCGCCGCGGTGGTATTCGACGAGGCCCATGAGTTGGAAGACATCGCCTCAAGCTACTTCGGGCTCTCGGTTTCAAATATCCGATTTGAAGAACTGGCCCGCGACACCGACGTGCTGCTGCGCGGCAAGTCCGGCGCAGAAAAATTGCCGGCCTCCACGCAGCAACTACGCGACCGCGCGCGCATGTTCTTTTCCAGCCTGCCCAGCAATGGCGACGGCCGCCAGCCCTTCGACAACCGCGAAGAATTCCTCGAAACCTCGGGCGATCTCTATCTTTCGCTGCGCAACACCCTGCGCCTGCTTGAGTCCGAGATGGAACTACTCACCGACATCGACGAAGCCCCCGGCCTGCGCAAACGGGTCGGCCGCCTCCGCAGCGAGCTTGAGTTCCTGCTCGAATCCAATTCCAGCAATATGGTTTACTGGCTCGAGCGCCGCATCGTCGGCGGCATGAACGCGGAAAAGTCCGGCTCTTCCGCTCGCTCGGGCATGCGATCGCAAACCCGGCACACGTTTCTGCAGGCCACGCCCATCGACGTATCGGAGATGCTGCACGAACTGGTTTTCGAGAACATACCCACCGTTGTGCTCACGTCGGCAACCCTCACCGTACAGGGAGGCTTCGAGCACATCCGCAAGCGCTTGGGCATGACGGAAGCGCGCGAGCTCGTCGTACCCTCACATTTTCGTTACGGCGAACAGGCTCTTCTCTACCTGCCGCCCAATATGCCCGACCCGCGCGATCCGGACTTTCCCGAAGCCGCTGCCAACTGTATCCGTCGCGTGCTCGAAATCACCAGGGGCCGCGCCTTCTGTCTCTTCACCAGCTACGCCCAGATGCGCGACCTCTACGAGCGCCTCCTGCCCGTACTCGACTACCCGATCCTGCTTCACGGCACAGCCCCGCGGAAGGCGCTGCTCGAACAGTTCCGCACCACGCCGAATGCCGTCCTCTTCGGCACATCCAGCTTCTGGCAGGGCGTCGACGTGCAGGGTGAAGCGCTCAGTTGCGTCATCATCGACCGGCTTCCCTTCGCCGTTCCCAGCGATCCTGTCGTGCAGGCCCGCATGAAGGCCATTGAAGAAGCCGGCGGCAAGCCCTTCTTCGACTACCAGGTCCCGTCTGCGGTGCTCACGTTGAAGCAAGGCTTCGGCCGCCTCATCCGCTCCCTCGAAGATCGCGGCGTGCTCGTCCTTCTCGACCCCAGAATAAGAAAGCAGCGCTACGGCCAGACGTTTTTAGCAAGCCTGCCACCCTACCGCATGACCGCAACGATCACTGAAGTGGAAAGCTTTTTTGAAGAGAGCAACGCTAGAAAGAACTGAAGCAATGCAGCCAATGGCGCAGGTCATCGAACAGTCATGATGAAGATCACTCCCAGCGATGTCCTCCTAGTCACCGACGTGCAGAACGATTTCTGCCCCGGTGGCGCTCTTGCCGTTAGAGGCGGAAACGCCGTCATCGATCCCATCCATCGCGCCGCGCAGAACTTCCAGCACATTATTCTCACGCAGGACTGGCACACCCCCGACCACAACTCCTTTGCCTCCGTCCATCCCGGCAAAAAGCCCTTCGAGCAGATCGAACTCAGCTACGGACCGCAAACTTTATGGCCCGATCACTGCGTTCAGGGCACCCTCGGAGCAAAATTTCACCCTGAACTCCAGCTCACCCGCGCCGAACTCATCCTGCGCAAAGGCTTCCGCCCTGCAATCGATTCCTATTCCGCCTTTTTTGAAAACGATCGCACCACCGCAACGGGGCTTGCGGGATACTTGCGCGAGCGCGGCCTTACCCGCGTCTTCCTCGCCGGCCTCGCCTACGACTACTGTGTCGGCTACTCCGCTCTCGATGCACGCCGACTCGACCTTCCAGCGGTCATCCTTCGCGACGCCTGCCGCGCCATCGACCTCAACGGCTCCGTCGCCGCCATCGAAAGGGAATTCGTCGCCAGCGGTGTTCAACTAATGAACACCGCCGATCTCTCCCGCTGATCCCACTGCCTGCAGCACGTAAAATCCTCAGTAGGTCCTCTCGCATGTCGCGCAACTTCTACATCCTGGCCGCCGCGCTCGGCTTCTTCGCTCTGCTTGCGGCAGGCATGACGTTCGTCCCGTCGAGCTTTCAACCCGGTTTGCCGGCCAACGGATCTCTGTGGCGCACGGTCGCGCTGCTCATGATGCTCGCCGCCCTCGCCTGCGCCTTGATCGCGGTGATGAGCAACCTCTTCGAGCAGGTCGACCGCCGCAGCGAACATCAGCGTCAGGACGAGCGCCGCAAACGCAGAGATGCGCAGCCGCCGCACGAATGATCATTGATACAAAAGACCTTGCAAGCATCGTGAGATGGCATCGTTGTCAAAAGAACTAAAATGGAGGCAGTCGGGAGATTACCCGCAACAGGACGTGATCGCTGATGTTTGAAGTTACCGTGGAGGGCGGCTTTTCCTCCGGGCACTACCTTCGCAACTATCGTGGCAAATGCGAAAACCCGCACGGGCACAACTACAAGGTGCGCGTGACGCTCTATGGCAAGGAACTGGACGAAGCCGGCCTCCTGCTTGACTTCAAGTTGCTGAAGCAGGTGATGCGCCCCGTCATCGACCGCATCGATCACCAGATGCTCAACGAACTCGAGCCGTTTACAGTGCTCAACCCTTCCGCCGAAAACATCGCGAAGTTTTTCTACGACCAGACCAACGAACAACTCGCCGAAATGACCAAAGGCCGCGTGCGGGTAAAAGACTGCACCATCTGGGAAACGGACACTACCACGGCAACCTACTTCGAGTAGCCTCTCGAAAGCTCTGTCATTCCGATCGAGCGCAGTGAGTGGAGAAACCTGCAGTTGCTTTTCGCGATAACTGCAAACCGTTTATCCCTTGCGCCCGCCGCTCAATTTCGCGCAAACTTTACGCCGAAAGCACTCCACAGCATGGTCGTTGACCAAGCCCGCCGCCTGCATCCACGCATACACAATCACCGGCCCCACAAACTTGAATCCCCGGCGCTTCAGTTCTTTTGAAATCGTGACGGAGAGCGGCGACTCCGCCGGTAAAGGTCCCGAATTCTGAATCGGCTTTCCGCCAACAAACTCCCACACCCACGCGGAAAAATCGATCCCGGCTCTTTGCATTTCAAGAAATATCCGTGCGCCCTGGATAGTGGCCTCGATCTTCGCGCGGGCGCGGATGATCCCTGGGTTCTGCATCAACCGTTCAATATCGGCCTCGTTGAATTTGGCGACCTTCGCCGGATCAAACTGCCGGAATGCTTTTCGGAATTCATCGCGCTTGCGCAGAACAGTGATCCACGCGAGCCCCGCCTGAAACCCTTCCAGCATCAGCAGTTCCCACAGCGCCCTGCTGTCATGCTCCGGTACACCCCACTCTTCATCGTGGTAGGTGCGCAGCAGCGGATCGCTCTCCGCCCATCGGCATCGAAGTTTTTCCTTCATGTCTCCATGCTACGAGGGGGAATCGGGGTACGAGCGGGAATTGCTCTAATTCATCTCTTTCGATTTCGACTTCAGATACGTGTCGAAAGGAATCTCGAAGTAGAACAGTTCGTTTCCGGTTGAGTCGCGCAGTTCGTGCAGGTGCATCTTGGCGCCTTGCAGCGGATGATCCAGCTGCGACACGTCGTAAAACAGAAATCCAGCCCGCGTCGTATGCGGTTCGACCACCAGCGCCTGGTATTCGAATTGGTCGAAGTCTTCCTCGATTGCCTTGTTGCTGGCCTTCGGCTTCGTCTTGATCGGAGGCAGTGGCCCCGGCAAGGGAATCTTCTTGCCCTCGCGCTCTGAGCGCGTCATCAGCCGCTCCACGTCCTCCGGTTCCGCTGCATTGATCTTGTCACCACCCGCGGTGTAGAAGAGGATCCGCGCATCCCGCAAAGAAATTGGCTTGTCGCCGCTGTTGGTAATGATGAGCCGCACCGGCATCACGCCATGAGCCAGGTAGTCGACGCGGAAAATGGATTCCTTTTCCTTGGTGTCGAAAGGCTCAACTGCGATAGCGACATGTTCTTTGTCGTGGACCTCGACCGCCGGATAGGTAGTCGCGGGCTGCACCGGCGGCGCCGTGTGATTGCTGGCCCCTGCCGTCACGGCCAGCCCCATTACAGCCATCCCAACGACCAGAAGCGTCAGCGTGCTGGGGACCCTCATCGCGTTCGACTGTATCATTTGAGGGTTAGACCGGGGGAAGGCGAATTCCGTCTCGCATGGTTCTCTTTTTCTATAACCTCGCGCTCCTGGCGACCCTGGTGGCCAGCGCTCCGTGGTGGCTTTGGCGCATGGCGACCACGCAGAAGTATCGCGAGGGACTGGGCGAGCGACTGGGGCGGGTCCGTGAGCGGCTGCATTCGGTGTACGGCAAACCGGTCATCTGGCTTCACGCTGTTTCCGTTGGCGAGGTGCTGGCGGTCAGCCGCCTGGCGCACGAAATCGATACTGCTTTTCCCGGTTTCCGCCTCTTGATCTCCACCACCACCCGGACCGGCCAGGAGTTGGCGCGCACGCGCTTCGGCGCCGAACGCGTCTTCTATTGCCCGCTCGATTTGCCCTGGGCTGCTCGGGCTTACCTCAAAGCACTCAAGCCGCGGATGCTTATTCTTGCTGAAACGGAGTTCTGGCCCAACCTGCTGAACGGCTGCCTTCGCCGCGACATTCCGGTCGTGGTTGTCAACGCCCGCATCTCCGATCGCTCCTGGCCGCGCTACCAGATGCTGCGCCGCTTGTGGCGCCCGATTCTTGCCCGGCTGACGCGCGTACTCGCGCAAACCGAAGCAGACGCTCAGCGCCTGATCGCTCTTGGTTGTGATCCGGACCGCGTCAGCGTCTCGGGGAATTTGAAGTTCGACGTGCGTGCCGCAAAGCAGGCGGAGGCGACGCGCCTTCTAAAATCTCTCAGAGGTAGCCTGCGCTTTCTTGTTGCCGGCAGCACCCTGGAAGGCGAAGAAGCGGCCCTGCTCGAAGCATGGCCAAAGCTTGTCGCCTCTGGATCCCAGCTTGCCATGGTACTCGCCCCGCGCCATCCGGAGCGCTTTGCAGCGGTGGCTACTCTTCTTCAGAATTCAGGCTTGGCATGGAATAAACGCTCGGACTGGGAAGGGAAGTCAACGGGTGCCATCGCACCGCTCAAACACGGTCAGATTGTTTTGCTCGATACCATCGGTGAACTGGCGTCGGTGTATTCCATCGCGGCCGTCGCCTTCGTGGGAGGCAGCCTCATCTCCGCTGGTGGGCACAACCCCCTTGAGCCTGCGCAATTCGGTGTGCCCGTCGTCATGGGACCGCACTACGCAAATTTCCGCGCCATCACTGACGATCTTCGTGGCCACAATGCCATTCGCATCGCTTCCAAAGAGGATCTGGCGGACTCCATCGCGGCCCTGCTGTCGAATCAGAGCGACGCTCAAGCGTTAGGCGAGCGCGCCCGACATGTCTTCGACCAGCAGGCCGGCGCAACCGGGCGCTCCGTCGTGGCGTTGCGCGAGATTCTTGATCCCTCTTCACATGTAACGCAGATGCAAAGCCACCCAGGGAATGCTGAGGGAGCGGTATGAAACGGCCCTTGATGCTCCCGCTGGTGCCGCTCTACGCCGCTGGTCTCGCGTTGCGCGATCTTCGTCTGACTCGTGGCTGGGAGCCCATCCGGCGCCTGCGTTACCCCGTCATCAGCATCGGCAATCTCTCCACCGGCGGTTCCGGTAAGACGCCACTATCCATTACGCTGGCCCGCCTGCTCTCTGCGCGCGATTTTCATGTCGACGTACTCTCGCGCGGCTACGGCCGCAACAGACGTGAGCCCGACCGGGTCATGCCCGATGGCGCCGCAGACCAATACGGCGATGAGCCGCTGTTGATCGCGCGCGAAGCCGGCGTGCCTGTCTACGTGGCTCCTGAACGATACGATGCCGGCCTGCTCGCCGAAGTGGATGCGAAGCAAGATAATCCCCGGCCGCAGGTTCACATCCTCGACGACGGATTTCAGCATCGGCAACTCCACCGCGACATCGATGTCCTGCTCGTCAATCGCGAAGACTGGCACGACCACCTTTTGCCCGCCGGAAACCTCCGCGAGACGTTGACCGCGATCAGGCGGGCCAGTGCACTCGCCATTCCTTCTGACGATTCCGCATTCGAAGCCGAACTCCGGGACCGGGGATGGACCGGCCCCGTCTGGCGACTCCGCCGCCGCATGGAGATCCCGCAGGTAACGGGGCCTGTCGTCGCCTTCTGCGGCATCGCCCGCCCCGGGCAGTTCTTTGCCGGGCTCGAAGCTGCAGGCGTTAAGATTGCCGACCGCCTCGCATTTCGCGACCATTTCAGCTATCGCAAGGCTGACCTCAACGATCTTTTCGACACTGCGACCTTACCGGGTCGTGGCGTATCCGCGTTCATCACCACCGAAAAGGACCTCATCCGCCTCGGCGATCTGGCTCTTGCCTTCCCGCACGATCTGCCCCTCCTCTCCGCGCGCCTGACTGTCGATATCGAAGAGGAATCGCAAGTGTCCGAATGGCTCGCCGGTAGGCTACGGGCGAACCAAACACTTCAGTCATTGTGAGAAAATCAGAATTTGCAAACCCAGTCCAAGTTTCGCCTGCTCGTGGTCCGTCTCGGCGCCATGGGCGACATTCTCCATGCCCTCCCGGCCGTCACTGCGCTGCGCATCGCCCACCCCGCATGGACGATTGAATGGGTGGTTGAACCATCATGGCGTGCACTGCTCGCAGCAAAACAGAATGCAGGGCGCGATACAGGCAACGACCGTCCAATGCAGCCCCTCGTAGATCGCATCCACATCGCATCGTCAAAACAGTGGCGCAAAACCCCCTTCTCGGGCCAGACGCGCCGCGAAATCAATACTCTTCGTCGTGCTCTCAAAAATGAACGCTACGATGCCGTTCTCGATCTCCAGGGGGCTCTGCGGTCGGCGGTGATAGCCCGGATGGCATCGAGCCCGCGCTGTATCGGTGAATCCCACCCCCGCGAGGCGATCGCCCGCTGGCTCTTTACAGAGCGAATCGATACGCACAGCGCGCACGTCATCGAACAGGATCTCGAACTAGCCTCGGCGGTCGCCGGAGACACTCTTGCTCCTGTGCAACCCTGGCTTCCTGCCGATCCTGAAGCCGAGGCCTGGGCATGCGAACAGCTTCGACCGGGCGAGACCACCGTCCTCATCAACCCCGGCGCGGGATGGGGTGCCAAGCGCTGGCCCGCCGAGCGCTACGCCGAAGTTGCGCGTGCCTTGCTGAATCGTGGAGTCCGCGTCCTGGTCAACGCCGGACCCGGCGAATTGTCTCTCGCCGACTCTATCGTCAAGAAGACCGGAGGCGGCGCCTCTTTTCTCCTTTGCTCCGTCGAACAGCTCATCGCCATCAC
Source organism: Occallatibacter sp. (assembly GCF_035317045.1). Classification (GTDB taxonomy): domain Bacteria; phylum Acidobacteriota; class Terriglobia; order Terriglobales; family Acidobacteriaceae; genus Telmatobacter. The sequence goes on from NZ_DATHHT010000040.1 coordinate 256,274, forward strand.
TCGCCGCATAAGCCTCGCCATCGCCGGCGATACCGGTCCACTTCATCTCGCCTGCGCCCTCGGACGCCCCGTCGTCGGTATCTATGGCCCCACCGATCCGAGCCGCAATGGTCCTTACGGTACGTGCTTCAAAGTGCTCCGTAGTCCCGAGAGCCGCCGCGACCATTCACGCCGCCAGGCCCCGGAAGCCGGTTTGCTCACCATCACGCCGGAAGATGTCCTGAGAGCTGCCGAGGAACTGCTTTATTCTGAGGCGGCGCGATGACTCAGCAAGAACAAGGTCCAAAACTCAAAGGCGCGGAGCGCTGGCAGAAGGTGGCGCGGCGCATCCGGGTGCCTCTCGGATTTCTGACAGCCGCCTTGTATATCTTTGAACTCTGGCGCCGTGTGCCCCGTCCCTCGGCAATCGCCTGGAGCTTGCTCCTTGTGCTGCCGGGGCTTTGGCTCCGCGCTTATGCGTCCGGTTATGTCAAAAAGAACCGGGAACTCACCCAGACCGGGCCTTACGCGTACACGCGCAATCCGCTCTACCTGGGTTCCATTCTCATTGCTGCTGGATTTGCCGTCGCCTTGCTCAGTTGGCCCGTAGCGGCGACGCTCGCAGCCATGTTCTTGATCATTTATGTGCCGGTAATTGCCGCAGAAGAGAGGTTTTTGCGCTCGAATTTCGCCGATTTTGCGGCCTATTGCCAACGGGTTCCGCGTCTTTTCCCTCGGATTTCGCCAGCCCACCCATCCGTCGGCAATACCGAAGTTTCATCCGGCAAGTTCTCTCTTGACCTATATTTAAGACACCGCGAGTACAATGCATCTATAGGGGCCGCCCTGCTTTATCTCTGCCTGCTCTTCCTCCGGCCGGCGCTGGGATTGTTCCTACACATGCCGCAATGAGCTGCATCGCGGCGCAATCAGGGGTTCCACCGGCTGCCGGTTTCATTGCCAATTCCGTCCAATTCACACAGGAGTCGAGTCCAGCGGTGAGAAAGCGCATGATGTTTAGAACAATTTCTTGCGCTCTCGCCTTTGCATCGGTATTGCACGCCCAGCAACCGCCGCCTGCGGCTACGCCGCTCCCGGCGCTCCCCCCACCCCGGCCGGGTTTCAGCTTCCCCCAGAATCAGACACTTACCTACATGGTGGATTGGCGCGTCTTCTCGGCGGGAACCGCCGTTATCCATTTCGAGGCAGCCGGCGACCGTGAGAAGCTCTCCGCCAATGCCGACACCCTCGGCGCAATCAACCTGCTCTTTCACGCCAGCGACCAGTTCCAGTCAACCTTCGATCGAGCCAAGGGGTGCACCTACGAGTTCGACAAGCAGACTGTTGAAGGTCGCCGCAAGATCAACTCCACACTCAAGCTTGACTACACTCAGTCGAAATCCATTCTCGATGAGAAGAATCTAGTGACCGGGAAGGCGAAGCACGTCGAATCTCCGGTTCCGGGCTGCATGACCGATCTGCTTACAGGGGTGTTCTACACCTCGTCGCAGCCGCTCGAGATTGGCCACAATGTGGTGTTGCCGGTCGTCGATGCGATGCACAATGTGCCCGTCACCATGAAGGTGGAAGGCAGGGAACTCATCAAGACAACGCTGGGCACCTTTAAAACAATTCGCGTGCAGCCTACTTCAGATGCCGGCGTGGTCAAGAACCGCGGCAGCATCTGGATCTGGTACACCGATGACGACCGCCACCTGCCCGTCCAGATGCGTGCGCGCCTCTTCTGGGGAACCATCACCTTCCGCCTGACGGGCAATGAGAATAAGTGAGAAGTGCAGTGAAAAAGTGACAATGCGGTGATGAAAGAAGTGAAGAAGTCAAGAATTGAAAAAGACGTCGTTTACTTCTTCACTCATTCACTTCTTCACTCTGTCACTCCTTCACTGCATCCTGAACCGTTCGCGCATCAGCCGTTGCAGGCGTGGCCAGTAGATCAGGTTGAAAGCAAGCTCCTTGTCGGGAAACATCAGCAACGCAGCCTTGCGCGCGTCCGCGACCATCTCCGAGGCCTCTTCCACGCTGAGCGTCAAGTCCTGCGCGATGACCTGCATCACCATGCTCATCATGATCTGCAGGCGGCGAATCTTGCGGCTTTCTTCCTTCAACTCCTCTGCCGATTGGGCGGGTTGCTCGATCGAAGCATCCGAAGCTGAGGGCGAACCTGGGACGGTTTCGTGCGGTTCCCAGACGTTCTCTGGTTGGACCATGCAGCAATTCCTCCTGTGCATTGGATGAAATTGTCGTGCTTGGCGTGCATCTTACCGGCGGTTTTACACCACGCCTCCACACCCGCGGATGGATGAATTACTTGGCCACCACTCGTAACCTCACCGACGCAGGATCCTCTTTCCAGCCCGCAACGCGATCGTTCTTGAAGTACACAATCGACCCGCCGTAACCGAACTCATTGTCTGAGAAGTGGGTTGGCGTCCCTTGCAAGGCAATCACATCGCTTTTTGGCGAACCGATCGCGAATGCCTGCACCCCCGGCACCAATGCTTGATCGGGCCACAATTTCACTCGTATCGGAGTCTTCGGATCAATCTTCCATGCCGCCACACGCCCATCGCGGAAATCGATTTCCGTCCCGTTGTAGAACATTTTTTCTCCCGACGAGGATGTCGGGTTACCGAGAATGGCCAACACCTCAGTCGGCGTCAATCCCGAGGTGATGTATGGCTTTGCCCCGGTCGCAGCGTTCGCTGGCGTCGTGGCCCGTGTTTCCGCTCCCGTCTTCACCGTGGCTTTGGGAACTGGTGCCGGCTCGTTGCCTTGCGTGGGCGCGGCCGGTGGCGCAGCGGTTTCTGCCTGCGATTTATGCAGGTCATCGCTCGCGTTACCCCACAGGCGCACTACGGAGGCGTGAACATCCCGCGATAACTCGGTTTTGAATTCTTCCCAGGGGCGTTGCGTCATTGGATTTGCGGAAAGCAGGAGATCGGTCGAGATCCACAGAAACGCTACCACTGCAATCCCACCAGCTGCGAAGAAAACGCGGGGAAGAACCGTCTTGCTGGACCGTCTCTGGTAGTGTTTCAGAACCCTTCTTACCTCGTCGGGCTCCTCCTCGTCCGTCGATTCGGGCGCAACGAATGTCTCTGCTGCTGGCTCTTCCGGTTTCGGGATGGATTCCCGCTCCTCGGTCACAAACCTGGGCACTTCAACCGCAGCCCCGGAAGCCAGATAGTCGTGCGCCGCGTTGATCTCCTTCAGTTTTTCTTCGGCGGCTCGCCTGAGCTTCTGATCGTTCTGAAATCGATCCGGGTGCCATACCTTCACAAGGGTCCGATAAGCGTCTTCAATTTCTGCCGGGGATGTGTATGGTTCCAATCCAAGCGTCTGCAGGGCTGCACAGCGACCGCACAGGCCGCCAAACGTATCCGCTGGTTTACCGCAGGAGCAGGTGCTCATGAAGGTCGACGAACTCCTCGTCAGTCCCAATTTCCCGGAATGCCGCCATTATAGAGAACTCGAAGATCATTGTGGCGATTGCCCGGATTCCTGATCTTCATTCGATTCGCCGATTACAATACCCGCGAACCCGTAAAATAGCCTTGGATGCCTTTCACCGAACAATACGATGTCGTCGTGGTCGGTGCCGGGCACGCCGGTTGCGAAGCGGCCATGGCTGCCGCGCGCATGGGCCTGAAGACGGCTCTTATCACCATGAACATGGATCTCATCGCCCAGATGAGCTGCAATCCGGCCATCGGTGGCGTTGCCAAGGGACACCTTGTACGCGAAGTCGATGCACTCGGCGGCATCATGGGTGAGGTAGCAGATGCTGTCGGCATCCAGTTCCGCCTGCTCAATACTTCGCGGGGCCCGGCCGTCTGGAGCCCCCGCGCCCAGTGCGACAAGCGGCTCTACCGCGTGAAGATGCGCGAGGTCCTCGAAGCTCAGCCCGGTCTCCACATCCGCCAGGCCGAAGTCGTTGACCTCGTGATTGAAGAACAGGGAACAGGGAACAGGGAACAGGGAGTAGAAAGCCTAGATGAGGCGCTGGGCGCCCCCGGTCCCTCGCATTTGGGGACCGGGGAAACCGCGGTCACCGGCCCGCCGGAAATCCCACGTCCAACACGTCCCCACCGCCGCGTTCTCGGCCTCAAGCTCCGCGACGGTCGCAACCTTCTTGCCGGCGCCACCATCATCACCACAGGCACCTTTCTCAACGGGCTCATCCACTGCGGCGAAGAGCGCTATCCGGCCGGCCGCAGCGGCGAACCTGCCTCGGTGCTGCTGGGTGAAGCCCTGCGCCGCCTGGGTCTACGAACGTGTCGCCTTAAGACCGGCACTCCGCCTCGCCTCGACGGACGCACCATCCGCTGGGATGCATTCGAAGAACAACCCGGCGACGCCGAGCCCACTCCGTTCAGCTTCCGTACGAAGAAGATTGTTCAGCCCCAAGTAAGCTGCCACATCGCCTTCACCACGCCAGAAACGTTGCGCCTGATCCGCGAGAATGTACACCGCTCCGCAATGTACTCCGGCCAGATCGAGGGCATCGGCCCGCGCTACTGTCCGTCCATCGAAGACAAGATCGTCAAATTCCCCGACAAGACGCAGCACCAGTTCTTTCTCGAACCCGAAGGTCTCAACACCCACGAAGTCTACGTCAACGGGATGTCCACTTCGCTGCCGATGGAAGTGCAGTGGCAGATCGTGCGCTCCATTCCCGGCCTCGATCAAGCGGAGATGCTGCGTCCCGGCTACGCCATCGAGTACGACTCCGTCGACGCTACCGAACTCGACCGCAGCCTCCGTGTGAAATCGATGCAGGGTCTCTACCTCGCGGGCCAGATCAACGGAACCAGTGGGTATGAGGAAGCCGCCTGCCAGGGCATTATGGCCGGCATCAATGCGGCTCTCTGGCTCAAGGGCGAGCCCCCGTTCCACATGGATCGCACCGAGGGTTACACCGGCATCCTTATCGACGACCTCATCTCCAAGGGCACGAATGAGCCGTATCGCATGTTTACGTCGCGCGCGGAGTTCCGCCTCCACCTGCGCATCGATAACGCCGATCGTCGCCTCACCCCGCATGGACGTCGCCTCGGTCTCATTAACGACGAAGTATGGGCCGAGTACGAGCAAAAGCAGGCCCGCATGGTTGCACTTGAAACACTTCTCACCACGCGTAAGGTCGATGCTGCAGCGCTCGCCGCTGCGGGTCTGGGCGAGCTCGGGTCCGTTACCGGACAAACCTGGGCGCAGCTCCTCAAGCGTCCCGAGGTTGGGATTCAGCCCGTATTGACCGCCCTCGGCAACACTCTTGCCTCCGATCCCGTACTCGCCTGGTTTGCAAACGGACCCACTCCATCCGCCGAAGCGCGAAGTGCGGCCCGAGCGGTCGAAACCGAAATCAAGTTTGCGGGATACCTCGATCAGCAACGCAAAGCCATCGATAAGCTGAAGGCTGCTGAGTCCGTTTCCATCCCCGATTGGATCGACTACAGCGTGATTAGCGGGCTCTCCCGCGAGATGCGCGAAACCTTTGAACGCGTTCGGCCCATCACCATCGGCCAGGCCAGCCGCATCCCCGGCGTAACACCCGCGGCACTTTCACTCGTTCACGTTTCCATCCGAGTACAGGGAGCGGGGCGAGGGCCGGGAACCATTGGCGCACCCTCTGTCAGGCCTCCGGCCACAAAGGTCGGATAGAGCTTCCAGTGGTTACTCGTTCTTCTTCTCGCTCTTCCCGAAAATCGGAAAGTGAAATGGCAGGTCGGCATTGGACTGCTTCTTGCTCTTGCCGCCATCCTCGCGGAGCACTGTGCGCTGCGAATTGATGCAGAGCCAACCGTTGTGTGCGCGCTCAAACACGTGCGTGAACACACCCTTCTCGTCCACCTGGCCGGAAGAGGCGCGATGGTGCAGGACATAAGTTCCATTTGCCACGGCGATGTCGCCCAGCATCCGAACCGTCACCACCTTCTGTTCAAGGTGAAGTGTCTTATCCTCGGTCGTAAGCAGGTAGGCCACCTGCTGATTCCGGGTTGAAATGTCCCCCGACGCCGCAACATCAAGAAACAACGGGGAAAGCACTAACTCCAGGCCATACTGATCGCGCCGATTAACAGCGTCGTCCCAGGAATCCTCTATCTTCTGGAATTGCCGCATGTCCGGGGATGACGCTGACGTAACGGGCATTTGCACAGGTGGGGGGGTAGGAGCCGGAACCTGTGCCACCGCAGTGCAGGAGAGAAGAAAACCAGAAAAACAAATAGCAAAACGAGTCATACGCGTGCCAATACTCCCAGGTACGATGATATCTCTTGGACTCCGGGGAGGGGCTTGGCGGAAGCCGCAGGCGCTAGCCGGGGATGCCGAATTTCAGCTTAGAACAGGTTTTGCAGCCGATCCGGCTGATGGAGCGTGATCACGGAGTCCTCGATAGAAATCGTCCCATCCTTGCGGAATTGGCCGAGCGTCCGGGTCACCGTCTCACGCGTCGTGCAAGCCATTGAGGCCATTTCTTCGTGCGTCAGGAGCAGCGGAAAGCGGAATCCGCCGTTCACGTGCTCGCCGATCTGGTGCGCGAGTTCCAGAAGTAGCCGGCCAAGCCTGCCCGCAACCGTCTCTGCCAATGAAATGCGGCAAGCGTCCTGCAAAGCAAAGCGATATTCCTGGCATATGCACTGGACCGCGCGCATCTGCGCTTCCTTATGATTGCGCAGAAAGGTGAGGAATCGTTCTCGCTCGATCGGACGAAGCTGTGCCGGAGTCAGCGATTCGGCTGAGACCTCGTATACTCCGTGCGACAGAGCGGCGTACAGGCCAAGCATCGACCCAGGGCCTGCCACGCGGACAATCATCTGCCGATCCTGGGCACGTCCAGCCGTAAGTTTAAGATATCCGCTGCAAATCAGGTAAAGGCAGCGCGCGTCTTCACCCTGTGTGAAAAGGGTGGCCTCGCCAGGCAGGCTGATTGTGCTGGTCACGAGTTCCAAATCCGCAAGAACTGCGCTGCCAAGCGAACAGAACCAGCCCGGACGACGATTGGCGCATGCCGCGCAGCCGACGGGAGACGGACGGGAGAGGCTCCTTTGCCGTCTTTGTGGGCTCGCGATGACTTCGTACTCAGCCATAATATTATCCACGTTCAGTCTGCCTATCCGCGCGCCAAAGTGGATGTGATGGGGCTCACGTGACCGCGCCCATTCCAGCAGTTTGCCACCTCAAAAATGAACTCTGAATCCTGTTCAGTTTCTGCGACCTTCCGTGACGTTCCTGTGAAGAAAAATTTAGCCAGATGTATGCCATCAGGGAGGAAAGTCGCGCGTGTGACGGTGCGCAGGATACCTGGCTTCTAACCTGACCTGAATCGGTTCGGCAGGAATCTCTTCGAATCTGGCAGCCCACAGTGTCACTACAGGCGTGCCATCAACCGCAAGATTATGCAAAATAGACACTTATTGTGGGGAGCAAGCAGCATTAACCCAGAACTGGAATGGCATATGCTCCGCGCCATCAAGATTCATTCCCTATCCCTTCACCTGTAATAACGCGATGTGATGGAGGTCACCGTAACTGCCTTCAAGGCACAGTACGATTGCGCACATAAGGTGATGCTCCACACAGAAATGCAGCTTTCGCTCCAATCCGTTCAAAACTGCTCAACCTCTTAGAGGGGTAGCACGAGAGAATGGCGAACGTCGAGCCGAAGCCTGCCACGGGAGCTCACCAAGGGTGGTTCTCATGCATAAGGAAGGGCCAAAAATGCGAACGCAAGAGATTGAAGCTCCGGGAGTTCGCCCCGGGTCACTCCTCTCGTTGTTGCTTTTGCTCGTGGTGTTCCTCTTTTCCGCGCGCGCATTTGCAGCTCCCGCACAGGGTGCCAACCCGGTTGGTGCGAAATCCAGCCAAAGTGCAGCCGCTCCAGGCGACTACGTAGGTCAGGAGACCTGCGCTACCTGCCACGATGAGGTTGCGAAGGGGTTCGGTTCGAACCCGCACTCCAAGCTGGCTGAAGTGCACGGCAAGACTGGCGTCACCTGCGAAGGTTGCCACGGGGCGGGAAAAGCACACGTCGATAGCGGCGGCGACATCACCAAAATCTTCAACCCCGCCAAGGCGACTGCAAAGGAAGTGGATGCAAAGTGCCTGAGCTGCCATCAAGGCCAGCACGCCAACTTCGAGCGGACCGCCCACGGCCAGAACAATGTGAGCTGCGTCAGCTGCCATAGTGTTCACCACGGCGAAGACAAGGAACAGTTGCTTAAGGTTGCTGAGCCCAAGCTCTGCTTCCAGTGCCACACTGACACCAAATCGCAGTTCAACATGCCCTTCCATCACAAAGTGGAAGAAGGACTGTTGAAGTGCTCGGACTGCCACGATCCACACGGCTCATTTGACAAGAAGAATCTCCGCTCTTCGTCCCAGATGGATGCCGTCTGCACCAAGTGCCATTCCGAAACAGCGGGACCGTTCGTCTACGAGCATGACGTCGTCAGAGCAGAAGGCTGCACTGCCTGCCACTTCGCGCATGGCGGACCGAACCCGCGCCTGCTCAATCGTGCAAACGTCAACACGATCTGCCTGCAATGTCACTCACCGTCGCCGAACTTCACGACTAGCCAGCCTCTTGGGCCGGCCCACAACCAGGCGACTCAATACCAATCCTGCACCATTTGCCACACCAGCATTCACGGTTCCAACGTGAGTCCGGTGTTCTTCAATTCGAATTGAGTAAGGGGCGAGCGATGACAAAACAGACAGAACACGCACATAGTCTGGTTGGGTCGCCGGCCGGGTTCAGAATCTCCCGGCGGTGCACCCTTACCGCAGCGGCCATGCTGGCCATTGGCATAGTCAGCGGCTTCGGCCAACAACCCCAGGCAACGCAAGTTGAAACCGCCAAGCCGGCCGCCGCAAAGAAATCCGCAGCCGAGCCGAAGGCAAAAATGCTCGGCAACTACAGCATGCACTCCAGCGTCGAACTGGGCGGCGTCATCACCCAGAAAGACGGCAGTCGCGCGATGTGGTCCACCATGGTGAACGAGGGGACAGGGATGCGCGTCCTGAACCAGTCGCTCGAACTCCGCACCATGAACCCCTCGAAGACACCGTTCTTCGATACTCTTTCAACGGCGAGCTTCGGCTACGGCGGCGAACCCAACGACGTTTCCTTCCTGAAGATGTCGAAGGGCAAGCTCTATGATTTCAGCGGCAGCTTCCGGCGCGATCGCAATTATTTCGACTACAACCTGCTGGCGAATTCGCTTCTTTCCACGGCCACTGCAGCCAACCCGGCGTTGGTTCCCGAGCCGGACTCCCTGCATCTGTTCAACACCGTGCGCCACAACTCCGACGCGGTGTTTACGCTGTTCCCGATTTCGAGAGTAAGTTTCCGAATCGGCTATAACCACAACACCAACGAGGGGCCCACCTTCGCGACCGTACACAATGGTGGCGATGTGCAACTCTCGCAGTGGTTCCGTAACGGACTCGACACTTATAGCGGCGGCGTCGATCTCAAGCTGGCCAAGCGCACCACGTTGAGCTACGACCAGTTCTTTGCACTCTATCGCGGCGACACGACATTTCAACTTGCGCCAACGCCGTTCACGCTCGCCAATGGAACACCCACGTCACTCGGTGTTGACACGCTAGCTGGTACAACCTGTGGCACGGGCGCCACCAAAACTGCTGAAGTTGTGAACGGCATCGTCAACCCGTTCTGTAGCCAGACCCTCGTGCAAAGCGAAGTCTCGCCGACGCGCACCACGTTCCCAACCGAGCAGTTCCGCTTTAGTTCGCACTACTGGGATAAGGTGGCGTTCAATGGTCGCCTCACCTATGTCGGCGGCGTCATGAACGTCAACAACTTCAATGAAACCTTCAACGGACTTCTAGCCCGCACGTTCCTTCGCCAGGAGATCAGCACCGGCGGCATGGGGAATGGCCGGCTCGCGCATAACAAGCGCGACAGCCTCAATGGAGACTTCGGCGTCGAAGCGGAACTCAGCAAGTACTTTTCGATTTCCGATGCCTTCACATATCGCGATTTCCGGCTCGAAGGCAACAACATCCTCGTGAATGAAACCTGGGCCGACACTGGCACTCCTCCGCCGGTCCCTACCGCGAATCTGAATGTCAATACTCCCCTTAGCAGTCTCGTGGATTCCACCTCGACCACACCGAACAACGATTCCCTGAACCAGAAGCTCGTCGGCAACACGATTCTTGGCACGGCGACGGTGATTCCCGAGTTCAAGTTCTCGGCCGGATGGCGCTTCGATACGCGCAACATCGTGGATCCGGGCGACGACCTCACCTGGCATCAGAATGGTCTTCTGCTCGGCGCAGTGATCACGCCGTTGCCGATCATCCGGGTCAACCTCAATCTCGACACGCTGCATTGGAAATCCGCCAACGCTGACACACCCAGCAACACCTACACCCGCGAGGGGCTGGACAGGGTCTATCACGTAAGGGCGCGTGCCAGCGTGAAACCCGCCAAGTGGATAAACTTCGCCGTGACGGCCAATGACTTCGAAGGCAAGAATGATGATCCGCTGGTCGATCATCATGAGCACAGTCACGATCTGAGCTTTGCAACGCAGATTATCCCTACTGAGAAGTTCAGCTTCGACATCAACTACGCTCGCGACGACGTCTTCTCTATCACGAATCTCTGCTACATCTTTGTGCCGACTGCAGCCTTTCCGCTGCCTCCCGGGGCGCAGGGATCCACGGGAACTTGCCTGCAGACCGCCGACAATCCAGGAGGCACGCTGCCCACGCAGTCGGCAGGCACGCAGCTTTATCTGGGGAGCGGCCGCTACGACGCTCCGGTCAACTTCTTCTCCGGCGCCATCAGTTGGGCTCCGTCGAAGTACTTTCGCTATAACGGTGGCGCTCGTGTGACTCACACCGACGGCACTGCCGAGTTTCTTAATCCGCTGATGGTTTCCGGCGCACTGCAGTCAAAGGTTCTGTCGCCCTTCAGCGATTTGCAAATCAACATCGCGCCACAGTGGGTGTGGCACGGTAACTGGGTTCACCATGGGTACGACGAAGCCGGCGGTCCTGGTCCGGCTCCCCGCAGCTTCCATGGTGATGTTGTAACTCTGGGTGTGAAGTACGCATTCTGAGTTGATCGGGCGGATTGGACACGGCTGAGTTTTACCGGTCCGCCCATCCATCAATGAACGACGCAGTTGCGGTGATTGCTTCAAAAGAAGCGCCGCGGCTGCTTGAACAGTGTCCCTTTCGTCGGCGATCTTCCCCGCGCAGTTGTGAGGGGAGATCTCTGGGAGAGCAAGACATGAGTAATTTGACTCGCAATAGTGTGACGGCAATTCTGGTTCTGCTCCTTGCCGGCACAGTGGGCTTCGCGCAATCTGCTGGCGAAGCGACGTACAAGGCAAAGTGTCAGATGTGTCACGGAGAAAAGGGATTGGCGGATTCGGGTGCAGGCAAGGCGATGAAGGTAAAACCCGCCACTGATCCTGATGTAAAGAAGATGAGCGAAGCGCAGATGATCGATGCAGTCCACGACGGTATGGGCAAGATGCAGCCCTACAAGGACAAGTTGACCGACGCGCAGATCAAGGATGCTGTCGAATATTTCCGTACTTTTGCAAAATAGTGGAAGTGTTTCGTTGGTAGTTCGTTGTTTGTATGCAGGGTGAAAGCAGTTCCGGCGCGTCTCGGAAAACTCGAGCATGCGCCGGATTTCAGTTAAACGGTTCCTGGTGCGCATCACAGGGCAAAGCCACTTTTCGTTGCCGCTGGTGTTTGAGCAAATAAGGTTCCAATCAACGGGCCTGGCCCCCAACCATCTGGCCATAATGAATTTCTCAAGGAGTCTTGCAATGACGAAGACGATTCGATCGATGGCGGTGTTGGCTGCGACTGTGTGTCTGGCCGGCTCCATGGGCTTCGCTCAATCAACGGGTGAAGCGGTTTACAAGGCAAATTGTCAAAGCTGTCACGGCAGCACCGGAACACCAAGCCCCGGCATCGCCAAGATGATGGGCGTAAAACCGAGCACGGATCCGGATTACAAGAAAGAGTCCGCGGCGGACATGATCGCTTCCGTGAAGAACGGCAAAGGCAAGATGAAGGCGATGTCTCCCAAGCTCACCGACGCGCAGATCAAGGACGCCGTCGACTACTTTCGCGCCTTGAAATAGACACCAAACCTGGCCCGCTTCACGCCGCGAGACCACGGTCGCAAGTCCGGGGTCCCGAGCGACAGGTCTTTGCTGCTGGGGTGAAAGAGGCGGGCCATTTACTGTTCGGGGGAAATACCAATGCTGCAACGATTCCGCGAGAACTGGGTCCGGCCGGCACTGTTCTTCGGCAATAATCCAATTAGCCTGGCCGGTGGCGCCATTACAAGCGCTGCGGGTGTGACCATGATCGGTTACTGGCTGGTGGAGTTATTCGGCCGGCCTAACGATAATCCATATCTTGGAATCATCTTCTTTCTTATCCTGCCCGCGGTTTTTATACTGGGGCTGCTGCTCATCCCGATCGGCGTGTTTATCCGCCGCCGGAAGCTGCAACAGGCGGGCCAGATTCCTGCCGAATTTCCCAAGATCGATCTCAACGACCGCATGTTCCGGCATGGCCTCGATATCGTGCTGGTCGCCACCATCGTAAACCTGCTGGTTGTCTCCGTGGCCAGCTATCGCGGCGCTGCTTACATGGATTCCCCGCAGTTCTGCGGTTCGTCTTGCCACGTCATGCATCCCGAGTACACCGCATACAAAGTTTCCGCGCACTCCCACGTGGCCTGCGTCGAGTGCCACATCGGCTCCGGCGCACAATCCTATTTTGAAGCAAAAGTGAATGGCACCAAGCAACTCATTGAGGTGGCTTTCAATCGCTATCCACAACCGATTCCGTCGCCTGTTCGCAATTTGCGTCCGGCTCGCGAAATCTGCGAGGCATGCCACACGCCGGCCAAATTTGTCGGTGAGAAGCTGCTGGTCAAGTCCAGCTTCGCTGACGACGAAAAGAATACCGAGACGCAGAGCGTGGTCCTGCTTCACCTCGGCGGCGTCGACTCGCTGTCGCATCTTACCGGCATCCACGGCGTCCATCTCGGACATATCGAGTACATCGCAACCGATCCCACGCGCACCTCAATCCCGTGGGTTGAACGCACCTACGCTGATGGCTCCAAAATGGCATTTGGCACTTCAACCCTGAAGGGGGCGGTTCCGCAGGGAGAGCGCCGCGTGATGGATTGCATCGATTGCCACAATCGCGCCGCTCACACCATGCAGACCGCGGAAGATGCACTCAACCGAGCCCTGGCCGAAGGCGCCATCAACCCCGAGTTGCCCTGGGTACACAAGAAGGGTCTGGAGTTGCTCAAGGCCGATTACAAGTCTGAAACTGAAGCGCGCGTTAAGATTCCCGAGGCACTCACGCAGTTTTATCGCAATGAGCACCCGGAGATATTGGCCCAGCATCCCGATCTGGTGAAATCGGCAGGCGAGGGACTTGTGACCGTTTTCACCACCAACGTGTTCCCGGAAATGAAGGTGACCTGGGGCACGCACCCAAATCACATCGGCCACATGAATTATCCAGGTTGCTTCCGCTGCCATGACGGCGATCACGTGTCCAACAACGGCAAGTCGCTTACCCAGGACTGCAGCGTCTGCCATAACCTGCTGGCTGTGGACGAAGCAAAGCCAAAGGTCCTTTCCGATCTCGGCATTCAATAAATTGTGGTACGCCGGTTGGGGAACAAGAGGGATGGCGAATCAGCCACCCCTTGGTGCGTTTGCCTAGTTGACATCTGCGCGTGATAGGCTGGCTCTTCAATCCTGAGGGCCCAATTCACAATGCACTCCACGAAGACGCTGAATTTTGACCTTGTAGCAGCGGCGCACGCCGACATGACCCAAAATGGCTTTCAACCTGATTTTCCGGCCGGTACCGATACTGAGCTGGCAAAGATCAAGGCGCAGCCTGCCCTGCCTGCGGTTCCTGGCGCGCAGGATCTGCGGAGCCTTCTCTGGTCGTCCATCGACAACGACACGTCGAAGGACCTCGACCAGATCGAGTGGGCCGAGCAGCTTCCTGACGGTCGAATTCGCGTGCTTATCGGCGTGGCCGATGTAGACATTCGCGTGCCACACGGAAGCCTGCTCGATAAGCACGCCCAGTCTGAGACGACGTCGGTCTATACGGGCGTAAAGGTTTTTCCGATGCTGCCGGCCGACCTCTCCGAGGGAATCACGTCTCTGAACGAGAACGAGGATCGAGTCGCGGACGTGGTCGAGTTCACAGTCGACCCGACAGGCTGCGTCTCTGGAGGAACGGTGTATCGCGCGCTGGTTCGCAACGGTGCGCAGCTCGCCTACAACAGTGTGGGCGCCTGGCTGGAAGGCCGCGGCCCGGCACCCGCCAAGGTTGCAGCCAATGCCGATCTGGCCGCTCAACTCAAACTTCAGGACAAGGCCGCGCAGATTTTGGTCGGCTGCAGATTCCAACATGGCGCGCTCGATCTCGAAACCATCGAGACGCATCCGGTGATGTCAGCCGATGATCAGGCCGTCGATATCAGCAAGCTCGAAAAGAACCGAGCCACGTCCCTGATCGAGGAATTCATGGTCGCGGCCAACGGCACCGTCGCTCGCATATTCGAGGCGGCGGGGATCGCATCGATCTGGCGCATCGTGCGCACCCCCAAACGCTGGGATCGCATGGTGGAGGTTGCAAGCGGGCTGGGAACAAAACTGCCTGTGCAGCCGGATTCCAAGGCGCTGAACGATTTCTTGCTGGCACAGAAACAGAAAGACCCCGATCACTTTCCGGACCTCTCGCTCACCGTCGTCAAACTGATGGGTCCGGGCGAATACGTTCTCGTAAAGCCCAATGAACCCTCACCCGGCCATTTCGGCCTTGCGGTGCGGGACTACCTGCATTCAACCGCGCCGAACCGCCGTTTTCCGGACATCATCACGCAGCGCATCATGAAGGCACATCTGGCCAAGGCCGACCAGCCTTACTCGGAAGGCGATCTGAGCGCAATGGCACAACATTGCACGCAGATGGAAGATGCCGCGCGCAAGGTGGAACGCATCATGCAGAAACGGATTGCTGCCGTTGTCTTGCATCCGCGCATTGGCCAGTCGTTTCCAGCGATCGTTACAGGCGTAAGTCAGAGTGGCACATTCGTGCGCGCGCTCAATCCCCACGTTGAAGGAATGCTCGTGAACGCCGGCAAGCCCGGGTCGAAACTGGACGTGGGCGACAAGCTGACAGTCAAGCTGGTCAACACCGATCCGCAGCGCGGCTATATCGACTTCTCCATGTAGCCTTGCCGCAGTGTGGCCGTTCTCAGGCGTCCCCGGTTTCGGCTTCGGTTATCTTCTGTGTATCTGGCGTGTCTGACGACGGCGCAGCGGCGGCGGTCCCCGGCTCATCGATCCAAAGGCAGACGATCCACCAGATCAGCACAATCACGTAGACCGCGCTGTTCGTGTTCAACAGCTTCTCTTGGAGCCCCAGCACCCGCTCGTATTCAGCCTGCGAGTGCGGAGTTGTGTGTCGAGCGATGATCTCCCAAATCCCCTGCGCTCCAATCTGCGCGATCGACGCCGTCGAGAGGCCGATCATGATGCGCTGCACATGGCTGTGCCAACCCGCGCCGTATCGACGTCCCAGCGCCACCACGAGCAACCCGAGAGCAATCGAAAGCACATCGACCAGCAACCCTGTCTTCACCGCGATCAGTTGCATGAATTGAAGCCTGGCGATAGTCGTATCGAATGCAATTGCTTTCCACGCCGGCCACGGTCCCCATTTCCACAACACCACACCGGCCAACGCGAGCAACCCGAGCGTCCAGCCGGCCCATGCGAGTGAGCCGGCTTTCTTGAAAGCGCGCCGTGCCATTTCGACAGGCACCGCGAACCCCACCAGCACTGAAAGATCCGCCAGCGAAATCGCAATGGTCGCCATGGTCAACTGCGGCAATTTGTCATGCAAAAGCCGGTTCGTCAGCAGCCGCAATGCGACCAGCACAATCGAAGCCGTAAACCACGGAAAAAGGCGCGCTCGGTCACGCCCTATGAGCACCACCAGCAACACCAGCAGTGACGCAAAAGTCAGCGTCCACATAACCGAAACAGCCGTGAAGTGATAATCAAAATGCATGCAATTCCTTGCAGGCCCGAATTCAGGTCCGGACCAGGTTCAAATTGATTTCAGGATGGGTGAGAAGGGAAATGGTGCGCCCGGAGAGATTCGAACTCCCGACCTAACGCTCCGGAGGCGTTCGCTCTATCCAGCTGAGCTACGGGCGCGCTCTACCAGCATACCGCATTCGACGGGCAAAGCTCGTGAGAGGGCTTTATCCCAGTCTGGCCGCGCATTTGCCCTGATTCCATAAGCTCTGGCGCTCTCCTGATCCCTGCTCCCTAATCCCTATTCCCTGTCTTTCCGCAGTTCTTCCATCACCGACTGGATCAGAGCCTTCGCCCCTTCCATCCCGCTCAGCACCGCCTGCAAATCCAGTGCCGGTTTTGATGGATTCCGGCTGGACGCGCAATACACGCCGTGCTGTCCCACCATAATCAGCGAATCGGTCAGAAGGTCAAGCGCCACCGCCAGCCTGCCCCGCTCCACACCCATCATGAATTCGTGCTTTTCCAGCTCCGCGCGCTTCTCACTAAAAACATCCATGAATCAAGCCTACCCGAAGCACCTCGGCCAGCACGATTTCGGTCCGCAACCTGCACGCAACGTATCTAGAAGTCCAGCTTTTTCATGAAATCGGCGTCCTCGCGCAATTCCGTGATGGGGTCGCCTTCGAATTCTTCCTGCTCGATAAAGTAGTGCTTCAGTCCGGTTGCCGCGCGGAAAATCGGCTTGTAATCAATGAATCCCTTCCCCATCACAACGTTGCGCAATTTACCATCCGGCTCCTTCACCATGTCCTTCACGTGAAGCAGGGGGAAGCGCTCTGGGAACTTGCTTAGATACTCGACCGGATTGTGTCCGCCGCCCACCACCCAGCCGCAGTCCATCTCGAACGACACTACTTTCGGGTCTGTCCGCTTTAGCAATTCGTCGAAGAAAATCACACCGTTTTCTGTTCCGAACTCAATCACGTGGTTGTGATAGCCAAACGTCATGCCGGCAGCCTTCACCTTTTCTCCAATGACATTGAACTGGTCCGCCACATAGCGCCAGTCGTCAAGGTTCAGATCGCCCTTCCGCGTTGGATCGCGATGCACGCCCGCCCACGAACAGATGATGTACTCGAGCCCAAGCGCCTGTCCGTACTCGATCAACTGGTTGAATTGTGTCTTCAACTGGGTAAGCTGGTGGTGTGTACTGATGCACTTCAGTCCCGCCTTCTGCAGGGCATTTCCAAAATCGGCCGCAGTCTTGTCGAAATAACCTGCTGCCTCGACTTCTTTGTATCCGGCCGCAGCAAGCTTTTCGAGTGTGCCATCAAAATCCTTCGGCAGCAGGTTGCGCACCGAATACAGCTGCAGCCCGATCGGCAACTGCGCCCGCTCGGCCATCAAGTAGTCCCCTCCAACGCATGCCGCAGCCGCCACTGCGCCCGAAGCCTTCAAAAAACTGCGGCGAGAAAAACTATTCATTCACTTGTTCTCCAAGGCCTTTGTCATCCCTTAATCGTTTGTGCGCCCGCGTCCCACGTAGCCACGTTGTTTTGAGAATAGGAGTAATTGGCCATATGGCACGCAATCGCCGTATTGTTGCCGAAGACCTCATCCTCGACAACATGCTCACGAGTCTCTACCGCATGGAAAAAATTGGCAATATGATCTGCTGTGTCATCGTATCCCGGTGGTGGTGAAAATGTCTCCGCCTGCGGCAAAGCCGCGGACGGCTGTGGATGCGCTGCGTGCCATTCTTCCATGTACTTCTGCTTCGTCTCAGCCGTCCACCCGTTGAGCGAGTAGCCCTCCGGCTGCGGCCGCGTATCCTGCGGAACCACGGTGAGCGAGTTGCCGTTGATCGTCATCGTGGACTCCTTACCGTAGAAGATGGTGATGTCGCCCGCCGCGTTGTTCTGATTGCAGTGCATGTTCACCCTTACTCCCGGATAGTCGTAGAGCGTCACCAGAAGATCAGGGAAATCGCGTCCATCTTTGAAATGAGTCAGGCTTCCCGTCGAATACGCGCGCTCCGGAATCGCGTTGATCCCGGTCACGCACTGCATTCCCGACAACAAGTGCACAAACAAATCGCCGGCGACCCCTTCGCCGTAGTCTGCAAAGCAGCGCCAGCGGAAGAACCGGGCCGCATCAAACGGGCGCGAAGGCGCGTCGCGCAACCATGTCGTCCAGTCGATGGTTTCCGCGCTGGCATCCGGCGCAACCGGATACACCCACGCCCCGGATGGAGAATTGCGATCCGTATGAGCTTCAATGGACGTGACCTCACCCAGCCGTCCCGACTTGTAGATCTCCTCGGCCTTCTTGAAAACGGTGTTGCTCACGCGCTGGCTGCCCGCCTGAAAGATCCGCTTGCCCTCCTGCACGGCCTTCACCATCGCGAGCCCATCAGCCACGTTGTGCGACATCGGCTTCTCGCAGTACACGTCCTTGCCCGCCGCAACGCAATCCAGCACAACGCGCCGATGCTGAAAGTCAGCAACGGCAACAATCACCGCATCAACATCCTTGCGGTCGAGCAACTCGCGATAATCCCGCGTCGTGGGAATGTCGGAGCCCCACGCCTCTACGCCGGCCTTGCGATGCATGTCGTACAAATCCGAAGTCCCCACGCACACACCGCTCTGTAGCTTTCGCGCGGACCGCAGCAGATCGCATCCGCGAATTCCGGTGCCGATGGAAACAAAGCGAATCTTTCGTTCCGCCTGCGCAGTCTGTGCCGTCAAAACCTCCGGCTCCAGCGCAATCGATTTAGCCGCGGCGCCCGCCGCCATCGCGCCTGCGCCAAGACGCACAAAATCCCTGCGTGAAATTGGTCCCATGTGAAGAAGCCTTTCCCGTGCGACCGCAATTCTCGCCTGCTAGACGGCGCCGTGTCCACCCGCACAGGCGTGACAAGAGGGGAATGGCATACGATGCTTAGGTCAACGAATTCCAAACCCAAAAGGAAGCTCGGGCCAATGCACAAGACAAGACTTGGAGCCAGCTTGAAATCAAAACTTACCTCTCATGCTACGGGCAGCCTTCTGGCAGTGACACTGATGCTTTCCACCGCATGCGCGCAATCACCGCAGGGTTCTAAACCTGCGACGCATCCCGATCTGGGCCCCAACGTTCTTCTCTTCGATCCCTCGATGCCCTCGGCCGACATCCAGGCCCAGATCGACAAGGTCTACGGGAGCCAGCAGCACAGCGAATTTGGTACGGCCCGCTACGCCCTGCTCTTCCTTCCCGGCGAATACCACGTCGACATCCCCGTTGGCTTTTACACCCAGGTGATCGGCCTCGGCGTGACGCCCGACGCTGTCCACATCATCGGCAACGTCCACTCTGACGCCAGCCTCCCGCGCAACAATGCCACCTGCACCTTCTGGCGCGGAGTCGAAGGGTTCTCCGTCACGCCGACAGACGGCACGATGCAATGGGCCGTCTCCCAGGCCGTGCCCTTCCGCCGCATGCATGTCATTGGCAATATCGTTCTCCATCAGAAGGGTGGATGGGCCAGCGGCGGATGGATGTCCGACTCGCTGATCGACGGCAACGTCGGCGCCGGTCCGCAGCAGCAGTGGATCTCCCGCAACAGTGAATGGGGCAGTTGGACAGGCGCTAACTGGAACATGGTCTTCGTCGGCATCCCTCATCCGCCCGCGGGTGAGTGGCCGCAGCCACCCTACACCAAGGTTGAACGCACGCCCATCGTCCGCGAAAAACCCTTCCTCGAAGTCGATGCAAAAGGGAAGTGGAGCGTCCGCATTCCTGCCCTGCAAACCGACAGCCAGGGCATTACCTGGCACGGCGGATCGACGCCCGGCCGTAGCGTCCCACTCACTTCGTTCTATATCGCGCAATCAGGCCGCGACTCGGCCACGACCATCAACGCGCAACTGGCCAACGGCAAAAATCTGCTTCTCACACCAGGCATCTACGACCTCACCGAGCCGATCCGCGTCAATCGTGCCAATACGGTCGTCATCGGTCTGGGCTTCGCTACTTTGCGCCCAACCCGCGGAACCGCCGTCATGACTACCGCGGATGTGGGCGGAATCGAAATTGCCGGCCTGCTCTTCGATGCGGGATCAGAAATTTCGCCGGTGCTTCTTGAGGTCGGGCCGTCAGGTAGCAAAGAGCTTCACATTCAAAATCCGACAACAGTGCACGATGTATTCTTCCGCGTCGGCGGGGCAGGCGTGGGCCGCGCCAAAGTCAATCTGCTTATCAACTCCAACGACACCATCATCGACCACACGTGGATCTGGCGCGCCGATCACGGCGCCGGGGTCGGCTGGACCAGCAATCTGAGTGCAAATGGCCTCGTCGTCAACGGCAACAGCGTCACCGCCTACGGCCTCTTCGTTGAACATCATCAGCAGTTCCAGGTGCTTTGGAATGGCAACGAAGGCCGAACCTATTTCTATCAATCTGAGATCCCCTACGACCCGCCGGATCAGCCTTCCTTTACCTCTGCACCCGGCACCAACGGCTGGGCCTCCTACAAGGTCGCAGATACGGTGATCAACCACCAGGCCTGGGGACTAGGCATCTATAGCGTCTTTCGTCACCCCAACGTTGTGCTCACACGCGCGATTGAAACTCCAGTGCACGTTAACGTGAGTTTCCACCACATGATCACCGTCGCCCTCGACAACCTCGGCGAAATCTCCAACGTCATCGACGACAAAGGCGGCCCCACCCACGTCGCACCCGACCGCGTCACGCCCAAGGTTGCGGAATTCCCGCGGTAGGCCTCAAGGAGCGAAGCTCGGCGGACCAGCAAGCGCGCCGGGTTTCGCATGGGACAATGGAACAGTAGACATCATGAGCGACGAAAGCATTCCCGAGTCCCAGCCGGCCCCCGAGTCTCCTGAAATCTCCAGCGAGCAAACCGCTCCGTCCGCATCGAGTGTCCCTTCTGACGCGGTGGAAACTGCAGTTCCCCCTGCGCAATTCGTTCAGCCAGCTACTGCGGAAGCCCCGGCTGAAGAGCCCGCCGAGCCTGAGGAAAACTTCGCCGACATCCTCTCCCAATTCGAAAAGAGCCATACCCACAAGCCCGCCTCCGGCGTTAAGCAGATCGAGGGCACCATCGTCTCCCTCGCCGCCGAACAGGTCTTCGTAGACATCGGCTACAAAACGGAAGGCGTCCTCCCGCTCTCCGCTTTTCCGAACAATGCCGAGGCGGTTAAGGCCGGCGACAAGGTCCTCGTCTCGGTCAAGGGTCGCAATGAAGAGGGCTACTACGACCTCACGCGTTTCAAGGTTTCTCAGCCTCGCGACTGGTCCGCGCTCGAAGAGGCCTTTGCGCAGAAAGCTGCTGTCGTCGGCACCGTCACCGCTGTTATCAAAGGCGGTCTTACCGTCGACATCGGTGTCCGCGCCTTCATGCCCGCCAGCCGAAGCGGTACCCGCGATGCAGCGGAACTCGAGAAAATGGTCGGCACTGAAATTACCTGCCGCATCACCAAGCTCGACGTCACCGACGAGAACGTCGTCGTCGATCGTCGCGTTGTCCTCGAAGAGCAAGCCCGCGCTTTGCAGGAAGGCCGCTACACCGCCATGCAACCCGGCGACGTTCTTGACGGCACCGTGCGTAGCCTCATGGCCTACGGCGCCTTCGTTGATCTGGGCGGCATCGATGGTCTTCTCCATGTCAGCGATATCTCGTGGAGCCGCGTCAACAAGCCTGAAGACGTACTTTCCGTCGGCCAGCAAATCCAGGTTCGCATCCTCAAAATCGATCCCGACACCAAGAAGATCTCGCTAGGTCTCAAGCAGCTTCAACCCGAACCGTGGGAGGCCGCGCAAGGCAAGTATCAGGTTGGCCAGCGCATCACCGGCTCTGTCACCCGCCTCGCTGACTTCGGCGCCTTCGTCGAGATCGAGCCCGGCATCGAGGGCCTCATCCACATTTCCGAAATGTCCTGGGGCAAAAAAATCCACCATCCCAGTGACGTGCTCAAGCAGGGCGACACAGTCGATGCCGTTATTCTCGGCATCAAGCCGCCTGCCGAATCCCAGCCCGGCCGCATCTCGCTCGGCTTGAAGCAGACCCTCTCCGACCCATGGTCCGACGTCACCAGCAGATTCCCCGTCGGCTCCCAGATCGAGGGCCCCGTCACCAAGATCATGCCCTTCGGAGCGTTCATCCAGATCGCCGAAGGCATCGAAGGCCTCGTCCACGTCAGCGAAATCAGCGCGGATAAACGCATTAACCATCCGCAGGACGTGCTGCGCGTAGGTCATGTCGTCAAGGCGCAGGTACTCGGCATCGCGCCGGAAAAGCGCCAGATCAAGCTCAGCATGAAACAGCTGATCCCCACAAGCATCGACGAGTACATCGCCGAGCACAAATCCGGCGACATCGTTTCCGGCCGCGTAGTCGATGAGTCCGGCTCAGTCGCATCTATCGAACTCGGCGAAGGCATTCGCGCAACGTGCCGCCCTGCGAAGTCCGCACCGGCTGCAGCCGAATCACAGCCCTCCACCAAAGCCGACCTGTCCTCGTTGTCAAACATGCTGCAAGCCCGCTGGAAGGGGAGTGCGACCGCCCCAGCCGCAGCACCCGCGCCGCTCCAGGCCGGCCAGATCCGCAGCTTCAAAATCACAAAGCTCGACGCCGATTCCAAAACGATAGAAGTGCAGTTGGCTTAGTTCACAGGATTCTATTTAAAAGGCACGGCTTCGCGGCTTGGTGCCAAAGTCCGACGAAGAGGTGTTCTGTAACAGGGCACGAGTTTACTCGTGCCGCAAACGATGCAAAATCAATGGGGCTTTAGCCCCTGAGGAAAGCTCTCCATCGATTAAGACGATCTATGTTGCAGGCCTTGGAGCAGTCTTCCCCGATCTATAAATACGCCTCGTCGAGATAGCACCAGCGCCAGTCTTCGCCGCGCTCCGCCGAGCGAATGATTGGATGCTGGGTCGCATGAAAGTGCGCCCGCGCATGCCGGTTCTTCGACGAATCGCAGCAACCCACATGCCCGCATTCCAGGCACATGCGCAGATGCACCCACGTGTCGCCCGTTTTCAGGCAGTCCTCGCACCCTTTGCTGCTTGGCTTCACGCTCTTTATGTGGTCCTTCTCGTGTGTGCATTTCGTCGCCATTCGTCGCCTCCCCGGGAAAACCCGCCTTCACACCATATATTGTTTCGCCAGCGCGCGAAACTCCGCAACCTGCGCCGCGACCCACGTTCCATCGCGTCCCAGTTCCGCGACAAGTAGTTCGGCCACCGGCTCCGCCATCGCCACTGCCGCCCGCGCATTCAGGAACAGCGCCCGCGTTCTCCGTGCCAGCACATCCTCTACACTCCGCGCCATCTCAGCACGCACCGCCCAAACCACTTCCGCTGCAACATACGGCAGCTCCGCATGAAGCTTTCGTGCCAATTCCGGCCGTTCCTTCGTCAGTGCGCGAATCGCCCCAGCGTCCGCTCCGTAAACCAGCAGCGGATCTTCATCCTCGATCTTTGCCGTCTCCATGTATCCATGGATGCGCAGATTCTTCGTCGTGCAGGCCTCATCGCGCAATCGGCCCAGCGTAATCGCATGATCCACGCAGTCCTCGGCCATGTGCCGATACGTCGTCCACTTGCCGCCCGTGATCGTCAGCAGCCCCGACGTATCCACATGAATTACGTGATCGCGCGAAATTGCTGATGTCCTGCCCTCGCCATGACTCTTCACCAGCGGCCGCAATCCTACATAAACCGCCAGCACATCCGCCCGCGTTGGAGGCCTGCTCAAATAGCGCCCCGCAGTTTCGAGAATGAAATCAATCTCCTCGTCGAGCGCCTTCGGTTCCAGGGTGGGTGCATCCACCGGAGTATCGGTCGTCCCCGCCACCGCATGCCCATGCCACGGAATCACAAACAACACGCGCCCATCACTCGTGCGTGGCACCATCAATGCCGTATCGCCCTTCAGGAACGAGCGGTCAAACACCAAGTGGATTCCCTGGCTCGTCACCATCAGCGGCTCTGCCTGCGCATCCGCCATCCGCCGCACCTCGTCGGTGAAGACTCCGGTCGCATTGACCACGATTCGCGCCGCGATCCTGAAATCCTCTCCCGTTTCCTCATCGTGCGCCGCCACGCCATTCACATAGCCTTCGTTATCGCGCAACAATCCGGTTGCAGGACAGTAATTCACTAGTGTCGCGCCATGATCTGCCGCCGTCATTGTCAGATGGATCAAAAGCCGCGAATCGTCAAATTGTCCGTCGTAGTAGACAACTCCACCGCGCAATTCCTCCGGCTCCAACGCCGGCAATCGCTCCAGCGTCTCCTCCTTCGTCAGCAGCTTTGAAGCCCCAAATCCATACTTGCCCGCCAGCAGGTCGTAGAGTTTCAGCCCAATGCCGTAGAACGGGGCTTCCCACCACGAATAATTCGGCACCACGAACGCTAAATCGTGCACCAGGTGCGGCGCATTCTGCCGCAACAACCCGCGCTCCTTCAGCGCTGACATCACCAGCGGAATATTTCCCTGTTCGAGGTACCGCACGCCGCCATGCACGAGCTTCGTACTGCGGCTGCTGGTGCCCTTGCCAAAGTCGTGAGCTTCCACCAGCACCACGTCGAATCCCCGCGCCGCTGCATCAACGGCTACGCCCACACCCGTAGCACCGCCGCCGATCACGGCAATATCCCACGGCTCACCGGCTTCTGCCCGTTCGCGGATCCTGCGCAGCATCTCCTCTCTGCGCATCAGTTGCTCCAGTTTTTCGACCGTTCTACCGCGCGCTGCCATCGTTCCCGGCGCCCCTTGCATTCCGCCGCATCCATCCGCGGCTCAAAGCGCACGTCGCCTTCCCGTTGAGCGCGAAGCGCATCGCCGCTCGCCCAGAATCCCGTCGCCAGCCCAGCTAAATATGCCGCTCCCAACGCCGTCGTCTCCGTCACGCGCGGACGCACCACCGGCACACCCAGCACGTCGGCCTGAAACTGCATCATCAGGTCATTCACCGCGGCGCCGCCATCCACGCGCAGCGCGCCAAGCGGAGTTCCGGTCTCGCTGTGGACTGCCTCCAGTACATCCGCCACTTGAAACGCAATGCTCTCCAAGGCAGCCCGCGCGATATGTCCTGGCTTGGTATCACGGCGCAATCCAATCAACAACCCACCAGCGTGCGGATCCCAATGCGGTGCTCCCAACCCTACAAACGCTGGCACAAACACCACACCGCCCGTGTCCGGCACGCCCGCTGCCAGCGCCTCTACTTCAGCCGACGATCCAATCAGGCGCAGATTATCGCGCAGCCACTGCACAACGGCACCGCCAATAAAGATGCTGCCCTCCAGCGCATATTCCCGCCGTCGTTGCGCACTGGCCGCCAGCGTCGTAATCAGCTTGTGCTTCGACCGCACAAATTCCGTTCCCACATTCTGCAGCAGAAAACATCCGGTACCGTAAGTGTTCTTCGCCTCTCCCGCGTTCCAGCAAAGCTGCCCGAACAGCGCTGCCTGCTGATCGCCAGCGATCCCCGCGATTGTCACGCCACCCAGTCCCAGTGTTGTCGTCACTTCGCCGATGCGCTCGCTCGACCACGCTACCTCTGGCAACAGGTTCGCTGGAATATCGAAGATGCGCAACAACTCCGCATCCCACTCGCCCTTCACGATGTTGTAAAGCAGCGTGCGCGACGCATTCGTCACGTCGGTCACATGCCGCATGCCGCTGGTCAAGTGCCAGATCAGCCAGCTATCCACGGTACCGAACGCCAGCTCTCCGCGTTCCGCTCTTCCCCGTGCCCCCGGCACGTTGTCCAGTATCCAGCGCACCTTGGTCGCCGAAAAATACGGATCCAGCACCAACCCCGTTTTCGAAGAGACTTCCTCGCCGACTCCACTCTTTTCCAAAGATTCACACTGCGCAGCAGTTCGCCGGTCCTGCCACACAATTGCCGGATGAATCGGCTTCCCTGTTTCGCGCTCCCACACAATCACCGTCTCGCGCTGATTGGTAATCCCGATTGCCGCCACATCGCGCGGACGCGCACCTGCCTTGCCCAGCACTTCCACCGCGCAGGCAAGCTGACTTGTCAGGATCTCCGTTGGATCGTGCTCCACCCACCCCGCCTGCGGGTAGAACTGCTCAAATTCATGCTGCGCCACTGCGGCAATCGATCCGGCTTCATCAAAAAGTATGGCGCGCGAACTCGTCGTGCCTTGGTCCAATGCAAGAATGTAGGCCATCGTGTCGGGAATTCCCCCGGACCAAGTCAATCACGCGCGCCCGGCGCACCGCAACCGCCCGCGGTTCGAGAGCGAGACGAATTCACACAACATACAAATCCACGTACTCACTCACCGGCATCCGCTCCAGCCTCTGGCGATCAAGAGACACATCCAGAATCCGCCGTTGCTGGTCTGTGCCAAATCGCCGCGCAAGGTTCCGTTTGAATTTCTCCACCAGCAGCGGCATCCCTTCCTTGCGTCGCCGCTTGTGTCCGATGGGGTACTCGACCGTCTCCTCCAGCACTGTTCCGTCTGCGAGTTCAATACGCAGCGAGTTCGCAATCGACCGCTTCTCCGGAGCGTGATAATCCCGTGAAAATTGCGGCTCTTCCACGCACACGACCTTCGCTCGTAGGGCGTCAATGCGTGGGTCGCTCGCAACTTGATCCTCGTAGTCCGCTGCGGTCAGCTGTCCGAAAATCAGCGGAATCGCAATCATGAACTGAATGCAATGATCGCGATCCGCCGGATTCGAAAGTGGCCCTTTCTTGTCGATGATGCGCAAACATGCCTCATGCGTGCGAATCGTGATCTTCCGGATATCTTCGGCTGTCTTGCCCTGTGCATGCAGCTTGCCGCGCAATGTCATCGCTGCTTCCACCGCTGTCTGCGCATGAAACTCCGCCGGGAAGCTGATCTTGAACAACACGTTTTCCATCACGTAGCTGCCATACGGTCGCTGAAATTTGAACTCCTGCCCCTTGAACGAAACGTCGTAGAAGCCCCATGTCTTCGCAGTCAATGCCGACGGATACCCCATTTCGCCGGCCTCCGCCATCAGCGCCAGTCGCACCGCCCGGCTGGTTGCATCGCCCGCCGCCCAGCTCTTTCTCGAACCCGTGTTCGGCGCATGTCGATACGTCCGCAAACTCTGTCCGTCCACCCACGCGAGCGAAATCGCATTCAATGTCTGCTCGCGCGTCATCCCCAGCAGCCAGCACACCACCGCCGTCGATGCCACTTTCACCAGCACCACGTGATCGAGCCCCACCTTGTTAAAGGAGTTCTCCAGCGCAATGCACCCCTGAATCTCGTGTGCCTTGATCATCGCTTCCAACACCCGCCTCATCGACAGAAGGGGGCTGCCCCCCGCAGGGGTCCGCGACAGCCAATCCGCCACTGCCAGAATTCCGCCCAGGTTATCCGACGGATGTCCCCACTCCGCTGCCAGCCACGTGTCGTTGAAATCCAGCCAGCGAATCATCGCGCCAATGTTGAACGCCGCCTGCACAGGATCAAGTTGGAAACTCGTCCCCGGCACACGCGCACCATGCGAAACCACGGTCCCCGCCACGATCGGCCCCAGCAGCTTGGTGCATGCCGGATATTCCAAAGCCTCAAGTCCACATCCCAGCGTGTCGATCAGGCAATAGCCTGCCGTCTCATACGCAAGATCACTCTTGATTTCATACCCAAGCGCATAATCCGCAATGTCAGTGAGAACTCTATCGGGAGCCGGCCGTTCACTACTAATGTGCGATGACACTTATTCTCCTGCTCCGAATCTGGGTGCCCATGTCTCGATTCTGAGACATGGGAGGTGATGTCGATTTGACCGTTATCCAGGGTCGAAACGCACTACGCCCGTTTCTCGATCGACACGAACTTTTTATCTTCAGGTCCCGTATACACCGCCGACGGCCGGATAATCTTTCCATCCTGCCGCTGCTCAATCACGTGCGCGCACCAGCCCGCAGTCCGCGCCATCACAAAAAGTGGCGTAAACAGATCCACCGGCACGCCCATCAAATCGTACGCCACCGCGCTGTACCAATCCAGGTTCGGAAACATCCGCTTGGCATCTTGCATGGTGGTCTCAATCCGCTCGGCAACATTGAAGAGCCGCGTATCTCCGCCCGCCTTTGCCAGCCCGCGCGCCACTTCCTTGATAATGTCGCTGCGCGGATCGCTGATGGTGTACACCGGATGTCCAAATCCGATAATCACCTCACGCTCGGACACACGTCGCCGCATGTCCGCGTCGGCCTCGTCCGGCGTCTCATAGCGCTTCTGGATCTCGAGCGCAACCTCATTCGCGCCCCCATGCTTCGGACCTTTCAACGCACCGATCGCACCGGCAATACACGAATAGATATCCGATCCCGTCCCTGCAATTACACGCGCCGTAAACGTCGAGGCATTGAACTCATGCTCCGCATACAGAATCAGCGACGTCTGCATCGCCCGTGTCCACTCTTCGCTCGGCGCCGTGCCATGCAGCAAGTGCAGAAAATGCGCGGCAATTGAATCCTCAAATCGCTCCACCTCGATGCGCCGTCCATTGCGTGCATAGTGGTGCCAATACAGCAGCATCGATCCCAGGCACGCCAGCAGCGTATCGGCAATCCGGCGTGCGCCGCTTTCCTTGTGGCTTTCGCCCTCTGGCAGCACGCAGCCCAGCGCCGAAACTCCTGTTCGCAACACGTCCATCGGATGCGTCGACGGCGGCAGCAGCTCCAGCGCCTGCTTCACCGCAGCGGGCAGGCTGCGCAGCGGTCGCAAGCTGGCCTTGTATGCCGCAAGCTCCGCGACGTTAGGCAACTTGCCATGAACCAGCAAATAGGCAACTTCTTCAAATTCGCAGTGGCCTGCCAGGTCCTTGATGTCGTATCCGCGATAATGCAGATCGTTCCCGCTGTGCCCCACCGTGCAAAGCGCAGTTGAACCAGCCGGCGTTCCCGACAGCGCAACTGATTTCTTCGGCTTGAACGCCACTGGTGCAGAATTGGCTTCGTTGCTCATTGCGACCCCCGCAGAGCATCAAGCTAAAGGATCAACGGCAAAAGTGTCTAGCCGCCTTGTTTACCCCGCGCAAATAGGTCGTCGAGTTTCTTCTCATACGCGTGGTAGTCGAGGTATTTGTAGAGATCGGCCCGCGTCTGCATTATCGGGATTACATGCTTCTGCGTTCCCTCGGTGCGGATTGCCTCATAAACCTTCAGCGCCGCCGCATTCATCGCCCTGTAAGCCGCACAGCAGTAAAGAATGATGTCCACTCCCGCAGCCGCAAGTTCCTCCCGCGTCCACAGTGGCGTCTGCCCGAACTCCGTAATGTTCGCCAGGATCGGCACACCCACAGCCTTGCGAAATTCCGTGTATTGCTGCAGTTCGGTCGCGGCCTCCGCGAAAATCATGTCTGCGCCCGCCGCCACGTAGGCCTGCGCCCGCTCCATCGCCGCTTTCAGCCCCTCACCCGCAAGCGCATCCGTTCGCGCCATAATCACAAAGCCTCGATCGGTGCGCGCGTCGACCGCCGCCTTGATCCGATCCACCATCTCTTCTGCCGGGACAAGCTCTTTTCCCGGCCGATGCCCGCAGCGCTTTGCACTCACCTGGTCTTCCATGTGCACCGCCGCCGCGCCAGCGCTGATCATTGATCGGATTGTCCGCGCAATGTTAAATGCCGATCCCCATCCCGTATCGATATCCACCAGCAGCGGCACTGTCGTAACCTCGGTAATCCGCCGCACATCCGTCAGCACATCTTCCATCGTGCTGATCCCCAGGTCCGGCATTCCCAGCGAATTCGCTGCCACTCCGCCGCCCGAAAGGTACAGCGCGCGAAACCCCGTAGCCTCCGCCATGCGCGCCGTGTAGGCATTGATCGCACCCACCACCTGCAGCGGTTTCTCCTCCGCTACCGCGGTGCGAAACCTTTCACCCGGCAATCCATTCCGTGTCTGCTGCATACAGTGCCCTTCCGCCGCATCATAGCAGCAGGAACGACCAGGCTTTCCCACCCGCACCCTCTAGTGCGACAATCGTTCCCGTTGCAGCGGCCGCTGTTTCCAGCCGCTGCGGAGGAGAATCACCCATGAAGCCTCTCATTATCTGCGCAGGCCTTCTCTTTGCTGCGACCGCTCTCATCGCACAGAAGGCCCCTCCCAAGAGCCCGCCAGCCAAAGCGACAGCGACCATCGGCGGCCACGAAATCACCGTCACTTACTCCTCGCCCGGCGTCAAAGGCCGCGAAGGCAAAATCTTCACCGCCGATGGCCTCATCAAAACCAGCGGGGGATCGCAGTACCCCATCTGGCGCGGGGGTGCCAACGCTGCCACCACGCTCCACGCGGACGGCGATCTCATGATCGGCGATCTTTCCATCCCCAAGGGCGACTACACCCTCTTCGTCGACATCTCCAACCCTGACCAGTGGACTCTCCTCGTCAACAAAAAGACAGGGGAATGGGGCCTTGCCCACGACGGCTCGCAAGACCTGGGCAAAACCAAAATGACCATGAGCAAGCCCGCAACCATGGTTGAAAACCTTGTTTACACACTCGAAGACGACGGCGGCGGCAAAGGCACTCTGACGCTGGCATGGGAAGACCATTCCGCGTCCGTGCCCATTACCCTGCACAAATAACCGGCGCGCAATCAACATACGGCAGGGCGCGATCTCGACTCCCACCGCCCTGCCGCTACAATAGATATAGAGTTTTATCGCTTCCGGAGAGTCGAACAGCCTTGCCCCTTTACGCTTATCGCTGCACAACCTGCGGCAACAAATTCGAAAAAATCCAGAACTTCTCCGCCGAGCCGGAGACCGTCTGCCCCAAGTGCGGCAACGCCACGCTGATTCGTCCGCTTACCGCGCCCCGCCTGAATTTCAAAGGCGCCGGCTGGTACATAAACGACTACGCTCCCAAAGGTTCCGACTCATCGTCTGAAACTTCCAGTGAGTCGAAACCGGCCGAATCCAAAGACGCCACGAAATCCAGCGAACCTGCTTCCAGTGCCTCAACCACCTCGTCCGCCCCGTCTGCTCCCGCCTCGACTCCCAAGCCGTCCACTGACAGCTAAGCCATTTTCCAATCGCCCGCAGTGTCAGCTGGGTGCCCCATGTCTCAAGTTTGAGACATGGGATGGATGCTCACCCGCCTAACCCGCCCCGCTAAACTGAATGCATCCCGTGCCTCTGCTCGATCCCATCCCGTCCCCCGTCGAAAACGCCGACACCGCCGCCCTCGAATGGGAGCCGCTACTCGCGTTCCTCTCCGGATATGCCGCATCCCCTGTAGGCCGCCAAGCCATCCTCGCTCTCCAACCCTCCACGGACGAAGCCTGGATCATACGCCAGCACCAACTCACCGGCGAACTCCGCCTGCTTCTTAGTGAGCAAGTCTCCATCCCTCTCGGCGGCCTCTTCGACCCCACGCAACTCGCCGCCAAAGCGCAGATCTCTGGCGCTGCCCTCGAAGCCGCAGAATTCCAATCGATCGCCCGCATCGCCAACGATGTTGCTGCCTGGCAAGCCCTGCTGCGCGAGCCCCCCGCCCGCGTTGCCGGAAAACTGCCTCAACTCTCCGAGCTTTCCTCCGCCCTCGCCGGCTCGTCATTAAAGCCGCTAGCCGAATCCATTGAGCGCAAGATCCAACCCGACGGCACTCTCGCCGACGATGCATCGCCCGAGCTCAATCGCATCCGCCGCGAGCAGGAACGTCAACAGCGCGCCATTGAAGAGTCCCTCCGCGCCGCTTTGCGTCGTCTCTCGGGCGAAGGTTCCACGCAGGAAGATCTCATCACCATCCGCGGCGACCGCTTTGTCATTCCCGTGCGGAGTGAACTCAAGCGTCGCGTATCCGGCGTCGTTCACGGCACCAGCTCATCAGGTCAAACCGTTTACGTCGAGCCGCTCGAAACCATCGAGCAGAACAACGAGCTAGTCCGCCTCATTGAAGAGGAGCAAGCCGAAATCCATCGCATCTTCGTCGCGCTCACCCGTCAAGTCGGCGGCTACGCGCATGCATTAGTCGAAGGCGCCCGTGTTCTCGCTCTAGTCGACACGCTGCTCGCCCGCGCCCGCTTTGCCCGCGACTACGACTGTATCGCTCCCGTAATTACGCCCCACCTGCTGTCGCTCAGCAATGCACGCCACCCGCTCCTCGAGCGGCATCTCCGTGCAACCGGCGGTCATATTGTTCCACTCACTCTGGAGCTAACCACCGACGCCCGCCAGCTCATCATTAGCGGCCCCAACACCGGCGGCAAAACCGTCACCCTCAAAACCACCGCGTTGCTGGCCATGATGGCCCAGGCTGGACTTCCCATTCCCGCTGTTGCCGCCAGCTTCCCCATCTTCACCGCGTTCCTAGCCGACATAGGCGACGCCCAATCCATCGAGGCCGAGCTCTCCACTTTCTCTGCGCACATCGTTAATCTCAATCGTCTCTCGCGTCTCGCCGATGCAAGCTCTCTCGTCCTTCTCGACGAACTCGGTTCGGCCACCGACCCCGAAGAAGGTGCCGCGCTCGCGGTGGCAGTTGCTGCGCACTTCCTCGCATGCCGCGCGTGGACGCTCATCTCTACGCATCACACCTCGCTCAAGGTCTACGCCGCCAACACCCCGGGCGTGCTCAACGCTGCCGCCGGCGTCGATGAAGCTAATCTCATTCCCAACTACCAGCTCCGCCTCGGCGTCCCCGGTGCCTCCGCCGGCATTCAGACCGCTGAGCGCCTCGGACTCAACCGCACCATCGTTGCCTCCGCCCGTGAGCGCCTCGGCTCGCAACAAGTCGACATCGCCCGCTTCCTCGATAAGCTGCACGACGATCTCTCCGCTCTTGAAGCCGAAAAAAGAGCCGCGCGCGAACAGCAGTACGCCTTGAACCAGGAACGCGCCAAACTCGCCCGCGAAGGTGACGTAGAACTCCGCAACCGCACCCGCGAACTCGAAACCAAGCTCGCATCACTGATGAAGGAATTCGAATTCCAGATGCGCGAGAACGTCCGCGCCATTGAGGATCGCGCCGCACAACAAAAGCTGTCCAAGGAAGCCGAGCGCCGCATTAACCGCCTCCGCCGCGAATTTCAGGAGAGCTTCAACCAGACCGTCGTCGCCCACCGCACCGGCGCCGATGCCGGCGACGCCAACGCGCAGCCGCATCTTCTGCGTCATATCGCCCCCGGCGATCAGGTTCGCATCAAGTCCATGAACAAGATCGCCATCGTCCAGCGCGAAATCGAGAAGGACCTCTTCGAAGTAGCCCTCGGCCCCATCAAGATGCGCGTCAAACGCGACGACTGCTCCGCAGTTTCACTCTCTGGTGGAGATACCAGCCAGACAAAAGCCGACCCCCTGGCCGCAGCCCGCAAACAGAAAGGAGTCCACATCTCCGTAACCAGCGCCAACACCGACGATATGCGCATGGAGATCAATCTAATCGGCCGCACCGTCGACGAGGCCACCGAAGAGTTGGAGAAGTATCTCGACCGCGCCTTCCTCGCCGGCCTCCCGCGCGTCCGCATCATCCACGGCCACGGCGCCGGCATCCTGCGCCGCGGCGTCCGCGACTTCCTAAAGTCGCACCCCCACGTGGCCACCATCGCCGAAGCCCCCCAAAACGAAGGCGGCCAAGGCGCCACGTTAGTCGAACTCCGCCAATAGCCGCTATATCCGCAAGACGAAAGCACTGCATACGCAAGACAAAAGCTCTGTATCCGCGAGAAAGAAAGCTCTGTCATTCCGACCGAGCAGAGCGAGCGGAGGAACCGGCAGCTGCTTTCATGCGCCGTCATCACCACACATTGTCATTCCGACCGACCAAAGGGAGTGGAGGAACCTGCAGTTGCTTTCATGCGCCGTCATCACCACACGTTGTCATTCCAACCGACCAAAGGGAGTGGAGGAACCTGCGGTTGCTTTCGTGCGCTACCCGAATCCGCAAACTCACCCCAAGCCAGCTGAATGAAAAAAGTCCGCACCGGAAATATCGTACGAGAGCGCGGCCCTTAATCCGCCCCCGCTGCCTCAACTGCCGGTTCCTTTTCCAGCCAACTCTGCCCCTCGCCCAGCGCCGTCACGCGATCAGAAACCCAAGCGCATTCCGCCGCCCGCATCAACCGCGGCAACGGTTCCTCCATTGGCTCGCGCCCCAGCCGAAACGTCCCGTAATGCATCGGAATCATGACCTCGCTCTTGAGATCCAGAAAACCCTGCAGCGCCTCCTCCGGGCTCGTATGCACCGCGCGATAGCTGTCCGGAAAATACGCGCCAATCGGCAGCAGTGCAATCTCGGGCTGCAAGCGACGCCCGATCTCTGCAAACCCGCCGAAATACGCCGTGTCCCCCGAGTGATAGATCGTCGGCCCGCTCGCCGATTCGATCACGTACCCTCCGAATCCGCGATGCGTGTCCTTGAACATCCGTGCTCCCCAGTGCCGCGCAGGCGTCGCCGTGATAGTGATGCCATCCTGCCCCACCAGCTGCTTCGGGCTCTCGCCCAGTTCAATCGGAATCAGGCGCCCTCTCTCACCCTCCGCGCGCGGAGTATTTTCGAACTGCGTCGATTGCCACCACGTCAGCGATTCGACGCGCGCAAATCCGAGATCCGCCACCAGGTCTTCAACGCCCCCTGGCACGATCGCCACCGGAGCAGCCAGTCCGCGCCTCCGCATCTCCCGCGTAATCGCTCTCAGTGAAGGGCGATTCAGGTGATCCATGTGCGCATGCGTTAGCAGCACCGCATCGATCGGCGGCAGATCCGCAACCCGCAATCCAGCCCGCCGCTGGCGGCGCAAAACAATCAGCCGCGTTGCAAACACAGGATCGATCAGCAGGGCGCGGCCCGCTGTTTGAATAAGAAAAGAGGAGTGCCCGATAAACGTGATTGCCGTCTCGCCCGATCGAACCTCAGGTGGCTTCGCCGCTTCTCCGGCGAGGGGTTTTGCGTGGCTCTCACGCACCAGCCGCCAGAGTTGCCCAAGCTTCTTCATCCAGAACGGAATCTCCATCTTCATGCGCACCCGATAGATAGATGCCCGGCGAACGCTGAACGACCCGCGAATATTGTCAAGCGCGCCGCCTCTCAACCCCGTCATTCCATTCAGCGTGCTACGCATGCAAGAAAGACGCTCCAACCCAAAACGCTGAACTCCGACCACTGCGCCTGCTATCGTGCCAACATGCGCAGCTTCCTGCTCCTTCTCGTGATCGCTTTGCCCGCAATTGCCAAGAGCAGTTCAGGCCCATCCCTGCGCGCTCAAATGGATCGCGACCTGATGGAGGTCACGGTCGATCGCCTGCACCAGCTCTACCGCGAACACCGCTATACGGTCACGCAAGTTGTGCAGTGGCACCTCGATCGCATCGCCCGCTACAACGGCATCTATCGCGCCGTACAAACGGCGAACACAGCAGCAGCACTCACTGAAGCTGCACGCGAAGACGCCGAATCCAAGCAGCCGGGCTTCAAACCAGGCCTTCTATGGGGCGTACCCATCGTGACCAAAGCCAACACCAGCATCAAGGGCCTCGTTACAACCGACGGCTATCGCGGCTACATGATTCCCGGCCACGAACTAGTCGCCCCGCGCGATGCGACGATCGTCACAAAGCTGCAGGCAGCGGGCGCCATCATCATCGGCGTTACCAACATGCCCGACTTTGCCGCCAGCGATACCAACCGATCCACTGCGTTCGGCAGAACGGGCAACGCCTACGACGTGCGCTTCTCGCCCGGTGGTTCATCGGGAGGCACCGTCACTTCGGTCACGTCGAACTTCGCAGTGCTCGGCAACGGAACCGATACCGGCAACTCCATCCGCATGCCCGTCGCCACCAGCAATCTCGTCGGTATCTTTCCCACGCGCGGCCTGGTCAGCATAGCCGGCATTGCTCCGCTTGATTGGCAGCTCGACAACACCGGACCCATCGCGCGCGACGTAGCCGACGCGGCCATCGCACTTACCGTGATGGTCGGCGCAGACCCGCTCGATCCCGTGACCACCGACTCGCAAGCAAAAGCCCAACCCGGCCCCTACACGCAATACCTCAAGCCCGGCGCTCTCAACGGAAAACGCTTCGCAGTTCCGGCCTTCATTCTCGACGGCGATTCGCCGGCATTCCAGGGAGTCTGCCCAAACGCCACGCCCGATCAACTCGCTCAATCCCAAAAAGATTCTTTCCTGCCGCCGAAACCTGAAACCCGCGCCATGTTCATGAAGGCGGTCGAAGAATTGCGCGCCGCAGGCGCCACCGTACTCGTCGATCCCAACATCCTGCCTGACAGCTTCGCCGACGAGGCCACTCACATCTGCACGTTGCCCTACATCCGCGAAGGCACTAACAAATTTCTCACTCTCTTCGGACCCGCGCAATATCACTCTGCGGACGAGTACGAGAAGTCCACCGGTAAGCCGCTCCCCGCAACCATCATCGGCGGAGGCCAGACCGGCATGTCCAGTCTGCCAAACATCCAGCAGGCGACCCTTGAAAGCGATTCCGATGCTGAGGCTACGCTGCTGGGCCCACGACGCCGAGTGCTGGAGATGTACGAGAAAGAGCTCGACCGCCTGCATCTCGATGGCTTTGTCTATCCCGCCGCACAAATGCCGCCGCCCGATGAAACCATGCCGCAGGACGGCCAACTGAGTGGTGGCCCGCACTCCGCCACCGGCTGGGTCAACATGCTTGGCGTCCCCGCCATCAGCATCCCGGCCGGTTTCTACGACACCGGCCTCCCCTTCGGCATTGAGATCAGCACCCGAAAGTGGCACGACGGCGACCTGATCAGCTGGGCCTACGACTACGAACTCAAGACGCATCACCGTCGCCCACCCGTGCTCGTCGATCGTGGCCTGTTGCCGCACGCAGCACGGCCGCCAGAGCCATAGCGTTTTCCATTGACATTCTGTTGACAATCAACCGGGGCCGGCCCCTTATCATCGACTTCAGCCCCGGCTTTAAGGAGGATTTCCGTGCGCAAACCTATATTGGCTTTGATGGTGTTTCTGGCTACAACCGCAATGTTCGCAGCAACTGCAGGTAGCATCTACGACTTCACGATCAACTCAATCGATGGCAGGCCAGTCAGCCTCAACAGCTACAAGGGCAAAGTTGTTTTGCTCGTGAACGTGGCCAGCAAATGCGGATTCACGCCGCAATATGCAGGCCTCGAGGCGCTCTACGAAAAATACAAAGATCGCGGCCTGGTGATCGTGGGTGTGCCCGCGAACAACTTCGCCCAGCAGGAGCCCGGAACCAACGAGGAGATCAAGACCTTCTGCTCACGCAAGTACAACGTGACCTTCCCCATGATGGCCAAGGTCTCGGTGCTCGGTGACGATAAAGCTCCGCTTTACCGCTATCTCACCGACAAGTCCGCCGATCCGAAGTTCGGCGGCGACATTAAGTGGAATTTCACCAAGTTCCTCTTCGACCGCAACGGCAATCCAGTGGCCCGGTTTGAGCCTGCAGTCACTCCCGATTCCCAAGAAGTTCAGTCCGCCATCGAATCCGCTCTAGGCAAATAGCAAGACGACGAATTCGAATCTACAGAGATCGCCGCAAACAAATCGGGCTCTGCTTTCGCAGAGCCCGATCGCTTGTTCACTGACCACTTTTCACTGCCTTAGGCCATCGCCTCGCGCCCCATCGGCTCAAAGTGCAGCTCGTTCGATTTCCGATTCACGTCAATCCGCACGTGCGCCCCATGCAGAATTTCGCCATTCAGAATTTTGATGGCCAGCGGATCCTGCACCATCCGCTGAAGTGCGCGCTTCAACGGCCGTGCACCATAAGCGACATCGGATCCGGATGCGAGAACCAACTCACGTGCTGACGGCGTCAGCTCCAGCGAAATCTGCCGGTCTTCCAGCAACTTTCCAACTTCGGCCAACCGCAGTTCGAGAATGGCCTCAAGTTGCGCATGACCGAGCGGACGGAAGATCACCATGTCGTCCACGCGATTCAGAAACTCCGGCCTGAAATGCTCGCGTAGCACACGCATCACGCTCTCACGCGCCATGTCAAAGTCGTGTTCGGTCTTCAGTGCCTCCGTTGCGAGGAAGCCAGCGCCGAGGTTCGATGTCATGATCAATACCGTGTTCTTGAAGTTCACCGTGCGCCCCTTCGCGTCCGTCAATCGCCCATCATCCATGATCTGCAGTAACACGTTGAACACATCCGGATGCGCTTTCTCGATTTCGTCGAACAAGATGACAGCATATGGTCTGCGCCGTACTGCCTCAGTCAACTGGCCGCCCTCGTCGTAGCCCACATATCCTGGAGGAGCTCCGATCAACCGCGCCACCGCATGCTTCTCCATGTACTCGCTCATATCGATGCGGACCATCGACTGCTCATCGTCAAAGAGAAACTCCGCCAAAGCGCGCGCCGTCTCCGTCTTTCCCACACCTGTAGGCCCAAGGAAAATGAACGAACCGATCGGCCGCTTAGGATCGCTCAACCCTGCACGAGAACGCCGAATCGCGTTCGCCACTACGCTTAGCGCCAGATCCTGTCCGATGACGCGCTCGCGAAGCCGCTCTTCCATGTGGATGAGCTTGTTTACTTCGCCCTCAAGCATCTTCGAAACGGGGATCCCGGTCCACTTGCTCACAATCTTGGCGATGTCCTCTTCGTCGACTTCTTCCTTCAGCATCCGTGCAACGCTTGAGGTGCCATCCTGCAGCGCATTCAGCTGCTTCAATTCAGCTTCCAACTTGGGCAGCTCACCATACTGGATTTGCGCTGCCCGATCGAGCTGACCTTTGCGCGTCTGCTCCTCTGCTTCGAAGCGCAGCGCCTCAATCTTCTTCTTCAAATCACTGATCCGGCTGATGGCATCCCGCTCCATTGTCCAGCGAGCACGCAGAGCGGTCGTCTGCTCCTTCAGTGTTGCCAGTTCGCGCTCAACCTCTTCACGCCGGCCGCGGCTGTTCGCGTCGGTCTCACGCTTCAACGCAGCCTTCTCGATTTCAAGCGAAGTCGCCTGCCGCTCGAGCTGATCAATCTCCGTTGGCACCGAGCCGATCTGGATCGCCAGAGAAGCCGCGGCCTCGTCCACGAGATCGATGGCCTTGTCCGGCAGAAAGCGGTCGCTGATGTAGCGATGCGACAGCGTAGCTGCTGCCACAATTGCCGAGTCCTTGATGCGCACGTTATGGTGCGCCTCATACCGGTCCTTCAATCCGCGCAGAATCGCGATCGTGTCTTCGACGTTCGGCTCGCCGACATACACGATCTGAAAACGCCGCTCCAGCGCCGCATCCTTCTCGATGTATTTGCGGTACTCATTCAGCGTGGTTGCGCCAATAGCCCGCAGTTCGCCGCGCGCCAGCGCCGGCTTCAGCATATTGCTCGCATCAATTGCGCCTTCAGCTGCGCCAGCACCCACCAGTGTATGCAACTCGTCGATGAACAGCACAATCTGTCCGTTCGACTCTTCGATTTCCTTCAGCACTGCCTTCAGCCGGTCTTCAAATTCGCCGCGATACTTCGCGCCTGCCAGCATCGATCCCAGGTCGAGGGAAATAACGCGCTTGTCGCGCAAGCTCTCGGGAACATCGCCGGAGACAATGCGCCGCGCAAGCCCTTCGACGATGGCGGTTTTGCCCACGCCTGGCTCGCCGATCAGCACTGGATTATTCTTTGTGCGCCGGCTCAATACCTGGATCACCCGGCGGATTTCCTCGTCACGACCGATCACCGGATCGAGCTTGCCGCGCCTCGCCAGCTCCGTCAGGTCCTTGGCATATTTTTCAAGTGCCTGGAACTTGCCCTCGGGACTTTGATCAGTCACGCGCTGCGATCCGCGTACGGCCGTAAGTGCCTGCAAAATAGCCTCGTGCGTGGCGCCAACTGCGATCAGCGCATCGCGTGCGGCATCGCCCTTCTGATGCGCTACTCCCAGCAGCAGGTGTTCGGTCGAGATGTACTCGTCCTTGAAGTTCGCGGCTTCACGGAATGCCTGGTCAAGCACCTTGGTCAGCGCGGTGCCCGGTCCGGGCTGTGCGGAACTACCCTGCACCCGGGGAAGTTTCTCCTCAATCTGATGCAGACTGCTTTCCAGCCGCTCCGTAGGGACACCGATCTTCTCGAGCACCGCCGGGATCACACCCTCACGGTCCTCAATGAGCGCCAGCAGCAGATGTACCGGTTGGATCTCGGGGTTCCCGAACTCCGTCGCACGCCCCTGCGCCTGCTGCATCGCTTCTTGCGACTTTACGGTCAATTTTTCCCAACGAATAGCCATGATGTAGTCCTCAGTTTTCAGTTTGCCTTGCTATCAGCTCGATCCGTGTCCTGGTTTTGGAGATACAAAGAAAGTTGTCAGCCGCCGAGTCTCCAGTTCAACCAATGAATTGATCATCGGCCCGGAGACTGACAACTGACAACTGATCACCGATAACTGGCTTGTTCCTGCCGTGCGCCCACCAGTTCGCGCTCTTCCTTCTTGCTCTCGACCCTGCTCTGGCCGCCCACATTCACCTTGATCTGCTTCGGCTGGGCCTCGGGCTTCTTGCTCAGTTCCAGCTTCAGAACGCCAGAGTTGTAGCTGGCCTGCACGTTCGCTGTATCCACCGTAGAGGGAAGGGTAAAGGCGCGATAGAAGCTGCCGTAACGGCGCTCAATCCGATGAAAGTTCTCTTCCTTCTCGTCCTTTTCGAACTTGCGCTCGCCTTTCACGGTCAGCGTGTTGTTCTCCACACGGACGTCCAGGTCTTTCTCTTCCATCCCCGGAACTTCGAGTTTCAAAACAACCTTGCTGGCGTCTTCATAGATATCGACGGCTGGCACAAAGCTGGCAGTTGTTAAGGGGTCACCGCCTTCGTTCATTTCGCGGAAAAGCGAGTTCACGCGATTCTGCAGCGCAACAACTTCACGAAAGGGATCCCAACGGATGATTGCCATGATTGTGTATCCTCCAACTTTTTTTTGAGATTGAGGGTGGGCAATTGCGGGCCCAACCATCCACCTCAATCTGATGAAACTGTAGCACAAGAGATTCATAAAATATGAGTGTATTATGCTAATATATATCGAAAGCACTAAGCGTATGTAAATAAACAATATAGGATCGAAATCAGCCCCAACATCCGCCGGATTTGCTCCGGAAAGGCCACCAGAGTCCCCGTCTGACCGGGCCCGCCTGGTCGGCCTTCCAGTCCCAGGGATGAGAGGATCTCCGAAAGTGTCGTCTGGATATTTCGCATTTTTCCGATCCCAAACCCACTGGAAATCCACCCTCCCAGCTTGCGGAAATCAAGCCTAATCCTTTAGGCAAAACGGCCTTCTAAAATCGAACGTAGATGATTGTCATCTCCGCACTGCCCCCGTACATGGATTGGCATTGGCTTTGGCTCACCGTGGCGGCCTTTCTGGCCGGTGTGTTGAATGCCGTGGCCGGAGGGGGATCGTTTCTCTTATTTCCGGCGATGCTGAGCATGAAGATGCTGCCGGTTCAGGCCAACGCCACCAACACGGTTGCGCTCTGGCCCGGTCAGCTCACATCCGTTGCAGCCTACCGCGACGACATTCGCAAGAATTTCAGAGTCGCCATTCCCATGGCGATTGCCGGCCTGATCGGAGGAACTGTCGGTGCGATCGTTCTTCTCAATACTCCGCAGACGACCTTCCTCCACTTGGTGCCGTGGCTGCTGCTTATTGCGGCCGTAATCTTTGCCCTCAGCGGACCGGTCTCGCGCTGGCTCGAGCATCGCAAGTCCCGTCGCAGCCAGGCTCCGCAGAGCGAAGTGCACCAGCCCCATATGGTTGCTGTCTTCCTCGGCACGATTGCAGTCTGCTTCTACATCGGCTACTTCGGGGCAGGCGCCGGATTTCTGATCATCACGCTGCTTTCGCTCTTCGGCTATCAGGACCTGAATGTAATCAACGCACTCAAAGTTGTTTCGACCACGATGGCGAACGGCGTCGCCTTTGTGCTGTTCGTGATCGACGGCCAGGTCGTCTGGCGCTACTGCCTGCTTGCCATGGTCACCTGCGCAATAGGTGGATACACGTCGGCGAGTCTGGCGCGAAGGATTCCTCAACCCATCCTGCGCGGAACTGTCGTAATGATCGGGCTGGGCATGGCGGCGTACTTCTTCTGGAGGGGATGAGAGCCAAAGCCAGAGGTCGTCGTTGTAGAGTTGTCCCATGCCCAGGCGGCAAACATTTTGCCTTCTCTTTTTATCGATTTGCGCCGGAGCGGCGCTCTCTGCTCAAATTGAGCCGCCCGAAGCGGCGAAGCGCTACACCGCTGCCCATCAACCCGAACTGGTTCGTCAATACAGCGAGTTTCTTTCCATCCCCAACGTCGCCGTTGACCCCGCGAATCTCGAAAAGAACGCGAATTTTCTGCTCGACGCGCTCCGAAGCCGTGGAGTCGATGCCCGTCTGCTCAAAGTGCCCGGGTCTCCGCCGGTGGTCTTCGGCCAGATCATGACGCCGGGAGCTGAACACACCATCGTTTTCTACGCGCATTACGACGGCCAGCCCGTCACGCCTTCCGAGTGGACGATTCCGCCCTTTGAACCAGCCATCCGCACGATCGACGGCGAGCCCCGCATCTTTGCGCGTTCCGCGGGCGATGACAAAGCGGCGATCTTTGCACAACTCACCGCTCTCGACGCTTTGAAGGCTTCCGGTATCACCTTCCGAGCCAACATCCGTTTTGTCTGGGAGGGAGAAGAGGAGGCCGGATCGCCTCATCTCGAACAGATCCTCGAAGCCAATCGCGACCTCGTGCATGGAGATATCTGGCTAGTCTGCGACGGTCCGGTCGATCAGAGCGGGCAACAGACCGTAGTCTTCGGCGCACGCGGCGATGCGCATCTCGAGATCACGCTCTACGGCCCCCATCACGGCCTGCACAGCGGCCACTACGGCAACTGGGCTCCGAATCCGGCCATGATGCTGGCGCAGTTGCTCGCCGGGATGAAAGACGAAGGCGGCCGCGTCCTCATTCCGCATTTTTACGATGGCATCGCTCCGCTCTCCGCGACGGAGAAGGAAGCCCTCGCTCACGCTCCAGTCAACGACAAGATGCTCATGGACGCATTCTGGCTCGGGCATACCGATGGAAACGGGGCACATCTGCTCGAACTTATCAATCAGCCGTCGCTCAACATCAACGGACTCTCGGCAGCGCAAACCGGTCCGCACGCAGCCAACGTCATTCCGCCCACAGCCGTCGCGGATCTCGATCTTCGGCTCGTTGTCGGTAACGACTGGAAAGTTCAGCAGATGCGCGTCATCGACTACGTTCGTGCGCGTGGATACTTCGTGATCGACCACGATCCCTCGAAGCAGGAACTGACCTCGCACCCTCGCGTGGCAAAGATCGTCTGCGATCCTGCCAGCTACAACGCGGTGCGCACTCCCATGGAATTACCTATCGCCAGGGAAGTGACTGCGTCCGTATCCAGCGCCCGCGGAGAAGTCGTGCTTCTGCCCACGATGGGAGGCAGCGTTCCACTCGGCGCCATGGAGCGCGCTGCGCAAACCCGCACGGTCACTGTCCCGATTGCCAACTACGACGACAACCAGCACGCGGCCAACGAAAATCTGCGTCTCCAGAACCTGTGGAATGGCATTGAGACAATGGCGGCATTGATGGACATGCGCTAAGGCGCTTCGGGTCTGGCACCGAAGTCTTCATCTCACCAACCCAAGCGAATTCAGCCACTTCTCCTAGGCAGCCAACTGCGAACCAGAACCAAGAACTACGAACTTAGAACTACGAACTAGAATAGAACCATGAGTCACGAAGGCATTCGCTTCCTCAACAAGGAAGAGCAGGCGCGGGAGAATCTGTCAGATCGGCCCCTTTCCCGCGTGGCCGTTACCCCCGCGAAGGTGCGCGTAAAAATCACTGAGGGAACCGGTCTGGAGATCGACTGGCAGGATGGCCACAGGAGTTCGTGGAACTTTGCATGGCTGCGCGATGCCTGCCCTTGCGCCACGTGTGTTGACGAGCGGCATGCCCAGGGCCGGAAGGCCGGCCAGCCCAAACCCAAGCCGGGAGCCCTGCTGCCGATGTATACGCCGCCCGCCAAGCCTGCCGGTGCGCATGGCGTCGGCCACTATGCACTTCAATTCAATTGGTCTGACGGCCACTCCGGCGGCATTTATTCGTGGGACTATCTGCGTCGCCACTGCCAGTGCCCGGAGTGCAGGTTCGTGGCGACTGATACCGCCGGCACCCCCAACTAATCGCAGCTTGCGATACCGCAATCTGCAGATATTGCAGGAAGTTATAGATTACGGCGGGTATTGAAGATTCGCATCTTTTTCTCCAATTCTGAATAAACCGCGTGGTAGAGTTGCTTTCCAAGAACACCCGGAGGCGCACGTGAGTCTCAAGCAATTCCTTGCCAAGCAGTTCATCGACGTCATTCAGTGGAACGAGCCCGAAGATGGTATGCTCGCCTACCGCTATCCCATGCAGGACATGGAGATTCAAAATGGCGGCCAGCTTACTGTTCGCGAGTCTCAGCTGGCGCTCTTCGTCGATGAAGGCAAAGTTGCCGACGTCTTTGGACCGGGCCTGCATACGCTTACCACGCGAAACCTTCCAGTGCTCACCGATCTAATGAACTGGGACAAGGAGTTCGAGTCACCGTTCAAGTCGG
Source organism: Occallatibacter sp. (assembly GCF_035317045.1). Classification (GTDB taxonomy): domain Bacteria; phylum Acidobacteriota; class Terriglobia; order Terriglobales; family Acidobacteriaceae; genus Telmatobacter. Next base: position 300,988 of record NZ_DATHHT010000040.1, read on the forward strand.
ATGTTTACTTCTTTTCTACCCGGCTGCAGCTCGATCAGAAATGGGGCACGGCCACACCCATCACTATTCGCGACAAGGAATTTGGCGCTGTGCGTCTGCGCGGCTATGGGATTTATTCCTATCGCATCTCTGACCCGCGTGTCTTTTTCACTCAAATCAGCGGTACTCGAGATACTTTTTATGCCAGCCAGCTTGATGGTCAACTGCACAACACCATCGTCGCTCGCATGACCGACATCTTTGCCAACAGCGACGTTGCATATCTTGATATGGCGGCCAAGCAGGCGACTCTGGGGGCCAAAATCGCGGAAGAGATGAAGCCGACCTTTGCGGCTCTTGGGCTCGAGTTAACTCAATTCGTCGTCGAAAGCATTTCGATGCCCGATGACCTGCAGGAAATCATTGATCAACGGATTGGAGTGGGTATGGCTGGAGACATCGGACGCTACACACAATTTGAGGCGGCTCAGGCATTGGAACTCGCCGCAGCCAATACGGGCGGAACCGCGGGTATGGGGGTGGGGATAGGTGCGGGTGCAGCAATGGCCCAGGCCGTGATGACTCCGATTAAGCCGATCGCGAGTGCTCCTGCTCCCGCATCGGCTGGCACTGTCCGATACTGTATGGATTGCGGAAAGGCCATACCCGAGGGTGCGAAATTCTGCCCGGGGTGCGGAAGGTCTCAATGAATTGTCCGTCCTGCGGCGCACCGATGCACCTCGCAGCGGGCAGCGATTACATGCAATGCGAGTTCTGCAAGAACATTCATATTGCAGATCCCGACGATGAAGGTGTTCGCCTCACCGAAGAACAATCGGCGCTTTCGTGCCCTATTTGTGGCGATCTGCTTTGGAACGCAACGCTTACCGGGGTCAGGCTGCAGACCTGCCGGAAGTGCAGAGGCATGCTCATCCCGATGGAAGTTTTCGTCGATCTGATTGAGCAGTTGCGAGCCAAGCAGGGCGATGCCGTAGCGACTCCGACCAGAGCGGCTCCCGAAGAATTGCGGCGGAAGATCAACTGTCCGAAGTGCCATCGGCCGATGGAGGCACACTTCTATCTCGGCGGTGGCAGCGTGGTTATCGACGGGTGCGACGCGTGTTGTCTCAACTGGCTGGACCATGGCGAGTTGATGCGCATCGTCCGAGCGCCGGACTAAACAAACGGCGTTGAATGCAGACGGCCCACCTGCTGTGCCCATCAAACCAAACACCGGAAGAACAACATCCCCGGCTAGTCCGAGGGGCGTTCTGGTTTCTCGATTTCCTCGATGAGCTGCAGCAGTTGCTCTCGCTTGCGATCGCTCACGTCAAGAAAGCGAATACCAATGTTGATCGGGTCATAGAGAGCTTGCGTGACCCCTCCAAGGCGAAATGGCAGGCTTTCAATACGAAATTCAATCTCCACACGGCGAAAAATGCCAACCGGAAACCGTCGATCCGTGCGAATGTGACATCCGCCAAGGCTGATGTCGACGATTCGGCCCTGAACATCGGCAGCCAGGTCTATTAAGTGAACGACAACACTGGTATCGACTCTGAGTCTTCGCTCAAAACGACGCGTATTGCTGGCAGCCGGCAGTGGCCGTTCAGACGGAATCACCCTTGGCAACAATGAGCGCTGGTGGTTATCGCTTTCTTGATGATCATCTGCCACGCCAGCAACTCTCCTCGCCCGCCCGCGAGGCAAGTTCTAATGGCCGTTTGCCAACTCCCACGGCCGCTTCGGCGCTGGAGCCTCATCTTCGCGGCCGCGCAAACGGTCGTACTCATACAGGTCACTCGTAGTGCCGAGCGACTGGTTGTAGAGGCTCTCCCCGCCGATCAACTTCGTCAGTTCCTCGCTGAACGTGTGGATGGCTTGCAACTGGCTGGCCGTCGCCGGCAATTCATATTGGTGAGTCTTAATGAACTTCTGGTAGCCCCGGTCAAGCAGTCGCGCCACTTCACCCCGCACTAGAATTCCCGGCCGCTCGAAGAAGCTGATCGGTCCCCCCTGCTCATCGCGCGACGGAACCAATATGGCCGCGGCTCCTGACTTGCTGACCAACTGACCACTCGGCGCCCCCTGGAAAGGGGAAACCGTGAAGCCATGCGTGCGAAGCGATTGTAGGGCCTGGTCAAAGGTGAGGCGGGCGGGCTTTTTCGACATAACTAATCTCGATCTGCTTATCAGCGCGGGTTCTACCCTTACTTTCAAGTCTCGCACCGGGGTAGGCTGTTCGGCAATCGAGCCGTCAGCGTCGTGCGATTCACTCATCGCGAAAAGCCCACAGACGGAGGTTCGCCGGGGAATTTCCCTATCGATTGCGAAGGCGTGAGGCAGACGGTATCCTGCTTCTCTAGCTGGTTCGAATTCTCCCAATGTTCCGGTGCAACATCTCCTTGGAGGAATCTCATGAAGCGTGCGTTCCTGAAGATGTATCAATCAGCGTTGGTGGCCCTTTTGTTCGCCATGCTCCCGGTGTTTCTCTTGGCTCAAGAGCACGATGAAAACAGCGCGCCGGTTCGCTACTCGACAGCCAGTCTTTGCGGAAACTACGGCGCTGTCGCTGTCTACGGCGCGAACGTAGCGCGAGCCCTTGGTTTCGAAGTGATGGACGGGCACGGGAAAATTACCGGCGCTGCCTTCGTCAATCAACCCGGGCCCAACAACACTAGAACAGTGGCCAACATCGGCATCTCTGGAACATACTCCATCGACGCTGAAGGCATGGGCACTATGAGCCTGACCATCGCGCTTCCCGGCGGGGGTACGGCAAACGTGACAGAGGATTTCGTGATCACAAAGTCAAAGGCAGTGGACGGAGTCGAAATTGCCACGGAGATCCAGGATGCGCAGGAGGTGCCAAGCGCCGTGATCGACGATTCCAGCCTGGTGATCCACACGTACACTTTGCGCGGAAACCCTCGGGGCTGCTCCGCTCACGGAGGAGACCATTGAGTCGGCGAGAGGATCGATAAAGGGCTCCCGCATCTTCTGCCGGACAGGAACTCCCCTCAGCCAACACGGTGCTTTACAAAGCTCTCATCGCCGGACTAGGATGCGCCCACGTCCCAGAGCACCCGCGTTCCGTCCCATTTCTTCCCCCGTCGCAAGTGATCTCTGAGCAAGTCGAGGAGGTTCACATGAAATTCACTCCAGTTCTACTGGGGCTGTCTCTTGCGGCTGTCGGTGCTTCGCTGGCCCCAGCGCAAGACGCAGCATCCACATCCGTTCCGAGAGTCCTTCAGATCACCCGCGAATACTCCAAGCCCTACAAAGGTGGCGCGGCCCACGACAAAACCGAAAGCGCATTCATCACCGCGATGAATCGAGCAAAATTCCCTGCTTACTACGTCGGCATGAATTCTATGTCCGGCAAAGCGCGCTCGTTGTACATGACGCGTTATACGTCTTTTGCGGAGTGGGAGAAGGACAACGATATTGAGGCCAAGGGCGCCCTTGCCGCAGACGTTGAGCGCGCAAGCCTCGCCGATGGCGAACTTCTCGAGGAAGTTGATTCGGGAGTCTACACCTACGAGGAAGAGCTCAGCTTCCACCCTCACAACGACATCCAAACCCACCACTTCTATCAGATCTTCGCCTTCCATGTTCGTCCCGGACACGAGAGGGAATGGCACGAGCTTGTGAAGATGGTCAAGGATGCGCACGAAAAGGCTGGCGACAGCGCTCATTGGGGCATGTATAGCCTCATGTTCGGAGGCGAAGCCGGCACCTACGTTGCTCTCACCGGCGATCCCACCATGTCGTCGATTGACGACGCATTCACGGGGAGAAAGAAGTACCTTGAAGCTCTCGGGGGCGAAGAAGGGATGGCCAAAGCCGACGCGCTCTTTGGTGCTGCGGTCGACACTTCCCACTCCGAACTGTTTGCAGTCAACCCAAAACAAAGCTACGTGAGCGCGGACTGGATCAAGCAGGACGCTACCTTCTGGAAGCCGAAGACCGAAGCAGCTCCCAAGGCCGCTACCGCTGCGGTGGCAAAGCCCGTACCTGCAGCGGCTGCAAAGCCTGCATCGCGCTGAAACTGCGTGGTCTACACTAGCTGATGCGGCTCCGGTTACGCCGGGGCCGCTTCTCCTTTGGTACCCTGTAAGGGGACGCGGCGCTCCTCCACCGCATGCGCAGCTTTGTCAGGCATTTCGAATCGAAACTGCGTTCCAAATCCTCAAACGACTGAGAACCGAAATACCATGGCTACCGCTACCGATCCGACCCTTCTTCCTGAGTTGACGACAGACGACCTCTCCCGCTATTCGCGCCACCTGATCCTTCCCGAGGTTGGCATGGAAGGCCAGCGCAAGTTGAAAGCCGCGCGCGTCCTCTGCGTGGGCACCGGCGGACTCGGTTCGCCCCTGGCGTTATATCTGGCCGCTGCTGGCATCGGTACGCTGGGGCTGGTTGACTTTGATGTGGTGGACGCGAGCAATCTCCAGCGGCAGATTATCCATTCCACGAAAGATATCGGTCGCAAGAAGCTCGACTCTGCGGCAGAGAAGCTCATTGCGCTCAATCCTGCGCTCAACGTAGTCAAGCACGACACAATGCTGTCGAGCGCCAACGCGTTGGATATCCTGAAGGATTACGACATCGTTGCGGACGGCACCGACAATTTCCCGACCCGCTACCTCGTTAACGATGCCTGCGTTCTGCTGGGCAAGCCGAACGCCTATGGATCGATCTTCCGCTTTGAAGGCCAAGCCAGCGTGTTTGCAACCAAGGATGGGCCTTGCTATCGCTGCCTCTATCCTGAGCCGCCACCCCCCGGATTGGTGCCGAGTTGTGCGGAAGGCGGAGTGCTCGGTATTTTGCCCGGACTGGTTGGCGTGATCCAAGCCACCGAAGTCATCAAACTGATTCTCGGCAAGGGCAGCCCGCTCATCGGTCGCTTGCTTCTGGTCGACGCGCTTAGCATGCGTTTCCGCGAACTCAAGCTACGTAAGAATCCCGAATGCCCGGTCTGCGGCGAAAACCCGACGGTCAAAGAGCTGATCGACTACGATCACTTCTGCGGCATCGTCCCAGAGTCGAAAGAAGAGAAGGCAGTGAAGAATGGCGTTCCGCAATTAAGCGTGAAGGAACTCAAGCATCGCATCGATGGCGGCGAAGACGTATTCCTCCTCGACGTGCGCGAACCCTACGAGTACCAGATCGCGCAGATCGGCGGAAAGCTCATTCCGCAGAACGACATTCCTCAACGGCTTTCCGAAATACCTCGCGATCGCGAAATTGTCGTGCAATGCCGGTCCGGTGCACGTTCACAAAAGATCGCGGAATTTCTCAAGCAGTCTGGCTACACCCAGGTCGTGAACTTGGCCGGCGGCATCCTCGCGTGGAGCGACGAAATTGACCCGAAGGTGCAGAAGTACTGATCACCTTCGACCTTGCAGCAATACGAGAGGACAATGATTAAAGTAAGTGTTCTCTACCCCAGCAAGCCGGGCAGCCGGTTCGACGTTGACTACTACCTGACTGTGCATATGCCGATGTCCGCGAGGCTGCTCGGCACGGCTGTCAAGGAAATCTCCATCGAGATCGGCATAGCCGGAAGCGCCCCGAACCAGCCTGCGCCGTATGCTGCCATTGTAGGATTTACTTGTGATTCGGTGGACGCATTCACGGCGGCGTTCACACCGGTTGCGGGCCAGCTCCAGGGAGACATCCCCAACTACACCGACATCGAGCCGGTGATCCAGATCAGCGAGATCCGCCAGATTTCATGAGCCGCAATGGGAAACGCCGGCACACGGCCGGCGCTTCGTCTTCAACAGCGGAGAATCTCTACCGAGCCAACTCCACCGGTCCAGCCTTGCTGGACTCGGCAGGCTTGCCGTTCTCGTCCATCTTGCCAAAGATCATTTTGCCGCTGGCAGTTTGCAGCACGCTGGTGACGGAGATCTCCACTGCACGGCCGATCATCTTGCGTGCGTGATCCACCACCACCATGGTGCCGTCGTCCAGGTAGCCAACCCCCTGGTTATATTCCTTGCCCTCTTTGAGGATCAGCACATTCATCTTCTCGCCCGGCAGGACAACCGGCTTGAGCGCGTTGGCTAGGTCATTGATGTTCAAAACCTCGACGCGATGCAGATGCGCCACTTTGTTCAAGTTGAAGTCGTTGGTCACGACCTTCGCTTCCCATTTCTTCGCGAGTTCCAGCAGTTTCAGATCGACTTCGCGGATTGACGGAAAGTCATCGGGAACAATCTGCACCTGGATGTTGGTGTTCGACTGCATCCGCTGCAGCATGTCGAGCCCGCGGCGGCCCCGCTGGCGCTTCGAACCATCGGTGGAGTCGGCCACAATCTGCAACTCGCGCAAAACAAACTCCGGCACCACCATCATCCCATCGATAAATCCGGCTTCAGCAATATCTGCGATGCGGCCGTCGATGATCACGCTGGTATCCAGTACCTTTGCGCTCTTCCGTGTTGGGCGATCGTGGGCAAACAGCGTGCCCAGCGCTGCCGGGTTCAGCAGATCCCCCTTGTTGGCTCCGACCAGCAGGCCCACGTAGGTCATCAGCAGCAGAACAAAGATCTGCAGCACCGCCGACGTCGACGAGTTCAGCGGAGCGGATCGCAGCACCAGGCAGAACAGCGCTGCGCCAAAGATACCCAGCACGCTCCCGGCCACCGCGCCGATAAGGCGCCGCAGGCTGAGCGCGCGCACTCTGAGTTCAAAAACGATGACGGCGACCGCCGCCAGCGCGCCGCCAGCCGCTCCCGGCCAACCTGTTACGCCGAAGGGATGAAGGAAATAACAGACGACGGAGAGTAAGGCAACAAAAAGAAAACGTACAAGAATGAGGTCCATATAAGCCTGCTTCTGCTGGTGGGGAAGAACATACACCAGTCTGGGCACCGTTGGCGAGTATGCCCATCGGCCCATTAAATCGTCAAGAGGCGGGGAAGCGCCGCAACCACACCAACGAGATTGCGCGGCGGTTACTATCCGGCAGAGGTAACCATGTCCAGGGCCCGCCCCTTGTTGATTTGCGGGTCAGGAGGCGACGGCCAGTTCAGCGCCGACCAGGCGCGAAACCCCTTTGCGCGGCCCCCGTTTGCGCGCGCTCATGATCTTCACCCGCTCCAGCAATTCCTGCGGAGAGCAGGTCTTCTTGGCCAGAAGGGCATCGGCCCCGTGAATCTGGCCGTTCATCTTCTGGGGATCGCCAAGAATCACCATCGGGACGTGGGAGGCGATCTGTTTCAGTTTCAGGACAAGCTGGTCTCCGCTCATCTGCGGCATGGCGTGGTCCGAGAGAACGAGGTCTACCTGGTTGTCAGCGAAGAGAGCGATCGCTTCCTGGCCGTTGGTGGCCGCGAGTACACGGTAGCCGTTTGTTACCAGCATGAACTTCAGGACGGAGAGGTCCTGTTCGTTATCGTCAACGCAAAGTATTACTTTCTTAGGGCGCATGTTCTGAATTCCTGTTCCTGTTCGTTAATTTTCTTTCGAGCCAATTCCGATTCCGAGGCGCACAACAGCGTCGCCCGTTCGTTGTTCGGGCAGGCTCGTTTGGGTCCGGGGCCGTCGGCCGCGGCTTGGGTTCCGGTTGGGAATGGGCACACACGACGCCGCCTGAGCGACGCACCGTCGATCAGACAGCGCGACCCCGTCAGACGACTTCGCGAGCAACCGATCCGTAAGGCGAGAACCTCACTGCGGTCAGATTGTCGTTTGAAGCCGTTATAGAAACCGGAAGACTTCCGGTTGAAACTGCGTTCAATGCTTGGGCAAGAGTACGGAGAGCGGCATCCCGTGAAAAGAGGGAATAGGAAGCGAAACTACGCATGTAAACCATCTTGTAACAAAGGAAAAACGGGCAGAATGAACATAGAAAGTAACTTGCCCTGATTAAATTCTGTTGAAAGCGTGTGTATTACGGCAGGAAAAGCTCCCCCTTTGCAACGCGAACTGTGCTGCCCCCGACGCGCACATTGCCGACCTTGCCGGAAACAGCGTCCGCAGCCAGAAATAAATCGCTTGCGCGGCCGATTTCAACTCCTTGCCGAACGTGAATTTCTCTGCCCGGCGCGACCATGCCATGACGCACAAGATAGCTGATCGCACATCCCGCGGCCGAGCCCGTTGCAGGATCTTCGCCGCCGCAGAACTGCATGCGCGCTCTCCACGCTGGCGTGTCGCCGCCCGTTGGCCCGAGAACGTAGAACCAGCGTCCACCGTGTTCGCGCAAATACTTCGTAGCTTCCTCCTGCTCGACCCTGAGACGGGCCAGTGATTCGTGCGAACGCAGAGCGACGATGGCGAAGGCTGTTCCCGTCGAAACGACTTGAGGCGCAGCGGACACGTGAAGCTCATCGATCGTCAGCCCGATAAGGCGCGCGACCGTTGCGGGCTCGAGCTCAGCGCCAAACTCCGGGTCGCGTTGGGTCATCTCTCCGAAAAGGCCGTCGGCCTTGAAGCGCACGGGAACAGGGCCGACGTTGAGAGCCAGCTTGATCGTGTCAGCTGACAAAGTCTCCGGGGCAGAAAGCTTCAGCACGCTTGCTGTTCCCAGCGTGGGATGGCCGGCAAACGGAAGCTCTTCCTGCGTTGTGAAGATGCGCACCCGCACACCCTCACGTGCTTCCGTCTCAGGATCGCGACGCTGAATAAATGTGGTCTCCGACAGATTGAATTCCCGCGCGATGGACTGCATCCGCTCAGTGCTCAACCCAACGGTGTCGAACACCACGGCAAGCCCATTACCTTCGAGGGCGGTCTCGGTGAATACATCCACGATCTGGTAGTCGAGTGTTTGTCTGGGAGTGCTGACTGTAACCATGCTCCATTATGAATCTACCTGGAGATGCGTTGTTCACAGGGCAGCTTCAAAGCGACATCATCGGTGGCGGGACGCGCGTTCCGGAGTTCTCGATGAAGCTGCGCATGCGCCGGGCTTCCGAGCGCTGAACCGCTATCAATCGCATATGGCGCCGGATGTGATCGCCGTTACGCAGAACTGCGAGCTGGGCTTCGTCGCTATCTGCATCCTTCTCCAAACGTTCGATGCGTTCCTCAATCAGGCGCCGGAACCGGGAGCTGATTTCGAATCCTTCGCGACCTTCTAACTCACCATCTTCGACAGCCATTGCGAACTCCATTGCGCGATCGCTTGAAATTACTTGCCAAACCAGTTCAAGCTTTCTCTGCCACCGCCGATGCTATCGATGAGGGCGCCCTCTCGCCAGATTACGAAGTCGCGAAACTTGCGTAATCTCATTGCCCCAAAATACGACGAGACCGGAGAGTTACCTCCGGCCTCGTCAGTGCGCGTCTTGTCGTGGTTGCGATTAACGGCTCATCCCGCCGCCCGCGCCTTGGGGAGCCGCTGCGATCGCTACTACCATCTGCGTGCCACCGTCCAGGTGGATGTCGCGCCGCGCCCCCAGCAGCATGCCCGAGGCATTCGTGAAGGGCAAGCCGTTGATGTCATTTGCAAGCAGAACTCCTGGGACAGCCGTTGTGCGAATGGCAACGTTCCCGCTCCGGGCCACAATACTTCCCGGTGCCGGCATGCCAGTATTCGTTGTTTGGTCGGTGGCGCCGGGCTGAGCCGTCGTGTTGGATGCAATTCCAGGGCGATTATTGGCCGTGTTCGAGCTCGCTGTGTTCGAACTCATTGAGCTGCTTGATCCGCTCATGCCGGGGGAGGAAGATGTGGCGCCAGGAGCCCCCTGCGGACTCGGACTCCCGCTGTATGATCCCGGAACTGAATTGTCCATTGCACCACCCGCCCCTGCAGCCGGTGAAACCGACTGGATGACGGACTCGATCGCCAGGTTCTGCCCGCCTTTTAGTTCCGCGTGGTCAAACTGGATGGCGATTTGCGAGTTCTCTTTGCCATCGGAACGAGCCTGCACATTCGTGATATGGCCGACCAGTTTCGATCCCTTGGGAATATCGGCTCCTCCCTCGAACTTCAAGTCTTCCTTGGTCTTCACCACAACGCTGTCGCCTTGTTTGGCAGACTTGGAGTCGAGTTTGTCCACCAGTTCGCCCGTGACTGGCTTCAACTGGGCCGATCCGGCGCTCGGTTGGCTAGCAGGCGCGTTTTGTTGACCAGGGGCGGTTGCCGACTGGGATTGCTGCGGTTGCTGCTCTGGTTGTTGCTGCGCAGGAGAAGGAAAGCTTGAAAAAGCGGCAAGGGCCACCGCAATGACAGTGGCTGCTTTCATATAGAGATCATCCATGATTTCACCATCCGGAGTCGGCCGTGGATTACGCAGCGCGAAAATTGCTTCCGCACAGCTTCATGGCACGATGGATGCCAAAGGTTAGCCCTCATCACTAATTCAACATCGCGTGAGATCGATCTCAATCAAAACAGGACGCTTGAAGAATCGAGCTTTTTCTTGGGAGAGGTTAGGCAAACACGAACAACCGGCAGTTAATGCGCGGCAGTGTAATTTTTCGCATGTATATATTTCTGCGGGGGAGCTCTACCGAGCTTCCGGCAAAGGTGCGTAATAACCCTTGCGCACCTGCACCTTCATGTCGTCGCCCTTGCACTGCACTGCGATCCGCCGGAAGCTGCCGTCCTGCTTGGCGTTGGTCGGTACATAGCTCGCGAGATACTCGGTGCGGAGTTCTTCCTCGATCTGCTGGAACGCGGCATCAAGTTTTTTGCCGTTGCTGCCAACGTTGATGAGGCGCCCTCCGGTCTCTTCAGAAATCTTCTTCGCGGCCGAGTACCCGGAGTAGCCAAAACCCCCATAGAAGCCTGGATCGGCGATCAGAATGATGTAAACAATCGTATTCGACTTCTGCGCAGCGGCAATCGCTTCCTGGATCTTGTGGTCGCTGCCCTGGTCATCTCCATCGGTCAGGATGATCATCGCCTTGCGGCCGTTCTGTTCCACCATCTTGTCATTTGAGCCAAGATAAATGGCGTCATAGAGCAGCGTGCCCTTCGGCGTTCCGTGGATCGGGATCGTGCCTCCGCCGAGCCCCGGAATACCAGAGCCGCCGTTTCCTCCCGCCGTGTTGATTTGCGCCTTGTCCATCGCATGGCTAAGCATCCGCGCGCTGTTCGTGAAGTCCTGCAACAGGTCCACATTGACGTCGAACGAAAGCAGGAACGCCTGGTCCTTTGATTTCAGGACTCGCTCAAGAAACTGGCTGCCTGCTTGCTGTTCCAGCGGTAGCACGTCAATCTGGCTGCCAGACGTGTCGAGCAGGATTCCCAGCGTCAGCGGCAGATGTGTTTCCGCGCTAAAGTTCTTGAGGGTTTGTGGAGTTTTATCTTCCGCAACCGAACAATCATCCTTCGTGAGGTGGGGAACCAGTTCCCCGGATTTGTTCTTGACCGTGAAGAAGAGGTCCACCAGATTCACGTTAAGTTTGAGTGTGCCCATTGAATCTTCTTCCGGCGGCGGAGGCGGCGCAGTACTCACCGGCGGAGCGTCGGGAGAAGGAACAAGCTGTCCCCAGGCCGCTGCGCTTAGGAGGGGCAGGGCGAAGAACAAAACGAAAAGGATTCGGGGGACACGCATGCTGTTGAGTTTGACGCGAAAACAGCGCCGAAAGAGAGCATAGCTTAACTCTTTCAGCTTGATTGGGGCAAACCTGCAAGGCTGCCGCGCGTCTGATACTCTGACGGGTGCAGCCTCTCCATTGCGAATTCCTGTGGGAGGGTGCATCTGCGGGCCAAGAAACCGGCTGGCGCAGCGTCGCATCGGGAGGAAAGAATACCTGTGGACCTTGGTCTTAAAACACTGGCGCTTACCGCACTGCTGAGTTCGTCATTGAGCCTCAGTCCGGCGGCATTTGCCCAGGCTCAACCGCCGCAGACTCCGGCCGATCAGCAGGCTGTACCGGATGCCCCGGCCCCCCAGGCTCCATCCTCTCTGCAGGGGTTTGGCCCCTTGAAACCCGGCATTGGCGCTCCATCTTCTACTTCCACTTCAAGCACTTCCACTGACGTCCCCCAGCAGGCCCCTGCCACCCAGCCCCCGCCAACCCAGACCAACGAGTTGCAGAAGACAGCGCCGGACAGCATGACTCCGGAAGACATCGGCCAAAAGATCATCACCTATACAACCTACGTCGAAGTTCCCGTTACGGTGAAGGACCCCAAAGGCAAGCCGATTGCGGGGCTTACGTGGCGCGACTTCCGCGTCTATGAGAACAACACCTGGGAACCTCTCAAGATCTTCACCGTTGATCCCGCTGCGCTTTCGATTGCATTTGTGATTGACCAGAGCCTGACTTCGGACGTAATGGCCAAGGTGAACGACTCTCTGAGCGCATTTCAGGGTTCATTGTCGCCCTACGACGAGGTCGCGATCTTCACCTACAATAACGGCCCGCATGAGTGGACCGGCTTCACAGGTGCGCAGGGCAATCGCGTGCCGGCGGTGCTTGCACTTGCCAAGTCAATCGGACGTGATGATCTGGTTCCCATCGGTTCGGGAGCGTTTGGTCCCTGCGCGATTACGAAGAACGGCGGCTGCATTGACCCCAACGTCACGCAAGGTGGCTCGACGGGCAACGCCTCCTTCATCACGATTCCCAAAGAAATCCACACCCTCAACGATGCCATTCTGGCAGCCGCCAAAGAACTCTCAACGCGGCCCCCCGGGCGCCGCCGCATGATCTACGTTGTTTCCGACGGCAAAGAGTACGGCAGCAAAGCCACCTACAAAGACGTCCTCCACTATCTTCAGGCCAACAAGATTGCGGTCTTTGGTACGCTGGTTGGCGATTCCGCTCGCTGGGGTGAGGGCCGCATTAGCCGGCTGCACCTGCCCTTCCAGATGTACGACAATCGCCTCGCTGGCTATGTGCTCGCCACTGGCGGTGACCTCGCATCGGAAGGCAACCTGAACGGCATCGAAAAGAGTTATGCCCAACTCGCCGAGGAGAGCCGCAACCAGTACACGCTGGTTTACGCCAGCCACGAACCTCTGATTGACAGCAAATACCGCAAGATCGAGGTCCGCGTAGATCGGCCAGGCGTCGAAGTGATCGCCAAAAAAGGTTATTACCCCTCCGGTCAGGATAACCAGCACTAATCATGGCTTCTCCGGGAGCAACGGCAGGCCTTAGCCTGCTTGCGGCCGCCACGTGGGGCGGTTCCGACTTTGCAGGTGGATGGGGTGCGCGCCGCGCCTCCACTCTGCTTGTCACCGCATCGGGCCAGATCGTGTCGCTGGCCGCGCTCCTGCTCATATGCTTCTTCCTCCGGCTCACTCTGCCGGGAACGAGCTATCTGGTCTATGCAGCCATCGGCGGATTTGAAGGCGCGATCGCGCTGGCCGTCTTTTATCGATCGCTGTCGATGGGAGCGATGGGCCTGACCGCGGCACTCACTGGTCTCATGACTGCGCTCATCCCGGTGCTCTTCGAGTTGATCCACTCCGGCTGGCCCAGCACGGTCACCGTCGTCGGCCTGACTATCGGCCTGGCGGCGATCTGGCTGATCTCCCATGCCCCGGCAACCGAAGGCGCGGGCACCTCTCGCCGCGCGCTGCTGCTGGGTGCGAGCGCGGGCATCGGATTCGGCGCCCAGTTGATTCTGTTCAAAGCCGCCGCAGCCGGTGGAGTGCTATGGGCGCTGACAGCGGGCAGAATTGCCGGGGTCGCCGCAATCCTTCTCGTCATTGTCATTGCGCCCCCGAAAGGGCCTTGGCGGGGTTTTTGGGTAGCAGGGGTCGTCTCTGGATCGCTGGATGCGATCGGCAACCTGTTCTACATGATGGCTTCGCAACTGGGAAGGCTCGACGTTGCGGCCGTAATCTGCTCCCTGTATCCGGCGGGAACGATCCTGCTGGCCGGGATCCTGCTGCGTGAGCGGCCAACCAGGCGACAGGTGGCGGGAATGGGATTGGCGCTGGCCGCTGTTGCACTCCTGAGTATTTAGGGCCGCTATCCGATACAAACACAAAGGCCCATGCCATCGGCACAGGCCCTTCTACTTCCTCAAAAGTCTGAACACCCCGTCACAGAAGCCCTAACCGGCTTCGGGCGCTGATCTACCCCTGCTTGGGGGGGTCGGTGCTTGCGGGGGGAGGGGGAGGGGGGGTCTGCGTGCTCTGCTGGGTTGTTGGAGGCGCTGGGTCGGTTACGCCCTTGATGCCTTCCCTAAACCCTTTCAGTCCTTCGCCTAATCCCTTGCCCAGCTCCGGCAGCCGCTTGGCGCCAAAGAGCAGAAACGCCACAATTGCGATCAAAATCAGATGCCATGGCTGTAGTAAATCGCCCATCGTGTATCCTTCCGCGCGCCCGGCATGGACACGCTTCCCACCCTGTATTGTCGCACAAAGCCAACTGCACGGTGTGACCAATGCCACACTTGCGTCTTCCCCGGTTGGCGGTTCCCTCGGTGTACGTTCAATTCACCTGCGCCGGATTGCCCAGTCGCTCCGTCACGAGCGCGTAAAAGCTGTGCAGATCTTCCTCTTCCCCGAGGGTGAGTCGCCGATAGACCTTCATTAGCGGAAACAGCCGTGATCCCCGCACATCCACGGCAGGCGCCGCATGCTCGGCCCCCGGATATTGCGTCATTTCCCAGGAGCCGGCGTAGCGCTGGCGAAGCACCTCCCCCAGGTAACTGCCCCAAAGGCGCGATTCATAGTCGAGGTCAATCTCGGGGCTTTCGCTCAGCAAAACCAGAATCTCGTCCAGCGCATTGATCGAATCCGCCGTGAAATCAAGATTCTGATGAAACTCGCTCCGTGCCGCCTCGACGGCCGCCTGCGCATAGCCTTCCATCATGGCTCCCAAATCCGGGAACGCTTCTGATTCGAGCTTCTGCCGCAGTTTTTTCATACCCATAAAGATAAAGACTAATCCTCCCCCCGGAAGGTAGCGCGCGGATTTCTAGCCGTATGGCCGGCGATTGCATACCTATGGCAAACTTGTTTTAGTCACTGGAGGATTCCCCATCCATGAAACCGACGAAGATTCTGAGCCTGATCGCCGTTCTGGCGATGACGGTCTTGCCCGCGATGTCCGCCAGTCGCGAAATCTACCCCGATCCCGCGCAGGCCAAGGCCGACGTTGCCGCCGCGCTCAAGGCGGCTGCCGCAACCCACAAGCGCGTGATCATCGATTTCGGAGGAAACTGGTGCGGCGACTGCCGGGTGCTCGACATCTACTTCCACAATCCTGAGAATCGCCCCATTCTCGAATCGAATTACGTTCTCGTGCATGTCAACATCGGCCACATGGATGAGAACGTCGATATCGCTGAGCACTATGGCGTTCCCCTCAACCGCGGTGTTCCAGCGCTGGCTGTGTTGAGCGATAAGGGCAAAGTGCTCTATAGCCAGAAGAGCGGCGAATTCGAAAAGATGCGCAGCATGCAGGCCAATTCCGTCACCAGTTTCCTGGTCCAGTGGAAGCCAACCAAGCCCGGCTGCAGCGTAACCATGGTGACCTGCTGAGCGCCTGATCGGGAATAAGGCTCCCGTGTGCGAGATTCTTTTCATAAGTTTCGAGTGGGGCTGCGATCCAACCGCAGTTCGCTCTTCTCGGTTCGGCTGGTTTTGGACTCTTGTAGATTTCTGTGCTTTTGTGTGCAGTTTTGAACAGCGCGGGAAAAAGCAAATGGCCTACAGTTCAGGAATACACACAGAGATCTCAGAACGAGGTGCCAAAACACCATGAACGACTTAGGCGTTGCACCCAAAAATCAGACGCAGATTGATTGTCGCGCGAACCTGTTCTTCCTTCTCCAAACTCTATCCAGAGAGATGCATGCTGCAGGACGTGAGGCGCTTTCTAAGTCGCCCATTCTGAACCCGCAGATTGAGACGCACATCAGTCAAAACGGTCCTGTGTTGTAGCGAGATCTCTTGACGGGCTTGCCTGAAGGCAAGCCCAAGCATTCCCCCGGCCCCAGCCCCTTACCGCAGAGAGCTAAAGAGGACAGACTGAGGCGTTGTTTCTTGAAACGATTGTGAAACACGAGTTTGTGTGAAGCGGGAGCAAATGCTCCCGATCCTGAACTCCGGAGAGCAAGGTTTGCCGGCCAGAGGTGAACCGTGGAAAACAAACAGGCCAGGTCCGTTCTCCTGATCGAACATCAAACCGAACAAACTAGCCAGATTCGTGTACTGCTGGACCATGCGGCTTCCGGCGTCTTTCAGCTGGCTCATGTTGAATCTATCTGTGATGCCGAGAAGCATCTGGTCATGAACCCGGTGGAAGTTGTTCTACTGGATCTGGAAATGCCGGAATCGAACCTATTAGAGGCTGTCAGGCGGGTCCAAAAAACAGCACCTCATGCCGCAATCGTGTTGCTATGCGATTCTGACGACGAGCCAATCGCTGTTCATGCGATTCAACAAGGCGCACAAGACTATCTCGTTAAAGGACAGATCGAGCCTCGCGCATTGAAGCGAGCTCTCTTCAATGCGGTCGAACGTAAAACCCTCGAAGACATCCAGCTTGTTGAGAAGGAACGCGCACAGGTCACGCTCGACTGTATTGGCGATGCGGTGATTAGCACTGACGCTCGTGGCAACATCACCTTCATGAATCCTGTTGCGGAGAGAATGACCGGGTGGCAACTCAAGGATGCCGCCGGACGGATGATGGCCGATTGCGTCCGGATTGTGGATGCAGGTACTCGAAGAGCAATCCTGGATCCGATGGCAAAAGCAGCCAATCAGAACCGGACGGGCACCCTTCCGCTGAACTCCACTCTTATTGGACGCGATGGACGCGAGGTCAATATCGAAGATTCGGTGGCTCCCATCCACGATCATGAGGGGCAAGTGACCGGAGCGGTCATTGTGTTTCGCGACGTGAGCGCGACTCGGGCATTGGAGAAGGAGTTGACTAACTCCGCCCATCATGACTTCCTGACTGGGTTGCCCAATCGAATGCTGCTGAACGACCGCATTGGCCAGGCGATTGCCCTTGCGCATCGGCAAGGAGTCCATGCCGCCGTACTTTTTCTGGATTTAGACGGGTTCAAACAGGTCAACGATTCCCTCGGACATCCCATCGGCGACAAGCTGCTGCAATCCGTCGCAAACCGAATGCTCGAGTGCGTGCGCTCTCCCGACACAGTAGTTCGCCAGGGAGGCGATGAATTTATTGTGCTGCTACAGGAATTGAAACATCCGCAGGATGCGGTCTTTACGGTGGCCCGATTGTTGAAGACGGTAGCGTCGATGCATTCCGTCGACTCGCACGAGATATGCATTACGGCAAGCATCGGTGTGAGCATCTATCCCAGCGACGGACAGGATGGTGAGACGTTGATCCGCAATGCAGATATTGCGATGTATTACGCAAAGAAGAATGGAAGTCAGAGTTACAGATTTTTCAGGCCCGAAATGGTTCGCGAAGGGGTTGCGGGTCGGCCCGACGGGCAAGACATTTGGTACGGTTTGGACTCTGGTACGAGTTCAAGTCCGCACCGCCGGAATCGAAACTCCTTGACGCCAAGAACACAGTAAATTGATTCAAGGAGTCTTGTGAAAAGGTTCCAACCACAATAGCGCCAACGCCATCTCGCCCCGCAATTTCGAATGGTCTGTGCTCACGTGTATAGAACAGACCAGACTGCGGTCCATGCAAATGAGAAAGTTGGAGTGGAACAGTGTGTGCAGACGATGGGATAGGATCTCCTTCATCTCAATGCGCACCCCATCCAGGATCGTGAGCGATTTCGTCGTTGTGTCGCTGTCTGGCTCAAGAAAGCCATCGAGCTGTTGAAATATTCCGGACACCAAGACCCAGGAGGGTTTTCACCCATGAAAAAGATTGCACTGGCAGTATTGTTCGCTCTCGCAATGTTGCCTGCGGCTTCGTTCGCGCAGGTTGTGGTTCGCATCGGCCCGCCGGCTCCGGTTCACGAGCGCAGAGGTGCGCCCCCGGGGCAGGGTTATGTGTGGATCTCCGGGTACCACCGCTATGAAGGCGACCACTACGTTTGGACCTCTGGCCGCTGGGACCGTCCACCCCGTGAACACTCGGTTTGGGTTGCGCACAGGTGGGTCCACCATCGCGACCATTGGGAGCTGCGAGAAGGGCATTGGCGTTAACCGGAAGGTTGGCAATACCCAGCCAGTAGCCACGAAGAGAACTCAACAGGACAGCAGAATCGCAGGCTTGAATTCGTAGTCTCCGGCGACATCATCGGCGCCTCATTCAACGAAACAACAGGCAGCCTCCGCTAAGTCCAAATAGTCGTAAACAATGATGCGCGGGCTCATGGATTGAGTCCGCGCATCATTGCTTCGGATGCGAAGGGAACCGCAGATACCTCCGCACATCGCCGCGGTGACTCGGTCGGGATGGCGATGGCTTACGCGGTTTTGGGCTTCTACTGGCTCAGGGGCGCCAGATGCTTGGTGTTCTGGTAGGTGTACTGGATCCGGTGAATCACTGTAATGGTCGAGAGCACCGCCAATACCCACAGCACCGGCGCCATCACTCCGAATTGCTCGAACAACGCGCCCAGCAGGATGAGCACAATGCGCTCCGGACGCTCCATGAAGCCCACCTTGCATGAGCCAATCAGAGCCTCGGCACGCGCTCGCGTGTAGCTCACCATCAGCGACGTCACCATGACAAACGCAACCAGCACTACGTAGCGGAAACGGTTGATGCGTCCGTAATACACCAGCAATCCGAAAAAAAGCACCACGTCGGAGTAACGGTCGATCACCGAATCAAAGAAGGATCCAAAGACCGTAACCTGGTTGTTCTTGCGTGCGACGCGCCCGTCGACCATGTCGAAGAGTCCCGCGCCGAAAATAACCATGCCGGCGTAGAAGAACATGCGACCCGCATTCGTAGCGTTCGCATGTCCAAAGAGAAACGCCGCCACGATGTTGATCACCAGTCCGATAAAGGTGAGCGCGTTAGGCGAGATGCGGGTCAGTGCAAGGCCATGCACGATTCGATCAAGAAGCCAGCCGCAGGCGCGGCCAAATGCACTGGTCCAGGTCATTCTTACTTCCTTACTTCTCTGTGCCGGTACCGGCCTCTTCTTCGTCTTCGCCCACTTCATCGTGGACGGTGGTCAACTTCAGAATTTCGAGTTCGCGTTTGCCGTTCGGCGTGACGATTGTGGCAACGTCACCAACCTTTTTGCCTACGATCCCGCGGCCGATGGGTGAGGTAGTCGATATAAGACCCTTGGCCACGTCTGATTCCTCGCTGGTGACCAGGCGATAGACGATCTCTTCTTCTTTGGTGGAGTCGTAGACCACAACGGTGGAGCCAAACCCCGCCTTATCGTGCGGGATATTCGCCAGGTTCACGAGCGAAAGCTCGGCCATCCGCCGCTTCAACTGACCCAGCCGCGCATTCACGAATTCCTGGCGCTGCTTCGCCATGTGGTACTCGGCGTTTTCCGACAGATCTCCCATGGCGACGGCCTTCTTGATCTCCGCCGGCAACTCGTGGGCAAGCTCATGCTCCATTGCTGCGATTTCTTTGAGCAACTGCTTTTTGATGTGATCGGGCATCCGTATTCCGTTGCGGCGAGCGGGGCTGCTCAACCGCGAGAAATGAAACGTCTAGACCTTTCATTATACGCGGCTGATCCGGTCAAAGACGCGCAGCCGGTTCCGTTCGCCCTCGATAAACGCACTTGTGCGAAAGGAGATACGAGCCCGCGCCTGGCCACTCGGCTTGCGCAAACGATCTTTGAGTCAGAATTTCTTTCATATTGGTTGGAATAAACCGGCCTCCGCTCAGTTCTCTGCATTGACAGAGCAAATGTGCTCGAGGAGAAGACATGAGCGGATCAATCGAGAAGCAGATTCAAAACGAAGCAACACAAACCGAAGCTGTGGGCTCCGACGGCATCGACCGCCGCGGATTTCTGAAGTGCATGGCCTGGGCCGGCACCGGGCTCGTCTGGACCTTTGCCGGCGGTGTGCCGACCTCGCGCGTATTCGGCGAGCCGGTGAAGCCCTCCGCGCAGTCCGACTTCACTTTCGTGCAGATCAGCGATAGCCATATCGGCTTCAACAAGCCTGCGAACACCGACGTCACGGCCACGCTGCAGGCTGCCCTCAGGCGGATCGATGCCGCTCCTGGGACTCCGGATTTCCTTATCCACACCGGCGACCTTACGCATTCTTCCAAGCCCGCGGAGTTCGACACGCTCGATCAGATACTTGCGCCGCGTCGGCAGGTTTTTTATGTACCCGGCGAACACGATACCTCGGTTGACGACGGAAAGATGTATCTCGATCGATATGGAAAGGGCGCGAAGGGAAACGGCTGGTACAGCTTCGATCACAAGGGCGTGCACTTCATCGGACTCGTGAACGTGGTGCAGTTAGAAGGCATGGGCAAGCTCGGTCAGACCCAGCTCGACTGGCTGAAGCAGGATTTGCATGGCGTGAAGAGTAGTGTGCCCATTGTTCTCTTCGCGCATATTCCGCTGTGGGCGGTTTATCCCGAGTGGGGATGGGGCACATCGGACAGCGAACAGGCATTCGCAATGCTGAAACGCTTCGGCTCCGTTACCGTGCTGAACGGCCACATCCACCAGGTGATGCAAAAGGTGGAGGGCAACGTGATGTTTCACACGGCGATGTCCACGGCGTTTCCCCAGCCCGCGCCCGGATCGGCGCCATCGCCAGGGCCCATGAAAGTCCCGGCCGATCGTCTGCAGAGCGTGCTCGGCATTACGGATGTGAGCTTCGTCGCTCAGCGGCGCGAACTGGCTATCGTAGACGCGACGTTATCAGGAATGACCGGCGAACATCGTGAGTCCGGCCTGTGATGCTCTTGAGACCAATTGGCTTCGGAGCCCTGTTTCTCGCCCTGACCAGCGTGGCGCTTTCGTTTGTGCATCCGTGGGGCGACGTTCGTAGAGGTGCAACTCCCGGACAGATGCTTGAAGGAAGTGCCGTGCCGCAGGATGTTCGCGGAATCGTCGAAAGGAAATGCGCCGATTGCCACTCGAACCAGACCCATTGGCCCGTCTACAGCAGACTGGCGCCAGTTTCGTGGCTCATGGAACACGACGTCTACGCCGGACGCTCAGCAATGAACCTCTCGCTTTGGGCGGGGATGGATGTGGAAGACCGAATCGCGCTATTGGCTCGAATTTCAGCCGAGGTAAGAAGTGGAGACATGCCGCCGAAGCCCTACGCGATGATGCATGCGGCGGCCCTCTCTGATACAGAAAAGCAGGAAATCGCTGCGTGGGCGCGCGCCGAGAGAAAGCGTATCCGGACCGAAACCTCCGGACAAAAGGAGAAGAAGTGAAGAAAAGAAACGAAAGTAAAATTCTGATCATTGTCGCAATGATGTGGTCCGCCGTCGCAATCTCTTCTTTTCCGCACGTGAGTAGTGCCGCAGTTACGAGCAACGGAAATGCTGAAACCGGAAAACAGCTCTTCGAAAAAAGATGCACGGGTTGCCACTCGCTCGACAACAACAAGGAGGGCCCGCGCTTGCGCAGCGTCTATGGCAGACATGCGGGGAGTGTTTCCGACTTCAGCTACTCGAACGAACTGAAAGCCGCCCACATCGTTTGGGATGAGCAGTCACTCGATCAGTGGCTGACCAATCCGGATGCGGTCGTTCCCGACAACGACATGGCATTCCATGTTCCAAACCCCCAGGAGCGAGCGGACATAATCCAGTTTCTTCGACTATCCTCGGGCAAATAGAATTGGGGGCTGGGATCGGACGCAGGAGACAGGATGGATCGGGCGTTCTTCGAACAGCTTGCTATGCCGCTGTTCGACCAACTTTATAACCATGCCCGCTGGATCACCGGCGATCGTATCGACGCCGAAGACCTGGTACAGGAAACCTATGCCAAGGCCCTGAAAGGATTCGCAGCTTTCGCAGAGGGTACGAATATTCGCGCATGGATGTTTCGCATCCTTCGCAATACGTTCCTGACCTCGCGAAGCGGCCTGGCTGCCCAGAGAACGGAATATCTTGAAGACGAGGTCGGAAACGCAGAGGAAGCGGTGGCACATGCGGTGACGCCCGAATTGATCTTGATGCGCAGCCAGAATGAACAGGCGCTCTTTGCCGCGTTGGAATCGCTTCCGGTGAATTACCGGCAGATCATCCTGTTGTGCGAGGTTGAGGAGATGTCATACCGCGAGATCGCGCAAGTGCTCGACGTGCCTTTGGGAACAGTGATGTCGCGGCTCTCGCGGGCCCGGGCTGGCCTGCGAGAGGCACTCGGTGCAGATGTTCCTGAGGAGGTGCGATGATGCCTTGCGGCCAGGATCACGAAATTCTCGCGGCCTATCTCGACGGCGAAGTGCAAGCCGAGCAGGGAAACGCGCTTGAGCAGCACCTTCGCACCTGCACCGAGTGTGCTGCTGAAGTCGCAAGCGCGCTGAGCGTGCGCCGCGCCATGAGGGCGGCGAAGACCCGTTTCACGCCCAGTGCTCAATTCCGGCAGAAGATTCAATCCCAAATTGCACCAAAGCGTCGTAGTTTTCGATCTTTCGGCTTTTTGCCGATAGCAATGGCAGCCGTGGCCATCCTGGTGGTCGCGCTTGTCTTGACACGTCAGAACACCCTGCAAGGCGATGCATTCCGAGAGGTCGCCGATTTGCATACAGGAGATCTGGCGAGCGCGAATCCGTACGATGTGGTCTCCTCAGACCGGCACACGGTTAAGCCCTGGTTCCAGGGCCATATTCCGTTCGCATTCAACCTTCCCGAGTTTGCCGGGACCGAATTCACATTGCTTGGCGGCCGCCTGGTGTATCTGCACCAGCAACCAACCGCGCAGGTGGTCGTCGGAATGCGCCAGCACAAAATCTCTATACTGATCGCTCAGGACTCCCCCGCATTGGCAACAGCGTTTCCGCTCTCGACCGGCGTCGATGTGCGAGATTCCTTCAACGTTGAGACATGGAGCAACCACGGTCTTCGCTTTTTCGTAATCGGAGACGCAGACGAGACTGGAATTCAACACCTTGCCCAGGCACTCCAAAGTGCCAATCCGTGATCCCGCCCGTTCCCGGGTATCTGCGACGCGCGATTAGCTTTGCTCGCTGGGTTGATCAGCCAGTCCATCAAGGAACGATTGCAGGATCAGCGTTGCTGCAACCTGGTCAACCACCCGCTGGTGATCCTGCCGGGCATGGCCAGCCTCGTAAAGCATCTGGTGCGCCTCATGCGTGGTCAGCCGTTCGTCCCAAAGATGGATCGGCAGCCCAGTCAGTTCGCCTAACCCCGCAGCAAACACCTGTACTTTTTCAGCCTGTGAGCTCATTGCACCGTCGAGTTTTACTGGGTTGCCGACCACGATGCCCGCGACCGCATAGCGGCGGCATAGGCGCGCAATCGATCGGAGGTCTTCGCGGGTATTCCGGCGCCGTTCGAGGGTCAAAACGGGCTGGGCCGTGAGCCCAAGCTCGTCTGAAACAGCGATACCGATGCGCTTCGAACCCACATCCAGCGCCAGATACCGCGAAATTGTCTTGTCGGACACCCTTTGACCCTCCGAAATCCCCGGAACTCCTGGAACCCAGCTTATCGTGCTTCGGATCTGTCGGCGCCATCCATCCACATGACGACCGGTACAATCAAATAAGAAGCAGAATCCGCGGTAGGCTAAACCGCGTCCTATCTTAGGGAAGGGTGTTTTAGCGTACATGGCGTCACGCCGCACTCGGGGGAATCGGAAGAAAAGAGGGCTCGGCGCGGCGGGATTCCTTCTGGCGCTGTTCCTGCTTGCACTTCTGGCCGCGGCTGCGGTCGGATGGATGATTTTCATACCGTTCGGACCGTCGACCGAGACCTTTGTAGAAATTGAACCGGGTTCCTCGACGACACGTATCGCCCAACAGCTTGAGTCCGCCGGAGTGGTTCGCAGTCAATTCGCGTTTGACCTGTGGCGCTGGGTGCGCAAGGGCAAATTGAAGGCAGGGGAGTACCGTTTTGACCATCCCGCGCCGCTCACTGAGACGTACGACCGTATCGCACGCGGTGACGTCTACACGGTTGCCGTAACGGTACCGGAGGGAGCGACCATTTTTGACGTTGCCGCGCGTCTCGAACAGGCGGGGATCGGAACGCGCGAAGAGTTTCTGGCTAGGCAGGCGAGGTTGACCGATCTGGTGGCCGACATCGACCCGAAGGCGAAGACTTTGGAAGGCTATCTGTTTCCGGATACATACCGGTTCCCGCGCCGGGCAACAGCGGGACAGGTTGCCGCTGCCATGGTCCGGCAATTCAGGTTGGAGGCGGCTCAGATTGGTCTCAAGGAGAATGTGCACGAGGTGGTAACGCTGGCTTCACTTGTCGAACGGGAAACGGCCCTGGATTCCGAGAGACCGCTGGTCGCCAGCGTCTTCCAGAACCGTCTAGCAAAGCACATGCCGCTGATGACCGATCCCTCGGTGATCTACGGGCTCGAAGTCGAGAAAGAGTGGCGCGGCGCAATTCATGCCAGCGATCTCAAACGCGATACACCGTACAACACCTACCTCCACGCAGGGTTACCGCCCGGACCAGTCGCGAATCCAGGGCTCCATTCGCTCCGAGCGGCAGTCAACCCGGCACATTCAAATTACCTCTATTTCGTTGCAGCAGGCGCAAATCCGCAGGGAAAATCATTGTTCGAAGCTACGCTTGACGAGCATGCCCGCGATGTCTCGGGTTATCGCCGGGCGATGAAGAAGGCGGGTCAACGATGACCCTCCGGAGGAATTTCAGTATCGCGGCGCTTGCGCTGCCCCTTTGTTTAGCCGGATGTTCACTCTTCCCCAATAAACGTCATTTGCCCGTGCCCATAGCGCCGGCAAATGTACAGATGGCCACTCCTGAAGAACTGGTTGATCAAGTGAATCGCCGCTGGGATGACTTCCAGAACCTGACCGCGACGGTGGAGATTCAGGCAACGTTGGTGAAACAGCAGCAGGGATCGGCGACGGACTACCCGAAATGCCGCGGGTTTATCGTGATGGAGAAGCCCAATCACCTGCGCGTTGTAGGCCTGTATCTGGGCGTGCGCGTCTTCAACATGGCGAGCGACGGAAAGACTTTCACCCTGTTGATTCCGCCCAAGAATAAGGCGATTGAGGGCGCCAATTCAGTTACCAAGAAATCGGATAATCAGTTTGAAAACCTGCGGCCGGGATTCTTCTTTGACGCAATGATTGTGCGCGGCGTGGATCCGGAAGATTACTTTACGGAGACTTCAGATACGGAAACCATTGAGGATGTGGCTAAGAAGCACCTCTTTACGATGCCGGAGTACATTCTGAACATTACTCGCCATGCGCCCAATGGCAGCCGGAGAGACAAGCCTGTCCGCGTGATTACCTTCCATCGCGACGACCTCTTGCCGTCCAACCAGGATTTGTATGATGACAAGGGAAATCTGGAGAGTCAGGTCACGTATTCCAATTACGTTAGCCTCGGAGATAGCAAATACCCAACAAGGGTCGTGATCAAACGGCCGCTCGAGGGAATCCAGATCGTGCTGACCGTTGAGAAGGTGGTCAACAATCAGAAGGTTTTGCCTGCTGACGAGTTCACGTTGTCGATACCGCCCGGTACGCAGATTCAGCACCTTCAATAAAACGCTCGAGAGCCAAACACGACCGCTCGGAAAAGTTCAAATCAAACCGATCCTCCACGCGCGCGACCAGTCTGGCCGAGTTCCTTGTAGAAGCCCAGGTCCCGGCCTTCCTGCATCTTCGTGATGTAGACGATCTGCCCGTAATGCAGACCGAAATGCTCCACTGCCTGGTAAACCGCTGCCAACCCACTGACTGTGTAGCCCTGGATCTGCCAGATCGCTAGCAATTCTTCTGGTGTCAACCGGGCCAGCACCTTCGCCGCTTCGTCAAGCGTTTGGTTGAGGCGGGCCAGCAAGTCGGCAGCCGAGAGGTCCCCGGTTGCATTGAATTCGGCAGGACGATCGCGTTGGTCTTCCAGCCTGTTGAACGATGCCACCAGCCACTGCCAGACGTTCCCGTTCAAATGCAGGATAAGGTTGCCAATGCTGTTGCTGGCTTCGTTGGGGCGCCACCAAATTTGCTCGTCGCTAAGTGACACAACTGCTTTGCGCAGACGCGGCCAATATTGCTCAAGCAGCTTGCGGCGGGAAAACTCAAGAAAAAGTTCGCATGCGGGATCGGCAGGCATGACAGAGATCGTCCTCCTTTTGACAGTCTCAGATTCTATCGAACCGGCCTCAACGCACCGCCGCCGAAGTCGTCTCTGCACAAACAGTGACGGACTTCGGCGGGATGCTGCCTGGGATTTTGTAATCTATGAAGCCCTAATATATGAAGCCCTGAGGAAGTGTGGTCCGGATGCGAGCTTTGCTGTTTCGCATCCGGATCGGTTTGCTTTCTGATTGTTTTCTGTTTGGTCGGCTTGGTGCTAGGACGCGAGCGCTTGGATGCTATCGACGTGAATCATCTTCGATTGCGAATCGAGACGACCGGTCACCTTGACGGTCTTTCCTTCGAAAGCCTGCGCTCGCGAAGAGTCGTCCAGTTTGTAAACGCTGCCCGATGAATCACGGAGCACATATTGTTCCCCGTCCTTCACGACCGTGCCGGTAAAGGTTGTGGTCTTTGACGCATCCGGGTTTGGCATCTGGTCAGGCGAAGTCTGGGCAGGCGGATTTTGAGGCTCCTGGATCACCGGCATCGGAGTAGCGGATTTCGGATTGGTCGCTCCCCATGCCTGCGCGCTTGCCAGCATTAAAGCGCAAGAGGAGATGCCGAGAAGAGTCTGGATTTTGGTAGGTTTCATATGTAACCTCCGGGGGTTGAAACGCTCCTACCTGGACACCGTCTTGCACATCCTGATTGGGCGAAGAGAAGGTAGGAGTTTCCTCTTCGTACGTCCCTTTAGTTAGCAAGCCTTGGGCCACTATCCTTGCGCTTTCTTTGGAAGAGCTTGCGACACAGGTGTCCGTTCCGATGCCGGGTAAGAAGTACAGGGTTGGAAAAAAGTGCTGCATTTCTTCAGTTGTTTGGTCAAATACCGGCATGGGATGACATCTATTGCTGCCTCATGTGTGCTAGCATCCCCGCAAGTATCTGCCCCCCATTTTTGAAGGAATCCAGGCATGGAAACGACGCTGCGCCCGCTCACCCTTGGCGAAATTCTTGACCGCACGGCCGAACTCTACCGCTCACATTTTCTGTTATTTGCGGGCATCTCGTCGATCTACGCCGGCATCCTTCTTGTGCTGAGCCTGGTGCAGATCGGGGCGCAGCAGGGCGCGCTGTCTCTGCACATGAATACCGGCCTGATCGTGGTGTCGGTCATTGGCATCGTCGTACTCGGGTTGGCCATCTTCGTAGCGGGCGGCCTGGCTGTAGCAGCCAACACCCGGGCCGTGGGGTGGGTGCATCTGGGAGAACCCGCCAGCATCGGCGCGGCTTATCGCACCATTCTGCCTCGAACCGGGCGCTACCTGTGGCTCATGACGATTACGTACTTTCTTGCGTGGTTCCCTTGCGTCCTCATCTATGGCGCTTATGCCACCCTGCTCTTTGTTTATGTGCTTCGCAAGGGATTGTTTGCCCCCCACGCTGCTCCTCCAGACCCGCATTTGATGGTCGTTTTCCTGGCCTCGAGCGTTGCATTTCTGTTCCTGATCCTCTTGGCGCTGGTGTATGGCATCATCATGAGCCTGCGCTACTCGCTCGCCATCCCTGCCTGCACGGTTGAGAATCTGACGGCTCGCGCCGCAATTCGCCGCAGCATTCAACTCAGTAAAGGCTCGCGCGGCCGCATCTTCATGTTGGCACTGCTTGCTCTCATTATCCAATTGGGTCTCACCGGCATCACCCAGACGTTTTTTATCGTTGTCGGCCTGAAACATCAGGGAGTCCTGCCCGTCTGGATGAGTGTGACGCAGCAGTTCCTTGCATTCCTCACCAATACGTTTGTCGGGCCGATCTACGCAACCGGATTCACTCTCTTCTACTATGACCAGCGCGTGCGCAAAGAGGGCTACGACATTGAGCGCATGATGCACCACGCCGGAATGACGCCCTCCTTGCCGCTCGTCGAATCTACTTCCATGCTAGAAGACGCAATTCCAATCGACCGGGGGAGCGGGCATGAATGAGCCGCTCCATCCGCTGACCCTGTCGGAGATCCTTGACCGCACGGCGCAGCTTTACCGCGCGCGGTTCCTCGTCTTCCTGGGCATCGGAACCATTCCCGCCGGGACCGTCTTCGTTTTTGCCGCCGGAGTCTTTGCCTTCTTCCTGTGGATGGGCGTGCACCAAAAAAATGGCGGTACCGTAGCGGACTCGTTCGTGTGGACATTCCTTATCCTCCTCGTTGCGCTGGCAATTCCAGCCAGCCTGGCAGCAAGCGCCGTTGGAGAAGCCGCGATGAGCGATGCCGCGGCGCGCCTGTTTCTCGGCGAGATGATCACCATCCGCAGCGCCTACAAGGCAACCTGGAGACGTGGCTGGCGCTATGTCGGCCTCTATCTCCTGCAGGAACTGGTAATCGTCGGCGCGCCCAGTGTTATCTTTTTCGCCGCTCTGTTCGCGATGATTGCCGGCAAGGTCAGAGGCGTTGCGACAAATGACAACAGTCCTCTCTTCGCGGGCCTCCTCTTTTCGCTCCTGTTTATTCTGGCGGTATTTGCTGTCTGGATGCTTCTGCGTCTCTGCCTTGCGTTTCCAGCCAGCGTCGTCGAACAGGCTTCCGCGTGGAGTGCGCTGAAGCGCGGCGTCATGCTCAGTAACGGATCGCGCGCACGCATCTTTCTGCTCTATGTTCTCGGAGCCTTCCTGAGCCAGATCCTTGTCTGGTGCGTCACGTTTCCGATCCTTGTTGCAGTCGCCTTGATCCCCGGGCTGCAGGGGCAGGCGCATGCTCAAACCGTCGGCGTGGTTGTCTCCTTCATGACATATTCTTCGTACTTCGCGGTCAAAGCCCTCACCAAGCCGATCTATGGAATTGCGCTCACCGTCTTCTATTTCGATCAGCGCATCCGCAAAGAAGGCTTCGATATCGAGTGGATGATGCAGCAGGCAGGGATGCTGCCTTCTCCGCCGGTTCCACAGCCCGCACCTGAATCCGCATCCCCGTCTCCGGCGCAGGAAACGCCGGTAGTTTCTGAGCCGTTCGCGACCCCAAACCTGGTCGCTCAAAGCCCTGACACCATCTCCACGAATCCGGCTGTCCTTGAACCGAAAAACAAAGAAGGCAACGTATGAGCGAGGCGCCATCCTATCCGGTCTACATTCCGAAGACCTTCGGTCAAATCCTCGATCGAGTCTTTCGATTGATGCGGGCAAACTTCAAACTCTTTGTGGGGATGGCGGCGTTGCCTCCCGCAGGGTTCTACGCCCTCTTTGCTCTCATATCCGTTGCGATCCTCTGGCCGGTTCTGCAAGCACTGCCGAAGACTCCCTCGCCCGATGAGGTAATCCACCTCTTGGTGGTCGGCGTTCCTCTGATGGTCGTATTGACTGTTGCATATTTGCTCGTCTTTGCCGTATATCTGGGGGCCGCTTCATTTGCAGGCGTGCAGGCTGACTGTGGCGCGAAGATCACCATTCGACAGTCCTACGCTGTCGCACGGAGCCATGCAGGCCGTTATGCTCTCCTGCTCTTTCTTATTTATGTCTTCTGCTTCTTTCCGGCACTTATTATCCAACTGGCAATGTTTGCCGGGATTGGATTGACAACCTTGCATAAGGCTCAACCGAACCCGGCTATGGTTGTGTTGTTTCCTCTCCTGTCTGTCCTGCAGATGGCGGCCCTGATAGTCGGACTGATCATAGGTCTGCGGTTTGCGCTCGCATTCCCAGCCTCAGTCTCAGAAAATCTGACCGCCTGGCAGGCGATCAAGCGCAGCGGTGTTCTTTGCCGCGGCGCCAAGGGAAGAATCCTCCTGGTCCTCCTGGTGATCTACGCGGCAACCTACCTGGCCATGTTGGTTCTCATGGGTGGCGCGGCAATGATGGGCGCGCTCGGTTTTCTCGTATTCTCAGGGATGCACCTCCAACCCTCGACACCCACGATCTGGGGGCTGGGCATTCTCGGCGGCGTGGGCTTTCTCGCTGTCATGGTGCTCTTCATGGCCGCAAGCTGGGCGGGATACGTAACCGCGTTCGCAGTGATCTACAACGACCAGCGGCTGCGTATCGATGGAGCGTCCGCAAACGCACCAGGCTTGGGAACATCGGCATGATGGTAACTGATGGTTCCCTGGAGCGGGGGCGAAACCATCCCCCTTTTCAACTATCATCAGCGCATGCGTCATGAGGGAACCAACATCGCGTGAATGACGGATGCCGCCGGTATCAACTCGATTCATCCTGGACGGATCCAGGAACTCCCGCTTGCGTCTATCCCTCCAGAGGAAACGCAGAGATGAGATCCGTGTGTAAAGCCTCTGCAGCTACTGTCATCCTGGCCTCATTGCTCGCTTGCATTGCGGCCGGCGCGCAGACAATCAAGGTGCCATCCTCCCCGACCGCGCGCGCACGCGACGTATCGATGGACGATTACCGCCAGCACCTTGCCGCACTCTCGGTACTCGTCGATGCATGCGCAAAAAATCGCAACACTAAGAGCTGCGATCCCGCCCTGATCGGTCCCGACGATCGCGTGCCCATTGTGAACGGCTCTCGAACCGAGCAGCGCCTGGTGCGGTTCGGCTGGCTGCGCGTGCTGTTCTCAAAAGCCCAGGACCCCGATCTGCCGGTCGCGAAAACCACTCCGAAGAAGTTGGGCGATGCCCGCGCCGAAAACACAATTCAGGATCAACCACCCACCTCGCAACTGCTGAAGGAAGCAAAGCTGCGCCTCGATGCCGACCTCGCGCAATCGCATGCGCCGGTTGCGCCTCACCCACAGGAGCGAGACGTGTTGCAGCACGTCCTCTCCGAAAGAGAATTTCGCGGTCTACAGCAGACATCCGTTCGCCAGTCGGTGCTTGAAAAGTTTGGAAATTGGCTCAACCGGCTTTTCGAGAGTGCCGCGAATCTCAAAGCACGCTCCGCCTGGGTCGGCCGTGCTCTGGTGTGGGGATTCATCCTCGCGGTTTGCGTGGCTCTTGTCTACTCCCTGCTTCGCCTTGAGCGCCGCTGGCGCGTCCAACTCACGCAGGAACACGACCGGCCAGCACCCGGCGCTCCGTCGGCACGCGACTGGCAACTGTGGCTCGAAGATGCTCGCAAAGCAGCGGCGTCTGGTCTATGGCGTGAAGCAATCCACTTTGTGTATTGGGCCGCGATTTCACGCCTCGAAGCGCGCCGGCTTTGGCCAGCCGATCGTGCACGCACTCCGCGCGAGTACCTTGCGCTGGTCGCTCACGAAGATCCGCGTAAGCCAGGTCTCTCGCAATTGACCGGCACCTTCGAGCGGTTCTGGTATGGCGGTCGCCCGGCTGGCGAAAGCGACTATAAAAACGCCGAGATCCTCGCGTCCGCACTAATCGCGGGAAGCGCACCCGCCGGCCCCCGCGAATTCTCGGCCGCGCCGGAAGGCGGTGCACGATGAAGTTCATGTCGTCGCTCGATCCCAAAGATCGCCGCCTGCTGCTGTGGAGCATTTCGATCGCAATCTCGCTCGCCGTCATCATCGGCCTCGTGTTGCCGAATGAGAACAACAACGACAACCCCATGCCGTCGACCTATCTTTCAGGGCAGCACGGTGCCCGCGCAGCGTACGAATCGCTTGTGCGTTCGGGCTACAACATTGAACGCTGGGAACGGCCGCTGAACGAACTTGCGGCAAACGCAGGCCCCGGCACGGTCGTCATTTTTGCGGAACCCTTCACCCGCGAGGCCGAAGACTTCAAAGCTGTTGAGCGGATTGTCGCGCACGGCGGTCGCGTGTTGGCCACAGGCTTCTGGGGCGGATACCTGGTACCGGACGGAGAGCCGGGTACGCCGTCGGATTTCACCTACGCTGCCTGCCAGCTTGAACCCGAGGGTCTTGACCCTCTCGCCAGCAGCGGCGAGGTGTGGATGGTACCCAATGCCACGTGGGAACTCGGCAATCCAAAGCAGCGCGTCCAGTATGGTTGCGCCGGGCAACCGGCCGTCGTGGAATACGACTACGGCAGCGGCCACGTCGTGTGGTGGGCCAACTCCACACCGCTTGAAAATGGATCGCTGGCGCGCGCCGCCAATTTCGATCTCTTGCTCAATTCGCTGGGACCACGCGAGGGCCGCCACTTTTATTGGGACGAATCGCTGCACGGCGATGTGCGTTCGAGTTTGAGCTACGTTCCGGGACCGACGGTGGCGCTCATGTTTACGGGCCTGATTCTGATATCGATCCTGATCGTCTTCAGCTTCAGCCGGCGCAGCGGGCCAATTCGCGAAATGCCTCCTCCTGCGCGGGCCACGCCCATCGAATTCCTTGAAGCTTTGGGGTCGCTCTATCGCAGCGCTGGGGCTTCATCAACCGCCGTCACGGTCGCGTGGGAGCGCTTCCGCCGCCACGCGCTGCGCCTCTGTGGATTGCGCCAGGCGCCCGTCAGCGCCGAGGAACTGGCAGCCGCAATCCGGCGGCGTTACCCCAACGCCGATCCCAGCCTCGAAGCAGATCTGTTGGCCTGCGAAGAAGCGAGACTGAATGAAAGAATTGAACCGCGCGCTGCGCTGAAGGTCATTCAGGTGCTCTTCCATCACCGCCAGATGCTCGCCGCGGCCTCAAAGCTCGGCGACGTCTCCAATCCACCTGCAAGCATTCAATCCACCAGAAACGAAAGGCCCTCATGAGCGAGGAACTGAGAGAAAACATCAATATCGGGCAACAGCCTGGACTTCAGGCAACGGGTAAGCTCATCGATCACGCGCGCACTGAATTGGGCCGCGTGATCTCCGGACAGGCGCAGGCCATCGAAGAGGTGCTGATCGCGGTCCTGTGCCAGGGCCACGCATTGCTTGAGGGAGTTCCAGGCATCGCCAAAACGCTGATGGTGAAAACCCTCGGCCGATTGCTTGGGCTCGGCTTTCAGCGCGTGCAGGCCACTCCTGACCTGATGCCCGCCGACATCCTCGGCACCACGATTCTCCGGCCCGGTACTGACACGTTTACTTTCCACGCCGGACCCGTTTTCACTGACTTGCTTCTCGTCGACGAAATCAACCGCATGCCTCCGCGCACCCAGGCCGCGCTGCTCGAGTGCATGGAAGAGCGCCAGGTCACCAGTGACGGCACACGGCGCCCGCTGCCCAGTTGGTTCACCGTGTTTGCCACGCAGAACCCCGTCGACTTCGAAGGTACCTATCCGTTGCCCGAGGCACAGCTCGATCGCTTCCTGATGAAGATTCGCGTAGCGTATCCCACCGAAGCCGAGGAACTGCAAATCCTTGAACGGCACCATGCCGGGACAGGCGCAAATCTGCTTGAGGATGCAGCCATCGCGCCCATCGCAGCGGGAATGTTGGAGGCCGCTCGCGCTGAGGTTCGCGCCATTCGCATCGAGCCGGAACTCTACGGCTACATTCTGACATTGGCGAGGCGCACACGCGAGTGGCCGACACTTCTACTTGGCGCCAGTCCCCGCGCAGCCCTCAGCATCATGCGCGTGGCGCAGGCTGCGGCAGCATTCGATGGCCGCGACTATCTTGTTCCCGATGACGTAAAGCGCGCGATTCCGCCGGTGCTGCGCCATCGCGTAATGCTCAAGCCCGAGGCTGAACTCGAAGGGTTCGATGCCGATCGCGTCCTTACCGACGTCATCGCCGCTGTCCCGGTTCCGCGTCAATGATTGCTCCCTCTTTTCATCCCGCGACGATCCGCGCGACATGCGAACCGCGAAGCCGCGCGAGCTTCGGGCTCACGACGCGCTCGATTGCGCTGCTAATCGTCGGCTTTGCCTTCCTTGTTCCCGGCTTCTGGGATCCGCGTCTGGGTTACGCAATGCTGGCGTGGGATATCCTCGTACTTCTCGCCGCCCTGCTTGACGGAATGCGCCTGCCTCGAGCTGCCGAGTTAACGGCCTCGCGAACCTGGTCGAATGCGCCCTCGCTCGACAGCCAGACTGAAATTGAACTCACCCTCCAAAACCAGGGATCAGTCATCATCGAATGCCGCATGATCGACGACCTGCCGGCTGCGCTCGGTGATCCCTCGGCGCGACAGGATCCGATTCGCGTTACCGCCTTCCCGCGCGTTCCCGCGTCAATCCGATATCGCGTAGAGCCGCAGGAACGCGGAGATTGCACAGCGGGCCAACTGTACATTCGCTACCGTTCGCCGCTGCGTCTCGCGGAACGCTGGGCGAAAGCTCCGCTGGAGCAGACCGTCCGCGTTTATCCCGCCCTGCGCACTGGCGAAGAACAGCAAATATTTCTCGCGCGCAGCCGCCAGATCGACCTCCAATTACGGCAGACACGGCAGCGCGGCCTGGGTCGCGACTTCGAAAGCCTGCGCGATTACCGCGAAGGCGACGACATGCGCGACATCTGCTGGACCGCAAGCGCGCGCCGCGGAAACCTGATCACGCGCCAATACCAGACCGAGCGCAGCCAGCCCGTGTGGATCGTGCTCGACTGCGGCCGCCTGATGCGTTCGCGCGTGGTCGCAGCGCCTGGAACCAGGGCGGCAATGCCCCTTGCGGCAGGCAGTTTGCGCGAACACTCCAAACTCGACCACGCCTGCACCACCGCGGTAGCGTTGGCACAACTCGCGCTCTTCTCCGGCGATCGCGTCGGCCTGCTCGCCTACGGCCAGACGATCCAGCAACGCCTGCTTCCCGGCAGGGGCGCCGCACACTTGCGCCAGATGATCGAACTGCTCGCCCAGCTTCGCGCCGAATCGAGCGAGGCCGATCACCTGCGCGCCACCACGCTGCTTGGACGCCTTCAGCCCCGCCGAGCACTCATTCTCTGGATTACCGATCTCGCCGAGACCGCCATGCGCCCCGAGGTGATCGACGGCGCAATGCACTTGCTGCGGCGTCACGTGCTGCTCTTCGTCGCTATGGCACAACCAGAGGTCGATGTCATCGCGCAGCAGCGCCCCAAAAACGTGGACCAAATGTTCCGCGCCGCCGCCGCGCAAGAGATGGCCGGCCGTCGCGAGCTGCTGCTGGCGCGCCTCCACGAGCAAGGCGCACTTACCCTCGATCTCAATCCCGAAGCAGTAACCTCATCCGTGCTGAACCAGTACCTGATGGTGAAAGAGCGCGCAATGGTGTAGCTCAGCAAGTGTCATTCTGAACGAGCTGAGCCCCCAAACGTTGTTCAGTTTTGCTTATTGACGATGTCATTCTGAGAGAAAGGGGCCCCAAACGCATTTCAGTTTGGGGGTGGTGAGCGAGGAATCTGCTTTTGCTTTAGTCGCCGTTCAAGGACTTCAGACCCGCCACACTACGTAGCAACCGCCACCGGCAGCACCCGCTTCGCCAGCGCCCACTTCAACTCATCGATTCCCTGTCCCGTGACCGCCGAAACGGCGTGAAACTCCAGCTTGCGCCGCTTCGCATAGGCCGTCAGCTTCTTCAGCTTCTCGGGATTCGCCGCATCAATCTTCGTCGCCACAAGGATCATCGGCTTGTCGGCGAGCGGATGCGCCTGCCCGGATTCGTCGCCGGCCTTGGGTGTAAAACTCGCCAGCTCTTTGTTGATTACGTTGAAGTCCTCCACCACATCGGGCCGCCCTGAGGCATCGGAGACATCCACCAGGTGCGCCAGCACCCGCGTGCGCTCGATGTGGCGCAGAAACTGCGTGCCGAGACCCGATCCAAGATGGGCGCCTTCGATCAGACCCGGCATATCCGCGACCACAAAGGACTGCTGGTTCGGTTCCTCGCCCACCGTCACCACGCCCAGGTTCGGCTCGAGCGTAGTGAATGGATAATCCGCAATCTTCGGCTTCGCAGCCGAGATGCGCGAAATCAGCGTCGACTTTCCGGCATTCGGATATCCAACCAGCCCCACATCGGCCAGCAGTTTCAATTCCAGCCGATACAGCCGTTCCTCGCCGGCCCGTCCCAGTTCATGCTCGCGCGGAGCCTGGTGGGTGCTGGTGGCGAAATGCTGATTCCCACGCCCGCCACGGCCGCCTTTAGCAACAACCAGTCGCTCATCCGGCTCTGAAAAGTCGTGCACCAGCTCGCCGGTCTCCTGATCGTAAAGTGCTGTTCCCACAGGGAC
The DNA here is from genome assembly GCF_035317045.1 of Occallatibacter sp. Lineage (GTDB taxonomy): Bacteria > Acidobacteriota > Terriglobia > Terriglobales > Acidobacteriaceae > Telmatobacter. Next base: position 337,017 of record NZ_DATHHT010000040.1, read on the forward strand.
TTGCAGAATGGTTGACTTCCCGTCGAGCCCGGTGCAGTTCGACCCCATACCGTGCTCTCCGCGCTGTGCCTTGTGCTCCGGGTTATAGCGGAAGTGGATCAGCGTATTGTGTCGCTGCGACGACTCCATGATCACGTCGCCCCCGCGTCCGCCGTCCCCGCCGGACGGTCCTCCGCGGGGAACGAATTTCTCCCGACGAAAGGCCATGCAGCCATTTCCGCCGTCGCCGGCCTTGACCCGGATTTTCGCTTCATCAATGAACATTAATACCTTAAAATCCGCAACTTAGGTCGGCGGAAAACTACCGCCTGTCAGTACGTCAAGAACCGGATACCCGTTCCCTTAGTCTACCGAATCAGGCCTCTATCTCCCAGAGACATGCGCACTTGTCTCTCATTTCCGGACCACGAACTGTGCGCGGAGTCACCTTGAGTTTTCCCCAATCTTCCGTAAAATCGCAGGCGAATTCACTGCAAGGAAAAAATGATCTGTCCATTGCACAGGATTCCCGGCGAGGGATCGGGAATATCTCATTCCGCTTCTGGGAGAAACGACAGGCAGTGAACGCAAAGAGACTTGACCGCAAGCTGGTCATCGGATGCTAGCGCAAAACTGGACGAAGCCGCTCGTGTATTTAGCGCTGCTGATGATTGCCGGCGCGGTCGCAGTCCGCTGCGCGTGTGCCCAGCAGGGGCTTTCTAACGGCGCCCTCGCCGGCACACTTACCGACATCCGCTCGGCTCCTCTCGAAAACATGACCGTCACCCTCCGCAATGCGGTCACCGGCGCCGCGGTGCAAACCACAACAACACGAGCGGGGCGGTATCGTTTCACCGGATTGATCCAGGGAGAATACGTTCTGACCGCATCCGGCCCGAGCGGCACCGGCAAAGTCGACGGGATCTTTATCGCCGCCGGCCATGAAGCACACGTACAGACCGCGATTGCTCTTGCGCCGTCTGCAGCCCGCTTCATGGACGGCAACATGGCCGCGTCCTCACATCTGAAGATCCAAAAACAAGATAGCGTCCAAGTCTCGAGCAAGTTGATCACCTCTGTTGATGAAGCGGGGTCCAGCCTCAGACCACCAATCTCGAAAAGCGCAACCTCGGTTCCCGCTCCAGCTACTCCGAAGCCTTCGCCCGCTGCGTTTCCGCACCCCGTATCCCATCCTTTGCCAACCTCGGCTTCTTCCATCTCCGAGTCTCCCGCCCCGAAGCCGCCATTTCACGCCAGCGTTGCCATCGCGGCGAAGCCGATCCCCGCCGAGGCGCTTTCAGCAGGCACACTCGCCCGCGCGGTCCAGGCGGTTAGACTCGGCGCAACCCATGCCTGCTTACTCCAGGCTCGAACCGGCCCCGCCGCACAGGTGGCTGCACTTCAAACCGCGTCCGTCCCACAAACCTCACAGACATTGGATTCAGCGCAACTGCAGGCGCTCCCGTTGTCCGGTCGCGACTGGCAAAGCTTTGTTCTCGACGTTCCCGCCCAGGTCGAAGCCGGCGAGCGTCGCGGGCCCTCCGCTGCCTCTGCGATCGCACCACAGCTCACAGTTGACGGCGTTCGCCTGCAGTCGGCGTTCGGAAGCACAAGTGCCGGCCGAACCCGCGATAGCGCAGCAAGCCTTCTTGGTCCCGGCTCCTCCGAGTCCGCACTGCGCGACGTGCAGTCCGGCGATCTTGCAGGAAAAGCCTCGGCATACGCGGGTCCCAGCCACACCATCGTCGAGACGCAACGCGGGAGTGATCATCTCCACGGACAGGCCTTTGTCTTCGATCGTCAGAATGTCTGGAACGCCCGCAATCCCTTCACCGAGTGGGTTCACGAAACGGCGCCGGCAACAAACACGACGGTTCCTGTGTTTACCGCCGAGTCCTACAGTCCAGGCGATCACGAGGCGCTATGGGGTGCAGGCATCGGCGGGGTCGTTCACAAACTGCATCTGTTCTGGTTTGCGGCGCTGGACGGATATGAGCGCAACGATCCCGGCGTGGCGACCGTAAAGCATCCTGACAATTTCTTCGCCCAGCCCTCAAACGATCGGATGCAACTTCTGAGCGCCCAACTTGGTCTCAACAGCGCAGACCCGGTTTCGGCGGGGCTGGGCGCGTATTCCAAACTCCTTGAAACGCTCAATGGCCTTCTCGGACCAGCACCACGAAATTCATCTCAATGGATCGGTTTCGGTCGCATCGATGGCAGCGTCGCCGAGCGTCATCACTTCACTTTCGAGGCGACTGGTGCACAACTCAACTCTCCCGGAGGCGGCTTCACCCGCGCTTCAGAGACATCCGGAACGCACAGTTTCGGCAATGTACAAGCGACCAAGCAGTGGGTACTTGGCCGATGGGAAGCCTTTCTCACGCCGAACCTTCTCGCCGTAACGCAAGGTTCCTACGGACTTGATGTACAAACTGCTCAACCGGAAACCCCCTCTGCCTTTGAACAATCCCTAAACATCAATGCATGGGGTCAGCTTCCCCAAGTCGTGGTGGATTCGCGCTACGGTTTCACGATCGGCAATCCGGCGCGATTCGGACCAGGAAGCTACCCCGACGAGCACCTCACCATGGCTCAGGAGCAACTCAACTGGGTTCGTGGCAATCTGCTTGTGAAAGCTGGCATCGAAATCAATCACAATCGAGATGCAACGAGCCGGTTGCGCAATCAGACAGGTACCTACTACTACTCCAGCGTTGAAGATTTTGCCTCCGATGCACTCGCCTTTTCTGCCTACGGCCTGAAGGGCCAGCTCGACCCGATGAACCAGCACAATTGCGATCAGACCGGAAAAGCCTGGCGCGACGGATCCGGTGTGCTCCACGGTCTCGGCTATCTGCCGTGCTACTCCTTTTACTCGCAGACTATGGGCCCTTCAGACTGGTGGCTCAGTACCAACGACTGGGCCGGATACGCAACCTCCCAATGGCAGCCGTCCCGGCAAACGGTCCTCACGCTCGCCATGCGATGGGAACTCGAACAGCTCCCGCCCGCAATCTCGAATCTCGAAAACCCTGACCTTCCGCTCACCGCACGTATGCCGAATCTCGGGAGCCAATGGGGTCCACGCGCCGGGTTTGCGTGGGGCACCGGCGAAGGCGGCTCGCCGGTCATTCGCCTTGGCTACGGAGTCTATTTCAGTCGAACACGCAATTCCGTGGTCGAAAACGCGCTCACGCAAACCGGCTCGCTCAAAGGCGATCTCAATTTCTTCATGCGGCCGACTGACAATCTCAACGCCGGCGGCGCTCCGCCGTTTCCTTACGTCTTCGCAGGTGAGCCGGCCAGCATCGTCAAGCCCGCAGCCGTGGAGTTTGCCCCCAACTTCCGCAATGGCGAAATTCAACAGGCCGAGGCCGCAGTCGAAGAGATGCTCCCCGGGCGAATCCATCTGGAAGCGAGCGCCGTTGCAAGTCTCGGCCGCCGCCTTCCCATCACCGTCGATGCGAATGTCGATCCAGCCCAGGATGCAAAGACCATCACCTATGCCGTGATCGATGGCAACGCTTCAGGCCCCATCAAGTCACCGTTGATTACCGTTCCGTTCTTCGCCGCCTGGCCCTCCATCACTTCGCCAACTGGATTCGCAGGCCGCCTCAATCCGAAATACCAGCAGGTAAGCGAAATGTTCAGCCGGGCAAACTCCACCTACGAAGCAGCCATGCTGCGCGTCTCTCGGAATGCACGTGGGCTCACCCTGCGCGCCCGCTACACCTACGCGCACGCGATGGACTGGAATCCCGACGAAACATCACAGGTCGGCGGGCCCAGCGTTCTCGATCCCATCGACTTTCGTCAGGAATACGGAACCAGCGCGCTCGACGTGCGCCATTCCGCAACCGCCGCCCTCATCGTGCAGTCACCGTGGAAGCTTAAAAATCTCGCCGGACATATCGCCAACGGATGGTCATTGAGCGGAACAGCCTACTTCCGCAGCGGCCTGCCTTACACGATGCACACCGCTGGATCGATGGCAAAGGAATTCAACTCGACAGGCGCAGCCATCGTCGCCCTCAGCACCGGCATGAATGGCTATGGCGGTGACAACCGCGTATACGGCGTTGGCCGCAACACCTATCGCTACCCGACCACATGGAAAGCAGATCTACGCCTGGGCAAGCGATTCAACCTTGGACAGATGCGTCAGTTAGAGTTGATGGCCGAAAGCTTCAACCTTTTCAATCACCAGAACGTGACCGAGCTTGAAACAACCGGCTATTCGATCGAGTCGGGAACCGTAACCGGGGGCCTGCCCCGCCTGAACTTCCTTACCGGCCTCAAGACCGGCCAGACAGAATTCGGAAAACCGCTAAACATCAACGCCACCAATTTCTATCGCGAGCGACAGGTTCAGTTTGGAGCGAGATTGCGGTTCTGATCGGAGTTCGACCACAGAGCCGGTGTGCGCTATCTTTCCTGCATGCCACAGAGCGCACTCGCTCTCACACTTTTCCCGTCGAGTTCAAAACAGGTTGCACCGTTGATATCCGTCGAAAAAGTGCGAACATGCGACGCCTGCAACTCCGCAAGAACTTCTTCCCGCGGATGTCCGTAGCGATTGCGCAGTCCGCACGAAATCACAGCCCACTGCGGCGCGACGCGTGCCAGAAACGCAGGCTGGGTTGAAGTAACGCTGCCATGGTGGCCCACCTTCAGCAGGGTGCTCTCAAGCCCCTCTTCCGCAAGCATCGCTTGCTCGATCGGAGACTCCGCATCGCCCTCGAGCAATACCGAGGCGCCGCGATACGAAACATGAAGGACAAGCGAGTCGTTATTGTTCGGCTCCGCGCCCGGCTCGTAATTCGCGAGCGGGGCAAGCACGCGGATCTGAGTGCTGCCTAGCGCCGCGCTGTCGCCCGCGCGCATAGTATGCACTTTTGCGCGGAGCACGGCCGCTTCATCCAGCAGTGCCTTATACGTATCAATCGGCGGATTGTTGCCGACCCACAATTCGTCGGGTCTGAAATTGCGCAGCAGGCTCGGCAGACCGCCCATGTGGTCGGAGTGCGCATGACTTAGCGCAACAACGTCGAGGTGCCGGATCCCGCGTGACCACAGCACAGGCGAAACTACCTCTTCCCCAATGTCGAAGTCTTGAGGAACTTGTCGTGGGCCGCCGCCGAATCCGCCGCCATCCACCAGCATGGTCTTGCCATCCGGCGTGACAAGCAGAAGCGAATCTCCCTGGCCCACGTCGATGGCCTCGACGAGCAATGCATCGTGGGGGTGCTCGATAGGGCGAGGCATCACCACGATGACCGCCGCGCCCAGAATCGCCACCCATGCGAACCGACGTTGCCAGAACGCGCCTGCCTGATTCCCTCGCCGCGCAAGCAAAACGGCCAGCCCAATCAGAACGCAAAACATTCCAACCTGCAACGGAAGCGGAGCGGGAACACGAAAATCACCCGCAGCCACCGATCCAAATGTATGCACCAGTCTCACGCCCAGGTGCAACAGAAATGCTGCCGTGGCCGCGGGAATCGTCGCGACAGTCGTTGACACAAACGACGCGATCATCGTGAGCAGCGCAGCCGGCAGCAGTACCACCAGCAGCGGAAGAATCAGTATGTTCACCGGCAATGCGAATACGGTAATGCGATGGAAATAGACCGCCATCGGCAGCGCCATTGCCAGTTCCACAATGCACGACACCACCAGCGCTTCCACGGATCGCAACAAAAACCGAATCGTCCACGGGAACAAGCCCCACCCGACCCATCTCTGCGATGCCCGCGCCAGTGCCGACGCAAACATCCGCAGCATCACGCGGAATTGCGCATGCCGCGGCGGAAGCTTCACATCGAGCGCAATCAGCGAAAGTCCGCGCGTGGCCGACAAGTAAGGATGCACGGTTTTCGCCAGCAGCGGCGCCGCAACTCCCCCAATGGAGACGACCGCGAGCAGCGTCATCTGCAGGCTTGAGTCAAACAGACTCCGCGGGCTGGCCGCGAGCAAGCATAGCGACGCAAATCCAATCGTGTTCAGTACGTTTCGCTCGCGATAGACGAGCCGGCCCAGAAGATACAGCGTCACCATCCAGAGCGAGCGCTGCACCGGCATCGCAAATCCCGTGAACAGCGCATAGGCAAACGACGCCGCAATTGTCATCAGCGTCGCAGGCAGTTGCGGCACGCGCAGTCTCCGTGCGATCCACAAAATCAGCGCAGCCACGATTGCCAGATGCAAACCCGAAACCACAAGCATGTGGAACGAACCGGTCCGCTCGAATCCCACGCGCAGCGAGTGCGTCAGGTAAGTGCGATCGCCCGTAACCATCGCCGCCAGCATGATCGCATCGTCTTCGCTGAGCCGCAATGAAGGCGGCAGCCCGCTCATCGCCGCAGGCAACGCCAGAATCCTCGCGCTCGCCGCTTGTTGCCATCCCGCAACGCGACAGCCGAAACTGCGCTCCTTCGCAGGCTCGATCACTGCTAGCCGATCCGAGTTCACGGTGGCTGTTGCCGTAATCCCCTGGTCGAGCAAATAATCCCTGCGATTCCACGCACCCGGATCGCGATAGACCTCCGGCTCCATCAATCGCGCATCGGCGCGAAGTCTGTCGCCACAGTGAAACCCTGTTGCTGCTGCTTCGACTTCCGGCCAGCGCACCGTGAGCCGCACCCCACCCGGCATCGCTCTCTGCGTGTCTTCTTCGTCCGTTACGACCTCAACGCTCGAGATAGCGAGGTCCAGGCGCTGCATTTGTGCCGTGTCGTTTCCTTCGTTCACGTCCTCCTCAAGCTCTCCATGTATCGGTCCGGCGCTTACGATCGTGCCCTCGACCGTACGCATCAGTCCATCAGACAGAACAGCAAGCGCCGGCGATGGCGCCGGCTGCGGCTGCATTTCTGCGCACCATGCGCCAAGTAAGCACCACAGAAACGCGAGAGGCAGCCATGCCGCGCGTTGGGCCCGCACCCCCGCAATCGCGCATAAGAACGCGACCGGAGCTAGGGCAATCAAAAGATATGCGGGGCGGAGCCAGACGAAATGACAGAGCACGATTCCGAGCGCAAACAACCACGCCGCATGAAATAGCGGTACGCCCACACCGGCCCGCACAGGACCAGGCGCAGAACCGGAGTTACTCGGTGCAGCTTCCATTGAGCCCTAATCTAGAAATTATCTATAGCCGCAAGGTTATCAGGATCGACGCAGTTCGACCACTGACTCAAGATGAAACGTCTGCGGAAACAGATCGGCGAGCGTCACGGAGCTTATTTCATATCCGGAACTGAGAAGCGCGCGCAGGTCCCGCGCCAGTGTCGCCGGATCGCAGGAAACATACACGATCGCAGGCGCTCCGACCTCGGCGAGAAGGGAGGTCGTCTCCGCGCCAAGCCCCGCGCGTGGCGGGTCTACGACAACGAGATCGGGCCTAGACATCTTGTCCTGCGCTCGCAGAAATGCCGCCGTCTCCGCGATCACACAATGGGCCGAGCCGCCTTCCAGGTTGTGCTTCAAAGCTTCGCTGGCCATTGGTGCCGATTCGACAGCGACGACGCGTTCAAAATTCTCCGCCAGCTTTTTCGCAAAGAGGCCGACGCCTGCGAAAAGGTCCCACGCCAGCCCTCCCCTCCGATCCGCCGCAACCTGGCCACAGAGACCGTCAATCAGCCACCGATTCACCTGGAAAAATGCGCCGTGATCCACACGAAAATCAAATCCACTTGCACGGTAGGTCAGCGAAAACTCGCCCAATTGCGCGAGAATTTGCGGAGCCTTGTCCGTGCCAGCATCCTCAATCAACTCCGCGCCGACAAGTGCCGGGATGTGTTTCTTCCATTCATCGAATACGCGGTCAAATCCGCGAGTGCCCGATTCGGGCACCATCATGCTCGCCAGCATTTCCGTTTCGTCCGCATTTGAAAAGAGCGAAATCTCCCTCGCGCGAAATCCCGGCTTCGCCACTTTCAGAATCTCCTCGGCGTGCAAAGCGGCTTTCACCAGCAGTGGCGCAGCAATCGGACACTCGGCAATTGGAACCAGATCGTGGGAGCGTCGCGCGCGGTATCCAACGCGGCCTGCCGCGTCCATCGCAAGACGAATGCGATTCCGATACTGCCACGGATTGCCGGCCAGCACCTCGATCGTCTCTGGCGCGCGAACGCCGCCACGCTCCAGAGTCTCGCGCAAAATCGCCTGCTTGAATTTGAGTTGCGCTTCGTAGTTCGCGTGCTGATAATGGCATCCTCCGCACGCGCCAAAGTGGCGGCAGTGCGGCACAACGCGTTCCGGCGCAACCCTCACAATCTCTTCCGGCTCCGCAGTGGCGAAACTTCTCTTCTCTTCCACGATGCGCACACGAGCCTCTTCGCCCGGCATCGTCAGCGGCACAAACGTCGCCTTGCCCTCCATGCGCGCCAGAAATGCCCCACCGTAAATCGGCTTCTCGATCTCGACGAGAGCGCTCCGCGCGGGCTTCGCATTGCTTGGTTTCGGAGGTCTGCGCTTCATTGTTGGCTCATGTAGAACAAGCTCAGGCGCGGCAGGCTGTAGTGCACGAGCAGTTGCTTCTGTTCGAATTGACGCTTTACCTGGCGCAATTGGTCTACGCTCATACGGCCGCGATAAGGTGCCAGTTCGCGCTCGGCATGTTCTCGCAGGCCAACGATGAGATCCTCCGGCGCTGCGGCCTGAAGTGCTGTGAAGAGCCGCTCCTCGAGCACCGTGAGAACCCGTTCGAAAGCCTCCATCTCGTGCGCCACCGTGGTTGCGTTCTGAGCGGCCCGAGCTTCCGCCGCAAGTTCCCGCAGACGCTTCGCCGTTGCGGCGCAGGCATCGCGCGCGATCGTTGAAGCTTCAAGAGCCGTCGCGGCGCCCTCAAGGTGCATCGCCACCCGCTCATGTTCAAATCCGGTTTCTTCCGTTGCTGTCGATGTTGTCGCCGTTCCCGCGCTCGCCTCGCGCAACTCCTCGGCTGCTTCCATTACCGCCTGCGAACACCACGCCAACCCATTCACGCGCCGCATCCGTCCGCGTTTCTGCCGCGACTCGTACTTGTCAAACGCCGCATCAATCCCGCGCAGCACGGCCTCGAGCGGAATCCCCGCGTCGCGCCACGTCTCGATCAACGCCCAGTCAAGTGTGGATAGCAACAAGATCGCCCCGCGCCGCTGCTGGAAGCGCTCCTCGATCTCCGTAAAATAATTAAAGTAGTTTTGCACGCGAATCAGTGAACAGTGGACAGTGATCAGCTCGAACGGCGTGCCATCGTTGAATCCGCCGAGATAAGGATCTCGGCGAAGGAGCCTGTCTCAGAAGGGCAATTCTGCCTACCATCGTCTGTCCACTGTTCACTGATCCCTGTCCACTTTCTCAGTGTGCTCTGCCCCGCGGCCGCACATTGCGATTTCGCTCAAACAGAATGCGCAGCCCGTCCAGCGTCAGCAGGTCGTCGATCTCCGAGATGTAGTGCGAGTCCGCCGCAACCATGTGCGCCAGCCCTCCGGTAGCAATCACGCGCGGCTTCTGTCCAAGCTCTGCAAAGATCCGTTCCAGAATCCCATCCACAAGCCCGATGTAGCCGTAGTACAACCCGCTCTGCAGATGCCCCACCGTGTTGGTGCCGATCACCTTTGCGGGCCGCTTGATCTCCACGGGGCTCAGACGCGCCGCACGCGAAAACAGTGCCTCCGCGCTCAATCCGAGTCCTGGTGCGATCGCCCCACCCAGGTACTCGCCCTTATCTGAGATAACTTCAAACTTCGTTGCCGTTCCGAAATCCACCACGATGCACGGTCCACCATATCGTTCGATCGCCGCAATGCAATCGGCCAGCCGATCCGCGCCAAGCTCCGTTGGATTGTCCACAAGCACCGGCATTCCTGTCTTGATGCCAGGCTCCACGAACAGTGGCTCTAGATGGAAATACGTCTCGCAAACTTGCCGCAGCGTCGAGTCCAGCGGCGGCACCACCGACGAGATAATGATGTGAGTCACCTGGCTCGGCGACAGGCCATGCATCTCAAACAACTTCACAAAAAACACGCCGTACTCGTCCACCGTCTGCGTGCGATGGGTAGTGAGGCGCCAGTGCGCGGTCAGGTCAAATCTGTCCTTCGCGGCAACGGCTGTGCCCTTCGGCGGAAGTCCAGCCTCCGCGTCGAGCCTGTAGAGCCCCAGCACCGTATTCGTGTTTCCCACATCGACCGCAAGCAGCATCGTCGTTCTTATTCCGTCTCCGCGGCGCGAATGCCGCCTGTCTGCACCGTCACAATTCCACGATTGGTTCTTACCAGCAAAAAACCGTTCGCGTCTAAGCCTGCAGTGATGCCGACGCACGATTGTGGTCCGTGAACCTCAACACGTCGGTTCCAGATCCACGTAGACATCTGCGCAACACGCGCGGGAATCGCCGCTATCACTGCGGCATCGTACAGCCCCCAGGTTTCTCGCTGCAGCGATTCTAGCAGGGCAATCAGCAGTACCTGACGGCTGATCCGACGGCCGGACTCGATGTCCAGCGAGGTTGCAGGCGTGGACAAGCCGGCATCGAATCTTCGCTGGTGGACGTTGATTCCGACGCCGATTACGACGAGTGCGCCGGCGCTCGCATCGGTCTTCGACTCCACCAGAATGCCACCCGTTTTGCGATCACCAATGAGCAGATCATTGGGCCAGCGAATGTCGACATTCAGTCCGGCTACCGAGATTGCCCACGCTGCGGCCAGACCCGTGACCAACGGAATCATCGGCAGATAAGCCGGCAGAATATCCGGACGCAAAAGGACACTCACGTACAGGCCTTCTCCAGCATTCGAGCGCCAGGAGTGATCACCGCGCCCGCGTCCCGCCGTCTGCTCATCGGTAAAAAAGACGGACCCATGAGGCGCCCCATCGCGTGCAGCCGCCAGCGCGTCGGTGTTTGTCGATCCGGTTACGGCAGAAAAATGCAGCTTGCCCGCGAAGATCGTTCCCGCGAGATCCGCATCTATGGTCGCAAGGTTATACACCTCTAGGCAGGCTCCGCAACAATGCTCATCGAGATATCGGCAGCCTTGGCGGAGTGCGTAAGCGCGCCCACGCTGATGAAGTCCGCACCCGCTTCGGCGTAGGCGCGAATGTTCTCGAGCACAATGCCGCCCGACGCCTCGATCGGAATCCAGCGGTCTTCCTTGCGAATGCGTTCTACCGACGTCTGCACCTGCGCGGGAGTCATATTGTCCAGCAGGATGGCTTCTCCGCCGTACTCGAGCGCTTCTTCCAGTTCCTTCGCCGTGCGCACTTCCACCTCGATGCGATTGCCCGGCTTGCGCTTTTCCAGAGCGTTGGTGAGCGCCGTACGCAATCCGCCCCCAAGTGAAATGTGATTGTTCTTGATCAGAATTCCCGACGACAGATCGAGTCGATGATTTGTGCCGCCGCCGCAAAGCACCGCGTATTTCTCCAGCGCGCGCATTCCCGGCACGGTCTTGCGTGTATCGAGCACGCGGGCTTTCGTTCCCTGGATCGCATCCACGTACTGGCGCGTCAGTGTCGCGATCCCGCTCAGGTGCTGCATCAGGTTCAGGATCACGCGTTCGCAACTCAGCAGCACCCGCGCATTGTGGCGAATCACCGCAATCACCTGGCCCTTGCGCACCCGCACGCCATCAAAGATCTCCGGGTGGCTCACCACGTCGAATCGCGTGTGCGCCGCCGGTCGCGGATCGAGCCGAGCGAAGATCTCGAGGAACCGCGGCACCGCACCCAACCCGGCCACCACCAGTTCCTGCTTCGCGATGATCGAGGCGGAAGCGCGCAGGTTAGCGTCGATGGTCACGTTGGTCGTGGCATCGCTCACAGCCTTGTCTTCCAGCAGGGCCTGCTCCAGCAATGCATCTACGCGGTGGCTCTTCCAGTCCATTCGTTCTTCTTTCGATGTTCAAGACTGCCAATTCGATTTCATTTGTCGTAGAAAGTTATAAACAACTTTCTTGACGCTGTCATCCGGACGGTTAGTGAGCGTGTGAAACCGGCTTAGATCCAGTCGATCAATTTGGAGCGAACACGTCTGCTGCTTCCCCGCAATCGTATCCGCAATTCTTTGCCACGCGCCCTGCTTCTCGCCTTTGCGATCGACGAGCCTGATGCTTCCCAGGTCTGAATACCAGACCACCGAGAGCAGTCCCTTGGAGTCGCGGACGTACAAGCGGTGCCCCGTCAAGAGGATAAATTGCGAATTGCTCGGTGTTCCGGGTGACAATTCGATAAATGCCACCGGAGGGTCCGAGGCCTCAACACGCGCCCCCGCAATGACCGCGCGAATCCGCTCAGGAAAGTTTGGCGCTACAAAACAACCGGGCTCGTCTCCGAAAACAATCTTGGGCGTTGGAATTTTGCGGATCGGAGAAACAAAATCCGCCTCAGGCAGCTCTCTCGTCGGATTCTCGAAGTGTACGCAAAGCGCCTGGTAGGCCGCATGAATGCGCTTGAACCGCTCTTCCGCCTCAGAGCGCTTCTTCAGGTTGCCTTCAAATTTATCCGGATGCCAGAGCTTGGCCGCAGTCCGATACGCCCTGTGAATCGCCGCCTTCGACTTCGGCGGCTGCACAATTCCAAGGATTCTGGAATGCTGAAGGCAATCTCTGCATACACACGCCATTCGCTAGGATTCACTCACGCGGGCGGTAGGGAATCGAGATCCCTCCGCAGCTTGTCGAGCAGTTGTTGTGCGTCGTCGCGTTGCTTCTTCAAGCCCTCAACAATGTGCGCCGGAGCCTTCGCCGTGAAGCCGGGATTATTGAGTTGGCGGTCGGAGTTGGCAATGATCTTTTCCTGCCTTGCGATTTCCTTGTTCAGCTTCTCGCGCTCCGCGTCGGTGTCAATTTCCTTTTCATATTCGACAAAAACATCGAAGCTAACAAACGCTTGCCAAGCCAAGTCGGTATGTTTTTTCTTGGCGTTACGGTCTTGGACGGAAACGAACTCCAGATCCTTCACCCTTGCCAATCTCTGAATGATGTCTGCGTTCGTGTGAAAGATCGAACGAATCTGCTCCTCAGCAGCGACCTTTATTGATACGAGTGCCTTTTCCTCGATCCTGATCTCTTTCCTCCGCGCACGAATCGCGTTAATCACCAGCTGGAGCTCGTCCATTTCATTCTTGCCCGCTCCTGCAATCGCAGATTGGGGGTCACGGTTGCCGAAGGGGGCAAACCAATCGGTCGACGGATATTTCGATAGCGCAATCGACTTATGGGGCGGCTTCCCGTCATAGAGGGCATGCCATATTTCCTCGGTGATGAAGGGCATTATGGGTGACAGCAAGCGAAGCGACGATTCAAAGACATACAAGAGCACCGTTAACGCTTCTTCGGCGGACGCGTTCATATTGAAGTCGAGACGAAGCTTAACGATTTCCAGATACCAATCGCAGAATTGGCCCCAAAAGAACTTGTATATGGCGTTCGCAGCATCATCGAATCGATATTCTTTGAGCGCTAGATCGACTCGATGCGCCGTCAGGTTGAATTGGAAAATGATCCAACGAGATTCGACCGATGAATCGCTCGTCAGATTTGGCGCCGAAGCGAAAGATATCGGTTCAATTGTTATTCCTGCTTCTTTGGCCCGATCCACGTTCATAAAAATGAACCGCGCCGCATTCCAAATCTTGTTAGCAAACGCCCGGTACCCCTCCGTCCGCGCCACGTTAAACGCAATATCCGTTCCCGGCGAAGCCATCGAAGCCAGCGTGAACCGGACCGCATCGGTCCCGTACTGCTTCACAATCTCGATCGGGTCGACAACGTTCCCCTTGGTCTTCGACATCTTCTCGCGATTCGCATCCCGCACCAGCGCGTGAATGTACACCTCGCGGAAGGGAACTGAATCCTTCAACGTCCGCGCCGATCCGTCCGGCATCTTCACGTCATCCGAGAACCAGCAGCCCAGCATGATCATCCGGGCCACCCAGAAGAAAAGAATGTCAAAACCTGTAACCAGCAAACTCGTCGGATAAAACGCGTCAAAATCTGCGCGATTCACTTCCGTAATATTCGGCCATCCAAACACCGATACCGGCAGCAGCCCCGAAGAAAACCACGTATCCAGCACATCCGTCGATTGCGTGATCTGGTCTGACCCGCAATGCGCGCACTTCGTCGGATCATCGCGCCCCACCGTGATCTTGTGGCACACCGCGCAGTGCCACGCCGGTATCCGATGTCCCCACCAAAGCTGCCGCGAGATGCACCAGTCGTGGATGTTCTCCATCCAGTTCAGGTACGTCTTCCCATACATCTCCGGCGTGAACTTGATGTGTCCTTCCTTCACCGCTGCAATCGCCTTGTCCGCGAGCGGCTGAATTTTGACAAACCACTGCAGCGAAAGTCGTGGTTCCACCATCGTCTTGCATCGGTCGCAGTGGCCCACATTGTTGACGTGGTCCTTCACGCCCGCCAGCAGGCTCATCTCTTCGAGATCCGCCACAATCTTCTTGCGCGCGACAAACCGGTCCAGCCCCGCGTACACGCCGCCCTCGGCATTGATGTGCGCCGTATCGTCCATGACGTTGATCGAAGGCAGATCGTGCCGCTGCCCCAGCGCAAAGTCATTGGGATCGTGCGCCGGCGTCACCTTCACCGCGCCCGTGCCAAATTCCGGACTCACCCACTCGTCCGTGATCACCGGAATCTCGCGTCCCACCAGCGGCAGGCGCAGCTTCTTCCCATGCAGATGCTTGTAGCGCTCGTCCGCGGGATGAACGGCAACCGCCACATCGCCCAGCATCGTTTCCGGACGAGTCGTAGCAACGGTTAGAAACTCGCCCGTATCCTTGCCGTCGTCCCCGATGACCGGATACCGAATCTCCCACAGATGTCCCTTGTGCTCGTCGTACACCACTTCCAGATCGCTGATCGCCGTCTGGCAGCGCGGACACCAGTTCACGATGTAGGCGCCGCGATAAATCAGCCCCTGCTCGTAGAGCCGGACAAACGCCTCGCGCACAGCCACTGAAAGCCGCTCGTCCATCGTGAAATATTCGCGGTCCCAATCGACGGAGGTGCCCAGTCGCTTCATCTGGCCGAGAATCGCGCCGCCATAGTGCCGCCGCCATTCCCACACGCGCTCGACAAACTTATCGCGGCCCATCTGTTGCCGCGTCGTACCCTCGGCTGTGATCTGGCGTTCCACCAGCATCTGCGTTGCAATCCCCGCATGGTCCGTCCCGGGAATCCACAGCACGCGATTGCCGCACATGCGGTGCCAGCGAATGAGGATGTCGCTCTCGGTGTGCTCGAACATATGCCCCATGTGCAGATTGCCGGTCACATTGGGCGGCGGCAGCAGGATCGTGAACGAGGATTTGTCCCCGAGATCCTCTGGACCAGGCGTCGGCTGAGCGAAGAGCTTCTCGCGAACCCAGTATTCGGCCCAGTGGTCTTCAATGGCTGTGGGATCGTACGCTTTGGATAAATCGTGCGGCATGGGAATGGTCTGCGAGTCCCGGGGGTTTTGCCCCGAAACCCAGCTTTCACAAGGATTTCAGACAAGGGGGACTACTCTTAACTCTAGCAGATTCAGAAACCCGTCCTAAGTCGCACCGGTATCCGTACTGACTCCAAAAACAAAGGCCGCACCCTCTTCGGATGCGGCCCTTCGTCTCATTCTCTTGTTCCCTGTTCTCTTGTTCTCTGTCTCTAGAACGGGTTCAGCTTGCCCAGACCCTTCTTCTTTTTCTTCTTGCTTGAAGACTCTTCATTCAGGTCAGCTTTCGATTTCTTCCTCGCCGCATCGGCCTGCGTCTGCGTCTGCGCTGTACCCGACTTGATGTCATTCACCTGGTCAGGCGCTTCCGCCGGTTTATCCACCGGCGGCAGAACCGTGTTGTTTGGGCCAACGGGCTTCACCAGGGCATTGTTGGG
Organism: Occallatibacter sp.; assembly: GCF_035317045.1. Classification (GTDB taxonomy): domain Bacteria; phylum Acidobacteriota; class Terriglobia; order Terriglobales; family Acidobacteriaceae; genus Telmatobacter. The sequence continues at coordinate 352,871 of NZ_DATHHT010000040.1, forward strand.
ATCCCCCGGCGTTCCTGCCGGAACGGGGTCATTCCCTGTCGGCGTGCTTCCGGCATTACCGTTCGGCGCATTCACAATCGATACACCCACGCCCGTTCCTCCGCCATCTGGCGGAGCAAGCGGAACATTGGAAGGCTGATCGCTGCGAGGCGGCTCGTTCGGACCGGTCGGGCTCACGGCGGCTGGTGCTGCGGGTTTACCCTCGTTCATGGCCGAAACAAAGAGTGCCTGGTTCTGCTTGGTTACATCGGGCGCCAGCGTACGTTTCGGATCCTCCAGCGAAGGCTCGCCGACGTGCGCGGCTTCTACCACTGTTGGTCCGCGCTTGATGATCCCAATGAAATTGTCGGTGAACCGGATCGGCCGCATGCTCTTCTGTTCCGCGTCGTTTTCGGCCACCGCCGCATCAGACGGTTCCGGTACTGCGCGATTCATCGCCACCAGCCTGTCGCGTGCATCTTCAACGTGCGGCGCCATCGGGTACCTCGTGACCACCCTCGCATAGGCCGTTGCCGCTTTTTCTTCGAACAGGCTGTGCAGGCGCTCGCGCACAGCGCCTTTGATATTCGGTGCAATCAGCACTGCGTGTGCCTGGCCCGCGTAGGCATCTCCGATTGCCAGCAACGCCTGGTCGCTCTTCGAATACAACGGGTAGGTATCCACCACGGTCTCGAGCCGGGCGATTGCGGCAGTGAAGTTCTCGCGGCTCTCATAGTAGAGGCCGATCTGCGTTTCGCGCTCCGCTAGAACCTCCTGCACGTCGCGCAACTTCTGCTTGGCCCGCGGAATCAGCGGCGAGTCCGGGAACATGTTGATCATGGTCCGGTATTCCTTCTCCGCATCCTGCGCGTTGTTGTAGTCGCGGTCGGGCTTCTCCATCTGCTGGTAATAGATGTCGCCTACCTTCATCTGCGCCTCGGCTGCTTCCGGCGCGTTGGGGAAGAAGGTAATGAAGTCCTTGTATTCGCTCTCGGCTTGCGTCAGCGCCGCGGTTCCGCCTTCTTTGAACCAGCTGTCGCCCACAGCCAGCTTGGCGCGCATCCGGTATTCCGAGTCCGGATAGGTATTGAGCATGGTCTGCAGGTCGAGCCGCGCCACATCGAAGCGTCCCTTTTTCAACGCGATCATGGCCTTGTCGAACAGCTCCTTATCGGGCTGCTTCGAGTTCACGTTCGCCAGAGGATTTGCACTCAAATCCTGCGATTTCTTGTGCTTGGGCTTCTTTTCCTTGGCTTGGGCCGTAACCCCGGACAGCACCAGCGACGCCAGCGCCAACGCAGCTAAACTTCTCGACAACCGGTTCATACCACCTCAATTTGCGGCAGGGGGAAACTGCCACCCTTTACACGTTTACAAGATCAGACTCACTGGCGGCTGCGCGAGCCGCTGCCAGCAATGCACGGGCATCCCGTTCGGCCTGCCCCGCGCCAAACACTGCATTACCAGCCACCAATAGCTCCGCTCCTGCTTGGACGACCCGGGCGACCGTGTCGTGAGCCACTCCGCCGTCAACTTCGATTTTAAATGCCAGCCCCAGTTCCTTGCGCAATTGCGCCAGCCGCCGAATCTTGTCCAGCGAGAACGGAATGAAGCTCTGCCCGCCAAAACCCGGGTTCACACTCATGATCAACACATGGTGCACCATCGGCAAAATGTCGCGGATAAGGTCTACCCGTGTCGCCGGATTCAGCACTACACCCGGCTGCATACCATGGTCCCTGATGTGCATCAGCGACCGGTGCAGGTGACGGCAAGTCTCGTAATGCACACTCACCCAGTTGGCCCCGGCCTCGGCAAACGCGGGAATGAACTCATCCGGATTCTCGATCATCAGGTGGCAATCGAGCGGCAACTTCGTTGCCTTGCGCAGGCTGGCAACCACCGGCGGCCCGATCGTGATATTGGGCACGAAATGCCCGTCCATGATGTCCACATGGATCACCGTGCCGCCGCCCCGTTCCGCCGCGGCAACCTCGTCCCCGAGGTGCGCAAAATCCGCCGATAAAATGGATGGAAGTAGCTCGACCATCAACTCTGAAACCTTGCTCTCAGCGGTCAGTGTATCAGTCCGTCAATGGACTTCGCTCTTGTGGTTTCGATCATGCGAAGGAGCTCTCCACGGCTAATTCCCTTTGTTTGCGTGAGCGTCCAATCGCCCTTTCGTTCGAAGGCCGCAAACCAGCGATTCACTTGCGAACTATTCCCGGTGTAAACCATAAGGCTTCCCCGGCCATTTTTCAGCGAATTCCCGCTATACCAGATGAAGAGCGCATTCACTGCGAAAGCCTCAATTCGCCGATTGAGATTTGCCGAAGAATGAGCTTTCGTCGTGCCATGTGGCAAATCCGGCAACGGTATCTCAACATAATTGTCGCCAGATTTTATGTAGGACCACTGGCCGAGAACCCTATTCGGAGAGAAGGGAGGGAATGAGGTCTTCTCGTTGAAAAATTCGCTCTTTACACTATCGAGCCTGTTCGCTATGAAGTCAGAAGATTTACTCCCAGCAAACATCCAGTTCGCGATGATGCCGTTTCCCGAGTAACCAAGCCACTTGTGATCGAACCAGTTATCGATCTCGATGATCCAGACTTGTGCAGGATGGAGGTCTGAGAGCAGGCTAGCAACGACGGTATGCACCAGTGCTACGAAGTCATTGTCGTCAGTCAGTCCTGAATGGATTGGAACGGTCATGGACTCATTATCTGCTGGCATAGTGCTCGCAGCGACTGCGGTGCCGGGTAATCAGTCGAACATATGAATCGAAATGCGGTTCTGCCGCTTGCCCTGGTCGCGCTCGAGAGCCTTCAGTAGGATCCGGCTCCGCGCCCGCATCGCCGGCGTCCCCGACCGCCCCGCCACCCGCAGCAGATCTATAACATCCGGCAATGACTCTGGATCCTGCCGCGTCAGATCCGCCATCCCATGCAGAGCTGCCGTCTTCACAATCGAGCTGGAGTCCCCGAGGTAGGAACGGAGCACGGCATTGACGCGGCGGCATTCCGCGGCGGTCAGCCTGAGACGCGGAATGGTCAGCGCGAGATTCCAGCGCACCTTTTTCTCGGTGGTTTCAGCCATCAGCCCGAGAAGAGGCTCGACCCAGCGCTGGGCTTTTTCGGGACGCTGGCGGCTCACGCGCTCCAGCGCATCGGCGGCACGGCTGGCAACGGCGGGATCATCGTCCCAGAGGCACTCGACAACCTGCGCGAGCTTGGCGGGACGGCCCTCCACCAGTTCAACGACCTCCCAGACACGTCCAGGATCGAGGCGCGCGCCAGGCTTGAGCATTTGCCGGATTGTTTGCTGGATGGGCATGGCGACGCGGTCATTCTCTCATTGCGGCTTTGCCAGCGTCAGGCCCTTTGCCGCGACCCGGCCAACGCTGCGCAAAAGTGACCGGATCGGCCACCGCCCGTCCGAATCCGGAAAACAAGCCTCGCCCTCGCGCTTCACCTCCGGCCGGTAGTACCACCGCTTCAGCAGCGCCAGATGTCCCTGCCGAACCGTCGCCGACACCGGTCCCGCATCCTTCTCAAGCTCCGCCAGCACCGCCTCCATCCGCCCCTCCAGCATCGTCCGCGGAACTCTGGCATGCGCCGAATCTCCAGGCTCTACTGAACCGGGACTGATCACTGTCCACTGTCCACTGTCCACTATCTCCGGCACCGGCTCCAGCGCCATCGGCTGCGCAAACAGCGAACTCGATCCCGACTGTTCATTCTGAATGCGCATCCCAATCGTCGAGAACCCCACCGGTCCGTGCAGACTGCCGCGCTCAAACAGAAACACCGACACTTCGTCCGCCTTCGCCGACGATTGCAAAACCATTGCCCGCAGTTTACTCAACGGCTGCACAAGCTCCGGCGCCAGTGCGCGCACGCCTTCGACCTTTTGCACCTTTGTATGCAACGCTGCCGCATCCTCAAATGCCAGCCTCGCCGAAGCCGAATCCCGCTCATTGCGCAGCACCACCAGCTTGCTTTCGCCTCGTGTGGCCAGAAAATCCCGCACCCCCGCTGCTTCCTCGGCGTACCGTTCATCCGTGCAGCCCTTGTAGCAGGGCGCAAGGCACATCTTCATCTCCGAGTACACGCAGCCCGGGTGGTTCGGGTCAGGATTCAGATCGTCGGTGCACCGCCGCAGCAGAAACAGTTTCAGCGCCTCTTCCGCAAAGCGCTCCGCCGCCGCACGCGATGCAAACGGCCCGTACGCCCAATCGGCCTCTCGCTGACTTGGCTTGTTGGTCACCACGATGCGCGGGTATGGATTGCCGCCAAGGTACCGCACAAATGCTGGCGCCCGCAGATGCATCCGCTCCAGCGCCTTCGCTTCGTAAACCGCTTCAAGCAGAGAAAACTGCGCGAGCAGCGACTCAAAATCCGACCCCGTCCGCCTAAATGCGATCCGCCGAACCCGCCCCGCCAGTTGCAACCGTCGCGGATGCTTCGCCGAAGGCTGCAGCAGACGTTCCAGCCGCCCGCGTAAATTCGGCGTGCGCCCGATGTAAGGCTCGTCCTTTGCCTCCGCCCCATACAGCGCAAACACCGCCGGTGCCTGCGGTAACTGAGCCAAAGCCAACTTCGGCTCCGTCGGATCGAAGGCAATCTGCTCCATCGCACTTTTGTTTGGTTCGCTCAATGCGTGCACCGGCTCAGAACCCTCTAACCTGCTAACACGCGCAACGCGCGGCTAACTCCGCTCTCACGCCCCCGCTATCGTCATCCCGTCAATCCGCAGCGTAGGCGACGCCACTGATCCGCGAAACACCAGATCGTTCCCTATCGCCGCCACATTCATCAGCATCTCCGCCAGATGCCCGGCAATCGTGATCTCTTCGACCGCATGCGTCAGTTGCCCATTCTCAATCCACAATCCCGCGGCCCCGCGCGAGTAATCGCCTGTCACAATATTTGTCCCAAATCCCATCAAGCTCGTCACGTACAGCCCCGCCTTCACGCCACCAATGATCTCTTCCGGTGTCTGTGTTCCCGGCTCGAGATACAGATTCCCGCACCCGATCCCCGGCGCCCCCGCAAGCCCGCGCGAAGCATTATGCGTCGACTTCATTCCCAGCTTCCGCGCCGCATAGGTGTTCAGCATGTAGTTCCGCAGAACCCCGCCCTCAACCAGAATCGTCCTCCGCGACGGCAGACCCTCGCCGTCAAATGGAGTGCTTCCAAATCCACCCACACCGGTCGGCAGCAGCATCGTGCTGTCATCCACGATCGTGATCGTCGACGCGCCAATTGTCTCGCCCAGTTTCCCCGCCAGGTACGAAGCATGCCGCCAGATCGAATCACCCGATGCGGCATCGAACACAGACCCGATGAGCGACCGTGCCACCTCCGGCGAAAACACAATCGGCACCCGCTGCGTCGGAACCCGCCGCGCTCCCAGCCTCCGCACCGTCCGTCGAGCCGCTTCTTTGCCCACCGCTTCCGGAGAGTCGAGGTTCGCCATCCGCCGTGCGCTCGACCACCATCCATCGCGCTGCATCTGCCCGTTCGTATCCACCGCCAGCGGAGCCGCTGAAACTCCTGCATAACTCGAGCGATAGCTCCCCACAAATCCGCGCGAGTTCGCCAGCACCTTCCCGCCCGTCGCCGCATCGAAGCTTCCACCATCTGAATTCGTGATGCGCGGGTCCGCAGCCATTGCTGCAGCCTCACACCGCCGTGCCCATTCAATTCGCTCCGGCCCCGGCAGAGAGTACACGTCGTCGTAATACAGGTGCAGGTCGTCCGCAATCGCTCCAAACTCCTCCGTTTCCGGCAGCCCGATGAACGGATCTTCCTCCGTCACTTTGGCCAGCGCCATCGCACCCTCAACCAACTGCCGAATCCCGTCCGGCGTCAGATCGCTGGTCGAGGCCGAGGCCGACTGCTTCCCGCGAAACACCCGCAACCCGATCGCGCGGGAGCCGGACTCCTTCAGCGTCTCCACCTGCCCCATGCGCACATTTACGCTGAACTCGTCTCCCTCTCGGACGACAGCCTCGGCATCACTGGCACCTGCCTTTACGGCCAGCTTTACCACATCGGTTGCAAGGGATTGAAGATCGACAGCGGATACATCGGGGAGTTGAACGACTTCGGGCATGGGTCAACCTTAACAAACCGCCATCGCCCGGCGCATCCCGCCGCACTTCGCATGCCGGCCAGCGACGATCACAACTTGATTCTTCATAATTTGCTATGGTGTGGAGTTCCCCTGAAAGGCATTCATGATGCTGCGCCGCGCCCTTTTGCTTTCGATCTACCTCACTGTTTTTCCATGTCTTCCGCTTCTCGCCCAAAAGGCAGCCCTCGATCCAGGTCTGCTCAAAAAAGCCGAAGCCGGAGAAGCGCAGGCGCAGCTTACAGCGGGTGAGACTTATCTGTCAGGCATCTCCGTCCCGTTGGATTACACCAAGGCCTTCTCCTGGTTAGAAAAGGCATCCAATCAGGGCCTCCCGCGAGCGCAATTCGACCTCGCCTCGCTCTACGAATCAGGCAACGGCGTTACGCAGGACAGCGCCAAGGCCGCCACTCTTTACCGGAGAGCCGCCGAGCAGGGCTTTGCCCCCGCCGAACTCCACCTCGGCCTGCTCTACGATCGTGGCGACGGAGTTCCCCCGGATGATGCCGAAGCCGCCGGCTGGTATCGCAAAGCTGCTTTGCAGCATCTTCCTGAGGCTGAATACAACCTGGGCACTCTCTACGAGCGCGGCATCGGTGTCCCGCAGGACTATACCCAGGCCGCCGACCTCTACCGTCGCGCCGCCGAACAGGGAAATGTCTCTGCCCAGTTCAACCTCGGCCTGCTCTACGACAATGGCACGGGTCTCACGCGCGACTACGCACAAGCCGCAGCCTGGTACGCCAAAGCCGCCGAGCAGGGACTTCCCCGTGCCCAGTTCAACCTCGGCTCCATGTACGCCAATGGCCAGGGCGTCCCTGTAAATCTCGTTGAGTCGTACCTCTGGCTCGACCTTGCCGCTAGAAGGTGGTCCGGTTCACGCCAGCAGGATGCCGCCAAGGCCCGCGACCTCGTCGCCCAGCACCTTACCCCATCCGACCTCACCGCCGCCCAGGACCGCGTCGCCAAATGGCTCGCCGCCCACCAGAAGTAGCTCTACTTGCGCTGTAGTTTCTCGTGGTAGCGACGTGCGCGTTCATCGCCGCATTCATCGCGAGGAATCACATAGCGCTGAGCGCCATCGCGCCCCCAGCAGTAGGTGTCATTCCACGCACACTCAAGCTCATGAGGAAGAAAAAGATCCTCATAGTCCGGGCAGGTTTTGATCGCGAAATTTTGTTTCCGGCGGACGCCGCGGTGGGCCAGCTGCTTGTCCTCTTTGGCGCTGGCAATACCATTGATCGCCGCAAAGGGACGGCGATAGGAACGGCTCATAACGTACTCCAGGTCGCAGTTGCGTACCTACGTCATGGCACTTTCCTCCCAGTTCGATTCTAACGTCATTTTGAATAAACCCGGCAAAGCGAAATTGGTCGCGAAAGAATCTTCAGAACAGTACGCCCCGCGCTCTACCGTCCCGTCCCGCCCACCGTCATCTTGTCCAGCTTGATCGTTGGCATCCCGACCCCCACCGGCACGCTTTGCCCATCTTTCCCGCAGGTCCCGATCCCCTCATCCAGCTTCAGATCGTTCCCCACCATCGAGACGTACTTCAGCGCCTCCGGCCCATTCCCGATCAACGTCGCATCCCTCACCGGCGCTGTAATCTTGCCGTCCTCGATCAGATAAGCTTCGGAGGCCGAAAACACAAACTTCCCGTTCGTGATGTCCACCTGCCCGCCGCCAAAGTTCACCGCGTACAAGCCCCGCTTCACCGAGCGCAGAATGTCTTCGGGGTCGTCCTCACCTGCCAGCATGTAAGTATTCGTCATTCGGGGCATCGGTATGCAGTGGTAGCTTTCCCGCCGTCCCGACCCCGTGTTCGCCGCTCCCGTCAGTCGTGCCGAAAGCTTGTCGGTCAGATACCCCTTCAGAATGCCGTTTTCAATCAGCACCGTCTCCTGCGTCGGCGATCCCTCGTCGTCTACATTCAGCGATCCGCGCCGCCCGGCCATCGTTCCGTTATCCACTACCGTCACTTTGCTGCTGGCCACCGACCGTCCAATCAACCCCGTAAACGCCGACGTCCCTTTGCGATTGAAGTCTGCCTCAAGCCCATGCCCCACTGCTTCGTGCAGCAGAATTCCCGGCCAACCCGGCCCCAGCACCACCTGCATCTCGCCCGCCGGCGCCGGCACTGCGCCAAGCTGCAAAATCGCTCCCCGCGCGGCTTCCTGCGCCAGATGTTCGGGGCTCTTCGAACCCACAAATTGCTCCAGCCCACCTCTTCCGCCCCCACCCGCCGACCCTTTGGTCGTCGTTGCGACATCCTTGCCAATGACGAACACATTCAACCGGCACAGTGGCTGCGTATCGCTGGCAAACGCCCCATCCGAAGCCGCAATAAGGATGCGCCGCAACTCCTCGCTGTATCCCGCCCGCACCTGCACAATCCGCGGATCATACGCCCGCGCCGCCCGGTCAGCCCTCAGAATCAGCTCCAGACGCGCCGCGAGGTCCAGATCAAACCCACCCAGTGGAACAGGATAGAGATCCGCCCCGGCCGTCTCCGTAAATCCCTGCACGGGCTGCTTGGCCGGCCCCGACGCAATCAGCGCCGCTGTCCGTGCCGCATGCAACAGTCTCTCTGTGCTCAGGTTGTCTGTGTAGGCGTAGCCGGTCCGCTCGCCCGAAAGCACGCGAATGCCGCACCCCGCACTCGTTCCCGTGCTCGCCGATTTCACGATCTGTTCATCGACCCCCAGCGAAGTCGACGTCACCGACTCAAAATAGAGATCGGCGTAGTCGCCGCCCGCAGAGAGGGCTTCGCCCAAATAGCGCTCAAGCAGCCGCTCGGTGATTCCAAATTTTTCAAAAAAGTAACGTCTGTGACTGGGCTGAGGGGAAGTGACAGGTAGGCTCATCGTAGCTTTCAGTTTACGCCGTCTCGAACTTCACCGCATTCCGGCACCAGGCATTTCCACACTTGATTCATGACTCCTCCCCTGGTATTTCCACAATCTCCCTCGTGCTACATTTACCCCCATGAAGAAGATTCTTGCTGCTGTGCTCTTGGTCCTCGTGTTCGCCGCTCCGGCGTTCGCAGCGACTACGCATCACCACCATCACCGTCATCACCACCATCGCAAAGCCTAGAACCGGTTGCACGAATAGGCTTTGAAAGGGCGCGACTTTAGTCGTGCCGGCGGGTGGCCCTGGTCCCATGGTCTTTCTAGACCACGACAAGGGTGCCCCCGGTCCCTCGCATTTGGGGACCGGGAATATCAATACGACGCAAGCACAGTTGGTAGCCAGAAGGCGAGACTTTGCAGCTGTGGCTATGTGACCGCCAATCCACAGATTTTGGGTGATTCCACAGCGTCGGCGCTGAAGGGCATGAGCCGACCGCTTGCGAGCCTGTTTCGCCGATTCCGGGCGAATCACTGCCTAACCGTTAGCAACCCCGGAGTACACACCTGCTTGAAGTATTGCCACCGGTACTTTCCGTCGTCTCCGGTGACTTCCGGTACTATCGCCCGTCCCGTTCTCGTGCTACATTCCTGCCATGAGGAAAATTGCGGTTACCGCGCTATTGCTGGTGTTGTGTGCCGCTCCGGCCTTCGCCATCTGGCCTTTTCATAAAAAGCCCCCCAAGGACCCACGTGTCATGGAGCATCCCAAGGCCTATCACCCGCAGAATGAGAACCTCAAGCACCTGCCGAAACACAAAGTGCAGAAGCACCCCACACCCGCCAAATAGATTCGCCTCGCGCCGTAACGCCCTGCAGCCGCGTCCGCGAGCCCTCCAGGTTTTTAGAGCAATGACAGAATTGGAAGACCTCCGCTATCCGATTGGCCGCTTTAGGCCTCCCTCTTCGTCTGAACCGGCAGCTCGCGCCGAGCAGATTTCCAACCTCCGCCTGCTTTCTCCCGCGCTGCAGAAAGCCGTCTACGGACTGACCCACCTGCAACTCGACACTCCTTATCGCGAAGGCGGGTGGTCCGTGCGCCAGCTCGTACATCACATCGCCGACAGCCATGCCAACGCGTATTGCCGCACCAAGCTCGCCCTCACTGAAGACTGGCCCACCATCAAACCCTACGACGAGGCCGCCTGGGCACGCCTGGCCGACAGTCGACTGCCTGTCGACGGCTCCCTCGCGATGATCGCGGCGATGCACGAACGCTGGGTGACCCTCCTCGAGTCGCTCCCTGACGCCGACTTCGAGCGCGGCTACGTCCATCCTGAGAACGGCCGACAGAATCTCGCCACCGTGCTTGCCATCTACGGCTGGCATTCGCGCCATCACACGGCGCACATCACGAATCTTCGCGCGCGGCAGAACTGGTAGGCTTCGTGTGTCTCTTGCTGTCGACGCGCTTTCTGCTTCCAAACTCGCCGAAATCCTCGAAGAATACCTGGCCGCCCATCCCGCCGCAGCGCTGCTTGAAGATGGCCGCGTCCTCTTCGACATGCGCCTCACGCGCTACTCCGTCATCGAGTCCCACGGGCGCTGTCTCCTCCAGCTTTGGAGTGAAGAGCGAAATATTGTCCGCACCGTCTTAGAAATTCAGCCGCGCGCCCAATGCCTGCGTGTCATGACCCGCCGCATGGGCGCCGCGAAGCCGCAGGCTCTCGAACTTGTCTCGAACAGCGACCGCCGCACCCCTACCGCCCGCGACTCCGCGCGCCGCAGCTTTCAGCGACTCCTCGAACGTGTCCTCATCCGCGCTTTTCCGGGCGCGAAGATCGATGGCCTTCGTTCCGCGATGGATCTCGAGCACAGCTTTGGCCCTGCGTACATTCGTGGCCGCCTTCTGCGCGGCACCGCCGCCGAAGCCATCATTGGCGTCAGCGAGACAGAATCCGCCGCCACCATCGACGGCATCCTCACCCTGGGCATTCTCTGGCTCGACTACTGCCGCGAGAAAAGCGCTGCCCGCCGCCACTTCGGCTCGCTCAAGGTGATCGTGCCTCGAGGATCGGAGCACACCACGGCTGAGCGCATGGCCTGGCTTAACCACGCTGCCGCCGATTTTCAGCTCTTCACGCTCGATGAGCGCAGCGAAGAACTCGCGCCGGTCGACTTCCGCGACAGCGGCAACAAGGTAGTGCGTCTCGTCCACGCCTTTTCCCCGGCTGCAGCCCTCACGCGTTGCCAGTCCGGCATCGACACCATATTGAATCTGCTTCCGGCCGACGCAAAGCCGCGCATCGAAATCCGTCCGCGTTCGGCTGCCGAAGTCGGCTTGATCCTCCACGGCCTTGAATTCGCTCGCGTACGTCACGGCGCCGATGCGCATTCCTTCGCCCGCGAGCAGCAGATCACCTTCGGCGCCGGCGCCAATGAAACCCAGCTGACCGATGAGACTGCAGACCTTTGCCGCGAGCTGTGCGCGCGCCTCTTTGCTAGCCGCCATCGCGACGGCGTCCACAAAGATCCGCTCTTCCGCATCCAGCCCGAGCGCTGGCTCGAATCTGAATTCCGCGCTGGACTCAGCAACCTGCTGCCCTCGCTTCAAGGTGATCAACTCTACTCCCAGGTCCCCGCGTTCTCATCCGGCGATCGCGGCATGCTCGATCTGCTCACCCTCGATCGAGATGGCCGCCTGGTTGTCATCGAACTCAAAGCCGACGAAGACATGCATCTCCCCCTACAGGCCCTCGATTACTGGATTCGCGTGCGCGCTCTCAATGCCGATCGGCAACGCACCGCCGGCAGCGACCGACTCGTATCGGCGTTCGAACGCGAGGGTTACTTCCCTGGAGTAGAAGTCTCGCCAAAGCCCCCGCGTCTCCTCCTGGCCGCACCCGCGCTACGCATCCACCCCGCCAATCTCCCCGTCTTGCGTTATCTCTCTCCCCAGGTTGACTGGGAACTCATCGCCCTCAGCGAACACTGGCGCCACGAACTCCAGATCGTCTTCCGCAAGCACCCCGCCTGATTCTCCGCGTTCCAAGCTGACACTTCCGATAATCAGCGACGCCATTTTGAGGGAACATGATTTGGTGCCGTCATTCTGAACGAACGGGGCTCCGAACGTACCAGGGGCCCTTAAAGAGCGATCGAGCTCTTTGGGGTAGGTTCGGGGGTGGTGAGCGAAGAATCTGCTTTTGTCTGTGGGCGTCTTCCTAACCTACAGATCTCCGTCTGGGGCGTTCACCGTTCCCACTCTCCGCCCGGAAATTGAAGACCAAAATTGTGTGCCGAGTTTTCCTGCAAATAATTTCACCCTCCGCGTGGGGAGGTGATATAAATCACATATTTCCTGAAGAGACAGCGGGAGAATCGCTTTATTACACAAGAGCTGCCCGCTCTAGTCCTGAAGGGGTATCTGCTTCCTCCGGCAAGAACCCCCCAGGTGGGAGATCTTCTTCGTGCCGAACCAAACCGTCTATGAGTTCCGGTCTGCCGCAGTACGCGAGCCCGCCGCTTCCGCTCCGTTTTTCGCGCCGGACAATGTCGTCTCGATCTGCGATTCCCCCTTCTTTTCGAGAAGCACCCTGAACGAACGGCCAGAACCAAATCCAGACGGCCTCGGTTGCGCTCGCGGTCTCCGCTCCGCCTTCCTTTTTGAAGCCGGCATGATTCTATTGGCCTACGGAATCTGGCACCTCTGCCACCTGGTCCGCTAAAGCGATTCTCGCTTCGTTCCTGATCATCCGCCGTGAACTTTCAGACACCGGCACGAACGAGGGTGCCCCATCCAAGCTCCGCTTGGGTGGGAAAGTACGATCTAACCAGCAGTGATTTCATTCTTTCCGGGGTGTCGCGCAGCGATATCCCTGACCGCTTTGTTTTCGGCGTCCTCGCCGAAATCGAGCCACCTACTTCTTCAGCGGCTTCCGCGCGAAGTAGTAAAGCGCATACGCCAGCATCGCAAATCCCAGCACCGAAACCCACATATGATCCAGAATCGTCCCCTGCGGGAAATTCAGGATGTCGCGGTTCTCCATGTAGGTCGCTTCAACGGCCTTCAGCGCCACGCCGATCAGCCCCGCAATTCCGCCCGCCGCAATCAACCCTGAAGCAAACAGCGAGCCCGACGAAATCTCGCTCTCCGCATCGGCATTTCCGGCCCGCGCCGCTGCCCGGTCCACGATCCAACGCACCACTCCGCCCACAAAAATCGGCAGCGTCGTCCCGATCGGTAGATACGCTCCTACAGCAAACGTCAGCGAGCGAATCCCCAGCAACTCCACCGCAATCACCAGCGACACGCCCAGCAGCACCAGTCCCCACGGCAGTTTTCTGCTCAGGATGCCATTGATCACTGTCGCCATCAGCCGTGCCTGCGGTGCCGGCGCAGCAGCGCTCCCGATGCCCTGGATCCAGTGCACTTCAATCTTTCCCGTCGTCGGAGAATACAAATACTTCCCGTCCTGCAACTCTGTCGACCCAATCGCATTCAGCACAACGTACTCCGACGCCTGGTGCGAAGTGGTCGTCTTGTCATCCGCCACTACACGAATTTGCGGCGGCAGATGCTTGATGTTCGCCTGAACCGAAACGCCTGCATGCGCAGCGTTGATATCCCATGCCTGCGCGGCTGCGTGGAACTCCTGCAGCCCCGTGTTCATCAGGTTCAGCGTGACGCCAATCACCAGTGTCGAAACCACCACCCCGATCATCAGTGCGATCTGTTGCGCTCGCGGAGTAGCGCCAATGATGTACCCCGTCTTCAAATCCTGCGAAGTATCCCCCGAGTTCGAAGCCGCAATGCACACCACGCCGCCAATCGTGATCGCCAGTGCGCCAAATGCCGGCGCCGTCCATCCCTGTACCAGGAAGACCGCCGTGGTCGCCATCAGCGTCGCGATCGTCATGCCCGACACCGGACTAGCCGACGACCCCACCAGCCCTACAATTCTCGAACTCACCGTCACAAACAAAAATCCAAACACCACCACCAGCAGCGATGCCGAAAGGTTCGCCGCCCATCCCACAAACGCTCCCGGCACCGGCTTGAACTCGAGAAACAGGAACATGCACGCCACAATCAGCAGCGATCCGATAATCACCACGGTCATGGGAAGATCGTTCTCGGTGCGAATCGGCTTCGCTTCGACTTTCTCAGCTCCGGGCTTCATATTCTTCAGGCCCACCGCGAGCGCGCTCCAGATCGTGGGCATGGTCTTCAGCAGCGTAATCAATCCCGCTGCCGCTACCGCTCCTGCACCCATCGGCTTGATGTAGCTGGCCCATAGATCGCTCGGCCCCATCTGCGCAATGGGAATCTGTCCCGGATAAACCGGATGCGGCAGTTCCTTTCCGAAGAAGTAGATCAACGGCATCACTACCAGCCACGAGAAAACGCCGCCCGCAAAGATCACACCGGCTACCTTCGATCCGATGATGTAACCCACACCGAGATACTCCGATGTCGCATCGGCATTGATCGACGCGCCCTTCAGCACATGCTGCGGTCCAAAGTCAGGCCGAAACTCAGGCGAACTCGGCCACGCTCGAAAGAGATTTGCATTCTGAAAAAACGTGTAGACCCCGCCAAGCCCGAGTCCGAGAAAAACCCGACTCGCCAGCGATCCGCCTCTCTCGCCCGCAATCAGCACATCCGCGCAGGCCGTTCCCTCGGGGTAGGGAAGCACTCCATGTTCCTTCACAATCAACTGCCGCCGCAGCGGAATCATGAACAACACGCCCAGCCATCCGCCGATCAACGCCAGCATGAAAATCCGCGAATACTCCAGGTCAAATCCCAGAAACACCAGCGCCGGCAGCGTGAAGATGACGCCCGAGGCAATCGACTGCCCCGCGTTCCCCGTGGTCTGCACAATGTTGTTTTCAAGAATCGACGCACGACCAAACGCGCGCAGAATGCTGATCGACAGCACCGAGATCGGAATCGAGGCAGCCACAGTGAGCCCGGCTCGCAGGCCAACATACACAGTCACGGCCCCAAAGATGATGCCAAAAACTGAGCCCAGCAGCAGCGCTCGAACGGTAAACTCCGGCGGGTGCTGATCCGGCGGAACAAAAGGTTGAAACTCGGCCACGGATTGCCTCCAACAGAATGCTGACGAAAACCTTGATTTCCCTGAAGGGAAGAGTTTACGTCATCCCAACCATTTTCATTGTCTTGCCCGTAATCCCATCACCCCGCACTGTCATTCCGACCGACCGCAGGGAGCGGAGGAACCCGCAGTTGCTTTTTCCCCCAATCACCACACATGTCATTCCGACCGACCGCAGGGAGCGGAGGAACCTGCAGTTGCCTCTAGCGGCGTCTAGCAACCAGAAGCACAATGAGTGAAGTGTTAGTGACCGCCTGGCTGATCAACCAGATCAACAAGCGGGAGGCAGGACACTCCGTGCCACCCCGGACAATCCGACCCGCGCCTCTTCCCGGTAACTGTGACCCAAGTGCATCCCCGTCGCTGCCTAGGTAACTACCCCACCGGAACCGTCTCCAGAATTCTCTAGACACCGAATCCAGACTTGCCTGAGAATGCATCAACGCCGGGGAACCCGCTTCGGTGTTGCCCGATTCCAAAGCCCCCCACCCCCAAGGAGAATTTGTGATTCCAAGAACAGGGAAACTCCTGACTTTCTGCGCAGCGCTGACGCTTTCCGCCACCTGCCTGGCCCAATCTGTCATGACGCATCACGTCCGCGACGTGGTGAAAGGTGGCCATGCGCAGGCCAATGGCCGTCTCCCCGGCAACCAGGTATTGGATCTTGATCTGGTTCTGCCCGTCCGCAATCCCGCTGGCCTCAAGGCATTCCTCGCCGATGTCTACAACCCCGCCAGTCCAAACTATCGTCAGTTCCTTACCCCAACAGAATTCACCGCCCGCTTCGGACCCACCGCCGACGACTACGATACCGTCGTCCGCTTCGCCAAAACCTACGGCTTTGACGTGGTCGGCGGCTCCCGCGACGGCATGCTCGTCCAGGTCAAGGGCACCGTCTCCAACATTGAAGCTGCGTTCCACGTGAACATGCGCACCTATAAGCACCCCACCGAGGATCGCAACTTCTTTTCAACCGATAGTGAGCCTGCTCTGGATCTGCCTTTCAAGCTGTGGCACATCTCC
Organism: Occallatibacter sp.; assembly: GCF_035317045.1. Lineage (GTDB taxonomy): Bacteria > Acidobacteriota > Terriglobia > Terriglobales > Acidobacteriaceae > Telmatobacter. The sequence goes on from NZ_DATHHT010000040.1 coordinate 368,985, forward strand.
GGCCTCGACAACTACTCCATTCCCAGGCCGCTTGTTGTCAACAAGAAGGACTACGCCGCGGCGCACGGAATCCAGCCCGAGCAGGTCGTCTCCCTCGCCACCACCGGGTCTGGTCCCTCGGCCTCGTTCCTGGGCAGCGACATGCGCGCCGCCTACGCCACCGGCACGGCTCTTACCGGCGCCGGTCAGAACCTCGGCCTGTTTGAATTTGAAGGCACGAATCTCGCCGACCTGACCACATACTTCAAAAACGTGGGCCAGACCAACAATGTGCCCGTCACCCTCGTGTCCACCGATGGCACCAGCACCGGCTGCTCCGCTCCGCGTTGCGACGACACTGAGCAGACACTGGACATGACCCAGGCCCTCGGCATGGCCCCCGGTCTCGCTAGCCTGGTGGTCTACATCGGCTCCACTGACACCTCCATCATCAGTGCCATGACCACGCACAACCCGCTGCCTACCACCATCGGCTGCTCGTGGGGATGGACGCCAGCCGATCCTTCCACTCTCGATCCCTTCTTCCAGAAGATGGCCTCGCAAGGGCAGAACTTTTTCGCCGCTTCCGGCGACAGTTCCACCTGGTCCAAACGCAACGAGGCATGGCCTGCAGACGATGCCAACGTCGTCTCAGTCGGAGGCACCGATCTTGTTACCGCCAGCGCTGGAGGCGCCTGGGCGTCTGAAACCGCATGGGTCGACAGCGGTGGCGGCATCAGCCCCGACGGCATCGCGATCCCCTCGTGGCAGACTGCTGCAATCAATTCCAGCAATAAGGGATCGACCACGCTTCGCAATGGACCGGACGTCTCGGCCAATGCTAACTTCACTTTCTACGTTTGCGCTGACCAGACTACCTGCACTGCCAATGAGTACGGTGGCACCAGCTTTGCCGCTCCCATGTGGGCTGGCTTCATCGCTCTCGTTAACCAGAATCTGGCCAACAACAGTAAGAGCCCCATCGGCTTTATCAACCCCACCATCTATTCCCAGAACGCCAATAGCTCGACCTATTCCGCCGACTTCCACGACATCAAGAGCGGAACCTCCGGCAGCTTCTCCGCAGTCACTGGATTCGATCTTGTCACTGGATGGGGCAGCCCCACGGCGGCTCTTATCACAGCGCTGAGCGGGACCATCGCTCCGGGCTTCGGCGTCTCTGCTTCGCCCTCTACGGTCTCAGTGGCTCAAACCGGTGCGCAGGGAACCACCGTCACGATCACGCCGAATAACGGATTCACAGGATCGGTGGCCCTCACAACCTCAACCCTGCCGACCGGCGTCACCATTGGTTGGAGTACAAACCCCGTGCCAATCACCAGCAGCAGCGCGGTCGGATCCACTTTGACCTTCACCACGTCCGGTGCTGCACCGGGATCCTATCCCATTACAGTCACTGCAACGTCAGGCGGCATTGTTGAAACCACAATCGTCACTCTCACCGTGACCGGAGCAACTCCCACCTTCACCCTCACCCCATCGGCCACAAAGATTTCCGTCTCGCCCTCAGGCACCGGAAAAATCACCCTCACAACAGCCATAAGCGGAGGCTTCAGCTCTGCGGTCAGCCTGTCGGGTACCGTCACCGGCTCCAGGGTCACGCTTAGCTTCAGCCCGTTATCCATCGCGGCACCCGGCGCTGGAACGTCGACCATGACCATCACCGTCAACCGCCGAGCCGCGGCAGGCACCCGCACCATAACGATCACCGGCACCGGTGGAGGCGTCACCCAGCACGCCACCGTAACGCTAACCATCCCGTAGCCCGGTTCAACTGCAAACCCACAACGAAGAGCCCGGACCGATAAGGTCCGGGCTCTTCGTTTGCAAATCTCATCTGGCCGTCGCCATTCGGCTTTTTTGGAGACGGTTTATTTGCAGTCGTTCCGCAATACCGGTGCGCCGGCGATGTCAGTGTCGATGCAGGGAATGGCGCTTAGATACTCGTAGATGGCGCGGATGTCGTGGTCCGTCATGTTTTGATGAACGGGCCAGGGCATCACTTGCAGCACATCCCCGTTGAACGGAGGCAAGAGACAGTTGCCATCGGGAGATCCTGTGCAGTTCGGATGAATTTGATCGAAGTCCTTTCCTGTACGCAGGATGGTGAGGAACTCCTCAAACGTGTGGCCTCCTTCGGGCCGCCCCGTCTTGTCGGGAGTCAAGTTGCGGGAGTAAAGGTGCGTCAGCTCTGATGCGACCCCGAACGGACCGAAGTCTCGGCCGCCGCCCAGGTAGGTGGCTGGATTGACATGCTGCATCCCGGTGAATGGACCATGGGGAGGAGACAGAAGGTAGGGGTTTCCCGGGCCAAGGTACTCGGTCGCCGGACCCTGGCTATGACACCCGTTGCAGTCGGATTGTGCGTTGACGATATAACTGCCCAATCCAACCAATTTTCGATCCTTTTTTTCGAAGTTGAGGGGAACCGGTGCGATTTCCAAACCTATCCGGACCTTGCTCTCATCCTGGTCGCGATCGGATTCCGGCCCCGCGCTAACGCGGGGAGTTTTGAATGACGCCAGCAAAACGGTGATCGCGACAAGTACCGCGGAAGCACCCAACAGTTTGAGAATTGGTCTCGACTGAGCTGGCGCTGCAAGCAATCTCACTAGCTTGTTCATACGAATCTCCTGCAGGCCGAAGGCCTGATCCAGTTAGGCGTGAGTTGTAACGAGTTGTTGCCCGATTTGGCTCCGACAGCCACCTGAGTATTGGGCCCACTCGCAAGGGGAAAGTCCTGAAACGAATGGTGCGCCGGATGGTAGGACTCGTTGGACGAAGATGTCAACAGGATTGTTCAGGCACCTCGCGCACAGCCGGCATGATTTCACCGGCGAACCGGACAGAACTCAAAAATGGGTTTATGTCCGAGCTGCCCACCACGCAGCCGGAACCGACGAAATCGTACTACTCGGCTCAATGAGTAATTTGGGCTCGTCCGTTACCTGAATTGCCTGGCACAGCAGTGCGGGAGATGGAGATGACGCTGATATCGTCCTCCTGTCCGAACATCTGGGCGGCGCTGGCAACCTCGGTGGCAGACTGTGCAGTGCGTAGCAGCTGATGAACCCGCTCAAATCCAAATAGTTGACCGTCGTCATCCATCGCTTCTGCTACGCCGTCCGACATGAGCATCAGCCTGTCGCCATCCTTCATTCGAAAATGCATTACGGAAGACTCCGCGCCTTCGATCATGCCCAGCGGCAGCGCGCCCTCCATGGGCAACGGTTCACCGTTCAAATAGGGTGCAATATGGCCGGCGTTGGCCAGCGTGACTGCACCATCATTCGAAATGTGCAGCGCCAGGCAGGTGGCCTGGGCATCGCTGCGACCCACAAGAAGCAGATTCAGAGTGCCGAGTACGGCAGTTGGATCGGAAACATATTGAGCCGCAGTGCGGATCGCTCCCACCATCAACGCCACCAGCATCCCTGCCTTCAGCCCTTTCCCGGCTACATCGCCAGCCACGATCAGCAAGCTCCCATCGGTTCTGTGTGGGATCATCTGGAAAAAGTCCCCGCCCACCTCCCGCGCGGGCCGGTACTCGCTCTCCACCACCAGCCCCGGGAGCGCCAGACGCGATTCCGGGAGGATGAGTTGCTGCACCTCCTGCGCTTGCGCCAATTCGTTGTGCATGCGGAACGACTCCCTACCCAGGCTTCGGAGGTAACTGATGGAGAAAATGTAAGAGAGGATGAGCACAGACAGGATTCCGATTGCTGCGAAATCGATTCCTCTCTCCGACGGAACCGGCTGCAGATTGAAGGTGCCAATCATCCAGTTTGCGATGCCGGTGTCGATGGAGCCGAGAAAGCACTGGAGCACAATCAACAGCAAGACAAACGCCTTCGGAAGTCGAGCCAGCACGAAGACCCATAGCATCGCGTTTAGACCGCTGATAGTCGCGATCGCCAGCACCGCAGCGTACTGCATCTGTCCTTTTGCATAGACCAGGTCGACGACGAAGCCAACCACAGAGAATAAAAAGAAGACGGCGATCAACTGCAACCACAGGCGTTTGAAAGGGACACCTTGTAGGTGCTCCGAATGGATTAGATATTTCAGGCGCCAAAGTTTCCCTTTCGCAGTCATCGACACGAACCTCCTTCGGCATCTATCAGTCTGCGTCCCCGACAATTTGCGTCCTGGCTAGGAGCGAATATACCGAACGCTGCATGCTCAGTGCGAGGTTGCTGTGCAAAGTCATCAGTAGGGTGAGTTGAGTCCAGGCTCCGGACGATTCACCGCGCAATCTGAAGTTCTTTGCCGCACCGTATCGACCTGCACCTCCCCATTCAGCTACTTGGCACACCCCCCCCCCAGCGCGTAGCGTAAGGTGCAAGCAATTTTCTTCGGGGTAGAAATGCAGCCAAGTCTCACTGAAAAGCAGACCAGCGTTACCAATCCGGCTCTGGCGCCCAATCCCGTCAAGCGCATCCTTGCGCTCGATGTGGTCCGCGGCATCACCATCGCCTTCATGATCATGGTCAACAACAATGGCGGCCCCGGTTCATGGCATTTTATGAATCACGCCAACTGGAACGGCCTCACCCCCACCGACCTGGTCTTTCCCACCTTCGTCTTCATCGTGGGCGTCTCGGTTGTCTTCGCCTTCGACGCACGCCTTGCCAAAGGCGTGCCTCGCGCGCAACTCGCAAGGCACACTATCATCCGCGCCCTCGTCCTCATCCTCTTCGGCATCATCGTCAACAGCTTCCCGTTCTTCCATCTCGACCACATGCGCTTCTACGGCGTGCTCCAGCGGATCGCCGTCTGCTACCTCGTCGTCGGCCTTTTCTATCTGTGGGACCAGCGAGCCTCCACCAAATGGATCGCTCTTGCTGCATGCCTCGTCGGTTACTGGGTTCTCCTTCGCTGGGTTCCCATTCCCGGAGTCGGCACGCCGGGCCGTGACGTCCCCTTCATGGACATGACCCAGAACCTCGTCTCCTGGATCGATCGCAGTCTTTTCCCGCATCACCTTTATCTCTACTCACCTGACCACAACGTGCGCGACCCCGAAGGCCTGCTCAGTGATCTCCCCGCCATCGGCACCGCGCTCATGGGCATGCTCGCCGGCCTGTTCCTGCGATCCCGCCGGTCCGTCTCCGCCAAGACCGCCGGCCTCGCTGCTGCTTCACTCTGCAGTCTCGCCGCCGGCTATCTCTGGTCGCTCGAGTTTCCCCTGAATAAAAACATGTGGACGAGTTCCTTTGTCCTCGTCGCCGGCGGCTACTCGCTCGCCCTCCTCACCTTCGCCTGGTTCACCATCGAGCAGATGGATTGGCGCAAAGGCTGGACGTGGCCCTGGCTCATCTTCGGCTCCAACGCCATCGCCGCATACATGTTCAGCGAACTCGTGCCCGGCATCCTCGATACCGTCACGATCCAGTCTGGCCCAACGGGGCACCTCAACCTCAATGCCTGGATCTTCATCCACGTCTTCGCGCACGTACCCAATCCCCATTGGGCCGCCTTCGCTTACTCCGTCTCCTTCACAGCGTTCTGCTTCATCCCCGTTTGGATCCTCTACCGCAAGAAAATCTTCCTCAAGGTCTAGCCGCGAAGGCAACTGTCGGTCTTGAATGGCGCGGATCGGGGAACCCACGCAGTGGGTCGCGTGCTACAACTCAGCAGCATAAGAACGGCTTTAGCCGCTGAGGGATGCCTTGTCAACGTGCGACTTCAACTACGGCCGTACAGCCCAAGGTGACTTCCGGTGACCAGCGTGTCCTCCACAAAAGTGTTATCCCCAGCCCCATCTGATAACCCCGGGCGTATGCTAACCGTCTATCTGCTCAAACAGGTGCTCAAAAAGCCTGGGCAAGTAGATTCACCATCTGGCTGCGTTGATGTACTGCAGATGTACTGCAGCCGGTTTGTCGAAGTCCCTGCACCACCCTTCGGCATGGAGGTCGCGCATGAGTATACCCGCGGAATCCCCAACGAGCTGCGCCTGCGCCGCGGCTCCATCACCCGGGCGGCGCATCGCATGGGAACTCGCCGAACTCGCAGTCGGGTACTGCCTCATCCTTGCTGTCATCTGGACACCACACCCCCTCCAGCATTGGCTCTACTTCATCGCTCTTGGATGGTTCATCGTCTCCATCACCCTTTCCTTCGAGGGCTGGAAGGCCATGGGTTGCAGCGTCGCGGGATTCTGGCGTTCCTCATGGATCATAGGCGTCGCCCTCACCCTGGCCGCCATCGCTACCTTCTTCGCCAGCAGCCTGCATACGCTGCACCATCCCGCCGGTGCTGCGGAGTGGCTCAAATCCTTTGGCGGCTACACCGTCTGGTCGCTCATGCAGCAGTTGCTGCTCCAGGGATACTTCCTCGCGCGTCTTCTGCGCATCATCCCAAAGGCAAACATCGCAGCGTTCCTCGCCGCCTTGGTCTTTGCCCTGGCCCATCTGCCTAACCCGATTCTCACGCCGCTCACGCTGGTCTGGGGACTCGCCGCCTGCCTCGTCTTCATCCGCTCGCGCAACGTCTATCCCCTGGCCATCGCGCACGCCATCTTCGGCATCTGTGTCGCCGTCACCATTCCCGCGAATGTTCTGCACAACATGCGCGTCGGGCTTGGCTATATCAGATTTCGTCCGCAACCCCTTCACCTCAGCCAGAGCGACCATGTCGTATCCACCGAAGCGTGGTTAATCGCCGAAGCCCCCACGCGCCGCTGAGCCCGCCAAACAAGTGCAAAGGAAATTAGTTCCGCCCGCCCGCCTTCGCACTGTCATTCCGACCGACCAACGGGAGTGGAGGAACCTGCAGTTGCTTCTAGCGCTTTCCCTTGTTCTCTTGTTCCCGGCCTTTTAAACAGCCACGTCATCAACAGCGTAAACAACAGCGCCCCGACCGAGAACTTCAGCCACACCGGCGCATGCGAAGGCGAGAAAAATCCCTCCAGGCATCCGGCCACCACCAGCATCGGAATCACTCCCGCCACCAGCTGTGTAGCCTCAATGCCGCCCTTCGCCACCGATTCTTTCCAGCGATATCCTCCGGGAAACAGCATCGCATGTCCCACTCGAAACCCTGCGCCGCCCGCGATGATGATCGCCGGCAACTCCAGCGACCCGTGCGGTGCAATAAAGCTCCACAGTGGGATCGACATGCTGTATTGATGGCACGCCGCCGCAATCACCCCCAGCATCATCCCGTTGTTGAATAAGAGAAAAAATGTGCCGACCCCAAACGTGATTCCTGCGGCAAATGCAAGAAAGCTTACCGAAAGATTGTTCGTCATGATGTGGCTGGTTTCTTTCGGCGCCACGCTCACAATGGAGTCGGTCCACATCTTGTGCTGCTCCATCGTCGCGATCATCGCCGGCCCCACAAAGTGACGCATAAACTCCGGCCGCGCACTCGTCAGCGCCGCGCCCAGCATCGCCCACGCAATCATCACCAGCAGCGAAGCCGTAACGTACGGCAGTTGCCGCTGAAAGATTGCCGGATACTCATCCTTGAGAAAGCGAAACAGCGTCAGCCACGTCGTCTTCTGGCGCGAATAGATGATGTGGTGCGCGCGTGCCAGCAGTTGATTCACATGGTCGCTGTAGGTTCGCGCCGTCTCGTCGCGCCGCAGCACCGAGAGATCCGCCGCGACCTGCCGGTAGAGGAGTGCCATCTCCTGCAACTCGGCGCGCGACAGGCTGTTTAGCCCGTTCTTGTCCGTTCGCGACAGCAAGACCGCCAGCCGGTCCCAATACGGCCGGCGCTTCGCGATCCACTGGTTCGATAGAATGGGCGCCATGACTCAGTTTGACCAGAGTTCAGATCAGCTTAGCATTGAAACACCCGAGCTTGTCGCCATCCAGATGCCCCTCGCCGGCATCGGCAGCCGCTTCATCGCCCTCCTGGTCGACTACATCATCTGGTTCATCGGCATCGTCTTTGTCGTCTGGATCTTCGCTTTCTTAATGCCCGGTCTCAATGCTTTCAACCGCCTCTCCGCGCAATGGGCGACCGCCATCTACCTCTTTCTGCTTTTCTTGTTCAACTGGGGCTATTTCACCTTGTTTGAGGCCTTCTGGAACGGCCGCACCCCCGGCAAGCGCATCGCCCGCATCCGCGTCATCCAGCGCTCCGGGCGCGCTATCGGCCTCTTTGAATCCATGGCCCGTAACTTCATCCGCTACATCGACCAGATCCCGTTCTTCTACGCCGTCGGCGCCATTACCATCTTCGTTACACGCGATCACCAGCGCCTCGGCGATCTCGCCGCCGGCACCCTCGTCGTCCGCGACCGTATCGAAGAAGCCCCCATCAGCACGGAGGCTACCCGTACATTCACCGCCAACATCTTCGCCCCCGCCGCGCCCACCCCCGAACCCTCCGCAGGCTTCTCCCTCCCCGATCACGGAGTGGCCAAACTCGCCGCCTCCGACCTTCAGGTCCTCGAAAGCTTCTTCGCCCGCCGCCTCGACATGCCTCTCGCCACCCGCGCCGCCCTCGCACAGCGCATCTCCGCCGCCATCCAGTCCAAGTCCGGCCTCGAACCCCCTCCCGGCGTCAGCGTGGAAACGTTCCTAGAAATCATCGCCCGCCAACTCCGCGACGTAGCCCGCATGCACTCCTAGTTTTGAAGTGTCATTCCGACCGACCAACGGGAGCGGAGGAACCTGCAGTTGCTCTGTCTCCACATCGCCAACAACGTCCTTGCGTAGCCATCCGCAACCTGTCATTCCGACCGACCCGCCTTCGCACTGTCATTCCGACCGACCCCTGAGCGCAGCGGAGGAACCTGCAGTTGTTTTTCTGCATGCCATCAACGCCATCTCGGCGGCATGTTGCCGGGTTAGCCGAAGCCACAGAGGTCGAAACACCGGCCGCAACCGTCACAAACCCTTGTCCTTCCAGCCCAAACCGCAACAAACCAATTGGCTCTTCTGGACTTTTGGTGGCAAGCTAAGAGAGTACGGAGTCGATTCATCATGCAGACCAAAACCAAGTGGCACATTGACCAGCTCACATCCCCCGCGGGACACCCTGTATTCGTCCTGCGCTTCGACGGCGACATCGCCGCCACATCCAAAGCGGAATTCCAGGGCTGTTATCAAAGCCTTCCCAAAGAATCCTCCAAGCTGATTCTTCTCGATTTCTCCAAGGTGAGTTACATCAATTCCAGCGGGATCACTCTGGTCATCCAGCTCCTGATGGAGGCCTATCATCACGCGCAGAAGATCTACGCCTTCGGCCTGTCGCCTCACTTCACAAAAATCTTCACCGTAGCCGGCATCACTGAGTACGCTAAACTCTTCCGCACCCAGGCCGACGCCGTCGAGGCATTCTAGCGCCTGACCACCCGCGCCACCCGTCGTCCTGCGCGACCCTGCACGAGCTGAAGGGAAGTCGAATCCGGGCAGGCCGGAGTATCCTTGCTCCACACTTCCCCGTTGCCAGTTCCTCACCCATCTCTAAAAACGACGGGGCTGATCGTCACCAGAATGCGAAAGAGGGAGAAACCATGAAGTACATGATCAGTTGGAACGAACGTCCACAGGGATCGCCAGGCGATTACGAAAATGCACAGAAGCGAATTCTGGAGGTTTTTAGCCCGTGGAAGCCGCCGGCCAATTTCAAAATCGAGTCGTTCGTCATCCGCGTCGGTGATTGGGGTGGATACATGCTGATGGAATGTGACGACCCGCTCGAAGTGCATAAGTTCTGTTCGATGTTGCCTGCCTTCACGTTCGAAGCTCGCCCCGTCGTCCCAGTCGCCGACGCCATTCGCGTGGAACTCGAAGCGATGGCCTATCGCGATGGACTAAAAGGCAAGTGACATTCAATTGGATTACGTATGAATCGCACCGCCGATCCGGACACTAGCCCTTCCTGGGTTCTGTCCGGATTGACGTTGTTTTCGTTCGCTACGGATTCCGTCGTGCCATCCGGCTACGGCGCCTTCAATTGCGGCACCGAAGGAGCCGTCTTCGGAACAGGTGGGGCCGCCACAAGATACCCCTCAATCGCCAGGAACGCTATCGGAGGGCCTAACAGAAACCACAATCCGCGCCATCGGAAAGTGAAGAGGCAGTGAACAAAGATCAAAAGCCATAAGACTGCCGGGACGTATCCGAATATTCCCCAGTGCGCAGCCGCTTCTACAAGCAAGGCGATGGCGGCCACTGCAAGAGACAGAGTCATCTCGACAAAAAACAGCGTCTTGTTCACGTTCGCTGCTCGCGGCAAAACTGAAGATGGATGGCCAGGCCTCGTACGGCAATCTCGAATGCAATGCGTTCCGTAGTGTCATCAGCCGTAAGATTGGGGGTCACGAACGCGATTCTATTCGAGAAACCCGTTGAAATGGCGCTTTCTTACGCTCCCAGGGGGAGTCGCGGCCAATCCGGGAGGAAAAGAAAACAGCCCAGGATGAAATCCGGCAAACCAGGCTGACTTCACCCAGCCCGGTGCGCGCCGGCCCGACCCACGTAAATTTGTCGCATCCAGTTCCACGAGCGACAATGAACGTGGCCGTCAAATCAAGCGGGAAGGGAACTCGTGAAACGGATCGTGCAATCCGAATTGGCATTGGCCGTTTGGCTCGCCGCGGCTTCCGCATTCGCACAAACCCCTTCGCAGCCCACCGATCTCCGCCAATCCGCCCTCGCTCTCGAGCAGCAAGGCAAATTCGCCGAGTCCGAACAAGCCTGGCGCGCGTTCCTCAAGGCCCGCCCCTCCGATGCCGAACCCTACGCGCACCTCGGCCTACTCGAAGCCCATCAGGACCACTACAAGGAAGCGGTCCCTCTCTATCGCAAAGCCCTCGCCCTCAAGCCCGGCATGCCCGGCCTGCGCCTTAACCTCGGGCTGGCCCTCTTCAAAGTCGGCGAACTGAAAGCCGCGATCCCCGAATTCACCACGCTCCTCAAGAGCGCGCCGCCCCACTCGCCCGAAGCGCTCCGCTATACGATTCTCCTCGGCATGTCCCACTACGGGCTCAGCCAATTTGCTCAGGCCGCACCTTACTTGAAGACCGCCGCAGACGCCGATCCGCAGAATCTGTCCATCCGCCTCACTCTCGCCCACAGCTATCTCTGGTCGAAACAATACAACCGCGTCCTCGACGTCTATCGCGAAATCCTCAATCTCGATCCCGACTCCGCCGAAGCCGACATGCTCGCTGGCGAAGCCCTCGACGAAATGAACGATAGTTCGGGCGCCATCGACATGTTCCGCAAAGCCGTCCAAGCCAAGCCCGGCGAGCCCGACGTACACTTCGGCCTGGGCTATCTGCTTTTGACCCAGAAGCAATATCCCGAAGCCATCAAGGAATTCCAGGCCGAACTGACCAACAATCCCAATCATGCCCAGGCGATGCTTTACGCCGCCGATGCTGACATCCAGATGAATCAGTACAGCGATGCCGCGCCCTTGCTGGAAAAGGCGATCAAGCTTGACCCCTCCGTCGGCCTCGCCCACCTCGACCTCGGCATCCTTGCTGCCAATGACGGCCGCAACGACGATGCGCTTCGCGAATTCCTCGCCGCCGAAAAGCTCACGCCCAACGATGTCAATGTGCATTGGCGTCTCGGCCGCCTCTACCACGCCATGGGCCGAAAAGAGGAAGCTAAAGCCGAACTCGCCAAGGCCAGCACCATCACCCGTTCGGCAGATCAGGAACTCTACAAGAAGATCTCAGGCGGTCAAGCCAAACCTGCGAATACTCTGACGCCGGCTGCTCCCATCAACAAATAGCATTTCAGCTTGGAATCGGTTGCATAAAGCGCCTTAACGGGGCACGGCTTAATTTTGCTGAGAAGCTCACTTCCACGCAGGGTTGTATCAGGGCACGCGTCATGCAGCGAACGCATAAGACCAGACGTCGGGCTTTAGCCCCTGAGCACCGCGCGACTTTCCTTGTCGTCACCCGTGCAACCAGTTCTAGCTGCGGCGCTCTTGAGCCACGATCGATGCCTCTTTGGTGAGAAGCTGCGCAAGCGCCCGCTCCGGACACATGTGATGCAACTCGACCTGCTCCAGATCGACTTCCGACTCGACCGCAGTGGCCACCGTCATCATGCATTCGAGGCACCGCGTATTGTATGTCCCGTTCTCGTTTTGTGTTCGACTGTACATAAGTGGCGTCCGCCCGCTCACGAGGAGCAAGGTTTCTAGATAGTACGCATCCATCAAATCAGAAAACGTGACTTTCATCACCGACGCATGTGCGCAACGAACATGATCTACTGCTGCTGAGGCAGGACAAGGCCGAAACCGAATTCCATGCTTGGCGACGAAATTTCGCGGATGAGGTGCACTCAGTTGCCTTGTGTCAGGGCTCGACTTTAGTCGTGCCGAAAACATCGCCCAAAAGCGTGGGCTTTAGCCCCTGCAGTCTTTTCTGTCTCTCTATCAAATCATTCGCGATCATCCCGGAATTGGCCCACCCGATCGCAGGCCCTTACCTAAATCTTTGTGTTCTGGTTTTGATTGCGCCGCACTTGCCAGCAGGGACTCCTGCCGTCCTGGGAAAAGATGGCGACAGCGCAGGGAACATCGCTCGATCCCATGTAGTCGTATTCCGACTTGTTGCCCTTCAGCGGAACCACCAGCGTCCGGCTCACGGTTACGCTTCCCTGTGGCGATCCGCGCATTTTGTACACCGCCCAGTCTCCGCCATAGAGCGCAACGAACGTAACCACCAACGTCAGAACGATTCGCCGCACCCAAGCCCAGATCAAACTCGTCCTCCCCGAAGTGCGCCATTGCGCCGTCTCAAAAGAATCCTACGCGATCACTCCAGGATCCGCTCCTCCGTTTCCTGGTCTCTTTATCTCCGAGTTAGAATCACCCTGTTCGTAATCCCCGCAGAAATGAGCTGATGAACTCAATGTGCCGATTTGTTCTTCGTTTCGCCGCACACTCTTTCACCATTGCAATCCTCCTCTTCCTTGTCAGTGCATCGGCGCAGCCCGGCCCGCCCGTTGACACTGACAAGTCCCTCGTTGTCCGCACTACGACCGGAGAACTCAGCGGAGTCGCGCGTGCGGGGCGGGGCGCGGAATTTCTCGGCATACCCTATGCGCAAGCGCCCGTCGGCGATCTTCGTTGGCGCGAACCTGTCGCCGCGAAGCCCTGGGTCGGAACCCTGAATGCAACGAAATTCGGCTCCCCTTGTTCCCAGCCCGATCTTGGCGGCTGGAACCGCCACGACGCCGAAACCGGCAAGGAGGACTGCCTCTTTCTCAACGTGATCGTTCCCGAGTGGCCCGTAAGCAAGCCTCTCCCCGTCATGTTCTGGATACACGGTGGTGCCAATGAAGGCGGCACCGCCTCCAGTGCTCTCTACAAAGACGGCACACTCGTCAATCACGGTGTCATCCTCGTTACCGTCAACTATCGCCTCGGCATCTTCGGATTTCTCGCCCACCCCGAGCTCACGGCCGAATCGGCCCATCACGCTTCCGGCAACTACGGCCTCATGGACCAGCTACTCGCGCTCCATTGGGTCCGCGACAACATTGCCTTGTTCGGTGGCGACGTCAACAACATCACCGTCTTCGGCCAGTCGGCCGGCGCCATGGACACCAGCATGCTGATGACCTCGCCACTCGCAAAGGGCCTCTTCCAGAAAGCTCTCGCCGAAAGTGGTGCAGCCTTCACTGCGCCGCTCCTTCCGCTAGCCCAGGCTGAGCAGTCCGGCACGGCATTGGCGAAGGCCTTCAACGCTCCCTCCGCTGACGGCCAGATCAAATACCTGCGGACCCTTTCCGCATCGGAGATGCTCGCCGCCCAAGCCAAGCTTTCTCCGGCAAATCGCCTCCGTGTCGGTCCGGATATCGACGGATTCGTACTTCCCCAACAGCCCGTCGCAGTTTTCGAGTCCGGTCAGGAAGAGCACATCCCCTTCGTCTACGGCACTACGACGCGCGAATTCGGCAGCAACCAATCCGCCGACCAACTGCGCATGGCCATCAGCTTCGTCGCCGGTGCCTTCGCCGGCAAAGCCATCGCGGCTTACGGCCTCGCCAACGGAGGACAGGGCAACCCCGATCCGAAATACGGCACCGCCGCCGATCAGTGGTCCGCCGACATGATCTTCCGCTGCCCCTCCGTCACCCAGGCCGCATATCATGTAGCCGCGCACGACCCCACGTGGGAATACGAATTCAACCACGCCATTCCCGGCCAGGAAGCGCAAGGCGCCGTCCACTCCGCCGATCTGCCCTACGTCTTCGGCTTCTTCCCCAAAACCGGAAACATCGCCGGCAACTTCACCGACATAGACAAAAAGCTCGCCGATCTCATGGAAACCTATTGGACCAACTTCGCCAAGAACGGCAACCCGAACTCCTCAGGTCTTCCCAACTGGCCCCAACAAGTCAACACCGGCACCTACATTCAATTCCAGCAGGACGGGAAAGTTGAACCCGCCGACGCCCTCCGCGCCGCTCAATGCACTATCTATCGCGAGTGGCTAACCGCCCAATCCCACCCAGCACACTAGTCCGACTCTCGCGTGTAATGAGGGTGCCACCGGTCCCTCGCAGTTGGGGACCGGTGATGACAGCAGTGCGCAAAAAAGGAAGGGCCAGCGATGGCCGGCCCTTCTTCATCCCCTTTGGAAAACAACTATGCGTGATGCGCCACCGAAGCCGCCCGCGGCGAAACCCCGCTCAACTCCGCAGCCCGCGCCTCCGCATACCCCGCCGCACCCAACAGCGCCGCACGGCTATCCAGAATCACCCGCACCGGCATATGGATCAGCAACTGGCTCAGCCGCCCCTTGTCCTGGAACGCCTTGATGAATGTTCCATCCTTCAGCTTCTCCAGGATCCTCGGCGCAATCCCGCCACCCACATACAATCCACCCACCGACAATACTTTCAGCGCCAGGTTACCCGCTTCAGCCCCGTAGATCGAAACCATCATGTCCAGCGCCTTCGCGCAGATTTCGCTCTTCGCTGACAGCGCCATCTCCGTGATCACGCTGTTCGGGTCGGGCACTTCCGCAATCTTCTCGGCCAGCCACTTCGGCTCTTCCATCCCCTGGTTGTCGCGCAGAAACTCGTAGATATTCGTCAGGCCCATGCCGCTTACGCAGCGCTCGTAGCTGATGCGCCCGTTGTACTTCCGCTGCAGAAACCGCAGCAGCTCAATCTCCGTCTCGTTGCGCGGACCAAAATCCGTATGCCCGCCTTCTGAGGGATACGGCACGTGAATCCGCCCGTTCCATGCCAGGATTCCTTCGCCCAGTCCCGTTCCTGCAGCGATCAGTCCGCGGTTGCCAATCTGGCTCGCATCGCCTTCGCTCAACGTATAAAGCTGGTCCGGCCCCAGTTCGGCCACGCCATATCCATTCGCTTCCAGATCGTTGATCAGGAACACATGATCGATCTGCAGATTTCTCGCGAGTTCCCGACTGTCCAGCGTCCAGGGCAGGTTGGTCAACCTCAGCCGTCCATCGCGCACCGGCCCCGGCACACCAAAGCATGCCGCGCTTACCTTGTCTGTTCCCAGAAACTCCTTGACGATCTCTTCGAGTCCCGAATACTCCTTCGCCGGAAACTGCTTATCCCGTGTGTGACTGAGTTTTCCCTCGGCAAAATCGAATACAGCCAGGTGGACCTTCGTGCCGCCCACATCCCCTGCCAGAATCATCGCTCCATCTCCAAAACTCCACGTCCCTGCCCGTTCGTTGCGGGCAACAGCGCAGCAGCATCCTTATCCAGGATCAGAGTGAGTATACCGCCTGCAGGCCAGATCAGTTGGCTCGGCAGCCGCTCCGGATCGCGCGGCCCAGTGAAGACTTCCTTCACCAGTTCAGCCTTGTTTTTGCCGCCAATCAGGAAGAAAACCGAGCTCCCCTGGTTGATCACCGGCCACGTCAGCGTGATCCGCCACGTGTCCTTCTGCGGAACCTGGTTCGCTGTCACCAGCCGCCCCAGCGTGTGGATCGCCTCGGTGTGCGGAAACAGCGACGCCGTATGCCCATCGTCGCCCATTCCCAGTGAAATCAGGTCAAAGCGTGGAGTTTCCGCACCCTCCAGCCTGAAGTTATTTCGCAGCAGCGATTCATATCGCGCCGCCGCCACCTCCGGTTCCAGTTCGCCCTCCATCCGGTGCACCTGCTCCGGCTTCAGCGGAACGTGATCCAGCATCGCCTCCCGCGTCATGCGGTAGTTGCTTTCCGCGTCATCCGGCGGCACCGTCCGCTCATCCACCCAATAGAGTTCCAGCTTGTCCCACGGCATCCGCTTCAGCCACGGCTGCCCCGGATCGGCCAGCAACTGGAACGCCGCTTTCGGCGAAGAGCCTCCACTGATCGCGATCCGTGCGACACCTCGCTTAGCTGCCGCCTGTTCCGTCACCTCGACAAAGTGCTGCGCCGTTCGCCGTGCCAGCGCCGCCCCATCCGGCTCAACAATGTATTCAATTCGCAATTTCGCCGCCATCTCGGGGACCTCCGATTCCAAGATTAAATGCCAGGTCCATGCACATTCATCAATGCCAGCCATCAAAACAAAGCAACAAAGGCGCCCCAAGGGATCTGGATCTGGCTCAAGCGCCAACAATCAAGCGCAAGCAAGTTCTATAGTCTGGGTGCCGTCCTGCAAAACTTGGCAGAATTTTCAGAATCCGATCACCGATTCCTCACGTCTGATGAAGCGGAAATTCCTGAGTCCACAAAGGCCCCCGAGAATCTCAGGTTTGTAAACCTATCCACACCCTTGACCGAGTTTCCCACCTGAACCCATAAAGGAGAATCCTATGGACATGATCACCGTCAAAGACGGCACACAGATTTATTACAAAGACTGGGGCAACGGGCAGCCCATTGTGTTCAGTCATGGCTGGCCGCTCTCGGCCGATGACTGGGACACCCAGATGCTGTTCTTCCTCAATCACGGCTATCGCGTCATAGCCCATGATCGCCGAGGACACGGACGGTCCAGCCAGGTAAGCGATGGGCACGACATGGATCATTATGCCGACGATCTTGCGGCGCTGACGGAGCATCTCGATCTGAAGAACGCCATCCACGTGGGCCATTCGACCGGGGGTGGCGAGGTCGTGCATTATCTCGGACGGCATGGAGAGAGCCGCGTGGCGAAAGCTGCAATCCTCAGCGCTGTGCCGCCGCTGATGTTGAAGACGACGGCCAACCCGGGTGGCCTTCCCAAGGAAGTCTTCGACAACCTGCAGGCTCAGCTCCTGGCCAACCGCTCGCAGTTCTATCGCGACCTTCCGTCGGGTCCCTTTTATGGATTCAATCGACCAGGCGTGAAATCCTCTGAGGCGGTCATCCACAACTGGTGGCGACAGGGCATGATGGGCGGCGCAAAGGCGCATTACGACGGCATCGTGGCCTTTTCCCAGACCGATTTCACCGAAGACCTCAAGAAGATCACCGTGCCTGTTTTGGTGATGCATGGCGAAGACGATCAGATTGTCCCATTCGCCGATTCCGGTCCTCTTTCAGCGAAGTTACTCAAGAACGCTGAAACGAAGTTCTATCCAGGCTTCCCGCACGGCATGCCGACAACCCATGCCGGGCAGATCAATGCTGACCTGCTGGCTTTCATCAAGAAGTAGAGGACGCCGCAAGAGCTTTTCCGGGACGAAGGTGGTTCTTCATCGATTCAACTCGCCCTGGTGACTGCCTATAACGGGCTGGCTCTGGTGTATATGCAGAGGGAGGAATACGAACGAGCGCTTTCAAACGCTTAACGAGGCGCAACAGATCGCGCCCGGCAATTTCGAGACCAACAACGTGCAGGGGCTGGTTCTACTTCGCGCTGGCCGATGGCACGAGGCAGAGCCGCTTCTCGAGAAAGCGCTCACGGCGGAGCCTCGCAACGAGAACGTTCTATCTGAACTGGGCCTCCTGGAGTGGCAGCAGGTGCACGATCTGACGAAGGCGGCAGAGTTTTTCCATCGGGCTCTTGCGATCCACACCCAGGAGGAC
>NZ_DATHHT010000041.1:0-27693 GCF_035317045.1 Occallatibacter sp.
TCGCATACTCAAAAGCCCGCTCCGCATCACCGAAGTAAACTATTGCCTGCTGAAGAGTTACCGGCTTTTTCATTTCACGCACCTTCAATCTGTATGTAGAATACTACTTTCAGACTTGTGCGTCAAGGTAGTTATTGCCACTTTTCCTGTGAATCAAATATTAGTCACTTCCAGTCCGGCTGCTGTGATACTTATGGGTTCCTCCCCCAGGAGGAAGCAAATGCAAGCACGACACTTTTCTCTGGCCGCGGTATCTCTTGCGGTCTTTCTCGCAGGTTGCACCCCAGCGGCGCCACCGCCACCGCCACCGGATACGCATGATGCGGACGTCAAGGCCATCAAGGACCTTGAGACCGCATGGGTTCAAGCATTCGCGACGAAAGACGCGGATAAGATAGCGACCGTCTATGCAGACGATGCATCCGTACTCATTACGGACTCACCAATCATCACCGGGATTCCGGCAATCAAGGATGCGCTTAAACCAATGGTTGCAGACAAGAATTTCTCCATCACCTTCGCGTCAGACAAAGTCGAAGTCGCGAAGTCTGGGGATCTTGGTTATAGCCAGGGCACCTACACCATGACTTCGACCGCTCCCAAAGGCAAGAAGGCTGTGACCGAAAAGGGGAAATACGTCACCGTCTTCAAGAAGCAGGGCGACGGCAATTGGAAGGCGGCTGCTGACATCTTCAATGCGGATGCCCCCGCTGCACCGGCGAAATAGCGCAACCTGATCAACTCAAGACGAACAAAAGCAGTGCCCCGGTCATGCTTCATCCTGAAGTGACCGGGGCTCAACTGCAACGTTCGCACGGCGATCGAATCGATCCGCGATTTCCTTGTGCTACCCTCACATCACCGCATGAGACAGCCAGTCTCCGCTGTTCCCAATCAAGCTCAGGCTCCCGCCGATCTCCCCCGCGTTCTCGGCGCCTCCCAGGCCACCGCGATCGTCGTCGGCACCATCATCGGCAGCGGCATCTTCCTCGTCCCCACCGAGATGATGCGCGACACCGGCTCCTCCGCGCTTGTCTATCTCGCCTGGATCGTCGGCGGCCTGCTCTCGCTCTTCGGCGCCATGACCTATGCCGAACTCGGCGCCATGCTTCCATACGCCGGCGGAGAATATGTCTACCTCCGCGGAGCCTACGGCGACACGACGGCCTTTCTCTACATGTGGACGTGGTTTGCCGTCGCCAAGCCCGCATCCATCGCTGCCGTCACCATCGGCCTCGCACGCACCTTGGAATTCTTCCCCGCCTTCCAGTTCCTCACCACGCACGTCTTCGGTCTACCGTTGCTCTGTTCGCAGGTCTTCGCTATCGCCGTCACGTGGTTCATGACCGGACTCAACTATCTTGGCATCAAAAAGGCCGGCGACTTCCAACTCGTCTTCACCATCCTCAAAGGCGTTCTCATTCTGATTGTCGCGGCGCTCTGCTTTGCCTCAGCCAGCGGAAGCTTCAGCAACTTCTCCACGGGCTTGCCCACCGCCACCGGCGGCTTCAGCGGATTCATGCTCGCTCTCATCGCCACCCTCTGGGCATACGACGGATGGAATGACCTCACCATGGTTGCCGGCGAAGTCCGCCGCCCCGAGCGCTCGCTCCCGATTGCCCTCATCGGAGGACTCTTCATCGTCGGCGCGCTCTTCATGGTCACCAACGCCGCGATTCAATACGTGCTGCCCGCCACGCAGATCGCCGCCAGCGAACGTCCCGCCGTCGCCGCACTCTCCATCGTCGCCGGGCCCCGCGGCGCAGGCTTCGTCGCCGCCGCCATGGCCCTCAGCATCTTCGTCGCCCTCAACGGGACAGTCATGTCCGGTGCGCGCATCCCCTTTGCCGCGGCCCGCGACCGCCTCTTCTTCCGGCAGTTCGCGCACATCAACCCGCGTTTCCAGTCCCCCTCCACCTCACTCATCGTCCAGGCGCTGCTCTCCACTGTGTTGCTGCTTTTCCTGTCGCAGTTCCAGCAGCACTTCGAGCTCGCCATCTTCGCCGAGTGGCTCTTCTATATGCTCACCGCGACCACGGTCTTCGTCTATCGCCGCCGACGCCCTGACCTCGTCCGACCCTATCGAGTCTGGGGATATCCAATTCTTCCCGCCATCTTCGTTCTCTGCGCCGCCGGCGTCCTCATCTACAGCTACGCCGGCAACCTCAAGGGATCGCTGCTGGGAACCGCCCTCATCCTCCTCGGCCTCCCCGTCCTGTCGCTCGTCCGAAAAATCAACGGGGTCCCCAGCAACAGGTCATAGTCGCTGGGGTGTTTCTACGGCCCGTCCATCTGACCAGGCATCGCTCCAGGTGTTCCATGCCTCGATTTTTAGACATGGGACTCCACGAATATTGGGTCATTCGAGTATGCTGGGGCAGCGAGCCGACACATTGATTGCTCCGGTGCTCCAGGGAGAGACGCATTGCCGACAACCCGAACCCAGCTATGGCAAAGTCCGAAGTTCGCCATTGAACGCATCGAAGATGAAGAACACGGCGCGCTCATCTTCCGGTTCACGGGAGCCTTCGCTGCAAACGAAATGTACGGCGTCCTCAAACCGCTCGTCGTGGTCAACATCTTTGACTTCGACCCTCGGCCCGGCAAGGAGCTTCCAGGTCTCAACATCTTCGACATCACCGATGTTCCCACCCTCGATTCCTCCGGCCTCGGTCTCATCATCAGCCACTTCATCCGCTGCCGCGCCCGCGGTGTCCGCGTGGTCGCCGTCGGAGTCAGCCCCAACGTTATGCAGCTTTTTAAATTCACACGGACGGATTCCCTCATCCCGACAGCCGCCAGCATCGAGGAAGCGATGTCTGCCCCCCGTTCCTGAGGCGACCGTTCGCTGTGAACCGATCGACACCCCCGACGGCTCTTCATCGACTGCTTGAAACTGCTTTCGCCCGCTCCGTCACGACAATTACAATCCAATTGCGATGTCCATCACACAAACTGAGCTCTGGAAAAACGCCACATTCACCATTGAACGGATTGAAGGCCGCGCTCCGCAGACACTGATCTACAGCATCTCCGGTCCATTCAATGCCCGCGACATGTACGGCTCCATGAAGCAGGTGGCCCTCGGCAACATTTTCGAATTCAAGCCACCCTCCGGAGTGGAGTCGCCAAACCTCCACATCTTCGATCTCTCGAGGGTTCCGCAAATGGACTCCTCCGCCCTCGGAACCATCGTGAGCCACTTCATCAGCTGCCGGAACAAGGGCATCCGCGTTGTCGCCGTCGGACCGAGCCCGAATGTCGTGCAACTCTTCAAGTTCACAAAAGTTGACACCCTGATTCCCACTGCCGCCACCATTGAGGCAGTCCTCGGCGCGTGATTCAGAGGTCCGTCAGAACGATGCTTCGGGACTTCGCTACAGATCCGAACCGCCAATGAATCGCAGGCCGCCGCAATACCTCATCCGCCTCGACGATCTATGTCCGGCCATGCTCCGGGACCCGCGCGAGCGATTCCTGTCGATCCTCGCTCGTCATGGAGTCTCGTCGATTCTCGCTGTCGTCCCAGACAATCAGGATTCCGATCTGAACCGACAGACTCCCGATCCGGAATTCTGGGATCGCATGCGGTCATTGCAGGCTGCGGGCGCCACGATCGCCATGCACGGATACCGTCACGCGTGCGCGAGTCGCGGCACGTCCATTCTCGGTCTGCATGAGAAGACTGAATTCGCGGGCGTCAATCCATCCGTACAGCGGCAATGGATTCGATCCGGACTCGCGATTCTGCGTGGACAGGGGCTCAGGCCCCGCCTGTTTGTCGCTCCCCGTCACGGATTCGATCGCAACACCCTCCGTGCCCTTGCCGCAGAGGGCCTGAACATACTGTCCGACGGATTCGCTCGCCGGCCCTTCACGCAACACCAAATCCTCTGGATACCCCAGCAACTCTGGGAGCCGGTCGCGCAGAAGACCGGGCTCTGGACCATCTGCATTCACACCAACACCGCAACCGCCAGCCTCGAGGAAGGGCTCGGGAGATTCCTCGCGGAGCACGCCAGCCAACTCACCAGTTTCGATCAGGTGATCGCAGGCAAGCCGCCCAGCCGCCTCCGTTGGAGCGAAAAGATCCAGGCAGACCTGGCCAATCTGCGCGCCCGAATCTCAAATGGAAGATCCCGGATAACGAGCCCCTCTTGATCCGGCTGGAGATACACTGCTCTGCCTTATACACGAGGAACACGCTTCAACCGGCCCCATCGCATGATTAGCCGCCCGGTTAACATGCCTTCGTACCAGCCTGGAAGGGCTTCTGGGTTTAAACTTACAAGCAAATGCGCGTTTTCGGCATCGATTGTGGAACCGAGATTACCGGGTTTGGCGTCGTGGACTCGGATGAATCCGGTCCGTTGACTCGAATCGTCTGCAAAACGGCCGGCGCCATCCGTCTTCCCAAAGCAAAGTCTCTCCCCGAAAGGCTCGCCCAGGTCCACCAGGCCCTGTCTGCGGAACTGGAGCGCTGGCAGCCCGATGTGGTTGCTATTGAAGAAGTTTTCTACTCCGTCAACGCCAAGTCGGCGCTCAAACTCGGGCAGGTGCGGGGAGTGGCTTTGCTAGCCGCCGCGCAACGAAACCTGCCTGTGGCAGAGTACGCGCCGCTCAGTATAAAGTCGTCCGTTGTAGGCTATGGACTGGCAAAAAAAGAGCAGGTGCAATTCATGGTCGCCCGGCTCCTGAACCTGCCGGAGCTTCCTGAACCGCCCGACGCAGCCGACGCGCTGGCGATTGCCATCTGCCATTTGCATACCGCCCAGACGCTGGCTCTGCAGGGGGGCAGCCAATGAGGATTCCCTGGCTCCTGGCCGTATCGCTGTTGGTTGCCCTGCCCGTTTGCGGAGAATCGGATCGCGTGGTCCGGGTCGATTTCTCTAACCCCGGGCTCTACCCAGCGCAGTGGACCCTGGTGTTTCATCCGGACGGCAGCGGCCATTTTCACGCAGAAGGCGGTACAAAGCCTAAAGATGAAGAGGAAACGATCGTGCCTGCCAGGGTGGACCGCGACGTGAATCTGAGTGCGGGTTTCGCAAGCCGCATTTTCTCAGAGATGCATGACAGCCGGGTCCTTCAGGGCAAGTGCGAAAGCCATCTGAAAGTCGCATTTCAAGGATTGAAGAAGATCAGCTACAGTGGGCCTGACGGGGAGGGCGGCTGCGAGTTCAACTACTCCACCAACAAGCAGATTCAGGACCTGGGAGAATCGCTGGTTGCCGTCGGTTCAACACTGATCGAGGGCGCGCGGCTGGAGTTGCTGTTGCAACACGATCCTCTGGGCCTGGACAAGGCCATTCAGTACGTCGTTGAAGCCTCAGACGATGGCCGGCTGCAGCAGATTTGTGCAATTCGTGACATCCTTGAGCGCCTGGAAGACGACCCTCATGTGCTCGAAAGGGTAAGGAAACGAGCGCATTTGCTGCTGGAGCATTCAGGAAGCTGAAGCGGCTTTAATTGAGAAATCTGGCGCGACTTTTCGTGTCATTCCGCTGTCTGAATAAGTGCGGGCTCCTCGCGATGTGAACTTCTCATCGGAGGCGAAGGGGAAAGGGTGGGGGCTCAGTGAATCGATTTGGCAAGGTTCAGTTCAAGCTGGCGGCCGGAATTCTGGGGTTGGCTTTGATATTGGCGGCTACGGTCACCTTGCAGGCGCAGCAGCCTGATCCAAATGTGCGCGCTGCACGGTTGAGCTATGTGGAAGGTGACGTTCAACTTTCCCAGGGCAACCAAATTCTTGCGAATGCGGCTCTGGTCAATACTCCTCTCTTTGAAGGGACGGAGATCACAGCCAAAGAGGACGGCAAGGCAGAGATTCAGTTTGATGACGGCAGTGTTGCCCGCATCTCTCCCAACAGTTCGCTGAAGATCGCGGTCCTGCGACAGGACGCCGGCGCAACCAGGGCGGAATTGGTGCTGACGAGTGGGTTGGCATACTTCGAGTTACAGGGGGACTCCTCTGCAAACCACACCCTTGCCCGCTTCGGTGACAGCGCTGTAACCGCCAGCGGATTCACCGTGCTGCGCGTCAGTCTTGATAACCTTCCCGGAGAAGTTTCCGTCTTTGCAGGAAACGCTCACATCGAGCGCGGCAATACCCTTTCGGTCGACCTGCATGGCGGCGAAAGCGTCGCCCTCAACGCCAGCGATCCCAATCTTTACAATCTCGCCGAAACCATCGAACCGGACTCCTGGGATGCCTGGAACGCTGATCGCGATCAGGATTTGAATTCGCAGGAAGCCGCCAAGACCGCGGCGAGCGGAAGCGAACCGAACAGCAACAATCCCGCCTGGGGTGACCTGGATGCCAATGGCAACTGGTATAACGTTCCCGGCCAGGGCTACGTGTGGTCTCCCAATGAGGCAGCTTCAGGAAGTTGGGATCCCTATGGCTGTGGAAACTGGGTATCGACGCCCCAGTTCGGCTATATCTGGGTCTCTTGCGAGCAATGGGGCTATCTGCCCTACACAAGCGGCAACTGGAACTACTACGACGACTTCGGCTGGGGATGGGCTCCCGGATACGGCTATCCCTGGTGGACAACCGGCGGATGGATTGTGAACGTCCACAACCGCCCGCCTCGCTATCAACCGCCACATCGTCCGCATGGAGGGCCGGTTCATCCGCCGAACCAACCTATCAGGCACGGTGGCTTCTATCAGCCCAATCCGGTGATTGCGGTGAATCGAATTCCCAGTTCACCGGCTGCAAATCCGGTGCACGTGGTGGGCAGGCCGATCACGATCGGCGGCACCACGGTTCAGCCGCTCAGGCCACTGTCGCCCCGACCGGTTTATAGTCCGTCGGTGGCTTCGGGATTCAACCGGTCGAACCCTGGAAACGGCCCTGGAAACGGCGGTCCCGGATACAGCGTTCATGGCTACAGCTATTCCGGCTCTGCCTACAGAGGATCCGCGTACGCACCGTCGACAAACTCGCCATCCTCGAACGGCCGTCCCGGCGGTTGGACGGCACCCGTCGCTCCAGGGGGAGGCTATCGCGCACCGATTCCGAACCGGGGATACTCCGGCGCGAGTGCACCAAGCCACGCACCCAGCGGCGGGGGCGGCGCTCGCCCGAGCGGTGGAGGCGGAGGGGGCGGTGCACCACACGTTAGCAGTGGTGGCGGTGGAGGCGGTGGCGGACACGTCAGCAGCAGCAGTGGAGGCGGTGGCCCGCATCACTAGTCTCTGATTACTTATTGCATTGCCGGGACCACTTCGTGTGACGGAGTGGCCCCAGCTTTTTGCAGAGACTTCCACAAACGGACCAGTGCTTCGATGGACTGCGATTCGGCGCGTGCTTTCAAGTCAATTCCCGCACTAGACAGTGCGGCTATGGCTGCGGCGCTTTCGACGCCTGCGGCGCGCAGATTATTGGCCAGCGTCTTGCGCTTCAAGGCAAAAACTTGCCGCATGAACCTGAGAAACTCTTCCCTGTTCACCTCAAGTTCCGCGAAGCGTGGTGCGAATCGCCAGCGGAAAACGGTGGAATGTACTTTCGGCGGCGGCGAAAACGCACTAGGCGGCAGAGTGAACAACGGCTCCGCGGGGCCATGCATCTGCACGGTGACGGATAGCAGCCCGTAGTCGCGCGAACCGGGCGCAGCCGTGACGCGATCTGCTACCTCGCGCTGCACCATCAGCACTGCGCGATCAAGTACAGCTGCGTTTTCCGCGATCTTGAGCAAGATCGGAGACGTGATGTAGTAGGGCAGATTGCCGGCGACGATGATCCGGCTCCCCGCTGCAATCGAAGCGGCGGCGAAATCGAATGCGAGGACATCGACTGTTTCAATCTCGACATTGGATCCGGTAGCAGTGTGTCCCCCGGCGCTAGCGGTGAACTCTGTCGACAGGCTGGCGGCAAGCTCCGGATCAACTTCGAGCGCCAGCACCTTTCCGGCTTTCGCAGAGAGCTCGCGGGTAATTGCGCCCATTCCCGGGCCGATCTCAATGACGGTGCGGCCGGCGCAATCGCCCAGAGCCGCGACGATGCGGCGAATAGCCTGCGGATCACGCAGAAAATTTTGCCCGAGCCTGGGTTTGGGCGGCACGACTCGATGGTAGCTGATGACTGAAATGCAGTGGTCAGTGGATCAGTGGATCAGTGGGTCACGGGCCACGGGCCAGTTATCAGTCTTGAGGCATTTGGGGCCTTTTACCTGGAGCCCACCGGTTCTGCGTAAGGAGGTGCAGCCGGAGTTGCTGGGGTCTACCCCTCCCCCCCCATACTCTGTAAGGAGAATCATGATTCCAAAAGACTTATGGGGACAATTATCCTGTTGACACAGAAACGGAATTCAGGCATACTGTCTTCAGTGAGGGCAAGTTGATGAATCTTCTGGATATTAGCCGTGAGTTCACCACTGACGAACAATGCTTGGCATTCCTTGAGAACCAGAAATGGCCGACCGGCGTTGTCCGCTGCCCTACTTGTGGCAATAACAAGATCAGTCGCGTGGTTCGGAAGACATCGGCAACTACCAAGAATAAACGGGCGCAACTCTATCAATGCCTAGAGAAGACTTGTAAGCAGCAGTTCTCTGCTACCAGTGGAACCATCTTCCACGACTCTCACCTTCCGATCCTCACTTGGTTCATGGCCGTTTCCCTCGTCATGGATGCAAAGAAGGGCATGAGTGCGCTGCAGATTCAGAAGCATCTGGGAATCGGTTCCTACCAAACCGCATGGCATATGGTTCACCGCATTCGCGAGGCTATGGCAGAACAAAACCCTAAGCCGATGACGGGCATTGTTGAAATGGATGAGACCTACCTTGGTGGTCGGTCCAAGCGCCGTCATCGTGCGAAGCCAAGGGCACCTAAAGACATGATTGTGGCCATGCGTGAACGCAGCGACAAACGGTCTGAAGGTAGAGTTCGTTACTTCCACGTTCCGAACGGCAAAGTTGAAACCATCAGCGCACTCGTCAAGAAGAACATTGACCCGTACATTAACCGCATCTACACCGATCAGGCAGCAGTCTATGACTTCGCACTCAATCGGGAACTCAGCAAGAAGCACCGCACCGTGAATCACTCTATTGAATGGGTTGTTCCCGGTTCCAGGATTCACACGAACACAGTAGAGTCTTCGTTCTCGCTACTCAAGCGCGGTCTGATTGGTAGCTTTCACCGCGTCTCTACCAAGCATCTGCAACGCTACCTGAATGAGTTTGAGTATCGGTTCAATGAACGGCACTCGACGCAGAAGTTCTCCATCGCTGTGAACCGCATGTGCCAAACGAAGCCGCTACCCTACAAGACTCTTACTTCGGATTCCGATCCTTTGTTCTAGGGACGGACACAGGGGGAATGATCTTCCCCTGTTTCTTCTTTGTTCCTAGTTTGGAATCGGCGCGAGTCTTCGGCGGCATCTTGAGCAGATTGCCGATGATTCGCTCGAACTCTTCTTTATTTACTGGAACGGGTTTTTCAAATTCTTTGGATGTTTTGGAGGTCATGCTGGTACCTCCGTCATCTGGAACGGACCGTGCGTTGTCTTCGGTCCTACCTTGTATGTTTCCTCTTTTGTCTTTGTATATCCCTTAGCTATTAAAGTTACCCGTACAGAAAAATATGGTAATTCTTGCTTCAGTCGGGGATCAGTGTTCCACACAATAGACTCATTGATTCCAGCAAGCGCCATCTCTTGCTCTTCTAGCCCTGCCATTGAAGCAATCGATGCAATTTTAAGAAGGCGACTTTTGTTACACTCAATTCGTATTTCTCCAGCAACCGTCTCGGGCTGCGGATCATAGAAATCAACGGTCGCGTTTTCATTTTTCCATTGGCCGATGAATGGCCAAGTCTTGTATTTTTTCCCGGTGCTTAATCCAACGATCTCTAATTTTGCAGACACGTTGACGGTGTCGCCGTGATTCTTAACTTCCAGATAAACCGCGTCATCATTGTCACAATGCGATGTCAATTCCAGACTCAGTAATTTCTCTTTGTCCTCCTGCCGAACAATGAGATGATCCTGCACCTTGTTGTCACTGGCGCTTGGAATATATCCAATGTACACATCCCCATGAGCAACGATTTGATGACCGCTATTGTCGCCACCCACATTGACACTATTTATTGCCAGCCGCGTATTAGGTAGCTTGTCTGGAATAAACCACGGGGCAACCATCATCACAATCCCAATCACCACAAATGCAGCAACCCAGTAAGGGTGTGGCTTGATTAGTTCGGGCCACACAGAAGGAACAGTACCGAGAGCAATACTCGTAACCATCACTCCTGCACCGCCGAACTGAACTCTCCCCCACTTGGCCATGTCCCAAATGGTCTCAGACCTTGGACGATACATGCAACTTTTTGAGACTGTGGCTGTGCTAGAGTTTCCCCATCCCCTTGGAGAACAAAGAAGGCATGCCAGATGACCCCGCCAGCAAGCCCGTAGAGCAACAGCCCGTAGAACACGGTAAGCAAGTCGATGCGCCCCACACGAGCCTTTCGCCAAATACTCCAAACACTCAACAAACAAAGTCCGTATCCGATCAAACCGTGCAGAGCCAAATAGGCGATATTCGAGATCGGATTAAGCGCGGCGAATTGTGGATGATCATTCTTACGGCTGTAATTGCATTCTTCGCTCTGTGTTCCATTGTTGTCGGAATTCTTCAGTGGAATGCGATGAAAGGCCAACTGAAGGAAATGCACGATGGGGGAGTTGACACTCACAGTCTCGCCGTGTCCGCTGGGACCCAAGCTACTGCGACCCAGACCCTCGCTGATCGAATGAAAGACCAAGCCGGATCGACTAAACAAATGGCTGGTGACAACCACAATTTGCTTGAGGGAACACAAGCCGCATTCATGACCTTCAGGGTACGCACAGAGATTCCATCCCACACTGTTCAGTTCGATGGAGGGAATAACGGAAACGCAGAGGCGCGGGATGTCCACGCGTATGAGGTGATCACTATTAGGAATTGGCCCAGCAAGAGCATCCGCTTGGGACCATTTAATCGCCCTCTCGGTAGTAAGCGAGTAGGAAAAGAGGGAGGGATGGTGGGGATGGGTGGGACTGGCTACTTTCATGATGATTATGTAATCCCAAACATCACGCCAGAGATTGCCGACGACCTTGCTGACGGGAAAGCCTACATCGCGGTTCAATGGCAAGCTAACTATCAGGACGGATTCGGAACGAGGGTTTACTGGCCCATAAAAGAGGTCTGTCAGGCTTCGATTGAAGTGGGAAAGGTCAAGTGTCAAACTGCCCCGAACAGTTTCATGGACAACACTTACATTGGGGACGGACCCTGTGCCAGCATTGATTCCTTGAGGCGAAGTCGAGAGCAAGATATGAGCGATGCTCAAAAAACCTGCAAGACAAAGTAGAAGACAGTGAAGTCTCTTAAAGAGCCTATTCACTGGCAGCCAACTTGCTGACTTCTGTGTGAACAGGATAGTTGTCCTTATGGGCGAGTCTCCTCCGCAAATCCTGACACAGAAAGACTTAGTCGCAGAATCTTCTCCGCATTGGACTTACGGGGCTTCCCTCCGCTGCCCTCACAGTTTCACGGTTTCTCAATTTCGCGAAGGAAGTACTTGAAGAACTAACTTGCTTTGAGCATGAGGGTTGAGTCATTTTCGCACCTGGTTTTTCTGGCGCTTTATTGGCGTTTTTTGGCACATTTTGGCACGCTATCTGCTGGTTAAGAGTCTTCAACCTGTGAAACTGTGAAGAACACGCTATTCGAGAAAAGTGGCCGAGGCCGCCTGCATCGTTTCCGCGCAGGCTAACCGGCGAAATAACCTGCAGAAATGGACAATCTTTTGGCGCCCGGTTTGAATAATGTCAGGTCCTGAAAGAAACGAAACCGAAGCCCCCTTTTGAGGCCTCCGGCCAGGTAAAGGTATTCGCCACATGTTCAAAGCATAGCGGAATGCGAGAAATAACCTGCAAACTTCAGAGATTTCTTTAGAGCGTGGATTCAGAGACTTAAGGTGCACGAGGTGGTGGGGAGGCTTGACAAGTTCGGCCATTCGACACGAATTCGCGGCCATCGTCTTCGCAGGACGGAAGCGAGATCTGAATGGGAAGATGCCCGCGCCTTCACGAGCAGCATCCTCACCCATTGTCGATGATCGGCGACTTACTCTGACTTTTCGAGCAACAGCTTGCACCACGCCTCGCTAAGCCATTGCTCGAGAGCCTCAGGCTTCCATCCGCGCTGTTCCACCAGCAGCAGGTAATATTCGGGCGAGTTCATACTCCATAGAATATCGGCGGCCATTTCGACCGAGAGGCCGCGCCTCAGTTGTCCGGTAGCAGCAAGTTCCTGTGCCAGCAGCTTCATATTCTTCGCGCGGCGCTCTGCAATGCCTTTCCACATTTCACCAAGCGCAGAATCAAGCGGAGCGGCTTCTTGCAGCACTCGAAACAAGGGCGCAAGTCGCTCCTGGATCCTTCGCAGTGCAGCGGCATAGATGGCCAGCTTACGGGGCGCCGAGGGTTCGGCACGAATAGCACGTACATAGTCGCGCTCCGCCCCTGGGATCGCAACATCCGCTCCCGAAATCGCAGTCTCCACGAGCAGTGCAAACAGAGCAGGCTTCTTGCCCACCGACGCATACACTGTGTCGAGCGCGATGCCTGCCGACTGAGCAATGGCAGGCATGGTCGTACCCGCGTATCCCCTTTCCAAAAAAATGCCTTTCGCCGCACCAAGGATGGCCTGCCGCGTAGCCTCTGCCCCTTCACGTCTAGAGGTGGAATCGTAGGTCCGCTTCATGGCAGTTTTCCGGGGCATAGATTGGGCTCGACTTTTAATCCGAATAGTATTAGGATCAATTTACAACATCGGCTCGGGTGCCTACCAGCACACCGCTTAGATGTGGCGCCACGCTCACAGCTTTCGAACTCAGGCCTTTCGTCCTCTTGAAAGGAGATTTGTATGCTTTCCCTCGTCGTCGATTCAGTGAATCTGCTCTTTTCCGCTCTGCTTGTTGGAGCCATGTTTTGTGTCTGGTTGGTTTTCAACCCTTCGCAGCTCGATGCCTCCCACTACATCATCCTGCAACAGCAGGGTATACGCACGCTTCATCCCACCATGCCGGGACTGGGCGCTCTCACAATATTGTTAACCTTCGCCTCCGCGGTGCTCGCGCGCGAAAGCAAGATGCGCATGTCGCTGCTGATAGGCACTGCGATTCTCTTTATTATTTCAGGCCTCATCACGCGCTTCGCAAACATGCCCATCAACGCCATCGTTCGGGGCTGGAACAGTGCGGCCCCGCCTGACCATTGGACGGCGTTGCGCGATGCGTGGTGGCGCTGGCACTGCTGGCGTTTGTGCTCCGCTCTGGGGGGCCTGGTTCTGCTTATCATCGCTACTCTGATGCGGCGGCCGTCTACTATCCAAAGCGTCGCGATCTCAGTCTGCCGCCCGCCAGGTGACGTGCTGATGCGGACAATCAGCCTACTGCTTTAAGCAGGCAACACAACGATGCGCCCCGGGAAGTGACTTGCCGGGGCGCATCTTCATTTTTGAGCCTTGTCTCCTCACTCTGAGTGAGGATTGAGAGGTCCGGCATGCAAAGCATTCGCACCGCGCAATGCCGGATGCGGTTGATTTCTTCAAACGCACGGAATCCGGTACCCGTCCCCGTGAGCTTTCATCGTTGCAACGCCACCGACTCCCGCTTCGGCCAACGAACCGGCTGCTCCGCTGGGTCGAAATCCAAGCGATTGCCGGAAGGCCCTGATGGTGCGGATCAGTCGTGGATCGCCCAGCGTCTTGTTGGCTGCATATGCAAATGTGGTGCGGGCGTCCATGTCAGCAAGGGGCTGGCCGAGTATTCGGTCTTTTGGCAAATCCGATGAGTGATGCCGCTATTCTTCGTTTCGGATCACGGCGAGGTGGAAATTGCGGCGATGCGTGAAGCCGAGTTTCTGATAAAGGCGGACGGCGGGATTGTCGTCGAAGGCATGCAGGAATGACGTCCGGCCTTCAGTGGCGATGTCGCGCATCACTTCGCGCATCACCACACCGGCGTAGCCTCTTCCACGCGCGTCGGGATGCGTACAGACCGCACTGACTTCCACAAATCCGGGCACGCGCATACGCTGGCCTGCCATCGCGAGCAATCGATCGCCCGCAAAGATGCCGTAGAAGTTTCCGAGTTCGAACGTTCTCTCGCGAAAGGGACCAGGCTCAGTCAGCTTCGCCAGTTCCATCATTGCCGGTACGTCTGTGAAGCCAAGCCTGCGCAAGATTACGCCGTCGGCAAGCGCGCCTGCAGCGTCGAGATTCGGCTTGCGGCAAATCATCTGTGTCAGGATTCCGCCGCGAAACAGGCTCCAGCCAGTGGGCAGCATCGGTGGATCGTGCAGGAAAAGCCCTATCAAGCCGCCGGGCTCTGCGAGCAGCCGGAGAGATTCGTAACTTGCCAGGGACTGATCTGGCGCGCCGGCGAGCGGGCCGATGGGCGCCGGGTAGCGCCGCGCCAACCCTTGGCTCATTGCCAGCGAACTGTGGCCTGTGTGGAGCGCGTTGAAAATGGGATTGTCGAGAAGCGCCTCTCCCGCGTCCGTAGGAAGAACTTGTGTCTCGTCGGCAACATCAGAGTCAGCAGGTGGATTGCGCATGAGTGAGAGATGATGCTGCGGCGCGGTGCGATGCGAATCCTCGGAACGAATCAGAGCGTCAAAGTGAAGCGTGTAAACTTGGCGGTTGGCTGCTCGCCATGAACGCCGGTCGGGGCACTCGTCGATTGGGCGTTGCCGGGACCGCAAGGAGAAGAACGATGCAGATAGTTTTTGCCGCGTCAGAGGCTGTGCCATTTGCGAAATCTGGCGGACTGGCTGACGTGGTGGGTGCACTCCCCAGGGAAATCCTCAAGCTGGGCCACGAAGTTACGGTCTATCTTCCTCTTTATGCAGCAGTTCGCTCTCACCTCACTGGCGAGCTAAACTACCGGGTTCGTTCGATTACGATTCCTTTTCCACATGGCAACCGTTTCGTGGGAATCGTGGACGGCGGAGAGCATGATGGGGTGAAGTTCTACTTTGTAGATTGCCCGGAGATGTTTGACCGTCAAGGACTTTATGGAAACAACGGCGACAGCTATGGCGATAACGCTGAGCGTTTCGGGCTGTTCTGCCGGGCCGTACTCGAAGCGACAAAAGTGATCGGAGTGCCCGACGTTTTTCACGTGCACGACTGGCAGACGGCGCTGATTCCGGTTCTGCTTCGAACGATATATGGCGCCGACCCCGTATTCAAAAACTGCGCTACAGTTCTCACCATTCACAACGCGGGATATCAGGGCTGGTTTCCGCCGTCGACGACGGAACAGCTACTGTTGCCGTGGGAGATTTTCACCTACGACAAGCTGGAACACTTCAACACGTTCAACTTTCTCAAGGGCGGAATCGTGTACGCCGACGCGCTCACCACAGTGAGCCCCAAATATGCCGAAGAGATTCAGACGCCGGAATTCGGCAACGGTCTCGACGGAGCTTTTCGCCAGCGAAGGGCCGACCTGCGAGGAATCCTGAATGGCGTTGACTATACAGAGTGGAATCCGGCGACGGACGGCAACCTCGCGGCCCATTACACGCCCGCCGATCTCTCAGGCAAACGCGACTGCCGCAAGGACCTGCTGCACGCCTTCGGGCTGGAGGCGCCGGACACGACTCCGGTGATTGGAATCTGCTCGCGGTTTGCCTCGCAAAAGGGTTTCGATTTGCTCGAGCAGATTGCGGGCCGGCTTGCGGAGCGCGATGTTGCGGTTGTCGCGCTGGGAACGGGCGAGCCTTACTACGAAAAATTCTTTCGCGACTTCGCCTTTGCTAACGCGGGACGGTTCGCTGTGCAGATTCGCTATGACGATGCGTTGGCTCACAAGGTGGAGGCCGGGTCTGATGTATTCCTCATGCCTAGCCGCTTCGAGCCCTGCGGGCTGAACCAGATTTATTCGCTCAAGTACGGAACCGTGCCCGTGGTGCGCGCGACAGGCGGCCTCGACGACACGGTGGAAGAGTGGAATGCCGGCCTCAACACCGGCACCGGCTTCAAATTCGAGGCCTATCAGGCGCAGACGCTCCTGGATGCCATCGATCATGCACTCGTCGCGTTCTACGACAAGAAGCAGTGGTCGAGACTGATGCAGAATGGCATGGCGCAGAACTTCAGCTGGGACAAGCCTGCGCGTGAGTACGTCGCCGTATACGAGGAAGCCGCGCGGAAGAGAGCCTGAGACTGGCCTGCGATTCGAATTGTACGTGTCTGAAACTTGATCGGACGTGCGGTTATGCGCCCTGTCCCAGCACCTTGGGCACATCGATGCCGAGAGCTGTAGCCAGATCGTGCTGGTGTTCCTGCTCCTGCATGATGATCGAGCGCAGTTGCTCAGAGAGCGCGTAGTGGCCCAGCGCCTCGGCCTGCTTCACGCGTTCACGATAGTTCTTGATCGTCACGGTCTCGTTGTCGAGATCGAAGCGCAGCATCTCTTCCGGCTTCTCAGATAACTTGACCTCTTTGGGCGTCGCCGTCGGCATTCCACCCAGGTAATCGATTTGATCGGCGATGATGAGCGCGTGCTGCAGCTCTTCGGCTGCGTGCAACTTCAACTCGCTCGCGATATTCATCCACTGGGCGCCTTTCAGCACGTTGCTGTAGACGGTATAGGCAATAATCGCCTGGTATTCGCGCGAGAGATCCTCGTTCAATGCGTTGATCAGCTCCTTGACGGCCTTATCGCTCTTGGGATTCGAATTTTGCCTCTGGGTTTTCGTTTCGGGCATGAAACTTCCTTCTCTGTCGAGTTTGCAGTTGGAGGCTGCGCAGACACCTCGTGAGATGCCTGAAGGACGGCGGATGTTGGTTGCCTCACAATCTTCCGGAAACCAACTTGGTTGGTAAATCTCGCATCGAAATTTTCTGAACTGTGAACGGAGCACGAACTTATGATCCGGAAAGCGCTGACGGCGCTGCTTTGCGCCAGCCCCTTGTTTTGCGTTTCCCAATCTGTTTCAGACTGCCACGGAACTTTGGGAACTGGTGAACACCGCCGGCGAAGCGCACAACTTCCACATGCACCAGACAAAATTCCTCGTCTTGCCGAAAGGCGCGTCGGTCGGCGATGGCGGAGCCATGATGGACAACGTGCCGCTGCCGAGCGGAAGCGCATCGTGTGATGGTTCGGTGATGAAGTGGCGCGACGGCACCTGTAAGGTGACACCGGTGCTGGTGTCGATTCCCTTCTCCGAGATCGGCGACTTCGTCTATCACTGCCATATCGGGGAGCACCAAGACGGTGGCATGATGGCGCACATTCGGGTGATCGCAAATCCGTAACGCGCAAACGATTCGGAAAATGTCTTCTCCAAACGCAACAACGGCCCGGGATAGCTCCCAGGCCGTTGCCGGTGATCTGTTGGGATTGGACTAAGGCCATCGCGCTGCCGCGAGTGCCAGTGACCCGGCTGGCAAATTCTGAACCGCCGGGGCAAATCTGGGGTCATGGGCGCGATGCCCTAGGCCTCAGTCACCTCACGTACGAAACTACTGGAACATTCATTTTGCATAGGCTGGATCATCCTCCTTTCCCGTGTACTTCCAACTTAAGCCGCAACCGAATTCACGTCAAGTCGCAACAACCGCCTCATGTGGGAGCATGATTCAACTCGAATATCCGAGTTGGAACGGGTTCCCACCCTGCGTCGCAACCAGGTACCAGCCTGTGGCTCCAATATGCTTCGACGTCCCATAGGTGTACCCGAAGCCCGTATCCAGGAGACTCGTCGCGGCAATCAGTCCGCTGCCCAATGCAATCGGAATTCCATTTACTGTCTGGTTTGCCCCCAGCTCAGCCTGCGCTGTGTCGCAGGTGTTCACAAGTCTGAGCGCCGCCTGCCAGTCCATCACGCGCGCCTTTCCCACCTCGGATTGCGTGCGCGCAATCAGGGCAGCAACTGTGTGCGCCGTCCCTTCAAGCCAGACGGCATTGAGATCCGCGAATCCGGTGTTCAGGCTCGCCGTGTCAAACGTCATTCCGGTAAAGGTCTCGCTGCCGGTCAAGCTCGATTGCGGCGACGAGGCCGAATCCGTGGGCTGCAGATTCTTGAGCGCCCAATCGATCGATGCCGCATAGTGGCTGTTCAGCATCGCAAGGTACGACCAGGTCTGGCAGTCTTCCGGAATCGGATAGAAATTGATTGCCGACGAATCCGCACCCGCTGTCCCGGTCCAGAAGAATGGACCTGACGGATTCCACATCGCGATTACAAAGCCAAGCGCATGCGCCGCGAGCGCAGACCACGTCATTCCATTTGTTGCCGATCCGTGATCCGTCAACGCGTCGAGCATCGTGAAGAATGCATACGTGTCGATGTTGTGCTCCGTCGACTTACCATTCCCGGACGGTACCGACTGGTTGAACTGGTTAATGTTCGTCCCGAATGAATATCCCCCGGGTGCCAGCGTACTGTACGTGTTGTTCACGATCCAGTTGCCGACGTTGAGCGCTGCGGTGAGATAAGCCGCATGTCGCGTGCGCTTGAATAGCTGCGCCAGCGCCATACCTGCCCAGGCCTGATCCCCCACGGCGCTGGTATAGAAGAAGAACGGAAACGCCGCCGGCGTCACAAAGACACCGTCGCTCGATGGCGCATTCACAAAGTAGGCCTGGGCGAACCGCCCGTCATTGAACGGGAAATTGTTGGCCTGCGCATAGATCAATCCCTGCCCAAGAATCTCAGCGCGCGCCTGCGAATCGGCAGACCCGTGCAACAGGTAGGCGTGGATCGAAACCGCATTGTCGTAAGTGAACGCTGTCGACTCCAGGCCTGACTGGTCAGCATAGCTCTGAATCAACCGCACCGTCTTGCCGGTAGCGTAAGCATCCATCATCTGGTTCTGGAATTCAATCGCAGCGTGAATCGCCCGCTGATACGCATTGGCATTCAGCGATTCCGGCGTCGGAATCGACGCTGACGCGTACGCTGACTGCAACAGGCTCGCCGGGGCAACACTGGCCGCTGCCGCGCCGAGCGAACAGGAAAAGAACTTTCGTCTGGAAAGGGTGCTCATTCTGGTCCTCCGGGGAAGAGTGATTTCGTACCCGAAGGAAATTAATCGCCAAAACCAACACTCGTCAACAGATGGCTGTATCTAAAAACGCATGGAATAATTCGATGTGTGCGAAGCCACCTTTTCTGCAATCCGGGCTTCTAAATCCGTTCTTCAAGCACACGTTCACACTGTTCGACCTGCGATCACAGTTTGCACGGGCGCATTCCTCACATCGCCACTCGCTCTTTGGCTGCGGGCTTGGACGCGAGCAAACGCCGCCTCATCGCCTTGTCACATGGAACTGATAAGAATTTCGCCACGGCCCACCCCAGGACCCAGCACGCTGCAATCGTCGGCGCGTACCAGAGAATACCCCATCGCATGCTCGCGCCGGCGGCCGAGAAAATGTTCAACATGGCGATCACCACGAACATGTGGGTCAGATAAATCTCATAGCTCAGCCGCCCATACGCACAGAGCCAACCGAAGCCGATCAATCTTGCTGGAGAGCCCAGTACCGCGCTCCAGTGAAATGCCAGCACCATGCATAACGCTGAGAATGTCAGCAGCAGAATGGTGCCGTTGCGGAAGAGGATCGACAACTGATCTTCAAATCCCAACACCCCAACCAGGCCGCATACGCCAACCGCGTAGAAGGGCCATATCGCCTTGGGTCCTTTCGGCCGGAGATTTTTCGCTACCAACGCTCCCAGCACGCCCATCGCAATCGCAGCCATGCCCGGCAGATATGCCTTCTCTTTCCAGATGGGGTTGCCCACGATTGCTGCCAGCGAAAACGGCAACGACAAGGCGAGAAGCGCCATGGCCGGAGCCAGCAGCCACGTCCTGCGCAGCAGAATACACATCAGGGGGAAACCAAGGTAGAAGACTTCTTCAATCGACAAGGACCAGAGAACATCCCAATTCGCAGGCAGATAACCGGTGTGCGCCTCATACCAGTTCAGATAAAGTCCGAATGCAGAGCCCGCGGCGCCGTGCAGCGACTGCCCCTGCCGATGAATCACGAAATCGTGCACACCCAGCAGATGCAGAGCCGAGAGAACGCCTACCAACATCACCAGGCAGGGCAAAATCCGCGCTGCGCGCCGCACGTAGAACCCCCGCAAGTTGATTGCTCCCGGGCTGCCCCAGCGCGCTAGCGCGTTCGACGTGATCAGAAATCCCGAGATGACGAAGAAGATGTAGACCGCTTCGGACCCGTTGAACGTCAGGTCGTTTAAAAATTCGCGCGGCAGATGCGCGCCGAGAACGCCCTCCGTCAGGCGGAGACGAAGCCCAATATGATTCAGCAAGACCAGAACGATCGAGAGCCCGCGTAGAAAATCAATTCCGGCATTGCGCGCGAGAGCGCTGGCCTGGGTTGCATTGGGTTGTGGCAAACAGGACTCCGGGAAGAGCGGAATGCCCTTCCCGTTCAGTTAAGCAGATGCGCTGATATTGCGGAATTGGCTCCGCAGGTTCGCCCGTTATGCCAGCGCGAGATTCATGTTGTCGATGGCTTCGTCGATCTCCTGCGTGGTCTTGAAGCCCACGGTGGCGCAATCGATATGCGCGTTCTGGAACGCGAAACGCATCGCGGCCTGGCGATCTTCGTGTTTGGTGAAGGTGCCGTCGCCGCAGAGCTTCATGCTGATGACGCCCATGCCTTCGCTCTTGACCTGCTTTACGTGCGCGACCACCTCCTGCACGTTGCCCGGTTCAGGCCCGTCGGGAATCGGCCCGTCCATGCGCGTGCCATTGTGGTTCATGCGAATCATCGCGACTTCGAGGAATTTGTTTCCCGGCACCTGGCGCAGAGCCGGCAATCCATGAACGGATGCGCCGCGCGTCTTGATCATCTTCTTCGACTGGGCCGCCAACACTCCTTCCTGCCAGGGTTTGGTCTCTTCCATCCAGTCGCCCGTGTGCTGATAATGGAGCAGCATGATGTCGAAGTATTCCGTCTTCGAAATGCGGAGCATCTGGTCAAAGCGCTGCATCGGATCGACACCACGATCGGTTGTCACCTTGTGCATCAGCTGGTAACTGTCGCGGGGAAACGGCTTGAGAGCCTCACCCAGCATCCCCGGCGTCTGATACGACTCGGCCGTCTCAAAAAAACGAATGCCGTGATCGTAGGCGTAGGCAATCAGCCGAGAGAATTCCTTCTGTCCCAGAGCAGCCTGCACGTATCCGTTGTTGCTTCCGGTGCCGAAGGCAAGGCGCGTCACCTTCATTCCCGAATTGCCCAGGGTCACAATGTCCGTCGCGGTGCGGCGGGCAGCGTGGAGCGGCAGGGTGCCGACACTCGCGGCAGCGCCTGCCACGATCGTGGTTTTGAGAAAATCGCGCCTATTTAGTGGGCTCATTGGGACCTCCATTTTGGTGCTGCGCGCGCAGCCATTAGCCGAGATGGTAGCACGATCCCCTTGAAGATCGCATGGCCTGGCCGGAGTCACCGGCTCACTGCTGAATCGCCGATCCGTAAAACGCGTTGTTCCCCGTGCGCAGATCGCGCCCGTACGTCAGCACCACTCCGATGCCCAGCACTGAGAGCTTCAACTCCACGCCCGCATCTACCAGCCACTGGCGGGTGACAAGCCCGTCCGTTGGCGCCGATGTCTTTGCGACATCAAGCCAGGGCCCCATCTTCACATTGATGAGTCCGTTGCCCCATAAGCTGCGATAGAAATCAGTATTCGACAGAAAATACTGGTCCGCCATCGGCGAACTGCCCTTGCGCCCGTCGCGCGTGCCGATGTGACTGCGCAGCCACAGATCGTTGTCACGCTCGACGCCGATCATCCACAGTTCGTCGAGTGGAGCCGTTCCGACAATCCCGCCACCGCGGACGCGCTGCATGAACTCGTATGTGTCTCCTTCGGCCTGAGGCATCCAGCGCATCGTCGCTCCGCCCTGCAGCTTCTCAAACAGGCGCGGAGGATCCGACCAGAGCCGCGCGAATTCCGAGGCCGCAGTTGCGCTCAACTTAAAATGATGTTCCGGTACGTCAAGCATAGTCACGCGCAGGCTGGTGAGGTGCTTCAATTCATATCCCGGCGCCACCAAGTCTGCCATCAGCACCGAGCCATTCACCACGCTGCTGTAGGTGCGATGGGAGAGCTCAGCACCGGACGTCCACCCAAATCGCCCGTTCTGAATCGACGTAATCGTAGCGCTCGCGACCTCGCGCTTCAGCTTGAATGACCCGAGCACAGGCGCAGTTCCCGTGAAGGAATTGCGAATCGCCCAGTTCTCATCGCGGCCATCTGCCGCAACCTGCCAGCGCCACTGCGGCAGATCGTGCAGCGGCTCCGAAAACGAAAGCCATGCATGCCGTTTCTGCGCATCCCATCGAAGAAGCGAATCAAAATTCGCCGCCGATCCACCGATGTTGAAATAGCTCGGATAGATTGTCTCGTACGGAAGCCCCGAGAACACCGACACGAGCGACTGGAGCCAGCCGTTGCCGAATCCGACGCGCTCAGTCGCATGAAACTCGGCGTCGAATTTTCCGTCCTGCCGCGCATCCAGCCTGATGTTGTATGCGGGAAAGACGCCAAGACCGTTGAGGCGTGCCTCGCTCGCTTCGAATGCTCCCCGCAGCATCTCCGCCTGCGGTGAAAACACGAATGACCGCTCAAGCAGCAGCCGTCGCATATGTATTTGCGGATCAATCTTCAGCGCATTAGTCTGCGGCTTCTGGATCCGATTCCAATACTTCAGGGCCGCATCGAGATTTCCGATCAGCAGAAAAACCGTTCCCGCAAAATCATTCGCATATGCGTCGTGCGGGTCGAGGCGCAGCGCCTTTTCAATCCACCGGGCAGCCTCAGGGTATCTCTTCTGCTGAAACGCGACGCCCGCCAGCTCAATGGGAAACCGCTTCTGCTGTGGACAGGCACGCCGCCCAGCCACGAGAGCCGCCCGCGCCTCATCCCAGCGCTGAAGATGGGCGAACGCCATTCCGAGTTCAAAATTTACATCTGCGGAACGCATCGAGATGGGCCGTGCTGTTGCAATTACCTGGTCCCAGTTGTGCTGGTCATACAGAGCGCGTACACCCGCGTCGCTCGCAGTCCCCGCGCCGCACTGCGCCGCCGCCCGGATTCCGAACGATAGAAGCGCAATGACAAGCGCGACGATCCCCAAGAAATGTCGTCCCAGGTTGAAACCGCTTAGCGCGGGGCAGCGCCCGGCACGGCAAGCAGAGTCCAATTGTGCGTGGCGCTCCACTCTTTCTCGAATCTTGTACGCTCCTCGCTCAGCAGCTTGCGCTCCGCAGGATCATTCATCGTGACCACCCCGCGCGCGGAGTCGACACCGTCAATCACAACATAGTGCAGCTCGCTCTGGCCCTGAGGCCGGAGCGCCACAATCAGCGGACGCCCCTTCGAAATTTGTTCCTCCAGGTCGCTCCACTTGCCAGCGAATGCGAATGCCTGGAAGCCGTGCTGCCGCAGATATTCGCCCATCGCTGCTGCCGGAATCCCATGCTCGCGGGGAACGAAGAGCGCGTGCTGAATCCGTGTCACATCGCTGTCAGGGGAAGCCTCAACCGCCTGCTTCCCGGCCCAGTACTGCATCACCATCGACAGCGACGCAGCCCCGCACCCCTCGCGCGGCTGCGCCACAAATGGCACATCGATCCACAATGCCGCCGGCGACTCGGCAATCAAAACCGAAGCCGCCAGCAGGAGAAGCGCGATCAGACACGGCCGCACGTCAATGAACAATCGCAACAATGATGATGACGGCAACGAGCACGATGATCAGGGTCAACATGTTCGTGCTTAGGGCTCCGGCAGAAAACTTCTGCTGGGTGTCAGTCGCCCGCGTCGACAGGTTCTGGAGCTCGCGGTCAGACAGCGTGGGAATCGCCTTTTGCACCTGCACGGGATCGATCTTCGCATCCCGCAACGCCTTCTCGGCCGTCGGGGTGCTCATGAACTTCGTCAGCGTCTGAATATTGGTCTGGCGCGTTGCGCTGGAGGTCTCAAGATGCTGCTGCAGCGTCTGCGCACTCACGATGTGCTCTTCCGGCGACTGGGCCAGAAGGCCCGCAGGATAAGAAAGCAGCACAATGAGTACTGCTGGAACGGCAGCCTGCGCAAACAGCGTGGAGATTCTTGCAAGTTTCATACACACTCCGATTTGGGGGATTATGGCTCAAAAATATAGGATGCCATGCCGTGAAAACCCGGTTGCCCTCCCGGGCTGTCGAATCTCCGCTAAGGTCGAGCAGAATCAATGGCCTTCCGTAACCCTGCTTCTGTCCGACCATCCTTGCGCGTGCTATAACC
This sequence comes from Occallatibacter sp., assembly GCF_035317045.1. Taxonomy (GTDB): domain Bacteria; phylum Acidobacteriota; class Terriglobia; order Terriglobales; family Acidobacteriaceae; genus Telmatobacter. Next base: position 24,353 of record NZ_DATHHT010000041.1, read on the forward strand.
ATGAACACGCCATGCCCATCCGCCAGATAGTCGCCTTTTCTCTCCTGGCTTTCTGTTTCACCGCCGGTGTCGCCCGTGCGCAATCGAACTCGTCGTCCTTCAACGTCGTCGGCGCTACGATCGCGGAGACCCAGCAGGCCATCCGCGACGGCCGAACGACCTGCCGCGCCGTCGTTGACGCCTATCTGCGCCGCATCGCCATCTACGACCAGAAGCCCATCGACGGCCTGCGCCTCAATGCCATCGTTACTCTCAATCCCGATGCATTGGCCGATGCTGACGCCTGCGATCGGAATTTCAAAGCCACGCACACGCTGCCGCCACTCGGCGGAATTGCCGTCCTCATCAAGGACAACTACGACACCCGCAACTTGCAAACCACCGGCGGTTCGCTTGCGATGAAAGACTTCGCTCCGGCAACCGATGCCACCATGGTGGCGCGGCTGCGCGCCGCCGGCGCCATTATCCTCGCGAAGACCAACATGGCGGAGTGGGCCTTCAGTCCCTACGTCACCGAAAGCTCTATCGCGGGCATCACGCGCAATCCCTACGACCTCACGCGAGTGCCCGCCGGATCCAGCGGTGGAACGGCAGCAGGTGTTGCCTCCAGTCTCGGCGAGTCCGGCATCGGCACAGACACCGGCAACTCCATCCGCGGTCCCTCATCGCACAACGACCTCGTCGGCATTCGACCGACCATCGGACTTACGAGCCGCGCCGGGATCATTCCGCTGTTCGCGCAAAACGATGTGGGCGGACCCATCGCGCGCTCTGTCGCCGATGCCGCCGCCCTGCTGACCGTGCTTGCCGGTCCTGATCCCGCCGATCCTGTTACCGCCCTCGCTGCCGACCACCCGCACGTCGACTACACGCAATCGCTCGACCGTCAAGGCCTGCGCGGCGCACGCATCGGCGTTTATCGCGAATACTTCAACACTACGAAAACCGATCCTGAAATCAAAGCTCTCACCGAAGCGGCAATCAAAGCCCTGGAGCGCGAAGGCGCGACAATCATCGACAACTTCACCATCCCCAACGAAAAGGCGCTCGAAGAAAATCTCTGGTGCGGAGACTTCGAGGCCGACCTCAACACCTACCTCGCGCAACATCCCAACGCGCCCTATCACGACCTGAAAACAATCGTCGCCAGCGGCCTCTATCTTCCCTATATCGAAGATGAAATTCGCGGCGCCATTGCACCGCCCAAGCCCGACGATCGCCGTACTCCCTGCCCCGATGTCTACCACGATGCGCCGAAGATTGCCTTCCGCAATGCACTCACTGCCGCGATCAATGCGCAGCATATCGACGTCATCGTTTATCCCACATGGAGCAATGCGCCGCGCAAAGTCGGCGATGTCTCCAGCCCCGCCGGCGACAACAGCCAGGTACTATCGCCGCAGACCGGCTTCCCGGCCATTACGGTTCCCATGGGATTTACGCACGGAACCCTGCCTGCCGGGCTTACCTTTGTCGGCCCTGCCTTCGGCGAGGCGACGTTGATTCGATATGCGTACGACTTCGAACAGACGGTTCACCAGCGCAGGGATCCGCCGCTTTTCCCACCACTGCCTGAAACCAAGTAACCAGAGCTTGACGCCACGAGTCGAATAAATTTGGAAAATAATTCTTGACAGCGCAATGGTTCGTGCTAACTTACCGTTAGTGGACGCTTACCTTCAAGCCGGACTCGATGCGCTCGCCGATTCAACCCGGATGGCGATCTTTCAAAAGCTCTCCGCCGGGCCCATCGCCGTAAACGAACTCGCGCGCATGCTGCCCGTGACGCGTCCCGCTGTTTCGCAGCACCTGAAGGTACTGAAGGATGTGGGGCTCGTGACCGATATCAAGACAGGCACGCGCAGGCTTTACCAACTCGATCCGGAGGGCGTGGCCCGTCTGCGCGCGCACTTCGATCATATGTGGACACGGGCGCTTGGCGCCTTTCAGGAAACCGTAGAAAAACCCACGCGAGGAGGTCGTCATGCAAAAGCAGGCAGAAGAACTCGATCTAAGAGTGTTTAAGAGCATTCACGTCAAAGCGCCCATCGCGCGCGCCTTTTCGGTCTTCGTTGAGCAGATGGAGAGCTGGTGGCCGGCGACGCATCACATCGGCAAAACGCCTTTCGAGGCAATCTTCGTCGAGCCCCGCGTGGGCGGACGCTGGTATGAGCGCAATGCCGAAGGTGTCCAATGCGAGTGGGGCACGGTTCTCAAGTGGGATCCGCCGCACGCGGTCTGTTTTTCGTGGCACCTCGGGCCCGGCCATGACTCGCCTGACTGGACATTCAACGGCGATATGTCGAAGGCCAGCGAAGTTGAGATTCGCTTCCTGGCTGAAGGCCCTGGCCAGACTCTTGTCGAGCTCGAACATCGCAAAATTGAACGCCACGGGGAAGGTGCCGAACAACTTCGCGCCCTTTTCGATGGACCGGGAGCCTGGAACGGAATCCTGGATTGCTTTGCCAAGCGGATCGAAGCGCTCTAGCCCTGCATTCGTGGCCGGGTTGTCTTTCAACTCCAACTCGGCCGCATTCAATTTCAGTTGACACGGAGAAAGTATGAAACCAGTCATCTACCTTCGCATTGCATCCATTCTCACGCTGGTCCACTCCATCCTGCATACCATTGGCGGCGTCTTTGGCAAGCCTTTGCCCGGCACCGCCACCATGGTCGCTGCAACCATGCGACAGACTTTCCCGGTCTTCGGCGTGGTGCGCAGCTATGCCGACTTCTACCGTGGCCTGGGCCTCGGCATCACCATTTTCGTCACCATGGATGCGGCGATCCTGTGGCTGCTCGCCTCCATGGCAAAGTCCGACGCCGCGCGTCTCCGGCCCATCCTTGTTGCCTTTCTCATGGGTTATCTCGCGCTCGCTGTAAATTCCTACACGTTCATTTTCTCCGGACCTGTCATCATTGAACTTCTGATCGTGGCGTGTCTCGGGGCTGCCATCTTCACTGCAAAACATGCCGATGATCGTGCAGAGTCCGGCACCCAGCCTCAGATGAAAACGGCGCAACTCTGACCGTCACGCAGAAGCGCAAGAGTTCGTCACACCTCTGCTGCATTCATGTAAACTGGCCTTCCGTCTCGCCCCACGCGCACGGAAGGATTTCTTTTCTCGGAGGTGATCAGCCCATGAGCCGACCAGACGTTTTCCCCGTCAACCCACGCACCACTCGCAGAACTTTTGTTGGCGCCGGCGCCGCCGCGATCGCGGTCGGATTGTGCGAGGCGCTTCCCGATAGCGCATACGCCGACACCAGCAGTCCCAATATGCTGGGTCCCCTGCCGGGCTATTCGCCGCAAATTGGCACCTTCGTTTCGCAACTCACCT
>NZ_DATHHT010000042.1:0-137448 GCF_035317045.1 Occallatibacter sp.
CTGCACAATCTGAAGCTTCTCCGAAATCGACCGGAAACGGCGAAAGCGACGATCCGTACTCAACCCTACTGCGTCAGACATGAGCCGATCTTCGGCTCTCCAATATCACTCTCGCTAGTAGGGACTCGGCGTACGCTTACGATAAAAACAAGGTTTTTGAGGCCCAACGTCTGACAATGGTGACACCGGGGGAGAGCAGGCACACGGAGGAGAACTCATGAAGTGGCTATGCGGATGTGAAAAAGAAGCAACGCGCTTGGAGGTTTTGTGGGAATGGCGGGATGCCGCAGCTATCGGCCAAAAACACGGCCGGTACGTCAGCTATCGTTGCCGAATCGGTTGCGGGGATTGTGTGCCCCAGGAGGAAGATGAACGCGGTCGCCTCCAGTATTTCCCGGTGAAGCTAAACGCCGCCACGAAGCAAGCTCTGGTGCCTCAAGTAGTGGGGCAAGTTCTGAGGATTGGCCCACGTGGCTTTCTTCCAAAGACCGACATACAGCAGGCATTGCGAAGCCTGCATAAGCGCCCCGATTGAGGGGGGGCAAAATCTCGAACACGTCCCGGCAGTAGCCCACATGGGATGTTTTATTTACACAAAGATTGATATATCCGAATTAGCTGCCGGTGTGCACTCCGGTCACATGGTCAGCCACAGACTCCGTGACACGTTTGCTGTCGATCTACTCACCAAGGGCGTGCCCCTGGAGGAAGTTTCAAAGCTGCTTGGGCACGAGTCAATCAAGACCACGGAGAAGCACTACGCGCGATGGATTAAAGGGCGGCAAGACCGTTTGGACTCACTTGTCATGGGAACGTGGGCAACACCGAAGAATCGCAAGAGCACTAATTGACAAGGGGCTTAGGGCAATTCGGTCTTCCGCATTCACGGGGCATGTAGGCTCCCGTCTTTGCGTCGTAAGTGTAGTCAACTTCCTTGCCGCATCTCGGGCATCTGAATGGCGGGGCAACCGTTGTCATATGCACAGTCCTTTCCGGCAGCTCTGCTCCGTCTTGCTGACTTTAGGTTTAGCACGGCTATCACGATGCCCAAGAGGACATTGAGTCCCAGCCACACCAGAACAAACGCAAGGGCTACATGGAGTGCAATATGGGGCATGCCCCATACTAGACTTTTCTGTAGAAAATCTTGAAACGTTTTGGGTGCGAACGTCACCAAGAGGATATGGGATTCGCACCGATCCCCGGGCCACAAGAAGACAAACTGGAACAGCTCCGCCTCACTCTCGAAAGACTGGACCGCACCGGAGACCTCAATTCCCCGTCAGTAGCCCGTCTCAGGCGCATAATCCTTGACCGTATCGCAGAACTTGAAGCGGCAACGCCAACCGAAGAAGTATAAGAGGCGATTGCAGGTCAAACTGTCACCAGATCGATGCCCGACTCAGATCCAACAGCACCAACACATTCTCGGGAACATAGCGTACTCGGTGCACGCGCAGCGCAAACGTCCGCAACTTAGCCCCGAGCTTGTCATTCCTCGCCACAGCTAACCGTGCCGCCTCTTCAGTCAAATCCAGTTCGACTAACAGCTTGTCCCAGCCGCATACGACGTGCATCTCTGGAATGAAAGCGCCTTGCGCATGACCGAAGAGAATTTGCCGCCCGTGTGGCCTGCCCCGCATGGTTGCCCCTTGTGCTTACTCCATATTGCGCCATTGGGCTAGTCCCACGCCGCGCTGCCTCTCTTTTTGGCGACCTCTTTCCGCCATACAAGAGTCCGGATTCCATCGGTAAACCCTCCAAGACGTGCGAAAGTGGCATAAGCTAATGTTTTCAATAACTTAGCAAGCGCGATTCGCAAATATGTGGTTATTTCCCTTGAATGCAAGCACTTACTTACATTTTCAATAATTCTCCGTGTATGGATCAAATTGATCGGCGGAGGGCTACAGCGTGCATCGCTGCAAGATTTAGACCCGCCTCCCCCTATCCGGCGCTGTAGGTATCCGCTCGACCGGGGGCTGCTGCGCTTACTGCCTGAACGTCTGCGGCGCTTTGCCTTATGCCAACGCCGTAATGGCACTTCGGGTTTCGTTTACGGTGCTCAAAGTGCGCCTTGTACTTCACCCCGGCCTTGTCTTTGCCCTTGGTGACTACTAGTACCGGCGCATTGCATTCGGGGTTCGGGCACCGATAATCAAGTTCCACTCCCAAGTCCCTGAGCGCGACTGCCTGCTTGGTAGTCAGAGTGACGCTGCATTTCAACATTTGTTCAGCGATTCTTGCCATATGACTCCTCGGGCCTCCGGGACTGCCTACATCTTGTTGTGGAACGATGACAGCGTAACTCCTGTGGAGTGCGGGTCAAATCTTGAGCACATTCCCTTCGGACAACGCCTAGAGATGAACGGGTTTCAAGATTTTGACTTACCCTACCCAAGCCCATGCTGGTGTCCCGGTCGTCGGGGCGTTCCTTGTACGGGCGAGGGAGCATGTACCGACAAGGCCTTATGATACCCTTCCCTCAAAACGGAGACCAATAGATGACTGCCCTTCCAGAAATGCTCAGCCCCTTGACGGTGAAGATTGAACAACTGTTGCTCGATCCGAACAATCCACGCTTTTCGGAGCTTGGAGAGGATCTAAATAACGTTTCCGAAGGGCGCTTCGCGGACGAAAAGGTCCAAGCCTTTACGTTCGATAAAATGCGTGCAGATGTCTTCGATGTCTCCGAACTGAAGGACACAATCAAGACTCTCGGGTTCCTCCCGATGGATCGAATGGTAGTGAGGCGATGGCGTGGTAACCCCACGGGGACGGACGACAAGTACGTCGTAATTGAGGGTAACAGGCGCCTTACTGCGCTGCGTTGGCTTATTAGCCTGCACGAGATTGGCAAGGAGAACTTTTCGGCGGAACAGTTGAACAATTTCACTAATTTGGAGTGCTTACTGCTAGATGATGAAGCCGCACCAAGTACCGCGAGTCTGATTCTACCGGGCTTGAGGCATGTCTCAGGCATAAAGGAGTGGGGTCCATATCAGAAGGCGAAGGCGGTATATGCTTTGCGCAAGAGCGGCCTCTCTTCGCAGGATGCCGCGCAGAGTCTAGGCCTTTCGACACGGGCAGCGAACAGTGCCTACAAGTGCTACTTAGCACTTGAACAGATGAAGAACGATGAGGAGTACGGCGAACATGCGGTGCCCCGGATGTATAGCTACTTTGAAGAGGTTTTTAAACGGCCAAACGTACGCACCTGGCTCAGTTGGAGCGACGACGACGAAGGATTCACCGAAGAGGAACGCGTAAAGGAATTCTATTCTTGGATAATTCCCGGAGACGATGGGCAGAGCCCTAAATTACCCGAAGCAAAAAGCGTTCGCGAGCTTTCTGAGATTCTCTCCGACGATAGCGCGATGAACATACTTAGATCGCCTGAGGGAAGTCTGAGCCGCGCAGTTCTCCGTTTCGAGGTGGATCATCCCGAGGATTGGTATCCCAAAGTCGCCGCTGCTGCTTCCGCAGTCAACTCGCTAACTCCCGATAAGCTGCGGTCGCTCGATCAATCTACGTTGAGTAGCTTAGTTGAGCTGAAGGACAAAATAACGCAAGCACTTAAGGACAGAGAGAGCCTCATCGGTCAACAGAGCTGAAGATGGGCATTCCCTCCACTCAGATTATTGCGTTGTGGGTCCAGGAAGAGCTTGCGGACACCGGTTGGTCTCCTCTACGGAGTGTAGCAATTGCCGCTGTGCGTCGGCGTTGGACGAAGCCCGAGGAGGCCATCGAGGAATTTGTTGACGATCATCTTGGATACATCGCAGAGGTTTTACGTAACGACATTGCGGACAGGATAATAGACGGAAAAATAGCGGACATCCAGATAGATGAGGAAACCCCACCCTACATCCGGCGAATCTTTCCCCGACGCCCAACTATCCTTGATAAGTTAAGGCGGATTGATCCTTTCGAATTTGAGCGAGTTTGTGCTCGAATTCTGCAAACACTAGGAGCTGACGCGGCCACTACGCAACGAACTGCGGACGGCGGCATCGACTTTACTGCTACCAAGCTAAAGATCGTTCATGGAACTCTGCCAATGCCCGCATCCTGCCACGGAGTAGTTATAGGGCAGGCGAAGCGTTACAAGGAAGGAAACGCCATCTCCGAGACAAAGCTTCGGGAATTTGTTGGCGCTTCCGTTTTGAAGAGGCATCGCATGTCAACGGAGTCTGCCATTGCCCCCTTGATGCCGACGCTCTATGCATTCTGGACTACATCCGACCTAGAGCCTAATGCCAAAAAATACGCAAGGAGTGTGGGTCTGTGGTACATGGACGGCGTCACCTTGAGCGCGTATGCCGAGGAATTGGGCCTAACTACTTACATCGAAGGGTTGGCGGAATCCATTCTTCCGAAGACCGTGTAGATCGCAGAAGTCAACGTGGGGGGGAAATTGGCATCGCAAGGACTGATGCATGATCTTACCTCGCGAGAAGGCTCACTCGCTCATGCACGGCCTGAAGGTCCGATGTCACAAGGTTTGCATATCTTCTTGTCATCTCAAGCGTCGAGTGTCCGAGCACCTTTTGAAGATGGAAGACGGAGCCGCCGCGTCGCAAATAATTCACCGCGAATGTGTGCCTGAAGGCGTGGAGGGTGCGACCTGGAGGGGTAAAGCCAAGCCTCCGGCATAGCAGCTTCACATCCCGCAAGACATTCCGACGACCCAACTTTGTCTGCGTGCAGTTGGCAAAAAGCAAGTGATCCGTCGTCCGATTCGATTCCTTGCAATAGCGCACTATTGCTTTCCGCAACTCGAAACTGAAGGGGACAACCCGCTGCTTGCGTCCTTTGCCGTCCAGCGTGACAAGCAGATTCTCAAGGTTCAAATCGCAAACACGCAACGTGAGGGCCTCTGAGATGCGGCAGCCGGTGTCAAGCAGGAACAACGTTAGCAAATGAAGCCGCTCCTGATACTTGTCCTTGGGCTTCCACGCTACAATCAGCCGGATTTGCTGCTCGGTGAACGTAGGCAACACAAGCTGCGGCTCTTTGAGCTGAGCAATTTTCGGATGCTTGCAAGTGGGACCGCATTTCACCTCCGAGCCCGCACTTGCCCAATGGAGGTAAGTGTTGATAGCGCGGATGGCCGAATTGCAGCCGGTGGCTTTCAATCCCTTTTCGCGCATACGGACCACGGCGGCCTTCAGGTCATCTTGTGAGGGTGATTCCGTGAGTAGCCATTTGAAGCTGTGCTTGTACCACTCCAGCGTTGACGGTGAGACGTTTGAGAGGAATTGGCGTTCGCGGGTGAACTCTGAAAATCCCATATCGGCTTTCTCCAAGCGAGTACTCAAATTTGGAGACAACCCATATAAACTATTGATTCCAAAGGGACGTGGCTCAGCCTGGTAGAGCACTCGCTTGGGGTGCGAGGGGTCGGCAGTTCAAATCTGCCCGTCCCGACCATTGAATTCCCTTTTTCAAATCGATTCGCACCGGCAATTCCGCTTGGAACTGCCGAAGCGCCCGAACCCTGTGCGAAGCCGTATTCAGTTTGGATAGAGCGATGTTTTGATGGCCTGTGCCAAATCATTGGGATGAAAGCCAAACGGGCCGGGCTTGCTCTTAAATAGAACGCGGCCGCCTTTGCCGATCAGGTAGAGCCGATCGGGCCAGCCGGTGTAAGCGGATTCGACTCGATTGTCGAGGCCATCCACCAGAGCGGGGAACTTGATCCCCAGCTTGCGCACGCACGCGCCGGCAACATAGGCGCGCTCAACCTCATCCTTTGGACTGCTGAAGAGGACGTTATCGCGCACGTTCGAACGCATCTGCCAAACGTCGGTGGGATGCGCTTCAAGAATGTAGACAGCATAGAAGTCGATCTGGCCGCGATACTGCTCCGCGAGCTTGTTCAGGGCGGGAACCTCCCGCCGAAAAGGCGGTCAAGTGTAGCTGCCAAAAACGAGAACAACTGGGCGCTCCACCCAAAGTGTGGCCAGATCGGTTGGACTGTGATCTTCAAGCTTCTTCACCACCAGGCCAGGTGCGGCGTCACCGACATTCAAGTGTCCGTCGCGAGCCCGCATCCAAAGAGTCTCGAAGGGAAGCACAAAGTAGGCAGGCATGGGCATCTTTGCCATCACATGGCCGAAGACCTCCGGCGGCTGACGCATGGCCCAGTTCACGTATCCAACGAGGCCAAGCCATCCGATAAAGCAGAGAGCGGCGATACTGGCAACCCAATTCCGTATGCGCTTCTTCTTTGTGATGTCCATCGGTCTCCTACTTCGTCATCTCATTCATCTCGAGATAGCCCTGTGGTGCTATTCCAAAGGCATCCGCAACCCGATTGAAGAAAGCGAACATCGCGGTGATGTATACAGCTTCAGCGATCTGCGGCTCCGTCCAGCCATGATCCCGCAGCCTCTGCACATCCTCGTTGGTGGTGCGATACGCCGCTTCCGTCACCTTTGTTACGTAATCAAGCAAGGCGCGCTCTGCTGGGCTCAAGCCGGCTTCTTCCAGTTTGCCGTTTGCTATCGCCTGCACCATATTCTCTTCGGCTCCCTGTACACGCAGGAAGTATGCATGCGAGTCCAGTCAATATGGACAGCGATTGAGCCACGAAACCCAGCTCGCAATCGCTTCCTTCGTTCTCCGATCCAAATGGCCGTGGGAAAAATGAACCGTATCGCTGAATTTGATCACATCGCGCAGGAAGTCGGGGCGGTGGCTGAAGCACTTCAAAATGCCGGGGACCTTTTGACGGCCTGACTTGGCACGCCATTCGTCGTAGACCGTGGCCACTTCGCCAGCGGCGTCGCGATCTTCGATGAGTTTGATTTTGGTTTCGCTGTCGGAGTTTGCCACGCACTTTTCCTGCAAAGTATTCCGCAATATAGCACGATGGCTACGCGGTACACATCCACCTCGCGATCTAGCAGGAACATAGCAGTCCGCGGAAAACTGCTTCTTTGAAAGGGTACGACTCCTAGAGAATAAGCCGCTGGTCGCCCTGCTTCTGGGTGATGCGCTGGCGGTCAAGGTACTCGAGGAGGGGGATCGCATATTTGCGCGAGAGGCCGGTCAGTTGCTTAAAGCGAGCAACATCCATCAGGCTCCCGCGAAGCGGGGTCAGCTGCGCAACAAGTCGGCCCAGCGCGGCAGCGTGGATGAACAAGTCGTCGCTGCCCATGCGAACGATGGTCTTGTCTCGTTGCAGCGCTGTTACGAGACGGCGCATGTCGGACTCCTTTATGTTGAACCGCTGGGCAAGTTCCAGGACGGAGGGAGCGGCGAGCCCGGACTCCTCGTACGCATGGGCGATTGCCGCCAGCCGGTCGCTCTCCGGATTCGAAGTCGGAGCACCAGCGTTGTAAAGGGAGACGGTTTCGCCACGGAGCTGGATCTTCTTCTGATTTGCGAGGGATCTGACCACGAAGTCAAACACGGGTTGACTGAGATCCGCCTGGCCGCGCAGCTCGGAGGCCTTCACGCGCTCGCCGGTTTGAAGGCGTGCAGTGATTTCGCGCGCGGCTGTGAGGAAAGCTTCGCGGCTCAGAAGCAGATTGTTCGAAATGAGATGGATGTCACCGGATTCGATGGCTGGGCCGATCTGACGTCGAATTGCATCGGGGGTCAAACCGCTTTCGGCAGAGAGCGCGTCAAGAGTAATGCCGTCGGTGCCGCGACGGGATATACGGAGTGAAAGCTGCTCGGCTGGAGAGGCTGCGCGCGATTGTTCGAGCCAGCCTTGCGTGGCGGACTTTCTCTGTCGAGGCAGTGGGTGGGCATCGAGGACACGACCCCCTCCGATTGTGCCGGCCGGCGAGGGTTGCCGCAGGACAAACCGGTCACCGGGCACCAGCACGATTGGCTCGGCAAGCTTGAGGCGCATAAGCCGCGAGGTTCCCGGTTGAACTGCTTCGTAACCGTAGAGAGACACAGATGCCATGGTCTCGGAAGTGAATGCGTGGAAGTGAATGTTTGCGCGATGCTTCAACGCTGGAGCGGTCTGGAGAAGGCGCACTTCAACATCGAGAGTATCCACAGACAAAAGCGTCCGGGGTGATACCAGTGTCTGGCCGCGACGGACCTGAGTTGCATCGATTCCCGAGAGATTCACGGCGACCCGCGAGCCAGGTTGTGCGTATGGGACACGCTCGCTGTGTGATTGAAGGCCGCGCACACGGACCGCGCGGTCATCGGGAAGTAAGTGCAGCGTCTCGCCATCACGAATTGTTCCCGATAGAAGGGTTCCGGTGACTACCGTGCCGAATCCCTTCATGACAAAAGAACGGTCGAGCGGCATGCGAATCAAGGCATCCGAGGTCTCAAGGTGAGTACGCATCGCCAGGTTCAGCAGCTCAGTTCGCACAACTTCAAGGCCCGCTCCGGTTGGCGCACTGGCAGATAAAACCGGCGCGTGATCTTTCGAGAGAAACGTTCCCTGTAGAAAGCGCTCGATCGAGCCCGTGACCTCCTCCAACTGGGAAGCGCTGACCGTATCGGCTTTGGTAATGACAGTCAGCCCTTGCGAGATGCCAAGGAGATCGCAGATGGCGAGATGCTCCACCGTCTGCGGCATGATGCCTTCGTCGGCCGCGACAACGAGCATGACTGCCGGAACACAGCCAGCTCCGGCGAGCATGTTACGGATGAAGAGGCTGTGGCCGGGAACGTCGACAAAGCTGATGCGAAGTGGAGATCCGTTCGGAGTCGGGATGTCGAAAGAAGCAAAACCCAGGTCGATGGTGATACCGCGTCGTTTCTCCTCAGGAAGGCGGTCCGTGTCAATGCCCGTGAGCGCGCGGACCAACGTGGTCTTGCCGTGGTCGATATGACCAGCGGTTCCGACAACGATGGAACTGGGCGTATTGGTCATTCAGAGTTATCCAATGAGAAACGCTCGTTGCGATTGCTCGATCTAGAGGCTACTTAAAAGAGAAGCCAGTTCCTCATCGAATTCGGGAGGTATCGTGCGAAGATCCAGCAGAACCGCATCGTCAGAAACCCGGCCAATGATCGGTGGTTCTAGCCTGCGAAGACTTGCGAGCACATCCGCGGCTGGTAGAGATGCGTGTCGCAGAGAGATCGCGCAGCTTTGCAGAGTAGCCTTGGGTGCGGTGCCTCCACCGACGAGACTGGAGACTGGAACGACGTCAAAAACCAGTTGAGAGGAAGTGATGCGCCCTGTGATTTCGCGGCAACGCCGCATCAGATCCTCAGGCCGAACACCGAGCATGCGTTCAACGGGAATGGAACTCGTTTCCTCAGAAAGATGCTCCAGCAACGTTGCCTCGAGCGCCGCGTAGGTGAGCTTGTCAACCCGCAAAGCCCGGAGGAGTGGGTTCTTTCGGATGCGGTCAATCAGATCGATTCTGCCGACGAGAATGCCGCATTGGGGGCCGCCCAGCAACTTGTCTCCGCTGGTGGCAATAAGGCCCACGCCGCTCTCAAAGGACTGAAGCAAGCTGGGTTCCCCGCTGATCCCGAAACGCTCAAGCGAGGAAAGAAGGCCGGTGCCCTGATCCTCAAACAAGGGTATGCCTGCACGTTTTGAAAGCTCGACCAGTTCCTTCAACGATGGGCGCTCGGTAAATCCTTCGATGCTGAAGTTCGACCGATGCACGCGAAGCAGGAGGCCTGTGCCGGGACCGATTGCGCTTTCATAATCGGCGAGTCGGGTGCGGTTGGTTGTGCCGACCTCTTTGAGAATTGCGCCGGATTTCTCAAGAATCTCAGGGATGCGGAATCCTCCGCCGATCTCGACAAGTTCACCGCGAGAGACGATGACTTCAGACTTTTCGGCCAGCGAGTTCAGCGCCAGCATCGTGGCTGCGGCGCAATTGTTCACGATGATGACGCCGTGTCGATCGGCATCAGCTGCAGGCGCGTTGGCCGCGCCCAGGGCGCGCAACACAAGGGATTCAACGTGAGAGTCCCTGCGGCTCCGCAAGCCAGTTTCAAGGTCGAACTCAAGGTTGCAGTAATCCTGTGCTACTTCAACCACGTGACGAAGAGCTCCGGCGCTCAATGGAGCGCGGCCGAGGTTGGTGTGGAGAATTACGCCGGTTGCATTGACGACGGGGCGAAGTGAGTATTGGGCACCAGCTGCGAGGCGGTTGGCAATTTCTTCGGGCAGCAGGGCGATGCTTTTCTTCAGGCTCGATTCTGAATGCAACCCGGCGGAAGTCTCTGTGCGCAGTGCGGCGAGAGCCTCGCGGGCCGCACGCAACACAGCGCCGTGCGGGTGCTTGTCGAGCAGAGAGCGGCATGCAGGAATCAACAAGACTTCGTTGATTGACGGCAGCTCGCGAAAGAGCTTTTGAAGCGTTTCATCTTCGTGTTGCAGATCGTGAATGGCCATTGCGAAATTCTCAGATTCAGTAGCTCATCATCGCAGATGGATCGCCGAGGCACCAGCACCCGGGGTATACGCGCCTGAGACGCGCCCGATGGCTGCCGCAGGAAGGCCGGCATTCAAGAGCGCCGCGAGCAATGTTGGCGCATCTTCGGCGGCAACAGATATCAGAAGTCCGCCCGATGTCTGCGGGTCATAGAGCAAAGCACGGAGGTCATCCGGGATGCGGCTCCCGGGAGAATCCGCGACTACACACTCGGCAAAGTCGCGGTTTGCAAGCAGACCGCCGGGAATCGCGCCGGCGCCCACTGCATCGAGTGCGCCCTCGATGAGAGGTACCTTATCGGTTTCGATTTCCAGCGTGACGCCACTGCCAAAAGCCATCTCGCGTCCGTGACCCATGAGCCCAAAGCCGGTGATGTCGGTGATTGCATGGACGCCGGGACAACCGATGGCAATGGTGGAGGCGGTGCCGTTCAGTGTTGTCATGGAACGAATGGCGCGCTCCACCCAGGCTGCTTCAGACTTTCCCTGCTTGAGGGCAGTCGTGATAACGCCAGTGCCGATGGGCTTGGTGAGAATGAGAATATCCCCGGGAAGCGCTCCGGCGTTCGTATAAACGCGTCCCGGATCGACAAGACCCGTTACCGCATAGCCGAATTTCATCTCGGCATCGCGAACGGAGTGCCCACCCACCACAACGCATCTTGTCTCGGCCATCTTCGACAACCCTCCACGCATGATCTGCTCGAGGATTTCAAGGGCGGCGTCCTGTGGGAAGCAAACGATCGCGAGAGCAGTCAGCGGGCGGCCTCCCATCGCATAAACATCGCTGAGAGCATTCGTCGCCGCAATCTGACCGAAAGTGAATGGGTCATCCACCAGCGGAGTGAAAAAGTCGACGGTCTGCACCAGCGCCATTCCCGGACCGATACGGTAGATGCCTGCATCGTCGGAAGTCTCAAATCCAACAAGTAGATTCGGGTCGGCCTGCGTCGGCAGCGTGGAAAGCACCTGTCGGAGAGTTCCGGCTGGGAGTTTGCTGGCGCATCCGCCGGCCTTTACCTGCTGTGTCAAGCGAACCGATTGTGTTTGATCCAAGCCCATGTCCTTCCATTCTTATCATCCATCCGTGCCTCGCAACCTGGGCAAGATAGCATGTGAGAGAGTCATAAGACGGAAGTGCTTAGGCTCCGGTGATCCTCCCGGTCTTCAAAACCGGCGGTCGTCCTTAACGGGCGACGGTGTGTTCGACTCACACGCGCTTCCGCCAGCTTCCATGTGCAACCCGCGATAAAGAGTGGCTGGCGGCGTGCTCAGCTTCACAAATCCCGCGGCAATCCCACTCGATGATCGCTCTATTCGCGCCGGGGCAATTTCGCTCGAAACTGCTGATCCCGAAGCACCCCAACCCTTGAAATCCGCCCAAGGGTAGCAGCCGCCACGTCGGATTTGACTTGGATTTCGGGCAAGAGAGGAATTTTTTCGCCAAACCGAAAAGCAATCGGCATCCGCCCCGTTCCTGTTCAATTGGGCAGCAAGCCAGTGACGTCCAATTCCCCGAAAATTGTCAGATCATTCCAAGCAGCAGGCTGTCATACCCACCTGTTTCAACGACTTTTGGGTGCTTCAAGTGAGGTGCGGTATATCGCCCCATAGACTGTGACGGCTCTTGCAGGCAAGTTGCCAACCTCAACCTGTCCCAAGCGAGAAATGTCAAAGAATGTCAAACAATTGTAATTTGTGTTGATTTGCTTGTTTAGGGCCAGTTCGAAGGGCAAAATGAAATATATGGTGAATCATCAGGAGCTGCTTCTGGAAGGTATCGCGGAACGACCGGCGCCGAACCCTGAACTCGGAATGATTTTGGTCGTTGAGGATGATCCGAGGATGCAGAAAGTTCTCTCGCGGATCTTCATGGAAGAGAGCTATGCGACCGAAATTGCCGGGGACGGGAAAATGGGGCTCGAGCTGTTTCGCGCTCGGCAGCCTGTAGCCGTCGTGCTCGACCTGATTTTGCCCCAGATTTCGGGTAGAGAGCTTTGCCAGAAAATGAAGACCCTATCGCCTGAGACGCCAGTCATCGTGCTCAGCGCGATCACAGAGGTTGTAGATAAGGTCCTTCTCCTGGAGCTTGGCGCGGATGATTACGTGACCAAACCGTTCAGCCCGCGTGAGTTGATGGCGCGGGTTCAGGCGGCAATACGACGTCGGAAGCGCCCCTCAAGGTCCGCTCTCTACCGCTTTGGCGAGTGCGAGCTAGATTTCGAGAAGATGACAGCGAAACGAGCAGGCGAACCCATCGTGCTCACATCCCATGAGTTCAAGCTGCTGCGGTTCTTTACTGAAAATCCGGAACGCGTATTGAGCCGGGAGCTCCTGCTGAACGAAGTGTGGGGATACAATTCGTACCCGACCACCCGCACCGTGGATAACCAGATTCTGAAGCTCAGGCAAAAGCTTGAGCCCGATCCGGCAAATCCTAAGCACATGCTTACAATCTATGGGGCCGGCTACAAGTTTGTACCCGGAAGCTAACAAGTTGGGCGGTCTCGAAGCGCACCAGGAGTAAGCGGGCATGGGCGAGAGCAAAGGGATTCGGACCCGCATGCTGCTGGTCGCCGCAATGGCGTTGATCATTGCGAGCGCAACGTTCGGCAGTCTCCTCATCGTTCGCCACCAGCTCGAAAGCCAGGTTACCCAGGATCTCTCGAAAGATCTCGCTCACTCCGTTACCACATTTCAAAACCTCGAGGCGCAGCGACTGAGTGCGCTGGAGCGCGAAAATGCTCTTCTGGCTGATCTGCCCAGCCTTAAAGCGCTGATGACGACCAGCGATAAGCGGACCATCGAGGATGCCGGGGTTGAGTTCTGGAAGGTGAGCGATAGCGATCTGTTCGCCTTGGCAGACAACCAGGGGCACGTGGTGGCGGCATATGCCAGGGGTCTGCGCGATGCCGGACCGCTGGCCCAGGACCTCCAACCATTATTTGCCAGGCCGACCTTTCGATACTTGGTCAGCTCCGATCGTCTCTACGCGTGCTCGTCTCATCCGCTCTTCTTTGGCAGCGCGCAAGATGGAGTCCTGCTGGGATACGTGATCAGCGGATTCGAGATTGGCCCTGATCTGCTGCGGCAGATTGGTGAGGCGACCAGCGTTGAAACTGCATTTCTGAGCAATGGACACTCCCTTGCGAGCACGCTGGACGGACCTGTATTGCAGCAGATTTCTCAATGGCCGGCAACCTCAGGTTCAGAGCCAGACGCGCCGGTCACGATCAAGGTTGGCGACCAACGCTTCATTGCCGCTACACGCGATCTCAGTGCGCCCGTTCCGCTGCGCCTGGTCGTATTGAAATCGTTTGAACAGGCAGAAAAATCGATCCATCAAATCGACCGGCTCGTGTTGATCGCGGGATTGCTCGCGCTGATCGTTGGAACACTATTAATGATTTGGCTGTCGCGCATCGTTACTCGACCGCTCGAAGAACTCGCGACTGGCGTACGCGCCTTCGGCGTTGGAGACAGTGCCCACCTGCTGCCCAATGACGGAACCCGCGAGGTACGTGAGCTGAGTCTGTCATTTGAGAAGATGCGCGATGAGATCCTTCGCACTAACCACGCTCTTTTGGAGTCTGAGCGGCTCGCTACGATCGGCCGAATGGCAAGTTCGGTTTCGCATGACCTGCGTCACTATCTTGCCAGCGTTTATGCCAATTCTGAGTTTCTGGCGTCATCGCCATTGTCGGAACAGGAGCGGACTGAAATCCTGGGCGATATCCGTACTGCGGTGCACGGCACCACCGAGCTCATCGAGTCGATGCTGATCTTCAGCAGGACCGGCGAAGCAATACGGCGTTCTCACGAGTTGGTTTCGGCTCTGTTTGAGCGCGCCCTCACGCTGCTTCGCGCCCATCCTGATGCTGCTGGAGTTCAGTTGACCGCGACGCATTGCGATCCTGCGGAGACGCCTGCGCTGGTTGACGCAAAGCAAGTCGAAAGGGCGATCTACAACCTGCTCCTGAATGCCTGCCAGTCAGCGAGAACCGGCGAAGGCGAGGCGCGCGTCCGGGCCCGCCTCGATATTCATGACGGGATGATCGTTATCGAGGTGGAAGATAACGGTCCCGGCGTTCCCGAGAGCATTCGCAACAGCCTGTTTCAGCCTTTCGTCAGCGAGGGCAAGCAGAAGGGCTCAGGGCTCGGACTTACGCTTGCGCACTGCGTAGCTGCCGAACATGGCGGCGAAGTCTTGCTGGTAACAACAGGACCCGGTGAAACAATATTTCGCATGACAATCGACCGGGGAATCGAACAGCAAACGGCGCCAGAAGATTCCAGTCAAAGAAGGTGGGCAGCGGGATGAGCCAGCTTCGCGCACGTGCCAAAAAAATCGAATGGATTATTCGAATCGCCGGACGAGCGATGCTTGGTCTCTGGTTAAGCGCAGCCTGCAGCCTTGCGCAGAGCCAGCCGGCAGCGGATGAGAGCCTCGAAGTGAAGGTGCGACAGCTTACAGACGCGCTAAGCAAGGCTCAGAAACAGATCGAGCAGTCTCAGCGTGAGCTCGATGAATTGCGGGCGCAGATGACGGCGCTTCAGCAGCAGATTGCCTCGGCAAACCCGGGAGCCTCCGAATCTGATTCCGCGCGGCTCTCGGCTGCGGTCGATCAGATTCGCGAACAGCAGGCGCTCGAGCAAACGCAGATCGCCACGCACGAACAGGCCAAAGTCGAAAGCGAGTCGAAATTCCCGCTGAAGGTCAGCGGCCTGGTGCTCCTGACCGGGTTCGTGAATACCGCCCTCGTGGATAATCCGATCTCGCCATCGATCGTTCTTGCAGGGGGAGGCAGTACGGGAGCGTCGATGCGGCAGACCGTGCTGGGCCTTGATGCGCGAGGGCCTCACCTGTTCAACGCTCAAACGCACGCAGATGTACGGGTCGATTTCGATGGTGGGGCAGTTTCAGCCGGGACCACGGCGAATGCGTACCCAGAGGGATTGCTCCGGCTTCGTACCGCCCACGCCGATCTGGAATGGGATCACACGCAGGTATTCTTTGCCCTGGATCGTCCGATCGTGAGTCCCAACACGCCCACATCGTTTACCGCGGTAGCCGTTCCTGCTCTTGGTTGGTCGGGAAATCTCTGGACATGGAACCCTCAAGTCGGAGTAAGGCAGGACTTTCCTTTGCCGGGTGCGCAACGGTTTCGCACGCAGGCAGCCTTGATTGATGTGATGAATCCGGTGCAGATCTATGCCGGGTCGAGCTCATCCACTACGCCGATCACGACACCGACAACTGCGGAAATGAGTCGTTGGCCAGGTGCGGAAGGCAGGCTCGCGCTTCTTGGCGGCGCCGAAGATTCCGGGCTTCAACTTGGCGCAGGCGGACTCTTTGTTCCGCACCAGTCAATTGGAGGAACGCGCTTCAATTCGTGGGCAGGCACGCTCGATTACCGTATTCCCCTTGCCGCACATGCTGCAATTAGTGGTAGCGGTTACTGGGGCGCCGCCCTCGGTGGACTTGGAGGCGGCGCATTCAAGGACTACGTAATTGCGCCTGATCCACTTTCTCCGATAGGGTATTCCTTCGAAAACCTCCACGCCCTTGGCGGATGGACGCAATTCAAGGCCCGAGTCAACCAGCAGCTCGAATTCAACGCCGCGCTGGGGACAGATCAGGTGCCAGCATCGGAGCTCCGCCCCTATGCTGGGAGTGTCACGGCATATTACTTGAACCTGGCGCGCAGTCTCACCTATACAGGCAATGTGATTTATCGTCCGAGCGCCTACCTGACGTTTTCGCTCGAGTATCGCCATCTGCAAAGCTCGCCGGTGAACAATTACTCCACGACAGGCCATATCATCGGAATTGCAACGGGGTACAGCTTCTGATGCGAGGACGACTGATATGCATATCAATTGTCGGATTCGCCCTTTTCACATCTGTTGCTGACGCACAGAATGAGCCGACAGTCGATGTGCATCTGCGGATCGAATCTCCGAAGCACGAGACAAAACGCGCGCTACCCTCTGCCGTTGCGTGGCTTGCCCCTTTGCCGCAAACGCCTGCATCGCCATTTCTTCCCGACCAGCACTACACCCTATTGCAGAAGAACCGCGAGTTTAAGCCCCACCTTCTCGTGATTCCCGTGGGCAGCATCGTAGACTTTCCGAACAGGGACCCGTTTTTTCATAATGTGTTCTCACTGTTTGACGGAAAGCGGTTCGATCTCGGGCTTTACGAAGCTGGCTCCACAAAATCAGTGACGTTCTCTCGCGAAGGCGTCTCCTATATCTTTTGCAACATTCATCCCGAAATGAGTGCGGTGGTTCTCACCCTGTCGACAAGTCTGTTTTCGACTGCCGATTCTGGTGGAAGCTTTCACATCGTCCATGTGCCGCAAGGGGAATACGAGTTGCACGTTTGGATCGAAGGCATCGCGCAACCCCTTCTCAATCGCATGGTTCGCCGCGTTCGCGTAACACCGGACTCGGGCGATCTGGGAGTAATTGAGGCTCCGCCCGTGCTGCTCAAGGCCACGCCCCACACCACTATGTACGGTCAACCCTACGATCGCGACGCGAAGCCCCCCTATTAACCGCATCCCCGAGTGCAAAGGTCGACGGACGGATTGCTATCGTGAATTTGTTCCTTCGTCCCGGAGGTTGAATTCGCCGGGGATCGCGTAGTTCCGCAGGCCAGTCAATTGCAGGCCGATTTGCCAGAGAAATGCAGGGTTGGTGCGCAGATACCGCCACAGTAGATGCTTCGGATCCTGCATGAGGCGATGAAGCCATTGCAGCCCTGCGCGCTTGATCCAATCTGCGCTGTCTCGGATTCTTCCCGTGTGATAGTCGAATGCCGCTCCCACACCCAGCATGAGCGTGGTTGGGAAATGAGGCAGGTACCTATGCATGAATAATTCCTGGCGCGGCGAACTAATCCCGACCCACACGAAAGAGGGGTTCAGCCTGCGCAGTGTCGTAATCAATTGCCGCTCTTCCTGCAGTTGCAACTCGCGGAACGGCGGAGTATACGTGCCGACAATGCGTGCCCACGGAAATTGCCGGGACAGCCTGTCGGCGAGTTCTTGTGCAACGCCGGGTTTGCCGCCATACAGAAAATGCGTGTATGGGTCAAAGGCTCTCCGTCGGAAAACTTCAAGCATCACCTCGGGGCCGCTAACCTGCTCCATCTGTTGAAGGCCCTGCAATCTTCCCACCCACACCGTCGGCCTTCCGTCGGGAAGAGTCATGAACGACTCGGTGTAGGCCTTCAACACTTCTGGTTTTCGCTGCGCTTCCATAATGCCGTGCACTGCAGCCATACAGATGTAGCCTCTCCTGCGGACGCTTAGAGCATGCTCGATATGCGTGAGGGCAGTCTCCATATCGAGCGCATTCACCGGAACTCCGAGGACGTTGGCGCATACTTGCAGGCTGGCTTCGAGCCCTGCAACATCGAAGGGATTCGATCGCCCAGGTGTAAGAGTTTTGCGGACTTGGCCTGTTCTGGGCGTCATGCGCTCTCCTCGGCGGCAAGTGGGTTTTCGAGCCTGCTGGAAGGGAACGCCAGCCCGCGAAGACCGATGCTGAGAAAAAGTGGAATATGGATGAGCGCGGCAATCGCCGCGAATACCAATCTCATTACTCGAAGTTATGGTTTTCGGCAATGACAAGTGTCAGTCGACGGTCAGTGTAATGTCACTTGATTGTTAGCCGTCGCGCGCATGATCCCCGAGGATTGCAGACAGGCTATGGCTCAGCATCTTCCTGGGGTAAGCCGTCGTGGCATTGATCAGGACCATCACACTTCGCGGTAAGCAATCGAAGAGAATATCGCCATACCGCAGAAAGTGGAATTGGAGGCCAATTCAAATTAGCGGATTCCGACCATGGGCGCTTCGAACCGAGAGTTACGCGTCGAACAGCGAGCCGGAGACACTCTCCGCCGGCGACGAACGCGTACGGCGACGCAGCGATTGCAAGGGCGGCGTGGCAGCGCTCCCCGGCGATGCCAGCATTGCGGCAATCTCGCGCAACTCAGCGCGCGCGCGGACAACGACCTCGGCCACCTTATCGCGCTTCTTTCCAACGGTTGTCGCGGGCGCCTGGGTGTGACTTGGTGCCGGAGCAGCAACGGCAGCCTGAGATTCAGCCCGTTTCGCTTGTCCCAGGGCCTGTCGGGCGCCAGACAGTGTATAGCCCTGGCCGTAGACAAGCCTTTTGATTTCGACCGCGACCTCGACATCGCGCTTGCGGTACAGGCGCTGCCCGGTGCCGCTTTTGTTCGGCTTTAGCTGCGGAAACTGCGACTCCCAGAAGCGCAGCACATAGGGCTCGACTTTGAGAATGCGCGCAACATCCCCGATTTTGAAATAAAGACGGTCAGGGATAGTCGTGGTTTCAACAGCGCGCTTCGGGGATGGGTGCGATGCCATAGCAAATACAGAAGGCCCGCAGGGTGCGCGGGATCACTGCTTAGACGCAGTATAGGCCACCAATTGCAGCCGAAGTGAAGCAAAATGCGCGGCTTGACCCTCAGAAGATGCCGAATCTTGTTGAAAATCGGGCCACAATCACCGGTTTTTCCGCTACTTTGGCCGCTCAATCGACTGCCGCGCCGTCGATCCCTGCGGCGCAGCGCGCAAATATTGCACCGGCCAACTCGCCGTTTCGCCAAGCGCCGCGGCAGCATGCAGGGGCCAGTAGGGATCTCGCAACATCTCCCGCGCCAGCAGCACAATGTCAGCTTCGGCTTTTGCGACGATGTCATTAGCCTGTTGAGGCTGGGTAATCATCCCCACGGCAGCCGTCGGAATTCCGGCTTCGTTGCGGATTCGCGCCGCAAACGGCACCTGGAACCCCGGCCCAACCGGAATCTTGGCGTTAGGAACTTGCCCGCCCGATGAAACATCCACGAGATCGACGCCGTGCTCGCGCAGCCGCCGTGCGAGCTCGACCGACTCGTCCGGCGACCACCCACCCTCAGCCCAGTCCGTCGCAGAAATGCGCACAAACAGCGGCAGGTGCTCGGGCCACGCTGCCCGAACCGCATCGACCCCCTCCAGCAGCAGCCGGATACGATTGTCGAAACTGCCGCCGTACTGATCGGTGCGCTGGTTGGCCAGCGGCGAAAGAAACTCGTGCAGCAGGTAGCCATGCGCTGCATGAATCTCAACCACGTCGAACCCGGCATTGTCGGCTCGCTTTGCCGCATCGGCAAATGCTCTGACCACCCCCGCAATCTCCGCCTCATCCAGTTCTTTCGGCACAGCATAAGTCGGCGAAAACGCAATCGGGCTAGGCCCCAGCGGCTCCCAGCGCCCTTCCGCTGGCGTCAGCAGACGCTCACCACCAAACGGAGCTGTCATGCTGCCCTTGCGCCCAGCGTGGGCCAGTTGCACGCCCGCCCGCGAGCCCTGCGTATGAATGAACTGCGCGATCTGCTCGAGTTTTGCAATGTGCTCGTCCTTCCAGATGCCCAGGTCGGCCGACGAGATGCGGCCCTCCGGCGTCACCGCCGAAGCCTCCGTCATCACCAACCCCGCGCCACCCTGAGCGCGGCAGCCCAGGTGCACCAGGTGCCAGTCATTCGCGAACCCGTCCACCGACGAGTACTCGCACATCGGCGAAACTCCAATGCGATTGGGAAACACAACAGAACGCAGCTGAAAAGGCGAAAAAAGAGGATGGCTCATGAAGTATGTATTATTCCGTTCCAATGAAGAGATGAGTTTGAGGCCGAAATCGACGCGATGAAGTCCCAGACTACGGCACGTACCCACTTCCCCGAAGCACCTTCCCCGGAAGCGCCCCCGTCATCTTCCCCTCCGCAATCACCGGCACCCCATTCACCAGCACGTACTCCATTCCCACCGACAACTGGTTCGGCTCTTCAAACGTCGCCTTGTCTGTGATCTTCTCTGGATCGAAGACCACCACATCGCCCCACATCCCCTGCTTCAGCACGCCGCGATCGGTCAGCCGCATCCGCTGCGCCGGCAGCGCCGAAAACTTGCGAATCGCATCGGCCAGCGTCAACTCCTTCTCCTCGCGCACATACTTCCGCAGAATCCGCGGAAACGTCCCATACGCCCGTGGATGCGGGTGCTCGCCCGCCAGCAGCCCTTCCGGCGAAGTTCCCTGCGAATCGTTGTCAATCGAGACCCACGGCTGTTTCAGTGCCAGTTTCACATCCGGTTCGTCCATCCCGAAGACCGCAACCTCGGTGAACGCCTTGTCCTTGATCAGCACATCGAAGAGCGCATCAATTGCGTCCTCATGCCACAACGCCGCCACCTCCGATAGCTTTTTTCCCTGCAGCGGCACCAGCTCCGGATTCTGCACCACCGCAATCAGAATCGCCTCGGGACCCGGGGTCTCCTGCCACTCGTTGTCCCAGTTCTCGCCTGCCGAATCCTTCCCGCTGCTCGTCATGTCTTTGCGAATCCGCACCCGCATCGCCGGATCCTTGAGCCGCTCCACCAGCTTCGTATCGCCGCCATCATGCGCCCATGGTGGTACGAAAGCTGAAAACGTGTTGAACCACGCCGTGTACGCATAGGTATTCGCACTCACATCGACGCCCGCGGCCCGCGCCGCATCGATGCGCGCCACAATCTGCGGCATCTTGCCCCAGTTTGCCTTGCCCGCTGCCTTGAGATGCCAGATTTCTACCGGAATCTGTGCCTCGCGCCCGATCCGCGTTGCCTCGTCAATCGACTCCAGCACCGTATCGCCCTCGCTGCGCATGTGGGTCGCATAGATGCCGCCGTATTTTGACGCCTCGCGCGCCAGCGCAATCAGTTCTTCGGTCTTCGCATAGGGCGCAGGCGTGTACTGCAACGCCGTTGACAGGCCTACCGCGCCATCGCGCATCGCCTGGTCCACCAGCGCCTTCATCTGGTCGAGTTGAGCCGGTGTCGGCTGCACGTTCGCGTCGCCCAGCACCATACGTCGTACCGAAGTGGCACCCACATACGTCGCCAGGTTGATGCCCATCCCCTGCTTCTCAAGCCGCGCAAAGTATTCGCGCAGTGTCCGCCAGTCCGGCGTGATGCCCAGGTGCGCGTAGCCCGCGCGATCCGCCGCCCGCATCGCGTCATTCGCCGGCGCCACCGAGCCGCCTTCGCCCGTAATCTCCGTCGTGATGCCCTGGTAAATCTTCGAGGGCAGTCGCGGGTCGACCAGGATGGTCAGCTCCGACTGCCCCAGCATGTCGATGAATCCCGGTGCCACGATCTTTCCCTGCGCGTCGATCTTCTGCTTTGTCGGCGCGCTTCCCAGGTCTCCGATCGCGGCAATATGTCCGTTTCGAATCCCCACATCGCCCGCGTACCACGGCGATCCCGTGCCATCGAGGATGTGTCCATGCAGGATCACGACGTCGAACGGTCCGGAGTCCGCAGCCTGCTGGGCGCACAAACTCATCGCCAGCGACGCAATCACTCCACACACAACCAGGGGAAAACGGGCACAACCCTGCATGTTTCGGTCCTCACTTTGGGGATTCTAGGTAAATCGCCTCAATTCACAGGGTTTTTCGCTTCCGCCTGTTGTCAGAGATGGCAACCGGAAAACTACGGTAATCTCCACATTCGTGCAATTTTGCCCCGTCGTCTTACAATAACGGCAACAACCATGCTTGGTAAGACCGAGCAAGGACAGAAATCATATGCGGACGCACGTGCTCACCATTATCCGGGCGCCCGTCCGGGAATCTTAAGTCTTTGGGTCCACCTCTGTGGTCCCTGCCTTGGCACCACCTAAGTCCCGTCAGGACAGAAAAGGAATAGTTTTGAGCGCTATGTGGAAACCCACCCAGCAAGGACAATCACCCTCCCCGACTTCGACCCCCGAGCCCGCTCGCCCCACGCCGGTGGCACCTACTCTTGAAACGCCACGCCCGGCCGCATCATCGTCTGTCGGCGAGCAAGCCAGCATCAGCAAGGGTCTCTCCATCAAGGGCGAGATTACCGGAACCGAATCCCTGTTCATCGATGGCAAGGTCGAGGGCAGCATCAGCATTCCCGGCAATCGCGTTACAGTGGGCAAGAACGGCAACGTCACGGCCAGCATCAATGCCCGCGAAATCGTTGTTCTCGGCAAGCTCAAGGGCAACGTCAACGCCACCGACCGCGTTGATATCCGTGCCGAAGGCGCCCTCACCGGCGACGTCGCAGCGGCCCGCATCAGCATTGAAGACGGCGCATTCTTCAAGGGCGGCATCGACATCCGCAAGCCGGATTCGAAGCCGACCGCCGTGCCGTCCGAGCCCGCCAAAGTCGCAGTGCACTCGTAGCGCGCTGCCGCTCTCTCTGACCACAAAGACCCCTGTCGCGGCAGGGGTCTCGGTGCTTTATTGCCTTTGTGTGCTTCGCACGGAATTCTCGTCGCAATGAGCCTCAGGCTGCAGCCTCACGAATTGTGTTCTGGCAGCAAACGGGCTTCATCAGACTGCGGAGAACCCATTCACACTCGAGTCTTGTAACAGGGCACGACTTCAGTCGTGGCGCGTGGCTCCGGTCCGGGGACCTTTCCCGGACACGATGAGGGTGCCCCCGGTCCCTCGCGTTTGGGGACCGGGGTATCGATATGTTGGCGGGTGGCGCACTCAACTCTCCCTGAGCTGACCTGCCCTCGGAAGGGTCTGTGCCCGCTCATCGCGTCGGCTTCGAGGCTTACGGGTCCAATGGAAAGCCATTCCTGTGGACATCTTCCTTAAATCCAGATGAGTGGGAGCGGGGCCTCAGCATAGGAGATTTGGAAGGCGTGGAATGGGATAAAGGTGGAAAGTATGTTGGAGTGTTCCTTCCGGGCGCTCTCTATCTTTGCCATTGCGGATGTGCAATTCGCATCTTTCTGATTGTTTGTGGATCATGCGAAGGGGAAGTGTGGCGGGACAGCCAAGCCACCGGAGAAGGAATTTTCCCCGAGGTCGATGAACATGGAAATAGGATGGGATTTCTGGACTGGTACGAGCTGTGGCTTGATAAATCTCTCCAGAATGTTTCAGCGGGGGCGGGTGGTCCGGGTCTCACCAATGCTTGACCTCAACTCTGGTGGGCGGGAGGCCCACATTTGACCATGGGTGCCCCATATCTCGGTTTTGAATCCTGGGAAATCTGAAACTTCAGATTCCTGCTTTGAAGATTGGGGTTTTTGAGAGAATCACGCCAGCCGCAGCCGTTTCATCATCACCTGCGGCAATTCCGATCCCGTCCTCTTCAGCACAGCCATCGAAACCGCCGCCCAAAGCAGCCCGCCCGCGACCAGTACCACGCCATCATTCAAACGGCGATGGCCCGCCAGGTGCATTCTCTGGATCAGTTCTCCCGCCATCCACGAAAACACGATCCAGGTGACAGCTCCGCCTGTCAGCGCCGCGGCCACGCATCGACCTAATTCGCGATAGTCGAGGCTCGCCAGCGACACCATGTGCCGCCGATGCAGCAGACCGGCAATCGCCAGTGTCTGCATCGCGATCCCGATGTCAGACGCAAAGGCCAGTCCCATCGCACCGAATGCGTGAAACAGTCCAACATAAATCGGGAGCGAAACCACTGTCACGATGGTTCCAGCCGCCATGGGCACAATCGTATTGCCCGCTGCATAAAATGCCCGCGAGTAGATAGCCTGCGCCGACCACAAGAACAGCGATATCGAGAAAACCGCGAAATAAGCTGCGCACTGGCTCGCATCGCTGGCCGTGAAGCGGCCGCCCGTAAACACCAGGTCAATCGCCGGCTTGCCCAGCGCGATCATCCCCGATGCCGCCAGCAATCCCATGCAGGAGACGCGCGAAACCGAGTCCGCGACCACGCCGGCAAATTCAAATCGGCTCTGTTTCGCCCACAAGCTTGCGAAAAACGGCATCGATGCGGCTCCGGCAGCCTGGGCCAGCACCGCCATGGGCGCCGTGAAAAACTGCTTGGCGTAGTTGAACTCCGACACTGCGCCACCGATCTTCGAGGCGAAGTGCGCAATGATCCAGTTATCCGCCGTCACCAGCGAAACGCCCGCCATGAGCGGCAACGATAACCGCACCCATTCGCGTAGTCCCTCATCGTGCCAGTCGAGAATCGGCCTGTAGTGCGCACCCGCCCGCCGCGCAAACAGCCAGTTAAGAAAAAATGGACCGAAGAACGCGCCCGCCACAGTCCCGATTGCCAGCGAAGACACGTCGAACTGCTTCACTAGCAGCAAGCCGCCAACAATCGTTCCCAGGTTATAGATCAGCGGCGAAACCGCCTGCACAGTGAACTGCTTGCGCACCAGCAGCACTGCGCCAAATACGCCTCCCGCAAAAAAGAACAACTGCGCCGGCAGCAGAATGCGCGTGAGCTTGACGCAAAGCGCCGCTTTCTCTGCGTCAAATCCATTGAATTGCAAGCTGACAAATAGAGGCGCCAGAATCTCTCCGAGCACGATGGCCGCGCCGAGCACCAGGTACATCGTGGTCAGAATCACCGAGAGCGAGCGTTCGCCCTCCTTCTCGCGCCCTGTTTCGCGATAGCGCGTAAGGATCGTGACAAACGTGATCGACGCTGCGCCGCCCACCAGAAAGTACGAGATCATATCCGGCAGCACGAACGCCGCGTTCAGCGCATCGGCCTTCATCCCGCTTCCCAGAAGCCATGCAATGTACTTCACCCGCACCAACCCGATGATGCGCGACAAAAATACCGACGCCATCAGCACCACCGTCGCGCTAAAGGCCGAATGCGCATGCGAAGGCCGCAGCGCATGCAGCGCGCGTGTCAGCGCTGAAGGAGCGCCCGCGCGCGGTTGGGTTGGCAATGAGTCTTTCACTCCTGTCGATTCTACCGGGGTTGCAGATGTCGGTGGGTCGCATTGCGCATGCAACACACGCGCGGTCCCAACGGCGTCAACTGACTGTTCGTTCTGCGCAGATTCCAGCGCGCATTGGCCCATTTCCCCCGAGTATCCTGTCTGGCAGGGGGTTCTCGATGCGGCGTCCCGCTGGTGTTTTGTTCCTCTTCATCGTTCTGCTCGCCACCCACTCGGCTGCCCAGTCCATCCACAGCCGTGACGGCATCACTCTCTCCGCGCCTCCCGTCGCCGAATCCGATCCCGTCATCGACAACTACTTCGGAACAAAAATCACCGACAACTACCGCTGGCTTGAAGACGCCAAAAGCACCGAGACCCGCGCCTTTATTAACGAAGAGAACGTCTATACAACCCGCTACCTGAGACAGGACGCCATCCACAACCAGGCCCTCGACGACCTAGACCCGCTCGAACACACCTCCCGCTGGACAATCCCCATCCAGCGCGCCGGCAACTATTACTTCATGAAGCGTCTCGCCGGCGAAGAGCAGGCTTCCATCTACGTGCGCCACGGCTTGATGGTCTCAGCCTTGAAAGGCCAGCCCGCAGCGCCGAAAGACCAGCGCTTGATCGATCCCGCTGCGTTCAGCCGCGACCCCAACACGTCAGTGCGTCTTGCCGCCGTCTCGCGCGATGGCATGCTCCTCGCCTACCAGGTCCGCCAGGGAGGCGCAGACGAGGCCACAGTTCGCATCTTCAGCATCGTGAAAAAGAAGCCCCTCGAAGACGAAATTCCCTCGGGCCTTTACTACTCGCTCGATTTCTCTCCCGACGGAAAGAGTCTCTACTACGCGCGCACCGACCGCAAAGGCACGCTGCTCTACCTGCACACCATCGGCACACGCACAGCCGACGACAAGCTGATCTTCGGCCGCGAGTTTCACGGCGAACTGCTCGGCCCTATCGATACTTTCCGCGCGCAGATCACTGATGACGCGCGCTACCTCGTTATCACCATCGAGCGCGGCGTGCCGGCCAAACGCGTCGACATCTGTTTCCGCGATCTCACCAAGCCTGGTTCGCCCTTCGAAGTTCTCGTCTGGGGATTGGACTCGCGCTTCTCCACCATCTACGCCAAAGGCGCATGGTATGTCCGCACCGACTACAGCTCGCCCGACGGCCGCATCTTGCGCGCCGATCCCGGCATCATGCCCGAAGCCTGGAAAACCATCGTTCCCGAAGGCAAAGACGTTCTCGAAACATTTTCCATCGTTGGCGACAAGATCTACGTCAAGCGCCTCCACGATGTGAAGTCCGAGATCAGCGTTTACACGCTCGATGGAAAGCCGGCAGGACAGGTTGATCTTGAGGGCATCGGATCCGCTTCCGGTGTAGCCGGCCGCACCACCGACCGCTACGGCTTCTTCAGTTTCGAATCCTGGATTCAGCCGCCCACCCTCTATCGCATCGACACTGCGACCGGCAAACGCGAAGTCTTTGCGCAGCCCAAAACCCCCTTCGACACCGCTCAGTACGAACTCAAGCAGGTCTTCTACAAATCAACGGACGGCACGCAGATCCCCATGTTCATCGCCGGAAAAAAAGGCCTGCCGCAGGACGGATCCGCCCGTCTATTAATGACCGGCTACGGAGGCTTCAACCTAAGCGAGACGCCGGCCTGGAATCCCGCCTGGGCCTGGTGGCTCCAGCAAGGCGGTTGGTTCGCGGTTCCCAACATGCGTGGCGGTGGCGAGTATGGCGAGAGCTGGCACGAGCAGGGAATGTTCGAGAAGAAGCAGAACGTCTTCGACGACTGGTTCGGCGCGGTTCACTACCTCATCGACAACAAATACACCTCGCCCGAGCACTTCGCCATCACCGGCCGTTCCAACGGAGGCCTGCTGATGGGCGCCTCCTTCACGCAGCATCCTGAGCTGTTCTCTGCCGTCTGGTGCGGCTACCCATTGCTCGACATGCTGCGTTACCACAAATTCGAACAAGGCCCGCACTGGACAACGGAGTACGGTTCTGCCGAAAACGAGAAGCAGTTTCCCTATCTCCTGAAATATTCCCCGTATCAAAACGTGAAGTCCCGCTCCGACTACCCCGCCATCATGTTCTTCACCGGCGACAGCGACACCCGCGTCGATCCGCTGCACGCGCGCAAAATGACCGCACTGATGCAAACCGAATCGAAGAGCGACCGGCCCATCCTGCTCCACTACAGCACCGCCGGCGGCCACTCCGCAGGCGTCAGCGTCGAACAGCAGATTCAGGACGATGCCGATCAGCTGTCATTCCTGTGGACGGAGACGGATGCGCCCATAAAAACCAAACTAAAATCACCGAGCGCAAAATAGACCTTGAGCAGGTAGACCTTGGTTTGTATCAGGGCATGCCTTCGGTCATGCCGGGAAAAACAGGAAAAAAACAGAGGGCTTTACAGGCTGCGGAAAAACTCAATCGGAGCCTCTGTTTTGAAAGGGCACGACTTCAGTCGTGCCGATAAAGCCAATCAAATCAAGGTCGGCTTTAGCCGCTGCGGGATGCATTCGAGGAAGCTGACCCGTGATCACTCCTTTTTCCGCAGCCTGTTCAGCCCCAGTGGCCTTCGTCTCGTCGCCTCAGTTGCGCCCGATTCCGAAATTCGCGTGGCAGTTTTCCGTTTATGGGAATCCTTGCAACCTGCAGGTTGCGAATTTGCTGAAACCGACTATGCGGCTGCATAGACTTTTATGCGATGTCCGATCCGGCTTCAACTTCGCCGCCAAAGGATGTGGGCACCTTCGCCAGCTTGCTCGCATCGCTCACCGGCTCTCTACAGCACACGAGTCCATCGTGGGATGACAGCGCGCTGGCCGACGACGTCGCCACCATCAGCTACGAGCAGGCTCTCCGATCGCATCGCCGCGTCCCGCCAGTCGCCGCGTTGCCCGAAAATGAATCTCAGTTTCCCTCGGCGCCGACGACTCGGCTAGCTCATCCCGCCAACAAAGAAAAAAAGCGCAAAACCTCAAGCATCACCATTCGCCTCACTGAAGCAGAAGAGGCTCAACTCCACGAACGCGCCGCAGCCGCTCAACTCACCGTCTCCGCCTACCTTCGCTCCTGCATCTTTGAGGCGGAGTCTCTGCGCGCCCAGGTGAAGGAAGCCCTGAGCGAGATTCACGCCGCAGCGCAAACCGATCCGGTACCCCAGCCTCAATCCCGCTCAGCATCATCATGGCGCGCCCGCCTTCTGCCTCACTGGCGTGGCCCCGCGTAGACATAACTCGCTGTTCCGGACTCCATCGAAATTGCTGACCTGCTAACCCGCCACGTCGCGAAAGCGACGCTGACTCGCTGCATTTTTCAGGCACCGAATACTCGACGACGGCAAGCGCACACAGTCCGGTGCGCCTTCACTCCACTTCGAGCACGAGGCACTTCAGATATTCTGTCTCCGGCAGATTCAGTACCACCGGATGATCGAGCGCTGCTCCACGCCGCTCCAGCAGTCGCACACGCCGAGAGGCGTCAGAAGCGGCCGCAGCTACTGCGCCCACCAGATCCTTCCATCCCACGTGGTGGCTGCACGAACAAGTCACCAGCAGACCGCCAGGCCGCAGCATCTTCAGCGCGCGCAGGTTCAGTTCCTTGTAACCGCGCAGCGCACCTTCCACCGCGCGTTGTGTCTTTGCAAATGCCGGCGGATCGAGCACGATGGTGTCATACTTCTCGCCGGCCTCCGACCAGTCACGCAGAATCTCGAACGCGTCGCCCGCTACCCAATCCACCGCGGCAGAGAACTGGTCACGATTGGCGACGAGATTCCGTTCCGCCACTTCAAGGGATGAACGTGAAGTGTCGATTCCGGTCACGCGCTTCGAAACCCGCGCCAGGTGCAGAGCGAATCCACCCTGGTACGTGCATACATCCAGCGCCCTCCCTCCTGGGGCGAGCTGCCCGGCGTAGCGTTCGGCAGCCTTGTAGTTCGCATGCTGGTCCAGAAACGCCCCCGTCTTCTGTCCCGCACTGGCGTCATAGTGAAACGTCAGTCCGTTCAACCGGAACTGCGTCGCCGTCAATGGATTCTTCGGATCAGCCGCGTACAGCGGCTCAAGCGAGGGTGCCGACAATCCTTCCAACTCGCGAATACGCGGATCGGGCCGCTCCAGAATTGACGCCGGATTGATGAACTCCCGAATCGTCGCAACGATCTTCTGTCGCACTGCCGTCGAATCCAGCCCCTTCGCAAGCAACTGCACAATCACCAGTTCGCCGTACTTGTCGACAATTAGCCCCGGAATCTCGTCCGCCTCGCTGAAGCACAAGCGGAACGAGTCACTATCGATCTTCTCCGAATTGAACTCCGGCACCCGACGAGAAATGGCGTTCTTCAGCCGTCGCCCCATCAGCTCCAGCCACTCCGACTCCCCGATCGCCCCCCGCGCCACCAGTCGCAGCGCAATTTGCGACGTCGGGCTATACAGTGCCGTCCCCAGCAGCAATCCGCGACTGTCCGCCACCGGCAGCAGTGCCGGTGCATCCCCCTCGCCCGCGTTCAGCGACTCCACATCCGACGCGTACACCCACACGTGCCCCGCACGCAGGCGGTCAGCCGCGCGCCGGCTTACGCGCGCACCAAACCCGTGTTCATGCGAGGTCGCGTTCTGTCTCGCTGCTTTGTCTTGGGAATAGGGAATTCGTTTCGAGTCGCGCCTGGGCGTCTCGTGTGCAACGACCGTTTCATCCGGCCGCCGTTTCTTACCAGGTCGCAGAGAAGGCGCCGTCTGCAGTGATGCTTCGGGCGCCTTTTCATTCCGGTCAGATCTGGGCTTCTTTGCCTTTGTCATTGGTCCCCTTGGGCTCATCGCCGCTACGGGGAGCAATGCCGCCGGCGTCTACTGTGCCTGAAGTGTCTGCAGATAGCGAGTCAGATTACTGATTCTGAGCTGCTTATCCTGAATGTTCGTCCTGTTCATCGTACCAAGAATTGGTCCCCACACCGGCATGGTAGCCGATCCGTGTGACGGAACATCCGCGCCAAACTGCAGAATGGCTACGATATGCGTGTCAGGGAATTTCCCTTTGTTGATCTTCGTCAATTCCGTCAAATCGGTCGGACGTGCCTTCAGCGATGATGCCACAGGCCCGCTTCCCTTTCCGTCTGCGCCATGGCATGGAGCACAATAATTCTTGTACATCTGCTTGCCGTCGTTCGGCGCGGTCTTGTTGACAGGAATCACTACCTTCGATTGAGACTGATCTGCAAAGCTCAAGCTAACCGCAAGCGTCGCGGCCACAGCTGTAACTAAGAGGCTTTTCAGCATAATTTCCTCGGTTCTGGACCTCTAGTCCGAAGCCGACTCTACGCCCGTCTTATGGATACCGGGCAGTGATGGCCAACACACAGCGCATAGCCTAAAAGTGTGAGGCTATTGCTGTTTTTGCTTAATAACGAAAGCATAAATGCATTTCTAGAAAACTTCGTTAACTATGCTATGAGAACCGATAGGACCGTCCGAGAGTCATCTAAAACAACCGAAGCCTGCCAACCCTTGCTTCGACTCGACCCGACCGAAAACAACCAGACATTTGTTCCAAAAGCGACTCGCTCGGCGCGTTCGCCCCGTACACCCGGTCGTTGCCGACCCCCACATAGACGCAGGCTCAACAGTTGCAGCCTATAATGAAGTATGGCGACCGTCCGCCAGCCCACACCGACAGAGATTCGCAGCGCCACCGGGGAACCGGGAGCGCCCTCCGCGCCTGTCCGTCCGGTTGTCGACCAGACTGTTATCGACCGTCGATTCGAAACACTCCTCCGCCTCGTTCAAGTAAACCGACCCACTGAAGACATTGGACTTATTCGCAAAGCCTGGGAGTTTTGCGTACAGCATCACAAGGGCCAGATGCGTGCATCCGGTGAGCCTTACGTCATCCACCCCCTTGAAGTGGCAGAAGTCCTGGCTGAAATGAAGATGGACGCGACCGCTATCTCCGCGGGCCTCCTTCACGACGCCGTTGAAGACACCCCGGCCACCAGCGAGCAGATCGAGGCCGACTTCGGTGACCAGGTCGCCCACATTGTCGAGGGTGTCACCAAGATCGACAAGATTCAGTTCGCGAACCGCGAAGACCGCCAGGCGGAGAATGTCCGCAAAATGCTTCTGGCCATGGTCTCCGACGTCCGGGTAGTCCTCATCAAGCTCGCCGACCGCCTGCACAACATGCGTACGCTGGAGCATCTGCAGCCCGACCGCCGCGAAGCCATTGCACGCGAGACCCTCGACATCTACGCCCCGCTCGCCCATCGCCTTGGCATGGGCAAAGTCCGCGGCGAACTTGAAGACCTCGCCTTCCGCTACACCGATCCCGTCAGTTTCGAAAAAGTCGCCGAGGCCGTCGAAGCCCAGCGCGTCGAGGGCGAGCAGTTCCTACGCGGC
This sequence comes from Occallatibacter sp., assembly GCF_035317045.1. Classification (GTDB taxonomy): domain Bacteria; phylum Acidobacteriota; class Terriglobia; order Terriglobales; family Acidobacteriaceae; genus Telmatobacter. Next base: position 31,564 of record NZ_DATHHT010000042.1, read on the forward strand.
GTTGAAGACACACTTAACGAGCAGCTACGAGAAAACAACATCGATGCACGCGTCGAGTGGCGCATCAAGCGCTATTACTCCATCTTCCAGAAGCTGCAGCGCTCCAAGGTTACCTTCGACCAGGTCTACGACTTGCTCGCCGTTCGCGTCATCACGCATGACCTCGCCGCCTGCTACGCAGTATTCGGCCTGATTCATACGCTTTGGCGTCCGGTGCCCGGCCGCATCAAGGACTTCATCGCCATCCCCCGCGCCAATCGCTACCAATCCCTCCACACCACCGTCATCGGCGAAGGCGGACATCAGTTCGAAGTGCAGATCCGCACGGAAGAGATGCATCGCATCGCTGAAGAGGGAATCGCCGCGCACTGGAAATACAAAACCAAGGACGACGTCCTTACCGCACGCGACGAAGAGCGCCTCAACTGGATTCGCCAGCTCGTTGAGTGGCAGAAGGAGATGACGGATCCCAACGAATTCCTCTCCAGCCTGAAGATGGACCTCTACCCCGACGAGGTCTACACCTTCACGCCCAAGGGAAAAGTCGTTGTGGTCCCGGCCGACGGCACTCCAGTCGACTTCGCTTACACCATCCACACTGAAGTCGGTCACACCTGCGTCGGCGCCAAGGTCAACGGTCGCATGGTCCCTCTGCGCACCAAGCTCCGCACCGGCGACATCGTAGAAATCGTCACGCAGAAAGACCACAAGCCCAGCCGCGACTGGCTCACCTTCGTCAAAAGCCCGCGCGCCCGCAACAAGATCAAGCACTGGCTCAACGAAGACCAGCGCCGCCGCGCCGTCGAGATCGGCCGCAAGTTGCTCGAGCGCGAAGCCCGCCGATTCAAAGTGCCCATGAGCCAGATCGACGACCAGGATCTGGCTCGCATCGCCGGCGAATACGGTGTAGCTACCGCTGCCGACCTGCTCGCGACCCTCGGCGCCGGCAAGCATTCCGCGCATCAGGTGCTCAACAAACTCGCGCCCGGCTATGCCAATCCGCCAGACGGCTCGCAGACCGCTGAGCCGCAGCAGCCCGGCACCGTCGATCAGGCCATGTCCGACGCGGTGCGCAAGCTGCACCTCACCGGGTCAGATTCGCTCCAGGTCGAAGGCCAGAACGATTTGCTGGTCTATCGCGCGCGATGTTGCAATCCCATTCGCGGCGAAGAGATCGTCGGCTACGTCACCCGCGGCAAGGGCGTCGCGGTACATGCGCGCAGTTGTCCCAACGTGCAGAATCTGCTTTACGAGAGCGACCGCCGCATCAACGTCGAGTGGTCGCGCGTAGGCGATGATACCGGCCGCCCACAACGCTATCCCGTCAAGATCACGGTCTACTGCGACGATCGCACCGGCATGTTGAAAGAGCTCACTGCTGTCATCTCCGACGACAACACCAACATCCGCGGTGTCGACATCCACCACGACGACAACGGCGAGGCCATCATCGAATTCGTCGTCGAAGCCGAAGACCTCCGCCACCTGAACCGCATGGTCCTCGGCATCCGCCGAGTGCAAGGCGTCCGCACCGTCCAGCGCACCCAAAAGCTCTAAACGAAACCACTGCCCGTCATCCTGAGCGACCAAGCGCAGCGAAGGAGTCGAAGGACCTGCAGTTGTTTTCTCTCTCTACCTGCAAAATCCCTCCGGTATCTTATTCATTCGCTTTCTGCCCAACGAAGTGACAGCCGTCCCTCTCATTTACCATTCCAGCAACCGCAGCTGGAGGAGGAATCCCTGTGGCAACTCTCTTCTGCTGGTTCGCAGTCATCCTTCTCGTCGCCTGCACCGTTCTTGAGTTCACCCGCCGGCGTGTCGTCGGCACCTGGCTGCTGGTTCTCTTTCCAGCTACCATGTGCGCCAGTTTGCTGCTCGATCTCGCACATGGCGTGAGCAAACTTGGCCAGGCCGCCTACAACACTGATCTTCGGACACTCCCATTCCTGCTTGGTTTCCTCGCCCTCGCCGTGCTGGCCGCACTGCGCCCTCGCTGGCGATGGCTCTTCTGGATCGAGTGGATTATCGGTGCACTCTTCTGCTCCATCGCCGTCTACCTCACATTCTTCTGGAAGGTCTTCAGTTGAGATTCGGTATTCTCCACGGCGTCCACGTCCTCGACGGCGGCATGGCCTCCGAACTCGAATACCTCGGGGCCAACATCAACGGCCCGCTCTGGTCCGCGCAAGTTCTCGAAGAGTCTCCCGAAAAAATCCTTGCAGTACACGGTGCCTACATCGAAGCTGGCGCGGACGTCATTGAAACCGCCAGCTACCAGGTTTCGCGCATGGGCTATGCCGAAGTTGGCCTCGATCCCGCCCGCGCCGACGCCGCGCTCCTTCGATCCGTTGCACTCGCCCGTGAGGCTGCCATCGCATTTCCCGGCCGCCGCATCGTCGTCGCCGCGTCGCTCGGCCCCTACGGTGCAGCCCTTCACAACGGTGCCGAATACCACGGCAATTACACCTGCACCTTCAACGATCTGGTTGAATTCCACGCTGATCGCATCAAGATACTGGCGAACGCAAGTGGGCGAGAAGCCCCCGATCTGCTCGCATTCGAAACGCTGCCTTCGCTCGCTGAAGCCGAAGCCATCGGCCAGGCACTCGCGCCGCATCCGGAACTTGCCGCGTGGTTCACCTTCACCTGTCCCGATCGCGTGCACGTCGCCCACGGAGAGTTGCTCCGTCAATGCGCTGCGGCCGTCGCCGCATTTCCGCAGACCGTCACCATCGGCGTCAACTGCACGCATCCCACTCTCATTCCCGCTTTGATTGCAGAACTGCGCGCCGCCTCCGACAAGCCTATCGTCGTCTACCCCAACTCCGGCGAAGGCTGGAATGCACAGAACCGTTGCTGGACCGGCACATCTGACCCACCGGCATATGGGGCAATGGCCATGGAATGGCTCGCCGCCGGCGCGCAGATCATCGGTGGCTGCTGCCGCACACGCCCCGCTCACATACGCCAAATCGCCGACGCCGGCCGAGGAATCTGGTAGGAAGATCCCCGCAGCTTCGCCAATCCAGCTTGCATCTCGAAACACAGCTTTTGGTCCGGCCAACAAGGCCAATCGCCCCCTGAAAATCGGCGATCTCTTTCTTGTTTAGAATCAGACTTCAGTGTGTAACTCGAACAGATGCAATGGTTGCAGAGGCTGCTTCGATCATCTTGCGGCAAACAAGAGTCTTAACGCAGCAGTCCCCAAACCCCATGCGATTTCCTCAGAAAATCTCCCAAATTGCAATCAGCACGTGACTCATCCAGGCCTATAATTTCGGCCCATGGAAAGGAGGGCGGACGATGCCTCAACCGAACCAAAATCCCGAAGTAAACAAGCAGGTCGTCCAGCGGTTCGTGGATGAATGCTGGAACCATGGGAACCTTAACAAGGTTTCCGAGTATCTCGCCGACCAAGTCCGATTCCACGATCCAGTCTTTCCGAACCTGGGCCCCGGACTACAAAACATCAAAAACCACATCGAGGGTTGTCGCAAGGCATTCCCCGATTTGAAATTCACAATCGATGACACCATCGCCGAACGCAACGAAGTCGTTGTCCACTGGAAAGCCCACGGAACCCACAAGGGACAATTCCTCGGCATGCAACCCACCAACCAGAAGTTCAGCGTGGACGGCACCTCGATCTACCGTTTCGAAAATTCGAAGATCGCCGAAGAGTACGCAAACTGGAATCTCGCAACAATGATGCAGCAACTCGGAGTCATCGAGATTCCCAAAGAAGCAAGAAGCGGCTCAGGTCACGAATCGAAACAGGAAGTCAGATCGCAAGCCTGATTCCACTCTTCCCCATATCCGTCAGCTTTGGCGGGTTTTCAACCGGATTGTTGCCCTTTTGCACGGGGCACACGAACACCTTGGATAGCCCGTCTTCGCGATCATCTTCCGGTCGCGAAGGCGGGCAGTGACAAGTAAAGTGCGTACGACCCTCGCCATCCCGAGCACAACGCTTATCGCAACCCCAGGACCATCTTCCCAATTGTCATCAGTTGCATATTCGACGTGCCTTCGTAGATCTTGCCTATCTTCGCGTCGCGATAATACTTCTCTGCCGGATAATCGCGCACAAACCCATTGCCGCCAAAGATGTCCACGCACTGACTCGCCACACGCTCCGCAACATGCGACGTGAAGTATTTCGTCATCGCCGCCTCGCGCACGTAGGATTGCCCCGCATCCTTCAGACGCGCCGCGTTGTAGACCATCAGCTTTGCGGCCTCAATCTCCGTCGCCATCTCGGCCAGGGAGAACTGCACCGCCTGGAACTCCGCGATCGGTTTGCCAAACTGCCGCCGCTCCTTCGCGTACTTCGCAGCATGTCCCCACGCGCCTTCGGCCAGTCCCAGCATCTGCGCGCCAATTCCGATGCGTCCCTCGTTCAGCGACTCAATGGCGATCTTGTACCCCTTGCCTTCCTCTCCCACCCGATTCGTCGCCGGAACCACGCACCCGTCAAGCACCAACTCGCACGTGCTGCTGGCGCGAATTCCCAGCTTGTCTTCTTTGCGTCCGACTGAAAAACCCGGCGTGCCGGTCTCTACAAGAAACGCCGTGATCCCTCGATATCCTGCCGCCGCATCGAGTGTCGCAAAAACCAGAAACAGTCCCGCATCCCTGGCATTCGAGATCCACAGCTTGCGCCCGCTCAGCCGATATCCGCCGTCAATTTTCTCCGCCCGCGTCTGCAGCGCAAACGCATCCGATCCCGAGCCTGCTTCGCTCAGCGCATAAGCGCTGGCTGTATCCGCGGCCAGCCTCGGCAGCCACTTCTGCTTCTGTTCTTCGTTTGCCCATCGCCGAATCGCATTCACCACCAGCGTATTGTGGACGTCCACAAGCACGGCAACAGCCGGGTCAACCATGGCAATCGCCTCGATGGCGAGCACCGCGTCAAAGAAGCTTCCACCCGCACCGCCCAGCGCCTCGGGAATTTCAATCCCCATCAATCCAAGCTCGAACAGCTTCTTTACCAGGCCGGGCGCGAACTGCTGCTCGTCGTCCATCGTGCGGACTGCAGGAGCGATCGTCTCCTGCGCAAACTTCCGCACCGTTGCAAAAAACATGCGTTCTTCTTCGGTCAAATGAGTCAGCGGCGAAGGGGAATGGCTCTTGTCAGACAAGGAAATCAATGCCTCCGGCATCGGAGTGTATCAGACCATGGCGCTCGATGACCGCATCGGTAAGCAAACAAGCCTCCGCCGCTGCAACTCGATTCGCTCCCGTCAAACCCGTCGCCGAGGCTTTCGCGTGGAGAAAACAAAAAGGGCAGACTTCTTGCGAAGTCTGCCCCGACCGTCCTTCAACCCAATCCAGTTTTCTAGTCGATCACGAGCGAGAACGAAGACTGCGCTGTAATCGTGGATGTGGCCGAATCCTGTCCCGCGAAAGTGATCGTATAGGTTCCCTTTGTCGGATTCGGAACCTTGGAGCTGCTGCTGCTTGAGCCGCCGCCGCAAGCCGAGAGCACCAGCCCCAGCGATGCCAGAGCCATCACGCAAGCCAGTTGCCGCAGTTTGCGCGACGACCGTCCCAGGAACCCCGCAAGCACCAGCCCCGCAAAAGCGATCCCTGCTGGAACCGGGTTGCTCTTCTTCGGAGTGTTGTTGTTTGTTTTCAGCGAACCTCTCGTGTGCGGAATCACGCGCAGCCCGCGCCCCTTCAGCGCCGCTCCAGTTGAACTCACGCAATCGGATGCATTCGTATCGATCGTAATCTGCCCAGGAACCGCAGTCGAACTCGACACAGTGATCGATCCGTTCGCGTTGGTACCCGTGCCTGCAAATACGCAGAGGTTGGCAAGCGCCGTGTCATTCGATGTAGCGAAAGTAAGGTTGACCGTCCCGGTGTATCCGCCTGAAGGAGTGACCGTCAGCGTTTCACTCCCCTGCGCTCCCTGCTTCAATGTCAGGGTCGGCACGCTGAACGCCATGGCGAAGGTCCCTTTTCCAGAACTCGTTCCACCCACGGTGATCACCACGCTTCCCGTCGAAGGAGCATTCGCGGTGTCGCCCGCATATTGCGCCACTATCGTGTGCGCACCCGCGGTCGCGAAGTTTGCCGTGTAGGTCGCGGTGCCGTTCGCTGTCAGCGTCACAGGTGTCACCGTGCTGCCGGTGGCGCCGTATGCGGTCCCGCTTCCGTCAATCGACAGATTCACGGTACCTGTTGGGGTTCCTGTTCCACCCACCTGTGCTACCGTGATCGTGACGGTGTCATTTGTGCTTACATTTGGAGCGGAACTCGCTGCCGAAGCCGTGGTCGTCGTCGCCACCAGCGGCGTCGCATTCTTTGGCCAGGCACCGGCAAGGTTCGCCAGATCCACCGACCCCAGGCCCGTCACTTCGTCGTAGCCCGCTCCTGCCGAAAAACCCGTCGTTGTGGTGCCGCAGAAAGTCGCTCCGGCGGTGCAGTTGTTGTTCCCGCTCGTCACGTCGTGGAATAAGGTCGAGTAATTCGCGCCTCCAGCCAGCGTGTAGAGCGTTGGATTCGCCAGGCCTTGTCCATCCGTCCACTCTTGCTTCTGGTTGATCAGCGCAAGCATGCCGGCAAAGATCGGCGTTGCAAAACTCGTGCCGCCGGCCACGGTGAGGTCCCCTGTAGTGTTGTCACGGAACCCGCTGTTGCAACTCGCCACCTGGACCGGAGCATTCGTGGTATTCCAGTTCGACTGGTCGCTGGTGCAGAACAGATAGCCCGGAAATCCGGCCGAAGCATATAGCGCAACGTCCGGCACCAGCCGCTTGGTGCCACTCGGAATGCCGGGTACGCCAGTCTGCCAAGTCGGCCGATTAAAGAGTGCACTAGTGCCGCCGCCGCTTGCTCCGAGCCCAAACTGTGTCGAATCGTCGTTCCACACAATCTCCGGGATATAAGTCTTCGCGGAGGTCAGCACATCGTTCGTGCCCTGTGGCAACCAATAGGTTGCGTTCGTTGCAACATCATTCGTAGCGCTGATCTCTGTGCCGCCAACCGCCGTTACATTCGGGCTGCTCGCGGGATAATTCACAGCCAGCGCGAACTCCTGTGTTGTTGTCAGGCCGTTAGCCGTGTCGCCGGAACATGACGTCGAACCCTGGTCGCCCGATGCGGCTACCACCGTTTGTCCTTGCGTCGCAGCCTGGGCCAGTTGTGTTTCCAGTGAGAACCCGCCGAGCGCCGTCTCGCATGCGCCGTAGCTGATACTCACAATCGGCGCAATCTTCTCGTCGATCGCATATGCGATCGCGTCGAATGCGTTGAAGTTCGTGCTGCTGCCCGTGAACACAAAATCGATAGTCGCGCCCTTCGCAATCGCTCCAGACCACTCGATATCCAGGTCCGATTCGCCTTCGTCTCCACCAGCAACCACCGTTGAGGCGCCCGACCCGGGCACAAGCACCATCACCGGATCCTTCACAGGCAGCCCCGCCGCATTTTCAAACGCTTCGATATCGCTTGCCAGTACCGCCGACTGTCCCACAATCGCAATCGATTGTCCCGTACCGTTCACGCCGGCACTGTAAAGCGGATTGATATCGTAGGTCACCGCGATATCACCCGGCGCAAAGAACACGTTGCCAGACTGGCTCGATGTGAACGCGCGGTGCGTGGAAATGTGCATCGGCCGCGGCCTGAAGTCGCTCAGGTTCCGCACCGTGGCAATGGTCGGCGCAATGGCCGTCGGCACCGAGAGCAGCGTTGACGGGGCAAAATGCTTTTCACCGTTGCCGCTGAAGTAGTGCATCTGGGTCTGGAATGCCTGTTCCACCTGGCGCGCCGTGCCCGAGAAGCGGATCATGGTCCGGCCTCTCGCCACCGAGTCGATCGCAAAGCCCTGCTGCTGCAACCACGTCTGCACCTGGTCGATGTCCGACTGCGCCATGCCAAACCGCGCGCCAAACTGCTCTGGGCTCAGCCATTGGTGATATTGCGGCGACCGCGGATCCTGCTGCGCCGCAATCAACGCCTGCAGGTCCGCTTCCTGGGCGGCCGAACGGTTGAACACAATGCTCATGCCATTGAGCCGGGCATCGGACGGCATCCGCCCGGCATCGAGCTCGGTTGACCCGAGCGGCTGCTGAGTTGCCTTTAGCGGCGAAACCGCAACGTTGCTAATCTCGCTTCGAATGCGGGGAGCCGGCGTTTGTGCGGCCATGGCGGTCGTCGCCACAGCACAGGCAGCAATCCACCCGCATACCCGAAGCCTGTCCTGACCTTGAAGCAGCTTCGTAATCATAGCCATCCTTGAAATCGGAACGGTTTGAGACCAGACGTGAGCCGCACCGGCCCATATTTGAGTCAAGCCAATGTCAAGCTGCGCGGTGAGTATCTTCGCGAATGAGGGGGAAGCGAAACAGCCAACGGCGCAACGTGTGTCGGGGCAGCCCTCTGGACTACCGCCAGTCATTAGCCCCTCTTTTTAGACTCCAATGCCACTACAAAGTTGTGGCTTGCCTAACTTTTGAAACCACCGCCACTCCAAAGCTTCGGAAATTCCGGCGGTTGTAAGGGGCTGGATTCATGCGAGTAGCAAGTCTCTGGAGTTCCGGTTCAAGGCCGGTGCTCGGAGCCTCGCCGTTTTTAGAAGAATAGCGGATTGCCGTCGGCACCGCACTCCGCACGACGGAGTTGTCCGTCAATATCTTTCGGAGAGCTAGCTCGGCCGGTGCAGCACCTGCAGTGCCGCCATGCCCCTGCGCGGAGCCATGTACCCTGCGGCTCTCCACGAGATCGACAGGGTCTCGCCGTCCAGCAATTTGCGGATCTGTACTCGCGCATGCTCGCTCCACGGCCCCGATTTATCCAGCTTCACATAGGCCTGCCAGTGGCGCAGGGCTGACCGCGGTTCGCCTTTGCGCTCGAAGGCCAGGGCCAGGTTGTAATGCGCATCGGCGTACCGGGGTGCCAGCGCAACCGCCCGTTGATAAGCAGCAATCGACTCGTCCGGCCGCTCCAGTTCATCCAGCACGTTGCCCAGATCAAAGAACGCCAGCACGTACCCGGGGTCCTTCATCGTTGCCTGGCGATACAACTCCTCGGCGCGGACATACTGCCGGAGATGAAAATGGATCGTGCCAAGATTGATGTAGCCCGGCGCGTAGTCGGGGTCGACCTTCAGCATCTCCTCGTATAGGACAATCGCGCGATGTTTCTCGCCGGCTTCCTCCGCCTGCACTGCCGCTATGAACAGTTCCTGCACACCGCGAAAATCGTCCTGTACGCGCCGTAGCGCGCATACCCCCGCATTCCCCGTCTGCCGTTCCATGCGCTCGAAATCAAACAGCAACTGCCGGCGGATCGGGTCGACCATCGCACCGTCGCATCGAAACGCAAGACGCGTCCCGGTCCGAACCAGCGAAGCCTCCTGCATCGGATTCGACATCCCCGCCACAGCCTGCATGGCCGCCACCGAATGCCGGATCGACGCTGCCGGTACGTCGTCCTCGCGCAGCGAACGTAGGGTTCTCAGTTGGCCCAGATCCTGGAAAGTGTAGATTTCGCGCTGGCTGATGAGTCCGGCCCTTTCCCACCCTTGCAACTGGCGGGAACTGATCTGCAGAATTCTCAACACATCCTGGCGGCTAAAGCTGTTCACTCTTCAAGCTCCGGTTGCATCGCGGTGGTCCGCAGGTCCGCAGGATTCGAACTCGGTCCTGAAAAATCGATTCCCAATTCTGCTCCTGCCCGTGGCTCTTGGATCAGCGACGAAAGGAACCGCTCTCGATCATGTGTCTTTCGTTCGCAACCTGCGGCCGTCTTCCCTGACTCAAAACACACCCCGTAAGTCGACCGCTCAACTCGCACCCTGCGAAGGTCACGCTACAGCTTGGATTATGCCAAGAATATGCGTGGATAAGACGGGACGAAACAAGATTGCATGAAAAAGTGAGTGGATAACTCGTACCTCATTTGGTTCCAGTGTCATGGCGGATTCCATCTGCACAAAAACAGCACCATTTTCAGCAGATCACGTTCGCGTTTCCGTATCGTTGCTGCCCCGCCCTTTTGGGGATCGCTGCGTTTCCCCGCAGCCGAGTCGCCGATTGTCTTGCGCAGTAGCTTTTCTTCTGAGGTAAGGTAAGCCCCTATGCTTTGACTGCGGGTTGTGATACTTTTGACCCCGCTCATCCTTAATCAAGCCTCGACGCCCTGAGTGTGAGTCCCGGGACCTATGGACAAGCTTGTCAACGACGTGCAGTCCGACCGCACCCTCGTTGACTTGGCACGCTCATTACAGGAGGCCCAGCGCATCGCCGGGCTTGGCAGCTACACGCTTGATCTCCACACCAGGCTCTGGTCTTCCTCAGATGTCCTTGATGAAATTCTCGGAATCAGGCCCGAATACGATCGCTCCGTCGACGGCTGGGTCGCGCTCATTCACCCCGAAGATCGCGACAACATGGCCGCATATTTTGATCAGGAAGCGCTCGGTCGGGATATGCTCTGCGACCGCGAATACCGCATTATCCGCCAAAACGATCGCGCGCCCCGCTGGGTCCACGCCATGGGGCGCGTCGAGCGCGACGAAGCGGGCAAACCCGTCCTCATGCGTGGCACCATCCAGGACATAACCGACAGAAAGCGAACCGAAGCCGATCTCCGCCAGAGCGAGGAGTTGCTTCAGCTCTTTATCCAGCATGCCCCGGCCGCTCTCGCCATGTTCGATCGCGATATGCGCTATATCGCCGTCAGCAGGCGCTGGTGCGATGACTTCGGTCTTCGCGGTTCAGACATTCTGGGTCGTTCCCACTACGAAATATTTCCCGTTCTCCCGCCGCGCTGGCTCACCGTTCATCGCCGCGCCCTCGGCGGCGAAACCATCAAGAGCGATGAAGACAGCTTTGAACGCTCCGACGGTTTCGTGCAGCATCTTCGCTGGGAAGTGCGGCCCTGGCTTACCGGCACCGGAGATCCAGGGGGCATCATCCTTTTCACCGAAGACATTACCGCCCGCAAGCGTTCTGAGTCCCGTCTCCAGCTCGCTGCCAGCGTCTTCACCCACGCGTCGGAAGGTATCGTCATCTCTGATCCCGCCGGCATCATTCTCGATGTCAACGCCGCGTTCACGCGAATCACCGGCAACGGCCGCGATGAGGCAGTAGGCCTCCGGACCAGTCTGTTGCGCTCTGGCCGGCATAGCAAGGAGTTCTACGCCAACATGTGGCGCGACCTCATCGAGAGCGGACATTGGTCAGGCGAAATCTGGAACCGCCGTAAGGACGGCCGCGTCTTCCCGGAAATGCTTACCATCACGGCCGTGCGCGATTCGTCAGGAAATACGCAGCAATATGTCGCCCTGTTCTCTGACATCTCATCGACAAAGGAACACGAGCAGGAATTGGAACGCGTGGCTCTGTACGATCTGCTCACCGGTCTGCCCAATCGCGTGCACCTCCGCGATCGCCTGCGCCAAGCCATGGCCCAGGCCGAGCGCCGCGGCAACACCCTGGCCGTCGTCTGTCTTGATCTCGACAACTTCAAGAGCATCAATGATCGTTTTGGTCATACCGTCGGTGACGAACTCCTCACCACTGTTGCCCATCGCATGACAGCCTGCATGCGACACGACGACACCCTCGCCCGACTCGGCGGAGACGAATTCATTGCCGTGCTCCGCGACTTCGACACTCCTGACCAGTGTCTGCCCGTAGTCAGGCAGCTTCTCGAAGCCGCCTCTCAGACTGTTCTCATCGGGGATACGTCGCTTCAACTCTCCGCCAGTGCGGGAATAGCCTGCTATCCCCAGGTCGAAGATGTCGAGGCCGACCAGCTTCTGCGCCAGGCTACGCAAGCACTCTATCAATCCAAGATCAGCGGAAAAAACCGCTATCACCTCTACGATTCCTCGCTCGCCCGCTCTACCCGCGGACATCACGAAGACCTGGAGCGCATCCACGCTGCTCTTGCTCGCAATGAATTCCTGCTCCATTACCAGCCCAAAATGAATATGGCCACCGGCGCCATCGTCGGTGCTGAAGCCCTTATCCGCTGGCAGCACCCTGAACGAGGCCTCCTTGCGCCCGGCGCATTCCTGCCCATCGTGGAAGGGCACCCTGTTGCTCTCGAAATCGGCGAATGGGTCATCGAGAACGTACTCTTGCAGATGGAAACCTGGGCGACCTGCGGCCTCAAAATTCCGGTCAGCGTCAACATCTCGGCGCAGCAGTTGCAGCAGCCAGATTTTCCCGCCCGCCTGCATGAGCTGCTAGCCGCCCACCCCTCCGTTGATCCCTCCCGCCTCGAAATCGAGGTTCTCGAGAGCAGCGCCCTGCCCGACATGGCACTGGTTTCTCAGGTCATTCACAACTGCGGGAAACTCGGAGTTTCTTTTGCGCTGGACGACTTCGGCACTGGCTACTCTTCGCTGGCCTTTCTCAAGCGGCTTCCCGTCGACGTGCTCAAAATCGATCAGACCTTTGTCCGCGATATGCTCGACGATCCTGAAGACCTCACCATCGTCGAAGGGATGCTTGGCCTTGCAACGGCATTTCGCCGGGTCGCCGTCGCTGAGGGCGTGGAAACCATGGAGCAGGGAATTCTGCTGCTTCGCCTCGGTTGCCAGGTTGCGCAGGGTTTTGGCATCGCACGCCCCATGCCGGCAACCGACCTTCCGGGTTGGGTCGCCTCCTGGACCCCGTATCCCGGGTGGTCGAATGTCGCCGTCCTTAACCCCGCCGACCGGCCGCTTCTCTATGCCGGCGCGGAACACATCGCGTGGGTCAGCGCCATCGAGGCATTTCTTCACGGCAAGCGCCGTGTGCCGCCCTCGATCGACCCTACGCAATGCCGTCTCGGTGCATGGATAGTCTCTGAATCCCTCTCCCTCGAGAGCCGCCCCCCCATTTATCGCCAGATCGCCTCGCTCCACCAGCAACTCCATGCCTGTGGCGTGGACATCCTCACTCTCCATGCCGAAAATTGCGCCGCCGAAGCAGCTGAAGCCGTTGAGTGCCTTCACTCCCTCCGCGAAAGCCTTCTGGACAAGTTAAAGAAACTCTTCGCCCACGAATGACACCAACTCACTCTTCAGGGCAGGATCGGGGGGTGTAACCCCCTGCAGGCATTCAACTAACCCGAGGTCCACTCTTCCTCTGCCTGAAAGTCACTTGCGAATCCGCCCTCCATCTCGCCTTTCGTTCGCTGGATGGGATATGATTGCGCCAAAATTTCCAGCGGTCCTGAAACGTCGTAAATCGCTTTCACTGAGGCTCTGCAGCACTCGCGGGGCTCGGAAACATGAAAACGATTCACCCTGAAATACGGGGCACCTTCATGAAGAATTTGCGCCAGAATGCAGCGCTTTGGGTGGCATTGAGTTTCGCAACAGCAATGACAGCATGCGGCGGAGGCGGCGGATCTATGGCCCCCCCACCCCCCACCACCTACACCCTGACCGTCGCCTCGACTAATCCGGCCACCGGCGTAGGGATGACAGTCTCTCCGGCCGACAATAATGGCGCGGCCAACGGCAACGCAGCTTTCACTCGGACATACAACTCCGGTATGACAGTCACAGTCACCGCGCCTGCCGCGATCGGCAATAACACATTCACGTCGTGGGCGGGTTGCACAACCGCAGCCACGGTCACGTGCCACGTCACACTCAGCGCGAACACCACGGTCACTGCTTCCTTTGCAGCGCCGAAGTCAACCACCACCGTGGCAGTCGATCAGGCAAGCGTTGGGCCTGCCGTCAGCGACCAGATCCTCGGCATGAACATGGCCGCGTGGTATGACCCCACCACCTCGGCCGTCGTGCCCGCATTCCAATTGGCCGGCATTCAGGCCGTGCGCTGGCCGGGCGGTTCCTGGTCCGACGACTATCACTGGGCCACCAATACGATGTGTGGCAATACTCCCAACAGCAACGCTACTTTCACAAACTTCGTCAATGATCTCGTCGTTCCCGGAAACTTCGACGTCGCCCTCACCGCGAACTACGGAACCAACACCACATGCAATGGCCCGGGCCAGCCTTCAGAGGCCGCAGCCTGGATCACCAAGGCAAAGTCGCTCAACGCCGCACGTCAGCCACATCACCGTGGGCAACGAAGAGTACGGCAGTTGGGAAGACGATGACCACACCCTCAAGAACGACGCCACCACCTACGCTGCCGCCGTGGGGAGTTCGTCGAGCAATGGTTACTACCAGCAAATCAAGGCGGCTGATTCCAGCGTGCTAGTCGGAGTCGACGTCAATCCCGGCAACAACCCGGCATGGGATCCGACCGTGCTCGCCGGTTCGAAGTATGATTTCGTCGAGTACCACTACTATCCGCAGGCCCCCAGCCTCGAGAGCGACGCCTACCTTGTGCAGCAGGCGGCGCAGGGCCTCACCACCTCGATCAATGCGCTCAAGGCGGAACTGGCCACTGCCGGTAAGCCCGACACACCGATCTACGTTGGCGAGATCGGCTCCGTCTACACCAACCCCGGCAAGCAAAGTCTCTCCATCACCCAGGGACTCTACGCAGGCCAGGTGCTGGGAGAGATGATGAACGACGGCGTTTCGCGCGCCACCTGGTGGATCGGCTTCGGCAACTGCAACGGCACCGCTGGAAATGATTCCAGTTCGCTCTACGGCTGGCAGAACTTCGGCGGCTACAACGTCTTTGCCGACGGCCCAACCGACGCCCCCTGCGCCGGCTCCGGTCCCATCGGAACCATGTCGCCCACGGCGCGCGCTTTCCAACTTTTCAGCAAGGTGGCTGTGAACGGTGAAAGCGCGCTCAGCGCAACGGTGAATGGCGATACCGCCAACGTCCGCGCTTATGCGGCCACCCACAGCGGCGGCACGGTGCTGGTCCTGTTCAACGTCAGTCAAACTGCAACCGAGCAAGTTGCGGTCTCGCTCTCCGCGCAAAACACGAGTTCCGACGTCAGCGTCGAGACCTACAGCAAAGCGATCTACGACCAATCGCAAAACAACGTCTGGGCCGACCCCACTACCGCGGATATGGGTGCGCAGAACCTGCCGCTGACTCTGACGCTCGCTCCGTGGAGCATGAACGTCGTCATCATTAAATAGCCAGGGACAAACCATCGCCGGGTGCCCCGGGTCTCGCTTCTGAGACCCGGGAAAACGTCAATTGACACATCATTGGTTGCCCTCGTCATGGCGTGGTTTTATCGCGCCATGAGCGGGCAACCACAGACCCCGCAGAACTGGTTCACCTTCAGGCGCAATGCACACCCAATTGCCCGCACCCGTGTTCCACGGTGTCTAAGTTTTTAGAAGGGAATTCCTGCGGTTCGAATCAGATGGAGCCGACGATCGGACTTGAACCGATGACCTGCTGATTACGAATCAGCTGCTCTACCAACTGAGCTACGTCGGCCGATGAAATGGGGTCCCCGCAAACCCGGTTTGTGGGGTGATGCGAACGGGCACACTGACAGCGCCGCAGTTCGTGTCTCCTTCACGATTGTATCGTTGCGCTGGTAATCGGTAAAGCTGGCGTCAAAGGCAGCCAAAGCGTCGTGCGCGGCGTCCCTTCAATATTCGATGCGAGAGGAGTCGATCGATTCAATGATGAACATTACCCTGCAGCTCTCCTTCAGAATCGCCCTCATCTGGGCCGCAGGTTTTCTGATCGCAGTGGCTGTCGAAGCCCTCTTGCCCAACCAGGCAGGCGTCAACCTAGCCGGCAGGCAAAGCGTTCTCTTCATTCCCTTCAGCCGCATGGGCTTCTGGACATGTGTTCTCGCCGCCCTCCTCGTTACCGCTCTCGTTGTCGGCCGCGCCATGCTCTCCGACATTGGCTGGAACACCTTCCACTAAAGCGAAGCTCAGTC
The DNA here is from genome assembly GCF_035317045.1 of Occallatibacter sp. Classification (GTDB taxonomy): domain Bacteria; phylum Acidobacteriota; class Terriglobia; order Terriglobales; family Acidobacteriaceae; genus Telmatobacter. The sequence goes on from NZ_DATHHT010000042.1 coordinate 47,359, forward strand.
CTCATTCATTCGTGCGACGCGATGGCGTTCTGATTGTGCATGAGGGCCTGTCATCCTGAGCCCCGCAAGCCGGGTGCCCCCGGTCTCGATTCTGAGACCGGGGATACCAAGATCTTCTCGAACTCCTTCCCACCGCCAACAACCCGCTATACTGCTCCCCATGCAACAAGACCCCATGGAAGAATGGCGTCGCCTCACCACGCTCTACAGCGAAATGGGCGACATCGAAATTCGCGACCTCGTCGACCAGATCAACGACCTCACGCCTAATGCGCAGCAAATTCTCCGCGATGAATTGAAAAAGCGCAGCATTCCCGAAAAATCCGTTGCCCAGAGCGTTCATTCACCCGACCCAGACAATTCGTTGATCCACTGGGATGGGAGGGAAGATAGCGATCTCGACCCGGATAATAACGCCTCCGAAATTGCAGCCACCGAGTACACGTGGAAGACAGGGCTCTGCCGTTGCAATTCAATTGACGAGGCGGCTCAATGGTGCGAGATGTTGAGTCGCGCCGGCATTGAGACTTGGGTACAACGACCCGGATCGCGATTCATTATTCCCTGGATTGACGAACTCGGCGTGGGTGACATTCAGATCAACGTCGCCGCCGACCAGCTCGAGCAAGCCAGAGCGGTGATCGTCCAACCGATCCCGCAAGACGTCATCGATCAGGTTAAGCAAGAAAAAGAGATTCCAGCCTACGAAGTCCCCACTTGCCCCAAATGCAAAGCCGAAGATCCCATCCTCGAATCCGTTGAACCCTCCAACAATTGGCTCTGCGAGTCCTGCGGCTACACCTGGTCCGACCCCATTCCCGATTCGACGGAAATTCAACCAGCCGGCTAACCTTTCTACCGCCAACACCGCGCTTACTCCGCCTTGCGCTGAGCCACCCACATTCCGTCTGCGCGCCCATCCACGCGGACGCGGCCTTTCGCGCCATCCCCATCAATCCAGCCATCCATGAATGCTGTGGTGGGGCCCGGAGCACCGTCTCGACCAGCAGGCCAGTTGAATGGGAACGACAGCTCCACGTAGCCGTCGCGCCAAGTCCCCGTTATCGGACTCGTTTCTCCCGAGCCAGCCTCCAGAGTCCCGCTCAACTTGTTTCCATCTTGCGTCAGCTTCATCGATGTTTGAAATCCAATGGCATCGCTCGAAACCTTTACATCCCACGTGCCCTTCGCTTCCGAAACATTCTTGATCGGCTGAGGCGCTGCCGGGGAAATCCGCAAATTTGAGAAATACGATTCCTCCCCTGCGTAACCCCACAGGCCGATGGCGCCGTGGAGATTCGAACTCTTCAATCCATCCACCACAAGGCTCGGCTTGCCTGACCCATTCAGGAAGATCCGCGCCGTGCGTCCTGCGACTTCGATCTTCACCTTCGTCCAGGTCTCCGGCTCAATTTCGGCGTAGCTCTCGTACACAAACGGCCACTCGCGCCGAAGCTTGTACCAGCCATACCCCGGCTCGGCACAGTACTGCACGCTATGGTTGCGCATCGACTGGTTCTCTGCGAGTGCATTCTTCGGACGCAGGTAGAAAAGCTCGTACTCTTTGCCATCCGGCTTCGATCGAAATGCCACTCCCGTGAACCCCGGCATCCGCGTGCCCGGCGGAGTGGTTATTTTGGTCGCGATATCGACTTCAATCGTCCCGTCCTGAAAATCAGTGCCGGCCAGCACCGCGAGTCCAGCATCATCGCCGTGGGTCACCGTTGTCATACGAATCGCCTTGCGGCCCAGGTAGGTCACGGGTTCAAAGCTCACATTGTGTGGTAAAAGCCCCGAAGCATCTGTCAGCGGGAAGTTCTGCACTTCTGAGGCACCTGCGCCGCCAACAAGGAGTGCGGCGCACAAGCCAATTTCGCCAAGAAAGAAAGCTTTCATCCGTCGTTAACCTCCAAAAACGCGCTGACCGTATTGTCCAGGTCTCGGAAAACCAGGCTCGACATTGACACAGGCCAGGGAATCGAAGGAACGCAAATGTTATGGGTGACTTGTAGCGCGTGACGAGACAAATTCTCAGCCAAAAAACGGAAAGAGCCGCCCGGCAACAGGGCAGCTCCTTCCTCAGGGAGAATAGTTCCAACGGAGGCAAAACCATCAGAACTTTCTGGCTGCATAGTAGGTGCGGGGGAACAGAGTGTCAAGAATAAATCCGAATCGATTTAACTACGTATATCGACAATAACTTACAGCGAACTAAATTCCTGCGCATCTCTCCATGTCTTCGCTGGACATTCGCCTTTTAAACTACGTTTAGTACCGCGTTTTTTGGGTGTTTTCTAGGGTTTACGGCCGTTTTTCCACAGGAAAAACGTCTCAGTTAACGGTTCGGATGCCATCAGTGACACTTGTCACTCTTCAATTTCAATCCTCGAGATGCAGCCGGATAAATTCCGCCTCGTATACCGATGAAGCTGGCTTGCCGTGGGCAACCCGATACAGTGCCCGGCCTCCGCCCAGAAAGAACCCCAGCAAAACCGCTGCACTGCACCCGACGATCACCAGCATCGCCACACCCATCAGGAACTGGCTCGTTTTCACAACCTCGGATTCTTTGTCCTGCTGCATCCGCGTCAGCTCGGCCGAGTAATGCACCTGCGCCAGCAACTTGTGGCTCTCATCCGGAATCGCATCGCCGCTCACCAGCGCCACAATCGGCCCGCTGTGCAGCACCTCCAGCGATGCCTGGTCTGAATCCGTCAGTGGCTTCGGAAACGTCGGCTGTGCCCCGCTGCCTGCCTTGATGTACGCGCGGATCTTCTTCTCCTGCGCCTCGGCCAGCTGCGGTGTCGGATAGTCGATCAGCGTCAGCGTTGCCGGTCCTGAAGTGAGCGAGTAGTTCGCGGTCACCGCCTCCGCATCGAGACTGAATCCCACAAGTTCGGCCGGCAGCACGCCGCCAGCCCCTGCATAGCCCGCCGGTCCCTGCGCAAAATGCGTCGTTTGCTTATCCAGCGAACCTTGCGGCAGGCTGCCGAGAATCGGCGGCGGCAGCGCCCGGTTTCCCTGTGGCGAAGGAAGGCCTTCAGCCAGCTCCCGCATCTCAGCCGCCGACATAGGCCCAACGTGCGAGAAGGTCGCATCCACGACCGTATTGCCCTTCCAGAAAAGAACGCGATTGTTGTCTGACGTCCCTCCGATGCCGATGTCCGCCTTTGGCCAGCCATCCTGCCGGTAGAACGAATACGCGCCATACGCTCCGCTTACGTCATTAAATGTCAACGCCTTCACGCTCAGCGTCTCGCTGCCGCGCTTGTAATCGGCCACAACGCCGCCTGTGCAGCCGTACTCTTTCAGAGCAGCCACGTTCGCATTGTCCAGTTGCGCGGGATCGCCAACAGCCTTCGGCTTCTCCGCCGCATTCCAACCAGCAAATGTCTCAGGCAGCAGGGGCTTCTCTTTCGGTGCGGTGGGCGTGCCCGTCGTCACCATCATCGGCGCAGGTTTCTTCGGCCCTGCCTGCTGCGCTTCCATGCGCAGCCCGGCACCAGCCAGAATTACCGCACCCGCCGCCATCGCCATCCACCGCATCCCGTTGACTCCCAATCTCAGGCTACCACCCGGTTCGTTAGCGCGGGATCCTCCGCCTGGCGCGGTGGACAGGCCACACCTCTTCTTTGACACCGTCAACGGCGGAAATGTTCGCAACTTAGGCACGTGACGAAACCCACGGCGTCAACCGCGGCAGCCACCTGCGCACATGAAGGCGATAATTCGTGTACTCATCGCCAAATATCCGCAACAGTTTCGGCTCTTCATAGAGCCGGACAAACAATTCAATCGCGACCCACACCCAGAAAGCCTCGGTCGCCAGGCTTCTGCTGCGAAACAGTACCGCTTCGCCAGTGATGACCGAGATCACCCCTGCGTACATCGGGTTTCGTACATAGCGGTAAAACCCGCTCACCACCAGGTGCTCCGGAGGCACTGCCGGCACCAGCGTGCCACGTCCCACCACAACGAACCGCCAGATCGACTCAAGCAACGGGACAAGCCCGGCAACAATCAACGCCGTGCAGCATGCAAGCTGCCACGTCGGTTCATCTGCTGGAACGTTAAAGTGCGTCACACGACACGGAATCAGCGCCAGCAGAATTCCCGGTCCGCCGAAAAGGGTGAACAGGACTGAGACCGCAACGTTGATCCGCAGAGAAGCCACGCTCGCTCCGCGATAAACCTACCACGGAACTATCATGTCTCGCGTGCGCACTTCTCCGCGCAACATCAAAGGGCACGAGCACCCGCGCCGCTCTCATTCTCTTTCTGAGCCGCAGCCCATCTCCCGCCGCAATCCGTGCATCGAACGTGTCATCACGGAGGGATAATTTCTGATGTTCCGTCTGTCTTTATATCTTCTCGGAATTTCTGCATTGGCTGCCGCATGGGCCGCGTATCGCAATCAGCAAATGAGAAAGCCAATGCCTGTCCAGAAAGCGGCATCCATGCTGCAGCAGGCCTGGGCCGACCATCGCACTCGCGTCTGAACAGCAGTGTGCCGCATACATCTTGTCTTCTCAATCATCCACTCTGTCGAATGATTGAGGCTTACACGGCGGGCGTCGACCCCTGCGGCAACGCCGGTGGGTACAGCAGGTCCCCCAGCACCGGGTAGCGCCCGCCGTAAAACAGCAGCGCGTACTCGCGTGTGCCCGCGCTCAGCGGGCCGCCCAGGCAAATGCTCGCCAGCAGCGCGAAACCAAATGCCACCAGTCCGAAGAACACCTGCAGCATCACTCCTGCCACTGAAGCCGAGCCCGTCGAATTCGCAAATGCCGAGTGAATGCCCAGCTCCACGCCCGCGACCGTTCCTGCCAGCACCAATCCAGGAATCAGCAGGATCAAGAACACGGCGATCCCTGCAATCGCTGGCAGAATCAGGCGTAGCAAAGCGTACGCAAAAAACTGTCCCTTCTCCGCCTTGATCCGCGCCCATACTGAACCCCACGCCTCTCCCGCCGACGCGTCTTCCAGCGCGATATGCGGCAGCATCCAGTCACGCAAAATGATGTCCAGCGCGACCCCCGTCACTACCAGCACAAAGACAATGGGCAGCAGGGGAAGGATAAGGCCCAGAAGCATTCCGAAATTCGGAGCGCCGCCCGGTTGCATCTCATGAAAAACGCGCCAGAATCCCGCCACAAATGGAATTGCAATCAACCCCATCAGAAGCAGGAAGCAGATTCCCACGGCGATATTCAGCCAGAAGAAGCGCGATGCCTGCTCTTTATAAAGTTCCCATCCCGGCCGAATCTCTCTGGTGTTGTGCACCAGGCAATGAAAGAACGCGAATCGCAACCGCGTGACCAGGTAGAAGATTGCCGCGGCGATCACCAACAGCAGAAGCAACATCGCCGCACCCTCGGCGATCCATAGCGGCTGAATGTCGCCAAGCGAATGGATCATGGGTCCACGACCCGGCGTATATCCGCCGCCGCCCCGCGATGGCGACGACGATCGGAAATTACTCCCCAGCCCTTCCGTAATCAAGGCGACCAGTCCAAGCTTCAGAAACGTCCCCCACTTGAACGGCCTGAACAGAAGTGCCTTGGTGCGTTCAATTGCAGGGGAAATAGCATCTGCAGCAGAAATGGAGTACATGTCCGTCACCTTTCCCAGGGGAACCCAGCCTACCATGCAGACTACGCAGACCTCACCCCGACAGTTCCATGCAAGTGCTACCCTCTGAACCCGCCAAGGGTGCCGTAAATAGTAGGCATTGCTACTTGGAATAGACCAACTTTTGTGGAACTGTTTTGCGGGTTATCTTCGGTTGGATTGCCATTCACCATGAGCGGTAAGAGAGGCTTGCCATGTTGAGCGCACCCTGAGCGTAGCGAAGGGGCAGTCGAAACATCTGCGGTTGTCCTTCCCGAACCTTCGAACCACAAAAACGCTTACCTCCGCATAGACGGTTAACCGCCCCCGAAAAGTGGCTTACCGCAATCGAAAATTCACATCGACGGACATCATCACAGCAACGGGCTGGTCTTGACGCATTGCTGGTCTGAACCGATAACGCTCGACTGCCTCGATTGCCATATCGTCCAAGCCGTAACCGAGAGAACGCAAAACACGGGGATTCTGCGGCATCCCATGAGCATCCACGATCAGGCCAACTTGGCAAGTTCCATTTACTTTCTCCCTTCGGGCCTCATCGGTGTACATTGCGATGGGAGTAAGAAGAGGAAACGGAGCAGTTACGCCCTTGCTCACCAAAGGCATATTTGATGGGGGGGCACGAAATGACCTAAACGTTTGTGATGGCTGCGATTCTAGACGAAATCCGGGGACCTGCTTCCCTGAAATATCCGCAATTGTTGTGCCGCAGGCGCGAAGAACAATCTCAATCGATTGCCTCACCGGAACGGGGACACCGTCGCGCATTGCAGGTTTGAATCGGTCGCCCGTAACGATCACGACGGCCAGCTCATCCAGAACGTTTCCTGATACTTCGATGAAATAGAAGGATTGTGGGACTCCCTTGCTATCCAACACCATGTTCAGAGTCACTTTGCCATGCAGATGCTGGCGGCAACTTTGATCATCAGTGGTCGGCTGGGATGCGGGAATCAGCTCGGGTGCGGCTATGTCACTGCCAAGATCGTAAACGTGCTGGCCGGGAGAGACTACCCCCGTGACGGGTGGCTGAAACGGTTGTTGACTGATCACCGGAATAGCTGAGATCACCAGCGTCAGCGCAGCAGGGCCTAGGAATCTCATGGAGGTGCTCCGGAAGTATTACCGAATCTATCAGACGATCCTGAGTTTCGCGAAGCTGTGAGGCGTGCGTGGATGGAACTGAGAACTCGGTCCCGGTGGTTGCGGTCGAGTCGTGAACGATTCGGAAGTTCTTCGCCGCCCCCTCTACCGAACCGAAGCCGAAGTCTGCTGGCCAGCCCACCATGCCTCAAACTTTTCCAGCGCCCGCTCGCACACCATCCGGTGCCGCTCCTTCTTGTCGCGTACTTTCTTCCGTACTTCTTCTTCCAGCGGCTCCAGCAAGTCGAACGTGATATTCGCAGGTTGAAAATCCTTCGCATCCGCGTGCGTAATGTAGTGCACCAGCGATCCCAGCGCCGTTCCCCGCGGCACCGGCGTTGGTTCAACGCCATGTGCCAGCGCCGCCGCATAGATCCCTGCCAGCATCCCCGTCGCGATCGACTCCGTATATCCCTCCACGCCTGAAATCTGCCCCGCGAACAAAACGCGCGGTGTGGTCTTCAGCCGCAGCAACTCGTCGAGCAAAACAGGTGCACAGATGTAAGTGTTGCGATGAATCTGTCCATAGCGCAGGAATTTCGCGTTCTCCAACCCCGGAATCATCCGCAGTACCCGCGCCTGCTCGCCCCACTTCAAATGATTCTGAAATCCCACCAGGTTATAACTGTCCGCGCGCACATTCTCCTTGCGCAACTGCACCACTGCCCACGGCCGCAGCCCCGTTCGCGGATCACGCAACCCCACCGGCTTCATCGGCCCGAAGCGCAGCGTGTCGCGTCCCCGCGTCGCGAGCACTTCGATGGGAAGACATCCCTCGAAATAATCAAGGTTTTCCCACTCCTTGCTTTCCGCCGCCTCCGCCGCCAGCAGCGCATCCAGAAAGCGGTCATACTCCTCGCGATTCATCGGGCAGTTGATGTAATCCGCGGTGCCCTTGTCCCAACGCGCCGCAAAGTACACCCGCTCCATATCAATCGACTCCGCATCCACAATCGGCGAAATCGAATCGTAGAACGCCAGGTGCTCCGCTCCCGTGATCCGCGCAATTTCCTCACTCAACGCACCCGACGTCAATGGCCCCGTCGCCACAATCGTCAGCGCATATTGATCTGCCGAATCGTCGAGCCGGGTCACCTCTTCGCGAATCACGCGAATCGCGGACTCGTTCGAAATCGCTTCCGCAATCCTCCGCGAAAATTCCACGCGATCCACTGCCAGTGCATGCCCCGCAGGCACCGCCGTCTCATCCGCGATCTTCAAAAGCGCCGAACCAAAACGCCGCATCTCCTGCTTCAGAAGCCAGGGCGCCGTATTTGGAGACTCGCTCTTCAACGAGTTCGAGCACACCAGTTCGCCAAATTCAATCGTCTCGTGCGCCGGAGTCAGCCGCGGTTTCCCATCCACCATCGCCCGCATCTCGAAGAGGTCCACCTGGCAGCCCAGCCGCGCCGCCGTCAGCGCAGCCTCCGGTCCTGCCAGCCCTCCGCCAATCACGCGAATTCTCATTGTGCCGGCTCCTCAACTCCTGCCAACCGCCTCAGCGCCTCGCCGGTCATGCGCACATTCCGCCACGCATCCAGGAACTCCGCCCCCATTGCCTGATAAAAATCGATGGCCGGCGCGTTCCAGTCCAGAACCTCCCAGCCAAGCCTCGGGCAGTCCTTCTCAACAGCAATGGCGGCCACCCGTTGCAGCAGCGCCTTGCCGATCCCCAGCCCGCGCAACTCCGGAAACACAAACAGATCCTCCAGATACACCCCCGCTCGCCCCAGCCAGGTTGAATAGCTGAAAAAACACAGCGCAAATCCTGCCGGCTTCCCATCATGCTCCGCCATCAGGCACCAGTAGTACGGGTTGGGCCCGAACCCATCGCGCAGCAGGTCCGCCTCCGTCGCGGTCACGGCATCCGGTTCGCGCTCATATCGTGCCAATGCACGAATAAACTCAAGAATCTGCGGCACATCCTCCGCCACCGCCGGTCGAATCGTGGTTGCCATGTCGATATTGTAGGGTGTGATGCGCGCCACAAGAAGGATCCCAAGGCGCAAACTACCATCGGTAAGCGTGCAGGCCTGACGGCACATCGGGTCGGCATGCGGGACTGTTGCGTCTTCCGGCCTTGTGCTGAAGTATCCGTTGGATTTACCTTGATTCGTGCCGAGAAGAGCAGTTGCTTGCGTTCGCAACTGTTTGCTCCTGCAACCCGCTCGCTTTGGCATTTTTCTGGTTGGCAACGCATATGGGGAACCTTGCAAGAACGTCGAGATCCTGGATGCAGTCCGGTATACCACCGCAAGTGCATCCAACCGTATGAGCAGGTATAGATTCGTTGATGTTGGAGTGATACGACAATTTTTCGATCGAGCATGCGGACTGGTACCCGCCCAAGCTCCCAAGGAGAAGAACATGAAACGCACGATTTCGCTCTGGACCGGATTACTCGGATTGCTGGCACTCGCCGTACTGCCCGCTGCACTCGCCCAGACTCCCGCGCCCGCCAACGTTGCACCAACTGGAAAGATTCACGGTCATGTGACCAACCCCACCGGCGCGGCTCAGGGGAATGGCACGATGTCTCTCAACAAGGACACCAAGGAAGTGGCTTCCTTCCCCGTTGACGCCAACGGTGACTACAGCGGCTCCGCACCTCCGGGCTCCTACACCCTCGTCTATCGCACGCCCGGCCTGGCTCCCGACAAGGAGACCGACAAAATCGAGAACATCAAGATTGTCGTCGGACAGGACACCGCTGCCGACGACGACATGTCGCGCAAGGAATACATCGACGCGCTCCCCGAAGAAACCCGCAAGTCGCTCGCTGAGATGAAGACGCACAATGCCGAGGCAATGAAGGCAAACGCCGTCATCAAAAATCTCAACGCCGATCTCAAAGCCGCGATGGCAGATATTCACGACGCAGACAATGCCAAAGCCACCGCCGCTCAGCAAGTCGGTGCCTCTGGATCCAAGACCGATCTCGCGGCCAAAGAGACCGAAATCAAGAACGCCAAGTACACCGATGTCGTGACCCTCATGACCAAGGACACCGAGCTCCGGCCGACCGAATCAGTCCTCTTTGCCTACCTGGGGCAGGGTCAGTTAGGGCTGAAGAAATACGATGATGCCGAAACCGCCTTCAAGAAGGCCATCGACCTTGATACCGCTTCGAAAAAACCTCGTCCCGAGATCCAGGGTCTCGCCAACTCCGGCCTGGGCGAAATCTATGCCCGCAATGGCAAGGTTCCTGAAGCCGCAGCGGCCTACGATGCCGCCGTCAAGGCAGACCCCACCAAGGCCGGCTTCTACTACAAGAACGAAGCCGTGATCTACTCCCAGGTCGGTAACAGCGATGGCCAGGCCGCGGCTGCTGACAAAGCCATCGCCGCCAATCCCAACGACGCTGTGCCCTACTATCTCAAGGGACAGGCCCTCATCACCAAGGCGACCGTCGACCCCAAGACCCAACGCATCGTTCTGCCTGAAGGTTGCGGCGAAGCCTATCAAAAGTATCTAGAACTCGATCCCAGTGGACCGTACTCGGCCGACGTGAAGGGCATCCTCGACTCTGCCGGCCAGAAGATCAACACCAGCTACAAGGCCACCAAGAAGAAATAAGCATCGCGCAACTACACCCTGCTCAGGGCGCTCCCGTTCAACGGGCGCGCCCTTCTTCTTTCTCCGTGCCAATGCAGGATGCTCGCGCGACTGCAGTATATTTGCTCCACAGGTTTTACTTCCTCCAGCACATCCTTCGAGGTCACAATGCAACTCAGATTCAAATTGGCGGCCGTCACCCTCGTTTGCCTTGCAGGTTCTCTCACCGTGCATTCCCAGGCGCGTACAACGCAAGATGCCGCAACCATCGCTCACCGCAATGCCATCGAGCAGCAACTTGAAGCCGTCGCCATCATCGAGCGCAAAGTCATGGTCCCGATGCGCGATGGCAAGCGCATGCAGGCCGATATTTACCGTCCCAAAGACGAATCGAAAAAATATCCCATCATCTTCTCCCGCACGCCTTATGACTTCAACTACTGGGACATCTCCCTCGGCGCCCCGCGCGACATGACCGCGGCACTCGACGCAGTCAAGCACGGCTACGCCTTCGTCGAGATGAATGAACGCGGACGCTACTTCTCCGAAGGCGACTACGACATCCTCGGCGTTCCGCTCACCGACTCCGACGACGAATTCGATTGGATGACCGCCCTACCCTGGTCCACCGGCAAAGTCGGCCTCATCGGTTGCTCCTCCACCGCCGAGTGGCAGCTCAACGTTGCCTCACGCGGCAACAAGGCGCTCGCGACCATCATTCCCGAAAGCTACGGCGCCGGCGTAGGCCGCGTCGGGCCCTACTACGAGCAGGGCAACTGGTTCCGCGGCGGGGCCGTGCAGATGCTCTTCGCCACCTGGCTCTACGACGCCGGCCTGCAAACCAGTGAAGCCAAGCCCAACTTTCCGCCCAACACATCGCAACAGGGGCTCGTCGAGGCCGCGAAATGGTGGGACCTCGGCGCACATCCTCCGCAAGTCGACTGGGCGAAAGCCCTCGCGCACCTGCCCGAAGAAGACATTCTCGCCGCCGTCGGCGCGCCCAAAGGCATCTACGCCGACAAAACCCCCTCAGGCCAACCCGGCATGATCGAGCGCACGCCGAACGATCCCTCCTGGTACAAAGGCGGATTGTGGAATGATTCGATGCACATCAATGTCCCGGGCCTGTGGATGATGACCTGGTACGACGTCAGCGTCGCGCCCAACCTCGCCGCTTACAACTTCGTCCGCAGCACAGCCAGTCCCGAAGTTGCTAATGAACAGTACGCCATCATCGCGCCCGTTCCTCACTGCAGCTACAAGCGCGCAGCCGAACACACCATAGTCGGCGAACGCGATCTCGGCGACGCACGCCTCGACTACGATGCCCTGACCTTCGGCTGGTTCGATCATTTCCTCAAGGGCGAAGACAACGGACTGCTCGAGAAAACTCCCAAGGTTCGCTACTACACCATGGGCCTCAACAAGTGGCAATCCTCCGACACCTGGCCTCCCAGGGAAGCGAAGCCGGTCACGTTCTACCTCACCTCCAGCGGCCACGCCAACTCAATCGCCGGCGACGGCGCACTCGTTCCTGCCGCACCGCAGAAAGATGCCTCCGACAAATTTATCTACGATCCCATGAATCCCGTACCCACTCGCGGCGGCGGATTCTGCTGCATGGGTGCAGACTTCAAACCCGGCGCCGTCGATCAGCGTCCCCTTGAAGCGCGCGACGACGTCCTCGTATACTCGACCGGCCCGCTGTCAGAGGGCTTGGAAGTCACCGGCCCCGTCGAAGTCACGCTCTATGTTTCGAGCGACGCCAAGGACACCGACTTCACCGTGAAGCTCATCGAAGTCCTCCCCGACGGCACCGCCTACAACATCGACGAAAACATTCAACGCGCCCGCTACCGCGAAGGCTACGAAAAGCCGCCCGTCTTCATGGAAAAGGACAAGGTTTACAAGATCGCCCTCCAGCCCATGCAAACCAGCAACTACTTCCCGCCTGGCGAACAACTCCGCATCGAGATCAGCAGCAGCAACTTTCCCCGCTACGATCGCAACCTCAACACCGGCGGAAATAACTACGACGAGGCAAAAGGAGTAGTCGCCCACAACCAGATCCACCACTCCACCCAATACCCCTCCACCCTCACCCTAAGCGTAGTGAAGCACTAGCAAAGCATCGACGACCACAAACCTGGGTGCCCCATCCTTGACGAAGGCAAGGGTGGGAAAGCAGGAGCGCAATCCGCAGAAGAGGTGTCATCATCAATCACCGTGTCATCCCGAGCGACGCACGCCTGGGGCCCCGTTGCGCGAAACGCGCGATGGGGTAAGCGTCGCGAAGGATCTGCTTTTGCACTCTGCCACGCCGCAGCGAACCTGGGAAAGCACGAACATGTCAATTCGATGGCCGGTGGCCCACCTAAGCTTTTCAAACCTAACCCAACTCAAAACCTGGGTGCCCCATCCTTGACCCTCTTTTGGTCAAGGGTGGGAAAGCACGACCCTTCGTAGTTCGCGGCCGGTGGCCTGCCCAAGCTTTTCAAACCTAACCCAACTCAAAACCTGGGTGCCCCAGATCTCGCTTTTGAGACCTGGGAAAGCACGAGCATGTCAATTCGATGCCGAGCAGACCTCACTTCTGGCGCCCTTCAACCACTACAATTCCGAAGATGACCTCCGACCTCCCCAGCTACGAACAAGCCGCTGCCCTCGTAGCCGCCCACGCTCAAAAAATCCACCAACATCACCCCCGCACCGAGCTTGTCGACCTAGCGAACGCCAGCGGCCGCATCCTCGCCACACCCATTGCAGCCGACGAGGATCAGCCACCCTTCGCGCGCTCCACTCGCGATGGCTACGCCTGCCGCGCCGCCGAAGCCTCAGCGCACATCGCGCTCACCATCGCCGGCACAACGCACGCCGGCGAAGCCCCCGCCGGACCGCTACCTGAACGCGAAGCCTGGGAAATCATGACCGGCGCCCCCGTCCCGTCTGGCGCCGATTGCGTCGTCATGCTCGAGCACGTTGAAATATCCGCCAACACAATCCGACTCATCGCTCCGCGCACAATCGACCCCGGCGACAACATCGTAGCCAAAGGCGCTCAAGCCCGCCGCGGCGATGAACAACTCCCAGCCGGCACGAAACTGGCCCCCGCCCAGATCGCCCTCGCCGCCTCCTGCGGATACGCGCACCTCGACGTCTACGTCCGTCCCCGCGTCGCCATCCTAACCACCGGCGACGAACTCGTTCCCGTCGACGCCACTCCAGGTCCCGGCAAAATCCGCAATTCCAACGCCCCCATGCTCGCCGCGCTGGTCGCCAGTGCCGGCGCCGAACCCATCCTCCTCCCCACCGCCGCCGACACCGCAGAAGCCCTCGACTCCGCTCTGGCTCAGGCCCTCCAAGCCGACATACTCCTCATCTCCGGCGGCGTCTCCGCAGGCAAATTCGATCTTGTCGAACCCGCTTTGGCCCGCCTCGGTGCACAATTCCACTTCACCGGCGTCCGCATCCAGCCCGGCAAACCGCTAGTCTTCGGCCAAATCCCGCGAACCGTTGGATCCTTGACCGCGCAGGTCTTCTTCGGCCTCCCTGGCAACCCCATCTCGTCCGCCGCTACGTTTCACCTCTTCGCCGCACCGATCCTCGCCGCCCTCGCCGGCAGCCGCGAAATTCATCCCCGCTTCGTCCTCGCCAACCTCTCCCGCGACACTGACCGCAAAACCAAACCCGGCCTCACGCGCTTCCTCCCCGCTTTCTGTACATTCAACTCATCCGTCAGCGAACTCCCGCAAGTCGCTCTCGTCCCCTGGCAAGGCTCCGGCGACCTCACCGCTTTCGCGCGATCCAACTGCTTTCTCGTGATCCCTGAAGACGCAGGCTTCCTGACAGCCGGAACCACTGTCCGCATCCTGCTACATTAAGAAGCCAGAATGCCAAAGTCACTAAAACCCGCCAGCAACCCGGGGTCCCCAGCGACAGGTCTTAGTCGCTGGAGTGGTAAACCGCAGCTCTCTCATTACGACGCCGCAGGCAACGCCCGTATGGTCGACGTCAGCCCCAAGCAAGCCACAAAGCGCACCGCCACCGCCTCGGCATTCGTCGAACTCTCCGCCGCAGTTCTCGCCGCGCTCCCCACCAACCCCAAGGGCAATCCGCTTGAGGTCGCGCGTTTCGCCGGCATCCAGGCCGCCAAGCGTACGTCTGAACTGATTCCCATGTGCCACCCGCTGCCGCTCACGCACGTCGACGTCGAGGCAACCATCGTTGCCGGTGGAGTCCGCATTCGCGCCACCGCATCCACGACCGCTCAAACGGGAGTGGAAATGGAAGCCCTCACCGCCGCCGCCATCGCAGCCCTCACGGTCTATGACATGACCAAGGCCCTCGACAAATCCATCGTCATCCGCGCTATCCAGCTCGAGCAGAAATCCGGCGGCAAATCAGGCGATTACAAACGCCAAAAATAACGCGCCACTTGTCAACACTAAGAACTAAGAACATGAAGTCATGGACGTAAAAACCGCAATCCGCCAGGGAGACGCCGCCGCTCTTCGCCTGTTGCTTGCTGAAGATGCATCACTTGCCGATGCACTCATTCGCTGGGGCCACAACGACTGCATCCACACTCACCCGCTCCACTACGTCTCCGACATGATCTTCGACGGAACCCTGAAACGCGGGGCTGCTTTGCCACTGCTTGAAGCGCTCATTCAATCCGGCGCAGACCTCGATTTCCAAAGGGATGGCAAGGGCGATACGCCGCTAATCGGAGCCGCGAGCTTGATCGCGGAAGATGTGGGTCTCCGTCTCCTTGAGGCTGGAGCCAATCCCAGGCTTCGCGGAATCTTCGGCGAAACTGCGCTCCACTGGTCAGCACTGCTCGGCGAAGACCGACTGGCCAGAAAGCTGATTCCCGTCTCCGACATCGATCTCAAAGACGAGAAATACAACTCGCCGCCCCTTGGCTGGGCCATCCATCAATATTTTGAACCTCTCGAAAAAAGTCGGGAAAAACAGCTCAAAGTCGCCTCGCTCCTGGTTGTAGCCGGTGCAACCATCGAGCCCGAGTGGATCAACTCCGACCGTGTTCGCAACGACCCCGCCATGCTCGCCGCACTTAGCAGACGATTGAGCCGTTAGTCCGATTACTCCTCGAAGAGAATCCAAAGTTCCGGCAACGCTCTCTCATTGGGTCCGCAGAGCACTTGCTGGATCCACCGTTGCCGCGCGCCGTGCCGGAATAAATCCTGCCAACGCCGCCACTACGCAAATGATCAGAATCCCTGCTCCGTACACCGCCGGATCTGCGACCGACACTCCAAACAGCTCGCTTCGCACTGTCCTCGTTGCCAGCATCGCCAGCGGAATCGTCACCGCCACAGCGCCTCCGGCCAGCATCAGTACTTCGCACAATATCAATCCCACCACCGTCGTGCGCCGCGCACCCAGCGCCATGCGAATCCCAATCTCCCGTGTCCGCTGCGCCGTCGAATACGCGAGGATTCCGTATAGCCCGATTCCCGCCAGCAGCGTCGCCAGCATGCCGAACACCGAGGCCAGCATCGCAATTGCCCGCTCCGCCACCAGGTTCGCGTCAATCGTTTCCTGCATGGTCTGAAGATTGCCCACAATCAGCTTGCCATCAATATTCGCGATTGCCGCGCGTATGCTCGCCGTGGCTGTGTCGGGCGGCTGCCATGTCCGCACATAAAAGTTAAGCCCCGTCTGCCGCGTTGCCTGCGAAAAAAGTGTGTAGCAGGTGGCAAGCGCAGGATCGCGTACGCTGGAATGCTTCACATCGCGCACAACTCCCACAATCGAAGCGTCGGTGCCGGGCTTCTTCGGTCTTGCCACGATCCGTCCAAGCGCCTGCTGCGCTCCGCCAAAATAATGTTTGGCAAAGCTCTCGTTCACCACGGCAACGCGCTGCGATGTAGCCGTGTCGCTCGCATTGAAGTACCGTCCCACCACCAGAGGCACGCCCAGTGTCTGCAGATATCCGTTGCTCACCCAGGGAAGCTCCACGTCGAATTCCTCGTCGGGTTTGCCTGCATACCCCGCCGGCACCATGTCTCCCTGAATATCGTCGCCCGTCAAATCCGCGTCATTGGTCGCTCCCACAAATCGCACCCCTGGTAGCGCCGCGGTAGCGTCCAGCACCCGCTGCTCCACCGGAGCCACCTGGTTTCCCGGATAGCCTGCCAGCGTTGGATTCAAATCGAATGCAAGCAGATGATCGGTAGCGAACCCCGTCTCCACGTGGCGAAGATTACTGATCGTCCGCACAAACATGCCCGCCACCACAATCAGCAGCAGGCTGAATCCAATCTGCAGCGCCACGCACGAGCGGCGAAACTTGAGCGATCCGCCGCCACTGGTTCCTGTCCGTTGCTGCATCACCTCGGCCAGTCGCGGATTCCGGAACTGCAACGCCGGTGCAAGACTGAACAGCAAGCTTGCCACCATTGTGACAACAAGGGACCAGCCCAGCACGTGCCAGTTGAGCACTGCCGCAAAGGGCAACTCCCCTTCCATGTTGATTGACAGCTGATGAATCAGCAGCCGAAGCGCCTCCGGTGCAAGCGCCAGTCCCAGTGCCGCTCCCGCCAGCCCCAGCATCATTCCTTCCGCCAGCAATTGCCGCAGGACCTGGCGGCTGGTCGCGCCCAGCGCATAGCGAACTGAAATCTCTTGCGCGCGCGCCGCTGCCCGCACCAGCAGCAGACTTGCCACGTTCACCACGGCCATCCCAATCACCAGCATTACCATCGCAAGAATGATGGTGAGAGGCGCCTGCACGTCACCGCGCATCGGACTGAAGCCTTTTGCTCCCGCATCCACATGCAGGTACGCCGACCCGACGAAGTCCTGCCGATCCTTCGCAGACTGATCGGAAAGGTCCTTGAACTCTTCGGCCCTCAGCGCACGAAAAAGCGGATTGATCGAAGCCTCCGCCTCTGAACGCGTGACGCCAGGTTTCAGTCGGCCCGCAATGGCTATCCAGTAATCCTTGTGATCGGCCAGAGACGTCCACTCCGGCGTCAGCACCTGCTCCATCGTGAGCGGCACATACACAGCCGGCGTGTGTCCCCACACCATGCTGTGAAATCCCGGTGCAGCGACTCCTGTAATCGTGAAGGGCGTTCCGTTGATCAGCAGCGTCTTGCCGGCGACCGGCGCTTCCGCGAGGTGCGACTTCCAATAGTCGAAGTTGAGTACCGCTACCGGATTTGCTCCCGGAGCCGTTTCATCGCCGGATCCGAATACCCGTCCCGACGCCGGCGGCACGCCCAGCGTCTCAAAATAATTGCCGCTCACCAGCTCTGCCGAAACCGACTCCGCGTGATTGTTCCATGTCACGCCCAGCGTTTCCGGAGCCTCGGCAATCAACCCGCTCAATGCTGTATTGCGGTCCCGCAAATCCTTGTACATCGGGTACGAGAATTCGTGCACGTGGCCCGGTGTGTCTCCGCCTTCCGAATGCAAGTGTCCGGAGCGTGACCCCGTAAAGTTCAGCACCACGAGTTCGTTCGGGCTGCGTACCGGCAGCGTCTGCATCAGTGCCTGGTCGAAAAGGCTGAAGATGGTCGCGTTCATCCCAATCGCCAGTCCCAGCGTCAGCACCGCCATCACCGTAAAGCCGGGATTCCTCCACAGCCCCCGCAGACCAAACCGCAGATCGCGTCCCAGCGACTCCAGAAAATACGACGGTCGCTCTTCGCGGCATTCCTCGCGCGCACGCTCCCTGCTTCCAAACGCAATCATCGCGCGCCGTTTTGCTTCCGCCGCCGACATCCCTGCCGCAATATTCGCCGCGATCTCGCGTTCCATGTGAAACGCAAGTTCCTCATCCACATCGGCGCGCTTCTTGCCGGTGACAAAAAAGCGAATCCGCGACCACCATTCACTCAACATGGTTTCCCTCGCCAGATTTCCGGGCTATGCGCCCTGCAGCACCAGGTTCACAGCGCCCGTCAGCCGATCCCAGTTTTCTAGTTCCGCTTCAAGCTGTTTCCGGCCAGCCGCCGTCAGCGCATAGAACCGCGCCCGCCGATTGTTCTCCGAGGCGCCCCACGTCGCCCGAATCCAGCCGCGATATTCCAGCCGGTGCAGCGCCGGATACAGCGAACCCTGCCCGATCTGCAAAATGTTGTTCGACATTTCCTGGATTCTCTGCGCAATCGCCCACCCATGCTCCTGGCCGGGAGCGAGCGTCTTCAAAATCAGCATGTCCAGCGTGCCCTGCAGCAAATCAGTGGATGGTGGCATCTTCCCCTCGACGTTCGACAATAGCATCGCCCGTCTTCTTGTCGAATGTCAAGGGGAGACCATTACGCACAACCCTCAATGCGTGCGAATCGCTGAATGCGCCAGGGCCAGCGCGCTGCACCATCGATCAGTAAACCCAAAGCCGAGATATCAGGACTGGTGTCCCAGGCATGCCTTAGCCGGCACTTGTCCGAGATGACGGATAGGATCCCTGGGGGGCCGGAAGACGTGAAAAAATCAATTAGGGCCGCAGATGAACTCCCATGAACGGGTATGACCTGCAGTGTTTTCCATCAACGTTCATCCGGATTCATTAGGGGAGCCACTGGATTCGTGCTGAGAGGACTAGGAAATGCGGAAAGGGTTTACGAGAGAACCACAACGGGACGAGCCCGCGACGCACGTCAAGAACTACATAACGCCGAGCGGTCTCGAGCGCCTCAAAGATGAGCACCGGTTTCTGCTCACCAGGGACCGCCCGGCCGTGGCGGAGGTGGTGACGTGGGCTGCCGGCAACGGCGATCGCAGTGAAAACGCCGACTATCAGTACGGCAAGCGGCGGCTGCGGCAGATCGATGGGCGGATTCGCTTTCTCACCAAGCGAATCGAAGCCGCGGAAGTGGTGGACCCGGAAGCTCCGAGATCGCGGCAAGCGGAGGCGCGGGCATTCTTCGGAGCGACCGTGCGCTATGCCAATGCCGCGGGAGCGGAGCGAGTGGTGAGCATCGTAGGCACCGACGAGGTCGATCTCAACCGCAACCACATCAGTTGGGTGTCACCTCTGGGGCGCGCGTTGATGAAGTCGGCAGCGGGAGACAGCGTAGTTCTCCAGGCGCCGGGCGGGACAGAATACCTGACGGTGCTGGAAGTTTGTTACGAGCGCATTTCTGTGGAACCGTTCCGCGAACCACCTGGATCCGCGGCCTCGGCCAAAGGGACTCCCTCGCCGACGCTCCCCTGACGAAGAAGAGACGATACGGCACAGTTAGTGAAAGAGCGACGACTGTAATAGAGCGCTATCGGCTCTTGGCAGGCGACAGGATGATGAGTTGAGCCCTCATAAACGCCCTGGCATCCGGACAGGCATGGTCGACGTTTGCTTTCGGAAAGCTTGCGCGATGCCGATTTTCCGGCACTAAGCTGAAACTGGATGAGCGGATTGACGATGCATGTCAATTGAGGCTGTTCCAAATTGTCAGAACGGCGGCCCTTATTCTGTTCGCAATGCTTGCATTGGATCGAGACGCGAAGCGCGCCACGCGGGAAAGGCGCACGCAATCGAAGCGATCGAGAGCAAAGTAAGAATCACAGCGGCAATAACAGCCGGGTCATACGGCGCGGTTCCGTAGAGCATCGACCGGATGAGTTGAGTTGCTCCAGCGCTGGCTGTCAGGCCGAGAATCAGCCCGAGGAGCGCCGGCCGCAGCCCGTCGAACAAAATGAGACGCAAGATCTGTTCGCGTTGCGCTCCCAGGGCGATGCGGATGCCGATTTCCGACACTCGCTGTGTGACCAGGTAAGAGAGCACTCCATACAGGCCTACTGCGGCCAGAAGAAGAGACAAGGCGGCGAAAGCCAAGACCAAATTTGCCGCGAAACCTTGAGTGGCCGTGGTCTTGCCGAGAATCTGGTCCATGGTCAGCGCGTTGTAAACGGGCAGCTCTGGTTCGAGCGCGGAGATTTGTCGCTGGATCGGTATCGACATGGCCAGGGGATCGCCGGAGCTCCAGGCCACGATGGTAGCCTCGCTCGTGCGGTTGGGAATGCCGGAAAGGATAGGGAAGTACATGGTGGCGGCGACTGGCTTGGTGACATCGTAGACGGTGTCGCCAACTTCACCGATGATCTCGTAGTTTTCCACGTTGGTATCCCAGCCTGAACGGACATGTTTGCCGATGGGGTCCTCGCCCGGGAAAAACTGATCTACGAATTGCTTGCTGACAACGATGTAGTGGGCGTTGCCGAGGCGCTCGTGTTCCGTGAAGACGCGGCCGCGCAGCAGAGGAATCTGCATGACGTTGAAGTACTGCGGGTCGGCGGTGAGGGTCATCGCATCGTACTGAAGGCTGTAAGTGGGTGTGGGCCGCTCCAGGATAGTGAAAACTCTGTCGCCCTGTGGCCCGGTTCCAGGCGCATTGGACACGAGCGCAGCGCCGCTCACCCCCGGCAGCCGGCGCACGCGCTCAAGCAGCGATTCGTGGAAGCGCATCACTTTGTCAGGCGTATCGTATTGGATTTCGGGGAGCCCGAATTTCATCGTCATTACGTGATCGATTCGGCAGCCCAGGTCCGCCATTCTCAAGCGCATGAAGCTCTTGAAAAGCAGTCCGGCTGAGACCAGCAGCATGACCGTGAGCGCGATTTCGAGGGTAAGCATCGTCTTGCGCAGACGCGCACGCGAGGCGCCGGCGCTGGCCGATCGCGAGGATTCCTGCAGCGCTGTGAGTAACCCTTTGCCAGTGGATGCGACTGCCGGCACGAGACCAGCCAGCAATCCTGTAGTCAACACCAGGCCCGTTGCAAAAGCGAAAACCCATCCATCTATATGTACGGAGTCGGCTCGGGGTAGATTGCGCCAGTTGGCAGCGAGCCAGCGCGTGGAAGACAGCGACAGCAGTAAGCCGAGTACGCCGCCCGCCACGCAGATCAGCAGGCTTTCGGTCATCTGTTCGCGAATTAAAGCAAGCCGGCTGCCGCCCAGGGACCCGCGGATGGCAACCTCCCGCCGACGCGCTGCAGCCCGCGCCACAAGCAGGTTCGAGACATTGAGGCAAGCAATCAAAAGCATGCAAGTAACGGCACACAGCAGTACCAGCATCTGTGTTCTCACACCCTTCACCAGGTCATCGATCATCGGCCGGGCCCAGACATCTTCAGCCACGGGCTTGGAGGCATTGGCGAGATGTATCCCGTACTGCACCGCGCTCACCTCCTGCGTCGCCGCTTCTGCGCTCACCTCCGGCTTCAGCCGCGCAACCACCTCGCTCTGGTGGCCGTCGTGTATGCGATAGTCGCTCTCTGAAAAAGTCTGCGCGTAGGGCAGCCAGAACTGGATGCGGGCATCCGGATAGGTAAACCAGCTTGGCAGCACGCCAATGACGGTCGTCGGGATGGTGTCCAGATGAATCTGTTTGCCAATGATGGAAGGATCTCCAGCGAAGCGGCGTTGAAACAGGCTCCAGGTGAGCAGGACCACCGGCTCACCCTTCGGATGATCTTCTGCCTCGGTGAAGATGCGGCCAAAGGCGGGGGCTACGCCGAGTAGTGGAAAGAGATTGGCCGAGCCACCCGCGCTCTGCGCGACTTCGGGCAGTTCGGAATGCACGCCGGAGATAATGCCCCCGTAGCCGCGCATCGCCGCCATGTCCTCAAAGCCATGGGTCTGACTGCGCCAATCGCGGTAGTCGCCTGGCGCAACCGCATTGAATCCGTCGCCGCCGTTGTTGTGGCGATAGTGCTCATAGAGCATGACAAGCTTGCCGGGATCGCGAAACGGCAATGGCCGCAACAGTACGGCGCGTACCATTGTGAAGAGCGATGTGGTTGCGCCAATGCCCAGCGTCATCACCAGCACAGAGACGATTGCGAATTCCGGCGAGCGCAGTAGCGTGCGCGTGCCGTACTTCAAGTCACTCGCCAGATGCTCCAACCAGCCCCAGCTCCAGGCCTCGCGTGTCTGCTCGCGAATCAGTGTCATGTTGCCGAAGGCGCGGCGCGCTGCAAAATGAGCTTCTCTTGCAGACAGCCCATGCTCCCGTTGCTCTTCCTCTTCCAGTTCAAGGTCAGACTGAAGCTCCCGCGCAAGGTCGGCATCCCGTTTAGCAGTTCCTTTCCAGCCCTGCCACCATCGCATCTCAGCTCTCCTCGGCGGCGGGCCACATCACGCGCGCCACAGCTTCCGCCATCTGCTGCCATTGCGATTCTTCGACCACAAGCTGCTTCCTGCCCATCTCCGTAAGCCTGTAATACTTGAACTCCCGGTTGCGATCCGGAGCCGTCTCCCATTTCGAGGCGACCCATCCTCGCTCCTCCAGGCGATGCAGCGCCGGATAGAGCGAGCCATGCTGCATCTGCAGGAAATCATTTGTGGTCCGCTGAATGTGTTTCCCGATCTGATGGCCATGTGCCGGCCCATAAAGAAGGGTTCGCAAGACCAGCATGTCCAGCGTACCCTGCAGCAAATTCGCTCGTGGTGGTGCTTGCTTTTTTGCCATGGAAGACGTTCGACCCTCAATGAGAAGTGATGGTAGGCATTCGACTGTCACTTGTCAAGCACGCGGGGCAAGAACAGATCATCGAAGAATGCCTGAAGTCCAAACCACTCATCCAGGCAGGTGGCCCCGATCCCCTTTGAGCTTCCAAACAATTCTCAGTGTGCCCTCGGTCCCCGTCATTTGCGGATCGATTGGCCCCCGAAAACGCCGATTGCGCTAGCGATTTCGATCGGAAGGCCAGAACCGTGTCACTGAAGTGTTCACCCCAAATCCATGTCAAGCCCCGAGCCCTGTCAACCCGGTCCAACCCACACAATCCAAACACAAAAAACCGGCTCTCCGTTTTGCAGGTAATTATGACCCGCTGGCGCACAATGAACTTGTGTCAGATCGGGGAGAACTCTGCTTCCGCGCGGTTCCCCGCCGGCACAGGCTCACAGATCGCGTTCACTAAGGCCCTTAAACGATAAAAAATGCCAAAATCGACCAAAAAGAGCCCAAAAACACCATCCGAAAAGAAGGTAACTATCTCTCCCACAGTGGGTTGGACTTCGCCAACCCTCGTATCTCGAAAATCCAGGCCGTGAAACTGCGAAACTGCGAAAGGAAACCGCCCCGGAAGGGCAATCTGAGAGGTCTCCCAGGCGGGAACCCCGGGAACGGAGTGGCCCGGGTCACCGTTCTCTTGTTCACTTGTTGCCTGTTCACTAGTTCCCTCGTCCTCTAACGCCTTTGCTGAGAGGACTCTACAGGCAACCTCAATCCATAGAGGACATTGCCGGGAAGGGAGGCTGTAAACCAATGAAAGTAGAAACTTTCTCTACAGGGTGCATATATACCCCCCCGGCACTACGTCGCCAATCAAGCTGAAAACTGACAGCTGAGCGACCACCGGTTCACCGCGAAGACGGCTTCGCACTCGGCGCAGGTGGCGCACCATGATCGTGATCGTGGTCTTCCTTCGGCGGCGTGAAGATCGGAGGATCGAGATGTCCGCGATGGCACGTTCCGCACGATACCCCCACGCCGGAGTTCTCAACCTTCTCCACGTAATTCCCGTTGATGTCGTCTACCATCCGGTACATCAGCCGCGCCGTAGCCTTCTCCGGCTTGGAGTCGTCGGCAAAATTCAGCCGTGGTTTTCCGTTGGGCCCGATGTTCTTGGGATCGGCAGCGTGACAGGTACTGCACTCGGCGCCCAGCGAGGCCTCCCACTTGTGCATCAGCTCGTGAACCTGCTCTCCCGTCATGGTCTTCGGAAGGACTTTCAAATTGGTCGGCGCGGGTTCCTCGTGATGATGATGCTCTTCGGCAGGCGCCTGCTGGGCTGCGGGGGTTTGGGAAAGAGCGGCAACGGCAAACAGTGCGAAAACCAGGGCCGTCAAAGGGGCAGAGAAAGACGGGGAAGAGAGCTTCAAGTGCAGAGTTCCTCGCGGTGTGGGATGACTTCTATTCTACTGACGAATCATGATTCGGTTTGGTTGAAGTTCCGTTAAGGCGTTTAGGCCCGGACACACAGCTGTGCCCGCGCAACGCAAATCGCAATGGCGAGTCCACGGCATGCCTGATGCCGATCCGCGGCGTAATCACCACCTCCGCCGCGGGACAGCCGTCGTCTCTTACCTGAAGCGGTGACGCAGCACTTGTCACATCCAGCCCATTGTGCAGCGGACGCGTCAACCCCAGCGCGATGCATAGCCGACTCGGCCCCGACGCAATCATCCGCACCGGAGCGTCCTTATCCAGTCCTCGGTTTCGCGCCATTTCCGCGATGCCTATCACTGGCTCCAGCGCCCGCAACAAAATGCCGGCTCCCAGTCCCTCGCGCTCGCAGCTGATGTTCGCGCAAAAATACTTCCCGTAGATCGAGTACAGATAGGCGTACCCCGGCGGCCCAAACAGCACCAGGTTTCGCGGCGTTGGCCCGCGATGGGTATGCGCCGCCGGATCCGGCGGATCGTGATGCGGCCCGAGGTATGCCTCGACCTCCACAATCCGCCCCGCCAGCACCGAACCTCGGCGAGTCCGTGCCACCAGCAGCTTCCCCAGCAGCATCGGGGAGACAGATTCCGGCGAATTCTCAAAGAATTCACGCGAAATCAGCTGTCCCGGCAACGCCTTTGTGGTCTTGGAAGCCCTTATTTGTGCGATTTTTTCCATTCCTTTACAAGCGCCAGTACCTCTTCTGCGTGCCCTTCTGGCGTAACCTTTGGGAAGATATGAATGAGCTTCTGGTCAGGCCCGATCAGATATGTGGTCCGTTCGATCCCCCAGACTTTCTTCCCATACATGTTCTTTTCCTTCAACACACCAAACTGATTGCAGACTTTCTCGTCTACATCAGCAAGGAGCGTATACGGAAGGTCGTACTTGGCCTTGAACTTCGCCTGCGCCTTCGGCGTGTCCCTCGAAATGCCAAGAACGACGGCGCCGGCGGCCTGGATCTTCTTGAAAGTATCCCGAAAGCCGCACGCCTCAATGGTGCAGCCAGGAGTATCGGCGCGAGGATAGAAGAACAGCACAACCGGCTTGCCGGCGTAGTCTGAAAGACTGACAGTCTTGTCTTCGTCTGTCTGTAGCGTGAAATCAGCAACCTTCTGGTTCACTTCCATAGGAGATTCCTCGTATCGTCAGTATGGTGGATAAAGTTTCGGCACGGTTGTTTCGATTGCATTATTCCCTAGGAGCACGCTGGGTGTCATCACGCACTTCCAAGTCACGTTTTACCAGACCAACATCCCTCGCTCTCGCTGTGGGACTGGCGGCTGCGGGCGCTTGTGCTCAGTATCCCGGACAAATCATCAAGAAGGACAAAGCGACTCCTGAATTACGAGCCATCGCTGTTCTCGAGTGGACGGGCGATGAAGGCAAACCGAAGACCAGCCGCATCGTTCCCATCACCGTCTACGACGGACAAGCCCTGCAGGATGGCGGAGTCTACCTCGCTCGGCCCCAACCGCTCGCGCTCACCAGCGAGGTTGAATACGAGCTAGAGAAGAACGGTGCGCGCTTCGGGCTTTACGACATCAGGACCGCGGGCCAGGAGCAAGGCTCCTGGGTCGGCTACGGCTTGTGGAAGCCCTTGCCTTCCGCCAAACCGGCTGCACCGAAACCTGTCGTGGACGATGGCTTCGACGCCAATGACGACAAGCCGGTGCTGCATCGCAAGCATGAAGGGAATTCCGGCAGCTCTGACTCCGGCGCCTCCGGGCCGTCGCCCGATCCTGACCGGCCCACCCTGCATAAGAAGTCCGGTACAGACGATTCCGGAAAGTCCACTTCCAGTTCGGGTCCTGCCGCCGATCCAGATCGTCCGACCATGCATAAGAAGACTTCCGACGACTCATCCCCATCCGGCAGCACGTCGAGCAGCAATTCCGACCACCCGGTTCTGCACAAGGGCACAGAGTCATCGGCCGATACGAACGATGGGGAACGGACCGGAGCCGCCGATCCCGATCGTCCCCATCTCATGCGCGGCAAGCCCACCGGCAATGGCCCTGACGTCTTGCCAAGCCTGATGGGCCTTCCTGCCGACATGCAGCAGGCTGTCGCCGTCTCCGACGAAAGAAACCATCCCGAGCATCAATGGAATTACGCGTGGGCCAACCCCGACGACGAACTCAAGATGAAAGAGGACATGGAAGACATCGCGCGTAAGTCCCTCGACCTCACTCCTCCTCTGGCTCCAAAGACGAAGCGTGTCGCGGCCAAGGCGCATGCCAAGCCCGCTCCGCCGCCCGAGCCTCCGCCACTGATGGACGAGAAGTTCCGCGTCTTCGAGCTTGCATATGGCTCCGGCGCCACTATGGTTCTTTCGGCGCATACTGACGGACCCGCGAAGCAGCAAAAATTCGTGACCCTGATCGCCCAGCCGGACCTCTACGGTAATGCACTAGTGCTTCTCAAGAACGTCACTGACGGCGAGCATCTCGATGAGACTCCCCGGATGAAACTTATCGACGCTGTGGATGCCCTTGCCGACAATCGAGGCGAGTTGCTGTTCGAGTTGCGCGGCGCTACACAGCGGCAGTTCGCGCTGTACCGGGTGCTCCGCGGAACCGCCGAAAAAATCTTCATTACCGGCGGAGGCGAATACGGCATAGCGCCAGGCGAATAATCACCCGGCCCTCAAGCCCCTCCGCCGGTGAGTCCCGCCTGAATCCCGGTTGGTGCCGTTTGGAGATGCTCCAACTCCGGTGCAATGCGACCTTCGAAGAGAACGTGGGGCGATACCGGCGACAACTAGATGTGTTGCAATGACATTAACTAAGCGCACTCGGGATTTTTATCCCACCGGAACAGCACCAGTAACTTTCGTGACAATGATGCGCTTATGTCGTGGAGAAAACTTATCCCTCCTATACAATCCTTGTAAGGCTGGCTTTATCAGATCCCCGTCTAAAGGAATTAGCTACCGAATGGCATCACTCGTGTCCGCTCCCCCTCCCGCCAATGCTCCTGATACTGCAGCGAAAAAGGTTGCCGTAGAGCACGACTACTCGTCGCCTCACGGCAGAGTTCCTGCGAAGTTTCTTGTCCATATGGGCAAAGCTGCAACTGTTGGCTATGGGATTAACTGGTCGACATTGGCAATCATCGGCTCCTTTCACGCGGGGGCGCTGGCCGCTTTCTTCTTTTTCAGCTGGCAGCGTTTAGCGGTGATGGCGATTCTCTATGTGCTGGCCATCAACGTAGGCATCGGCATGTGTTATCACCGGCTGCTGACGCATCGTGGCTATCAGACCCCCAAGTGGGTCGAGTACATCATGAGCATCTTTGCCACCATGTCGCTTGAGGGCGGCCCCATCTTCTGGGTGTCGACGCATCGCGTCCATCACCAGCTCAGCGATCAGGAAGGCGACCCCCACACTCCCAAAGAGGGTGGCTGGTGGGCGCACACCGGATGGATCCTGTTTGGTGAGGCACTGCATGGGCAGGTTGAAATTCTGAAGCGCTATTCGCCAGATCTGAGCCGCGACAAGTTTTACCTCTGGCTCAGCAAATATCACTGGCTCCCCATCACCGTCAGCGGCCTGCTTCTGTTGGCTGGTGGCTGGATCTGGGGCGGATGGATCAACGGAGTCGCGATGGTTCTATGGGGTGTAGCACTTCGCGTCACCCTCGGGCTGCATGCCACCTGGCTGGTCAACTCGGCCACGCACCTTTGGGGCAGCAGGCGCTTCGAGACCCGCGACGACTCGCGCAATAGCTGGTGGGTTGCGCTGCTGACCGGCGGCGAAGGCTGGCACAACAATCACCATGCGCATCCTGTCTCTGCGCGGCATGGCCTTAAGTGGTACGAGATCGATCCCAACTTCTGGGGCATCTGGCTGCTCTCAAAGATCGGCCTGGCCAAGAAGATTCACGTGGCCAAGTTCGATCCCGCCAACCCCAAGCCCGCGGGTCTTTAGGCACAGAGCATCAACGCAAGTACAAACGGCCATTCCTTCGGGAATGGCCGTTGCTTTTGGTCTTGATTGGTTACTTGCGGAGCTTGGCGCGAATCCAGAGAGTGGCGAAAACCGGGAGCGCGACGACGAGAACGACTACGCCTGCAGGGAACCCGACGTAAAGATAAGTGTCTGCATAATTCACGGAGTGATGGCCGAATAAGTTCCACGCGAGCAGAGCGAAGATCGCCAGGCAGGTCGTTGCGAAAAATGTGAAGAACGCCGAGGTAAACGCCAGCAGCAGGCTTTGAAACAGGCTGAAGCCTTCGAGGGGAAATCCGAAAACTCTGCCGCCGGGGTGGCGCTGGCTGTGCGTGGATTGCATCGACGCGACCTCTGTCGTCTAGAATACATTCTTATGCCGAGCAGCGCGCAAATCGAGCTTTGGCCAGCCGACAAGGTGGCTGCGCAGGCGCAGGTGGGACGGGCCTCCAACGGTATCAGCTTTGCCGGATGGGGCGAGACGCGTGTGAGCGAGACCGATCTCGAGCGGCTGGTTGCCGCCGTTCCTCCGCTGCTGGCGCCTGCACTCAAGAGCCGCGCCTACTACTTTGTTCCGCTGGCGATTGCCGATACCGGCGAAGTGTTGATCGCGCCTTCGTATACCGTCGATCTGGGCGACCGTGCGGTGTGCCATCGCAATGCGAGCCTCGGCACAACCGAAGCGGTGTTTCTGTCGACACGGCTGGTCGAGGACCGCTTTGGACTGGCATTTGAATTCTTCATCAACGTGGCGCACAACTTTGCCGATGTGGCGGGCGTGCCGGAGAGCTTTGCGCAGCTGATCTGGTCGCAGGCCGAGGCGCAGGTGCGCGGGGAAACCAGCCAGGATGCGTGGGAGTCTCGGCGTCGCGCGCAGGACTCGCACAACGGGCAGCAGAAGACGATCGACGAGCGGTCGCGGACGACATTCTACGAATCGGCATTCTCTGATTCGCTGGCGATCTACATGCTGTCCCTTGCGGTCGATTTCGATTATCACGATCTGCGCGAGCGCGAATATCCGCTGCTGGCCGCCCCGGCCCTGGCGGAGCGCCTGCGCCATATCGCCAGTCTCTTTCCCCCGAACGCCGGCTACGAGTTCCAGATTCTCTACCGCCGCAAAGGGTAGAGGACAGTGAGCAGTGGGCAGTGGACAGTGAGCAGGGGCCCGTTGGTCGCGCGGGAGGGCCTGCGGTGCTTTCAGCTTTGTGGTGAAGTTTTGCTGGGGGGGTATATATACACTCTTTGGGGAAAGAGTGTACTTCCATTGGTTTACAGCCCTCCCTGCCGGCAAAGTCCTCTGCGGATTGAAGTTGCTTGTAGAGGCTTCTCAGCATTGGAGTTAGGAAGAAAGGGAACACGTGAACAAGTGAACCAGGGAGCGAGTGAATAAGGGAACAAGGGCACGAGTGAACAAGAGCGGTTTCCTTTCACAGCTTCACAGTTTCACAGCGCGGATTTGCGATAGTGCGGCCCGGCGGAGGTTAACCTGTTTCGGAATATATAGTTAGCAGATTGGGCACGGCGTTTTTTGGCGTGTTTTGGCAGCTTATCTCATGCTTGCAAGGGCTTGAGTCTCCCGATTTCTCCGGGCCGATGGACGAGCGCAGGAGCGATGGCGGGAATTGCTGAATAGATCAAGAATAGCAAGATCCGCGAAATAACCTGCAAAAACAGAAAATCTATTTTGCGTTTGGATTGAGGAGTTTAGGCTGTGGATCCTGCAAATGAGACTTGACTGCCCGATAGAGAGCCCGCACACTCATGCGCAAAAGGCGCGCATCAAAGCGGCACCATGGGCTGGTCGCCAATTGCTGAATTGGTGGTATCCAAGTCCCAAAACCGGGACATGGGCACCGGGACGGGTTAACCCAGGAATCTCTTATTTCACACTGTTGTAGTCCTTATCGCTGACAGGCTCCAACCAAATTGTCTTTCCCTTTATGGTCGGAGTAACCGCGATATAGGCAAAACCACTTCCCGGTGATGCGCCGTGCCAGTGCTCTATTCCCGGAGCGCATTTGATTACATCTCCCTTGTGAACGATTCGTACCGGCTTTCCCCTTTCCTGGTAATAGCCGGTGCCCTCGGTGATCAGTAGAACCTGCCCACCTGGGTGAACATGCCAATCCAGCCTTGCACCGGCATCATAGGTTGCCATGGCAATGCTGGGATCGAATGTACTGTCTCCTACGTTCAGCTCACTGAGCCAGATATTCCCCGTGTGATTCTTGGTGGTGGACAGTTCACCTTTCGGGAAACCTGAATCCGTTGATTGTGCCTGGGACTGGAAGGGGCATAGGGCACTCACCACGAAAGCGATGGTTAGAAGTTTCGTTCTCATGTCTTATCTTCTCCTTGATGCTTTTATTCGGTGGTGCTGCCAACTCGACATCACTGGAACCGTTTGAGCGATTTTCGGCCAGGGTCATTTGCCCGGCTTCGTCAGTCCGTGCGCTTCCAGCCACCAGTAGAACTCGTCGATCCAGTGATCGCTCGTTGTGCCTTGCTTGCGCATGCTCCAGCCATGACCGCCGTGTTCATAAAGGTGAAATTCGGGCTTGTATCCGGCTGCCTTGAGCGCGTCATAGAACTTGATAATTTGCGGACCGGCGAGATTGTCGTCTTCAGCCATCTCCATGAAAAAGGGCGGAACATCTTTCGGTATCGGAGGCACACTAGGAAAATAGGCGCCGTAAATCGGAGCCGCGTAGTTGGGACGGGCGCTCACATCCGGCTGGATGGCCGTATACTCCGTGATCATTCCGCCAGCCGAGAGTCCCATGAAGACAATGCGATCGGGAGACACGCCTAATTCGGAAGCGTGGGCACGTACGACCTTGATGGCCTGAACGCCATCGTCTAGTGCGTACTTACCATCCTGAGCGATCAAGGCGTAGTTGCGAATCTGAGCCCCGAAGCGCGCACGGCCGGCCTGGCCTAACTGCGCGTCGTTCTCGCCCTCTATCTGAGCCGTCCGGTACTTCAAGACGAATCCCGCGATGCCTCGGGCCGCGAGCCACTCCGCGACCTCGTGCGTATCGGTACCGAGGAATAAAAAGCCTCCACCGGGGGCAATAATGACGGCGGTTCCTGTCGCCTTAGCCGCATCTGGAAGGTAAGCTGTCAGCGTCGGGGTCGTCACGTTGACAATCGACTCCATCGGACCGAACCGAATCGTGGTCTCCTTTTGCTTCCACTGCTCGGAGCCCGGCGCGACACCAGGCCAGATGTTGATGACCTTCGGCGCGAGCGCTGGCGTTCCGGGCTGTGCAGGCTTGCTATTGTTGGTTTCCTGTGCGTTGGCCGAAGTGATTGCACATGCTGTAATCAGGGAGAGTGCAACGAAAAGCTTGTGACGCCGCCTGCTCATTGAGTCTGCTCGATTGATCTTCATGATCTCCTTTTCTTCTTTCAGCTCCCAGAGTCAGGTCATTTTCAACACATGTTCAGGAAGGCGCGCGCCTTCGAGCCTCAGAGTGGAAGAAACTTCGTTGATCTGCTGAGATCAGCCTCGGTCAGCCTCGAGATTTTGTCCGAGAATGCGCTTTTGCATTGCTCTCCCTTGTGCTTTGTGCACCCATTCTCTCCTAGCGATTTACAAGGCTCTGAAGTTGAGCCGGATATCTGTCTCCCTGAACATCGATCGCCGATATGGCATCGTGGATCGCCTTCAGATCTTCCGTCGTCAGATCCACGTCTGCTCCGCCAAGATTCTCTTCGAGCCTGTGCAGCTTCGTTGTTCCAGGGATCGGCACAATCCACGGCTTTTGAGCGAGCAGCCACGCCAACGCGATCTGCGCCTTGGTCGCTTTCTTCTGTTCTGCAATCCGCCCGAGTTCATCCACCAGCGCCTGGTTCGCTTTTCGGGCCTCGGCGGAGAAGCGTGGAACGACGTTGCGGAAGTCAGTCTTGTCGAACTCCGTCTTGTCTGAGATTGCTCCAGTAAGGAAGCCCTTGCCCAACGGGCTGAATGGAACAAACCCGATACCGAGTTCCTCCAGTGTCGGAAGGATCTCCTTCTCCGGCTCACGCCACCACAGCGAATATTCACTCTGAAGCGCCGTTACCGGCTGCACAGCATGAGCGCGGCGAATGCTTGCTGCGCCAGCCTCAGACATACCAAAATGTTTGACCTTCCCCTGCTGGATGAGATCCTTCACGGTGCCTGCCACATCTTCGATCGGGACATGTGGGTCGACGCGATGCTGATAGAACAGATCGATTACGTGAGTGTTGAGGCGCTTCAGGGCGCCGTCAGCGACGGCCCTGATCGTTTCCGGCGTGCTATCCAGCCCTTGACTCGGGATCCCGTTCTTGAAGCCGAATTTCGATGCGATGACTACCTTGTCGCGAATAGGTGCCAGAGCCTCGCCGACAAGTTCTTCGTTAGCAAACGGACCATAAGCTTCGGCGGTATCGAAGAAGGTCACACCGCCGTCATAAGCGGCGCGGATTACTTTGATTGCCTCATTCTTTTCGACAGCAGGGCCGTAGCCGAAGCTGAGTCCCATGCAGCCGAAGCCGAGTGCTGAAACTTCCAATCCGCTATTTCCCAGTGTTCGCTTTTGCATTATTTCCCCTCTACCTGCAGTTTAGGGAGAAGCGAACGCGAGCTGTTATCCCGATTCTGCCGATCTTTTGCCTGATTCTCTTAATGGCGAGTCTTTGCACTCGCCTCAAACGAACGGCACAGCTATGCTCAGGAAGAAGGAGGGCAGACGAAATGAGCAGAAATGGCAAGCATCCCGCCGCTCCTTTACCCGGTCTTTCGATCCAGGATTTGAGAACCGAGCTGGCGGATAAAATTGCCTGGTTGATCGGCTCCTCAGAGAAGCTGATCACTCAGATACCGGAAGTGATGCTGGTGCGGAGGACGGCACCGAGTGCGCCCTGCTCCGTGACCTATACGCCCAGCGTGATCGTCGTTGCTCAAGGCAGCAAACGCGTCGATCTCGGCCGGACCACATTCGTTTATGACCAGTCACGCTTCCTTTTAACCTCGATCGACCTGCCGATCGTCAGCCAGGTGGTCGGTGCCAGCGAAGCAAAGCCCCTTCTCGCGATGGCCATCAAACTGGAAATGCCGGTTGTCCGCGAGCTTCTCAGCCGGGAAGAAGTCCGAGTGCGTCACGCGTCCTCCGACAGCCCTGCCATGGTGACCGGTGAGATCACGGCCGAGTTGCTGAGCGCATGCTGCCGGCTGGTGGACCTGCTGGCGACTCCACAGGATATTCCCTATCTGAGTGGCCTCATTCAGCGCGAGATCGTCTACCGGCTGCTGTGTGGACCTGAGGGAGTTCGGCTGCGGGCGATTGCAACTTCAGGAGATCAGAGCCATCGCACTGCGAGAGCGATCTCCTGGATCCGGGACAACTACGCGAAGTCGGTGCGCGTGGATGATCTGGCTGAGATTGCAGGCATGGGTGTCTCGACACTGCACCACCATTTCCGTGTGCTGACCCATATGAGTCCACTGCAGTATCAGAAGCAACTGCGGTTGCAGGCAGCCCGAGGGCGGATGCTGCTCGATGGCATCGACGCTTCGACTGTGGCGTTTGAGGTCGGATACGAAAGTGTCAGCCAGTTCAACCGTGAATACAGCCGCTTCTTCGGCCAGCCTCCGATGCGGGACATCAAAGCGCTTCGAGAAGGCAAGATCGTTGTGATGAGCGCCGCCTGACGGCACGCGTGTAAGCGCGGGTCACAACCTATACGTTGAGTTGGTGTACCAGCGGAGGACTCTCAGGGCGCGGAGGGTATTCCAGCGGCTGGCGCCGGCTACGGCGGTCTCCATCTGCAACGGGATGTATTCGGGATGGAGAAGATTGAGGGGCCAGCGGCCGTTCTGGTGGCGGCGGGCGATCACCATCTGCATGGCTTCGTGGATGCGGTCATCGGGCTTGACGCCTGCATTGCGCAGATAGTCGAGCCCGCGCAGGACGTCGTAGTGCCAGTGCGTGGGGTAGGTGAAGCGGAGCCAGCGTTTATCGATGATGTCGCCGGTGCTGAGCGAGCGGAACATGCGGCGGCTGAGGAGATAATTCTCGGCGCGTTTGCGGGCGCGGGTGATGGCCGGCGATTTGCGGCCTGCGCGTTCGTGCTGCAGCAGACCTTCGAGCACGCAGATGGTGGTATGGAAGGAAGAGCGAGTGCTTTGGGGGGCCTGGCAGTTCCAGCCGCCATCTTTGAGTTGTTCGCGGAGGAGTTGCCGGGCGAGTGCGTCGTTGGGTTCCTTGAAATACGCGCCGATGCCGAGGATTCTGCCGTTGATGCAGGGCTCGGTTTCGCCGCTGAGGTAAGGGCGGTTGTTGAGCGGCTTGAAGACGAGCCGCTTGTCGACGCGATCGATCATTTTGCGCGCCTGTTTGCTGGCGGAGTCGAGGCCAAGGTCCTTGAGAACGACGAGACTCCATAGGGTGACGAGGTCCCACTGCCCGCCGGGCCAGTGACCGCGCTGAGATTGGCGGGCAAGGAGTTCGGCTCCCCAGCCTTCAGTGGCGACGCGCGCGCGCTCGGCGGCAATCGCGTCGGGAGGTGCGTCTGTGAGGTCGCGCATAACCTGCCAGCGGATGGCGGGGTCAGAGTCGAGGAGCCAGCGGATATGCGCGGGACGGGATGCGTAATCATGGCGCATGGGTTTTTATAGCATGCGGTGTTTTTGGGGCTGGAAAGGCATGGGCGAGAAGCGGAGTCGTGCGGATGAATGTTAACGAGAGAAGAACGAGATGGGCGCGGCGGTAATCGGACTGGACATTTGTGCCGCATTACGAAACCCTGCGCTGGATGCAGGTGGCGGGCACATTGCAATAAATGGAGATGCGTGGCTGCCCTGACAGAAATGGTACGCTGCGCCGGTTCGCGCTTTATTGGGATTTGACTATTTAGTAACCTAGAGAGGATGGCCAGTTTGTTGGCCCACGCCACACGAAGGAGAAGATTCCAATGGCAGAGACCCCGAAGAAACCGTCGACTCGCAGGATGAGCAGCGCGTCTGCATCGGCAACCAAAGAGATCGCACCCAAACGGCAAGCCAGCGCCAAAGTGACCGCGATCGGTATTTCGCACGAAGAGATTGCGCGACTCGCACACAAGTTCTGGGCGGAACGCGGCAGACAGCACGGACACGACGCGGAAGACTGGCTGCGCGCAGAGCAGGAGTTGAGGGGCAAGGCCTCGTAAAGGACAGACGTTTAGCAGGGCATCAATTCAGCAGGGCGCTGGAAGGTCACTTTCCGTTTTCATTTTTTAATGGCTTCCATACGCAATCCGGCCCTCACTGATTGTCCAGCGAACTTTTCCTTGCATTGCCCAGCCGTCGAATGGAGTGTTGTGCGCCTTGGAGAGGGTTTCCCTGGCGTGATACGTCCACTCGGCTTTGGGATCGAAGACCACCACGTCGGCAAAGCTGCCGACGGCGAGGGTGCCGCGGCCTTTGAGGCCGAGCAGCGCGGCGGGTTGCGCGCTGAGCAGGCTGAGCACGCGGCCTAAGGGCAGCTTCCACTCCCTGTGCAACCAGCGCAGGCAGAGGCCGAGGGCTGTCTCAAGACCGGTGATGCCGTTGGGGGCATTCTCAAACTCCACTTCCTTCTCATGCGTGGCATGCGGCGCGTGATCGGTGGCGATGGCGTCGACAACACCGTCGAGAATGGCTTCGATCATGGCATCGCGGTCGGCGGCGGAGCGCAGGGGTGGATTCATCTTCGCGTTGGTGTTGTATTGGCCGACGTACTCTTCGGTGAGCAGGAAGTGGTGCGGCGCGACTTCGCAGGTAACGCGAAGTCCGTTGCGGCGCGCCTGGCGTACGGCGGCGATGGCGGCTGCGGTGGATGTGTGCGCGACGTGAAGATGTACGCGCGCGTCGCGCAGTTCAGTGACGAGGCGGATGTCGCGCTCGACGAGGGAACTTTCAGCTTCAGCCGGCATTCCGCGCAGGCCGAGCTTGAATGCGATGGGGCCGGCGTTCATGCTGGCGCCCTGGGTCATGCGGGTGTCTTCGGCATGCTGGATGACGCTTAAGCCCACGCGTGCTGCGGCGGCGAGGGTCTCGCGCATCACGCTGTCTTTCAGGATGGGATGGCCATCGTCGGTGATGGCGACGGCGCCGGCTGCTTTGAGAGCGGCGAAGTCGTTTAACGTTTCACCTTTGGATCCACGGGTGGCTGCTCCTATCGGAAAGACACGAACGCAAGCGTTACGCTCCGGCGCGAGCATCCAGCGGGTGATCTCGGGAGAGTCGTTGACCGGCGTGGTGTTGGGCATGGCGGCGACGGCGGTGAATCCGCCTGTGGCTGCTGCGGCGGTGCCGGTGGCGATGGTTTCCTTGTAGGCCTGGCCGGGTTCGCGGAGATGAACGTGGATGTCGATCAGGCCGGGAGCGACGGTGAGGCCGGCGGCATCGAGGACTTCAGCGCCGTTGGCGAGCTTGAGTTTTCCAGGGGCGGCGATTTCGGCTACGCGGCCATCTTTGAGCAGGATGTCTTTCGGCGCGTCCACACCGGCGCCAGGATCAACGAGGTGGCCGTTGCGAATTACGAGAGCGCTCATGGGCGGCCTTCTTTCTTCGCTGCTGTGAGCGCGCGTTCGACGACGGCCATGCGGATGGCTACGCCGTGGCGGACTTGCTCGAGGATGGCGGATTGGGCGCCGTCGGCGACGCCGGCGGTGAGTTCGAGCCCGCGAATAATGGGGCCGGGATGCATGACCACGGCGGTCGGCGCCTGCGCGGCGAGACGCTGGCCGGTGAGCTGGTAGGCGTCTTTGTATTGTGCGAGATCGAGTTGGAGGCCGGCGAGGCGTTCGGCCTGAATGCGCAGCATCATGACCACCTGCGATTGGCGCAGTGCGGTTTCGAAGTCGCGTTCGACGGAGATTCCCGGGCCGGCGTTGGCGGCGGAGTCGGGCAGCAACTGCGGCGGACCGCAGAGAACGACGCGTGCGCCCAAGCGGGGTAGCAGCAGCATGTTGGAGCGCGCGACGCGGCTGTGCAGGATGTCGCCGACGATGGTGACGGTGACGCCGCTCAGTGTATCGGCGGTGAGGGTTTCGACTCCGTAGCGCAGATGCGCGAGGATGGTGCGGAGATCGAGCAGGGCCTGCGTAGGATGCTCGTGCATTCCATCGCCGGCATTGAGGATGGGCAGGCGCGTTGTTTCTTCAAGCAGCCATGCAGCGCCGGAGGAGTTGTGGCGCAGAATGATCGCCTCTGCTCCAAGCGCGCGCAGGGTAAGTCCGGTGTCTTTGAGAGTCTCGCCTTTTTCGATGCTGGATGAAAGGCTCGAAACCAGCGTGGTATCGGCACCGAGGCTCTTGGCGGCGAGTTCGAAGCTGGTGCGGGTGCGCGTCGAGGACTCGTAGAACAAGAGAGCGACGCGGCGCTTAAGCAAGATGCGGTCGCGGATCAGCGGATCGAGGGTTTCGAGCACGGTTGCACGGAAGAGCAGGTGGCTTATGTCTTCGATGCTGAGGTCTTGAATCGAAAGCAGCGAACCGGGATTGTAGGGAAACGGGGATGCCGGCGGTTGTGGTGTTGTGAGGTGGCGACGGGCGAGTGGCGTTGGCGCGATTGCGGTCATTTTCCTGACTCTCAGCTTTCAGCTCTCAGCTTTCAAGCCATTCGCTTCCGACATGAAACTGAAAGCTGCGGCTGACAGCTGTTTTTTTCAGTCCACCCGCTCGACCAGCAACACCTGCTCGTCGTTATCGATCTCGTGGAACTTGACTTCAATGATTTCGCGGCTGCTGGTGGGGACGTGGCGGCCGACATAGGTGGCTTCGATGGGCAGCTCGCGATGTCCGCGATCGATAAGGACCGCGAGCTGCACGCGTCGCGGACGCCCGTGATCGAAGAGCGCATCGAGAGCGGCGCGAATGGTGCGGCCTGTATAAAGCACGTCATCGCAGAGCACGACGTCGCGGCCTTCCACTTCGCAGCCGAGAGCGCCGGGCGTGACGACGGGGCGCACACCGGCTGTGGTGAGATCGTCGCGATAAAACTGGATGTCGAGCGTGCCAGTGTCGACGGGGCGCTTCTCAATGCCGGCGATCAGCTTGCCCAGGCGCTCGGCCAGGGGCGCGCCGCGCCGCTTGATGCCGATCAGCGTCAGGTCTTCGCTGCCGTTACTCTTCTCCACAATCTCGTGAGCGAGGCGCACCAATGTGCGCTCAACCTCCGAGGCGGACATCAGCCTGCCCTTCACGCGCAGGGCGGCTGCATTTGTTTTTTCGGTCATAAGCACTCTCGAACCGCGATTCAGGAAACTACAGCAGAAGCATTGTTGAGCCGGAACGCTCAGGGGTATGGAACCGTCATGGAGGCGCCGTCGTGCAAAGGGCGGCCCTTAGGCGGTTTCTGTGGTTTCACCTTTATCCCTCGCCGGATGATAGAAGGCTTGAGGGTTAAGCGGCAAGTTGTGGAGAAGTGGACGAGGTCAGCAGGGCTCGGCAATTTTCCATCAAATAACTAACGGAGATAGCTCCCCGACTTTCAGCCAGGGTCAATTCAGCCCGACGCGGCGCACCAAATCCTGAAAGCGCGGGTCCCCGCGCAGAGGATCATACAAAGGGAAGACCTTGATATAAATCAAAATATTGGATTGTTCCCGGTAGGCCTGCTCAAACCACTCAAATGCCTCATCGTTGTCGCCGAGCCCCAAATAAGCATGTACAAAGGCACCGGCAGGAACGTAGCCAGTCTGCTGGCGTTTTTTCAGTTCTCCAAGGAGCCGAAGTGCATCCGCTCGCCGACCGGCGTGGGCATACGCCCAGATCAGCGCACTGATAACCCCTGGGCTCCTGTTCGTAGCAGAGACCGCCTCCTCCAACTCAGGGATTGCCTTATCGGCTTGATGGTTGCCAATAAGCGCCCATCCAAGAGGCCAGAGGGGCAATCTGTCGTCCGGTCTTACCGTCAGAACATCTCGGAACTCGCGTATCGCCTCGTCATAGCGATGTGAGTTGAACAGAGTCCACCCGATGGTGTGGCCGGAAGTTCCGAGAGGGTCAAGGTCGCGGGCGCGGCGGGCCCACGCCAGCGCCTCCTCCGTACGTCCATGGCACAATAGCCAGTCAGAGAATCCTTCGTGCGCGACAGCATCGTTCGGATTCAAATCGAGGGCGCGCCTGTATTCCGCCTCGGCCTCGGCCCACTTCCACTGTCGCACGTAGATGTTTGCCAGCTCAACGTGTGCATCGGCGAGTTCGGGATCTAACTCGAGCGCCTTTTGCGCGGCGCTTATCACCTTGGGACGCGTTTCAGCGGGGGGAGCGCCTACAAAAACCGTGCCGAGGCTCGCGTAGGCGTCGGCCAGGCCGACGTAGGACGGCGCGAATGTCGGATCCTTCCTGATCGCTTCGCCAAACCAGGCAATCTGTTTTTCGACCTCAGCCCTGCTGTTGCCTTTGGCGGCCAGACCCTTGAGATAGCTCTCATATACCTCCGGCGAAACAGAACGGGCGGTGACAAGCCTGGCGCGCTCTTCGCCGGTGACCGTAACCTCCACTTTTCGGGCGATGGATTGTGCCACGTCGCTTTCCAAGGTGAGGGCGTCACCGAGTTCCCGGTCGTAGGACTCAGACCAGAAGTGCTCGTCGGTTGATCCACGAATTAACTGTGCGTGCACCCGGATCCGCTGGCCGTCCCGAACCACGGATCCCTCAACGAGCGCATCCACTCCAAGCTTCCTGGCAATCTCCGGCGTCGAGAGGTGGGTGTCTTTGAATTGCATCACCGATGTGCGGGAGATAACACGCAGGCCCCGAATCATCGATAGACGTCCGATCACTTCCTCGGTCATGCCGTCGGCAAAATATTCCTGTGCGGGATCGCCGGAGAGGTTCTTCAGAGGCAGTACGGCGATGGAGGTGATTTTGGGAGCTTTCGCATCAGCCGGGCGTCTCCGGGTGAGGATGTACGTTGTGACTGCGACCAGTAGAAGCAAAGACACTGCTCCAACAAGAAGCCACTTGCGGGCATGCCAATTCCTCTGTCCGCGAACGATTTCGGCAACAGGCACTCTCTCAGCCGTTTGATCCTTCTCCTCGTCCACGAGTCGAAGGTTTGGGGGCTGTGACGGGCCACCGGGCTCCGAGGCGATCTTCTGCCCGTTCGTGGGGGCGGTCGATGCTTCGGAGTTGGGCGTGGCCGTCCGGTTTTCTTCTTGGAGAGGAGTGACCGGCGCAATGAACCGGTATCCTCGAGTCGGCACAGTTTCGATGATCTTCGAATCTCTGCTGGTGTCGCCCAGCTCCCGCCTCAGGATCGCGATCGTTCGTGTGAGCGTATTCTCCTCGACGAAGCTATTCGGCCAGACGCTTTCCAGCAGTTCCCGCTTGTCCACCAGGTGTCCCGCCCGCCGGACCAACAACGTCAGCACACGCAAGGCCTTTGGTTCCAGTGCGACGCGCTGTCCGCTGCGGCTGAGGAAAAACTCTCCCTCACTCAGCTCAAAATCCAGGAAACGGTAGCTCGGCATAGCTGTCCACAGAAACCTCAGGAAACCCTCACAAAAGCATAGCCGGAAAACAACGACTTTCGCGCCCGCTGCCGCAACAATGTCGCTTACCACTGGCCGAGGGCCGTGGAAATCAGGAGGAAGCACAATGATGAGGATGCATGGTGGCGCGAGGAAATGGATTTTTGGCCTGTGCATGTTGATGGCGACTCTGCTGTTCGGGCCTGCTGTCGCGAAAGCCGATCCAGTCCTGGATTGGAACGTAATAGCGATCAATACAGCCGTCGCGAATGGCCAGAACCCGTTCGCCCAGGCGCGCGATGCAGCGATTGTGCAGCTCGCTGTCTTTGAAGCCGTCAACGCCGTCACTGGCGACTATCGATCGTATATCGGGAACATCGATGCGCCTCGCGGCGCCTCAGCCGACGCAGCTGCCATCCAGGCTGCCTATCGGGTGCTCGTCACCTATTTTCTGCCCAGCAAGCCCACGCTCGATGCTGCACTCGCGAACTCGCTGGCCTCGATACCGGACGGCAAGGCCAAGACTGACGGCATCGCGACGGGCGAGGCCGCAGCTAGTACCCTGATCGCTCTTCGTTCCAACGACGGCTCGTCGCCGGCGCAATTCAAGACACCCGGTCCAGCCGTTCCAGGCGAATGGCAGGCTACAGTGAGTTGTCCAATTGTGAATGGAGTCGCGTCGGGAATCGCCTTTCAATGGCAGAACGTAACCCCGTTCGGTATCCGGAGCGCGAAGGACTTTCTCCTCGGTCCGCCGCCGGCCCTCAGGAGCAACGAATACGCGAAGACATACAACGAGGTGATGACGGTGGGAAGCCTCGACAGCTCTGAGCGGCCGCCCGATCGGTCAGATGTCGCGACCTACTACGCGGCCACTTCGCCAACCCAGGCCTTCAATCAGGCCGCAAGGCAGATCGCGCAGGAACAGAGGCGTTCGCTGTCAGAGAATGCCCGGGCTCTTGCCCTCATCAACATGGCGATCAACGACAGCCTGGTCGCTGCGTTCTTCAACAAATACCACTACAACTTCTGGCGCCCCGAAACCGCGATTCACGCAGGTGACACGGACGGCAACCGGAAAACCGAAGCCGATCCGAACTTTCAGCCCTTCATCGTGACCCCATGTTTCCCGAGCTATCCCTCAAACCACGGGAGCGCAGCCAATGCGGCAGCCGCGGTCATGAGGCGTCTCTACGGCGAAGCTGGACATTCGATGACGCTGTCAAACCCCGCCGTGCCCACCATCGTCCTGCAGTACACTTCGTTCAAGCAGATTACCAACGACATCAGCGATGCTCGTGTTTACGGCGGCATCCATTTTCGAACCGACCAGGACGCAGGAGCGGTGCTGGGGCTGGCTATCGGCAAAGAAGTCTACAAGCACAACCTGCGCCCGGTGCACGATGACGACTGGGATGATGACCACGACGATGACTGAGTGATCAGGTCGAAAACGATTCACCGTTCGCGTCATGCGGTACGCGATTGTGCGGTCTCGTTGCCCGAAAGCGAGACCGCACATGGTCCCGAAGTGTTGTTCTCCAGAGCCTGGACGACGCATCCGAAGAGCCACAGGATGGCGTTCAGTCATTCCAGTGGTTTGTGCTCATCCCACCCTTCGGCCAAAAGAGGCGAAGGGTGGGCCCCACCATTCTTGCGAGATAAAAGGTGACCCGCTTGCAGGCCGTTCGTTGAATTTATTTCGGTGCTTGCGGGGGCGGAGTCTGGCTTTCGCTGGTCGGCGGCACGATGCCTTTGAGTCGCATGTAGGTCACCATATTCCCATAGTGCTCATCGGTGTGTGCTGTGTTCAGCGACAGCAAAGTGAGCCTCGCGAGGTTGAAGTTGAAGAACTTCACCATCTCGCTGCCCTTGGCATCCGTCATGCCGCCGAAGGCCTTGTTGCAGTACGCAACCGCGTCTTTTACCGCAGCCACAAGATCGGCCTTGGAGGTCTTCGTTTTCTCGATGTCTTTCGATGGATTTGCTTCACCGGATGCCTGCGCGCAGAACATGTAGTTGGCATCGGCTACGTGGCCAACCAGTTGGCCGAAGCTGCGAACGTCCGGTGTCGGCTTGAAGGAGTAGTTTTCTTCCGGCATTTTTTCAGCCCCGCGGACTACCGCATTGCTTAAAAACCCATAGAGTCCTTTTTCGCTCAGGGTGATCGGATTTGCGAGGGGAGCTGCCGGCGCTTGCGGCTTGTCCTGCCCGAGCAGAGTTAGTGGCGCAATTGCCACCATCGCAAAGAAACAACAACGCATTTTGTTCACTGAAAACCTCCGGTGAAATGATGCCACATCTCGAACGGCTTAAATACCGGAAAGTGTTCTATGCGTCCGAGGTCGGCTCAGGCAGGTCAGGCAGAATCGTGAGCTGGTTAGATTTTCCAGAATCCGGTTGGATTGGGCAATTCGCAATTCAGGTCGCAG
This sequence comes from Occallatibacter sp., assembly GCF_035317045.1. Lineage (GTDB taxonomy): Bacteria > Acidobacteriota > Terriglobia > Terriglobales > Acidobacteriaceae > Telmatobacter. The sequence goes on from NZ_DATHHT010000042.1 coordinate 90,471, forward strand.
GAACCCAGTCAAGAAATGGCCCCTGCACCGGAAAGCTCCCAGCTGGGGTGGTAACGAAAAGACGTCCGCCGTATTCCCGTCCGGACAGAATTATAGAATCGGGCGCGGCAACGGGATGCTCGTTCTGCGCATAGGCTCCGTTGTTCAGGACCATCAACAGCGGCAACTGCAAGCCCATCGAAAGCCAATTGCGCATGGCAATATTCCCTCTTCGTTCAGAACACCACCGGATGCGGGATGAGAGATTCATCGCAACACGTAGCGATATTAGTCGAGGAATTCGTAGGGAATTGGCAGACTGGGACACTTCCCAGAGTGTGACAGTCGGCGCACCTGGTTTAGTTTCGGGCGTTGGGTGGCAACCCTCTACTAACCGAATCGTCGCAAGAGAAGTGAAGCCGCCGGTTTGGATTCGAATCCGAGATGTTCGCTTAAGCCTCAGGCCGTCGTTTGCGTCCCTGGATGCGCGCGCCGAGGGCGCCTCCGCCGACAGCAAACAGCACGAGGAAGGCGCAGTTGACCCCGATGGAAAGCGCCCAGATTCCCGCATGACCTTCCGGTGAAGCGAGCCACGCCTGCACCTGTGCGAGCGATGCCTGCACCTGTGCGGCATCCGGCCCGGACATGCTGGAGATCGATTCATGCGTCTTTTGCTCGAATGTGGTGAGAAACGCCGAATAGAGGACGTCAATCTGTCCCGATTGGTGGAGAAACACGCGCTCAACGAAGAGCCAGATTCCGCTGACACCAAACGTGACCCATCCCGCGATCAAACCGGTAACGAGGCCGATGCGTGCACCGGCGCCGATGGTGATCCATGCCGGCCGCTGGCTGCGCATGTACAGCACCACCGCCCACGCTGCGGCTCCAGTCATCCAGAAGATGCCCAGCGCGCTGAGTGGGGAAACTCCCGAGGAGAGCAGGCCAGCCGGGACTGCAAGCGCCAAGGCCGCGCGCATGCCCGGCTTCCAGTCGATGGAACTGGCATCGCGCATCGGCTCGGGCCATCGTTCAGTGGCAGGTGGTATGGTGCTGTCGCCCTCGGCGCTATAGACAAGCTGAGGCAGTCCGCAGGCAGGGCAATAGCAGCTCTCCGCCGGAACAGATTGATGACAGCGATTACAGGTAATCTCCATCCTGAAACAAGCCTAACGCATCGGGCTACCGGAGCGAGGAATACGCTCTACGGGAAGCAGCGACCAAGGGATGGGTTTGCACGCACGGGTTAGGTTGGCGGGAGCAACTGGAAATGGGATTGCCCGCCGCACAGAAGACTGAATTCATGACACCTTTTCGGCGTCCTGGCGGCGATGGGGAGCATGCGGCAACCGCCGCACGACCATCATGGAAGCGTACCAACGTCTCCTGCATGCGCGGCAGCGAACCGGATATTTGAAAGCGAGAAGGTGAAGCGTATCGGCCAAGCGAAAGTGTGCCTGACGCAGACTGCTTGAACCGCATTCATGGCAATAGAGAGACATCTGAGCCTCCGGACTCCGAGACGTGGCTGGGAGGAGATGATGCCAATTCAGTGTGACACAGGGCGATCTCAGCTTGATTAAAAAAACGGCAATGCGCGAAGGTCCCGTGCCCCCAAGAATTGGAGATTAAATCAAGAAACCGAACAGGTTACCGGTCGGAGGCGGTATGCCCCTGTTTTGCCAGCCACGCCTCAACGGTGTCCTCTGCCGCTTGGACGGCTTCTTCGAGAGAAAGGTTGGTTGAGTCCAGCAGAAATGCATCGGGCGCAGGCCGCAGGGGGGAGTCGGCGCGATTGCGGTCACGCTCGTCGCGGGCCCTGAGGTCGCGAATCACTTCTTCGGGCGGAGGAACTGGTTTTGCGCTGGGGTGACCGCTTTGGCCAATCTGGTCGTAACGACGCATGCCTCGCACCTCGGGCGCCGCGTCGAGGAAGATCTTGACTTCGGCATTGGGAAACACGACGGTTCCTATGTCGCGACCTTCCATCACCACACCGCCTTGCGCGCCCATCTCCTGCTGACGCTTCACCATGGCAGCGCGGATCGGGGGGAACACGCTCACGCGCGATGCGGCATCGGTAACGGTCTGGTTACGGATTTGGCCGGTTACGTCTTCACCGTCGAGCAGGACCCGGTTTTCGTCCTCGCCGGGCTCGAGCTTGATCTCTGTTTCAGCGGCGACACGCTCAAGGGCCCCTGGGTCGTCCAGAGGAACATCGAGGCGCAGCGCCTTCAGGGCAAAGGCGCGATACATCGCGCCTGTCTCCAGGTTGAGCAGGCCGAAATGGCGAGCCAGATGTCGTGCGATGGTACTCTTCCCCGCACCAGCCGGCCCGTCGATGGCAACTACAAAGTTTCGTTTCAGTTTCGAATCGGGAGTCTCGTCCGCCCTCATCCGCGCTTCTTTGTCCCCTGCTTGCCGCGGCTGTTAAAGAAACGCTTGCCGCTCGTCCCGGATCGTCCTGCTGCTGCCAGCGTGGGACGGCTTTTGCGCACAGGGCGCGCTTCTTTGCGTGCCGATGACGACTTCGCAATCGGCTTCACGCTCTTGGCGCTTGCCGCGCGCTTGGTCCACGAGGGTGCTGCTGACTTGCCATTGCGGTGGGCGCCGTTACCGTTTGAAACGCGCGACGAGGGTGCTGTCGAGCGTGTGCCGTTGCGCGAGGGAGCATGTGTGCCATTGCCGTTGCGCGAAGGAGCATGTGTGCCATTGCCGTTGCGCGAGGGAGCATGTGTGCCGTTAGACTTTCCGTTCTTGGCGGCGCCCCAGCGCGTGCCTGCAGAAGACCGAGTGCTCGGTGTGCGGCTCGAAGTGGGCCGTGCCTCAGAACTGCGGCGCGCTGTCCGTCCGTTGGAGGCTGACGACGCCGGCCTGCCGGCACCGGTTGATTTGCGATCGTGCCCATTCGAAGAGGTGCGGTTGAAATGCGGCCGCGCGGCATTGGAAGTCCCATTGGTGGATCCGTTGGACGTTCCATTCGCGGAGGGTCGGCGCACAGGTGTGCGCGGAACATGGCTTTCTGCCTGAACGGGTTGGTCGACGTGAATCGGAGGCGCCGCTGGCTGCGGAACAGGCATCGGCTGATGTGCGCGCTGCAGCGAAATGGCTGGGCCGTGCGCTTCCTCATCACGCTCGAAGGAGCGCAGGAAGTAAGCGGAAGCCGGCATGGACGAGCTGGCGTACATGGTCGAAACCGGCTCGAATTCCGGCAGCGTGCCTGCTACGTAGAAGTGCGGTGCATGGCCCAGCGAGATGGTGTGCACCTGGCGCGTTGCCACCAGACCGCGGATGACTTCGCGTATCTTGCTGCGTGCCGTCAGAGCGGCCAGGAAAAGCTCTACATCTTCCATGCTGGCAGCAATCACAGCCTGGAGGTAGATGGAGGCAAGTACTGAGATCGCCGTAACCTGCGACGTGGAAGCGCCCTCGGCAATCGCGCGCTGAAAGCGGGTGCGGAGGAGCTGCCATTTGGCGGCCTGCCCCTTGGCTGCGATCACCGGAATGATGCGCAGCTGCTGCCAGAGTTCAGTAATGGCTCGTACGACGGCCGACTCAGACACTTCGCGCCCAAGAGCCTGCTTCAGGCGGGAGACGTTTTCATCGCCGCCCTCAAGCTGCTTGTAGACGTGAACGGCGAGCTGCGAAACCTGACGCGAGCCGGTAAGTTGCGGGCTGCGGCGCCAGTCGCGATCGCCACGAAGCGCATACACGTAGGGCAGAACCCAGGCAGCGACCACGAAATCGGGCTGCTCGCCCGGTTGGCCCTGCAGGTTGAGCCTTACCGCAACTCCCTCATTTTCAAGACGGATCAGGAGGTCTTCCGCGATGGCAACGATCTTCTGATCCGGCGTGGCCTCCGGCCGTCCCGCTACAGCCTCAACAAAAGAGGGTGCGACGGCAGAGGAGAATTGACGCCTCGGCAGAAAAAGACAAAGTCCAGTTTCTTCCAACCACGTACGGGCTTCGTCCAAGGTAAGTGTTCCAAGGCCGTTTTGGCGCATTCTTTCGGCGCGCGCTTGTAGTAATTGCTCCGATGTCAAAGAAAAACCTCACTTCCGGGTCGGGCGCTAAGCCCCGGCAACCTCACGTAAAGCGGAGGAATGCACCCAAGTTCTATCTTAAATGCCTTTTAAATTCGATGGAAGGCCCGCTGAATGTCCTTCCAGGAGTACAGCAGAGCTATCGGACGGCCGTGGGGGCAACTCGTTGGATGCTCGGTCTTTGCAAGTTCCAACAATAGCCACTCCATTCGCTTCGGGTCAAGGGGGGTGTTGATCTTGATGGCGGAGTGGCATGCAATGGACGCGGCGATGCGGGTGCGGAGGGATGTAAGATCCTGATTCAAAGAGGCTTCGCTCGGGGCCTCGGATTGCTCGATGACTTGGTGGAGCATCCGTTCGAGAGCCGCGCCCTCCAAACCCACCGGAGCGGCCTTGACCGCAAGTGTTTGAGGGCCAAAGGGTTCTACTTCGAAGCCATTTTGCTCAAGTTCATGAGCAATTTGTGCAAAAATTACCATCTGCCAGGGTTTCAGCTCCACCAGAAGGGGCATGAGGAGGCGCTGACGCTGGACCTTTTCCACCTGGCGATCGCGCAGAATCTTCTCAAAAAGTACACGTTCGTGTGCCACATGCTGGTCGATGATCCAGAGGCCCTCATCTCCGGTTGCGAGGATGAAGGATTCTTTCAGCTGTCCCAGAGGCCGGAGGGAGCCGAGACGGTTGAGGTTGGCGGCCGCCTGCTCGGCTTCGACCTGGGCTGTTGCGGACTGCGCCGATTGCACGCTGGAGGCGTCGTCGGCATCGTTCGGTGAACAACCGAGATGGCCGGCGGCATCCATTGGTGGATCCATGAGGGCCGCGGCGACTTCGCGCATGGTTTGTTGTTCGACGCGCGCGGCGATTTCGCGCTCGCCGAAAGGAAGCCTGCCCGGGACCGGCGTGAGCGGGCGTGAGGTCAGGCGAAAGGTCTCAGCTTCTGAGGCGAGGACTGCACCCCCGTCGCTGTCGGGCGGCATGTCGGGCCGCGAATCTTGGGGGGCACCGGGAAGGCGCGAGATGGGCACAGGGATCAGCGAGGGCGTCGCAGCGGGGGATGAATCGAGCGCGGCCATGAACCCGGCGGCTGGGCGCGCGGCGATCAATGCATTGCGCAGGCTGTCGCGCACAAAGTCGTGAATCAGCGACTGCTGGCGGAAGCGCACCTCGGTTTTTGCGGGATGAACATTCACGTCCACCTCTTCGGGCGGCATCTCTAGAAACAACAGCACCACCGGCGAGCTGGTGGGCGGAATGATGTTGCGATAGGCCTCGGCGATGGCGTGCAGGAGCAGGCGGTCGCGGATAAGGCGCTTGTTGACAAAGATGTAGATCGAGTTGCGATTGAGTTTCTGCAATTCCGGCTTGGAGTAGAAGCCGGAGACACGAATCGCGCCTGGCGCGCGCGAGGGTTGGTCGGGATCGCGCTTCCACGGCGGAGGCTCCGGCAGGCCGGCGCGGTCGAGTTGCGTTTCGGCGGCTACGGGAAGCAATTGCGCGAGCGTGTCTTTGCCGAAGATCTGGTAGATGCGCTCGGCGGGTCTGCTGACGGGAGGCGCGGAGACGAGTGTGTGTGTGGCGGAGACGAGTTCAAAATGCTTTTCAGGATGAGCGAGAGCGTAATGCGTGACAAGCGCGGTTACATGAGAGAGTTCGATCGACTCGGCGCGAAGAAATTTGCGGCGTGCGGGAGTATTAAAGAACAGATCGGACACAGAAATGGTGGTGCCGCGGGGCAATGCGGCGTCATCGACGTGGAGGATTTTGCCGCCTGCAATTTCGAGATGCGTGCCGGGGCCATCTTCACCAGTGGATGTATCGAGCGCAACGCGTGCGACAGAAGCGATGGACGGGAGAGCTTCTCCGCGAAAGCCGAGGGTGGCAATCGAGAGCAACTCGTCGGCGGTGCGGAGCTTTGAGGTTGCGTGACGCTCGAACGCGAGGAGGGCGTCGTCGCGATTCATTCCCTGTCCGTCGTCGGCGACGCGGATGAGCTTGCGGCCGCCTGCTTCGACTTCGACACGGATGCGGTGGGCGCCGGCATCGAGCGCGTTTTCCAGCAGCTCTTTGACGACGGAGGCAGGGCGATCGACTACCTCACCGGCAGCAATCTGGTTTGCTACCTGGTCGGAAAGAACACGAATGCGCCCCATAAGAAAAGGGTATCAGGGACGCAACAGCGGGGAATAGGGATTAGGGAACAGGGAGTAAAAAGCAGAGAGCCAGAAGCGTCTGCTTCTGGCTCTCGAGGATCGAGATTCTCGCTACTGTAATTGTGTGGCGGGGGAGGACTCTTTTTGCATCTCTTCGAGGCACGTCCAGGCGCGATCGCCGTCTGAGCCTCTCACGGGAGCCAAATTGCAGATGGCGAAGCAAAGATTCGCGAGCGCGAAAGTGGTCGACACGTGCCAGAACAGCAGAAGCAGAGCGACATTGGTAAGTGGACCTGCGAGCGCGACGAGCATATTCTTCATCGGCGGTCCGGATTCGCGCACGATGTACATGCCCTTCATGCACATGCCAATACTCTTCACCCTGATGCCGACCATCAGCGATGTAACGAGGTGTCCAAATTCATGGAGCACCATCGCAGAAATGCCGAGGAACATTGTTCCAGCCAGCGAGAGCAGCCAATGGGTAAATAAGTAATTCATATAAACAAGCTCCCGTACACTTTCATCTGATGTGCTTCGACCACATCTGGATGTACGTACATCGACACTGGATCGTTCGAAATGTGTGGGAATAAAGAAGTAACAATGGAAAATGGTTACGTGCGGTGTGCGAAGGTGATTACTACGCGGTTTGGGTGCTACAGAATACGTGAATCCGCGATGAACACGATTGTGATGGTGAATCAACGCTGACTTGCACGCGGAGTCTCAGCAGATCCAGACGCCGCCCGGCCAAAAAAATGCGGCGAGAATGCCGACCGCATCGAGTGCGAATGAAACGAGAATGCGAAAGGTGATGATTCCTCCGCGCGTGTTGCTCGAAAGTGGAAAACCCCGACATCAACCAAAGCAAAAACCACACTCTCCTACGCGAATCGGGACGAGCAACGCGAAGAAGGTACGGGGTTCGAGGCCGGGGTTCCCTGGGAAGAAGGAGGGACCGGCGAGCGTTCCTGCGCTGCCGAAAACGAGAGGGAACAAAAAATGCCGCGCGAGGCGGCATTTTGAATCTTCGCGGTGTGGCGAACTTTAGATGCCGACGCCGAACTCGGTCGACTGCCGATTGCCGGCGTTCGAGTAGAAATCGTAGGGCGTGCGCTTGTTGAATTTATAGCGCTGGCGAATTTCGCGGCCCACGTAGAGGCCAAGGGCGGCAACGGCCATGCCGACGGAGACCCAACCAATGACCTTGAGGGTCTTGCTGTCGTCTTGTTCGTCGAGGAGCGTCAGGTTGCCGGTTTCTGCTGACATGGCGTGAATCAGTCTCCTGGTATCGATGATAGCCCAACTCTGGTTTGACGTATCCCACCGGAGTGAAGTGAGACTACAACTTCTGTTTGATGCGTACATTGTTTGACACATCTCATAAATAAAGTGCGTATAGGCGACCTTACGTTTCAGCAATTTTGTTTAACCATGAATTTTTTGTTGACGCCGGAAGAAAGCTGGCGCGGAAGGAATTCGCTGCAAGATTTCGCAGTTCATCCCGCGTAAATCCCTGTTCGGTGTGGGCGAGCAGGTATTCGTTGGCGATATCCGAACCGAAAAAAGCCGGGTCGTCGGAGTTGAGGGTCACGAGCATGCCGGCGTCGAAATATTGGCGCAGTGGGTGCTCCCGAAAAGAGGGACAGACGCCGGTACGGACATTCGAGGTGGGGTTAAGTTCCAGGGGAACACTCCGCGTTTTCAACTCTTGAAGTAGCTCCCGGTCGGCCGACGCCGAGAGAGCATGGCCGATGCGCTCGGAGCCGATGCTGAGCGCTTCCCAGATGGCTTCGGGTCCGGTGGTTTCGCCGGCGTGGTTGGTGAGATGCAGGCCGGCTTCTTTGGCATGCGCATACATGTCGCGAAACGGTTCAGAGCCGCACTGGCGCTCGTCGCCACCAAGACCGATGCCGACGATGGAGGGAAACTCGGCGCGCATCGCTGCGGCTTTCGCGAAGACGCGCTCGGCCTCCGGCACGGTGAAATGGCGCACAGCGTCGAAGATCCAGTAGACCGAGAGACCTAGTTCGCCCACGGCGCGGAGGCGGGCGCGCTCCAATCCAGCGAAGATCGGCTCAAAGCAGGCCGGGTCGTGATTGCGCCACATGTAAATGACCCCGACGGAGATGAAGACTTCGGCGTGGACCACACCCTGCTCGGCGAGATGCTGCATCATGCGCCAGGCGGCAAGCTCATAGTCGTCAGCGTGGATCAGTTGCTTTGTAACGGCGCGGAAGGCATTGATGAATTCGGTGAAGTTGGTGAAACGATAGAGGGCTTCGGCTTCGCGAAGAGTGATAGGCGTGGCGTCGTGGCGCTGGCTCAGCTCGACGAGTGTGGCGGGGGTAATGGTGCCTTCGAGGTGGAGATGCAGTTCAGCCTTGGGAAGGCGGCGGATGAACGCCTGAATATCGTCCATTCCTCCAGTGTAGGCGAGTTCAGGTGCGGTTCAAATGCACGGGCTACTCCTGCATTGGCTGAGTCACGGAAGAACGCTGTTGCAGGTGCGTCATTCAATCCTGGGCGGGAGCCTTTGTGATTGTGATTCCCAACCGCGCATAGGGCGCGAGGATCTTCTGCTTTGTCTGGGCGGCGACGATCATGCCGGTGATTTCAGAAAGTGGGGCAATGACATAAGGCGAAACCGCATTCAGCTTTTCAGGAGAAGCAAGCACGATCGTTTCTGCGGCACTGGCGCTCAAAGCTCTTTTCACGTGCGCCTCTTCAAAGTCGCCAGTCGTTAGCCCGGCCTCGGGATGGATCCCGGTTACGCCCATGAAGTAAATCTCGGCTCGGATTCTTGCGATGTTCTCAATGGCCGGGGCGCCCACGGCAACGACGGAGTGTTTGAAGAGTCTTCCGCCAATAAGAATCACTTCGATATTCCGATGTTCCACCAATTCGATCGCGATGGTTGGGCTGTGAGTCACGACAGTGGCTTTCAGATCCGGGGGAAGATGGCGCGCGATCTGGACAGCCGTTGTTCCGCCGTCAAGAATGACAACCTGGCCGGCGCGAACCATGCCGGCCGCCGCCCGTCCGATCAGCCTTTTTTCGTCGGTTGCCACACTGAGGCGCGAAGCGAAATTCCCCATGGCAGGTGAGGCGGGAAGGGCTCCGCCGTGAACCCGCTGCAGCAGGCCTTCCGCCGCCAGTTCTCTCAGATCGCGGCGGATCGTGTCTTCTGAGAGCCCCAGTTCCTGGCTCAGATCCTTGGCGACAACCTGGCCGGACTGGCGGAGAACCTCGAGAATGTGTTGCTTGCGATGAGTGGTAAGCACTTCCGCCACTATCGCACATTTCGGATCCTTGTTGCACGAAATAGCACGATATTGCACGAAACTGCATTTTTCTGGTACCGTGTGAAAAACGGAGGCCGTAATGGACACGCTTAGACCCTTGATCATCCTGATTGCCGGGCCCTATCGTTCGGGCACAAACGACGATCCCTACTTAATGGCGCAGAATCTGGAGCGGCTCGAATCGTTTGCGCTGCCCATCTATCGCGCCGGACACATACCGATGATTGGCGAATGGGTTGCGCTGCCGGTCATGAAGCAGGCGGGATCGATCGCGTTGGGCGATGCCATATCTGAACAGTATCTTTATCCCGTGGCGGGGCGGTTGCTGGAGCGCTGCGATGCGGTGTTGCGCATTGAAGGAGCGTCGAAGGGTGCAGACGAAGACGTGCGGATTGCGCGTGAGCGTGGTCTGCCGGTTTATTCCAGCCTTGAGGATGTGCCGGTTCTTGCGAATTAGTGCGGCGCGTGCTTCTGCAGCCATGTATGCGTCGCGGCGAGTTCTGCGGGCGACACGGACGGCGCGGCGCGTTTCATCATTTCGATGTACCAGTCGACCTCTTCCGGTAGTGCCGGATAGCCGACGTTTCCAGATGTTTTTCCATCGAGGTAGGAGTTGACGAGGGCTGTTCCGTTCTCGTCGGTCATGACGAGGAAGGGGAAGCCGGGCTCGCCCACGCCGCCGAGGGCCGTGCGCAGTTCGGTGCCGCCGGGAGTATTGGCGTGTTTGGTGTCATTCTTGAACTCGCCAACGTCGATGCGCTGGACCACGAAAGCCTTCTCCGTGATGGGTTTCATCTGCGGGTCCTGAAGGAAGCGCTCGTAGAGTTTGCACGGACCGCACCATGAAGCGGAAAAAACCAGAAGGATGCGTTTGTGCTCGCTCTGTGCTTGGGTCTTGGCATGGGCAAACATGGAGTCGGCGGTTTGAGGCGGCGCTGCGAGCGCAGGTGCGGCCAGCACGGTTGCGCAGGCAAATATCGCGGTCAGGATGAGCTTTCTGTTCCTTGTCAACGCAGGTCTCCAAGATGAGGTTGAAAGCATGATAGCGCGGGGACGAAGGTGATCCCGATTGATTCGCGCTCACCGCCAGGACTTTAGAAAGCAGGTCCTTCGCTCCGCCCTCCCCGCGATTGCTGCGCAATCGCAGGGCTTCAAGCTGCTCCGCTCAGGATGACACGCTTTGTGAGGAGTTGGCGATCAGCGTTGTGGAGCGAACTCGGACCGGTGGCGGCTGTAGAAGAAGTAGATCAGCAGGCCGGTGAAGAGCCAGATGAAGAACGCCTCCCATGTGAGGACTTCGAGACCCATCATCAGCATGATGCAGAAGATGATGCTGAGCACGGGGAACACCGGTCCCCATGGGGCGCGGAAGGAGCGGGGGCGCTCCGGTTCACGATAGCGCAGGATGAGTACGGCGATCGAGACCAGGACAAACGCGAAGAGCGTGCCGATGTTGGAGAGGTTCGACACGGTGCCGATGTCGAGCAGGCCAGCAGGGATGCCGACGACGAATCCCGCGACCCAGGTGGCGACGGCGGGGGTGCGATAGCGGGAGTGGATCTTGCCGAAGACCTTGGGCAGCAGTCCGTCGCGGGACATGGCAAACCACACGCGCGCCTGACCGAGTTGAAAGACGAGAATCGACGAGATCATGCCCAGCATGGCGCCGATCAGTACGACCAGTTCGACCCAGCGCAGGCTGCTGCCGCCGGGCTGGAGCGAGAGGCGCTTGAGGGCGTTCACCACCGGGGCGCCATCGCCCATGATGGAGTTCCACGGCACGATGCCGCTGAGACAGATGGCGACACCACCGTAGAGCAGCGTACAGGCTACGAGCGTGGCGAGGATGCCGAAGGGCAGATCGCGCTGTGGCTGTTTGCACTCTTCGGCAGCGGTCGAGACGGAATCGAATCCGATGTAGGTGAAGAAGATGATGGAACCGCCGGAGAGCATGCCGGTCCAGCCATTGGGCATGAACGGATGCCAGTAAACCGGCTTGACGAAGCTGGCTGCCGCGCCGATGAAGGTGAGGATGGCGACAATCTTGACGAGGACGAGGATGTTGTTGGTGCGTGCCGACTCGCGAATGCCGCGCACCAGTACGACGGTGAGGACCATGACCACGAGGAAGGCAGGGATGTTGAACCCGAAGTGCCAGCCGGGGGCATAGAGATCTTTGCCGGCGAGATCCTGCAGGCCGGTGGGCAGGTAAGCGGGCGAAATCCACTTGAGATCCGGATGCAATCCGAACCACTCCAGCAGCGCCTCGATGTGCGCGGCGAAGCCGACGCTGACGCTCATGTTGGAGAATGCGTATTCGAGGATCAAATCCCAGCCGATGATCCAGGCGACGAGTTCGCCTAGCGTGGCGTAGGTGTAGGTATAGGCTGAACCGGCGATGGGGATCATCGAAGCCAGTTCGGCATAGCAGAGGCCGGTAAAGACGCAGACGATGGCCACTAGAACGAGTGACAACGCGAGTGCAGGACCTGCGCCGGGCCTTCCGGCCATGGCGGTGTGGGTGAGCAGGTAGTGGATCAGGGGGGTATTGCTGACTTCAGGGGTGTCGAATTTCTGTCCCGCCATGGCGGTGCCGATGACGGTGAAGATGCCGGAGCCGATGACGGCGCCGATGCCGAGCGCGGTAAGCGACCAGGGGCCGAGTGTCTTCTTCAGCGCGTGTTCGGGTTCTTCCGACTCGCGGATCAGCTTATCGATGGACTTGCAGGCAAGCAGTTGGCTTGGCAGGGCAGTTCTCCTCGTCCGGTCCGGCATGCAGTGCAGGCGGTTCCGATGTGCTGTGGGAAGCCTTATGCGGCAGTGTACATGATGGGGATTGGACCAGGAGAGAGGTGCGATGTGAGGCAGGATCGTTGCGTAGAAAGGGATTACACGGCAAGGCCCGGACCGGCTGGTTGCCGATCCGGGCCCTTATTGTTTATGCGAACTGATCGTTTAGCGCTTCGACTGGCCGCGTGCCGCTTTCTTGAGTTTCTTCTTGTTGGACCCGCGCGGCGTCGTGCGCTTGGCCTTCGGTGCGGCCTTCTTGCGGGAGGCGCGTTTCACTTTTTTGCGTTCCAGCTTGTCTTCAATCTTCTTGGTATTTGCCAATGACAACCTCTCTTACTGAGTCAAATCAATGTGTCCCGTGTGAACGGGCGATGTGAACCTTATGGTAACAGGGATAGATGTGCAGGGAAAAGCCCGCAGACCCGCTGCGGCTCTCGTAAACAGCCTCGAAAAGCGTAAATAGCGGCACAGCAACGAGCGAATTCACGCTGAATTCGTCGAATCTCAGCGTAGAATGAAGGTAAGACGCAATCTGGTATTACCCAGCCTGCTCGGCCTTTGGCCGTTCCCCTTGCTTCAGACGAGCCCCGTAGCCCACGCAGCAATCACATGTCGTCGGTTCAACTGTCGGCATTCTCCTCGTGAACGGAGTTCTTCATGCGTTCTGATCAGATACATCGCGCCCTTAAGCAAGGGATGAACCGATTTGAAATGTGCCAGCTTGTTTCAAAAGGCGTGAAGGCCACGCACAAGACAGGTGGGCGATTCGAAGACACCATCAACAGTGCTCTGGAATTTCTGGGTACCCACAAGTCGGATCAGAAGTCCATGCACCCCATATCGAACAAGCCCGGTGACAAATCCCTGAAACCGGCCGCGTAGGCCGGCGTACTTTAGCAATACATACGCATAAAAATGAGAAGGACGGCTGTTATGCCGTCCTTTTTTGGTCTCACTTCGAACTCTCGTCCAAACTTAGACAGGCTGTACGTTCTCTGCCTGCCAGCCCTTGGGGCCCTTGGTCACGTTGAACTGGACCTTCTGGCCTTCCTGAAGCGAACGGAAGCCGTTTGCCTGGATGGCGGTGTGATGGACGAAGACGTCCTCGCCGTTTTCACGGCTCAAAAATCCAAATCCCTTGGCGTCATTAAACCACTTGACTGTGCCTGTTTCCATTGTGTGTTGTTCCTTTGTTGCAAATTACCGTCCGAACGCAATGAGGAAGTTTGCGAGTGAGCGGGTAAGCGAAACAGGCAATGACTTCTAGATCGAATTCTACGATTACCTCAAGTGTAACACAGGACGCTTGTTGACTTCAAAAAAACTCGTTTCTGAGGGGCGGCGGGCCTAAGACAAATGGCCCGCCCCATTGAAAGAACAAGGGAACCGTCCTGCGCTGTGACCGGACCTGATGATGACATATCGGTGGCTGGGAGGCGGACATCCGGGTATGTTGCAGTCTGGCAGATCGTCTGCGCGAACCCACAAACAGGTGGATAGAAGGCCCGATTGAATGCGAAAAGGATCGCTGCGAGATAATATGGTCGCCGTCGATGCGGGCGCTTCAGGGATTGGGGATGCCGGCCGGCGGGCAACGGGCGAGGAATGGCGACGGGTGAGAGAGAACGTGCGAGTAAAGAACACGACTTCCGGAGAATGGGGCGGTACTGACGCGGTTCAGCCGCAAACCACCCTCCTCGGCCGGCTCTGCAGCCGGTGGTGGGGTATGGCGCTGCTGGGAGCGGTAGTGTGCACGGGAGCCGGAACCCTGTTTGCTTTGCCGACTCTGGGTACGAGTCACTGGCACGATGAATTGCGGACTTATCTCGCACAATTCTGGAGTTGGGGACTCCTGACCCCCGCCATCGTTTTGCTGGACAGGAGCTTGCCGATTCCCGAGCGCGAATTGGGCCGCCGCCTGGGAGCTCATATCCTGGCGAGCATCGTCTTTACCGAGATCTACTTTTGCCTCTTTACAACGATGCGCGCCCTTGTGGGTGTTACGCCGTGGAGTTCGCTTCGAGTTTCGCAGCTTTTCAGCCCCGCGGTGATTGGGTGGCAGATCTGGTGCTGGCTGATCTATTGGATTATTCTGGGCGGCATACAGGCGTACCACTACTACCAGCGCTACATGAACAGCGAATTGCGCTTGGAGCGGCTGGAGCACAGCTACAGCGAGGCGCGGCTGAATGCGCTGCGCATGCAGCTCGATCCGCATTTTCTTTTCAACGCGCTGAACACCATTTCGTCGCATGTAGAGCGCGATCCGAAACTGACCCGCCGCATGATCGAGCACCTCGGCGACCTGCTGCGCATGTCCCTCGAATCGAAAGACCGGCAGGAAGTGCCCCTGGCTGAGGAACTGGCATTCCTGGAACATTATCTGGAGATCCAGAAGATCCGCTTTGGCGATCAGCTTCGCGTGGTGATGGATATTGCGCCGGAGGTGAAGTACGCCGCGGTGCCTTCGATGTTCATTCAGCCACTGGTGGAGAACGCGATTCGCCACGGCATTTCGCGCCGCGCTTCCGGTGGAACCCTGGTAGTACGCGCAAAACCGTTGGGCGACCGGCTGGAAGTTCGCGTGATGGACGACGGGGTTGGTCTGCCGCTAGGTTGGACGCTGGAGAGTTCCGAAGGGCTTGGCCTGTCGATCACCCGACAACGGATCGCCGGCCTTCATCCAAATGGAGCGAGCCGGTTTGTGGTGAGAAATCGCGCAGACGGCGGGACCGAGGTAGAGGTTTCGCTGCCGTTGCGCCTGGGAGAGGTAGCGAATGAACGCGCCTACGCTTGAGCCCATTCACGTTCTCGTAGCTGACGACGAGCTTCCCGCGCGTCAGCGTCTGATGGACCTGCTGCGACGCGATGAGCAGGTGAATTCAGTGAGTGAGGCTGCAGACGGAGAAACCGCGGTGGAGATGATTCAGCGGCAAAATCCGGACCTGTTGTTTCTCGATGTGCAGATGCCGGAATTGGACGGACTGGCCGTGATCGATGCCATCGGCGCGGCACAGATGCCGCTTACCGTATTCGTGACTGCGTACGATCAGCATGCCATTCGGGCGTTTGAAGCCAACGCGCTCGATTACCTGCTGAAACCCTTCAGCGACGAGCGATTCGAAGCAACGATGACGCGCGCCAAAGCTCGGCTTGATGAGCGCAGCATGAAGGAGTTTGGCCAGCGCGTGGTGAAGATGGTGAGCACCGCACCGGCCGCACAAGAGCGCAGGCTCGACCGGCTGGTGGTAAAGGCCGGGGGAACTACCCGCTTTGTGCGCGTCATCGATATCGACTGGATTGAAGCCGCAGGCGTCTACGTCACGCTGCATGTGGGGGGCAAGGAACTGCTGTACCGGGCGGCACTGAACGATCTGGCTGAAAAGCTCGATCCGCGGCGTTTTGTGCGCGTGCATCGCTCGGCGCTGATCAATATCGAAAGCGTTCTGCAACTGGAGCCGATTTCGCACGGGGAGTTTGAAGCGGTCCTCAAGAATGGCTCTCGTACTCGGGTCAGCCGGACGTATCGGGTGCAACTGGAAAAGCGGCTTGGCCAGCCGCTGTAGAACTGAGCGAGCGAGCCAAATCGGGTCGTCGTGAAAGGTGCATACTTTCTCAGCGGGGTGACCCAATCGCGCAGATCGGTTTTGAAACAGGGCACGACTGGGGGAACCCACGGAGTGGGTCGCGTGCCGCAAAGCTCCCAAAAGATGTCCGGGCTTCTGCTCCTGCTCGATTGAATTTATATGCTCACGACTCGCGGACCGGCGCACCACCCGTACTTTTCCTCTTGATAAAAGCCCGATACGCCGTGAAGTAATACACCATTGATCCAAAGGGCCAAGTCACCAGGAAGAGGAGAAACCAAAGCACCTTTACACAGACTGGTGAACGATCCGTAAATGCACAGAACATCGCCATGCCGAAGGAGACAATAAGCATACAGGGAATCGTCAGGACGACTAGCGCGGCGAATAGATTCCCCAGGCCATTGTTAGCCGATGAGGTGTTCAAGAAGTTTCGAATCCACGGCACTGCGAATGAGAGGCCATACGCAAAACAGGTTAAGCACACGACAATCGACCAGAAAATCAGCATGGAGACTACTTTAGATTCGAGCCAATTGAATTTCATTTTCGATGTTGATTGGAGTCTACTGCCTGGGTCCGTATTGTCGGCAATGCTGACGTCTTCAAGAATTTGGCCTCAGTGTCCCGGTTGCCGGACACACAACCTGAGCAGTGCAAGGCAGAATCGCCAGGTTTTACTTGCGGAATTCGCTGAAGACGGAATCATGGTCATCGCGCTTCGCGTGGCAAGCTGCACAGGCCGCTTGGCGCTCGGCCGTTAGCCTCCCCTCAGCCGGATTGCCACTTGGGAAACTCATGAATCCCCAGCCAGCCGTTGCGCGATAGAGCTCGCCCTGCTTCACCATTACATCAATCCGGCGCGTTGGCCCTTCAACGGTATTGCCCGCGACCTCCTTGGTTTCAAGCAAGTCATAGACAATCACAGAGCCGTCAGGAAACTTGCCCGTCTCATAGCCCTCAAGGGCTTTATCGTTTGCGTATATGTGGTGGATTCCACCCTCGGTCGCAAAGGCGGCACTCTGAGGCCCGACGAGCACACTCTTGACGTGGGCCCACGTGCGGAATTCCTTAGGGAATGGAGCGGCATCGTCGAGTTGCGCTAACAGAGAAAAGCCACCGGCGGAGACTGCGGTGGCAAGGAGCAAAACCAAATTTCTTTTCACTCGTTACCTCCATTCTGAAGGCAGTCTCTACCACAGCCAACGGCTGCGAAAAGTTGATTTTGACCGGGCGGTGAAATGATCTGACGAACTGGACCACAGAACAGTCAGAAAGGATTGTTGATCAACGCCCCAGCTCGGTGTTCAGTTGGACTTCGCGAGACGTTCCAGCCGCTCCGATGATCGACGCGGATCACGCGCATCGTACCGTGAAGGCGAAATAAATCAACCACATTGATTTGCGCCGACGGAATAAATGAACTGCCCTCGCTACTTTCGATATTGAGGCGCAAAGTATCGATTGATGCGGTGCCCCTTAGCACGCGCGTCTTGAGTCCGATCTCTGGCCCAGGGTGAAAGAAGACTTCATAAATCCCCGCGCAATTTCCAAGGAGTGGTCTGTGGCCAATTGGGAAGGTACAGCTAAGTTTTGTCTTGAGTGGCGGGCGCCAGATTTGCAACAGTGGCACTAAAAAGAGGGGCGGCTGTTTGGCCGTCCCTCTTGCTGTTTCGGATCTTATAGCTCTGAATTAGAGAGCCTGAACGTTCTCAGCTTGCCAGCCCTTGGGTCCCTTGACCACGTTGAACTGAACCTGCTGGCCTTCCGCCAGCGAGCGGAAGCCCTGCGACTGAATGGCGGTGTGATGGACGAATACGTCCTCGCCATTCTGGCGGGTGATAAAACCAAAACCTTTTGCGTCATTGAACCACTTGACTGTGCCTTGTTCCATTTGAAAATGCTCCTTTGATGCTATTACCGCGAACGCAATGTGGAAGTGTTGCGTGTGGAGCGGTAACTCGGAACAGGCAAGAACTTCTAATCGAATTCTGGGATTGGTAAAGAGTGTAGCATGGCTGGGGAGAATTTCGTGCCACACCAGAGTAACCGCGTCCTTGTCATCAATCCCGGTTCCACTTCGACTAAGTACGGTGTTTTCACGGCCGAAGGGGCGGAATGGGAGAGGTCAGTTCCTCATGGCGACGAGGAGATTGAGCAGTTTCGCGGGCGCTCGATGCTGGCACGAACCGGTTACCGTGCCGGGCTCATTGGAAAGGCATTGGCGGAGGCGGGATACGATGCAAAGGACTTCGCTGCCGTCGGCGGTCGAGGTGGATTACTACCGCCGATGGCTTGCGGGACATACCTGGTGGACAAGGCGATGGTTGAGGAACTCCGTCTCGCGCGCCGGGGTGAACATGCATGCAATCTGGGAGCCGTTCTGGCTCTTCACTTCGCTCAAGCCGCCGGAGTGAATGCCTACATCGTCGATCCCGTCACCGTGGACGAATGGCAGGATTGCGCGCGAATCTCCGGGTTGCCGCAGATTCAACGATCCTGTATTGGCCACGCACTGAATATCAAGGCCGTCGCGCGGCGATTTGCACGCGAGACAGGCCGTGTGTACTCCGATTTGCGACTGATCATCGCGCACCTGGGGAGCGGCATCACCGTCTCGGCTCACCGCGGTGGAAGGATGATCGACAACAACACGCCTGAGGAAGGACCGCTTGGGCCGGACCGGACGGGATCGCTGCCGGTACGCGAACTGATCAAGCTCTGCTTCAGCGGCGAGTTTTTTGAGGCGCAGCTTGATCGCAAGGTCTTCGGCGAGGGCGGTTTATTTGCCTACCTCGGGACACGCAATCTCGTGGAGGTGGAACATCGAATCGATGCAGGCGACGCGAAGGCAGCAGCCGTTTACGAAGCCATGATTTATCAGGTCGCGAAAGAGTGTGGCGCGATGGCTGCAGTTCTGGAGGGACGCGTGGATGCGTTGCTGCTGACCGGTGGCATGGCCCACTCCGACCGCATGGTGAACGGCCTCCGCAAGTACATTGAATGGATCGCGCCGGTGACTGTGTATCCGGGGGAAGATGAATTACAGGCGCTCGCTGAGGGTGTGTTTCGCGTACTGAACGGCGAGGAACCAGCCAGGCGGTTGACGACGCATGAGGCGGCAGCCAAGTGCCGCGAAGCGCTGGTGATCGGGCTGGAGTAGATCAGGCGGCTGGAATTGCGTGCTCGGGACCTGCACGGCTCCGAGGCGACCCAACCCCGGATCTGAGTTCCGCATCAAGTCAGCGCGAAAACATGCGGAGGCTGGCTGCGATCGGCAGGCCGATGAGAAACATGTGTACGAGCAGGCCCTGAACCAGGCCGCGGTATTGGTACGGCCCCATCGCATGGTAAGCGCTGAGCGGCAGCACAACCAGTTGCATGAACAGGAAGAACCCGATCCCGTAGAAGAGCCCGCAGACGATGAAGTGGTCACGCAGGAAGTCCAGTTTTTTGCTGGCAAGGCAATATGCGGCGGCGGCTGAGAAGGCAATGAAGTAGTGGATGCCGAGGCCGAGGATGTACTGACCGACCGACACATGACGCCCCGCTGCACCGACCAGGCCGCCGGCGATTCCAATCGGCATGTAGCGGCCAAAGCTGATGTAGGCGGAAGTCATGTCGAGCAGGCCGGCGACCCCGCCTCCCACCAGAATCGGAAGCGCAAGGCTGGTCTTTCGCGCCGCTGCGGAGATAGAAGCTGTGGACATCGCGACCTCGGGTAAGGCGGTGCGTTCTTAGTGAGGACATCGTCGCTGATCTTGATCGATGGGGCAATGTGTTTGCGACGGGACGGATGCGCGGGCGGGCGGGGCGGCTCAATTCTCCTGCAATACGGATGGGAATCTCGGCTTCCTATTTGAGTTGGCGCGAGAAGAAATCGAGCGTGCGCTTCACCGCGTCATCGTAGGCGGGTGGCAGAAATCCATGCCCCTGGTCGGGATAGATGTGGCTTTCGCAGGTGAATTTTTTCATCCCGCAGAGTTGCAGGATCTGCTGCGCATTCGCCACGGGAATGTTGTCGTCGTGCTGGCCATGCAGAATCAGCAGCGGGGGCATGCCCTTCAATTTGTAAAAGAATTCATCGGGCAGACTGCCGTACCACTCCGCTACCGCATCGACGGGAAGGGCCTGCGAGCCGGCAGCCAGCGCGACGGATGCCCCGAGCGAGAAACCCAGAAGCGCGATCCGGCGTTTGGCCCACGCGGGATTCTTGCGGCATTCGTCGACAAGATCGCTGACTGCCTTTTCCCAGGCAACATAATTCTGGTCCGAGGCACGATGGGTGTCTGTCGCGTCGAAGTAATGCAGGAAAAGGACTGTGTAATTCTTCGTTGCGAGGTATTGCGCCAGTCCACGGTAGAGGGGAACATCGGGTCCGCCCACTCCGTGCAACATGATGACGATGGGGCCGGTATTCGCAGGTCCAAAGATCTCGTAGGAGACTTGCCGTTCTCCGCTGGTGAAGTGGGCGACTTGCTGAGATTGCGCAAGCGTTGGAAGAGAGAAAAACGAAATTGTGATTAGCGCCAGCAACCTGAGTTTCACTGCAGGCCACGGCAATTTCAGCTTGCAAAGCATCGCATGGATTCTACTGCGGGCGGGTGGCTAGAGCTTCTCGAGGTTGGCGAACTTCTCCATCAGCTTCTTCATGCCATGCCGCGAAAAGAGCACGGTAAGCTTGGCTTCGTCGCCGTCGCCCTCGCGCATCACAATCTGCCCTTCGCCATATTTGCTATGGCGCACCCGCTGCCCTCTCTTGAGGCCGGCAGCACCGGTGGGCGCGGGAATATCCATCTTCGGGCGGGAGGTTGGCCGCACAAACGAGCCGGGCTTAACTGCTTTTCCGCCGAAGAAGTGCGCAATGTTGTCGATCGAGCCCTCCGGGCTTTTACTCTTTGGAGTTGAGTTTTGGCTGCCCGAAATCCTTGTCACTTCCTGGCTCTCGTCCTCGTAGTTGTAGTGCCGGCTGTCAATCTCGTTCGATTCTCCTCTTCGCCGTCCGCCATAACCGCTTCCACGGCCGTTTCCGTAGGCGGGAACGGACCATGCCGGCGACCGACCGCCGAGATTCTCGACAAGCTGGTTCGGAACTTCTTCGAGGAAGCGCGATGGGACGCTTTGCTCCGGCGCGTCGTTGCCGTAGCGGCGGCGGTAGTGTGCGCGGGTGAGGATCAGCGTGTTCATGGCGCGGGTCATGCCGACATAGCACAGGCGCCGCTCTTCTTCGAGCTCTTCGGGATTCATGAGTGTGCGTGAATGCGGGAACAGGCCCTCTTCGAGTCCCGCGAGAAAGACGAGAGGAAATTCCAGACCCTTGGCGGCGTGGAGGGTCATCAATGTAACGCGCGCGCTGGGATCGAACTGATCGGTATCGGAGGCCAGCGCGGCATGATCGAGGAATTCAGCGAGCGTTTCGCCGCGGACCTCGGCGTCGTGGGCGGCGTTGGCCAGCTCTTTCAGGTTTTCAATTCGACTGAACGCTTCGGGCGATGCCTCGGCTTCTAGCGCCTTGATGTAGCCGGTGCGATCGATGAGGAAGCGAATGAGTTCGGGAAGGGTGGCAGGATCGCCGGGTTTGCGAAATGCTTCCGGGGTTTCTTCGGACGATGACCTGTCGCTCTCGATACTCGACGCATCCATCCCCGGTTTCAAATTCGAGACCGGGGGCACCCTGGTTGTTGCCTGGTCTGGCCGCGCGGTCTGCTTCGGCATCTGGAGGAAGGGGCGTGCCTTTTTTTCGGCAAAGGACTTTTCTGTGAAGGGCGAAAAGTGGCTTGGGTCGAGCAGAGGAATCTGATTCTCGTTATCGCCAAAGCTGAATTCGGTTGCCGCTTCAAGCGCGTCGGTGACTTGCTGCTTCTCTTCCGGGCCGGGCTCGGTCGTCCCGAAGGAAAAGTCGGTGCCGGCATCGTCGGCTCCCACATCCGCGGAGAGCTTACCCGCGAAGTCCGGATCCATCATGGCCTGCGCATCGAGAATGAGCTGGCGGAACGACTCGAGAGCCATCTGCGCGCGCGTTGGAATCAGCCTTTGCCCAATCGCCGTTCCCAGTGCTTCCCACGTGGACTGGCCGGTTTCAAGCGCCAGGCGCTCCAGCGTCTCCAACGTGGTTTTGCCGATACCGCGTGCGGGGGTATTGATAACGCGGTTGAGTGCCATGGAGTCGTGCGGATTGCGAATCAGACGCAGATAGCACAGCAGGTCCTTGATTTCGGCGCGCTCGTAGAAGCTGAATCCGCCAACCATGGTGTACTTGATGCCGTAGCGGCGCAACGCCTCTTCAACCAGCCGCGATTGCGAGTTAGTCCGATACAAAACGGCGCAATGCGCCTCGTCGCCGGCTTCGATCGATGCGCGGAGAAACTTCTGGATGCGATCGGCGATGAACAGGGCTTCATTTTCACCGTCGGGGGCTTCGTAGTAGCCGATCAGCGAGCCGCCCTGGCGATCGGTCCACAACTTTTTGCCTTTGCGGCGAAGATTGTTCGCGACCACCGCACCGGCCGCTTCGAGGATGATCTGCGTGGAGCGGTAGTTCTGTTCGAGGCGGACGATGTGCGCATTGGGAAAGTCCTTCTCGAATTCGAGAATGTTGCGGATGTCGGCGCCGCGCCAGGAGTAGATACTCTGGTCCTCATCACCGACGGCGCACACGTTCTTGTGCTCGCCGGCAAGCAGCTTCATCAGTTCATACTGCGGGCGATTGGTGTCCTGATACTCGTCGACGAGGATGTAGCGATAGCGCCGCTGGTAGTACTCGCGGGTGGGAGCGGAAACCTTGAGCAGCCGCGCCGCCTCCAGCAGCAGATCGTCGAAGTCGAGCGCGTTGTTCTTGCGCAACTCTTCCTTGTAGCCCTTGTAGATGTGCGCGATGCGCTCGCTGTCGGGGTCCTTTGCGCCGAGGTAATAATCCTGCGGATCGACCATGTGGTTCTTGGCCCACGAGATGCGACCCAGGACGGTGCGCGGGGTGAGTTGCTTGGTATCGAGTCCCATGCGGCGCATGACCTGTTTGACAATGCCTTGCTGATCGTTCTCATCGTAGATGGCGAAGGAGCGGGTGAGGCCTTGACCGTCCACCTTCAAGGCTTCGATATCACGGCGCAGAATGCGTACGCAAAGCGAGTGGAACGTGGAGATCAGCGGTTTGGAAAGCGAAGAGTGGCCGATCAGGCGCTCCACACGTTCCGCCATCTCGGCTGAGGCCTTGTTGGTAAACGTAACCGCCAGAATCGAATCGGGCGCTACGCCCTTCTCCTGGATGAGCCACGCGATACGGCTGGTGATGACGCGCGTTTTGCCTGATCCTGCGCCGGCCAGGATAAGCAGTGGACCGTCCGTGGTTTCAACGGCGGCGCGCTGTTCTGGGTTCAGATTTTCGATGAGCGACTGCGACAAAGGTGGCGTCCGGCGGAAAGGTTCCTCCCTCTAGTTTACCTGCCGCGCGATGACCACACCGATCGAGAGGATTTACGCGTGGGATCAACCTGAAACCGCTTTGATCGAAGTAATTTAGCTGGACTTCTTTCCCATCGACCGTTCATGTGATCGCTGACATAGCACGAGGGGAAAAGGCGGAGTACGCTCTGCTCGTTCACTCCAGAGATTCAACTTTGGATCTGGTAGCGTCGCCTCAGCCACGGAATCAGGAATGATCCGAGGTCACATGGAGACCACCCAGGGAAAAGGGTTGGCCCGTGCGCCCTTATATTTACAGGCTTTTATGGATACTGGTTTCGACTGTTGTCTTCGCTGCATCCGGCTTCGCTTCGCCGCTGAATAACCCGCTACTTCCATTGGTTCCGCCCGGCGCAGAGATCGTTGCGGGGTTCGACAACCACCCAACTGGTCACGAGCACGGCCGGCTATTGCTGTCCACGCATAACGACCGGCTTGACCTGGACGACTGGCAAGGGCTTGCGGGAGTCGACAGCAAAAGGGTTATCGATGAAGTGATCGAAGTGGCCGCCTCTTCCGCGAGTGGAAGACTCACCGAACACCTCCTGTTGGTGGCGGGACATTTCAATCGGGAGAGAATCTTTAAAGCCGCCGAATTGAACGGCGCGCAACGCAGCGAGTTCCAGGGCGAAACGGCTCTGCTCATCAAACCATTCGACCGCGAACAGGGAGAGATGCTGGACGCGCGCTGGCTGGTGATCCTGAACGACCACATCGCGATGCTGGGCACACGAACGATGGTTCAAAGCGCATTGCGGCGCTACGCCACTCATGCCGACATTGATATGCCGCTCATGGAACGGCTGGCGCAGATGCGTCGCGACGTAACTTCGTGGACGATTCTCATGGGATCCCCAAAAACCGAAGGGAGTCTTGCTCTCACGCAACCGAATAGCGTGTTGACGCGGCTGCTCGATGGTGCGGAAGTCTTGATGATTGGCGCACGCTTCAGTGCCAGAATTCGCGTGGATTTTTCACTTCACGGTCGCAACGATCATCAGAGCGAATTCTTGACGGAAAAGCCAGCATCGCTCGCAGACGTCTTTGCGAAAGAGCCGCTGCTCTTGTCTGGTTCACCACCGCAATCGCAAAGCCGGTTGGGGAATCTTTCCATGGAACTGGATTGCATCCAGGGCTCAGTCGAATTGTCGCAGAAAGACTTTGAACAGTGGAACCGCCAGGGAGGGTTCACGCGGCGTTCGCAGGGACAGGCAACGCGCACGCTGTCTCACGGAGAGTAACCATCGTTGCTGAACCACAGCGGTAAACGACGTCCCATCCAAATTGAAATTCGAAGGCGCTCCGCGAGATTCGGGAGCGCCTTCGATGTCTTACAACAATTAATTCGAATGTTGGTTAGTTGGTTGGTCCGAATGAAACTCCACGCAGCACTTCGCCGAAGCCGGCGGTGCGCAGGGTGCGGAACTTCTCATGGCCTGCTTCGGTCGGGTTTGTGTTGCGTAGCTGGTCGGTGATCATGACCAGCTTGTTGGGGTCGGCTCCAGTGTCTCCGCCGCCGCTGGTGGTTGAAGTGATAGCCCAGATGGTCACTGTTCCGTCTTTGTCCACCTGGCCGGTGATGTTGCGCAATCCGTCAGTCGTGGGAGACCAGGGCAGGGCGGTTGCCGCGTTGTCTCCTGTCGGGTAGCCCTTGACCGTATAGGGTGCGCCGAGATCGAGACCGTCGGTCAGCACGTATGCCAGTTGCCACTGTCCGACGGTCGCGTTGAATACCCACTTCTGCAGGCCGGCGAGGGTTTGCGCCGCGGCATGCGTGTACAGGTCGGAACCTCCGGCATAGCCGTCGCCTTCATCGGCAACATAGAGAGTGTGGGCGTCCGCGAACCATATTCCAAACGGGAAGTGGGTCGGGTCTACGTCCTTGTTCGACGAGGTAGGAAAGCCTGCGAGGACACAAAGGTTGTTGGGGAGCCCCGCGGATGGCAGCGGCAGAGAATAGCTTAGCGGCGTCGTCGGCAGCGTCGCGCCGGCAGAGGGTACTCCGACTCCCCCGGTGCAGGGCGTATCGCTCGTGTTCACGTAGTAGACGGTGTTGACACCGTTGCTGCCGGAGCCCTTGGTGTAATAGAGCACGTTGTTGAAGACTGTCATGCCGCGGAAGTTGTCGTCCTTGCCCACTTTGTCAGCTTTGTCGCCAAGTTCGGTGACCGAGAAGCTCGCGACCGGGGTCGGCAGCCCCGGAGCCTGATCGCTTTCAGATGCATTGAGGAGATCCATGATCTGCGCTCCTGCGCCGAGAACGATGTTCTGCGGCTGCGGGTTGGCGCCGTTACCGGCATTGCCCGCAGTGTAGAAGACGTCGTTGCCCCAGGTATTGTTCAGAATTGCCGCGCGGCCATTGTTGCCGCTATAGGCATTGGTCTCGATGAATTCGAAGTGTCCCCGGCGATCGACGCGCGCAACGGCGCGAAAATATGAATTGGGAACGGGATCGGTTGCGTCAAAGGCGCCCGGCGTATTGGAGTTCGACACATCGATCGTGTTCGCGGGCGCCACGTAGCCCATGAAGGTTATGTATCGTCCATCCGTAGACAGATTCAATCCAAGCTCGGATTTGGAACTGAAACTCGTTACCAGTTGATTGCTCGATGCGGTGATCCAGCGGTCGAGGCTATTTGGCACTTCGAGCGAACTGATGACGTGCCCGGAGGGCGTCGAGTGATCGAGGAAGATGCGCGAGGTGATGCCGAAGCTTGGATCGTAGAGCACGTTGTTGAACACCGCGGGATAGGTGCCGTCATTGGTTGCGCCGGTTGCCGGGGAACAGAGCGCTGGAGCGCAATTGGGCGGCAGCACCTGGCCCACGGTGACATTATTGGTGCGATTGTCGTAGACGGAACGGCTGACGACAAGGTTGCCGGGGTTGAAGGCCGGCTTACCCTGTGCCGCAAGGACGCCGGGTAAAAGCAGGCTGGAAACCGTGAATGCTGCGGCGAGGATGTTGCGATGGCGGGGAAAGACAAAGGGAATCAATGTCACGAAGTGACCTCCTGGAACTGTGAATTGTGCGTGCGGAGAATCTGGCGAAGCGAACACCGCCGATGAAGCTAACAGCGCGTTGTGAATGAACGATGAAGATGAAGTTAAAGACGCGTTGCGACCGGGGGGGGAACGACGGCGCTATTCTGAGTGGGCGATGAAATTCAAACGGGTGGCCGTGTATTGCGGGTCGGCGAGCGGGTCCGATCCAAGGTTTCTGGCGGAAGCAAAGGCGTTAGGAAGTGCGATCGCCAATGCGGGGCTTGGCATGGTGTACGGTGGCGCGAGCGTAGGCCTGATGGGAGCCGTTGCGGATGCGGCGCTGGCGGGCGGGGCTGAAGTGATCGGCGTGCTGCCGGAGATTCTGTCCGGCAGCGAGATAGGCCATCAGGGGCTGACGCGGCTCGAAATGGTGCCTACGATGCACGAACGCAAAGCGCGCATGGTGAAGCTGGCGGATGCGTTTCTGATGCTGCCCGGAGGCTACGGAACGCTGGACGAAATGATGGAGATCATTACCTGGAAGCAGCTTCGACTGCACGCCAAACCCTGCATCCTGATCAACACTGCAAATTACTGGGACGACCTGCTCGCATTTCTGGATCGAGCGGTGGAAGCCGGGTTTCTAAAAGCGGAGAACCGAGGGCTGCTGGAAGTCGCGGCGACCGCGGCTGACGCCGTGGAGCGGGTGAGTGCATCAGTTCTGAAAACTGAAGATTGAAGAGTGAAAACTGAGAACTGAAAACTGAGAACTGAAGACTGAGAACTGAATACTGAAATCACTCCACCGTCAGGTCCTTGAGAAACAACTCGTAGTCCTTCATTGAAGGCGCCTCGATGGAGGCGGCCATGTCCACAATGACTACATAAAACAGCTTGCCCGGGATGCGCTTCTGCGTCTGGCTGGGATGGAAGTACTGGGTGCCTTTGTCCGGGTCAGTTTTAGGTGGCTCCCACGGAGATTCGAAGAGGAGGCCGGGGAATTCAGGCTCATCGCGCTCGAAGACCAGGATATGGCCGTGCCCATCGCCGTCTGCCTTGTACATTCCGGGCTGCACTCCCTTCATCGCGAGACAAGCCGTCGCTGGACAGCGCGACGGAGCGAATGGCTCGAATTTACCTTTGTGCGTGAACTTCTTTGCGTATTCGCCGAGACTCTGGCCCGGTGGCGCCTGCTGCACCATGAGAAGAATGCTGGGCTGCAGGTTTCGCGCGACGGCCTTGTAGGGGCCGGAGAAAAACCATGCTGCGCAAGACCCGTTGTTGAAATCCAGTTGATTGACTGACCAGTTGCCGGGAGTGACGAGCCTGGCGCCGCAGAGGGTTGCCGTGAACTGGGTGCCGTCGCCGGATTTCTCCCCGTGCCAGACTTCTTTGGGCTGATATTCCTTCTTTGGATCGTAGGTGTCGAATCGGTTGCGTGCGGTATCGACAAGAAAGGTTTGTGTCGGCGATGGAGGTACATGAAGCTTGTCGAGATAGGAGCCGGCGCGCAGGACGTGTGCGGGCATTCCGGTGATTGCCGCGCAGGTCATGTAATCCCTCCAGAAGGTTGGCGGGAGCTGATCCCATGCGTGTGCGGCTTCAATCGCGAGAAATTCTTTGGCGCCGGGCTTGGTTTCGAGAGTCTGGCAGAGCAGGTTGGCGTGGAACCAGGAAGCGCGTGTGTCGTTCGGGGCAAGTTTGCGCGCGGCCTCCAATGCAGCGATTGCTTTCTCGTGGCTGTCGGGGACGTCGACGTTGTAAGCGTAGTGGGCGACAAGGCCGGTGAGAAGTGCCAGTTCTTCGTTGTCAGGATGCTTCAGGAGCGCGGCCGTGAGAAAGCCAAGATCCTTTTCCAGCCGGTCGGCCACGTCTTTTTTGGCGAGTGCGTAGTCCCATTTGTTTGTCCACGCGCCCGCGTAGGGTTCAAGCTGGCGTGCATCGTCGAGGGCCGCGAGAACCGAGGTCTCCTGCGGCAGAGCGTCGGCGTGGATTGCCGCGATGTCGGCGAGCGCGGGAGTCGCGGTGAAGGCGAGCAGAAGCGTGCAGAGCAGCGCGAAAGTCCGGCGCATGGATGCCTCGCGGATGGAGCGTTGGGGATAAGTGTAGTGGAAACGAAACTGTTCCTGCCGGCAAATGCAGCGTAAGAAGAAGGCGTGTGGAAAGGCGCTCCATTTGACGTTAGAATCCTGGTTCGACAACTCGGGCAGTATTTGTAAATTTTGCGCACGTCCGTCTGGCCCTTCGACCGCACCGACTTCGCCCATCGCGTAAACACGTTCATGCTCCCGGCGTTCTCTGAAAAATTACTCGACGCGTGCTCATCTCGAGGCGTATATCTTTGCGCACCGTGAGGCCCGCAACTTGGACCCCGGTGAAAGAGGAGGTTTCGTTTCATGCTAGGAGAACAAGTAGGCATCACCACAGGCAAAAGACTCGTACGGCGGGTTCTCTCCACGGATCCCCCCACGGCCGAAGTTTCGTTTGAAGAAAGCGGCACGCTATGCGGGGTCGCCGTCACCGGTATGGGCACATACACATCGGTAATCGGTGCAGATGGATCCCTCCATGGCGAAGGCCAGGGTATGGAGATGACCGCCGATGGAGAAGCAGCCACGTGGAAGGGAACGGGCGTGGGTAAATTCGGCCCAGGAGGTTCGGTCAGCTACCGCGGAATGCTCTTCTTTCGCACCGCCTCGCAAAAGCTCGCCCGACTCAACAACGCATGCGTCGCCTTCGAATACGAGGTAGACGCTGCGGGCGCCACCGTTTCCAAAATGTGGGAATGGAAATAACAAACCCGCAACGATCGTGCTGCCCATCCTTGACGCGATTCGTAACGGCAAGGATGGGAGGGCGCGCATCTCGAGTTCCGGTCCGGAGTGCTCCTTCCCCTTACCGCGAGGAGTCGCCCGCATCCTGACCAAGCTTGTAGGAGGCAACTTCCTCTAGCGCTAGAGAGAAGAAAGTGCACGAAACCGCTACAATCGCAAATCCCCACGCGAAGAAGAATCGTCTCAAAGTTCACATTTATTTCTGGAGAGCAGTTTAGCGCAAGTTTAAACGCTTCTCCGGAATTCGGGAGTGTGAGCGGGGTTATTTGCGGCGGGCACGTTCGCGCTGGAGTTCGCGATAAAGCTCGCTTTTGGATTGGCCCAGTTGGCGGGCGAGCCGTTTCAGGGCTTCTTTTTCGTCGAGGTTGGATTCGGACTTGAGTCGGGCGATGCGGGCGGAAAGCGATTCCCTGGTCTCAGAAGCGAGACCAGGGGCACCCGGATTTTTTGGTGGGGCTTCGATCAGCAATGTGAATTCGCCGCGGATGCGGTCGCGGGCGAGTAGGTCTTGGCGGACATCGGCGACAGCGCCGCGAAGGAATTCTTCGTGGAGCTTGGTGAGTTCGCGAGCGGCGACAACGCGCAACGCCGGACCGAATACGGATTCGAGATCGGCGAGCGTGTCGGCGATGCGGTGGGGCGCTTCGTAGAAGATCACGGTCTGCGCAGTCTTGCGAGGCTGTGCCGCCAGGGCTTCGAGAGCCGTGCGGCGGGCGCCGCCTTTTTCCGGCAGGAATCCGAGGAATTGGAATTCGCCGGTGGGCAGGCCTGAGGCGATGAGGGCGCTGAGGGCGGCGTTCGCGCCGGGGATGGGAATAACAGAGACGCCGGCGGCGATGGCTTCGGTGACGAGCCATGAGCCGGGATCGCTGATGCCCGGCATGCCTGCGTCCGAGACGACGGCGATAGAACCGCCGTTCTTCAACGCCGCGATCAGTTCGGCCGCGCGATCACGCTCGTTGTGTTGATGAAAGCTGACGGTAGGCGTCGTGATGCCAAAGTGGTTGAGGAGTTTTTGCGTCTGGCGGGTATCTTCGCAGGCGATGCGGTCGACGTGCTTGAGGACTTCGAGGGCGCGGAGCGTGATGTCGCCGAGGTTGCCGATGGGGGTGGCGACGAGGTACAGGCCGGGAGCGAGCGGAGTGTCGGGCATTGCTTAGAACATGGTAGTGCCTCACGGTAAGCGTCGAATTCAAGGCGAAGAATCGTCAAAGGGAAGAGTCGGCCACGATCCGCCCCGAATAGAAAATGGGGTGACCTTGACTCATTCCGAAACGTGGTGATAGCTGTTCGGAGTAGGAGTGAACACGGTGAAGGTTCTTTGCTGGGTTTCGCGGGCGGGCCACCGAACTCTTCTGTTCTTTTTAGCGTACATGGCACTCGCTGCCCTTGCATTGGGCCAAGGAACTGATGCTCGACAGGAGACGACTGCTAAGCTGCCCGAATTTGAGGTAGCGGTAATCAAGCCACACCCGAAGGGACCTATGATCACTACGATCGAATGGCCGCCGGGTCGATTCGAAGCGACAAATGTAACAGCAAAGATTCTGGTGAAGGAGGCGTTTAATGTTCCAGACGATCAGATCTCCGGAGGGCCCGACTGGGCTGAATCGCAACGTTTTGATGTCGTAGCGAAGATCGCCGACGCG
Source organism: Occallatibacter sp. (assembly GCF_035317045.1). Lineage (GTDB taxonomy): Bacteria > Acidobacteriota > Terriglobia > Terriglobales > Acidobacteriaceae > Telmatobacter. Next base: position 121,254 of record NZ_DATHHT010000042.1, read on the forward strand.
CAGTGGGCGGAAATGAGTAAGCTTGATTCTCATCGTCAGTATCAGTCGATTCAGCTTATGTTGCAGTCGTTGCTGAGAGAACGATTTCAACTTGCAATTAGACACAAACCGGAAAAACTCATGTCCTATGCCCTGGTGGTGGCAAAGGGCGGCGCGAAACTCCGAGTGCCAGAAGCGCCGAAACGGACAGATCCGCTTGACTCAGGAGAGTCTTTCTTGACCATTGATCGAAAGGATGTTCCCTTAACCGAACTGGCCAATTTCCTGTCTCCGCATTTCAAGCGCGCTGTGCTGGATCAGACCGGCCTTTCAGGGAAATATGACATCAGTTTGCAGGTTGCGATCCCAGAAGGCAGCTCTTCGGAAGAGGTGGAGGCGGCCATGTCCAAGGCACTTGAGAAGCAACTTGGACTGACGCTCGTATCGCGGAGAGAAGTGGTAGACACGATCGTGATCGAACGTTTGGAGCAGCCCTCAGAAAATTAGGCAGCACAAAGAGGTGATAGCCTCCACGCCGGTCGTTGGTGTGTCACCGCCCACTCGGAACTTTGACGGATCTTGCCACTGGGCTGAGAGGGTGTGCCTACTCGCTCGCGTCCTGAGCTTCGATGCGACGCTGTTCGGCGAGAAGAGACATCGAACTCATGAGGTTCTGCACGCTGACGATGCCGACGACTTTGCCGCTCTCGGTGACGGGAATGAGCGAGAGGCCCTGGCCGCCGGAGATGCGGCGAATCGTAGTGCCGAGCGTGTCTTCGGGGCGCGCGACCTGGAAGGCGCGCGACATGATGGACTGGATGTAGCCGTTGCCGTCGTTACGGAGCGCGTCGACGATGCGCTGGCGCGAGACGATGCCGACCAGCTGCGGTCCGCGGACAACCGGAAAGTCTTCCTGCAGGGAGTGAACGCAGCGGAAGAGCGCGTCAGCCAGCGTATCCGACGGGGAGAGTGTGGCGAAGTCGGTAAGCATCACTTCGCGCATGCGCACCGTATCGACGACGGACTGGAAGAAGACGCCCTGGTCCTCCACCTGCGCCGCGATCATGATGAAGAAGCCGGCGATGATGAGCCAGTAGGCTTGCAGGGCCATGCCGCAGATCATCACGGCGAGGGCGATCAACTGTCCAATGCCGGAGGCGGCCCGGCCCGCCGGCGAGAGGCCGTGGGTGCGGGCAAAATTGCCGCGAAGCAGGCGGCCGAAGTCGAGCGGATAGGCAGGAAGCAGGTGCACAAGGCCAAGTCCCGCCTGCATCCAGACCATGCTGCGCAAAAGATAAGCGGCCGTAATGAGTGGACGCCCGAGCAGGCGCACATCCCCGCCCGCGCCGATGAAGGCCGCGGCGAGCATCAGCGCGGTAAAGCAATTGGCGAGCGGTCCCGTGAGCGCCATGGCGAACTGGCCGAAGCCCTGGTTAGCGGCTTCCTGGCTTTCTGGATTGGCATAGGCGAAGAGGCCGCCGATGGGAAGCAGGAGCACGGCGCGCAACTTCAGGTGGAGATAGGCAGCCATCATCAGGCGCGCAATTTCGCGGACCACCACAGCCGAAACGCAAACGAGGAACAGGCCGAGGCCCCGCATGACTCCGCTGGTGGCGCTTAGGCCGAGGCAGACCAGCGCAAGGGCGGGAAAAAAGACGTGCATGCGCATCTCCACGCCCATCCATCGGCCCAGCGGTATGGTCCAGCCACGCATACTGGCATTGTAGTTGCTTACACCCCATCGACTAAGACCTGTCGATGGGGACCCCGTTGTTTCTACCCTGTCAAGGAGGACCTGTCGATCCACCACAAAAAGCAAAGAGCGCTTTTCGGGGGCCCGGGTCGCCGGGGTTCTGCCTGAGAGGCACCTTTCTTATATGCTGATTCGCGATGCGGGTGATTGCGGGAACGCTACGACGAAGAGTGCTGGAAGCTCCGGCGGGGCTCGGGACCCGTCCCACGAGCGATCGGTTGCGGGAGACTCTGTTTAATGTACTTGCGCCGCGAATGGAGGGTGCGCGGTTTCTGGATTTGTATGCCGGATCGGGCGCCGTGGGCATTGAAGCTGCGAGCCGGGCAGCCGCGAGCGTGGTGTTGGTGGAGCGGGCGGAGCCGGCGCTGAAGGTGCTGCGCGCAAATCTCGAAAAACTGAAGCTGCGGAGCAGTGTGCGAGTGGAGGCGGTAAATGTGGGGGCATTTCTGCGGCGGGTGCGGCCCGTGAACTCACCGATGCGCTTCGACGTCGTGTTCCTGGATCCGCCGTACGAAGCCGCAGAGGAGTACGCGTTGGCGATGGGGTTGCTGGGCGGCGCGGCGTCAGGTTTGCTAGCGGAAGCTGCCGTAGTGATCGCGGAGCACCGGCGCAAAGAGAAGCTCGATGATGCGTATGGATCGGTGCGCAGGGTGAGAGTGTTGCAGCAGGGGGACGCGGCATTGAGTTTTTATGAAGCAGCTTCGAGCCCCTAGCTGCTGTCTAGCTCTCAAATCTTGGATGGCGATAGGACTTTCGTGCAGCGCGGAGAGATTGTTGCGAAGCGTAAGATGGGGCGCACTACGGGGAGAGATCGCGTGAAGACGATTCTGAGGTGGGCAATTGCGCTGGGTGTGTTGCTTGGGACTGCAGGCGTGTGGGCGCAGGGTGCCCCGAAGTGGGTGATCGGTCCATTCACGCGGCCAGCGACGGGCAATCCGGTCGTTTCGCCGAATCCAGCTTCGACGTTTGAGGACCCGATTCTGCACAAGCCTGTCGCCTGGGAGGCGCTGCACACTTTCAATCCTGCGGCGATAGTGCGCAAGGGCAAGGTGGTTGTGCTGTATCGCGCAGAAGACAATTCGGGCGCGATGGAGATCGGCGGGCACATTTCGCGGCTGGGTCTGGCCGAAAGCGACGACGGAATCCACTTCAAGCGCGCCGGCGAGCCGGTGTTCTATCCGGCCGACGATGACCAGCAAGCGCGCGAGTGGCCGGGTGGCGTCGAAGATCCGCGGATTGTGGAGCGCGACGACGGCACTTATGTGCTGACGTATACACAATGGAATCGCAAGGCGTATTCGGTGGGAATTGCGACCTCTCGCGATTTGAAGCACTGGACGAAATACGGACCGGCATTTCTTGCGGCTTTAGGCGGCAAGTATGCCAACCTGACGTACAAATCGGCCGGCATTGTCACGCAGTTGAAAGATGGCCGGCTGATTGCGGCGAAGATCGCGGGCCGCTATTGGATGTACTGGGGCGAAGGGGCCATCAAGCTTGCGACCTCAGACGATGCGATTCACTGGATACCGGTCGAAGACATGCACGGGAACCTAGTGGAATTGCTGCGACCGAGGCCGGGGCATTTCGACAGCACGTTTCCCGAGACGGGTCCGCCGCCGGTGCTGACGAGAACGGGAATCGTAATGCTCTACAACGGCAAGAACGCAACGGATGGCGGCGATCAGTCTCTGGGGCCAAGTGCGTATGCGGCGGGTGAAGCGCTGTTTGATGCGTCGAATCCAGCAAACCTGCTAACGCAGACCGGCAAGCCGGTGCTGCAGCCGGAACTGCCATACGAGAAGACTGGGCAGTACGCGGCCGGAACGACCTTTGCCGAAGGTTTGGTCTTCTTCCACAACAAATGGTTTTTGTACTACGGGTGCGCGGATTCGCTGGTGGCGGTGGCGACCGCTCCGGCTGAGGCGATGAGCGCTGATTCGCGGATGGCGCAGGCGACCGAGATCGTCTCTCTCCCCGTGAGTAGTGGTCCGCAAACGCTGATGCCTGTTGGAGCGGAGGCGAATGCGCATGGTTTCTATCTGCGCAACGGTGACACCGTGGTGTTCTACGGCGACAGCATCACGGAGCAGAACTACTACAACCAGTATGTCGAGCTGTATGCGGCAACGCGCTTCCCGTGGATGCGGGTGCATTTCTACGGCGCGGGGGTGGGTGGCGATCGCGTGACGGGTGGCGGCGGAGGTCCGATCGATCAACGGCTGGAACGCGACGTGTTCTCAGAGAAGCCGACCGTGGTGACGGTGATGTTGGGCATGAATGATGGCGGGTACCAGGCCACGACGGACGAAATCGAGCAGACGTATGTAAGGGGATATCAGCACCTGCTTGATTCGATACGCGAACATGCGCCCGCCGCGCGGCTGACACTGCTGGGGCCTTCCCCTTACGACGACGTGACGCGTCCGGTAACTTTCCCGGGCGGGTACAACGCGGCGATGCAGCATTTTGCGGACGTGGATCAATCGCTGGCCGATAAGTATGGCGCGGCGTTTGCGAATCTGAATACGCCGGTAGTGGCGGCGATCCGGAAAGCGGATGCGATGGATCCGAAGCTGGCGCTACTGCTGTTGCCGGACCGCGTGCATCCTGATCCGCTGGCGCACTGGGTGATGGCCGAGGCGCTGCTGAAAGGCTGGCACGCCCCGGCTCTGGTCTCGGCTGTCGCAGTGGATGCGCACGCAGGTATCGTGACCGAGGCCCGCAATGCCAGCGTAAGCCAGGTTGAGCAGACCGACGGCACATTGAAGTGGACTGAAGTTGAGGATGCATTGCCGTTGCCGCTGACGCGGACCAACGCAACCACGGCGCTGCTTGAGGATCTGACCGATATCGAACAGCAACTCAACCAGGAGACGCTGCGCGTAACGGGACTGGCAGCAGGACGGTACACGCTGAGCATTGATGGTGAGGTGGTGGACACGTTTTCGCCCGAAGCTCTGGAGAGCGGCGTCAATCTGGCCGAGTACGGGACGCCGATGTTTCACCAGGCACAGCGCGTAAGCTGGCTCGTACGCGATCGCAACGAGACCCACTATATTCACCTGCGCATGCGCGTGCGCAATGCGGACATGGGGGAACAGGCCGGAAAGCCGGACGTAATGCAGGCGTTTGAAAATTCACTGGAGGACTCAATTTACGATGCGGCCACGCCGAAGCCGCATGTCTTCCGGCTCACGCCTGTCGCGACGGGCACAACACAGAGCACGCGGTGAAGCTGGCGAATGAGCAAGCGGGATAAGGAGGATGTGATCGCGGAGATTTCGCTGAAGTCCGTGCTGGAGACGGAAGAACCCCAGGAGAGTCGGAAAGTATTGCTCGATGTGGCGACGCATGCCGCCGGCCCTGAAGGCATACTGCCGCTGACGGCAGAGATGCTGGTCGAGGAGCCGTCGGGGAATCTTTTTGGATTGAGCCAGAATGCGGGGATGGGTTGGGAAGCTGCGCGGCTGCGCGATCCGGAGTTTCTGATTCTGAGCACACATGGCGGACTGCGCGCGGAGGATGGCCGCCCGATCGCGCTGGGATTTCACACCGGACACTGGGAGGTTGGGCTGCTGGTCGCGGAGGCAGCGCGCGAACTGAAGGCGTTGCGTGCCATTCCGTTTGCGGGTGCGTGCACCGATCCCTGCGACGGAAGAACCCAGGGCACGACGGGGATGATGGACTCGCTGCCCTTTCGCAACGATGCGGCAATGGTCCTGCGGCGACTGATGCGCTCGCTGCCGACGGGCAAAGGTGTGCTGGGTGTGGCCACCTGCGACAAGGGGCTGCCGGCGATGATGATGGCGCTGGCTTCAGCCGGGCCGCTTCCGGCGGTTTTGATTCCTGGTGGAGTCACGCTGTTACCCGAGTCGGGCGAGGATGCAGGCAAGGTGCAGACCATCGGCGCGCGCTTTGCACAGCAGCAGATCACCCTGGAATATGCGGCTGAAGTGGGTTGCCGCGCTTGCGCATCGCCCGGCGGTGGATGCCAGTTTCTGGGCACGGCGGCGACGGCGCAGGTTGTGGGCGAAGCGCTCGGCCTGGCCCTGCCGCATACGGCGCTGGCGCCTTCAGGACAGCCGATCTGGCTGGATGCGGCAAAGCGATCTGCACGTGCAATCATCCGGTTGCATAAATTAAGACTGGGTGCGCAGGATGTGCTGACGGATGCGGCGGTGCGCAATGCGATGGTGCTGCATGCTGCTTTTGGCGGATCGACGAATCTGCTGCTCCATCTGCCCGCGATTGCGTTTTCCGCAGGGTTGAAGCGGCCCCAGCGCGCGGACTGGGAGCAGGTCAATCGCACAGTCCCGCGCCTTGTTGATGCGCTCCCGAATGGCCCGCGTGGATTCGCGACAGTGCAGGTGTTTCTCGCCGGCGGGGTCCCGGAAGTGATGCTGGAACTGCGCTCCGCTGGGCTGCTGGATACGAGTGTGAAGACGGTCACTGGCGACACACTCGACGCCAGCCTCGACTGGTGGCGCGACAGCGAACGGCGCCACGCATTGCGCAAGAGACTGAAGGAACTGGATGGAATCGATGCCGAAGATGTGATCATGACGCCCGACCGTGCGCGCTCGCGTGGATTGACGGCAACTGTGTGTTTCCCTGTCGGCAATCTCGCACCCGAGGGGTCGGTCATCAAGAGCACGGCCATCGATCCATCGTTGATCGGCGAAGATAATGTCTTCCGCCATCGCGGACCGGCGCGGGTGTTCACGACGGAGGCGGCTGCGATTGCGGCGATCAAGGCTGGCGCGATCGGGCACGGCGATGTGATTGTGCTGATCTGCGGCGGCCCCAAGGGCGCAGGCATGCAGGAAATCTACCAGGTGACATCGGCGCTGAAGCAGTTGCCGCATTGCAAACACGTGGCGGTATTGACGGATGCGCGCTTCAGTGGCGTCTCGACCGGTGCGTGCATCGGGCACATTTCGCCGGAGGCGCTGGCAGGGGGACCGGTCGGCAAGGTGCTGGAAGGTGACTTGATCGAGATCGTGATCGATCGCGGGCGGCTGACCGGAGCGGTGAACCTGGTAGGCGATACCAACGGCCAGTTGAGCGCGGAAGAGGGCGCGCGGAAATTAGTGGGGAGACAGCCGCGTGCGGATTTGAAGCCGCATCCCGCGCTGCCGGAGGATACGCGTCTGTGGGCGGCGCTGGTGGAGGCGAGCGGCGGCGTGTGGGGTGGGTGTGTGTATGACACGGAGAGGATAGTGGCGCGATTGCAGGAGCGCTCGCAGCTGTCCTAAACGAGCGCCGGGGCTCGAACGCCGGCGAACTCGACGGTGACGACGGTGATGTCGTCTTCCTGGCCGAACTGCTGCGCAGCGCGTGCGATGGCTTCGGCGGGCAGGCGGCTCAGTTCGCGGGTGCGGTCGAATCCGAAGAGCTCGCCGTTGCGGGCACGGGCCTCGACCACTCCGTCGGAGACGAATGTGAGGCTGTTGCCGGAAGCAAGAGTGACCGCGATGCTTTCGAAGCGCAACTCGGCCACGATGCCCAGGGGGAGAGAACTGGGGAGGTCGATTTCTATCCCGTTCAGGTAGGGGGCGAGGTGGCCGGCGTTGGCCATGGTGAGAACGCCGTCGGCGGAGATGTGTGCGGCGAGGCAGGTCGTGAATCCCCCCTGGGAACGGCCCATCATGCGGTTGTTGAGCGAACTGAGAAGGTTGGAGGGGTTAGTGCCGCGGGCCGCCTCCGCGCGAATAGCGCCGACCAGAACCGAGACGAGCATGGCGGCAGGCAATCCCTTGCCGCTGACGTCGCCGACAACGATGAACATCCCGAATTCCCCGTCGGCAATCTGCTGGAAGAAGTCGCCGCCCACTTCGTTAGCGGGCTGGTAGACCCATTCCACTTTGAAGCCCTGGCACTGGTCGGCTTCGTCGGGTAGAAGCACTTGCTGCACCTGACGGGCCGCGTTGAGCTCTCCGGCCATGCGCTCCTCCTGCCGCCGGGCAAAGGTGAAGCGGCGAATGAGGAAGACCAGCATCGTGAGAAGGAAGATCAGGTGAAGCAGAATGCTGAGGTGCATGGTGAAGGGCTGAAAGCGGAGGGCGAGATCGACCCCTTCGGGCGAATTAATCCAGCCTGCCTGGTCGAAGACAATGGCCAGGTTGTTGACGGAGTTAAAGCCCACGTCGAGAAGGGTTGGCACCAGCAGGAGGATTGCGTCCAGGTTTCCCCGAAGTGCGCGCTGCACGAGGAAGTAGAAAATCCAAAGCACAGCCGGTAAAAGGAGAGCCTGTTGCAGTGCGGCCGAGGCCGATGCCGAGGCCCAGCCGGGCCAGTACAAAACTGTCGAAAATGGGCTCAGGGCCACCAGCAGGAGAAGGACACGTCCCAGCGAGTTGACCCGAATTTTTAGCACCTTGGAAAAGAACAACAAGGTCGCGGCGATTTCGATGGCCACCAGGATGCCATCAACAAAGTCATTGATTTGAAGCGGGGGCCACGCATAGATCTGAAAAATTACGGCGAGGGCATTGTCGGCCGACTGCGCGAGAAGGATGGCGGCAAACCACATGTATTCGCGTTCTCTGGTGCGCATGAGGAAGAGGCATAGGATGACGAGCCCGACCAATCCGCTGGCGATGCTATAGGCGTAGTAGTCGACAAAAAGGACACTGCGCGACCTCCGATGGTGAGACTGCTCGGTCGCCAACAACTTCGGATCGCCTGCCAGACTTCCCGGCTCGAGTGGACCGCCGCCCACGTAGCTGGCCCATAAAGGGGAGTGCCAGACCCGAATGGCCACCTGCACTGTGCGCGCAGAGCGGACTGCTTGCTGAGTGAGCGAGAACATGTGGTAACTGATCTCAGCGGTAAGTAGCTTCGTGGGTGGCATTCTTCCCGCACTGCCGACCGGTTTGCCATCGACGAAAACCTGGAACGAAGTAAGGATGGGCGGCAGCAGGAGCGAGGTCGAGTTTTGACTCGCGGGCATTGTGACGGTGAAGCGATACCACGCGTATCCGCTCAGACCGGGGTAGCCCTGGTCGCTCCAGGATTGGCCGCCGTTGATCAGGGCCCAGCCGGAGTCGTCGAATCCCGGCGTGGCCCAGATCGGCGAGCCCGTACTCGCCATTGGCGAATCGCCAGGATGAAAGCGCCATGGCCCATCGAGCGAGACGAGCGGTTCACGGCCATCGACCAGGCTGTAGGATTGCGCGGGAAGCCATGCGCCATAGGCCAGAGGGACGAGCATCGCGAGCAGCCTGACGGCGAACCCAAAACACATGAGGATGTTTCCTCGAGGCGAGGCGGATGAAACGTGAATTGATGCTAAATCACGTGAGGCGGTTTGGGATGCGGGGATTTGCGCTCATTGATGGGGAAGGCAACCTCATGGCCGGGAGGGTTAAAGTATCAGCCATGAAAAGAGCGTATTTGATTTTGATGCTGGTGGCGTTGATTTTTTCATTGGGCGCGCTGCGCACGACGGGACAATCGGGCTCGGTTCCCTCTTCCGCCGAACCTCAACTGGTCGTCATCGATACAGACATTGGCGACGACATTGACGATGCCTTCGCGCTCGCGCTGGCGCTGGAAAGCCCTGAGCTGAAGATCTTGGGCGTTACGACGACGTTCGGCAACACCGAGATGCGGGCGCGACTGCTGGACAGATATTTGCGGTCGGTGGGGCGTAGCGATATTCCAGTGTTTGCGGGGCCGATGACGAAAACGGACAACCTGATGACGCAGGCGGCTTATGCGAGGCAGCCGCCCGAGAAGAAACACGGGAATGGCGCGGAATTCATCGTGCGCGAGGCGCGAGAGCATCCCGGTCAGATCACGCTGATCGGCATCGGGCCGTTGTTCACGGTGCAGGCGGCCATCGAGCGCGATCCAGCGACGTTTAAAAAACTGAAGCGAGTCGTGATCATGGGCGGCAGCGTTGAGCGCGGTTACGGCACGGATGCACAGGGAGAACCAAAGCCGCCGGAGCCGGAGTGGAACATCCTCAACGATCCTGCCGGCCTGAAGGCATTGTTGGCATCGGGGGTGCCGGTATTCATGATGCCCCTCGATTCAACGCAGGTGCCACTCGATGCGAAGGACCGCGAGGCCATCTTTGCGCATGGTTCGCCACTCACCGATCAGTTGACGCTGCTCTATCACGAGTGGATGGGAAACACGCCGAACCACAGCCCAACGCCAACGCTGTTTGACCCCGTTGCGGTGACCTATACTTTCCGCCCCGATCTCTGCCCGGCCAAGCCGATGCATATTGATGTGGACGATAAGGGACTGACGAGCCCTGGAAATGGCGCACCCAATGCGCAGGTTTGTCTTGAGTCCGACGAGAAGGGTTTTCTCGCTTTGCTGCTGAAGCGCGTGGCCGAGCAATAAACCACTTCGCTGGCATCGACTTTCGGCCGGCAGCTGGCTGAAATCCGCAGCAATTTAGACCCCAGCCCTTCAGGTGTGCCGGGTATCACATCCGAATCCATTGACAGAGCAGGAAAGTAAGAGAAAAATGGCGGGTCGTCAGGATACTGCCCATGGGAGTACGCAATAGGAGGGAGCGTGAAAATCATGCTGAATTGGAAGGTTTTGGGAGTACTGGCTGTGATGGGTTTTGGGTTTGCGGGCATTGGATGCAAGTCGGCGCCGGACTTGACCCCGGCCCAGGCGTTGGCGATGGTGCAGGCCAAGTATGACCAGACACCTCCGGTCGGGACGACCATCCTGGTGAATGAGGCTGGCGTGCGCGAGGGGGTATCGGCCAAGTTGTGGGAGAGGACCAAGGTTTATCCGAACAAGCTGTGGGCCGATTTCAAGCTGACCCCGGATGGCAAGAAAGCGGTAACGCTGCCGGGAGGCGGCGACGTGATCGAGTGGCGTCCAGCGAATCAGGATGACACCAACTACACGGCCGTTGTGATGACGGTTGCTGCGAATCATTTGAGGGCGCACGACATGGGCGACCTGCAGGACGAGATGCTTACGGGCTCGGCCGCCGCCAAGGAAGGGAAATACACCGAGGGTGTGAATCTGACCGGAGTTCCGCAGGCGCTGGACAATATTGCGCATCACCCCGGCAACAAGCTGAGCTCGCGGAAGCAGGCGGATTTCGCGCTCGAGAACGGAACGTGGACGTTGAAATCGATCGAATAGGCCGCGGTCGGCGAGCACCCTGGAGAAAGCAAGCAATGGGAGACCGCGAGTTGGCGAATGGACGTTCGACGTTCTCTGCAATTCTGCGCTGTTCCGTACTCGGCTCGTCGCTAGTCCTTTTAGCCGGGTGCGGAGGTGGTTCGGGTGGCGGAGGGTCAACGGGGGGAGGGGGTGCCACACCTTCCGTGGTCACGTTCAAGTTCAGTGTGGGCACGCCGACCGCGGTGGCGGCGCGCATCGGTTCCGGGGCGTTTACGGCACAAGCACTCAACTCGGGAACGCTGAGTCTAACGATTCCAAACGGTACAGCGAATTTCGCGGTGGCCTATGTCTGCACCTTGCCCTTGGGCCCGCAGGCTCAGGTGCCGGAGCAATTTGTGTTTGAAGCGAGCACTGCGGATGGCTCTTCGTTCACCGAACCTTGCCCAGTGGCGGTACCTTCCAGTCAAACCGGAACGTTCACCGGAAGCGTGGACGCCAGCGGAATCCCAGGGGCAACGCTTGTGGACATTGCCGCTTCGAATGGCACTTCAACAGCGGTGGCTGGGGCGGCCCTCAATGGCGCTTTCAGTCTCGTCGAACCGGCGGGCGCCGATCGGGTGATGGTGTTGGCCTACAACAACTCGCAGCAAGGTCTGCTGACCAGCCTCGTTGCAGCGAAGAATTTCACGAACCAGACGGTTCCCGGCGCACTGAATGGGGGCAGCACGGTTGTGCTGGGCGCTGCAGATGAAACCACGCCGCAAGCGATCACGTACAACAACGCCCCACCGGGGTATTCCGCGCCCACCACCGTTGTTGGTTTCATCATGGGCGGTGCGGGCGGATTTACGGTTGCTGCCCCCGCGACCACACAGTATCCGGCCTTGCCGGCTGCTGCAGTTCAGGGCGGGGATTTCTACAAGTTTCTCGCTACAGTTATCAGCAGTTCGAAGCAAGGCGAAGAGGTGCTGGTACTTGCGAATTCGAGCAGCGGTGGTCCTGTAACCTTCACATTTCCGGCGCCTTGGTCCTATCGGGGCCCAACTCCGGCGGCGCTGCCCAACTTCAATTTCGCTTACACGGGTTTCGCGGGAAAGCCCGGGGTCATCGAGTCGGCGGCGGTGGGCTGGGTGAGCGGGACAGGTGTTTCGAGTTTTTTTGAGGTCGATGCGACGGCCAACTATCAGAGCGGCTCAACCGCGCTGGCTTTTCCTGATCTTTCCGGCGTTGCCGGGTTCCAGCCGGCACCCACTTCGGGATCGCCGGCGGTCTGGACGGCGGAGATCGTGCAGTTCAGTGCCGGCGCGACGCTGACCATGCCATCGAACGCAACTGGAAACGCCGTGGCCAATAGCGGCACCTATACGGTGCCCTAGGTTTAGGCGTTACGGTAAGGTTGTTTCCGGCACGGAGCCATCTTCGCCGGCAGAAAATAGGAGTGAGGGGTTGAATTCGTTGACCCCACCCGGGTTTCTTGTTATCTTTATAAGGTTCCGCAAGAACACGCCTATCCGTGTGTGATAACGGCAGGCGAGTAACGGGAGATCCCGGCCGGAACGTTTGCCGAGGATCAGTTCCCGAGGTCGCTGGCAGTAAAGAGCGGCCATAGTCCCCGAATCGCTCTCGTCTTGCGAAGGGCAGGGACACATCGTCAACCCGGGTGAAGGAAAGACGGGGAGGCGATAATCGCATCGGTGCTCGCGCGTTTCTCCACCTTGGAGGGCTATGCGAGCCGGAACCGGCGAAACGGAGTTGGCTTTTCCCGTTTAAAAGCGGAAAAACGACCGGCCACCGTCTCGGTTTTCGTCTGGTAGTGGAACGAAGGCAGACGCGAAGCAGCAACCTGGGCTTCCGTGCGTTTGGGCGGCTTGATAGCGCCAACGCGGGAGAAAAGCCCGGAGGGCCTTGCGCGCGGCTGTGAGTGGGTTGGGTTTAGAGGTTTTTGGGGTAAGGAGTTTCAGTTTGCCGACATTTAATCAATTGGTTCGCAAGGGGCGTACGGCCCCCCGATACAAGACGGCGTCCCCTGCACTGCAGGCCTCGCCGCAGCGGCGCGGTGTATGCACCCGCGTGTATACACAAACCCCCAAGAAGCCGAACTCGGCGCTGCGCAAAGTGGCTCGCGTGCGGTTGACCAACGGGATCGAGGTCACGACCTACATTCCCGGCATCGGCCACAACCTGCAGGAGCACTCGATTGTGCTGATTCGCGGCGGCCGTGTGAAGGATCTGCCGGGCGTTCGCTATCACGTGGTACGCGGCACGCTGGATTCAGTCGGCGTGGCCAACCGGAAGCAGAGCCGCTCGAAGTATGGTGCGAAGCGCGCCAAGGGCGGAGCGGCGGCAGCGAAGAAGTAGTTTTCGGTTCCCGGGCGGAGTGATGGAACCGGGACTGGGGCAACAGAACGGCGCTTAGGCGCGAAGGATTTTGAGGAACTATGCCGAGAAAAGGGCACATTGCGAAGCGGGAAGTAGCGCCGGATCCAGTTTATGCATCCACGCTGGTCACCAAGTTTGTGAACTCGATGATGTGGGGCGGCAAGAAGTCGACGGCCCAGGGCATCTTCTATCAATCGATGAAGAACCTTGAGGAAAAGGGCGGCGGAGACGACGCGCTGAAGCTCTTCAAGAAGGCGGTCGAGAACTGCAAGCCGCTACTCGAGGTCAAGACTCGCCGCGTGGGTGGCGCCAACTACCAGGTGCCGATTGAAGTAAATGCCGACCGGCGTACTTCACTGGCGATTCGCTGGCTCATCACCTACGGGCGCGCCCGCGGTGAGAAGGGCATGATCGACAAGTTAAGCAATGAGCTGCTGGACGCGGCCAATGGTCGTGGCGCGGCGATGAAGAAGAAGGAAGACGTACACCGCATGGCCGAGGCCAACAAGGCCTTCGCGCATTATCGCTGGTAGGGAAGTAGCGATCAGTGATCAGTGGACAGTGATCATTGATTTGTAACCGCTTCAAACAATTCAGGTTTTTTACTGACCACTGATCACTGACCACTGATCACTGGAAATCAACGGCGGGATCAGAAGCCCGCAAGGATAAAGAAAAACCGTGGCTCGCACCATACCTCTAAGTCGTTGCCGGAACATCGGAATCATGGCGCACATCGACGCCGGTAAGACGACTGCGACCGAACGCATCCTCTTCTACACGGGCATCACGCACCGTATCGGCGAAGTGCATGAAGGCACCGCGACCATGGATTACATGGAGCAGGAGCAGGAGCGCGGCATCACCATCACGTCGGCTGCAACGACGTGCATGTGGAAAGACATCCGCATCAACATCATTGATACGCCGGGTCACGTGGACTTCACCGCCGAGGTGGAGCGCTCGCTTCGCGTTCTCGATGGCGCGGTTGCGGTGTTTGACTCAGTCAGTGGTGTACAGCCGCAGACTGAAACTGTGTGGCGGCAAGGCGACAAGTACAAGGTTCCGCGTATCTGCTTCGTGAACAAGATGGACAAGAACGGCGCCGATTTTGAGCACGTTCTGGACACCATTCGCAAGCGGCTGGGCGCGCGGCCGGTGGCCTTGCAAATTCCGATTGGTGCAGAGGCTGGATTCAAGGGTGTTGTCGATCTCATCGAGATGAAGGCGGTGCTCTGGCACGACGAGACGATGGGCGCGGAGTATGACGTTCAGGCGATTCCGGCCGATCTGCAGAAGAAGGCGGAAGCTTTCCGTCTGCAACTGATCGAAGTGATCGCAGAGACCGACGATGTGTTGCTCGAGAAGTTTCTCGAAGGCGAGACGCCGACCATCGAAGAGCTGAAGAGGGGCATTCGCCAGGCGACGATCGATCTGAAGGTCTTTCCGGTAATCTGCGGTTCTGCATTCAAGAACAAGGGTGTGCAGACGCTGCTTGATGCAGTAGTTGATTATCTGCCGAGCCCGCTGGATAAGCCTCCGGTGGAAGGTATCAATCCGCACGATCCCAGCGTGACTGAGATCCGCAAGGCGGACGACAATGAGCCTCTCGCGGCGCTGGTTTTCAAGCTGATCAACGATCCGTTCGGCAAGTTGTCGTTTATCCGCATTTATTCGGGTTCATTGAAGACCGGTGACACGATTCTGAATCCGCGTACCGGCAAGACCGACCGCGTAGGACGCCTCGTGAAGATGCACGCCAACAAGCGTGAGGACATCACTGAGATCTATGCCGGCGACATTTGCGCGTGCGTGGGACTGAAGGAATTGAAGACAGGCGACACGCTGAGTTCGCCGCAGCATCCGATCGCGCTCGGCGCCATCACCTTCCCTGAGCCTGTGATCTCGGTGGCAATTGAACCGAAGACCAAGGCTGACCAGGAAAAGATGGCGATGGGGTTGTCGCGGCTTGCTGATGAAGATCCAACCTTCAAGGTGCATACCGACGAGGATTCGGGTCAGACGATTATCAGCGGCATGGGCGAACTGCACCTTGAGATTCTTGTGGATCGCTTGAAGCGTGAGCACAAGGTCGATGCCAACGTGGGCGAGCCCAAGGTTGCTTTCCGCGAGACGATTCGCAAGATGGCTGAAGCGGAAGGCAAATACATCCGCCAGACCGGTGGTTCGGGCAACTACGGACATTGCAAACTGCGTGTCGAGCCGAATACTCCAGGTGCCGGCTACGAGTTCATTAACGAAATCAAGGGCGGGTCGGTACCGAGGGAGTACATCAAGCCCATCGATCAGGGCGTGCAGGGTGCGTTGGAGTTGGGCATCCTGGCAGGCTTCCCGATCGTGGACGTGAAGGTAATCCTGTTCGACGGTAGCTATCACGAAGTCGACTCGAACGAAATGGCATTTAAATTTGCCGGTTCGATCGCCTTCAAGGAAGCCGCACGCAAGGCGCATCCGGTGCTGTTGGAGCCGGTGATGGCGGTTGAAGTCACGGTGCCCGAGGAGTTCATGGGCGTGATTATCGGCGACATCAACTCGCGTCGCGGACGGATTGAAGGAATGGAGCACGCGGCAGGGTCGCAGGTCATCAAGGCGATTGTTCCGCTGAAGGAAATGTTCGGCTACGTGAACGAGATTCGTTCCTCGACACAAGGCCGGGCGTCGTATTCAATGCAGTTCGCGCGCTACGAAGAGGCGCCGCGCATGATCGCCGATGAAATTATCGGTCGTGCGCAAGGGAAGTGAAAAGGCAGTGAACAGTGGACAGTCTGAGCTTATCGGGTGAATCGATGATGTTGGCTCAGGCAAGGAAAAACTGATCACTGAAAACTGATCACTGTTAACTGTTTTTAGGGCTGGAGCCGGAACGCCGGCGCCCTTTTGGCAACGGCATAGCAGCTGCGAGGGGAAGAGAACCATGGCGAAGGAAAAATTTGATCGTTCGAAGCCGCATGT
>NZ_DATHHT010000043.1:0-24808 GCF_035317045.1 Occallatibacter sp.
GTCGCCCAACCAATGGGGATGAACCGACTGAATGATGGTCAGCACGAGACCACCCGTCGAAAGGATACCGCTAGATGATTTTTTGGTGTCCATGGCCCATTGTCGCCTGCCCATTCCTTGTGCGTCAAGTTCGTTATTGCCACATTTGTCCAGGCGGAATCCATTTCGGAACAAGACTTGCCGTCGCGGAAAGATAGAAAAGCTGCTCCAGCGCGAACGAGACAAGGCAAATGGAGAAAAAGTAATACCCCATCTTCGCCAGACCTGCATTTCGAGAAATTCCGGCGGTCCCGGGAAACGCATAGAGAATCAAAGCTCCCGACACGAATGAAAATTGCTCGAAGAAGTTGCCATACCCGTTGTAAACGAGCGGATGCTTCAAAATGAACGGCACCCCAAGTAGGGCGAAGACGAGGTAGACAGTTCCCAATGCGGCAGCGCCGGCTCGCGCTGCCCTCGGCCATTGAACTGCAATGCCTCCAAGGATTTCGACAATGCCCGCGACGTAGACAAAAAATGTCCGGTGAGGAATGGCCCCAAGCGCGCTCAGATCATGCCACGTCAAGGCACAGATACCGGAACCAATGGCCGCCAAGCCATAGACGTAACGCCCGAGAGGATATTTCATCGCAGCGCCTTAGCCGGAATTAGTTGCACAGATCAGGTGTTACTTCGAACAGCCCAGGCAAAACTTCTCCCGCGTTGCCCTCCACCACATTCGTAAACGCGTGCGCGTTCAAGGGCGGCTCCGGTCCGATATATACAGTCCGCGCCCCACCCTGCCGCGCCCAGTGCACAAAATTCGCTGCCGGGTAGACAGACCCCGACGTCCCCACGACTACCATCAGCGTCGCGCGCGTGATCTCCTGCTGAATCCGGTTCATCTCCAGTGGAATCTCTCCGAAGAAAACAATATGAGGTCGCAGCCGCGCCCCGCACGCGCAGCGCCCTACTTCGTCCAGGCTCTTGTACACGGTGTGATCTGTCACCGGTGGCCGTCCACACTCATCCTCGCAGCGTGACTTGGCTAGCTCGCCGTGCATATGCACCAGCTGCTTCGACCCGGCGCGCTCGTGCAAATCATCTACATTTTGAGTGCAGAGAAAAAACCGGTCTCTCAATTTCGCTTCGAGCTCGGCGAGCGCCATATGCGCGGGGTTCGGCTCAGCCTTCGCGCCTTGCTCACGCCGCTCGGAGTAGAACTGCCACACCAGCGCGGGGTTCAGTTCAAGCGCCTCCGGTGTGCACACATCCTCGACGCGATGCCCGGCCCACAACCCATCCGAAGCACGAAACGTAGGCAGGCCGCTCTCCGCGCTGATTCCGGCCCCCGTCAACACAAACACCCGATCCCCGGGCCCGATCGCAATCTTCCCCAACGAACCACTCCAAGGTTTTACTGATCATTGTCCACTGCTCACTGCTCACTGCTCACTGTCCACTGTTCACTGTTCTTAAGGTTCCAGCAGAATTTTCCCCGTCGTCTTCCGCTCTTCCATTTCTTGCTGCGCCTGCCCTGCTTCGGCCAGGGGAAACATATGCTCCATCCGCAGTTTCAGATCGCCCTTCGCCACCCAGCCAAGCACCTCACTCGCGCGCGACTCCAGTTCCTGGCGCGTCGCCACGTAGTGCCACAATGTCGGCCGCGTTACAAATAGAGATCCCTTACCGCTCAGCTGAATCAAGTCGAACGGCGGTACCGGGCCGCTTGATCCGCCAAAGAGCGCCAGCAGGCCGCGAGGCCGCAGGCAATTCAAGCTCCCTTCAAACGTGGTCTTGCCAACTGAGTCATACACCACATCCACGCCCTTGCCGCCTGTAATCTTTTTCACCTCTGCGACAAAATCCTGGTCGGTGTAGAGAATCACTTCCGCCGCCCCGGCCTCGCGCGACAATTCGGCCTTCTCCTTCGTCGACACGGTGGTGATCACCCGCGCACCGATCCGGGAAGCCATCTGTGTCAGCAGCAGTCCTACGCCGCCCGCGCCTGCATGCACCAGCGCCGTTTCTCCAGCCTTGAGTGGATACGTGGACGTCGCAAGATAATGTGCCGTCATCCCCTGCAGCATTGCTGCAGCCGCCTGTTCCGGAGTCAGACCATCGGGCACCTTGACCAGTTGCGACGCCGGCACCAGCGCATACTCCGCATAGCTGCCCAGCACGCCGCAAGAAGCGACCGCATCGCCGAGCTTGAATCCCGTGACGCCCGAACCCAATTCTTCAATCGTTCCCGCAGCCTCGCTGCCCGGTGTCAGCGGCAACGTCGCCTTGTAGGTTCCCTTGCGAAAATAAATCTCGATGAAATTTACGCCGATCGCTTCAACCCGAATCAGCACCTGCCCCGGTCCTGGCACAGGAATCGGCAACTCGGCGAGCTGAAGAACCTCAGGCCCACCCGTACTCTGGATCTGAATAGCGTTCATACATGCGCAAGAATACACCCCGGAAACTGCAAGCAGCGTATTTCTTCGGGCAATTCCATTTGCACAGACCGCTCGTCAATTTACTTCCTGTTCCCTGATCCGTGCTTTTTCGCTGCAAATAAAAACCCCGCGAGGATCGTTTCTCGCGGGGCTCTTGCGTCTCTATTCCCTAGTCCCTGGTTCCTGGTTCCGGGTCCCCTGCCTCTAAAACCTGTCATCCCGCCGGTCCGACAAAATGCTCGGCTCTTCCGGCGTTCTCAATCGCACGATGCGATCGACCGTGTATGGCGCGCGCTGTTGAGACGTATGGAAGTGCCGCACTTGCAGCTCTCCCAGCAACCCGATCGCCAGCATCTGGATGCCCGCCAGGATCAGCACGCCCGCAATCACAAACAACGGACCATGCACGTCCATCACGTTCTGATGCGGATTCACGATCTTCATTCCCAGCAGCAATGCCGAAATAAAGCTGCCCGCTAGAATTCCCAGCGCGCCAAAGCTGCCAAAGAAATGCAGCGGCCGACTCATGTATTTCAACAGAAACCGAATCGTCAGCAGATCGAAAAACACGCGGAAGGTGCGTCCGATGCCGTAGTGGCTCTTGCCGCGCTCGCGGTGCACGTTCTTGATCGGAATCTCGCAGATCGACGCGCCATACCAGCTCGCCAGCGCGGGAATGAATCGGTGCATCTCGCCATACAGCGGAATGTTCTGGATCACTTCATGACGGTATGCCTTGAACGTCGTGCCGAAATCGTGAATGTCCACGCCGGAAAGCTTCGCCATCAGCCAGTTCGCACAGCGCGAAGGAATCCGCCGCATCACGAAGTTGTCGATGCGCTCCTTGCGCCAGCCCGACACCACGTCGTAGCCCTCTTCCAGCTTTTCCAGGAAGTTCGGAATCTCGTTCGGATCGTGCTGCAGATCGCCATCCATCGCCAGGATGAAATCGCCCGAAGCGTGATCAAATCCCGCCGCCAGAGCCGACGTCTGTCCAAAGTTGCGGCGTAACTTTACCACCAGCACCCGGCTATCCACCGCGGCAATCTCTTCGAGAAGTTTGTAGGTCTTGTCGCTGGAGCCGTCATCAACGAGCACTAGTTCAAAACTCTCGCCGACTTGCTCCATTACTTGCTTCAGGCGGGCATATAGAACGGTTACATTTTCCTCTTCATTGTGGAAAGGGACGACAATTGAATACTTCGACATACTAATAGTATAGACGCGCCTTTATTTGGAGCGGCGCACTTATTCGTTACTCATCATGGACGAGAATTTGCGGTTGCGCATTCACGCCGCAATCGAGCAAAAGGCCTATTGGTCCAGTTCGTCCATCATCCCCTGCATCTCGCTGAGAGCATGACGGTTGCCGGTCCTCGCGGCGCAAGCGATCCCCGACCTCAGCTTCTCCACAGCCTCTGCATTCCTGGCCGCCTTCGCCAGCGTTTGCGCCGACATGAAATAGGCCGCCGTATAGTCAGGATTCTGCTCGATCAGGACATCGAATTCCTTCAGCGCTGCATCCACTTCGCCGCGATTTGCCAGTTCCATGGCGATGCCGTATCGCGCGAAGGCATTCTTCGGGTCAAGGGCGAGAATCTCTTTCAGTCCTGCAATTTTGTCCGTTGTGCTCATAATGGGGGATTTCTGCACCAAGGCGATTTGCGTAATTGGCGTGGATTGCCGAAACTGGAATCTGGTGCTTCGGCACAGAAGTTCGCTTGTGCTGTCATTGTAGCCTGAACTCTCGCTGAAGGCCCTGCAACCGAACGATGGAGCAAGTCAAAAAGATGAGTACCGCTGAAGCCAGCCCGCATGTGCGTACCGTTGCCAGCACGCAGTCCGAAATGACAGAGGTTATCCTCCCCAACGACGCCAACACGCTCGGCAACCTGCTCGGCGGACGCCTCATGCACTTTATCGATCTCACCGGCGCCATCGCCGCCTATCGCCACTCGCGCACCCACGTCGTAACCGCCGCCATGGATCACATCGACTTCATTCAGCCGGTGCACGTCGGCGATTTGCTCATTCTCAAGTCCAGCGTCAATCGTGCTTTCAATACGTCGGTCGAGGTCGGCGTCAAGGTCTGGGTTGAGGATCCGCAAACCGGCACCCATCTTCACGTTGCCAGCGCATATCTTGTCTTCGTTGCGATCGACGAGCACGGCAGACGCCAGCATGTTCCCCAGGCACAGCCCGAAACACCCGACGAAATCCGCCGTTTCAACGACGCTCTCCGCCGCCGCGAGCACCGCGAATCCGAATCAGCCCGTCGCAAGCGCGAGACGCGCAACACAAGCAGCGCCACAGCCTGACTATTGAGTACGAACCTGTTCAAGGAGTAATCGCAACTATGGCCCACGGACACGCCACGCCTCAGCCTGTAGCTCTCCCCGGAGTATCAAAGATCGTCGCCATCGGTTCCGGAAAAGGCGGCGTAGGCAAAACCACTGTCGCTGTCAACCTCGCTATCGCGCTCTCCAGGCTCGGGCAGCGTGTTGGGCTCATTGACGCCGACATCTACGGACCCAACGTCCCGCTCATGATGGGGTCAACGCAATCTCCGCGCGTCGGCGCCGATAACCAGATCCAGCCCAACGACACGCACGGCATCAAAACCATCTCCATCGGCTACATCTCTCCGGGCGACAAGCCCCTCGTCATGCGCGGACCGATGCTGCACCAGATCATCCGCCAGTTTCTGCAGCAGGTCGACTGGGGTGAGCTCGATTATCTCATCGTCGATCTGCCTCCGGGCACCGGTGACGTTGTCATCTCGCTCGTGCAAACTGTCCCGCTTACCGGCGCCGTCGTCGTCTCCACGCCCAGCGACGTCAGCCTCCAGGACGCGCGCAAAGCACTCGAGATGTTCGCACAGGTCAATGTCGAAGTCCTCGGCATCGTCGAAAACATGAGCCACTTCACTTGTCCGCACTGTCACCACGAAATTGATATCTTCTCCAAGGGCGGCGCCGAGCGCACTGCGGCGCAATTCAAGGTTCCCTTCCTTGGCTCCATTGAACTCATCCCTTCCATTCGTGAAGGCGGAGATCGCGGACTCCCCGTAGCCCTGGCAGGTCCGAAAAGCCCACAAGCCGCGGAGTTCTACGGAATAGCTCAAAAGCTCATGGAGCGTGCCGATGCCGCTGCGGCAGCCAGCAGCGATGTCATCGAGATCAGCTAGTCTGGCAGTGCAGTTCACGGCGGACGTTGGCTGTCATTCTTTTATGTGGATTCTTCCCGTTATTAGGGATGTCATTCTTTGATGTGCACTCTTCCCCAATGAGCCGTGTCATTCTGAGTGAACGGGGTCCCGAACGTCTTTCAGTTCGGGGGTGGTGAGCGAAGAATCTGCTTTTTCACTTCCAATAGCTACCGTAGATCCGAATCGGAGAAACAAATTGACACCTGACCTTCTCATCCGTCCCGTGCAAGAATCCGATTTCGACCAATGGAAACCCCTCTGGGACGGTTACAACGCCTTCTATGGCCGCAAGGACGCGACCGCTCTGCCCGACGCGATCACCAACAGCACCTGGTCCCGTTTCTTCGATAGTTACGAACCCGTTCATGCACTGGTCGCCGAGCATGCTGGAAAAATAGTCGGCCTCGTGCACTACCTCTACCATCGCAGCACAATTTCCATTGCGCCCACGTGCTACCTGCAGGACCTTTTCACAGTCGAGGCCGCCCGCGGCAAAGGCGTTGGCCGCGCGCTGATTAACGAAGTCTATCGAATCGCCACTGACGCCGGCTGCGGTCGCGTCTACTGGCTGACTCACGAAACGAATGCAACCGCGATGAAGCTCTATGACAAGGTTGCGGAGAAATCCGGCTTCGTCGTCTACCGAAAGACGCTCTGAGACTTTTCGGCAGCGGCGTCGTCAAAATGAGATCGTCAATGAAACGAATCCTCATCTCCTGGAGCAGCGGTAAAGACTGTGCGTGGGCCCTCCATCTGCTCAGGCAGCAATCCGGCATCGAGATCGCCGGTCTCCTCACCACCATCAATTCTGAATTCGACCGCGTCGCCATGCACGGAACCCGCAGTGCGATCCTCGAAGCCCAGGCCTCCGCTGCCGACCTCCCGCTCTGGAAAGTTCCGCTCCCCTGGCCGTGTTCGAACGAGGAATACGAACGTCGCATGGCCGAAGTTTGCCTTCGCGCTACCAGTGAGAATATCGACGCTATTGCCTTTGGCGACCTGTTTCTTCGCGATGTCCGCGACTACCGTGAAAAGCAACTCCAGAACACCGGCATCGAACCGATGTTTCCGCTCTGGGACATTCCGACGGCCGAACTGGCCAGCTCGATGATCTCCGGCGGCCTCTGCGCAAAGCTGGTTTGCGTCGATTCTCGTCAGCTCGATCCCTCATTTGCAGGTCGCGACTTCGACTCCGCACTGCTTCGCGATCTGCCTGCAACTATCGACCCATGCGGTGAGCGCGGTGAGTTTCACTCCTGTGTCTACGACGGCCCCATGTTCTCGCGTCCCATCGCCCTTAGTCCCGGAGAAATCGTCAACCGCGACGGCTTCATCTACGCCGATTTCATGTTGGCCGCTATGTGTAACTCTGCCCTGTCAAACTGAGTTCACTTCGCCTCGACCTGGCGCCGAAAACCGCATCATTACTCTCTCGAAGTAATCACCGGTCTTCGTTCACTTCGCGCAGATCTCGGAACCACCCAAATCCTGACGGTCCTGACAATGCACTATTTGGTTCATATCCCTTGTGTTGCGATGACCCGCGACGCACCGCTTTGTCCGCCCCTCCTACTTCTTTCGTGCTACTTTCTGTATCGCCTGAGTACGTTAAAGTTTCTTCAAAAGAACCACATTCCCCGTTATTGCAGTTTTTCGAAAGCTTCTCCGTTCCATCGTGCCAGCTATGAAGGATTCCATCGAGTCGAACGCAGTCCCAACCGCGCTCATTGCGACGGATTGCGGAATCGCCGGTCAAAGATTGTCGCGGAGGACGATCCTTCTAGTCTTCGCGACACTCGCTGCCATGCTCACCTGCTCCACACACGCGGCAGTCGCCGGCGCCGACACGGTACGTGCGTCAGGCTTCGGCTATCTCACTCTCTCGCTGGTTTTGTTCGGATGCGCTTTGGCTTTCTGGACGCGCGCGCGTTCAGCCCAACCCACGCTTTACGTCCGCTGGTCGTTCATCTCTGCGGGCGCGTTTGCTGCGGCCCTCGGCTATTTGCCTTCCTTCACCCAGGCCATCTTCAGCACCGGGCCCGCACGGTGGTTCCAAACTGCCAGCTTCAACGCCAGCGAGGCCTTGTACATGTTGGCGGCCGTGCTCTTCTGTTCAGGAGCCGCCAAGTCCATTGTCATCGCGGATGTGTCCCAGGCGCTTTTGTTCACCATACTTCGCTTCAATCTCATCTACTCACCCGTCACGCGCGATCACTTCAACATCTTCCACCTCGTCATCGGCCAGATCGTGGCGCTCTTTTTGTTCCTTGTCGCGGTCGTCGCCTGCCTGGGAGCCGCGTCCCGCGCCGAGATGAAGTTGCTTCAAACCCTTTCATGCTTCCTGGGTCTTCGTTTCATCTCGTTCTTCCTCGCAAACCAGGTTTGTTACACATGGCTGCACCACGTCAATTGCGGCCTCTGGGATGTCCCCGGGCCCACACTCCTTGCCGGCTTCGCACTCTACCTGCTTTACACCGACCATTCGGTGAAAGCTGAGGCTCCCGAGATCGCGCCGATTCGTCCCCCCAGTGTCACCGTGCGCAATCTCATGCCTTCGTTTCTCACGTTCGTCAACCTCATGCTCGGCCTCCTGGTTCTGCGTATCTCGCTTCCTCTGGCTGCGTCCGCCGTCTCCTTATCCCTCGTCTGTTACGTCGCGCGCACTGTGTTGCTGCAGGCTCAGGGTGTCAAAGAGAAGGCATCCCTCGAAACCCGTAATGAGCATCTCGAGGGCCTGGCCACGCGCGACCCTCTTACCGGCATCGGGAACCGTCGTTCGCTCGCCGGAGTCTACGGCAAGATGCAGACCGCGGCCGCTCGCGAAAATCTCTCTGTCCTCCTGATGGATATTGACCGCTTCAAGCAGGCGAACGACAGCCACGGCCATCTGCATGGCGACCGAGTACTCGTCGTTCTGGCGAAGAAGCTCGAAGATCTTGTATCGAGAGTCCCCGGCAGCCATTGCTCCCGCTTCGGTGGAGACGAATTCGCGGTGCTGCTGGTTAACGTCTCCCCGCAGGTAGCTTCCGCACTGGCCGAAGAACTGCGCGCTTACTTCAGCGGACGCGAATTTCAGGCAGGAACTGGAAGAGTGAGTCTCAGTATTGGCATTGCTTCGCTCCAATCGGCACACGACCTGCCGCTCGAGCAGCTGATCTCCAACGCCGATCGCGCTCTCTATCGCGCCAAGCTTCTGGGCCGCAACCGAGTGGAAGTCCTGCCCCTAAGCGAGCCCGGAACCTCGCCTGAAGATCCCAACGCTTCGACGATGCGCATGGAGTTCCAGCATAACGAGGGATAGAAAAAGCGGGACCGAAGTCCCGCCCTTTCTCAAAACAAATTGCGTCTAGCGCCAGTGGCCTTCAACCAGCACCCAGCCGCCATGCCGGTGAACCCAGCGATGGGGAACCCAAACCGCGTGTTCACGAGGCGGACGGTCCCAGCGCCCGGGAACCCAGACATACCGGCCCCCATCCCAGCGGTGATAGCCGCCAATCCAGACATATCCGTGTCCCGGAGCGACCGGACGATGCTCCACAATCGGCGCGGGGGGACCGACGCGGACATAAACCTGCGCGTATGAAGCGGCAGGAAGCAAAGTGATGGCAAGCAAAGCTGCCAGTGCAATCTTCTTCACAAGTCAACTCCTTAAGCAATCAGAAATTGCCGGACCTCCAGACAGCATCTCCGGCTCGTTGCTGATTACAACATGAGTTCTGCAAAAAAGTTGTGTACCAAAAGTAACCGCGCGATGCCTCGAACAACGTTTGTCAACGCGCCCTGAACAGGCAATTTCCGTCAACCCTTCGAAGAGTGTTTATTTGCAGCACGTTTCTGCCCGTGTTGCCCTGTCACCTGTTGGCGAGACTGTACCAGTTTCGGAATTGGTGTAAAACCGAATGCATGTGCCCAAGTGGCGATTTCCTGAAGAAAAAACCACCTCGCATTACTCTCAAAAAGTCTACTTTGCGTCAGGCCACGTCTTTCAGTCGCGCCGAAGGAGCCAAAAAGAAGATGAGTTTTAACCCCCGAGGAATTTCAACGGGCACGCCGGGGAAATTTGAAAAATAAGCACGAAGCCAAATCTCAGGCAGCCACTTCGACCTCGGCGCCGAGAGCTTCAATGGCCGCAATGCAATCGTTTCGGCTCACGTCGTGATGGGTCACAGCCCGGATCGCATTTGGTCCTACCGTGCTTATTAACACTCCGCGGGCCTTGAGCCGCGCAACCAGTTCCGACGCGCTCAGGCCGCCTTTGAGTTTGAAGATCACGATGTTTGTCTCCACCGCATCCAGATCGATCTCGACGCACTCCATGTGCGACAGTGCTTCTGCCAGCAACCGCGCATTGGCATGATCCTCGTGCAATCGCGCCGGCATCTTCTCCAGCGCAATTAATCCCGCTGCAGCCAGCACACCCACCTGGCGCATGCCCCCGCCCAGCGCCTTACGAAAGATCCGCGCCTGCTCCATCATCTCTGCCGAACCCACCAGCATCGACCCCACCGGCGCGCATAGGCCCTTCGACAGGCAGAACATGATGGTGTCGAACCCGCGGGTCAGCGTCTTCACATCCACGCCGAGAGCTGTCGAAGCATTGAAAATCCGCGCTCCATCCAGATGTACCGGGAGCTTTCGCTCCTTCGCGTTCGCCCAGATCTCTTCCATCACCACGAGTGACGTGCAACGCCCGCCGGTCAGATTGGCCGTGTTCTCAATCTCGATCAGTCCCGTCGCCGCGCGAAACGCTCCGCGCTTGTAAATCACCGGTTCGATGTCCGCCCATGTCAGCGTTCCACGCTCCGTCGGCACCGCGCGCACCAGGCATCCGGAAAAGACCGCTGTCGTCGCCATCTCCCAATCGAGAATGTGCGAGCGCGATTCGCAGATCACTTCCTGCCCCGGCTGTGTCAAAAGCCGAATGGCGATCTGGTTTCCCATCGTGCCCGTTGGCACAAATAGTGCGTCCTCGCGCCCGAAGATTTCCGCGGCCCGCTTCTCCAGCAGGTTGACGGTGGGATCCTCGCCATAAACGTCATCGCCCACTTCGGCCGCCGCCATGGCCATCCGCATCTCCGGCGTAGGCCGCGTAACCGTATCCGACCGCAAATCAATCAACTCAGCCAAACCCAACTCCTGGTTCCAATTCTGTTCACTGTCCACTCGTCACTTATTCACGATCACTTATTCACTGTCCACATCTGATCCCTAATCACTGTCCACTGTTCACTTCTTTAAGGTATCTGCCCCATCGGCAGTTCCATCACCGGCGTCACTTTGCCGTTGGTCGACGCATACGCCCACATCCCGTGAAAATTCTCGCGCAACCCCGGCTGCGCCTTCAGCAGCGCCCCCAGCACGGCGATCGCTTCGGTTCGCAGCACCGCCGGATCCGTCGAGCCCGTCGATTCATACGAGACACCAAGGTCGGGCTCGCGCAGTGAAGCATCCAGCCGCACACCATCGATCTTCCACGTCCGGTCGCCGCTCGTCACCGAATAGGGGAAAGTGTCCTGGCTGGGGCCGCCCTTGATCTGCGCCTGCTCCTGCACCAGTTTGTCCAGGTTCGGCGAGGAAACGAAATCCACGGGAAGTTCGAGGTAGCGTGCCGTTTCGTACGTGTACCATGCGGCCCACGGCAGATTGCCCTGCGCCAGTTCGCGCGCCCGCGTCCAGTACCACACCGCGTCATGGCCACCAAAGTCGCCCTGCCGCGCCGAAAATCCACCCAGCTTCCATCCCGGAATCCCGGTTGTATCCCAAACCAGCACGAATCCCATCTGCCCCGCCAGCGCTGCCCCGGCAGCGTCCGAAAGAATCAACGCATATTTCCCCGGCGGCAACGCCTGCATGCTGATCGTGACCGTCATTGATCCATTTGCATTCGAACAGAAGAACTGCGTGTCCGATGGCGCTATCAGCGAGCTTGCGTCCAGCAGATACATATTCCGCAATTGGGCCTTGCCACCCTTCACAAGCGGCGCAGCACCCTCGATTGCGTCACGAATTCCATCCCATTGTCCCGATATGGCTGGAAGCAAAACGCTCTGCATTGCGCTCGTGTCCTGCCGTAGCACTGCATCCGACAACTGCTCGCCCATTGACGCCAGGGTGCCACGAACGTCGGGCGGTAAGGCCGCCTGTGTTGTGCAACTTGCGGCAAATCCCGACGCTGGGACCATCATCAAAATCGCGGCAATGAAACTTCTCCGGCAGAAGCACATCTCTTGCTTTTCCTCTCTACTGCACAACCTGTTTCGTAACCGGAGCGTCGCCAAACTCGCCACTCTGGCAACTCGGCAAAACGCCTGGTTCCAGGAGTTTCGCCGCCTGGGTGCGCCAACTGCGAAAGACGCAGCAAAAACTCTATGAGCGTTCCACGGCCACTGATAGTCTAATCCAGAGGGGTGGTGCGAAAACCTCCCGACCCGGGCCGCACAGCCTCGAGGAACAGAATCCCCATGCGAACATTCGCCCTGCTGCAATCACGTTTCTCTTCATCACCCCGATTGCCTTATGCAATGCTCGCCAGTGCAATCTTCGCCGGTAACCTGCTTTGCGGCGCGCCCGTTGCTGCGCAGTCTGCGTCTCAACCCGCGGCCGCTACCGCAACATCGAAATCCGAGCCTGCACACCCGCAGCGAACGACCTCTCACCGGCAATCGAAAAAGCAGGAGCCTGCTCCCGTAGCGCAAACATCGCCTCCGCCCCCGATGCCGGACTGGCCGATCAACGACAAGCCCATCCCGGCCTCCGTTGTCTGGGATGCCACCGGCCTGCGCATCAATGCCTCCAACTCCAGCCTTCAACAAATTCTCGGCGAGGTCTCTACTGAGACGGGGACAAAAGTGGAAGGTTTGAACGCCGACCAGCGCATCTACGGCGACTACGGTCCCGGCAAGGCGCGCGACGTGCTCTCGCAACTTCTGCAGGGCTCCGGATACAACGTGCTTCTCGCCGGAGACCTCGGCCATGACGCCCCGCGCGAAGTCGTGCTCAGTCCGCGCCAGACAAGCCCCAACGGCGCGCAGCCAAGTGCCATGAATCGCCCCCAGCAGGAGAGCGACGAAGACGTTCCTGAGCAGCCTGAAGAGCAGCCCCCGCCCCCCGTGCAGGCTCCGCAGACGCAAAACAATATAAGGCCCGGCTTTGGACCTGGAGGCCCCGGCGGCCCCGTCCGTACTCCGCAGCAAGTAATGGAGGAAATGCAGCAGCGCCAGATTCTGCAGCAGCAACAGATTCAGGAGCAGCAGCAGCAACAACAACAGCCGAATCCGCAGGAATAGCTAGCGTCGGCCGCCTGTGCGACAAGAGAAGTTACGTTAATGTTTGACCCGCAAGGGCATGAATGCGCATCACTAAGGGTTCGCGCCACGGCGTTTCTATCTTGAGAGCGAAACTGTAAATTATTCCTGCGCCAGCTGAGTTCGTACCTTGATGGCCACCCGGGCTGTCCGCGGACGCATCAGCGCAAACCCGACACGAAAAACTCCATATGCGGTAAGAACGCCAAATGCCATGGCTCCGACTGCGGCGCAAACCAGCATCACTAAATTAATTACGTCTGCCATCTTTTAAGACCCCCGTCAAAAATTGCT
The DNA here is from genome assembly GCF_035317045.1 of Occallatibacter sp. Taxonomy (GTDB): domain Bacteria; phylum Acidobacteriota; class Terriglobia; order Terriglobales; family Acidobacteriaceae; genus Telmatobacter. The sequence goes on from NZ_DATHHT010000043.1 coordinate 13,230, forward strand.
GGGGAAAGTTCCTTATTGTTCTTTGATGCATGCCCGGCGATTCTCGCCGAATGCTGCAGCTTTGTCTCAAGAATTGTCTCAGAAAACTTGTTTCGTTGACCCTTGTTTCTATTGCCAAATAGAATACCCCCAGTACGTACGTAATTTCGGACCGGGCGACATAACGAAGGTCCATAGCGGGGTCCCTTGCGTAACATCCAAGCGCAGGGCCGACTCCAGGGCACCCACCATCTCGATTGCCTGACCATGTCAATTACTCACATTTCGGTGCGTGGGGCGCGCCAGCATAACCTGCGCGACATCAACGTGCGCATCCCCCGCAACACGTTGACCGTGGTCACCGGACTCTCCGGCTCCGGCAAGAGTTCCCTTGCCTTCGACACCATCTACGCAGAGGGCCAGCGTCGCTACGTTGAAACGCTCTCCGCCTACGCCCGCCAGTTCTTAGATCAGATAGAACGCCCCGACGTCGATTCCATTGAAGGGCTCAGTCCCGCTATCTCCATCGAGCAGAAGACCACCAGCCGCAGCCCGCGCTCGACCGTCGGCACCATCACAGAGATCTACGACTACCTCCGCCTCCTCTACGCCTCGGTGGGCACCCCCCATTGCCCCAACTGCGGCCGCCCCATCACCCGCCAGACAGCAGAGCAGATCGTTCAGCGCATCCTGCAACTCGGCACCGGTGAGCGGGTGACCGTGATGGCCCCGATCGTCCGAGGCCGCAAGGGCGAGTTTAAGGATTTGCTCGATCAGCTTGATCAGCAAGGCTTTCGCGCCCGCGTCGACGGCGAAATCGTGGACCTCTCCGAACCTCCATCTCTAGACAAGCGCAAGAACCACGCTATCGAAGCCATCGTCGACCGCATCCTCCTGAAGCCAACGGTCGTTGAAAGCCCGACAGTGGCGGGTGCCCCCGGTCTCGATTCTGAGACCGGGGATGGGATGAGGCGGGCTGCCCTATCTTCGGCGAAGCCAAGGGTGGGAAAGCAAGAACCACAAACAGGCAAGCCCTCCGTAGAAAAGCGCCTCGAAGCCGCCATCACGAAAGCACTCCAGCTCGCTAACGGCCTCGTACTCATCGGCTTTGCCAATAGTGAAGAACAAATCTTCTCGAGTTCCATGGCCTGTCCCGACTGTGGCCTCGACGTTCCCAAGCTCGAACCCCGCAGTTTCAGCTTCAACTCGACCTTCGGCGCTTGCCCAGAGTGCCACGGCCTCGGCTCGCTCTACGATCTCGATCCCGCCAAGGTCATCACCGACTGGTCCAAGCCCCTGCTCGATGGTGGCCTCGGCCCCGGCTCCGCCTCGCAATACCTGCTGCGCCTCGTCAACCTTGCCGCCGAACGCTACAGCATCGACCTCAAAAAGCCCTTCGAAGACCTGCCGCCTAAGCAGCAGCACATCCTCGTCTACGGACCGCCCAAGGGCGAAGCTCCCCGCACCGGCTTCCACGGCATCCTTAACTACCTGCGCGACACCATCGACGAAGCCCGCAGCGATGGCTACCGCGAGTACATGATGACCTTCATGTCGGCCACGCCCTGCCCCGCCTGTCGCGGAAAGCGCCTGCGCCCCGAGTCGCTGGCTGTCAAAATCAACGGCCTCTCCATCGCCGACTTCACATCGTTGCCGCTGAACCGTGCGCTCTCCGCGGCCTATGAGCTCAACTTCACCGCGCGTGAAGCCCTCGTCGCCGACCGCATCCGCCGCGAAATAATCGAGCGCCTCGAATTCCTCTGCGCCGTCGGCCTCAACTACCTTTCGCTCAATCGCAATGCCGCCACCCTCTCCGGCGGAGAAGGCCAGCGTATTCGTCTCGCCACGCAGATCGGCTCCCGCCTTCGCGGAGTCCTCTATGTGCTCGATGAGCCTTCCATCGGGCTCCACCAGCGCGACAACTCCCGCCTTATCGAGGCCCTCGTACGCCTGCGCGACCTCGGCAACACCGTCCTGGTCGTTGAGCACGACGAAGAAACCATCCGCCATGCCGACTACGTCCTCGACCTCGGCCCCGGCGCAGGCCGTCTCGGCGGTTATGTTGTCGCCCAGGGCACACCCGCCGACATCATGGCCTGCCCCGAATCCCTCACCGGCAAATACCTCTCCGGTGCTACCGGCATTCTTCATCGCGCTGAGCCGCGCCCCCTCACCGGGAAATGGATCACCGTCAACGGCGCGCGCGAACACAATCTCCAGGACCTCACCATCCGCGTTCCCCTTGGCGTCATGACCGTCGTCACCGGCGTCAGCGGCAGCGGAAAAAGTACCCTCATCAACGACATCCTCTACCGCTCACTCGCCAAGGCCCTCTACGGATCGCGCGAAGAACCCGGCGTGCACGAGTCGCTTGAAGGCGCCGACCAGATCGACAAGGTCATTCGCATTGACCAGGCCCCCATCGGCCGCACGCCGCGTTCCAATCCCGCGACGTACACGCAGGTCTTTTCGCCCATCCGCGATCTTTTCGCGTGGCTCCCTGAAGCACGCGAGCGCGGCTACAAGCCCGGTCGCTTCAGCTTCAACGTCGCCGGGGGCCGCTGCGAAGCCTGCCAAGGCGACGGTCAGCGCCGCATCGAGATGAACTTCATGCCCGACGTCTACGTACAGTGCGAGGTGTGCAACGGGCGCCGTTACAACCAGGAGACCCTCGCCGTAAAGTTCCACGGCTACTCCATTGCCGACATCCTCGAACTCACCATTGAAGACGCGCTCACTGTGCTCGTTGATGTGCCTACCGTCCGCCAGAAGCTGCAGACCCTCGTCGACGTAGGCCTCGGTTACGTGCATCTCGGACAAAGCGCCACCACGCTTTCCGGCGGCGAGGCCCAGCGCATGAAGCTGGCCCGCGAGCTTTCCAAGCGCCAGACAGGCCGCACCCTCTACCTGCTCGACGAGCCCACCACAGGCCTCCACTTCGACGACGTGCGCAAGCTCCTCGAAGTCCTGCACCGCCTCACCGACCTGGGGAACTCCATCATCATCATCGAGCACAATCTCGACGTAATCCGCAATGCCGACTGGATCCTCGACCTCGGCCCCGAAGGCGGAGAAGATGGTGGCCGCATCGTTGGCGAAGGCCGTCCCTCCAAAATCGCAAAGACCCCCGGTTCCTTCACCGGAGAATTCCTCGCTCGCTACTACGCCTCCCACAACGGCAAGCTCGCAGAGATCCCTTCACGGAACACATCGGGCGCCGCCAAACTGGGTGCCCCAGGTCTCGCCTCTGAGACCTGGGAGGGTTCCACATCCAACGGCCGTCATCCTGAGCGACCAACGGGAGTCGAAGGACCTGCAGTTGCTCTTGCAAATTCGACCCAACCATTGCGGCCAGATGCATACCCGAAACCGTCCCGGCCAGCAAAAAAATCCCTGATCAAGAAACCGGTGCGTGCATGAGCATATTCCCCGAGCCGCTTCCCCACGCGCCAGAAGAATCGCCCGCGGATGAACCTGCCGAGGCGGCTTCAATCGATCCTCTCGCGCCCGAAAACACTCCCGCGCCACCCGCCGAATGGACTAATGAACCAGAAGCTGCCACGCAGCAAAGCGAACTCGCGACGCCAGTCTTCGCGCCTCCGCCCACGGCTGAAGAAGTCCCCCGCGGACCGCTCTTCACCGTCTCCGCGCCTCCTCCCATTTACCGCGAAGAGCGCATCCCGCACCTCGGGCACCTCGCCTTACTCGGCCTGCTTGCCATCTTCGGCCTGATCGGCACCATGATGCTCGTGCCGCTCGCCCTGCACTTTCACCTCTTCGGCGTCACCAGCCTCACGCAAGCTGCTACCGATTATCGCTACGCGCTCGGCAGCCAGGCCGCGCAGTACATCATCACCTTCATCGGATGCCTCGTCGTCTTTCCCATCCTCTGGCGCAAGCCCTACTTCGAAGGAATTCACTGGCACGGCGCAGCCGCGCTCCACCGCACCGCGCGACTCATCAGCGCAGCGGTCCTCTGCTTCTTCGTCGCCATGATCAATGGCATCCTGATGCCTGGCCCCACCAACGCGCCCATCGACCAGCTCTTCAAGGCGCCTGGAGCCGCCTGGATTCTCTTCGCCTTCGGGGTCACGCTCGCCCCCTTCTTTGAAGAGATGGCCTTCCGCGGCTTTCTGCTTCCATCCCTCTGCACCGCGTACGACCGGACCGTCGAACACTTCACTGGCGCCGCAAAGCGTTCAGTCGACGAATTTGACAACCCGGAATGGTCGCTATCCGCAATGGTCGTCGGTTCTGTGCTCACGAGCATCCCTTTCGCCCTCATGCACGGTGCGCAAACCGGTTGGTCACTTGGACCGTTTCTCCTGCTGATCTTCGTCAGCCTTATCCTCTGCTCCGTCCGCCTCTACACCCGCTCCCTCGCCGCCAGCACATTGGTCCACGCCTGCTACAACTTCATGCTCTTCTCCTTCATGCTCCTCGGCACCGGCGGCTTCAAACACCTCGACAAAATGTGATATGCGAGCTTCAACCTCTGTCCCTAACGAGCGGTGCCATTTTGAGCGAAAGGGGCCCCAAACGTTTTTCAGTTTGGGGGTGGTGAGCGAAGAATCTGCTTTTGCATTTCTGCTCTTGTTGAAGAACTTCTCCCCTGTTCAACGCTCGGAGCAAGTCGCTATGTGCTAGCGATCCCCGCCTTTACAATCGCATTGATGCCCACCCACTCCCAGCAACTCCTCTCCCTCCTCGCCCGCACCAGTTTCAAACTCGGTCAGTTCAAGCTCTCTTCCGGCGGCACGAGCGACTACTACATTGACTGCCGCACCACCACCCTCCACGCCGAAGGCGGCCGCCTCACAGGGCACTCCGTGCTTGAACTTCTGGAAGAGAATCACATCGATGCGCAGGCCGTCGGCGGACTCACCATGGGCGCCGATCCCATCGTCTCCAACGTCGCCACTGCCAGCGCATGGCGCGCGCAGCAGCACCCCGGCGCACCCTTGCTCCACGGCTTCCTCGTCCGCAAAGCTGAAAAGACGCATGGCACCGGCCGCCGCATCGAGGGCTTCTGTCGCGAAGGTGCCCGTGTCGTGATCGTCGACGACGTCTGCACCACCGGCGCCTCCACCATCAACGCCATCGAAGCGGCCCGCGAGGCCGGCATGATCGTTGCCGCTGTCGTCTGCATCGTCGAGCGCGAAGAAGCCCACGGCCGTCCCGCCGTCGAAGCCGCCGCGGCCGGGGCTCCCTTCTTCGCCCTGTTCACCGCAGTCCAGGTCCGAGCCGAGCACGTCCGGCAGCTCGAATCCGGAGCGCGATGAACGCCTGAAGTTGGCATCGAACCTGACCTGCTTTAACTCCGCGAACACGCGTGAAGCGCGGCCAAACCTCGCTGGCTCCGCTACAAAAGAAATCAGGCCATCCGGGCGATTACCCTGGATGGCCTGCAATTCTTGCTGCTTTAAGTTATCTATATCTTTCTAGAAATATCGGCTTTCGCCTTTACATGCTCTTTGCGGCTCTCGCCTTTAATCTTCCTAATTTATGAACAATCTTTACGAACCTTAGTTGCTGCTGGGCGGTGGTGCGGCTTGCGAAGTTGCCGCAGGAGCCTGACCATTGCTCATGTTGCTCAGCAGTTGTATTTCCACGCGGCGATTCTGTTTACGACCGTCTGCCGTTGTGTTCGGGGCCACTTCCTTATCCTTGCCGATGCCGATCAGGTAGAACCGGTGTGCGGCAATCCCGTACTTCGCAGCCAGGTACTGCACCACTGAGTCTGCGCGGCGCTGGCTCAGGTCATAGTTATAGGCAGCCGAACCAGTCGAGTCCGTTCCACCCGTCACTTCAACGATGTAGCTCTTCGCGCTTCCAAGCTGAGCCGCAAAACTGTCCAGCTGATCCTTGTCGTCCTTCGTCAGCATCGCCTTGTCAAAGCCAAACGTCACGGTTACGTCGGCCATCTGCTTGTAGTTGTCGAGACCCTTTACAACAGAATCCAACGAGTCCGCACGGTGCACCGCGTCGTTCGCTGCCGTGTCGGCATCGCCTGCATCCTTGGTCGCGTTCTGCGCGCTCTGTGCGGCAGTGTCGGCCGCGCCTTGCGCCTGCTTGATGCCCGCAGTTGCACGGTCATCCGCCTCATGCAGAGCACGATTGTTATCGGCCGTCTTCTGGTCGAGTGTATTGGTGTGGTCGATAATCGGCGCTGTCTGGGATTTCACGTAGTTCTTGGTCGCGCAACCCGTCACGCCTACAAGTGCTACGGCAGCTGCAATCAGCATTCCATGTGAGATTTTCATCGTTTCCCCATTTCTTGGCCGCCTCGGTTTTGCCTGACCCTCTTAACCACCACCAGGCGGGCGGCGACATTTCGTGTCGCCCTCTACATTGCATTCCACCCGCCAAACGGCGCCATTCCGCTATCTTGCTCAAACAACACAACCTACCCAGCGTCTGTGGAAAAATGGCCAAGTCTGTTGACTGTGTAGTTTTTACTTGGTGCGGTAAGCTTTGCATTTCCTGCGGCTAGAAACCCCCGTTTGCCGCACCCAGTATCCTAGGAATTGGACTTTACGTTCCGCGTTGCCTGTCCCTTTGCCAGTATGGATCTCATTGAGAAAATTCGTCTCCTCCCCACCCAGCCCGGCGTGTACCTCTACAAGAACGCCGACGGCGAAGTCATCTACGTCGGCAAGGCAAACAACCTCCGCTCCCGTGTCCGCTCCTACCTGCTTGAAGCCTCCCAGGCCAACGCCAAAACCGGCTCCCTTATGCGCGAGGCCGTCGACATCGACTACATCCTCGTCGCCAACGAGCACGAAGCCCTCGCCCTCGAAAACAACCTCATCAAGCAGCGCAAGCCGCGCTTCAATATCCTGCTCCGCGACGACAAGACCTACCCCTACGTCAAACTCACTCTCGCCGATCTCTTCCCCAAAGTCTTCGTCACCCGGCGTCTGCGCAAGGACGGCTCCGCCTATTACGGCCCTTACTTTCCCGGCAACCTCGCCTACCGTGTTGTCGAACTCATCCATCGCAGCTTTCTCATTCCCAGTTGCAAGGTCGATCTCTCGCGCTATCACCAGCGCGCCTGCCTGCAGTACTACATCCATCGCTGCCTCGGTCCATGCGTCGAAGAACTCACCACGCCTGAAATCTACAAGCAAGCCGTTCGCGATGCGCAGCTCTTCCTCGAAGGCCGCCAGTCTGAACTCGAGCGCTCCCTCACCGCGCGCATGACGGCCGCAGCTGAGGCAGAACAATTCGAAGCCGCCGCCCGCCTCCGCGATCAGCTCTCCACTGTCCACCAGCTCCAGGAGAAGCAACGCATCGCCACCGCCGAACAAAGCGACGACGCCGACGTGTTTGGCTACCACTTCGAGGATGGCAGCCTGGCCATCAATCTCTTCCACGTCCGCGCCGGCAAGATCGTAGACCGCCGAGAATTCTTCTGGGAAGACCTCCCCGACCTGCTCCCTACAACTCTCGCTGAGAGCGAAAAAAGCACAACCAATGACCTGGGTGCCCCATCCTTGATGGAGTCAAGGGTGGGAAACAACGAACCCAAGTTCGATGGCGGAGCCGTTTTCTCCGCACTGCTCAAGCAGCTTTACATCGACCAGCATTACGTCCCCCGCTCCATCCTCGTCCCGGTCGACTTCGATGATCGCGAGTCCCTCGCCGCGCTCCTCACCGAGCGCATCAGTCACCGCGTCGATATCGCCGTCCCTCAGCGCGGAGAAAAACGCTCTCTCATCGACCTCGCCGGGCAGAACGCCAAGCAGTCCTACATCCAGCGCTTCCGCGTTCTCGAGCCATCGCGCAAGGCCATTCAGGAATCCCTCGCCGATGCCCTCATGCTCCCCGAACTCCCCAGACGCATCGAGTGCTTCGATATCTCCCACATCCAGGGTGCGGAAACCGTAGCGTCCATGGTCGTATGGGAAGACGGCAAGATGAACAAGTCTGCCTACCGCAAATTCAAAGTCATGACCGTACTCGGTGTAGACGACTTCGCCTCCATGCGCGAAGTAGTCGCCCGCCGCTACCGCCGCATCCTCGAAAACTCGAACTCCACGCATTCACAAGCGCCGGGTGCCCCTGGTCTGGATTCTCAGACCTCGGAGACCAACGAGGCCGATGAGAAACATGGGGGTGCCCCCGGTCCCTCGCCTTTGGGGACCGGGGTTGCCCCATCTCCCAAACCCAACAAAGAACCCACCACCATGCCCTCCCTCATCCTCATCGACGGCGGCCTAGGCCAGCTTCACGCCGCCGCCGAAGCCCTCGAATCCCTCGGCTTCACCTCACAACCGCTCGCCTCCATCGCCAAAAAGGAAGAAGTCATCTACCTCTACGGAAACGAAGACGAGCCCGTCGTCCTCGATCGTCATTCTCCCGTGCTCCACCTCATGCAGATGATCCGCGATGAGAGCCATCGTTTCGCCGTCGGCTACCACCGCAAACGTCGCGCCATGCGCGACCGCGACTCCGAACTGCTCAACATCCCCGGCGTCGGCCGCCAGACCCGTCAGCGTCTCCTCACCCATTTCGGCAGCCTGCGCGACGTGCAGCAAGCTACCGCCGACTCCCTCGCCTCCGTAGTCCCCCCAAAAACCGCCGAATCCATCTGGCGCCATTTCCACGAAGAGCAAGCGACCGCAACGGCTAAAGACTAGAGCCTGCAAAAGTCGATCCGCTTACTCCCGCTCAGGGAACTGCGCGCAGTTATTCGTCCGCAACTACGCGCTGTCATTCGTCCGCATCGACGCGCAGTTATTCGCCCGCAACTACGCGCTGTCATTCCGACCGAAGCGAAGCGGAGCGGAGGAACCTGCAGTTGCTTCTTTTCCCGCTGCCCATATTCCTCTCAGTTTCCAGTTGGCGACAGTTCACCTCAGAACCCACCAATTCAGCAATCTGCGATCATTGATGCGAGCAAAGAGAGCGATCTGACCCCGGAAGGTCGGGAAGAGGGCAGCTGGCACTCCAACCAGTCAATAACAAATTGCAGAACAACGGTTCTCGACTCTCGCGAAGCTAGTTCAATTCCGTCCCGCCTCACTCTTCGTTTCTACCGCGACCATCCGCTCAATGGCCTTCTCGACATACCCGCCGCCATTAAACGCTTCCCCCGGCAGCGCCCCAATAAACCGAATCCGTCCCGTTCGATCGAGAACAATCCCCAGCGGATAGTCCGTCGCTCCCAACATCTGCGGCGTAGTATCGAGAACTACCAGCGTTGCCGTCCCGCGCAGTTCCTTCAAGATCTCCTCGTGCGCAGACTGAACCGGAATCACCGATTCGTCAGCAAAGACAAGCCCGTAAGCATGGATCGGCGTGTCTTTGTTCACCTTCGCAAATTCGGTCAGCGTCTTCATCATCTTTCTGCACCCGCCGCACCAGTCTGGAAACAGCACAAGCACCGTCGCCGAAGCAAAGTGCGTATCGATCACCGCCTTTGCCGAGGGCGACTCCATCGCCCGCAGCACCTTTACACTCGGCAATCGTGCTCCCAGCAGACCATAGCGCATGTTCACCGCGTCGATCCGCTGCTTGTCTTCCGCCGTCAGTACTGCTGTCGCTTTCAGTGCGCTTTGCGCATCGGCAGCCGCAACTTGAGCGGCGTCGTCATCACCGCGATAGCGATCCAGAAACGCCAGATCCATTGCCGATTCGTACAGTGCGCCCACACTTATCACTGCGTCTCCATGCGCGGCCTTCAACGGCACATTCCGCGCCAGCGCTGCGACAAGGTCCGGATGTTCCTCAGTGGCCAGTTCCACAGCCAGCGGATTCGACGTCTGCTCCAACTGCTCCTTCATGTAGCGCACAGCGTATGCTACCTCGGCGTCATACGGCAGCCGCAGCATCTCACGCGCGGTCTGCACCGCCAGGTCAATCGCGCCGATGTGCACCAGCGCGTTCACGCTCATCGCATACGCCTGTGCTCGATGCGTCTCGAGATGGCTCGCTACATACGCGAGGGCCGCGGTGTTCGCGGCATTCCAGTCCTGGCCGAGTGCGCAGAGCCGCGCCAAATCGTACAGATCATCTCCCGAATAGTCGTCCGGCTTCGTCGCATCGCAGGCTTCTTTCGCCTTGTGCATTCCCACGGTCAGCGCGCCCAGCTCCGCGTCTGACCAGTTGTCCAGCGACCCCCGCACTATGTCCAGGGGGTGCATCGCATCTTTATAGATCTCGCCGGGAGTTTGAATCGGAACTTCGGTAGATTGGGTCGCCGTAGCTGGCGCGTTTGAAGTCTGCCCGGGCGACATCACTGGCGGCGTTTGCTGCCCGCGCAAAAACGTGAACCCGCTAAACAGAAGCAGACCGGCACCTAAAAGTCTCCAATGGATTCTTGTCAACCGGTCTCTCCTTTCGCGATGTGTTTTCGAACCATGCGACAAATGTGCCGCCTGAAAGCTCCTATGTTTATAGTACAAGTAAAACTCCTATATTCATAGGACATACATTCTGAAACCCACGAACCTGCCGCGTGTCGACCGTTCCAATTCTCCAAATCGTCTTGAACCCTAATGGTTGCAATTCGGCGATCGGGCACTTTGCGATGCCGGAAAGCGAACAACCAGACCAACTTCGCATTGCATCCCATCCTGTGTTAGCCGAGGTGATTCCCATGTTTCGCTTTGGTATTAGCCCTGCTTCGCTCGTTGCTTCCATCGCACTGCTCGGCGCAACTCTCGCAACCGCCGGTTGCAGGAGCGGCAACCATCCCGAAGTCAAATTGGCTGTCTACAACACGCTCGATCAGAATGACCTGCGCAGTGTCACAGTCTCTGAGGACCGCCAGGCCGGAGTCATCACCCTCAGTGGCATCGTAGGTGCTGACGACCGCAAGCAGCGCGCAGACCAGCTCGCACAGCAAGCCGCGCCCGGCTATTCCATCGTCGACCACATCAAAGTCGACAGTGCCGGACTGGAAGGGGAAGAAAAGGCAGCGGTACAGACCGCCCAGCTTGACAGCGCTATCGAAGATCACTTCAAGGCAACGCTCCAGTCCGACCCCGCGCTGCGAAAACAAAAGATCGAGTACTCTGCCTACAATGGCACCCTCACATTGAAAGGCTCCGTCAATACAGTGCGAGATCGTAAACAAGCCGAGGACCTTGCGAAGAAAATCCCCCAGGTTCAGCGCGTCGTCAATGAAATCCAGATCAAGCCCGGCAAACCCTCGCCAGCAAATTCCTGACCGGGCCACCGCTTACTTCCGATCCTGTTATTACCCCAATGCCTTCCCCAAAGGCATGTCATCCACCACGCCTTCCACAAGGTATGTCATCCCGAGCGAAGTCGAGGGACCTGCAGTTGTCTTTGCACGATCACGCGGATCACAAATGTTCCCGCTAGCCCAACCCCATTCAGTGACCGAACAGAACCACGGTCGCCGTGAGCCGCTGAACGAATCGACCTGGCCTGTCAAGCTCCTCTTTTTCATTTCTCCGCTAAGACGCTCAATCCAAACGTAAAATTACGGCAATAACGAACTTGACGCACAAGGAATGGGCAGGCGACAATGGGCCATGGACACCAAAAAATCATCTAGCGGTATCCTTTCGACGGGTGGTCTCGTGCTGACCATCATTCAGTCGGTTCATCCCCATTGGTTGGGCGAC
>NZ_DATHHT010000044.1:0-82478 GCF_035317045.1 Occallatibacter sp.
AAAGGAAGAACTGCTGAATGCGGTGTGGGGCGACGCCGTCGTTACCGATAGCTCGCTGACGCGCACCATTGCGCAACTTCGCCGTCTGCTTGGCGATGAAATCCGCAACCCGCGTTATATCGAAACCGTGGCCACGGTCGGATACCGCTGGATGTGCAAAATCGAAGTCGCCATGGAACCCTCCAAGGATGACGACAAGCTTGCTCCCGATCCAATCGTGCCTGTTGCCGAAGAGAAGAACGAATCGAAGGGCCTCCAGTCTTCGAGGTGGGCGATTCCCAGCGCTGTCGTTCTTGCGATTCTCATCCTGGCGGGCATATGGATCGTCGGACATCGCAAAGGGACGGTCAGTTCCATTCGGTCTCTCGCCGTCATACCCCTCGACAACCTCTCCGGCGATCCACGCCAGGAATACTTCGCCGACGGCATGAGCGACGAACTCATCGCAATGCTCGCCAAGGACTCCACCCTGCGCATCACCTCGCGCACTTCCGTCATGCAGTTTAAAGGCGCTCATCGCCCGCTTCAGGAAATCGCCCGCGCACTCAACGTTGACGCCATTCTCGAGGGCATCAATCTCGCGCTCCGATAAACAAGTGCATATGACCCTGCAACTCATCCGTGCCGACACGGACGCTCACCTCTGGGCCGAAACCTACGACCGCGACCCTAACGACATAGCTTCTTTGCCTGATGATGCTGCCAAAGTCATTGCCGTTCGCTTGAATAGCTCGCCGCCGCCGCACGCCGTCCGCTACATCAATCCGCAAGCGCACGACGACTATTTGCGAGGCCACTATGATTGGGTCATCGGACGGAATGAGGATGCGCGTAAGCATTTCGAGCGCGCCGTCCAGATTCAGCCTGACTATGCACTTGGCTGGACCGGGCTTGACGAATATTACGCAATCGAGGCAATAACCGGTGAAGTCAATCCGCTTCAGGCACTGCCGCAGGCGGAAGCCGCGGCCCGGAAAGCGGTCGAACTCGACGACAGTCTCGCACGAGCTCATGCCGACTTCGGAGCCGTGATCTTTTTCAACCGAGGCGATGGCGTGCAGGCACTCAGGGAATTCACCCGGGCGACAGAATTGGATCCTCAGGATAGCGAGTCACTCCACCTGCAAGCCAAGATTCTCTGCGCTCTAGGCCGCTATGACGAAGCTATCGCTGTGCAGAAACAATCGACGGCGATCAATCCTTTCGAGCATCCCGGGGCGATGGCGGAAGTCTACGTGTGCACCCGACAGTTCGACGCCGCGATCCGTGATGGTGAGATGCGCTTGAAAGATTTTCCTGCCGCTCCCGATATTCTCCAGTTCCTCGCTACGAGCTATCACTGGAAAGGCAGGGACAAGGACGCTGTTGAGATGCTTACCCGCGAGCTTGCTGCTGAACACGATCTTCCTTTGGCCAATGCCGTGCGTCACGCGTATGACACCGACGGATACGCTGCTGTTATCCGCTGTCGCCTGGCAGCATTGGAGAAGAAAGCCAAGTCCGGGAGAGTTTCTACATTCGATCTCGCGGAATTGCATGGCATGCTTGGCGAACAGGACAAGACGTTGGCCCTGCTGGAACAGGGAGCACGTGAAAGAGATCCCCAATTGCGGATCTGGATTCAAGCGGATCCGGCATTCGACTCTCTCCACGCCAACTCTCGCTATCGCTCCGTCATCCAGACCATGGACCTTCCGCCTTCATACTGAAGAGATCAAAGCTCCCGGCAGTTCACGAACCTAAAACTGATTCCCCCGGAGCGCCGAGGAGACTTTTCAAAATGCCCCTCACCCGCGTATCCCGATCACGCTCATCATGCGCCCGGCATGGCCCTGCGATGCGCGATGAGAGAAGAACAAATCTGTATGGCAACTGGTGCATCCGCCCGTCACGCTAATCGCTGAGGCCTTCACTCCCGCATCGAGGAGTTGCCTGCGATTCGCCTCAATCAGATTAAGATGCAGCGCGGGCTCGATCGGCGAGTGCCCCGGCGCCCGTTGCGTAAGAAACAGCATCGGATACTTCTTGCGCACCGGATCGGAATCGAAAGCCTCCCGAAAAAGCTCCCGCCCATAGCTGAATTGCGATTCAAACTCAGAGACCACCTCTTCGCCGACCGCATAGCAACACTGCCCCACACCGGGACCGATCGCTGCGATCAGATCTCCCGGCCGCGATCCAAATTCCATTCGCATCCGCCCCACGCCCAGTTCCACAATCCGCTTCACCGTTCCCCGCCAGCCCGCATGGAAACCTGCCACCACTCGGCGCTTGCGGTCCGCCACCAGAACTGGAATGCAGTCGGCCGTCTGGATCGCGATTAAAAATCCCGGCTCGGCGGAGATCGCACCATCCGCCTTCCGTGGCCGCCCCCGCTCGGCGTCCGCTGCGCTCGCAACAATTACCAAATTCGAGTGAAATTGCCGCAGCGCGACAATCGGCGTAGCGGCATCGCCCGTAACAGCCTCCGCGAGCAGCCGGCGATTCTGCGCAACGGCTTCGCGGTCATCGGCGTCGGTAAAGCCCAGATTCATTTCACCGGGAGCATCCTCACCGCAATAAACCCTGCTCCTGCCGCCCCGCCGCGTACTGAACCCATGCCAAAGCCACTTGCTCACAGCTTTCCGCTCGCCCCACGCGGCAACCTGCAGCAACCCCACTCCGTTGCGCGCCAACGTTAAAGTCGGTGCTGCCACAGCCAGTTCCTGCTTCGTAGCAGCATCCTGCCGCAATGCGCGCAGCCGCGTCGTGACCCCCGGCGGAGATTTGCGCCGGTTTCGTATCAGCCCCGCATTTCGGAGCAGGTCGTCAATAGGCTGCAGGTTTTGTTCGGGTTTTACGCTTGGAGAAGGAAAAGACCGCTTCACAGGTCGATTGTAGCTGGACGCCAATCTGTCCGGTGAAGAGCAGATGGGCCCACCTTCCGGTGAGCCCGCTCGAGAGGCATTTTGTATGGAGGGAGGTCCTGAAGGGGTCGTGAGAAGGGGTCTAATTTCAGACCCTCAAAAGGAGTAGTTACCTTTCTTGGAAGGGCCAAATTCGGGGAAGCCTCTGCTAATTACTAAGTCAGATGCGCCAAGTGCCGAAACGTTGCCCTCCGGGCAAAGAATTATTCGGCGCACTCATTTATCTGTGGAAATCCCCTCCGAAAAGCCGGGCTTACCTCATCGATTCCCTTTTTTTGCCCCAAATTCAGTGCAACCCCACGCCACTCTTGCCGCAAACCCTTAATATCCGTAAATTTACTGGCTTGGACCCTTCGGCGCTTCTTCCTCCTGCTTTACTACCGGACCCTCATCCGGGAATGGCCATTTCGTGTCCAGCAACAGTTCCTTCTCGCGTTGCGCCTTCGGAACCTTGTCCACTTTCAGGTTTTCGATGAAGTGCACCCCCGTCTTGCCGGCCACGACGATATCAATGTCGCCGTCCTTATCCATGTCCTCGGTCACAAACTGCGTCCCCGTCCCAGCCGTCCCGTTCACGCTGATGGGATAGCGGTTGAATACCCCCGTCTTCCTGTCGATCTTGTAGTAGTAGATAACCAGCGGATCGTATGAGCCGGGATCTTCGCCATTGTGTCCGCGATATCGCTTCCCCGCCAGCAGTTCAGGCTCGCCATCGCCGTCGATATCCACCAGCTTCAGCGCGTGCACCTGCGAGAAAGACTCATCGATCGCCCGGCGCACCCAGTGCCGGTTGTCCCCGTCGCCGATCTGCTCGAGCCAATAGAGTCCGTAGCTGTGCCCCTGCCCGTAGATCACGTCCATCTTGCCATCGTTGTTCACGTCATAGCCGATGATCGGAAATCCCGCATCCCCCAGCTGCCAGTCAGGATGCCACTCCCAGTCATTCTTGCTGGCGTCGACCTGCTTGAGCCACCCATTCGGCGTAAGAATATCGGCCAGTCCGTCGCCGTCGATGTCGGCCACGCCCACCCCGTGCCCATCCTGCTCAGCGGTGCCAGCATGATGCACCTTCGGCTCAGGACCCGCAAAGTCAATCCAGATAATGCCCGAGTGGTTGTAATGCGCAAAAACCAGGTCCGGAACTCCATCGCCATTCACATCGGCCATCACACCGCCCTCGGTGTCATAGCTGTCGGTGATCAAGTGTTTCTTCCACATCACGCCGGGCTGCTTCGGGTTCTCGTACCACCAGATACCGTTGGTCTGCCAACCCGCCGTCACCACATCCGGCGCGCCGTCGTGATTCACATCGATCGTCCACTCGCCGCTGTCGGCAACAAACTCACCTACCGTCCCTGCCTCGCGATACTGGTGCCGTTTCCACTCGCCGCCGTTCGCGCCGGGATTCTCATACCAGTACGCGCCGCTCAGAACATCCAGATAACCATCGCCATTCATGTCCAGCGTGGTCACGCCTTCCGCGTGATCAGTTCCAAGACGATGTGCCAGAAACGTAACCTGCGGCAACGCACCCGGCCCGGCGCCCGGCGCAGTCTTCCGTTCGGATTGCGGCGAAGCCGGTGCGATGAGAGAAACAAGCACAACCCCGAGAATCGCAAAACGCACGCTGAGTGTCATGGCACAGACCTTTCGACTGCGTGAACACGGCTCCCTGCTGCCTTGAAGAAAAGGAATGTATCTCGTTCGCCATTCTCAATCGCGAAGGGGTAACTGCGCAAGCCGACCATGTGCGAAGCGCACGCCGGGACAGGGTGTATCTACATTGTCGACAGAGTAGAAAGCAGTCGCAGCAGAGTCTCGCGTGCAAGAAATGGAGTTTCGCGCAGCTGCCTCCACCGGCGTTTCCGACCGCGAGAAATGAAACGCACTGGAGGCGCACTGTTAAGAGATGAAGCGAGCCGGAAGCGAACTGTCCATGAAACGCGTTCGAGGCCCGCGTTTCGCGCGGCGGAGGCGCATTGCGAGAGATGAAGCGCGCCGGAAGCGCATTGTTCGCTGGCCCCGCGCTTCAGCGTGGGGGGAAAATCGGATCCTCCGAAGACCGCACGTCCCGTAGGGACGGTGCCTTCAGTCGATCAGCCCGTAGCGCTTCTTCACGCTCTCCAGCATCTCGGGAGTCGTAAGCCGCGCGCGCATCTCTGCTTTCCGCCGTTTATCCAGCAGGATGATCTCCGGCGTCTTGGTGCTCGCGGCGCTGCGCCTTCGGGCAGCATTCAGCGCACCAAGGCGCGCATTCTGATTCTTTTCGATGCGCAGCTTCCAGGCGGAACGCAACGCACCCCTCAGAATGTCTTCGCTCACCAAGGCAAGACGCACGTGGGTCGCACCATTGCGCCCCCACGTGCCGGAAACCGGAAGAAACACGTCCGGCTGGTCGGCAATAAAGGCCGCCTGCTGCTCGAGATTCAACATCAGATTGCCGAAGCCCTGTCTTTCGGATGCCAGGGTTGCAAAGATCCTTCCGCCGACGCGAAAATCCGCCGCCCCCATGTGCGAGCCTTCCTCGGTTCCCTCGAGCATGAGAGCGATACGACGAAAATCTGATGCAGTCACAGTAGGTACTCCTCTAAAAATCTCTTGGGGCGCTCGATTGCGGGGATTCTCAAAAGCAGTATCGATCCTGCGACCCTGCGACGCCGCGTGATGCGATTTCCCAGCCTCGACTTCCGTGCTCCAGAACTGCTTGCATAAATAGGCTTTGAAAGTGCACAGCTATCCGTGGTCCCCGCAGACGGCGGGTACCCTCTGGGTATGTCCATGGGGCGGCTTAAGTCATCCCGCAAAAGACCAATAAAGCTGCGGGCTCTTAGCCCCTGACGGATGTCCTTCTTGTTTGCGAACGAGAATTATGCGATCAGTTCCACACACAGAACGACATTGCCTTGCCGTTCAGCCTTCTTTCGGCATACGGGATTAGATGCTTGAGTCTCACATTGAGAAGCCCGGCAGTAATCAAATTCAAACGCTTTGGTAAGAGACTTACCGCACAGGCACGCGCAAACGCGGTTCGCGGCGATTTTAGAGAGCCGCAAACGGCCAGAAAGCCAGCCCGTCAACGGCCCGCTCAAAGTCATCGCTCAGCGAAATCACCAACTGGCCCCGATCCCTAGTCCCTGGTCCCTAATCCCTGCACTTCAAACTCTTCATTCAGCCACTGCGAAAACGCCGCAAACTCCTCATCGCGCCCCAGAAAATCGCGCACCATCGCGCGCCCCGGCTTCGACCCTCCCTGCTCCAGCACCAGCTTGCGATAACGCGCTCCCGCATCGCAGCCCAGCGGATCGGCCGGATCGAACTGCGCGAAGAAATCCAGCGCAATCACCTTGTCGAAGGCATACGTGTAGTAGTTCGACGAGTAGCCCGTCAGGTGCCCGAAGCTTGCATACATGCGATTGCCCTCAAGCCACGTCCACGGCACCAGCGACGTGTACAGCCGCTTCGTGATCTCGTCGAAATCAATCTGCGCCGGATCCTGATCGTGCAGATCGAGCGAGAGCGTCGTGTAATACAGCTGCGTGCGTGTCCAGTCGGCGCGGCCAAACGCTCCCGCCGTTTTCATCTTGCGAATGATCTCCGCCGGAAGCACCTCGCCCGTCTCGTAGTGCTTCGCAAAACTCTGCAGCAATTTTTCATCGCGGAAAAACTCCTCCAGCATCTGCGAAGGCACTTCGATGAAATCGCCTTCGGTCGCGAATCCCGAAACCCCCGCCCACTCCGTCTGCCCTCCAAGAATCGCGTGCATCAAATGACCAAACTCGTGGAAAAAAGTCACCACATCGCTGTACTGCAGAAGTCCCGGATCATCCGCCGTTCCCCCGGGGAAATTACAAATCAGCGCCGCCTCCGGCATGTACCGTCCCCGCACGCCCGTCACCACCGGCGCCGCGGAAAACCACTTGTCCTTCCCTTCGCGCGGATGCATGTCGAGATAGAAACGCCCGACCTGAATTCCCTCTTCAAACACATCGAAGACACTCACCGCCTTATCCCACGCAGTCGCCGACGACTTGCGAAACTCAATCTTGAACAGCTTCGCCGCCGTCTCCAGCACGCCCGCCTCGACCTTCTCGTACGGGAAATACGGCCGCACCGACTGAGAATCGAAATCAAACGCCGACCGACGGTACTGCTCGTACCAGTAGCCCCGGCTCGTGATGTCGATGGCCTTCAACCCCGGCTGCCTGCTCCGCACAAATTGCATCACCTGCTCATGCTCGCGAACTGCACCCTCCCGGCTCGCCTCCTCCAGCTTCGCCAGAAACGTCCGCACATTCGCCGCCGAACCCATCATCTGATCCGCAGTCGCCAGGTCGGCCCAACTGCGAAACCCGAGCACCGAAGCGATCTCCTGCCGCGTCGACAGCAGGTCGAGCAAGATCTGCTTGTTTTCCGGGTACGCGCGCGTGTTGTACGCCACAAACATCCGTTCCCGCAATCCGGCATTTGATGCAAAGCTCATCACCGGCTGCATGTCCGGCTGATCGGTTGTCAGTGTGATCTGTCCGCCCGCATCCGGCTGATGCCGCCCCAGGTAATCCGGTGGCAGCCCATCCAGTTCCGCCTGCGTCGCCATGATGGTCTTCGCACCGTCTTGAATGTTGCGGCTGAAATCCAGCGAATGCCGTGTCGCCTTCTCGTGGAGCGCCTGCAG
Organism: Occallatibacter sp.; assembly: GCF_035317045.1. GTDB lineage: Bacteria > Acidobacteriota > Terriglobia > Terriglobales > Acidobacteriaceae > Telmatobacter. The sequence continues at coordinate 7,579 of NZ_DATHHT010000044.1, forward strand.
GCGGTCGCGCGTCTCCTTGTCCTTGTCCACGCCAGCCAGCCGATAACCTAACAAGGTCCGCTCGACATAGTGGCGCGTAGCGGCGCTCGCGCCGGTCATGTCCATCGCAGCCAGAGCATCGTAAACGCCCCGATTCAGGCTCAGTGCGCTCCCCGTCATCGCCACGCGTTGCGCTTCCATCTGCGCCTGGTCGCGTACCGCCCTGTCCGCAGCCACTGAATTCAACACGCCAGCCTGCGCACCCGCCAGCGCAAGGTGCTCGATGGCCGCATCATAGAGCCGCAGCGTGTTCTCAAGGTTGCGCTCACCTTCAACAGCCAGCAGTGCGGCCAGCGCCGCCTCATGCGCCGCAAGCCGTGCGCTCACCCACGCCGCAAGCGCCTCCGGAGACGACGCTCCGCCTGCATCCCAGGAATGAACATCATTAGTGACTTGAGCGGCAGCGACAGTTTCAACCGGCATAGGGTGAACAATCCTCCAGTTCCTAGGTTGCCACATCCGCCCAAGATCTTTCTTGGTCGGCACAATCATTCCCAATCTCCCCGATCCACCACTCTCATTCCGAATCGACCCCAACAACACCGTCATTCCGAGTCTTCAACTCATCACCACTGTCATTCCGAGCGACCAACGTGAGTCGAGGAACCTGCAGTTGCTCTTTCACGGCGCAACCTCAACGCGAATGAAGGGCATTGCCGATGTACGACCCGGCCAGCCAACCTGGATAAGCTGGAGCCTACGTTGAACTTTTCCCCTGCCGCTCGCGTCTGTTCAGAAATGGACATTCCGATACGTCGGACGCGCATCGGTTTAAAAACCTTCGCGCTCAATCCATTTGACTTCCAGCAACATCCGATTTGGCAACCGGAATGCTTCCTTTGCTGTTGATGCCCTCGGGAGGTCTTCGTGATGCGCTCTCTCGGTCAAAATCTTCGCTTCGCTCTGCGCCAACTCGCCCGCAACCCCGGTTTCACGGTGACAGTCGTCATCACGCTGGCCCTCTCCATCGGCGCCAACACCGCAATCTTTTCCGTCGTGAACGCGCTGATGTTGAAGAGCCTTCCCTACCCGCAGCCCGACCGCATTGGAACCCTCTTTCAGCACGAACAAGGCCCTTACGCCTCCGACGATTTGCGCTGGATCGACGGCACCCAATGGGAGCACCTCCGCGACAACGTGCCCTCGCTCATCTCCGCCGTCTCCTCTGCGCTGGCCGCGGGAGCGAACCTCGAAGCCGACCACCGCATCGATTACGTCCACGACGGCCGCGTCTCTGCGCACTACTTTGATGTCCTCGGCATTCGCCCTGCTCTCGGTCGCACCTTCAGCGAAGAAGAAGACCGCCCCAGCGGACCCAAAGCCGCCATCCTGAGCTACAACCTCTGGCGCAATACCTTCGGCGCCGATCCCAACCTCGTCGGCCAGGTCATCCATCTGAAGGGCGAGCCGTATGCCGTAATCGGAATCCTGCCCCAGGGCCAGGTCACGCCGCTGAATGCCGATCTCTATACCTCACTGCAGCCCAGCCCCACCGGCGAAGGCAACGGCACCAACTACGAAGCCATATTCCGTCTGAGAGACGGCGCCACCTGGCAGCAGGCAGATGCCGAGATGAACCGCGCCTGGGCTTATCGCATATCGCAGATCGAAAGCAAAAATCCTGGAACCAAAATCCTCTATTACACCGTCCCCCTGCAGCGTGGAATGACCGCCGCGTTGCGGCCGCGTGCTGTCGCTCTCATGCTTTCCGCGGGATTCATCCTGCTGATCGCCTGCGGCAATCTCGCCGGACTCACGCTCGTCCGTATGTCGCGGCGCCTTCCTGAAATCGCAACCCGCTTGGCGCTCGGCGCCAGCCGCTGGCAGATTCAGAAGCAGCTCTGGCTCGAAAATCTCCTGCTCGCCTGCCTCGGAGGCGCTGCCGGCATCGGCGTGGGATTCGCCGCATTGCGTGGCCTGCTTTCCCTGTTGCCCAAAGGCTTTCTCCCCATCGCCAGCGTTCCCCTCGATGGTCCGGTGCTCGCGTTCACCATGGCGGTATCGCTTCTCACCAGCGTCCTCTTCGGCATGCTGCCGGCATTCGCCACCAGCCGTATCGACCTCCGCTCCTCTCTCGCCAATCGCATCTCCTCCTCTGTTCAGTCCCTCCGCATTCGCCAGATCCTTATTGCCGGCGAGGTCGCACTGACCGTTATGCTCCTCGCCGGATCCGGCCTGCTCATCCGATCGCTGATCCATCTGCAGACGCTGCCTCCCGGTTTCAATCCCAACGGCGTCATGACCGCCAAGGCCTCCCTCGACGACGCCCGCTACCATGACCCGGTCGCGTTTCGCCGCCTCATGAGCGACAGCATCTCCGCCATGCAGCGCATTCCCGGCGTCCAATCGGCCGCAGTGGGATTGACGCTGCCCTACGAACGCACGCTTAACGATGGAGTCGTCCTCCACGATGGTCCGCAAACCGGCAAGTCCGTCGGCACCGATGCTGTATATATCACTCCACGCTTTTTCGACGTGCTCCAGATGCCGATCATCCGCGGGCGCGCCTTCACCACTGCAGATTTGCCGAACACGCAACCGGTGGTGATCATCAACTCCACCTTCGCGCAAAAGTTCTTCCCGGGTCTCAATCCGGTTGGCTTCGTCATCGGCAAGAACGCTCTGATCGTAGGCGTCGTCTCTGACACCCAGCTCTCCTCTGGCCTGAATGCCACCGCCCCCATCCAGAGCGAAGAAACCATATACGTTCCCGCCACTCAGGTTGCTGCGCCGATGCTCGGCGTTCATGTCTGGTTCCAGCCGAGCTGGGTGGTCCGCACTGCAGGACCAGTGGAAGGATTGACCGGGCAAATGCAAAAGGCACTGGCCAACGTCGATCCGGCGCTTCCCTTCTCCGGCTTCTATCGTATGAGCGATCTTCAGGCCGAGGCTCTTTCCGAGCAGCGCGTCGAAGTTGCCCTGCTCGGCACTATGGCGGGTCTCGCTCTTCTGCTCAGTGCCGTGGGCATCTTCGCGCTTGTGGCCAGCCTGGTAACGCAGCGGACCCGCGAGATCGGCATCCGCATCGCGCTCGGCTCGACCATCCGCCAGGCAATAACGCACGTCTCGTCCTCCGGAGTTCGCGCTGCGGGCGTCGGCCTTGTGCTTGGCCTGGTCCTCTGCTTCCTCGTGTTGCGAACGATGCGCAGCGTCCTCTACGGCGTAGGCGTCTTCGACGCGCCCAGCCTCTTCGCAGTCGTCGTAACTCTGGCAGCTGTAACCCTTATGGCAGCAACCATCCCGGCCCTCCGCATCGCCCGAATCGACCCGGCGACCACGCTTCGCGAAGAGTAGGAGAACTGGTCCCTGCAAAACTCGGCCCGCGACACCAAATGGTGGCAAGTCCTGAATCGCAGCACCGCTAGCTAACTGGCTCAAAACAAAGGACGAATGTTCGCCCATTTTTTGCAGGTAATTTCGCCGATTAGACTAGCCTGAATCTAATGCAGAGGACCTCGACTGCTTTATCCAGTTACCAGGCCCGCCGCAGTTCCACAGATCTCTCTTCGTATAAACTACACAGGCAGAGGACTTTGCGGCGATTCACGTCGCTGTGAGCCTCTGAAATTGCCGAACTTATCGAGAGAGTATGGGTGGGGGACCCAGCACCATAGCCACGCGAGAAAGTTACGAAAGGGCCTATCTTGCTGTTGCATACGAAACCCAAAGCCATCTAAGATGCGTCAATTGAACGAGAATGCCGCAAGCCCTCGCCATTCCGCCACCCCCACCCCTTCCTCCGGCAGCTCAGCGTCTGAGAGTCGGGAAACTGTGCGTTGCCATTCAGGGCACCTCGCCGGCGGAATTGTTTGACCGGGCCGAGTCGGCTGTTAAGAACTTCAAGTTCCTCGAGCTGAGACTCGATTCCCTGTCGAAGCCCGCCAATGCCTTCTCTTACCTGAAGCAATTCTTAGGCGAACACAAAGACGCCACAGTCATCGCCACCTGCCGTCGCAAGTCGCATGGCGGAGGATTCGACGGGCCGCTCACCGCTCAGCTCGAAATCCTGACCAAGGCGGCCCAGACGGGATGCCAGATCATCGATCTGGAAGTTGAATCCGCCGAAGAAGCCAAGACAGCCCAGCTAACCAAACTGCGAGCGGCTGGCGCGGCTCTGCTGATCAGCTTTCACGACTTTAGCCGTACGAAGGGCCTGGATCAGGCAGCCGACCGCATTGAAGCCTTCAAGCCCGATTTCGTGAAAGTGGTGTCAACTGCGCGCACCCTCGCCGACAATCTTGCGGTCCTGCGAGTCATCGAAGATCACTCCCTTGCCTCCCACTTCGTGGGCATCGCGATGGGCGAAGAGGGACTTGTAAGCCGCGTACTTGGCCCGCGCGCAGGCGCAGCCTTTACGTTTGCGTCTTATTCTGAAGACACCGAGACAGCGCCTGGACAGGCGACAGCGGAGACCCTCCGCGACGTCTACCGGCTCGAGCATCTCGACCAGGCGACCCGCGTCTTTGGCGTCGCTGGAAACCCTATCGCCCATTCTCTCTCGCCTCTGCTGCACAACGCAGCCTTTCGCCGCGAAATCGTGAATGCCGTACTCCTTCCATTGAAGGCAAAGTCGGTGCAGGACCTGCTAGCCCTCGCGCTGGAACTGCCGCTGGCCGGCTGCGCCATCACCATGCCGCTGAAAACTGAGGTCTTGCCGCACCTGGCGAACATGGACCCGCTCACCGCGCGCATCGGTGCCTGCAATACCCTGCGCATGGGCGCGGATGGAAAACTCTATGGATTCAACACCGACGTAGCCGGAGTCATCCGGCCCCTGGAGCGCCGCCTCAGGCTGAAAGGCGCTCGCGTTGCGGTCCTCGGAGCAGGTGGCGCTGCGCGTGCGGCTGTCTTCGGCCTCGTCGAGCAGGGCGCGGAGGTTCTGGTCGTCAATCGCACTCACGAACACGCCGTGACTTTGGCGCGCCAGGCGAAGGCAAAATCTCTCAAACACGAGTTGCTGGCTAAACAGCGCTTCGATGTCATCATCAACGCCACACCCTGTGGCATGCCGGGGACAAAACAGGTGCTTCCCATCGCTGAAAACGAGCTGAATGCAGGCCTCGTTTTTGACATGATCTATAACCCGCTTGAAACGCCGCTTTTGAAGCTGGCGAAATCGCGCGGCATCCCGGTCATCAGCGGAATCGAAATGTTCGTACAGCAAGGTGCGCGTCAGTTCGAGATTTGGACAGGCAAACCCGCTCCCGAATCGGAGATGTTCCGCGTTGTCGAACATGAACTCCGCAAGCGCGGCTGAACCACCGTTGCGTTTCCAAAATTTCCCTAAGTCTCGTTCCGGCAACCAATTCTGCGCGGTCTGCGGAAAAATTCCAACCCTGCCAGGCACCCTTCTCGTGGCTGCGTCCGTCAATAGCTTCAGCACTGGTTCCGTTGTATTTGACTGAGACTTCCCCGCCTTTATAGGTTGTGAGTGGCTGATGAGAACTTCCCCAACGTTCGGCCGCAATCAACTGTGCTGCCAGAGCGCAGTCTTGCGACAGGTTGAGCGACGGTGGCTGTTCTCACCCGCTCACCTTCTCGTCTTTTGTCTTGCCCCTCTCTTATCCGGTTGTGGCTACTTCATCAACCCGAACGCAGTTATCCCCAGCGGACCCGGCACTCCCATCCAGAGAGGGTCTGTCACGATTTCCCCGACATATGTCGCACTTTCGCCGGGACAAAAATTCCAATTCACCGCGACCGCAGCGGGAGGCGGCACCATTGAGTGGCTCGTCAACAGTGTCGTTGGCGGAATTCCGGCAACGGGCCAGGTCGATACCGCGGGCAACTACACCGCACCGGCCGTGATCACGCAGACTGAAAACATCTCGGTCACGGCTGCGCTTGCCTCTTCACCGCAGCAGAATTTTGCGACCGCCATCGCCGCCATCGTTCCCGCTGGCCAGGTAGCGTGCCCCGACGCGACCGGAAGTCCGCTTGTGGCGGCATACACCATGAGTCTCCCCTCATCCGGCAAGGTGTCAGTTGAATTCGGGAAGACCACCGACTATGGCCTGAACACCTGGCAGGTCCCGAGCGGCGCCAGCGGCGGCCCGGTAAAAGTGCTGGTTGCCGGAATGATGGGCAAGACTCTCTATCACATGCGGGCAAAGGTCGCGCTCGATAACGGCGCGACCTACAACGATGCTGACCACACCTGCACCACCGGAACGCCGCCGCCGACCCCGGCCGTCCAGATTTCCTCTCCCAATGGCGGAACGCCTCAACCGGGCGTCGAGATTTGGAATACGGTGATCCCGTCAAACGTGATCCAGGCCTATGCCACGGATCTGCAGGGCAACATCATTTGGTCGTATCTCTACCAGGGCTCGACTGTCGATCTGATCCAGGGCATTCAGCTTCTGCCCGACGGGAACATGCTGATGCTCATTTCATACCTTTCCTCAACCACAGTGAACGGGACACTGGGCTTGGTCAATGACGTTCGCGAAGTCGACCTCGCCGGAAACATGGTTCGCGAGATCACCATGGACACGCTGAACCAGAAACTCGCTTCGTCCAATCTGCGCGATGCAGGCGGAAATGTCTACGCCTTCAAGAGTTTTCATCACAGCGTGATCGCATTGCCCAACGGCCACTGGGTGATGCTGGCCGCATATAACAAGACCTACACCAACCTTCCAGGCCAACCGGCAACGACATCGGTGATTGGCGACGCCATTATCGATGTGGACGCAAATGGCAATCCCGACTGGGTGTGGAACACCTTCGATCATCTCGACGTCAACCGGCATCCCATGAACTTCCCTGACTGGACTCACTCGAACGACATGGTCTATTCGAGCGACGACCACAATCTGCTGCTGTCAATCCGCCACCAGAACTGGATCATCAAGATCAATTTCCTCGACGGCACGGGCTCCGGCAATGTGATGTGGAGACTGGGTGAGGGCGGCGATTTCAAGCTCGCGGGCGGCGTTGATCCCACCGACTGGTTCTATGCGCAGCACGGTCTGAGCTTCTTTTCGTCGAATACTTCCGGCGTGTTTCGGCTAGGCTTGCTGGACAACGGCAACGACCGGATGTTTCCATCCGGGCCGGTGTTGTGCCAGCCGCTCAAGCCGCCCGTTCCGACCTGTTATTCCACAATCCCCGTGCTCGAGTTGAACGAAGGAAACATGACCGCGACGCTGGTAACGCACTACGAGCCGCCGCCGAGCTATTTCTCTTTCTTTGGAGGCAACGCGGATCTCCTGCCCAATGGGGACATCCATGCAAACTTCAGCGCCGCAGTGACGGGCGCGATCGTGCAGGAGCTGAACCCGCAGGCGACGCAGGTAATCTGGCAGGGCACCACCCCCAACGCCTACCAATTCCACGCATATCGGTGGCCCAGCCTGTATCCGGGAGTTCAGTGGTAATCCCTATTTCAGATGTTCACGGGCTGAAAACTGATCCGATTGCGAAACAATTTGCTGAAATCAGCATTACATTTCGATGACACCATCCGCCCCCCATGAATCTAAGAATGTCTAGAGCGATTATTTCGCGACCGAGGTAAAGCGTGACTTCTGCCTATATCAATCGCATCGCAACGTCGGTGCCGCCGCACGATGTGCATCGCCCATTCGTCGAGTTTGCCGAGGGCATGTTGCAGCAAGGAACCATGCGGTCGCTTTTCCGGCGCATGGTGCGAATGTCGGCGATTGAACACCGCTTCTCATTCTTGCAGGCGATCCCGGGCGACAACGGAACCTGGAGAGACTCTGAAGATCTGTATGCTACCGGACGCTTTCCGGGGACCGCCCGCCGCATGCAGACCTTTGAAAAGTTTGCGCCGCAACTGGCCGCGTGCGCATTGAACAAGCTTGGATTGACCGCCCAGGAGCGCGCGAAAATTTCGCATGTCATTGTCACGTCCTGCACCGGGCTTTATGCCCCCGGGCTCGACTATGACATTGTGGATCATCTTGGATTGAATCCCTCGGTGGAACGAACCATGATCGGCTTCATGGGCTGCTACGCCGCTATCAACGCCCTGAAATCCGCGCATCACATCGTACGATCGGTGCCCGATGCTCATGTTCTGATTTTGAATCTTGAGCTCTGCACCCTGCACATGCAGGAGACGCAGGAACTCGAGCAGTTGCTGTCATTCCTGCTCTTCGCCGATGGCTGCGCAGCTTGCCTGGTTAGTGCCAATCCCGCCGGTCTCTGCATCGACAGCTTTCGTGCCCTGCGCATTCCGGAGACCAGTCACCTGATCACCTGGAAGATTCGCGAAATGGGATTCGACATGCATCTTTCGGGACACGTGCCGGCCGAGATTTCCAAGGCCATGAAAGAAGTGGGACCCTTGATCACGCCAGGAAAGGACCCACTGGACATTGATCTCTGGGCAGTGCACCCCGGCGGAAGAACGGTACTCGATGCTGTCGAAAAAGGACTCGGTCTGCGCGAAGATTCTCTGCAACAATCGCGCGAAGTTCTCGCTTCCTTCGGCAACATGTCGTCTGCCACGGTAATGTTTGTCTTGCACAGCATCTTGAAGCAGGCGCGCTCGGGGCAGCACGGGTGCGCCATGTCGTTCGGGCCCGGCGTGACTGCGGAGACGATGCTCTTCCATGCCGCCTGATGCGCTCGACTTCAGCAAGCGCGCCGATCTGACGGAGCTGATGGACGCTCCATGCAGTCGGGAAGTGATGCAGGCCTGCCTCCGCGATCTCAGTAGAGTCAACCGCTGGTTTCTGGGGTACAGGCCCACCCTCAACTGGCTTGAGTCTCTTGAATTGCAGCGGTTTCAGACGCCGGTACGGATCTTGGACGTCGGCTGCGGATTCGGCGACACTCTTCGGCGAATTGAGACCTGGGCACGGGAGCAGAAGATCCGCGTGATGTTGACAGGTTGCGATCTCAATCCCGAATCGGTAGCAGTGGCTGCTGGCGCCACCCAAAAGACGAGCGCTATCGAGTGGGTGGCCTCCGACGTTTTCCGTTACCGAAACACGGGACCCATCGATATTGTCCTGAGCTCGCTCTTCACCCATCACCTGATCGAAAGTGATGTTGTCCGCTTTCTCCAGTGGATGGAGGAACACGCGCGCGTGGGGTGGTTCATCAACGACCTTTCCCGCGCACCGATTCCCTATCATCTCTTCAAGGCGTTCTCGCGACTGGCGGGTCTGCATCCCTTTGTCCAGCATGATGGCCCCGTTTCCTTCGCCCGCGCATTTGTGCCGGAGGACTGGCGAAACATGTGTGCCGCTGCCGGCCTTCCTGAGCGCGAAATCGTAATTGAAGGATTCACACCGGGTCGACTGTGCGTCGGGCGAAAGAAGCCGCACCGATGACCCGCGCTTCCGTAGAGAACCTCGTAATTGGCGGAGGCCTCGCAGGGTCAACGGTAGCGATGCGCCTTGCCGCCGCCGGCCGCGAGGTCCTGCTGATCGAGAAAGAGCGCGAGCCGCACCACAAAGTCTGCGGCGAATTCCTGAGCGCAGAGGCCATTCATTATCTGCGCCAAGCCGGAATCGAGCCCCTCGATCACGGCGCTCATACCATCCAGCGCGTGCGATTCCATTCCGGCGCGAGGACCGTTGAAGCGCGTCTTCCATTCACCGCACTGTCCCTGTCCCGGCGCATTCTGGACGAATCGCTACTCGTCAAGGCACAGGAGGCGGGATGCACAGTGCGCCGCGGCGCATGTGTTGACCGACTCGAAGCGTCCGATGGCGGCTGGTCCGTTCGCCTTCGCGGAGGAGAGGCGATCCAGGCCGCGACCATCTTTCTCGCAACCGGAAAACATGACGTGAATGCATGGGAACGCAGCGGAGCGACCCAGGCAGACCTTGTCGGTTTCAAAATGCACTGGCGCCTGGCTCCGGCGCAATCCGAGATTCTTCGCGGAACCATGGAGCTGTTTCTGTTTCGCAGCGGCTACGGCGGTCTTGCGATGGTCGAGGATGGAACAGCTAATCTATGCCTCGTAGTGCGTCGAAAAACATTGCGCCTCCTCGGCGGCTGGGAAGAGTTGTTGCAATCCATGCAGAACGAATTGCCAGCCCTTCACGAGCGACTGACAAGCGCCGCGCCACGCTGGCAGAAACCGCTGGCAATCTCTCCGATTCCCTACGGCCATCTTGGCGGCCCTGCAAATGGCATATGGCGGGTGGGGGATCAAGCGGCTGTGATCCCCTCGTTTACCGGCGATGGGATGTCGATCGCGCTGCACACCGGCGTTCTCGCAGCGGAGATGTATCTCGACGGCAGGAGCCCGGGCGATTACTTACTCCGTGTGACCGATCAGCTTCGAACGGGCATGTGGTTTGCATCGGGGCTTTCGCGAGCGATGGTAACTCCCTTGGCTCGGACCATTGCTCCCGTCCTGCTGTCGCTGATTCCCGGGACGATGAGCCGGATCGCGCTTTCGACGCGTATCCCCAACCGTGCCCTGCTAACGACACGAATTGCAGCGGCCGTGCACATAGTTCAACAACCCGCACCCATCGCGCAACGCTAATTCTCCCGCGTTGTCATTCCGACCGACCAACGGGAGTGGAGGAACCTGCAGTTGCTTTTTTTGCCGCACTGCTATCAACGTCATCGTTCTGCAAGTGCCGAGATCAACGCCGAAGTTTTGCGCACCAACCTACCGGCGCCTCTTCTTCCCCGCCGCGCCCGATTTTGATTTTTCTCCCGGCACATGCGATGTAGGGATCGCGGCCATGTCGGGGCCAATCCGGCGCACCAGGTTATCGCGCATCACGTAGGTGATGGTTCGCGGATTTACAGGCTTGGTGATTCCCGTATCTGGATCGACGGACACATTGGGGGAGCCCGAAATTCGAAAGCTGAACACAGGTTCAGTGCCACTCTGCCCCGGCTGGGTCAAGACCTTCACCGGCAGAAATCCCTGGATTGGACGGACTCGGAAGGCCGTCTCATACCGGTGATGCTTCACGCTCCACGTGAAAACGCGGATCTGGTCGAAATCGAAAGGCAATCCTGACTTCGGTGGACTCAGCGCGGTTACATATTCCGGAACCTGGTGATTGGGAACGTCTGCCTCGGCATCGTTCACGTGGGTCAGGACGTAAGCGCCCACGATGCGCTGGCCTTCAGCATATTGGCCGATCTCATCGGGCACATCGACATCCACGCGGCTCGACAGCAGCCAGCCGGTGCGCCCCTGGCCGTCGCGAATCAGCCACCAGTCTTCCATGGGGACTTCGGGCTCTTCCGCCTTCGCGACATCCCCCAAATCGCGCGCGTTCGCCGGCGTCGACGATCCGGATTTGGCTGCCGGTGCTTGCTTCGAAGTTGAACCAGATTTGAGCGCGTTCGCAGGAGGGCGAACGGGATGTTTCTTGGGCTCGATCGGTTCGCCGGGTGCTGCTTTCGGCACCGAGGCACGCACCAGCAGTTGCACCTTGTCATTCTCGGGCAGCAGATAGAAACGGTCGGTATTGCGGCCGGGACTAATGTGCAGATAGATATCGTCCCGCAGCATTCCCGTCGCGACCACCGGATCCTGTTTGTGTTCTGTTCCCATATGCGCAAACGCGTCATAGGCCTTGGAATCAATCACGGCGCGCTCTTCAATCCAGCCGATTTCGTTCTTGTCGGTCTTGACGCGGAGAAACCGGCGACCGTGTTCCAGGACTTCGAGCTGCTGCCCATTGACAACTTCTCCCACACGGTTCGATACGGCGGCTACGCGGTCTTTAAGGTACATCTGTCTGGCGGAGACGTAGACCGTCTCATGCGCCTGGCGATGTAACCGGCCGCATCCCGAGGTCAGCAGAAGAGAAACACACACGACCAGCGCGGAAATTCTTGCCACAGCGCAACGGACAGATGAGACGGAGGGATTTGGCAATCGAATGAACACAGCCAGGAGGATCTATCTGAGGATACCAGCAATGCTCGTTCGCGCGACAGGCGACCCATCAATGAAGGGCTGCAACAGCGCCGGCCTGCACCGGATCTGTCCCCGTCGCATTGGAGATCACAGGGTCAAGATTGCCTGCCTTGGTGGCGTCGAAGTTGTACCCGATCAGGTCGGGACTGCCGCCGAAGTCTGCGGCGAAAACGAACGTGTGTGTACTGTCTTCCACAAGTGCCTGGGGATTGGCGCCCGTAGCGAAGCCGCTGCTTAATGCCGTCAGGGTGAGCGCGCTGTTCGCACTCGTAATCGAGAATCCCGCGATGACTCCAGTTGCGCCGCTGCTGGTCTGCTTGCTCACCACATACACGAAATCACCGGTGGAAAGCGGCAGGATGGAAGAGGGGGCGAGCCCGCCAATCGCAAACGGCGAGCCTGTGATTTCCTTCACCGTGCTGAAGTTGAAAGCCCGCAAACCGCCGGTGTTCGATCCCGAGGTTGCCACCGTTTCTCCGATATAAAACAGCCGGGGCGCCGTGGAACCCGTAACAACCGGATCGAAGGCAACGGAAAGCGCGGCGCCGTTCGCGTTCTTGACGTTGATGGTTCCCACAGTTCCGAAAGGGTTGGCGTTGTTGGGATTGAAGGGGACTGTAGCCGTGCCGGCTGAGCCTATGGCTGCCAGGACGAATGTGTTGTCCGGAGAGATTGCAACCTGCTCGAGCGTCGTCGATGGCAGCACTACGGTTTGTTCAGTGTTCGAGGCCAGCAACCCGGTAGACGCACTCACGTGGATTGCAAATAAGTTGGAAGCTCCAGAAACACCTTCCACGAGCCACGTGCTGGTGGAATCCACCTGCATGCTTGTTGCAGGATCCGATGAGATGGGCTGGCCTGAATTCCCAATGGTCAGCTGCCCCGTCGAAGTGTCGATGTTGTACACGAAGATGCCGCCCAATGTGCTGACGTAGAGAGAGGCGTCATTCGGCGCAACCGCGATGGCGATCGGAGCAGCAGAGAGCGTGTACGGGCTTCCAGGCAGAGTCGTCAGCTTTCCGGCGTTGACGAAGAGACCGACCATCTGGCTCGTCGCGACATTCAGGACATAGATGTCGCCGCTGCTGAGAGTTGTCGTCCCCGTTCCACCACCACCGCCGCCTGTACTTGGCAACGCATCAAAAAAACCTTTGCAGCCTGTCAGGCAAAATGCCGCCACCGCCAGACCTGCCCAATAACGAGTCCTCATGGCCGTCACTCCAAAACCGGGGTTGCCCTATGCCGTTCTAAGGTTAACCTTTCCCGGCGCATCTGTCCCATTTCAGCTTAGGACAGAGTGGTCTTATTTTCCCATCTGCCAGCAAGGACGCGGGAAAAGGCTAATTCGCTCAGCCGATCCTCTGTTCCAGCCGAAAGCCGCTCCGGTTTCCATTTTTCAATGAAAGAATGTGCCTCAGTCGCGTCGAGCATAACGCCGATAACGTGGATGACGGAAGAGGATGCACACAGAAATCACCAACACTTCTGTGGCATCTTTTTGCGATGCGGATAAGACTTAGAGTGCTCAGGAAACTTCGGCCGGAGGGTCAACCCTCCAGCCGAAACTTTGGGACACTGTCATCAAAAACCTCGCAGGAATTGGGTTGGATCAGTTTCCTGTTTGCTGACCATTGTCCTGTTCTGCAATTGCGAGGGCCAGTTCGCTTCCCGCTGCGAGCTTTACAACGCTATGCTTCTTCGCGACCAAGACGCCAGAGTTCGCGTCGGCAATTTCGCTGTGCAGATCTGCGCCTGACGTTGCGTTAATTTCATCAACTGTGAGAATCTTCTCCGTCCATTCGTTTGCCTCCTCTTCACCCGGCGCCACGGCATACCCTTGAGCAGTTTGGCTCTGCGGACCCCACACGCCGACGATGGTTGCCTTCACCGGAATGGTCTCTCCGTTCTTCAGATGCGCTTGTGTAATGTTCAATGCGAACCTTGATGTTCCATCGGCTTGCACGTTGTTCGTTGCGACAGTGCCGGCAAGTTGCGTACCGCGAGGTAATTTGGGGCCGTTCTCAAGCTGGACACTTTCGCTAAGGCTCGCGATGAATGACGCGCCAGGCTGAGCGTGTTTCGAGTCGAGTTTGTTTATCAGATAAGCGCGCGCAGGCACCATTCGCGCCGCTTGCTGTGCTGCGAGATCGTCGGACTGACTAACTGAGTCTTGCGCGGATTGTGAATTCACAGTGCTCTGGGCATACGTGAGCCTGGGCAAAAGCAGTGCAATCGACAATGCTGCAACGGGGAAAGAGATGAGTCCAGTATTCTTCAACGTAGTTACTCCAATGTTTGAGTTCAATCGCGCTCTGCAAAAACAATATGCAGAGTCGGCTTACATACGATTAGACGAAATGGGCCAGGGCGGGATTCATGTTTCGAAGAAAGAGACATAGGTCGTTTTATCTCATCAATTCCTGGATGTCATCGCGGCAGCGCGGATAGAGCACGCTTATAGAAAGCGAGGCACTTCTCTTCTCCAAGAGATAACCCGCATGCAATCGATACCATAACTCGATCAGTTAGTGGTTTGCGCTCGTCTGTTGCGATTGCCACACGATACGCGCCGCGGTGATGTCTTCAATAGCCATTCCAACCGACTTGAAGACGATGCGCTGATCGCGTGGAATCTTTGCAGTTGAAGGGTCCGCAAGAATCTCTCCAATTTCAGCCCGGACCTTCGCACCCGAGAGGATCACATCGCCGGATTCCCGTTCGACGCACGATCTGCCTTCCGCAACGACATAGCTGGAAAGCATGGCTTCATCATCGAGTTCGCGCACACTCGCACCACTGGCGCCAACAGCAAGCACGAGCGCATTCGGCTTCAGCCACTTCCCCTGCAATACAGGCACAGGCGAAGTTGTAGCCGTTAGCACCACGTCGGCAGCAGCAGCCTCCTCGACGGGGACTGCGCGCGCACCCATCTCTTCCGCGAGACGCGTTGCATTCGAAGCCTTGCGGCTCGCGATGCGAATCTCACACATCTCCGGCCACACATGCCCGAGCGCGGCAATATGCGCTCGGGCCTGCACACCCGAGCCGATGATGCCAAAGCTTGTGGGCGCGGACTCAAAATGCAGCAGTGCAATGCCCGCAAACGCCGCCGCAGACACCGCCGCCGTGCGCATCTCCGTGATCAGCCGGCCATCCATCAGCGCCAGCGGCTCTCCGGTCTCGCGTCGAATGAGCTCGACGATCGCCATGTGTGTGTGAAGGCCCAGTTCATCGTTACCCGCATAGAACGTAACAGTCTTGACGCCCATCACGTCACCCGCAACGACAGGCATGACGCCGAACCAGCCATTGCGATGGCCTTCCGCATTGCCTGCGCGAAGAATCATGCGCGGCGGCTGATTCACGCGGCCCGCGGAGTAGTCGATGAGCGCCTCGCGGATCGCCGGAATCAGGGCTTCATAGGTAAGAACTGCGCGAACCTCTTGCTCGGAAACGTACATAGAGGCTGCCAGTTTACAGCGCCGGCAAGGCGCAATTCAGTTTGGGCGGTTGTTGCTTGAGTTCGATCGGCGCCGGAAACGCTCATCCACGGGCTTGCGCCCCTTGAAACCGTCCTCAACCGTATGCCAGTGCTCGATTGCCGTCTCCCCCATGCGCCAGCAGAGCAGCACCACTTGGTCATCGACACGGCAGGGGAAATCGAGCAGGCCCGTTTCGACATCCTTCACCTGCACGCCGATCGAATCGATCTCGGCAATGCTCTCGCGTACTCGCTGCAGGTGATCTTCCATCTCAGTGCGCTGCCTCCCTACCTCCGCTACATTTACGCGCATGCCTCCGGCCAGGTAGATCCGCCGTCCCAGCTCGGCAATCTGCGCTTCAATCTCCTGCGCGGCACGCTTGCCCTCAATGGCGCGCTTCAACAACGACTCCATCAGGGGCAATAGCGATTGCGCTTCGTCTATGGTGAAAGTTTTCAATAGAGTTTCCTAGGTTAAGGATACGACGGACGCGCTGGCTCGACCAGCATCTTCGGTAACCGGACTAGTCACTTTCGTCGCATCTTAAATAGCATCAAAAAATTGTGCCCCCAGTCCTGTGCGACTGCTACCCTGATCTCCCTGCTAATGCTACCGTCCGACGGAGAATCCATCATGGCCAAACTCACCCGCCTTGCACCGGAACTGCCTTCCGCAAACCTCGACGACGCCCTCACCTACTATGAACGGAAACTTGGATTCGAAGTCGTCATGCGATTACCTGAAAATGAATATGCCATCGTTGAGCGCGATGGCGTAGCAATTCACTTGTTCGCAAACTCAGTGACAAAGCCCACCGCGGTGGGTGTTCATATTTTCACCCCGGACCTCGATCAACTCTTTGCCGAATTGCAAGCCACAGGCGCGACCATCACGCAAAAAATTGAGCAAAAGCCATGGGGCAATCGCGATTTCAGAGTGCGCGACGAGTTCGGCAACGAATTGAAATTCACCGAACCGCGCGAGAACGCATGAGCGTAGCGGCCTGAGGTAGAGATCTGCTCAGCCGATCTCAAGCATCCGATCAAGCGCGACGCGGGCCCACCCCTTCACGCCAGCACGCACCTTGATGCGATTCACAACGCGGCCTTCAACCAGGTTTTCCAGCGCCCACGCCAGGTGCTGCGGGCTGATGCGATACATCGTCGTGCAAAGGCAGCCATGATCGTCGAGACTCAGAATGCGCTTGCCCTCCGCCGCAAATCGCCGTGCGAGTCGATTCACCAGGTGGATCTCGGTTCCAACCGCGAACGTCGTGCCCGTTGGAGCCTCCTCGACAATCTTGATCAGCCCTTCCGTCGACCCCATCGCGTCCGCCTTCTGGCAAACCTCCCAGCGGCACTCCGGATGCACGATCACCTTGACGCCCGGATGCTTGGCGCGAATCTCGTCCACGTGGCTCGGCAGAAATCGCTGATGAACCGAACAGTGTCCCTTCCAAAGCAGAATCCTGCTGTCGGCGAGCGTCGATGCCGACTGCCCACCCTGCAGCCCCCACGGATCCCACACCGCCATCTGCTCCAGCTTGATCCCCATCGCAAAGCCCGTATTGCGCCCCAGGTGCTGATCCGGCAGAAACAGGATGCGCTTCCCGCGCGCAAATGCCCACTCAAAGGCCGCCCGGCAATTGGATGAAGTACACACCAGTCCGCCACGCTCGCCGCAAAAAGCCTTGATCGCCGCTGTCGAATTCATGTAGGTAATGGGCACAATCTCGTCCGAAAGATGAAAGTGCGTGAGCACTTCCCAGCAGGCTTCCACCTGCGATATCTCCGCCATGTCCGCCATCGAGCAGCCGGCGTTCAGGTCCGGCAAAATCACCTGCTGATTGTCGCGCCCAAGCACGTCGGCGCTCTCCGCCATAAAATGCACACCGCAAAACACGATGTAGTTCGCGTCCGTCTCGGCAGCAACCTTCGACAGCTTGTAGCTGTCACCCGTAAAGTCGGCGAAGCGAATCACCTCGTCGCGCTGGTAGTGGTGGCCCAGCAGAATGGTGGTCGCGCCAAGTCGTTCGCGAGCCTTCGCGATCCGTTCATCCATGGTGTGGTCGGGAAGAGCCAGGTAGTTTTCCAGGCTGCAGGAATTGCCAGTCTCCGGCGCCGCCGCCGTTTCTTCGTCAATAATCAGATTCACCTTGGTCCGCCTTCAGTCCGCCCGGCTCAATAGCGCCAGCGAACGGGGATGTTGAAAGCAATCAGCGGCTGCAGCGGATGCGCATTCTCTGCGAACTTGCCCGGCAATTTCCACCAGACCTGCTCCGCAGCGACCCACCCACGGGGATGTTGCAGCCCTCTACTCAATGGATGCGCCCGGTCTCCGGCGGACTCACAATTCAGCCCGCGCTGGGCGCTACCATCGCCTACGATTTTACCAAAGCTGCATCCATGCGCAGCCGTGTCGCGTAAAAGGGATGACGCCAAACGGCGGATGTTTGTGAGTACCGTGCACATACAGTTATCATTGGCCTTCATGAGCGCATACCCTCCAATCCTGCTGGGCACCGTGTCGATGGTGGACTCCCTCATCCTCATGGTGATGGCGCTCGTGGTGTTTGGGCCCAGACGCCTGCCCCAGATCGGCCGCCAGATCGGCAAGCTCATGTACGAGTTCCGCAAAGCCTCCAACGACTTCAAGTTCCAGATGGAAGAGGAGTTACGCAACTCCGAGGAGGCCGAACGCCGCAAGAAGGAAGAGGAACGTCAACGCTCCCTGGCCGCTCTTGCAGCAACAGAACAGGCTTCGGTTTCGGCCGATCCGCCCGCAAAGTCACTTGAGCTGCCGTCTTCGACCGCCGGCTCTGAACCCGTGCTCAGCCCAACGGATACATCGGACCCAGGCGCAAGCATCGACTCCGCCCCCCGCATCATGCCGCCTTCCACTGGCGAGACAGTTGCAGCCGCGCGCCCTAACCACGTATCAGAACCGTCAGCGGAAACGCCGCCAGCCCCCTCCCCGGCAATACCGCCTCCGCCGGAAACAAGTCCTGTTGAATCGAAAACCCTCCTCAACCAATCAGCCGACCCCGCCGAGGCTCTGAACCAGCATGGTTGATGCCACCGAAGCCATCGGCAAGGCGCGCGCCGCCGTCTCCGAGCGCGCCGAACTCCCCGGCATGAGCCTGATGGAGCACCTCGACGAGCTCCGCAAGCGCATCGTCCACTCCGCACTTTACCTCGCCGCCGGATTCATAGTGGCATGGATCTTCAAGGATGTGCTGCTCAACTTGCTCCAGAGGCCCCTCCTGAAGATCGGCAAAAACCTGGTATTTACCCATCCCATGGATGCGCTCAACCTGTATCTGCAGGTTGCGCTGCTGGCCGGGGCCATCTTCGCAAGCCCTTTCATTCTCTTTCAGGTTTGGCTATTTATCGCGCCCGGTCTCTACCAGAAAGAAAAACGCTTTGTCTGGCCCTTCATGCTGGCCACAGTGGGACTGTTCATGGCTGGCGCGAGTTTTGGCTACTTTTACGTTCTGCCCGGCGCCATGGAGATCCTCATCGTTAAGATGGGGCACAACTTCACGCCCATGATCACCATTGAGGACTACAGCAGCTTCTTTCTGTCCATCATCCTCGGCCTCGGTATCAGCTTCGAGTTGCCGATTCTGATCTTCTTCCTCGCCATGTTCGGCATCGTCAGCCCCAGGTTCCTTTGGAAGAACATCCGCTACGCCATTCTCGCCGTCTTTATCGTGGCTGCTGTCATCTGCCCCAGCCCTGATCCGTGGACGATGTGCATCTACGCCATCCCCATGCTCGCGCTCTACCTTATCGGCATCGGTGTTGCATGGTGGGTCCATCCCTCGCGCAGAAAGGCCAAAGAGGCCGCGGTATGACCCCATCGCTCTGGAAGCGCATCGCGATCAGACCCTGGGTGCCCCCGGTCTCGCTTCTGACCGGGGTCCCCGGCGACAGGTCTTCGTCGCTGGGGTGGTTGAGACCGGGGAAAGCGAAGATCTGGCAATGGATCGCAGCCCTCTCCATCCTCTTCATCCCCAGCACCCTCCCCGCCCAGCAACACTTCAACGGCGGTAACGCCTACGAATACGCGCGTACCTTCGCCGCCATCGGTCCACGCTGGCCCACCGGCCCCGGCCACGTGAAGGCTGAGCAGTTCCTCAAAGCCCATTTCCAGCACGATCAGCTTGAAGAAGACACCTTCACCGCCAACACCCCCATCGGCCCGGTCATCATGCACAACTTCATCGTGCGCTTTCCCGGCAAAAAAGATGGAGTCATCGTCCTCGGCTCCCACTACGAAACCAACTACCCCCTGCGCAACATCAACTTCGTCGGCGCCAACGACGGAGCAGCAACGTCCGCCTTGCTGATGGCAATCGCCGACGAATTGCGCGGCAAAAAACTTGAAGGCTACTCGGTGTGGCTGGCCTTCTTCGACGGCGAAGAGGCCATCGAACACTGGTCCGCATCCGACTCCACCTATGGCAGCCGTCACCTCGCAGCCAAATGGAGCGGCGATGGAACCGCGCACCGCATCAAGGCCTTCCTGCTCGCCGACATGATCGGCGACAAGGATCTCGACATCCAGCGCGAAACCCGCTCCACCGGCTGGCTAGTCGATCTGGTGCGCCAGGCCGCAAAAAAATTCGGCGATGAGCGTTACTTCTTCCAGAAGGAAGAAGCAGTAGATGACGATCATCTTCCATTTGTCGATCGCGGCGTACCCTCCATCGACGTGATCGATCTCGACTACGGCCCCAACAACAGCTACCACCACACCGTGCAAGACACCATCGACAAAGTCAGCGCCCGCAGCCTCGCCATCGACGGCGACGTCTTCATGGAAACCATCCGCCTCATCAATCAGCGGTAAAACCAGCGGTTGATCCTTACACTTGTGCGTTTCCTATCGCAAGCGGCGCAGCCGACCCTTCGCGAACTAAACAAGCCTGTCATTCCGACCGACCCACAGCGCAGCGAAGGGGAGTGGAGGAACCTGCAGTTGCTTTTGACGCCCTGTGTGAAAGCAACAATCTCCATCCGTCTCCGACAAACTCCATCCGTCATACTGAGCAACCGCAGGCAGTCGAAGGACCTGCTTTTCTTCATCCCCAATGCAGTATCATCCTGAACGCAGCGTCTTGGGGGCCCCGCGAACGCAAGCGCTCGTGGGGTAAGCGGAGCGAAGGACCTGCTTCTCCCAACCAAATGGCGAATGGCCCACCCTTGGCTCACCTTCACCCTTGGGTGCCCCATCCTTGCGTAGCAAGGGTGGGAAAGCACAATGAACTTGAATCGAGATCTCTCCCCAGGAAAGGCTGAATCCGTGCAGCTTCAAGTCGTTCCCTGAGCCCCGATCTCTGAGAGGCTGCAGACGGTCGGCAGCTAACTTCAATCCGCAGAAACCTCTACAGCTAACCCCCATCGACACAGATCTTTAGCGTTACCCCTCTTGGTAATCCATGAAAAAGAGCACTTATCCCAAAGAGGCCCCATAATAGGGGGGCCTGTCAAGAGCGTTCCGATCAGGGCACGATGCCCGAACAAAAACCACCGATCCCATTCTTTTGTTCTCTTGTTGTTCTCTTGGTCCCTGTTCACTGTCCACTATCCACTGACCACTGTCCTATAGCATTCAAAGAATGATCGCCGGCGCGTCCTGGGGATGGTGGCTTGGTTTTCACGGCGCAGTCCTCGTGCTGCTGCTCGTAGACGCCCTCTTGCCGGCGCATCGGAAAGATGAGCCCCGCACACAGGCGACCGCATGGATATGGACCGGCGTCCTGGTGGCCGCAACAGCAGTGTTTGCCATCTGGATCGCTCTCGGGCAAAGCCATCACAAGGCGCTAGAATTCGTTGCCGGCTATGCGATAGAGACCTCGTTAAGCGTCGACAATCTCTTCGTCTTCCTCGTCCTCTTTCGCGGATTCCGCATCAGCGAAAAGCGGCAACACACCGCCTTGCTCTGGGGAGTCGCGGGAGCAATCATCCTGCGTGCCCTGTTCATCGCCGCCGGCGTCACACTGATCCAGCGCTTCGAATGGATCACCTGGGTCTTTGGCCTGTTTCTGCTCTACGCCGCATTCAGGCTGGTCCGCGGCGGATCCGCCCACGCAGCCATTCCAGAGTGGATTCGCAAGCTGCAGCCATCCAAGGGTTCCCTGCTCCCGGTAATTCTCGCCGTCGAGGTCACTGACCTCTTGTTCGCCGTCGATTCGATTCCCGCGGTGCTGGCAGTCTCGCGTGATCCCTTCGTCGTCTACACCTCGAACATCGCCGCGATTCTCGGCCTGCGCTCGCTCTACTTTGCACTCGCCGCTCTGCTCGATCGCCTGCGCTACCTCCACTACGGCCTCGGCGCAATGCTCGCGTTTGTCGCCTTCAAGATGCTGGCATCGCACTGGCTCGAAGTCCCCATCACGATCTCGCTCGCCATCATGGGCGCGATCCTCGCAATCTGTGCTGTAGTTTCCTGGTTCGCTGGCCCCGCCGAATCCGCAACCGGCAACCATCCGTCACCCTGACCATCCTCACAAAGACTGAAATGTGACGATTCCATCCGCCGTGTAGATCGAGTGTCTCTCAGAGAGCTCATCCTTCCGCTGCGGATAGTCACTGCGGAAATGCGCTCCCCGGCTCTCTTCCCGAGCTAGTGCGGAGCACAGAATCGCCCGAGCCACGCGCGCCAATGACCGCGCCTCGAAAAGCTGCCGACTGCTCTTCCCCTGCTGCTCGAAGTAAGCGAGACCAGATTCGCATTCCGTCTGTGCGCGCAGTCCACTCTGGAGAGTTGAAGCAGAACGCAGCAGTCCGCCGTCAACCCACATCGCGCGCCGCAAAGCGCGAACATGGTCCGCAACGAGCACCGCATCCCCAGCGTCCGGCGTCACAGTCTCAGAGACATCTCCGTCCACCGCCACTAGCGGCTGCGAATCTCCAATCATCGCCTCCGCAGCCCGTGCACCGAATACCAATCCCTCCAGCAGCGAATTGGAAGCCAGTCGGTTCGCGCCATGCACGCCCGTGCAAGCAACCTCGCCCGCCGCATACAGTCCGCGCACCGTCGTCCGCCCCATCAGATCGGTTCGAATGCCGCCCATCAGGTAATGCGCAGCCGGCCGCACAGGAATCAGATCCCATGATAGCTCCAGCGAATACCGCGCCAGAAACCGGCCGATCCCCGGGAATCTCTGCCGCAGATCGATGCCCTTCACATGCCGCATATCGAGGTAAACCGCGCGCGCTTCCCCCGCTTCACCCAACCCCTCCCGCGTGATGGCCCGCGCAACCACATCGCGCGGAGCCAACTCAAGCAGCGGATGATACCGCTCCATGAACCGCTCACCACGATCGTTGCGCAGGGTTGCCCCTTCCCCGCGAAGCGCCTCCGAGATCAAAAAGCGAGGCGCGCCTTCGAGCGAAAACGCTGTCGGATGGAACTGATAAAACTCCATGTCCGCAAGCTGTGCGCCCGCTTCCAGAGCCAGCGCGAGGCCGTCACCCGTAGCAACCTCGGGATTCGTGGTATCGCTGTAAACCTGCCCAGCCCCGCCCGATGCAATCAGGACAGAGCGGGCGCTGACCCGCTTCCGTTCCTGGCTCTCACCGTCCGCAAACTTCGCTGTAGCCAGCTCCGCGCCGATCACGCGACCATCTTCCGCCAACAGCTTCGTCACCATCGTCCACTCGGCAAAACGGATGCGCGGGTGCGCATGAGCATATGCCACCAGCGACCGACTGATCTCCGCGCCGGTAGCATCGCCATTGGCATGGAGTATGCGAGGCCGCGAGTGCGCGCCTTCCCGCGTTCGCAGCAGTCTGCCGGCTTCGCTGTCAAATTGGGTGCCCCACCCAATCAGTTCGGCAACGCGCTCCGGCCCTTCGCCGACAAGCACGCGAGCCGCCGGCTCAAATACCAGCCCGTCTCCGGCCGAAACCGTGTCTTCAAAATGAAGCTTTACGTCCGCCTGATCTTCTTGGGCGGCAACGGCAATGCCGCCCTGCGCGTAGTGGGTATTCGACTCACCGAGCGATTCTTTCGTGATCACCAGCACTTCGCCGTGATTCGCCAGTTCAATAGCGGCGCGCAATCCGGCTACGCCCGCGCCCATCACCAGGTAGTCCACTGAAGACACTGGAACCATCATTTTCGAGGCTATCATTCAACACGGCATCGACGAAGCGAGACGGAGCCGATACGCGCTTCATTCCGTTAGGATGGAAACAGCGTGCAAACCATACGAGTTGACACTCCTTCGGCAAAATACGATGTGGTAACGGGCGGCGGGCTGATCGGCTCGCTCGCTCCGCGCATTCAACGCTTAGCGGGAAAACTGCCACGCCGTGTCTTTGTGCTCACATCACCGGAGATCTGGGCACTGTGGGGCAATGCGTTTCTCAAATCATTCTCCGAGCCTCCGGTCACGCTGTTCTTGCCTGCCGGCGAAAAGCACAAGACGATGCAGAGCGTTGACCGGCTGTTGCGCCAGATTGTGGCTGCGGGCGGCGACCGCGGTTCGATGTTGATCGCCTTTGGCGGCGGCATCGTTGGCGATGTCGGCGGATTTTTGGCCGCGATTTTCATGCGCGGAATCCGGTACGTTCAGGTGCCGACTACCTTTCTCGCTCAGGTCGACTCGTCCGTTGGCGGAAAAACGGGAGTCAATCTTCCCGAGGGCAAGAACCTCGTGGGCAGCTTTCACCACCCTGTTGCCGTTTTTGCGGACATCGACGTGCTCGGTACGCTGCCTGATCGCGAACTGCGCTCCGGCCTCATGGAAAGCATTAAGGCGGGAATCATTCGCGATCGCGCCCTCCTGCGCTTTATGGAAGAACACGCCGATGCGGTTCTCGGCCGCGATCCTAAGGCCCTCGAAAAGGTGATCGCCGCTTCGATGCGCATGAAAGCCTCGGTCGTAAATCGCGATGAGCGCGAAAACGGCCTGCGCATGATCCTCAATCTCGGCCACACGGTCGGCCACGCCATCGAGCAGGCAACGCGCTACAAGGCATTGCTGCATGGCGAAGCGGTGGGCTGGGGAATGATTGCCGCACTTTACGTCGCGCATCGTCGCAAGAGCATCACCGGCGCACAGGCCGCGCGTCTTGAGAACCTCATTCACCTTTACGGACCATTGCCGACGCTCAAACTTCGCCCTGCAAAATTGATTGCGGCAACTGGCGCCGACAAGAAAAACATCGGTGGCGTCCGCCGCTTCGTACTCCCGATAGGGATCGGAGACGCCGGCGTTATCGAAGATCTGGAGACCTCGGAGTTGCAGGCCGCAGTCGGCTATATGCTTTCGCAGGCCCGGGAGCCGCGCGCGCAATGACCGTGACGGGTGCCAAGCCAATGGGAGCCGAGAACGAAGCCCATGCGGCCGAGGCCGTGCAGCAGATGTTCAACGCAATCGCTCCCCGCTACGACCTGCTCAATCATGTTCTCTCAGCGAACGTCGATCGGCTTTGGTGGTCGCGAACGGCAGCAAGATTCCGCTCTGTGCTGGTCGATCCGAATGCGGCAGTGCTGGATATCTGCTGCGGCACCGGCGATTTAACGATGGCCCTGCTGAAGCACCGCGCCCCTGAGGCACGCCCGATTCTCGCTGCCGATTTTGCGCACGGCATGTTGAGCCGCGGCGCGCAGAAATTCAGCCAACCCCGGCCGAATAAGTCTTGCGCAATCGCGCTTGAGGCCGACGCGCTTCACCTCCCGCTCCGCTCCGAATCGCTCGATCTGGTTGTCACGTCATTCGGCTTCCGCAATCTGGCGAATTACGAGGCAGGCCTGCGCGAGTTTCATCGCGTACTGAAGCCCGGTGGTCAGCTAGGGATCCTCGAATTCAGCGAGCCTGGCGGTTTCATCGGAAAAATTTACGCGCTTTACTTCCGCCGCGTATTGCCTTCAATTGGGCGCATCATCTGCGGCAACGACGGTCCGTACAACTATTTGCCTGCCTCTGTTGGCGCATTCCCCCAACCACCTGAAATGCTCGCCATGATGCGAAGCTCCGGGTACTCCAGCTGCGAATGGAAACCCTACACTTTCGGGATCGCCGGGTTGTACACGGCGGTGCGCCCGACTGTAGTCTAGGAGTCGCAATGACTTCAGCCACCGAGAGCCCCGCCGCATTCAGCCCGATAGAAAGCTCGGCTTTGAAGCGGCGCGTCGCGCTGAAGTCGATGCTGGCTGCCACCTGCATGACCACGCTGAAACTGGCGGCAGGCCTCATCTCGGGCTCACTCGGCGTAATGTCCGATGCAGTTCACTCGGGACTCGACCTCGCCGGGGCCGGTATAACATTTTTTTCAGTGCGCGTTTCCGACAAGCCCGCCGACGAGGATCATACTTACGGCCATGGAAAGGTCGAAAATCTGTCGTCGTTCTTCGAAGCCGGTCTCATGGCCATTTCCTGCGTATGGATCATCTGGGCGGCAATTCAAAGAATCCGGCATAACACCTTCGAACTCCGTTATTCCCTGTGGCCCATCCTGGTATTGCTCGTCTCGATTGCTGTCGATTTTTGGCGATCGCGAGAGTTGCGCCGTGTTGCCGAGCTGACTGGATCGCCGGCGCTTGCCACGGACGCATTCCACTTCGCATCCGACATCTGGGCATCGCTCGCAGTGCTCGCCGGATTGCTCGCAACGTGGGTGGGAATCGCATTCCATGTCGACTGGTTGCGCTACGCCGACCCGGTCGCCGCCATCTTTGTATCGCTGATGATTCTTCGCATCACCACACATCTGACAAAAGAAACCATTGGCATCCTGATGGATCAAATCCCGGCAGAGACGCGTCTCCGCGTGATTCTCGAAGCCGAGGGCGTGCCCGGTGTGCTGGCGGTTGAACAGGCGCGGGTTCGACGCTCCGGACCCAACTATTTTGCCGACCTCACACTCGCTTTGCCGCGCAGCTATACCTTTGAGCACACCGGCGAACTGGTGCGCGCGGCCACCGAAGCGGTGCATCGCGCTCTTCCTACTGCCGACGTTGTGATCCATACGGTTCCGCGACAGGCGAGGGCTGAGAGCATCTTCGACCGCGTGCGTGCAGTCGCCGCCAGAAACAATGTGGCCGTGCACGATCTCAGCGTCCAATCCCTTCACGGCAAGCTGCACGTTGAGCTCCATGTGGAGCTCGACGAAAAGATGAAGCTGCTCGAAGCACACAGCTTTGTAAGCAGTCTTGAAGCGGAGATCAAGCGCGAAACTCCGGAGATCGATTCCATCCTCACGCACATCGAGAGCGAGCCCGCCACCATCGAGCAGCCGCAGGAGCTGGTGGAAGAGGACCGCAGAATCGAAAAGGCGATGCGCGATGCCGCATCCCACTATGGAGAGATTGTCGATGTGCACCAGATCATGGTGGGACGTACCGCTGAACACATCACCCTGTCCTGTCACTGCACCCTGCCTGACGACCTGTCGATGAATCGTGTACATGAATTGATCACGTCGCTCGAGGACCGATTTAAGCTCGAATGCCCCGAGGTACACCGTGTCACAATTCATCCCGAACCGGTCACGGATAACACTCGCTGAATTAAATCAATCAAGCTGCCGGCGAAACCCGGCCACCTTCTTTGCCGTCTAAACAGGCATCACTGGAGGATGACGAATGGCCAGTTTTGTCCCGGCCAGAAACAGACAGGTTTCCGGTCTGTCGACCACACTTTTTACCGCTTCATTGTTTTGCATGTTTCTGGCCGAAGCATTCCTGATTCGGAGACTATGGTTCGGACCCGCTCCAACCGATCATCCCCATCGGGGATTCGACCTGCCGTTTCTTGTCTGGATTCCAGCCTTTTGTGCCTTCGTCTTTCTGCAGATTCTTCGCCGGCAAACGAGAGAAGGCCGCATCAATCCCGCACTTGCAGACAGTCTGTGCACAGGTCTGACGTTCCTGTTGTTGGCGGCATACCTCCTCATCACACGATTCGCCCAGATTGCGTTTCGTTAACCTTCCGCCGGGTTTTGCCTGCCGAGACCCTTGCCTTGCGCCAATGCCGGATAATGGAATCAACGGCCATGGAGGGCTGCGTTCTTGATCGCTCACAGCGAGTGGAAGCAAGACGAGGTTTTTGAGGGCATCGCCGAAAACGGCAATACCATCACAATCGATGCAGATTCCGCCCACACGCACGGACCGAGCCCGATGGAAGCCGTTCTGATGGCGCTATGCGCATGCACCTCCGTCGACGTGGTCAGCATTCTCCAAAAGAAACGCCAATCCCTGACCGGACTCCGTGTAACTGCAAACGCCACGCAGGCACCTGCTCCTCCGCGGGTCTTTACGCACATCAGCCTTACCTATGCGGTTCGCGGAAAACTCAGCCGCAAAGCGGTCGAAGACGCGGTCTCGCTCTCCAAAAACAAGTACTGCTCCGTATCGAAGATGCTCGAAAAGGCGGCGACCATCGATTACCAAATCGTCTATCCCGATGGAGTACCCGAGCCATGAGCAAAGGCTTCATCATCCGATTTTTCCGCATGGCTTCTGTCGTGATGCTGCTCGTTGCCATTGCGCTTTTATCGGCAATTACAACCATGCACTTTGCGATTCATGGCGCCGAAGTCAAGATTCCCGAATTGAAAGGCATGACCGTTGCCGAGGCACGTAGCCAGGCCGCCGGAATGGGCCTGAACCTCGATGTCGACAACCGCTATTACTCGGCAGACGTTGCAGCCGGGCATATTCTTACTCAGTCGCCCTCGCCGGGTTCTGTGGTCCGTCGCGAATGGCATGTACGCGTTGCCGAGAGCCTCGGCCCACAAAAGGTAGATGTTCCTGATACGGTCGGTACCGATGCCCGGGTGGCCGCGTTGCGGTTCCGCCGCGCCGGACTTGAAGTTGGCGTTAACGCAAAGATTCCCTGGGGCAACGCGCAAGACGGCACGGTCCTCGCTCAGGATCCGCCCGCTCACTCTCAGGGAATCGCACAGCCGAGCGTCAACATCCTGGTCGCTGGTCCCGACAATGCATTGCCCGATGGGTATGTCATGCCGGACCTCACGGGAATTCCTGTCGTCTCCGCGCAGGCAATGCTGAACAAGATTGGGTTGAAGGTGGACACTCCAGCCTATGCCGACGTATCTGTTCCTTCCGTAGGCACTGGAACCGAGCAGCCGAAACCTCCGATTCCCCCTGGGGCCATCATCGCTCAGCAACCGATGGCTGGCGCACGTGTCGACCAAACGACCATCATCAAGGTCACCGCGGCGAAATAGACGGGGTCGATACCCTCGATCGAACATCCAATTCAGAGACGCATGACGCTGGATCCGCCCAACGCTCAAGAGGAGTCGACGGCTGCACCCGCCGCCCGCGATTTTTCTCACGCCTGGCGGGCGCTGCGTCATCGCAACTTCCAACTCTTCTTCGGCGGCCAGAGCATCTCGCTTATCGGCACCTGGATGACGCGCATCGCGACCTCATGGCTTGTTTACCGGCTAACGGGGTCTGCGCTACTTTTGGGCACCGTAGGCTTCGCCGGCCAGATACCGACGTTCCTGCTCGCTCCCATCGCTGGCGTCCTTGTCGATCGCATCGACCGCCGCAAAGTTCTGGTGTGGACGCAGACGCTGGCCATGGTGCAATCGCTCGCACTGGCGTGGCTGACGCTTTCGCACCGCATCACCATCGCCGAAGTGCTCGCGCTGAGCGCCATGCAGGGAGTCATTAATGCCTTCGATATGCCGGGTCGGCAATCGTTCATGGTCAAAATGGTCGAGGACCGCGCCGATCTCTCCAACGCCATCGCCATCAACTCCTCCATGGTGAATACAGCAAGACTCATCGGCCCCTCGCTGGCCGGATTGCTGATTGCTGCGACCAATGAAGGTTGGTGCTTTCTCGTCGATGGCATCAGCTACATCGCGGTGATTGTTTCTCTGTCGATGATGCAGATCACCCCAGACCAGGCTCAGCGCGCAACGACATCCATGATCGGTCAATTGAAAGAGGGCTGGACGTACGTCGCCAAATTCGCGCCCATTCGCTCCATCCTGCTGCTGTTTGCACTCTTGAGCCTGATGGGCTGGCCCTTCATGGTGCTGATGCCTGTATTCGCAGCACAGGTTCTGCACGGCGGCCCGCACACGCTCGGTTTTCTGATGGGGGCCGTTGGCGTCGGCTCCCTCATTTCCGCGTTCTCCCTGGTGATGCGCCGTTCTGTCCGCGGCCTGACCAAAATGATT
Organism: Occallatibacter sp.; assembly: GCF_035317045.1. Taxonomy (GTDB): domain Bacteria; phylum Acidobacteriota; class Terriglobia; order Terriglobales; family Acidobacteriaceae; genus Telmatobacter. The sequence continues at coordinate 37,161 of NZ_DATHHT010000044.1, forward strand.
CCGATTGCGGCAATGATCTTTGGCGTCGGATTAATTTCTTTCGGCTTCTCTGATTTTTTGTGGCTCTCCATGTTGATGATGCTTGTAACAGGATTCGGCATGATGCAGGGCATGACCGCCAGTAACACTATCGTGCAAACGCTTGTCGACGAAAACGTGCGCGGACGCGTGATGAGCTACTACACCATGGCCTTCGTCGGCATGGCCCCCTTCGGCAGCCTGCTCGCCGGCGCTCTCGCCCACGCCATCGGCGCGCAACGAACGGTAATCGTGAGTGGCGTGGCCTGTATCCTGGGGTCCATTTGGTTTACGACCCGCCTCAGAGCAATTCGCAAGGAAATGCGCCCCATTTACGAACGCCTGGGTATTGTGCCGCAGCGAATCCAAGCGGAAGAGGCCACTGAGAGTTGAGCTTTACGCGCTATGATGGCAACGCGAGAGGACGCAACCGATGGGCCAAAGCGAAGACCTGGAACGAATCGCGCTGCAAGAGAAAGAACTCCCATTGCCGCGTCTAGATGCCGAGACGGCGTGGAAACTTGGATCGAAGCTGCGCGCGATGGCCGCCGAACGCGACCTCGCGGTCGTGATAGACATTCGCCGATTCGGCCAGCCGCTCTTCTACGCTGCCATGGATGGCACGACACCGGACAATGTCGAGTGGGTGCGCCGCAAGAGCAACGTCGTCGCTCGCTTCCATCGCAGTTCCTACGCCGTCGGTCTGCACGAAAAGCAAAAAGGCCAGACGATCTATGAAAGTCAGGGGCTCTCCCTCGCCGACTACGCAACCCACGGAGGCTCCTTCCCGCTGAGTGTGCACGGCGCAGGGATCGTCGGCAGTGTCACCGTTTCCGGCTTGCCCATGCGTCAGGATCATGAACTGGTGATCGAAGCGCTCTGCGCACTGCTCGGTCGAGACTACGAGACGCTGAAGCTTTCGCCGGAATAGAGCCTTCCGGAACTACGGCTTCATACGGCTTTCTGAATCATCGCCACAAAGAACCCATCACTCTCAAACACGCCCGGCAGAAGCCGCAAATTGCCCTCGGGAGTGATCGCGGTAAGTAAATCCTCCGCTCCCCCGGCAGAAATCACGCCCTCCCCGCGCAACTCCTCAATCCGCGCACGAAGCGGAACCAGTCGCACATTCGAGTCTTCCGCAAGCACTGCCGCGACAACTTCTTCGTTCTCCTCCGGCTCAAGAGAACAGGTGGAATAGACAACAAATCCGCCGGGCCGGGCGGCACGCAAAGCTGAGCGAAGAATCGCACGTTGCCGTTCTGCCTGCCGTACCAGTTCCGATAGCTTCAGCCGGTGCCGAATCTCGGGATTGCGCCCCAGCGTCCCCGTGCCGCTGCAAGGCACATCGGCCAGCACAACATCGAACTCTGCCTGCTCTTCAATCGCGGCGACATCGGCGAGACGGCTTTCGACCCGCTCCCCCAACATCGCCAGCCGCTCCCGCATTTGCGCGAGTCGCTGCGGGCTCGATTCGCAGGCCACGATGTGTGCATCCGGATTTCTCTCCGCGAGAATCAACGTCTTTCCACCCGGAGCAGCGCAGCAATCGAGAATCGCCTTGCCGCGTGGCACAAGCTCCGCAACCAGTTGCGAACCCTCATCCTGAAGCCGAACGCGGCCTTCGCAAAAGGCTAAGCTAGCTGTGACATCTCCTGAAGCCATAGCGAATACATTCGTGAGAATTCGCCCCGGCTCCAACTCAATTCCAGCAGATACTAGTTCATCTCGCGTTGCTGCGCTGTCCACGCGCACCGTGAGCTTCGGTTGGCTCTGACCATAACGACAGATTCCGTAGGCCGCATCCTCACCGTAATTGGCCGTCCAGCGCGCAACCATCCAATCAGGAAATCCGCGCAGCCAGTTTTCCTCAACCGGCGCCTTGCCCTCTCGCTGCTGACGAGATGCCGCAACTTTGCGAAGCACCGCATTCACCATGCCCGAAGCAAATCGGTGACCAGCCTGCTTCGTGATCTCGACGCTCTCATCGATCGCCGCATGCGCCGGAATGCGGTCCATGTGCAGCAACTGAAATGCGCCGAGCCGCAATGCAATCAGAACTTCTACGTCAACCTTGGCATTCGGATGTTTCAGGAGAATCCGGATGCGGTGATCGAGATTGATCTGCCAGCGCAAAACGCCGAGCACGAGAGCGGTGGCTAGGTGACGATCTGCTTCGGAAAGAGCTGAGACATTCTTGCCGCGCAGCAAGTCATCCGAATGGCCTTTGCCCTTCTCGATGGCTTTCAGAACACCGTACGCAATATTGCGCGCTGGCGAGACTTCACTCATAGCCTTAACCAAGTCGAATCCCGGAATGCAGCCCCGCGCCCCGCAGAAAATCGGAAGCTGCCATGCGCTTCTTGCCTTCCAATTGCAACTCCGTGATCTCGACCCAGGTATTGTGCGCGCAAGCAACAAGAAGACGGTGGTCTGCGAAATCAACAGTCCCCGGCATCCCTGGTGCGACTTTTTCAGCCACCTGCACCCTATGGGCAATCAGTTTCTTGTTATCGAGGGTCGTGTATGCTCCCGGCCACGGCTGAAAACCCCGCCATCGATTCCAGATCTCCGTTGCGGTGCGGCCCGCAAAATCCATGAGCCCATCTTTGCGATCGAGAATCGGCGCAAGCGTTGCCCGTGCATGGTCCTGCTGCTTCGGCACAATCGTTCCATCCTCAAGTCCGGCCAGCGTCTCGACCACAAGCGGCGCACCATCCCTCGCGAGCAGATCGAACAAGTCTGCCGCTGTCTGTTCGGGCCTGATCGCAATCTCGCGCTGCAACAGAATCGGTCCGGTATCGAGACCCTCTTCGAGAAGCATGGTCGTGTTGCCCGTAACGGATTCACCCATTGCCACAGCCCACTGGATCGGCGCCGCTCCGCGATACTTCGGCAACAAAGAAGCATGCAAATTGATGCAGCCCAACCGCGGCATCGCCAGCATCCATGGCGGAACGATGCGTCCGTAGGCCACCACGACTATCGCGTCTGGCGCGATCGCTTCAAGCTGCTGCCGAAACTCAGCATTGTTCTTGATTTTTTCAGGCTGCGTGACTTCGAGACCCGCGGCCAATGCTGTTTCTTTCACGGGAGGCGCGGTCAACACCTGCGAGCGCCCAACCGGGCGATCCGGCTGCGAAACCACCAGGGGAATCTCGTGCCCCGCTGCAATCAGCGCCTGCAACGTCGCCACGGCGAAGTGAGGCGTTCCGCAGAAAACAAGCCTCACGGTCTTACCATGTGCCTTCACGCTGCATCTTGCGAATCTTGCGCAGCACAAGATCTCGCTTCAGCGAGCTCATGCGAAAGATGAACAGCATCCCATCGAGATGATCGATCTCGTGCTGAAATGCGCGCGACAGCAGTTCCTCTCCATCCGTCTCAAACCACTTGCCCTTCAAATCCTGGGCACGGATGCGCACCTTCCCGGCGCGCTGCACCTTCTCGCGAATCTCAGGAAAACTCAGGCAGCCTTCCTCTTCGTACTGCTTTCCTTCGCGGAAGATGACCTCGGGATTGATGAGCACCAGCTTCTGCGCCGGATCCTTGCCCAGGCTCAAGTCGATCACCGTCACACGCTTCGGTACGGCCACTTGCGGCGCCGCGAGTCCAATGCCCTGCGAGGCATACATGGTCTCGAACATGTCATCGACCAGCTTCTTCAGCTCGGCATTGAATTCGGTGACCGGTTCGCCGGGTTGCGAAAGCACCGGCTCAGGATACTTGACTACTTTCAAAATCATCTCTGACTAATAGCTCCGTATCTGTTCGATGTAACCAAGGAAATTTCGTTTCATCTCGCCAGCCGAGTCGCCCCCGAACTTCTCCTGCGCAAGCCCCGCAACCGTCAGTGCCACCATGGCCTCGGCGGCCACCCCCGCCGCTGGTACCACGCAAATATCGCTACGCTCATAACTTGCGCTCGTCGCTTCGCGCGTGTCAAAGCGCACCGATTCGAGCGGACGTCGCAATGTCGAAATCGGCTTCAGATATCCACGAACCACGATGTCCTCACCGTTCGAAACGCCGCCTTCCACCCCGCCGGCATTGTTCCGCTCTCGCGTAAAGCGCGTCGGCTTGCCGATATCTTCCTTGGCGTAATGGATGGCATCGTGCACCGCCGACCCAAACGACTCCGCCGCCGTAACGCCACGCCCGATCTCGACCGCCTTCACTGCCTGCAGGCTCATGACCGACCACGCCAGTAAACCATCGAGCCGCTCATCCCAATTGGCGTAGGTTCCCAGTCCCGCCGGCGCGCCATGCACCACCACCTCAAATACGCCGCCCACGGTATCGCCGGTGCGCGACGCGTGCTCAACCTCTTCCTTCATGCGCCCTTCAGTCGCCTCGTCCACACAGCTCAACACGATCTCCGGACGCTCTGCGACAGCTGCAATTTCTTCCCAGGTGGCCGAACGCTCAAGTTCCACACGCCCTACCCGGATCACGTGGCTGCTGACCTCGATCCCCAGGTACCGCAACAGCAGCTTGGCAAATGCTCCGCCGGCAACGCGAGCCGCGGATTCTCGCGCCGACGCTCTCTCAAGCACATACCGCGCGTCAGGAAAGTCGTACTTCAGGGCGCCAGCAAGATCCGCATGGCCCGGCCGCGGCGATGCCACCGGCTGGTGTTTGGCCGGGTCCCCGGTTTCGACCGGCAGCTTCTCTTCCCAATTCTTCCAGTCGCGGTTCACAATCTCGATCGCGATCGGCGAGCCTATCGTCTTCCCGTGGCGTACTCCGGAGAGGACATGCGCCTTATGCGTCTCGATCTTCATCCGCCCGCCGCGCCCATACCCCTGCTGCCGGCGCCAAAGCTCGCGATTGATAAATTCGAGATCGACCGGCAGACCTGCAGGCAGCCCGGAGACAAGCGCAATCAGAGCCTCGCCGTGGGACTCCCCTGCTGTTGAAAAGCGGATCATGTCCTTTTGATTGTAATGGAAGCGACGCAGCCCTTTCCCGATGGCAATGCCCCCACGAGCTGCCTACACTCCGGGTCATTCTCCAGTGAGCAACCCGATCCGCCGCCTGCTTTCCGCAACACCCGCTTCAATGCCAGTCAGCTCATAAAGTTTCCCGGCCTCCTGCCACAGGCAAACAGCCTGTTCGCGGTCGTCCTGGTCCTCTTTCAGCAACGCAAAGCCGCGAATCGCATTGGCAAGATCAAGAGGAGGAGTTTTCTGGTCGTTGCGATAGATTTCCAGCGACTCGGCATACAAGAGCGCGGACTCATCCCGCTTGCTTTGCTCGCGCAGGATATCCGCCGCGTGCCGTATCGTGTGGGCTACTTTCAGAGGTCTATCTAGGCCGCGATAGATTTCGCTCGCTTTGCGGTAGTGCTGCTCCGCAGCGACCAGGTCGTCCAGGTTTCGCTCCACGTACGCCAATTCTTCGTAGATCGTCGCAACCAGTGGCCCGTCCTCGCTGTGACACTCCGACAAGGCTTCCCGGTAAGCGTTCCTCGCGTCTTCAGGGCGACGCTCGCTCTTGGCATTGCATCCCTGCTCGAGCAGCGATTCCGGAGTACGTTGCTCCATTGGGAAAGGCTAGCACGACAAATCTGTATTCAAATTCCCCATTCCCACATCCCCGCTCCCTCGCTTACGATGAACCGCATGGCCTACTTCCTCTTCAAGACGGAGCCCGGTGTCTACTCCTTCGACGACTTCCTGCGCGACAAAGAGACCAACTGGGATGGCGTGACCAATCCCACCGCCGTCAAAAACCTCCGCGAGATGAAGCCCGGAACAAAGTGGATCTTCTATCACACCGGCGATGAACGCACAGCCGTCGGAACCGGGACGGTTGTCAGTGTCGACGCCAAGGATCCGAAGGTTCCCATCGTGCGTGTGAAGGTTGGCCAACGGCTCAAGCATCCCAAGACCTTGGATGAGGTCAAGGCCGACTCCGCCTTCGCCGATTCCCCGCTCGTGAAGATCGGACGGCTCTCCGTAGTCCCGCTCACCGAGAAGCAATGGGATTGGTTCCTAAAATAACTTCCCGGGTTCAGGCCTGGCATCGCCTTTCAGCCACTCGCGTGTATTCAGCATCTGCCGCTGATCCAGTGCCCATATTCGGCCCGTCATCTCGTCAGCGGCCTTGCCTTCTCGCGCGGACTTCTCGAACTCGCTCGCGACAGCCTGCATCTTCGCATCGAGATCATCCACAAAGTTCAGCACCAGTGCCTCGGGAATCATGGGCAGCTTGGGCGATCCAAACTCAAGCTTGCCGTGATGCGAAAGAATCAGGTGCAGCACCAGCGTTCTCAACCTTGGCGGAAAATCTGGAAGACCGTCTATCGTCTTCGCGACCAGTTCAAGGCCCATCTCAATGTGGCCGAGCAAAGTGCCTTCCACCGTATATTCAAATCCGATGTCCCACGCCAGTTCGCGCACCTTGCCGATGTCGTGCAGCACAACGCCGGTGAGCAGCAAATCTCGATGCAGAATGGGATAATGTGGCGCCACGCGATCGGCCAGTGTCAGCAGGCTCACGACATGCTCCAGCAAGCCCCCGAGCCATGCATGATGCAGCTGCTTGGCAGCGGGCGCTTCGCGATACGCCTGCGCCAGTCCCGAATCAGCCAGTAGTGTATTCAGCAGCAACTTCAGATGGGTATCGGTAAAGCTCTCCACAAATCCCAGGAGCTTATGCCAAAGCTCATCCACGTCACAGGTTGTGCACGGCAGCAAGTCACTCTTCTCAACTTCACCGGCAGCGGACTTCCGAAGATGCTCGACCTTCATCTGCAATCGGTCGTCAAAGCGCGAAACACTCCCGCGGACTTTGACAACGTCTCCCCGCTCAAATTCCTTCGCAACCCGTGAGTCGCCCGGATCCCAGACGCGACCCTCAACTTGTCCCGTCTTGTCTCCAAGGATCAAGTTCAAATAAGGCTTGTTCGTCTTTGTGGTCCGCTGTTGCTTGTGCAGCACCAGAAAAAATGCGTCGAAGTTTTTGCTCTCTTCGAACCCCGCCAGATCGGCAATGTAGATGTCCTTCATGCTGCGGGAAAGCATACAGCAACCAGCGGAGCGCTTCCAAAACACCGGCCTCTCCGTGAGAACATGTGATCGTGAACGGTCATTCCGCAGAAGAATCTGCCAGTCTCACGATCCGCCCCATCGAACTGAGCGACGCGGCGGCAGCTTGCGCCCTCATTCAGCAGCTTGGCTATGAGCGCCCCTTCGACGATGTCGCAGACTGGATTGAATCACTCGCGAAAGGTGCCGAAAGCCAGGCCGCTTTTGTAGCCGAGGTCGCCAACCATGTAATCGGCTGGATTGAAATATCAATCCAGAATCGGCTGCAGTCGGCTCCTTACGCCCTGATCGGCGGCTTAGTGGTGAAAGAAGGCTTTCGCAATCAAAGAATCGGCCAACGCCTTTGTGAACATGCCGAAGCGTGGAGTTGGACGACCGGCGTTGCGATCGTTCGTGTAACCTCACGCAATACACGACTCGATGCACACCGCTTCTATGAGAACAATGGATATCGTCTGACGAAGGTCTCGCACATATTCGAAAAGAACCGGCCGGCATAGATCGGGCCGATCCATCAAGCCGCTCCATCGCATCGCGTGCAGCGCCAAAAATCAAACGGGCCCGAGATCAAGTCTCAGGCCCGCCAACTCAGGAATTATCCCGATCTACTGCGGTGGAACTGTGGGTACGCCCGATTGCGGCGGCACCGGAGTGGTTCCATTCGGAGCCTGCTGCTGCGTAGGTTGCTGCGGAGCATTCCCAAGCGGCTTGTCACCCGTATCTTCCGTGCTGTCTGAATTCTTCTTCTTCTCACTCAGACGTGTCTTGTCGCCGGTCGTTGTGTTCTTCTTTTTCTTCTTGCTTGGAGTCTGGTTCCCTCCCAACCCGAGCGCCCCGGATTGCGCCGCACGATCTGCCACTTCGGCTGCATCCGCCGCCGCGGGTGCCTCGGGATCCAACTGCGGCCCTTTCGCCTTGGGCTGCTTCGGCAGGCGCGCGCGGTCGCTAAAGCGCGACTTTTTCTCGGGCTTCGAATTGTTCAGGAGCGGGTTGTCCGGCTCAGCAGCCGCGTTCGCGGCAACCTGTTCGCCCGCACCGGCGTCTTCCGTCTGGCTCGAGGGCGCTTTCGGCAGAGTCTCTTGCGGTGCCTTGCCGAAGCGAATCTTCTCCTTTTTGCCGGGCTTCATCGATGCCTGCTCGGTCTCCTTCTTCGTCGGCGCCTTCTCAGTTTTCGCCGGAGCTGTCGTTTTCGCCTGATCCGATGTCGCCGCCGGTGCCGACTTCTGCCGGAAGCTGTGTGTCGTCTCGCGGAACCGGGTCCGCTCTACTTTCCGCTTCTTCTTCGCCGAGGGTGGCGTGTAGGCGCTGAAGGTGATGCTCGGATGTTTCTCGGCCACCGTCGCTGCGCTGTCCTCATATCCCGGCTTGACATAAATTGCAGCTTCGTCGCGCAGCTCCGCAAGGTACTGACGCATTGCCGGACCGGCTTTGGCCTCGAAATAGTTTTGTTCAACGTCGGTTTCAACATCCTTCATTTCCGGAACGCCCCCCGGAATATGCTGGATGACCTTCAGGATCACGTATCCCTGCTTTGTCCGGATCGGATCGGTAACATCCCCGGTCTTGAGCGCGAAAGTCTTCTCTTCAAAGAGCTTGTCGAGCTGCCCCCGCTTGTACTGTCCCAGGTCGCCGCCCTCAGCCGCGGTTGTGCCGTCGCTAAAGCTCCGCGACAATTGGCCGAAATCGCCCCCTGCGTGCAGCCGCGCTTCAATGTCGTCAGCCTTCGCCTTGGCGTCTGCCAGCTTTTTCTCATCATCCGGCTGCGTACCGGTCGAAATCAGAATTTCGCCCAGCTTTACGCTTTCCGGCTGCGCATATTCCTGCTTGTGCGCCTCAAAATACCGTTGAACCTCACCTGGCGTTGGCGCAATCTTGCGCCCGACCTGGTCGCGCATCACGTCCTGGGTGACAATCTGGTTGCGGATATTGGCCTTGAAGTCCTCAAACGATACTCCTTGTTCCTTCGCCGCCTTTTCCAGATCCTCCATCGTGGCCAGGTTGTACTGTTTGCGGATCTCATTGAGCCGATTAACTAATTCGGTCTCGCCGGTGATGCCAAGTTCCTTACCCTTGGCCAGCCACAACTGCTGGTCGATGAGGTTACGCAGCAAGTCCTTGTGGGCGTCGGACGTCTCCTGCATCGAGGAGCCCCGCTGGTGCATTTCCTGGTCCAGTTCGGTCTGCGCACGCTCGTAGTCAGACCTGGTGATGATCTGATCGTCCACGCGCGCAATGATCTCCTCAACCGTCGTGCCGCCGTAAGGGCTTTCGGGATTCGAGGGTCGGGCTTGCGCCAGTGCAAAGCCGCTAAGCAGGAGTGCTGTGAGCGAAACCGCTCCGGGGATACAAAGTGTTCTCAGATTCATAAATTGGCACGCTTCTGGAGGTCGGCAGACTCCCACCATAGGCATAGACGTCATTGTAAATCCCTGGGCAGCAAACGCGGCGGCAGATCAGCCGATTCCCTTGGCAAACCCAGCCTTGGCCCAGCTCACAAATCAGTCACCAAGTCTCCCCACGACAGTAACGGGCTACCCGAAGCCGTCAGGACTTCGTCAAATAACCCAGTGCTATACTTTAGCCCAGGTTTGGCCTGCGAGGTCCCTCTCAGGCGCCTGGTGCAGTTGCACTCCGGAGGTTCCTTCCGCCTATGACTCCCCCTGCCCGCAGGGCAATTTTCAGCCTCATCGTCTTTTTCGCCGTATGCGCCGTTGCCGGCACGTTTCTGCAGCGCAGGGTGGGAGCCCAGTCCTCGCAGGACGAAAGCCAGATTCGCGACAGTCTGAAGTCGTTCACTGACGTCTACGCTATCGTCGAGCAGAACTACGCTGAGCCTATACAGGGCGACAAGGCCGATACCGCCATCTACGACGGTGCCATTCCTGGCATGTTGCGCGTCCTCGATCCTCACTCCAACTTCTACGATCCCAAGTCCTATGCCAAAATGCGCGAAGACCAGCGCGGCCACTACTACGGTGTCGGCATGGTTATCCAGCAGCAGAACAGCAAGGTCTACGTGATTACTCCGTATGAGGGAACGCCTTCCTTCCGCGCCGGCCTGCGTCCAGGCGACATTATCTCCGCCATCGACGGCAAATCCACTGACGGCATGACGTCGGATGTCGTAGCTAAGAATCTGAAAGGCCCCAAAGGAACCCACGTCCAGGTCTCCGTCATTCGCGAAGGCCAGTCGAAGCCCCTCACCTTTGACCTCGTTCGCGATGAGATTCCGCATCCGTCGGTCGATCTCAAATATGAGATCCGCGCGGGAGTCGGCTACATCCACCTCACCCAGTTCCAGGAAACGACAGCCCAGGAAGTCGACGACGCAATCGACAGCTTCCCTAACCTGAAGGGCCTCGTGTTCGATCTCCGCGGCAATCCGGGCGGCTTGCTTAGCCAGGCAGTCGAAGTATGCGATCACCTTCTTGCCAAAGGCCAGAACATTGTCTCGCAACGCGGCCGCGCTTATCCTGACCAGAACTACACCGCGACCCACGGCAACGACGGCAAGACCTTCCCCATTGTGGTCCTCGTCAATCGAAATACGGCTTCGGCCGCTGAAATCGTCTCCGGCGCACTGCAGGATCACGACCGCGCCCTCATCGTCGGCGAGACCACTTTCGGCAAGGGCCTGGTGCAAACGGTCTACAACCTGAGCGAGAATACCGGTCTGGCACTCACCACGTATCACTACTACACGCCGTCGGGCCGCCTCATTCAGCGCAACTACTCCGGCGTTTCGCTCTACGACTATTACTACAACCACGCGGGAGCCAGCGCTCCGAACTCAAGCAATCGTGAAGTCAAGTTCACTGATTCGGGTCGGACCGTTTATGGCGGCGGCGGCATCACACCCGATGAAAAAATCGACAGCCCCAAGAGCAACAACTTCCAGGACGTACTCGGCCCGTTTGAAAAGAGCGCGTTTTTCCATTTCACGGCCCACTATCTAGCGAACCGCACCGTCGACAAAAATTTCCAGGTCGACGACGCTGTCCTGAGCGAATTCAAGCAGTTCCTCACCAGCCAGGACATCCAGTGGTCTGAAAAAGATATCAACGACAACATGGATTGGCTGAAAGTCAACATCAGGAAAGAGATCATCACTAGCCAGTTCGGTCAGCTCCAGGGTCTGCGTGTCATGGCCGACTGGGACCCGACGATTCAAAAGGCTCTCACTTTCCTGCCGGAGGCACAGGCACTGGAAGACACCGCACACAAGGTGCTCGCCCAGAAAGCAGAGGCCCGCAACGGAGCAACCGTCCAATAAAAGCAGCATCATCCAATAAGACACAAAAGGCCATCCGTTGAGGGTGGCCTTCATGCTTTCAGCATCCGAAATTGTACCTATCGCTGGCTAGCCTCGCCGGTCGCCACCTTGCGATTGAACTCCCCTGACTTGTTGCGCGCGACGCTGAGCGTCTGCCATTGCTCGCCGGCATAGTGTTTCGCCAGAAGAACGATCTGACCCACGTGCTGCGGATAGTGCGCCAGCTGCCGGTTGATCGCCTGCATCACCGAATGCGCCTCTCCGCGAATCGTGACCACTCGCGCCAAGTCCTCATCGGTCAGCGGTTCGATCGCGCCGAATACGCGGGCCCAGCCATCTTCCCATTCGCTCAGAAGCGCTTCGCGCGTGGCTGGCGGATCGACAAATTCGCAGTCGCGGTTGCGATCCGGCTTTTCTCCATCCGTCGTGAGAAAATCGGTCCACCTCGATCGCATGTTGCCGGTGATGTGCTTCACGATAATTGCAATCGAATTCGACTCCTCATCGAGCGATGCAAACAGTTGCGCATCCGAAACCTGCGCCATCGCCCGCTCCCCAAGCAGCTTGTACTGCCTGAATATCGCCAGTGCATCTTCAATGTGCGAGGTGGTGAATTTCAAAGCCATGCGGAAAGTGTAGATGACCCGTGTTATCGAGGCGACCCTTGCATGCGCGCGCGAGCCTCATAGCGGCCGGCTTCGTCCCCGGTCCTTCCCGGCAAAATACGCGCAATGCGAACTGACCGGGCATTCCTGGCATTTCGGCTTGGTGCGTTTGCAAAGTGTTTGCCCATGTTCCTTCAGCAGCAGATAGGCACGCTGCCGGGGGTGAAACTGCTTCGGGATCTCCGCCTCAATCAGCGACTGGGCCTCGCCATAGGTAACTGAATAGTTCTCCCGCTCCAGCCCGAGTTGAACGCGAACCAGCACATGCGGGCAGTTCGAAGGAACCGCCGCCACCGGCGCAATCTTTCCGAAAAGGAGGATCCGATCCGCCCCCGGTTCGGCGATGCCCGGAAACTTCTTCAGCTTCTTGCGAACATCTTCGATCCGGCCCACGAACGCATTGCGGAGATCGCCGCCAAATTCATTCTCTACGCGCTCGGCGATCTGCTGCAGCCGCATTGCCCTCACTTCCGGCACCATCCCGCCGGCCTTCAGTGCGTGTGCTAACTTCGCCTGCGTCGCGTTCAAAATCTGGCGTGGCTCAACTCCAACTTCCTTCTTGAGTGCAGTCCATCCCTTCGTGCAGGTCACATCGCTCGCCGGGTAACCGCAGTGCCACCAGATCAGAAACTCATATGGTTCAACCGGCCAACACGGCTTCTGAGCGCCATAAGACGCCTCCAGCTTGTCGAGCAGCGAGGGAACACTGAGAGGCTTCAAGGTCACGTCATCTCCTGCGGCAAGTGAAGGCGCGGAGAGTATATCGCCGCCCATCAAGGCTCGTCGCGGTAAATCCCCATCTGCACCTGTCCGCCTTCCACCAGCCGTGCGCGAAACATCCCAGGCGTATTGAAACTCCAGGCCAGTTGCCCATCCGGTGTTATCGCAATCACCCCGCCGTCGCCATGCAGCGCCTCCAGTTCCTTGTGAATCACCTCATCGACGGCATCCTGCAACTTCATGTGCCGGAAGTAGACGAGGTTGCAGACTTCGCGCGCGACGCCGAGCCGGATGAAGTACTCTCCGGTGCCCGTGCCCGACACAGCACACGACTGGTTCGACGCATACGTGCCCGCGCCGATGATCGGCGAGTCGCCGATACGCCCCGGCATCTTGCCCTGCATTCCTCCCGTCGATGTACCCGCAGCGATATTGCCATTCCTGTCGAGCACGACGACGCCGGTAGTTCCATGAACTCCCGAACCCTCTGACTCGTCGAGCACTGCGACCGGAATCTCCTCTCCTGCTGGCGGAACCCCCGCAGGACGCGGTGGAATCGGCAGCCCCTGCTTTTTGAGTTGCTTCACTAACCCCTGCCAACGGCTCTCGGTAAAGAAGTAGCTCGGCTCTTCCATCTTCAGGCCCACGCTCGCGGCAAACTCATCGGCTCCCCGGCCGGCAATCATCACGTGCGGCGACTTCTCCATCACAGCGCGCGCTGCACTGATCGGACTATGCACCCGCTGAACACCGGCAACAGCGCCTGCCTTCAAGGTGGCTCCGTCCATGATGGATGCGTCCATCTCGTTCTTTCCTTCACGCGTGAAGACCGCACCCTTCCCCGCGTTGAAGTGCGGATCTTCTTCGAAGACGTGAAGCGTAGCTTCCACCGCATCCATTGCCGATCCACCCTTATCCAACACCGCGGCACCGGCATGGATCGCGCGGTCCAAACCTTCGCGGTAGGCCTTGTCGCCCTCAGGTCCCAGCGCCGACTTCTCAATCACCCCCGCGCCTCCATGCACCACAATCGCCCAATGGTGTGCCGGCTGCTGCGCAAACGCCCCTGCTCCGCTCCCCGCAACCATACCCATCAACGCGCACATGCCAACCGCCATTCTCATTGCAATGACCTCCATTTGAGTTCGTGTCTCACCTATCAAATCGGACTCATCGAACATGGTATAACCCGCCAGCGCCACGTTCCTCGATTACTGTTCACAGTCCACTGTTCCCTGTTCACTGCATTTTCGTTACCATCGCATGCAATGATCCTTCGCATACGATGGCTTACCACCCTGCTGGCCCTCATCGCTGCCACAGTCACCCTCGCCGCCGCGAAGCCCCGCCCCATCCAGGTCAAGGTCGTCATCGTCGCCATGTTTGAAATCGGCGAGGACACCGGCGACCAACCCGGCGAACTCCAGTACTGGGTCGAGCGCGATCATCTCGATCGGGTTTATCCACTCCCCGCCGGTTACCACGCCGCCCGCATGAACTCGAACGGAGAGATGGCCATCCTCACGGGCCAGGGCACCGCGCACGCCGCTGCGACCATCATGGCCCTCGGCCTCGATCCCCGTTTCGACTTCTCCCACGCCTACTGGCTCATCGCGGGCATCGCAGGCGGTAATCCCGATCGCATCTCGCTCGGCTCAGCCGCATGGGCGCGCTGGGTCGTCGATGGCGACCTCGGCTACGAAATCGATCCGCGCGAAATGCCGTCGGACTGGTCCACTGGCTACGTCCCACTGCGCAAGACGCGCCCCTTCGAGGTGCCCGCTGCTCCGCTCGACGGCCAGGTTTACGAACTGAATGCCGGCCTCACCCAGTGGGCCTGCGACCTCACTCGCTCGATACCGCTCGCCGATTCCGCCGCGCTCCAGGAAATCCGCAGCCACTTCGACGGCCCCACTGCCCAGCGTCCGCCCTTCGTCACCCTCGGCGATGAAATCTCCTCATCCACCTACTGGCACGGCAAACTCTCCGACGCCTGGGCCACAGAGTGGGTCAACTACTTCACAGGCGGCAAAGGTCAGTTCGCAACCACCGCCATGGAGGACACCGGCACCCTTCAGTCCCTCAAATACCTCGCGAAGGCCGGCCGCATCGACTGGCAGCGCATCCTCGTCCTGCGCACCGTCAGCAACTTCGACCAGCAACCGCACGGCATGACCGCCGCAGACAGCCTCGCCCATCAACGCATCGGAACCTACAGCGCCTACCTGCCCTCGCTCGAAGCCGCCTATAGACTGGGTCACGAAGTCGTAAGTGCCCTGCTCCTTCACTGGCCAAGTTACCCAGCACTCGCAAACTCAGGAGGTCTTCAATGAAATTGAACCTCGCCACTCTCGCGATTCTCCTCGTCTTTGCCGTTCTGTTTATTCTCCAGGCATCCCGCATGCCGTGGACACCGGCCCATATCATCGGCATGTCCATCGCGGTCCCCGCCTTCCTGCTCCTCATCATTGCGCGCCTCCAGTTGGGCAGCGCCTTCAGTGTGCAGGCAAAAGCCTCCACCCTCGTCACCAGGGGACTCTACGCACGCATCCGAAATCCGATCTATGTCTTCGGAGCCCTATTCATCGCCGGAATCATTATCTGGGCCAACAAGCCCTGGCTCCTACTCATCTTCGTCATTCTCATCCCATTGCAAATCAAGCGCAGCCGGAAAGAAGCAAAGGTCCTTGAAGAGAAATTCGGACCGGCCTATCTTGCATACAAGCAAAAGACCTGGTTTTGATTTCTCTGGAGCTGCGTTGCGCGGCCTGCCCTTCATCTGCGACACTCAATCCACTTTTTTGGGAAAGGTTCTATGCACTCTGCTTGGTTCGGCGAATTCATGGGTACCCTCGTTCTCATCCTCCTCGGCAATGGAGTCAACGCCGGCGTCACCCTGCGCAAGTCCTACGCGGCAGATGCGGGCTGGATGGTCATCACCACCGGCTGGGCCATTGCCGTTCTTTGCGGGGTGCTTGTGGCTCAGGCCTTTGGCAGCCCCGGCGCAAACCTCAACCCCGCGATCACCCTGTCTACCGCAGTCTCCAGTGGCAACTACTCCCAGCTGCCCTCGTTATGGTCTGCGCAGATGCTCGGAGCTATCTGCGGCGCGGCTTTGATGTCGTTGCACTATGCACCTCACTGGTCGCTCACGCCCGATCCAGCGGCCAAGCTCGGCGTCTTCTGCACCAACGGCGCCGTCCACCATCCCGCAGCCAACTTCGTCAGCGAAGTCATCGGCACCATGGTGCTGGTCATCGTAGCGGGAGCGATCTTCTCCCACGGCGTCTCTGACAACGGGCCCGCCGCCGGTATGTGCCAGTGGCTCGTTGGCAGCCTCGTGTGGGGCATCGGTCTATCGCTGGGTGGCACCACCGGCTACGCCATCAATCCCGCGCGCGACCTTGGCCCGCGCCTCGCGCATGCCATCCTGCCCATTCCCGGCAAAGGCGGTTCCAACTGGAGCTATGCAGCCATCCCCGTTCTTGGACCTCTCACCGGTGGCGCGCTGGCAGGCGTGCTCCTCCACTTCGCGAAGCTTTGAGTCGGTTGCTCAGCACGGCTAAATCTGGAGTCAGCTTCAGCTGACCTCAACCATGATCTTGGTAAATCGCGCCGGATCCCGGCTCCACTCTTCCAATATCCTCGGAGTCTCTTCGAACGCCACCACGTGCGTCACCGCCGCATCGACCGGAAAGCGCTTTGCCTCGAGCATCCCGATCACCGCGCGAAAATCTTCCGGCATGGCATTGCGCGAACCGAGAATGTCGAGTTCCTTGTGCACGAAGGGCCGAGTCTCATAGGCAACATCCTCCTTGGCCCACCCGATGTACACCACCCGCCCCGCATACGCCACTTCTTCCACTGCCGCTCGATAAGTCGCCGGCGATCCGATCGCCTCAATCACCACATCCGGCCCACGCCCATTCGTCAGTTCCATCAGCCTTGCATGAACATCGCTGGTCTTCGAATTGATGACCTCAGCCGCGCCTGCCTTCCGCGCCGTCTCCAGCTTCGCGTCATCTAGATCGACTCCGATCACCCGCGCGCCTCGATACGCCGCCCCGGCCACCACGCCCAATCCCACGCCGCCGCAACCAAACACGGCCACCGTATCCTCTGCTGTCACCCGTCCGCGTCCCGCCGCGTGAAAGCCCACCGTGAGTGGCTCAACCAGGCACAACTCCTTGAGCGAGAGATTCGCTCGAAACAGCTTCTCCGCTAGCACCGTAATCCGCTCGGTCAGCGCTCCATCGCGCTGCACACCCAGCGTCTGGTTGTCGCGGCAGGCATTAGGACGGCCTCGTTCACAAGCCGCGCATCGTCCGCAGGCCGCATATGGCGACAACGTCACCTGGGTGCCCGCAGTCCACTCCTTGTGCGAACCTGGATCGATAACCGTCGCCGCAATCTCATGCCCCGGAACACGCGGATAGCTCACCAGTGGATTTTTGCCCCGATACGAATTCAAATCGCTTCCGCACAATCCAACCCTCCGCACCTGAAGCAGAACCTCGTCTTCCCTGGCCCGCGGCTCTTCAACCTCTCTCACCACCGCGCGCCCCGGCTTCTCCAGCACAATCGCCTTCATTCCCAATTCCTCTCCGCATTTGCTGCGAACCCCTGATCATAGCCGAGCACATCCCTTGAGCGGCCCCTAAGCGATATCCTTGGCAAAGGCAGATTGCTCGCATGCCTCCCTCAAGGAACTGCCCCGATGCCCGATACCGCCCTTCAAATCGAT
The DNA here is from genome assembly GCF_035317045.1 of Occallatibacter sp. Taxonomy (GTDB): domain Bacteria; phylum Acidobacteriota; class Terriglobia; order Terriglobales; family Acidobacteriaceae; genus Telmatobacter. The sequence continues at coordinate 54,633 of NZ_DATHHT010000044.1, forward strand.
CCCCGCGATAACGTCCTTGTCGCTCTGGTTGCCCTTGCAGCCGGAACCACAGTACCCTCCGGGTCCGGTTCCTGTCCGGTCACCGAGAACATTCCTCCCAAGCACAAGCTCGCGCTCATCGACATGAAGCCGGGCGACCTGGTCATCATGTACGGCATGGTCGTGGGCGAAGCAACACAACCCATTGCACGCGGGGGTCTCCTCTCCACGCGCAACGTCCGCCATCGCACCGGCGGATATACCGCTGAACGCCATCCCGTTTCGTTCGCATTACCCGATGCCTCTTCCTGGTCCGCCCGCACCTTCATGGGCTACCGCCGCGCCGATGGCCAGGTGGGAACCCGCAACTACTGGCTCGTCCTCCCGCTCGTCTTCTGCGAAAACCGCAACGTCGATCGCATGCGCGAGGCGCTCGAAGAAGAGCTCGGCTATGGAGGTTCACATAACAGCTATCGTCCCCTCGTCCGCCAGTTGGTCTCGCAGCAGGCACCTGGAGACGGCATCGCACATGAAGCGCCCTCGCATGCCGGCCGCATCTTCCCCAATGTCGACGGCATTCGCTTCCTCACACATCAAGGCGGCTGCGGCGGCACACGACAGGACGCACAGGCGCTCTGTGGCTTGCTCGCCGGCTATATCCACCATCCCAACGTCGCCGGCGCCACCGTGCTCAGCCTCGGCTGCCAGAACGCTCAGTCAAGCATGCTCATTGACGAACTCCGCGCCCGCGACCCCGGGCTCACCAAGCCAGTCCTCTTCTTCGATCAGCAACGCTCCGGCCGCGAAACTGTTCTCATGACCGGCGCTCTCGAGCAAACCTTTGCCGGCCTCATCGAAGCCAATCGCGCAACCCGTGCACCCGCGCCGCTCTCCGCACTCACCATCGGACTCAAGTGCGGAGGCTCCGACGGTTTCAGCGGCATCTCCGCCAATCCCACTCTTGGCTATATCTCCGATATGCTCGGCGAACTCGGCGGCAAATCCATCCTCAGCGAATTCCCCGAGCTTCACGGCGTCGAACAGGAACTCATCAATCGATGCGCCACCGATGAGATCGCTCAGCGCTTCTTTGACCTAATGCAGGCTTACTCCGCGCGCGCCAAGGCAGTGCACTCCGGGTTTGAGATGAACCCATCGCCCGGCAACATCGAGGATGGCCTCATCACCGATGCCATCAAGTCCGCCGGGGCCGCGCGTAAGGGCGGCATCGCTCCCGTGCGAGATGTGCTCGACTTTCCGCAATACGCCACCACGCCGGGTCTCACCTTGCTGTGCACGCCGGGCAACGATGTCGAGTGTGTGACAGCTCAAGCCGGCGCAGGTGCAAACCTCGTGCTCTTCACGACCGGCCTCGGCACCCCCACTGGCAACCCCGTCGCACCCGTCGTCAAGATCTCCACCAACTCGCAGCTCGCTGGCCGCATGGGCGACATCATCGACTTCGACGCCGGCGGCATCGTCACAGGCGAAACGACAATTCCCGAATGCGCCGACCAACTCCTCGATTTGTGCATTGATGTCGCCAGCGGCAAACGCCACACCAGGGCCGAAGAGTTCGGCCAGAATGACTTCATCCCCTGGAAGCGCGGCGTATCCCTCTAGCATCACTGAGTCTGCGCGCGTAGCTCGCATCACTTGAACGTGGGTGCCCCGGGTCTCGATTCTGAGACCTGGGTTTTGTAAATCACTACTCCAGCATCGAAGCCACCACCGCCAGCGCCGCGATCGCTGCCGTCTCCGCGCGCAGTATCCGCGGCCCCAACGACACAGCCTGCCATCCATGCGCATCAAGCAGCGCCTCTTCCTCGGGCGCCCATCCACCCTCCGGCCCGATGGCGAGTTCCAATTCCGGCATCTCAGCACCTGCTGCTGCAATTACCTCAGCGAGAGCTCCGCGCAGAGTGGTCGAGCGCTCTTGCTCCGCCAGCACAAGGCGCTTACGGTGCGAGGTCGCCTTCACGTGATCGGTGAGCTTCGCGGGATCGTGGATCACCGGCACATCCGACCGCCGCGACTGTTGTGAAGCCTCAAGCGCGATACGTCTCCATCGCTCCACGCGCTTCATCGCAGCCAATGCGAGATGCTTTTCAGTGCGTCGCGCGATCACCGGTGCAACCGAAGCGACTCCCAGTTCCGTCGCCTTTTCGATCGCCCACTCCATGTGATCGAACTTGAAAATGGACATTACCAGCGTAACGGGCATCCCCGGCTCAGCCTCGACCTCGGCGACCAGATTGAACCTCACCTCCGCCGTCCCATCCTGTCCCTCATCCAAAATTCGAGCCACCACCGAATGGAACACCCGACCCCCTGCAACGACGTCGGCTTCCACTCCCGGCAGAGTTCGCAGCACGCGAATCATGTGTTCCGCTTGCGCGCCCTTCAGCGTCGCTGTCGCTTCATCCCATTTATCCGCAATCCATCGACGTCGCGTCATCGCCTGTATTCATGCACCTTTCCGCTTATGCGCACAAACACTTCGGGGGACGCTGTTGCGTCCCCCGAGGTGTTGCCTTTTTGGTTGGATGACCCGTTACTTCTTCTTCGCGGTTTTCTTCGCGGCCTTCTTCGCGGGTGCTTTCTTGGCTGCTTTCTTAGTTGCCATTTGCCTATTCTCCCTTTTCGATGGTTTGCATCGAGTTCTGCAACATTTGTTGCAGTTGAGGAATGTATAGATTCATGCGTCGTAAGTGTCAAGAAAAAAACGACGATGAGGTGGAAAAAGTGGCAACAATTTCTTCGGGGCGCGACCCGACCTCCCTTCGGTCCCATTCACAAAAGATGCCGCGCGTGGAGGAACGCGACCACCAATCCCGCGATTGCATCGTGCCAGCTATGAGCAAAAATTCCTGCGCGCAGGTTTCTTCTGAACAGTGCGAGCAGACTGAAAAGCGCACCGAACACCGCCAGAAGAAACATCCTCGCGCCCCTTCATACCCGTGCGCGGCACCAAACATCAGCGCCGAGAAGACCACACCCCCAGCCGCCGCGCCGCGAGTCCATGCGGTGAACTGCTGCTGCAGATACCCGCGAAACACAAGCTCTTCCGCGATCCCGACCAGCACACACAGCAATAGCCAGCTCACGATCTCTTTGCCGTTGCTCGGCGCCAGTTGCACCACGGCGCGCGCTGCCTGGTCTTGCGGCAAATGTGGCTCAGCGCTCTTTCCGCTTTGCCGCGTCTCAATGGGAATGGGCTTGTGCGTAATGACCGACTCGATGCTGATCCACATCAGCGCAAGCGTTGCCAGGGCCATTAGCGAACCCATCCAGAACAGAATCGCGATGCCCGCATCGACGGCAATCGAGCGAAAACCGATCGATGCCTTGCCGAAGAGCGAGCGAAGCGGAACCCCTCTGAGCCGCACCCCGAAGGCAACCCAGCCAATCAGCACAACTTCAAGTCCCGCGGTCAGGGCGTAGGTGTGCATGCGATTCGCGGCTCCCACTCCCCGTCCACCAGGATGCCGATATCCACCTGAGAGCGAAACGGCAAGTATCCCGAAAATCAGCACGACCGTGTGCCAGGCCGGAGCAATCGAGGTCGCTCTCGGTGTGGCAGGCTCGCCGCTTGTTGCGGCAGAGATCTGCGTTTCTGTTTCCGATTGTCCCTGAGATTCGTTGACTGGATCCATTGTGAATGGATATTAGACGACCGCGTGGTCTCCCAACAAAGACGAAGGCCTGATGCTCAGCACTCGATCACATTCAGAGCAAGCCCCGCGAGACTCGTCTCCTTGTAGCGCGACTGCATATCGAGCCCCGTCTGATACATCGTCTTGATCACCTGGTCGAGCGACACCTTGTGCTCTTCTGAGTCGCTCTGCGCGATCCGCGACGCATGCACCGCCTTCACCGCCCCCATGGCGTTTCGTTCGATGCACGGAATCTGCACCAGCCCGCCAATCGGATCGCAGGTCATCCCCAGGTTGTGCTCCATTGCGATCTCTGCCGCATGCTCGACCTGTCCGTTGGTGCCCCCCATCGCCGCAATCAGCCCACCGGCCGCCATCGAACAGGCAACGCCCACCTCGCCCTGGCATCCAACCTCCGCTCCACTGATCGAGGCATTCTCCTTGTAAAGAATCCCAATCGCTGCCGAGGTCAGAAAGAATCGAATGATCCCTTCGTGATCCGCTCCGGTCACGAAGCGTTCGTAAAATCGCGCCACCGCCGGCACCACACCCGCTGCTCCGTTGGTTGGCGCCGTCACCACGCGCCCGCCCGCCGCATTCTCCTCGTTCACCGCCATCGCGTACACCGTCACCCAGTCCAATGGCGCCAATGGATCGCTCGCCTGGCCCGTCGCTTCCTTCTCCGTCAGCCGCTCTGCCAGCCGGTGCGCTCTGCGACGCACATTCAACCCTCCCGGCAAAATTCCTTCCGTCGCAATCCCGCGCTCGATGCAACCCTTCATCGTCTCCCAGATTGCATCGATCCCGTCGCGTACTTGCGCGGCCAGAGCTTCATCTCTCGCACTTGGATCATGGACGCGCATGCGAGCGCATTCGTTCGCCATCATCACTTCGTCAATGGATAACCCGTGTGCATGCGCCATCTCCAGCAGCTCCGCCGCGCTGTGAAAGGGATGCGGCAGACGTACCTCTGTCTCGCTCGCTGCAGCTGCCTCGGCGTCGTCCTCGACAATGAATCCGCCGCCGATGGAAAAATATGTGCGCTCCACGATCGATGCTCCGACAACGTCGTAAGCTGCAATCCGCAATCCGTTCGGATGCTGCGTGCGCGCTCCCGGTGGAAACATCGTCTCGCGCTCGAACAGAAGATCGCGCACCTCATCGAACCCGATGGCTCGCTTTCCGGCGAGGGTGAGTTTCTTGGTCTTGCGGATCTCCGCCACCGTGGCCTCAATCACCCCGGGATCAATCGTCGCCGGTTCGTTCCCCGACAGACCCAGCAGCACCGCACGATCCGTACCGTGACCCTTGCCAGTCAAGGCAAGCGAACCGTAGAGTCGCGCCTCGACCCGATTCACGCGTTCCACTTCGCCCTTCCGCTCAAGTTCTCGAGCAAAGCGGCACGCCGCGCGCATCGGACCCATGGTGTGCGAACTCGAAGGTCCAACGCCAAGCTTGTAAAGATCAAAGAGACTCGTCGTCACGCAGAAGATTGTAGGACAGTCAGCCGCATGCAGTGAACAGTGGTCGCAAGTCAGCGGAACTTCAAACGCTGTCCTTGCTCGATCATGTTGAAGATTCCAAAGGCATCTCGATGCCGGTCCGTCTTCAAACATGCATCTGTGTACAAGTCGTTTGTAACTACTGTTCACTGATCACTGACCACTGATCACTATCGTCTGCTACACTCCAGCCGAAATTACTGCCATGCTCTTTAAAGCTCTGAGTGCAGCCGTATATGGAATCGACGCTAATCTAATTGACGTAGAAGTTGATTACAGTGGCGTGGTCACCGAAAAAGATATCCTCCACACCGTCGGCCTGCCCGATGCAGCGGTTCGCGAGAGCCGCGATCGTGTGCGCGCAGCCATCAAGAACTCCGGCTACTCGATTCCGCCTACACAGATCACCATTAACCTCGCTCCCGCCGACCTCAAGAAAGAAGGTTCAGGTTTCGACCTTCCCATCGCCCTCGGAATCCTCGGAGCCTACGGCGCGCCGCGCATCGATAACGTCGATCAGTTTCTGATGGTCGGCGAGTTGGGGCTCGACGGCAGCGTTCGACCCATCCCCGGCATGTTGCCCGTCGCCATCCTCGCCCGCGAGAAAAAGATTCCCAATCTCATCCTGCCCGCTGCCAACGCTGCCGAAGCTGCCGTTGTCGAAGGTGTCAATGTCTATCCCGTCGCGTCACTTCTCGATGTCATCGATCTGCTCAACTCCACGGTGGTCGGCCAGGTTCAGCGCGAGCCGTTCAGGGTGAAGACGGAAGAACTCCTCGGCGAACTGCAGCATTTTTCCGTCGACTTCAAAGACGTTCGCGGTCAGCAGACCGCCAAGCGTGCTCTCGAAGTCTCCGCCGCCGGCAGCCACAACATCCTGATGATCGGCCCCCCCGGCTCCGGCAAGACGATGCTCGCTAAACGCCTTCCCTCGATCCTCGCGCCGCTTTCCCTTGAAGAAGCCCTCGAGACCACCAAGATCCACTCCGTCGCCGGAGTCCTCGACGCTGCAGCCGGACTCGTCACGCAGCGACCCTTTCGTTCCCCTCATCACACCATCTCCGATGCTGGACTCATCGGCGGCGGAATCATTCCGCGTCCCGGCGAAGTCTCCCTCGCTCACAACGGTCTGCTCTTCCTCGATGAATTGCCCGAGTTCCCCCGCAATGTCCTCGAAGTCATGCGCCAGCCGCTCGAAGACCACACCGTGACCATCGCACGCGCCTCCATGTCGCTCACCTTCCCGGCGCGCTTCATGCTCGCCGCCGCCATGAATCCTTGCCCCTGTGGATATTTCAACGACAAATCGCGTGAGTGCCTCTGCACCCCGCCCATGATCCAGCGCTATGTCGCCAAAATCTCCGGTCCGCTCCTCGACCGCATCGATATTCACATCGAAGTCCCAGCCGTCCAATATGAGGAGCTGCGCGGAGGAGCCGCCGCCGAAGGTTCCGCCGAAATTCGCGCCCGCGTGCTGGCCGCACGCGATCGCCAGCGAGCCAGGTTCAAGATTTCCGGCGAAAAAATCTTCTCCAACGCCCAGATGTCCACACGCCAGATTCGCGTGCACTGCGAACTCGGCCCCGACGCCGAACGCCTGCTCGAACGAGCCATGCAGCAACAGGGGCTCACCGCCCGTGCTCACGACCGCATCCTTAAGGTTGCGCGCACTATCGCGGACCTCGAAGGCGCAGAACGGCTCGCCGTTTCCCATCTGGCCGAAGCTATCCAGTACCGCACTCTGGACCGCAGTTATTGGGCCTGAAGACCAAATCCACAGCACATGCGTGATGCATGTCACGTAGCGGGGATAACTCCAATGGTTCGTTCATTTGAGAAAATGACGATTCGAATCCCGATCACTCTCTCCCGCTCGGTTCATGAATCTAGTAAGCGCATCAATATAAATAAGTTAATCCGCATCAGAACCGTCGCAATTGGCCCGATTTCTGCGAACAAAACACTCAAAAAAGATGTTGACCCGAAATCAGACCCGTTGTACATTCATGAGTGCCATCCATAGGGGAAGATTGCAAAGCGCGACCGCGCGTTTTTCCGCTTTTTCCGCCTCAAACTCCAGGCCCGAACTCATCCACAGGTGGCAGGGTGTGTCTGGGGTTCCAGGGGGCTGAAATTGTCAAGCGCAAAGCTCGCCGCAGCAGTCACTTCTATCCTTTACAGGGCAAGCTGCCTGTTCCCACCGAACGCTGCTTTGCGGCAAAAAGTTTTTTGAACTCGATGCCCGATTCGTGCGTCTAAAGGGGAGAATAGGCTGTTTGGGGCAACAGCTCGACCTTATATCTAGCCAATGACTGTATCGCCGGTGCCAGGTAGTACCAGCGAACAGGTTTTGAAGGAGATTCACGTTATGCGTTCTGATTTGGTCTTTGGGGCACTCTCGCACGTGTCCAATCGCTACCAGCTCTGCCAGTTGGCGAGCAAGGCTACCCGGATGCTGCACAAGCCCACCACTCGGTTGCAGGACACCACGAACGAAGTTCTCGTCCGCTTCCACTCCACCAACCCCGGCACCCTGTCGCAGGTCAGCATTCCAGCGGCTCGGCCCATTGAAACGCGGCGCGCCGCGTAACAGCAATTCCTGTATGATTAAGTGAGTTAAGCAAACATTTCTGGGCGGCCTTTTCGCTCACATGCGTGATTGGCCGCTTTCCATCCTGTGTCAAAGCCCCCTTCTTAACTAGGTTTCTTGCTTTGATGCAGTCTGCACATTGACCGCAACTCTTAAACCCCGCCTATCGATTCTGGAGTACATCCCCTCTTGGGTCCCTCACTTACCCCCTTCCGCAGGTGAACATGACGATCGCCGAACTCAAAGAAAAAAACATCACTGAACTGAGCCGTATTGCGCGCACCCTGGAAATCCCGGGCGCCAGCGGCCTCCGCAAGCAGGACCTGATCTTCAAAATCCTTCAGGCCCAGAGCGAAAAAGAGGGCCACATCTTTGCCGAAGGTGTGCTTGAGATTCTGCCCGACGGCTATGGCTTTCTTCGCTCTCCCGACTACAACTATCTGCCCGGCCCCGACGACATCTACGTCTCGCCTTCGCAGATTCGCAAGTTCGACCTCAAGACCGGCGACTCCATCAGCGGCAACGTCCGCCCGCCCCATGAAGGCGAGAAGTACTTCGCCCTGGTCAAGATCGAGGCCATCAACTTCGAGTCTCCCGAAGAAACACGCAACAAAATTCTCTTCGACAACCTGACTCCGCTCTATCCGCAGGAGCGCATCAAGCTCGAAACCATCCGCGAAGCCGTGAGTGGCCGTGTCATGGACCTGCTTACCCCGGTCGGCAAAGGTCAGCGCGGTCTCATCGTCGCTCCGCCGCGTACTGGCAAGACGATGCTGTTGCAGTCGCTCGCAAACTCCATCACTGCAAATCAGCCTGAAGTCGTGCTCATCGTCCTGCTCATCGACGAGCGCCCCGAAGAAGTCACGGACATGCAGCGCTCGGTCAAAGGCGAAGTCATCAGTTCCACCTTCGATGAGCCGGCAGCGCGCCACGTACAGGTCGCCGAGATGGTCATCGAGAAGGCCAAGCGCCTCGTCGAGCACAAGCGCGACGTCGTCATCCTGCTAGACTCCATTACTCGTCTCGCCCGCGCCTATAACACCATTGTTCCTCCATCGGGCAAAGTGCTCTCAGGCGGCGTCGATTCCAACGCCCTGCAGCGTCCCAAGCGATTCTTCGGCGCGGCCCGCAACATTGAAGAAGGCGGCTCGCTCACCATCATCGCCACCGCCCTCGTCGACACCGGCTCCCGCATGGATGAAGTCATCTTCGAAGAGTTCAAGGGCACCGGCAACATGGAAATCATCCTTGACCGCAAGCTCGTCGACAAGCGCGTCTTCCCGGCCATCGATATCCAGCGCTCCGGAACCCGCAAGGAAGAGCTCCTCATTCCCAAAGAGGATTTGGCCCGCATCTGGATCCTGCGCAAGGTACTCAACCCGTTGTCACCCGTCGAAGCGATGGAACTCCTCATCAGTCGCCTCGAGAAAGTCCGCAACAACGCCGAGTTCCTCGCCAACATGAACCAGCTCTAACGCGGATCGGCGCCGAAGGCGCAATTGGCCGCACCGCAGGTGCCTCTGGGGTCTAGGTGGTACTGGTTTCCAGAGGCTGGCAAAAGGCCGGGGCAGCGTCCCCGGCCTTTTTGTTTGGCACTGGATATGAAAGATCGAACGCCGCTCGACCGATCGGATCCTCGTAGCGAGTGGAGGGGTTCTCCGTGGGCTACACCTCGAACGCCGTCCTTTATTGGGTGCCCTTGATCCAACGTTCCGTCCCTGCGGCCTCGTCCACCGCGTTCTCCAGGTCGGTAATCACGAGCGGCATTCCCACCTGCTCACCCACATAGTCCGTAACCCTCTTCGTTTTCCCACCTACAGTCAGCGTCAGCGTGTACGTCGGATTGTCCGTCACCGAGGCGACATATTTGTCTCCCACCGCGAAGAAACGTGCGCTTTCGAACCGGCGCACCAAAGACTTCACCGCTTCGGTAGGAATCTGCGCGTCATGCTTGCCTGGAATCGCCACAAACGATTCTCCATCGAAATGGATCTTTCCATCTCCCTGGATCGTGACCGAATACGCAGGGCATCTCCCATAACATACTGTGCGCGAAAGCTCGATCTTCACACCCTGCAGCTCCCACTTCTCCGGAAAGTTGGCCGGATGCAATGCCCACCGCTCCGGCGGCAGCAAAGACACATAATCCGTTACCCGCACGCGAAGGTTATCGCCGTCCTTCGTCCACGGCTTGAACCGGCGCGCCATCTCAATTGCCCGCCCCTCCTCAATTAGCCGCTTCTCTTCTCCAACCGGCTTCGCCGACTCCACATGACCATCGGCTGCAACCACAATCTCGAAGGTCAGGTAGCTCTCAAATCCAAGCGTGCGCGCCTCAACCGTATTCACATGGATAGCAGTGGCCGGCCCCAGCCTGTGTTTCCACACTTGTGCCTCACCTTCTTCCAGCGCTACCACGTTCTGTCCTGCAGACGTCGGTTGATCGGCGGACTGCGCACGCGACGCTCTTGCCCCCTGCAACGCGAAACATGCGGCCAGAATGGCCCATCCACGCACGCTCATCAACCCGCCTCGCTCCCTTGACTCCGCAAGTCTACGCCCCATTGCGCCATCTCATTTGACCTGCAATTCTCCGGGCAGTGATCAGCGGTAATCCTTGATTTCCCTTTCCGCGTAGTGCATTGTGAACATCAACCACCATGCACTCTCCTGCCAAGCTCTGCAATGGCGTCTCCTGCGCACTCATCGCGCTTCTTCTCTTTCTCAGCATTCACTCCGACGCCCTTCCTCATCCGCAGGGCCGTCTCGCCCCGTTGCCGCGCCTCACCCTCTGGGCCTGGGAGCGCCGCGAAGATCTCCACACCATCGATACGCGTCGCTTCGCCGTCGCCTATCTCGACAAGACACTGACGATCGGCCTCACCGTCCACGCCCAGCCGCGACGCAATGCGCTCTTCTTTCCGTCATCAGCCACGCGCATCGCCGTAGTCCGCATCGAAGCACCGACGACAGCGGTCCTCAATGACGAAAATCGCAACGATGCCATCCAATCGATCCTCGTCTCAGCGCGTGAGCCCGGCATCGCCGCCCTTCAAATCGACTTCGATGCCACACGCTCGCAGCGTCCCTTCTATCGAGATCTGCTCGTCAACCTTCGTCGCCAGATTCCTGCCAATCTTCCTCTCTCCATCACCGCCCTCGCCTCGTGGTGCAGTTGGGACAACTGGATCCGCGACCTTCCCGTAGATGAAGCCGTACCCATGATGTTCCGCATGGAGCCCGATCATCGCCGCGCTTCCCCCTTCGTCGGCGACTTCCAGATCCGCGAACCGCTCTGCCAGACCTCGACCGGCGTTTCTACCGGCGAGCCTTGGCCGTCTCATCTCGCCGGTAAACGCATCTACATCTTCCCCGACCACGGCTGGCACAACGATCCGCCGGCCGATCTCGCTCGGAGGCTCCCATGAGAACCCGCCTGCTCGCCATTGCCGCCCTCACAGCTGTTGTCTTGTTTTCGCCCATCGGCAATGTTGAAGCCTGCGGTCCGTGGTTTGAAGACGACGTCTTTGTCAGCACCACCAGCCCCGACGACACCGCCGCATTCGCCAAAGGCCAGCTCGGCATCCTTCAGGCCGGCTTCGATTCAAATGAATACGCCGTCGCCTACCGATACCTCAATGGCGGCAAGCTCTCCGACGCCGAACGGCAGTTGTATGCACCATCGACCAGCCTGCCCAAGGCCGACCAGCAAAACCGAATTCTCTCACCCGATGAAATTTACGAAGCGCAACAAGCCGAACTGCAGAAGCAGCAGAACACACAGCCCGCCGCACATTGGCTCACCGAACGCGGCAAGTATCTCCCGGCAATCGCACCAGCAGGGCAGAAGTCTTCATTCCCCACTGACTACAATGGCAACATCGTCTTCGACGAGAGCTATCTCAACTGCCCCGATCCCGCATTCGTCAATGCAACGCTCACGCTCACCAGGCGAGCCGACACATGGGGAAAGCAGAATCCATGGCTGCTGGATTGGATACACGCGCAGGATGTAGTTTTCGCAAATTGCGCAGGCAAGACCGTTACGATTCCGGGCTCCGGCGCGTCTGACAGCCCAGCCCTGCTTAAAGCCGATCGCGCCTATCAGATCGCCTCCGCCACCTTCTATGCAAAACAATTCGATGACGCCGCCCACCAATTCGCCGCCATCGGCGCCGACAGTAACTCCCCGTGGAGCGCATGGGGACCGTACCTCGCCGCCCGCGCCACCGTGCGCAAGGCCTTCGCCATGGGCAACGCAACCGATCCCTACAGCGGTGATCTGGCAAGCTACGACAACGACACCATGCGGCGCGCCCAGCAGATGCTGGAGTCGCTTCTTAAACAGCCAAACCCCAAACCATCGCGCGCCATTGTTCAGGATGAGCTCAACTTCATCCGCATCCGCACCGACCCGACTCAGCGCGTTGCCGAGATCTGCTCCTCGCTCGCAGGCCCCGGCCCTGACCCACGCTTTCACCAGGATCTCGCCGATCTCAATTGGATCATGGTGAAGCACGTCAAAATCGGCGGCACCTCACCGCTCCTTGAATGGATTGAGGCCTGGCGAGGCGGCGATACTTCTGCCACTGCCTTTGCCAAGTGGCAGCAAAGACGCGAACTCCCCTGGCTCGTCATGGCTATGGTCAAGGCCGACGCATCCAACGCATTCGCACCCGCACTCATCGACGAAGCTGCCAAAATCGCGCCTGGCACACCCGCCTACGATACCCTCTTCTTCCACCGCGTTCGCCTGCTCACCGGACTTAAGCGTGCCGATGAGGCGCGCGCGCTACTCGATGCTGCACTTCCCTCATTGCGAAGTCAGAAACCCAGTTCCAGCCTGAACGCGCTGCTCGGCGAACGCATGGAAGTCGCTCGCAACTTCAGCGAGTTCCTCGCCAATGCACCGCGCCCTACCCTTAGAACCGGCTCGCAAGGCGCAGAGGACTTGCAAGGCCAGTGCAATGAGAAAGCCCACGCCGTAAACGAACAGGCCGATTGCCCGGAACTTAAGGACCCGCAATTCTTCGCTGACGCCGTCACCGTCCTGAACCAGCAAACGCCCATCAGCCTGCTCATCGCCGCTGCAACTTCGCCAAGTCTCCCCGCCAATCTGCGCCAGGATCTCGCCATCGCCGCATGGACGCGTACCGTCCTCCTCGAGGATGCAGCCGGCGCCGCGAAACTCGCGCCGCTCCTTCCAAAGTCGATCCGCGACACCGCCGGCAGCAGCATCGGATTCCCGGCCAATCTCACCATTCTGCGCAATCCGGGCATCCGCCCCTATCTCGAATCCGGCATTCCTCGCGTGGCCAGCCTCAGCTACTTCGATGACTTGCGCAACAACTGGTGGTGCAAACCGTGGGGCGAACACCAGAATTTTGACGAAACGAAACCAAAACCTGTTCCCATCCCCGACTTTATGTCTGCGGATGCTTTGGCCCGGTCCAACTCCGAGTATCAGCAACTCCAACAGCTTCCCGACTCCGTTGCCGTCATTGGCCAGAGGGTTGTCGACTACGCCAAAGACCACCCTGACGACTCGAACATTCCGGAAGCCCTTGCTCTCGTCGTGCGTGCGGGACACTATGCCTGCCAGCCCTATAGCGGATCTGACAAATCCGAATACACACCGGTGAGCAAAGCCGCTTTCGAACTGCTTCACCGCAGCTACCCCAAATCCCCCTGGGCTCTCAAAACCCGCTATTACTACTGAATCGAGCCTCCCTTGCCCTCCAACCAGCTCCAAAACGTGAAAGCGCGGAGCGCCGCCCGCCTTTCGCGAATCCCGGCTCGCTGGTAAACTAAATAAGTCGTGGGGCTGTAGCTCAGCTGGGAGAGCGCCTCGTTCGCAACGAGGAGGCCAGCGGTTCGATCCCGCTCAGCTCCACCAATTCCCTCAAATCTCTTTCTGACTTCCCCAATTGGCACGGTATAGTGCCTGCATGACCCGCAAGTTTCTCTGTCTGCTGCTCACCGCTGTTCTATGTCTGGCCTGCACCACGCTCCTCGCCCAGGACAAAGACCCGCGTGTTCGCCTCACCGCCGCCCACACCCTTTATTACACGCCAACGGCAAGCGGCCTTAAATCCTTCCATTGTGACGCTGCAATCGATTGGAAATCGATGCTTACGCGCCTCAGCGGTGTCGATATTCCCGACGACAATCCAGCGCTGAAATTCCTCCAGACCGTCCATCTCTCGATCGATGATGAACTCAAAGGCAATGGTTCGCTAGGCTGGACCAGCGAAAGCAATGCACCCGAGGACAAGGCCGCCGCGATTAAGCAAATTCAGGATGGACTGAAAACTTCAGTCGCAGGATTTTTCCAAACTTGGAATGTCTATATGAACGGCAGCATGGTGCCAATTCCCGACTCAACGGTGACCATTACCAACGCCGGAGACGGCCTTCACCTGGCCGGCACGTCAGAAGGTTCGAGTTTCGATGAAGACTTCGACAAAAATATGCTGCTTACCGCGGTCCGGGTCGTCAACCCGAACATGAAGGTTCTCGCCACACCGACCTACGCCTCCACGCCCGACGGACTTCTCGTATCCGCCGTCACGTCCCAGGTTAGTCAGCCATCCACGGCTCCTCCGGCTGAAGCCATTTTTCGGATCGACTACGTGAAGGTCGAAACTTTTCAAATCCCCTCGCGCGTCGTATTCGACATCAAAAATACCGGCGTCATCGAGATCGCCTTCAATTCCTGCACGGTCTCGGTCGCGGATTGGGCGAAAAAACCACCGGCACAATAACCGACCAGTTCGCTCTACGGCTGAATCCAGTCCAGCGCATAGATGTCCTGAGTCCCGCGATCACGCAACACCAGGGGTGAACCGTCCGGCGCTACAGAAACTGCGCCCCCGCCAAGTCCCGTCAGCACAACATCCTTCAAGTCCACGATCCGATCGGCCTTTCCGTCCGGCACGTGAAAGCGCTCGACTGAACCTTTGCCCGCGCTATCTTTCAGGTAAATGAACTTCCCATCGGGCGACCAGTTCAGCCAGCTTAGCGTACCGCTGCCGATCTGCTTCCAGCTTTTGGTTTCGAAATCAAACAGCATCAGCTTGCTCGAATCGCTCGTCATCGCGGCGATGTAACGTCCATCCGGAGACCACCGCGGCGAAAACATCCCCTGCGAACCCGCCAGCGATGAAACCTTGCCCGTCTGCACATCCAGGATCTTGATCGCTAGGCCGCTGTTCCTTACGTTCGCATCGTTCGCGTCCCCGGCAAATGCGATCTGCTTGCCATCCGCCGACCACGTCGCATCCTGCTCGTTCTGCTTGTCATCCGGAATCAGTTCGTGGGGAGTTCCTCCCGATCCCGGAATCTCATACATCTTTCCCGGCTTGTTCGGTCCGTCCGGAAAATCGAAGAAGAGAATCGTCTGGCTGTCCGGCGACCAACGCGGCAACACAGGCTTGATCGGACTGAAGGTCAGTTGCACGCGATTCGTTCCGTCCAGATTGCTCTTCCACAGATCCCCTTGCGGATAAGAAACATAAACAACCTGCCGGCCATCGCGGCTTGCATCGACCCAGTCTGCTGAAATCCCGCCGAGAAAGACCGCCGGCTTGCCAGTCTTCACATCGAAGGAAGTCAACTCGCCTCGAAACGTCATTCCCACCACAAACAGCTTTTTCCCGTCCTTGCTTGGAAGCGGGGATTGCAGTTGCATCGGACTGAAGGTCAATTGGATCGGCTTCGCTTTTCGTTGCAGGAAGTGCCTTTCTCCCGCCAGAGCCCATATCTGCCCACCCGACTGGAAGACGAAGTAATTCCCGTCAACCGTCCATCGCCCGCAGCACTCATTCACCGTGTTTTGCCATTCGGGAATCAGTGATCGCGGATTCGATCCGTTCACCGAAATCTCCGAAATTGTTCGCTCGCCCACCACAACGCTGGTGCCGCTCTGCGTAATCTCTTCGGTCTCGACCTGCACGCGAGAACCATCCGGCGAAATTGCCAGGCCGGATACTGAATTCTTCATCGTCGCAATCTTGCGGATGTCCGTTCCATCTCCGTTGGCCAGATAGACCTCTGCGCGTTTCCCGATTGCCAGTTGTTTTCCATCTGCCGACCAGGCGCCGACGTTTCCCGAAGCATCTCCCACTCGTCGCGGAGAACCACCCCCGAGCACCGGCAAGCTCCATAGCGGACCGGTCACCGGATATCCGGTTCCATCCACCACAAGGAACGATGAACCGTCAGGTGAAACATCCAAAGGAAGCATGCCTGGACTCGGCAATGAGATCCGAGTTGGTTCGCCGCCTGTGATCGGAACTGCCGCCGCGTCCTCGACTCCCGAATTAACAACCGTCAGAAAAAGTCTTGACCCATCGGTCCCGATAAGCGATTTCTGTAGTCCATCGTGCGTCAACTGCAGGTAGTTGCCGACCTGCGGCTCCGGCACCGGCCGCAACCATGAATACGCGACCATAACAAGAATCACAGTGATAGCACCGGCGATCATCAGAAGAAATCTGCGCGACCGTGCCGGCCGCTTTTCTTCAACCCTGTAGTTCGAGGTGTACACCGACTGCATCGGCCCCGCTGCTGCCTCTAGCGCAAAACCCAAATCCGATGCCGACTGAAAACGTTGCTCCGGGTTCTTCTCTAGTCCGCGCTGCACGACTCTCTCAAGTCCCGGAGGTGGATTGGGCAACAGTTGTACGAGCGGCGTCGGCTCCTCGTTCAGGATCGCGCTCATTGCATCGATTGACGTTGCCTTCTGAAATGCCCGTTGCCCCGTCAGCATCTCGTACAGAACCGCGCTGAACGTGAAGATGTCCGATCTGTGATCTGCCACCTGTCCCCGTACTTGCTCCGGCGACATATAGCCCATCGAACCCATCAACATGCCTGCCACGGTCTGCACTTCGTGCGCAGACTGCGCCGGTATCGCCTCGTTCACTTGCGTCAAGCGCGCTAGTCCGAAATCCAGAATCTTTGCGTGGCCATCGTTTGTCAGAAACAGGTTTTCCGGTTTCAGATCGCGATGAACAATGCCCTTTTCATGCGCCGCAGCCAGTCCCTTCGCAATCTGGACTCCGTAGTCAACGACCTTCCGGATTGGCAGCGGACCGCGCTTCAACCGGTCACGAAGCGTTTCGCCCTCCAGAATCTCCGAAACCAGGTATGGCGCCCCCTGGTGCAGTCCCATCTGGTAGACAGCCAAAATATTCGGATGATTCAGGGCCGCCGCCGCACGCGCCTCCTGCTCGAAGCGGCGCAGCCTCTCAGGCTCGGACGTCGTCAGCCCCGGCAATACCTTGATAGCGACGTCGCGATTCAGCCGCGTATCCCGGGCGCGATACACCTCGCCCATGCCCCCCGATCCAATGAGCGAGATTATTTCGTAGTGATCGATGGACTGGTGTGGATTGAGCGACATTTGGGCGATTATATCGTCCCAACCGCATTACGCGATTGTGAGCGGACCCGAGTCAACCATCCAAATTGCGGCAATGACGCATGTTCGAGCCGTTGGCTGAAGCTTCCATTCATGCTGCGCCTCTCCCTCGTTGATTCTGTTTGCTTCGTCGCGGTTGTATACTTGACCCGTTCGCCCGGCATTAAGTTCATTAATTTCGTCGCACCAGGCAGGCGACAAGCACACGCATCGAGATCGCGATTGCCCGACTTCTTGCGCTTTCGCACGCGAGGTTACGGTTGCCCCAAATCCAGCAGACGGAATCCGGAACGGCACAGCTCATGCCCCTCTGCGTCGACTTGGATGGAACGCTGGTCAAATCCGACACTCTGATCGACTCGTTGCTCGTCCTGGCGCGCACCCATCCTTTGCTTCTCTTGCGCCTGCCCGGCATGGCTTTTCGCGGCAAAGCACCCTTCAAGGCATTTGTGACCGAGAATGTCGCCCTCGACGTGGCGCATCTCCCATACAACCGAAAACTACTTCAGTTTCTTCAACAGGAAAATGCGCGGGGCCGCCAAATCTATCTCGCCACCGGCGCCGACACCCAACTCGCGCGCCGCGTTGCCGATCATCTCGGATTCTTCCATCAAGTCCTCGCGAGCGACGGTACTCACAACCTGACCGGCAGCAGAAAACTCTTGAGCCTCCGCCAGAGCCTCGGCGGAATCGACTTTGCCTACATCGGGAACGACACGCCGGATCTTCCGGTGATGGCAGGCGCCGCGGAATCCATGGTCGCGAATCCGAGTCGAAGATTGCGCACGAAGTTGCGCGCACAAGGCATCGTTCCCTCACGCGCCTTTGAAGAACGCAGCCAGCCCCTGAATTCGCTCGTCAAAGCACTTCGACCTCATCAGTGGGCCAAGAATCTTCTCGTCCTGCTCCCCCCTCTCCTCGCCCACAATCACTCAGTTCGACTATTCGCCTCGGCCCTCCTGGCCTTCTTCTGCTTCTGCGCCGCCGCATCGGGCACCTATCTCGTCAATGACCTTCTCGACATTGAGGCCGACCGCCGCAGTCCGAAGAAACGCCTGCGTCCGTTCGCCTCAGGCGATCTGGCCCCTTCCATCGGACTCGTCGCCATCGTCCTGCTGCTCGTCATAGGCTTCGCAGCAGCACAGTTCCTTCCCGCAGCGTTTTCATTCTGGCTGCTGGTCTACGTGGGTTCGACCCTCTTCTATTCCTTCTATCTGAAAAGAATCGCTCTCGTAGACGTGGTCGTTCTTTCTGGCCTCTACACCTTGCGCTTGCTCGCGGGCGGTGCCGCCACCACCACGCCCATCTCTCACTGGCTCGCTGGCTTCGCGATCTTCCTGTTTCTCTCCCTTGCCATCGTCAAGCGGTTTGCGGAACTGGAGAGTCTGCGCATGAGCGGCACGCAACTCAAAAACGGCCGCGGTTATCTCATGAGCGATATCGAGCAGATCCGAGCCTTCGGAACCGCCAGCGCTTTTGCGGCAGTCGTCGTTTTTGCCAACTACATCAGCAGTCAGGACGTTACGACCCTCTACCACCATCCGCAGCGCCTGTGGCTGATCGTTCCCTTTATGGTTCTCTGGTTATGCCGGGTATGGCTTCTGGCCGCACGTGGAGAGCTCGACGAAGATCCGGTCGCGTTTGCTCTCACCGATGCTGCAAGCCTGGTGATGGGCGTAGCTGTCGCGATCATCGTACTCTTGGCAATCTGAGTTCTAGCTGAACAGGTCCTTCATCTTGTCCAGCAACCCCGGCGAAGTCGGCTTATTCTCCACCGACATCGAGCTAGCCAGCTCCGTAATTAGATCGCGTTGCGCGCGACTCAGCTTCTTCGGAATCTGCACCACGAGCTTCACGATCAGGTCGCCGCGTCCCTTTTCGTTGAGATACGGCACACCCTTGGCGCGAATGCGCAGTTCCTTTCCGCTTTGCGTGCCCTCAGGGATCTTCAGCATGACCGGCCCATCGACACCCGGAATCTCGATATCCGCCCCCAACGCCGCCTGCGGAAAGCTGATGGGAATCACGCAATGCAGGTTCTGCCCGTCACGTTCGAAAAAGTCGTGCCTGCGAATCGAGAGCACAACATAAAGATCACCGCTCTGCGCGCCGCCGCGGCCCACATCGCCCTCGCCCGTATACCGAATCCGCGTCCCCTCTTCGACACCTGGCGGCACTTTCACTGCGAGCTTGATCTCCTTCGTCACCCGCGTCTCTCCGCGACACGTCAGGCAGGGGTCGCCAATGATCGATCCGCGTCCCGCGCATGAATTGCACGTACGCGCAACCGAAAAGAATCCCTGCTGATAGCGAATCTGCCCGCGTCCATGGCATTGCGGACACACCGACGGCCCACGTCCCGACACGCTTCCCGTCCCCTTGCACGTTTCGCAGGCCTCGAGCCGCCGAATCTTGATTTCTTTCTCGGTTCCGAAAATCGCTTCTTCAAATTCGATCGCAAGATCAAAGCGCAAGTCGTCGCCGCGCAGCTGACGTCCACTCCGCTGCTGTCCGGCATTCATGTTGAACATCTCGCCGAACAGGTCGCCGAAGATATCCCCCAGGTCTACGGAACCCGAGAAGCCGCCGAATCCGCCCGGCCCTCCGCCGCTCACTCCTGCATGGCCGTATCGATCATAGGCCGCGCGTTTGTCCGCGTCGCAAAGTACCTGGTAGGCTTCGCTTGCCTCTTTGAATTTCTCTTCGGCCGCATGATTCCCGGGATTGCGATCCGGATGGTACTTGAGCGCAAGCTTGCGATACGCGCTTTTCAATTCCTGGTCGCTGGCTTCCCGCGATACTCCCAGCACCTCGTAATAGTCTGCTTTAGCCACTCTCGTATTCAAACCTTGTACAACCCTCTCTCGATGTAGGCGCGGGACTCGTCCCGCGCGTCATAGGTTCGCCGCCCCGGTTCACATGACCCGGAAACGTCCGCATCCTGAGCGCCACTCGCGTTCACTCGCTCGTCTGTTTGGGGTTGGATACTACCCGCACCAGCGCAGGCCGCAACAGCTTCTCGCGCAGCCGATACCCGCGGCGAATCTCCTCCGCCACGTGTTGATCCGGCATATCCTCGCGCTCTACCGAACCCATTGCCTCGTGATGACGCGGATCGAATTCCTCGCCCACCGTCGCCACCGGCTGCACTTGCAGTCCGCGCAGAATCTCCTCCATCTGCTTCACAATCAGTTCCACACCCGCACGCAACTGCTCGAGCGAACCGGTCGACTTGAGCGCCAGTTCGAAGTTGTCCAGCACCGGCAAAAACTGCTCCACGACGGAGCCAACAGCGAAGTCTTTGAAGTCCGCCTTCTCTTTCTCTGCTCGTTTGCGTGCATTCTCAAACTCCGCCTGCAGCCGAGCCAGCCGGTCCAACAGCGCATCGCGCTCTTTCTTCAGCTGGTCATACTCGGCCTTCAGTTGTTCAAGCTCCGCTCGGCCAACCGTGGTCTCTTCACCCCGAGCTTCGGCCCCAGGTGCCTCGGCTATATCCGCCGACCTGTTCTCGGCGCCAGCCGTCTCCTCGTTTTCCAGTGCAGTCAAATCCGCTTCCTTCTTTGGCATATCTCTACGAATTCCCCAAATATTTCTCTTCTTAGTCAATGATAAATTCCTCGGCAAGTGCCGCCTCATTTCAGCGGCCCCTCGCGGCGCAAAATCCCATCGCTTGCGGATTCGCATCCGCGCCAACCCCGGCTCGTTATCCGGGCCCTTTACTGAGTCGGAATCTCCAGGATGCGCTCCGAGAGCCTCGCCACATAGCGCACCGCCTGGATCATCTCCTGGTATTGGATGCGGGTCGGCGCAATCACTGCCACCGTGCCCAGGCTCGTGCCACCCAGCCGGGCTGGCGATCCGATCAGCACCAGGTCCTGCATCGCCGGGGAAGCCTCATCCAGTCCTACCACTACGC
The DNA here is from genome assembly GCF_035317045.1 of Occallatibacter sp. Classification (GTDB taxonomy): domain Bacteria; phylum Acidobacteriota; class Terriglobia; order Terriglobales; family Acidobacteriaceae; genus Telmatobacter. The sequence continues at coordinate 75,700 of NZ_DATHHT010000044.1, forward strand.
GCACTTCCTGCTGGCTGCCACTCACATAAGCCGTCAGCAAATCCACCAGTCGCTGCTTGGCTTCCAGCGCCAAAAGCATCTGTTTCAGCCGCTCCCGATCCACCTCAACCGCAATCAGATTTGCCATCCCCTCCACGTAAAGCACGGATGCCGCGTCGCCCACCGCCAGCGCTCCTTTGCGACAGAGTTCCTCCACCGATGTCAACAACTGGTTATAAGCCGCGCGTTCCTCATCCATGCGGCGCGTCACTTCCGTGCGAATGCGCTCAATCGGCCACCCGTGAAACGTCTCATTCAGATACCGCGCTGCCGTCTCCAATTCCAGATGCGTCAACTCGCGGTCAAGCACCAGGACTCTGTCCAAAACCGCGCCGGCGCGCGTTACCACCACGGCCAGAACGCGCCCGATCGACAGCCGGGAAAAATGAATGTGCTCGAGCACCTGGTCCGCCGCAGCGCTCGCCAGCGCCACCCCCAGCCCGCTCGAAATCAGCGCCAGTACATGCGACGTGCGCTCAAGGTATTCATTCGAACTGGTCACGCCGGAGAAACTCTCCTCGATCTGCCCGCGACGCTCTTCGCTCAGCGGCATTGAAGCCTGCGGCAGCGATGCAAATGCGGCTCCGCCCACGCCGATCCTTCCCATCGGTGCATCCGGCCTAGTAATCTGCTCCACATAATAACGAAATGCCGCCGCAGTAGGCACGCGTCCTGAGGAGGTGTGAGGCTGCTCCAGTAGTCCCGCCTCACTCAGCGACACCATCACATTCCGGATCGTCGCCGAGCTCAAACCTTCCTTGTGCGCAAAATGATCTGCAACCGTCTGCGAGGCCACAGGTTCTCCGGTAGCGATGTAGAGCTCGATAATCGCCGTAAGAACCAGCCGCTCTCGCGGACTCACGCGCGTCTCAGGCATCGGGTCAGCTACCTCGATGGACTGCCACCGGTCCACTTCAAACCGGCTATGGCAGTTTCGGAATTGGTGTAAACCGAATGCACGCGCTCTGGTGGCTTTTTCATCAAGAATAAGCTACCCATTATTACCCTCAAAAAGACTGCGTGTATTCCGAAACTGCTTCTAATCCTCCCATAATGAGATGCTTAGAGATTCAAATGGGTAGGATTGTCCCTCTTAATTCTAAAAATCTCACAGCAACACTGTCAAGTTGCCGCGAAGCCCTCAACCCCATCCGACACAGTTCCGGGCGCTTAGAGCAACCGAATCAACCCCGTAGCTCTCTCAGCTTGCAGGATGACAATCTCCGAATCAAGAGTGCGGAACACACTATGACAAAAAAGGCTGCCAAAAGTATGGCAAATCCCGTCCTGCTCCAGCCAGTGTACAAAAGTGACGGAATTATCCAGGTCATTATCGAAACCCCCAAGGGCAGTCGCAATAAATTTGCCTTCGACGTCCAACAGAACATCTTCACCGTCAAGAAAGTTCTTCCCGCCGGCATGAGTTTCCCTTACGACTTCGGATTCCTGCCCCGGACCCTCGCGCCGGACGGCGACCCAATCGACGTCCTCTTGCTTATGGATGAACCCGCCTTCCCCGGCATCGCCGTCCGCGCTCGCCTCATCGGCATCATCGAGGGCGAGCAGACTGACGGAAAGAAGAAGATCCGCAATGATCGCCTTATCGCCGTGGCGGAAATGAACCACGAATATGCCTACCTCAAAAAGCTGGACGACTTGCCCAAAAAATTCCTTCGCGAACTCGAAGAGTTTTTCGTCAACTACCACCGCCTTGAAGGCAAGAAATACACACTCCTTGGCTGCAAAAAAGTCGATGCCGCCATGCGCATGATCCACAAAGCGCAGAGAGCAGCTTGAGGGCTACTTTTCGTGCATCATGAGATCGGAGAACTTCTCGCCCGCTTCCTGATCGGCGGCATCATCGTCAGCTTCTTCGCCATGCTGGCTGAAATGGTTCGCCCCAAGAGTTTTGCCGGTCTCTTCGGCGCGGCTCCCTCCATTGCGCTAGCCACGATCGGCATCACCATCGCCGGCCACGGCAAGGCCTACGCAGCCATCGAGGCGCGCTCCATGATCTTCGGTGCGATCGCATTCCTGCTGTATGCCGCATGCGTAAGCAGGATGCTGATTCGCCTCAAGGCACGCGCTCTCACGGCAACCATCGCTCTCATGCCCGTGTGGTTTGCTGCATCGTTCGCATTCTGGCTCGTGGTGAGATAGCCGCCATGATTGTGCATGCCAGGCTCTCCGCAATCAAAGGCATCAAGCTCCACGAATGGATCATCCGCTTCGTATTCGGCGGAGCCGTATGCGTGGTCGCCGGATTGATCGCACAGCGCTTCGGTCCGGTGATCGGCGGCTTTTTCCTTGCCTTTCCAGCAATCTTCCCCGCCAGCGCAAGCCTTGTTGAAGCACATGAAAAACAGCACAAAGCTGGCGCCGGTTTCGATGGAACCAGTCGCGGCCGCATCGTCGCTGGCATCGATGCTCTCGGCGCCGCTATGGGCTGCATCGGCCTTGCCGGATTTGCATTTGTCCTTTGGATCTGGCTGCCGCGCGCCGGTCTCGCTCAGACCTTTATTCTCGCCACGTTAGTCTGGCTCACGCTCTCCATCGGAGTCTGGTTGCTGCGCAAGAAACGTGTACTTCACCGTTAGATCGCGCGTCCCAATGGGTCCGCTTCAACGCGCCGTCGGTTCGTTGTAGTATCCGGTATCCGTCCGAACCGCGACTCCCGGCTTGTTCACTACTACCTTCAGATCGTGGTACTCATCCGCCTTCGCGGCCGGTGGCGGCATCAGGGCGATCGTGTAATACTCGCCGATCTCTCCGACGCAGGAATCAATCTGCGCCTTTACATCATTGCTGGGGTCCAGCACGCGTCCACCCGAATGCAGCGCCAGGACCTGCAGCGCCATGTCGCCGATTTCCATCTTCCGCACTTCGCGCACCGGCTTCAAATACTTCTCATACAGCGTGTTCGTAATCCCGGAAATCGCGAAGAGACTATATAGTGTTATGCGCGCTTCGCGTAGTTTGTTTTGGAGTGCCGCAATCTGACGAAAATACGTTTCGCGCGAGACATCGGTCTGGATGAAGAAGCGCTCTGTTAGAAGCGGCCAGCCCGGTCCTAGCCAGATCACAACCTTCCTTCCCGGTTTGTGCGAAAGATTCTCGGCGATCCCGTCGATCGTCTTGTAGGACGATTGAAACTGCTCCTGGAGCGAATAAACCCCACCGGATATATCTCTGGCCCGCACTGTTCCGGTCGATGCATCCAGCATCGCAGCCAGTGCGTTTCCGTCTTTCGAGGGAGCAGGCTGCACACGCAATCCTTCGCTTGCGAACATGTAAATCGAAACCGGCTGTGCGAGATGACCGCCATTCTCATGCAGGAATTTATCGATTTCCAGTCGAAGCCTCGTCGCCGCCTGGTAAGGCAGGTTCACGGCGTCGAGCACGATGATCACTTCCACAGGCGGATCCAGCTTCGATCCAACCGCCCCATCTGTACGCCGAAATCCGATGACCTTGCGTGGTTGATTTTCGTCCAGAACGGAGAAATCGAAAGGCTCCAGATCCGGGATCAGCTTCCCCGCGCTGTCGGTCACCAGAACATCCAGAAAAATTGGCCGCTGTTGTGCGGGTGCGGCCATCGGAGACGAGGCCGTATTCCCGGGACTGCCGCTCTGTTGTGCGCGCATAGGAGTGGAAACAGCAAGGAGCGAAAGAAGACACATCCAAAACGACTTGCCCATTACCCAGCTCACCCTTCAGCTTCAGGAAGATTTGCAAAGTAACTTTACGCTACTTCCCAGCCGGCTCATTGTAGTATCCCGAATTCGTCCGTACAGTGAGGCCGGGCTTGTCCACAACCACTTTCAGATCGTGATATTCGTCCGCGTGCTGTGCCACCGGCGGATCGAATGAAATCCGGTAAAAATCATTCGCATCCGCAATGCATTTCTTGATCTGGTTCGCTACATCGTTATTCGGTCCCAGAATCCTCCCGCCCGTCTGAGTAGCCAGCACCTTGAGCGACAGGTCGCCGGAGTCCGATTCACGCGGCCATCTTACCGGCTTCAGATAGTCCATGTACCGAATCGAGTATGTCGCGTCCGCGTTTGTTGAGGGAGCAACGCTGGAGACAACCATGCGCGCCTCTCTCAGCTTGGTTGAAAGCTCAACGATTCCGTCGAAGTATCGCTGCTGATCCTTTTCGGAATAGTACCCAAGGTCCGGGCGGTTCAGCATGGGCCAGCCCGGTCCCACCCATATCAGCAGTTTCCTGCCCGGCACGCGCGCTTCGTTCTCGGCAATGGCCGTCATCTGGTGTGAGCATCGCTGAAAGCGCTCCAGCAGGCCCTCGCCGCCCATGGCCGAATCAAGTGTTCTCACTCCGCCCTTGATCTGGTTCACAACGCTCAACAACGCGTCCCCGTCGATCGAAGCCCTCGGTTGCACCCGCATTCCCGCATCCGTAAGCAGAAGCAGCCTCACCGGCTGCTTCAGATGTCCGCCATCCTGCTGGAGAAACTCCGCGATCTCCTGCCGAGTGAAAGCCACCTGCTGAAATGGCAGGTTCACCATGTCGATGACAAGCATCACCTCAACGGGCGGATCTGGTTTCACCTCTGCATCGCTGAATGCCCGAAACGACATCACCTTGCGCGGCTGGCCATTGTCCAGAATTTTGAAATCCCAGGGCTGCAATCCCTGCACAGATTTTCCTGCCCCGTCATTGACCACCACGTCCAGCTTGATCTTTCCTTCCGGACTCAACTGGCTATTCGGCTTCGGCGGCGGTCGATTCGTAAGCACCGGATCACTGCTCTCCTGCCGCCGCCCCGGCTCTGCCCCAGTCGCTGGACTCGCCTGCGCAGCCGCGCCCGGATTGAATCTCACAATGACGGCGAACAACCCGACCGCAACCCCGACTAAATACCTGTGGCTGATTGTCGCCAGGTCTACATGACCCATGATCTTCTCCCGGGCGCCGCATCGATACGCGCTTCACTCTAACTCTAAGACGGTCCGAACTAGGTGACAGGCTGCACATAATCGTGTCCGTCATCGGCAGGCAACACAGGGCTTCCAACATCGGATCGCTTACTATGGATGGTTGTAAGGAGCCGCCCATGGTCACGCTGGAACTCACTAAACAGCAACGCACCGATGCCATCGCATCCATGCAGCGCTACTTCGAAGAGAACCTCGAGCCCATCGGCGACATGCCGGCAGGCCTCCTGCTCAACTTCTTCCTCGAAGAGCTCGGCCCCGCCATCTACAACCAGGCCATCTCCGATGCACAAACCCGCCTCACCCAGCGCGTCGCCGATCTCAATGGCGAACTCTACTCTGACGAATTCCAGTACTGGCCACGCGCCGACGCCAAACGCAAAACCCGCCGCTAGCGCCCTCTCCGCTTGATGCAGGCGATGTGCACGGAATGCCGATCGGCAAACCGAGTCGAAACCCAAATTACTTGTGTACATGGCTGCACACCTTACGTACACTCGTGGGACTTTCTATCTCAACTTGCTCGGAGGTCTCTCTGTGAAAAAGACTTTGTGTCTCGCTGCGGCAGTCATTGGTCTGTCGCTTGTTGCCCCAGCCACCGTTTCTGCCCAGGTTCCCTACAGCGAAGGGGTCGTCGAACGCGTCGTCCTCTTCCACGTCAACGCGGGCCACAACGACGCATTCATCGCCGATCTCAAAGCCAACCTCGTTCCCATTTGGGATGACCAGAAGAAGGACAGCCTGATCCTCGACTACCACATCTTCATCAACACCACCACCTCCGGTCCCGATGATTGGACCCTCGGCTTCTCGATCATCTACAAGAACATGGCATCGCTCGATGGGCTCGCCGATAAAGCCTACGAAGTCCGCATGAAGCATTATGGCGACCACGCCGCGGAACAAAAAGTTCTCGAAAAGCGCGCTGACAATGGTCACATCGTTAACAGCATGCTCCTTCGCGAAATCACCCCGCGCTAGCCCTTCCAGCAGGATCCCGGCGACGCAAGCAACTTGCGTCGCCGCGTTGTTTGCCACCCTCAGGCGCAGCCCTCTGCGCAGTCGCGCCAATGCTCGCCCGCCGGTGTTCGCTCGGCCAATGCTGATAATCTGAAAGAAAGTTTAAACAGATTCTCGCTTTCCTGAATTCCCGCGGTACAGCAAGCACCCTATCAAGCAGACCCCATGAATCAAGGCATTGAAGACGTTCGCATCCAGTGGACCAAGGTAGTCCTCCCCCCGGTCTTCCTCGAAGAGGAACGACCCATGAGCGAGGAGGCAATCGCCACCATTTTCAATTCCCGCCTCGACATTTCCCGGATCCTCGCCCATCGCGATCCGCGTCTCCTCGTCCTCGTCGGCCCCTGCTCCATCCACGACACCAGGGCCGCTGTCGAATACGCCGCCCTCCTCAAATCCGCCATCGCCGAGTTTTCCGCCGATCTCCACATCGTCATGCGCGTCTACTTTGAGAAGCCCCGCACCACCGTCGGCTGGAAAGGCCTCATCAACGATCCGCATCTCGACAGCTCCTACAAGATCAATGACGGCCTCCGCCTCGCGCGCCATCTGCTCCTCGATCTCGCCGAAATGGGCGTCCCCTCCGGCACCGAATTCCTCGACATGATCTCGCCGCAGTACATCGCCGGCCTCGTCAGTTGGGGAGCCATCGGCGCCCGCACCACCGAGAGCCAGGTCCACCGCCAGCTTGTCTCCGGTGTCTCCTGCCCCGTCGGATTCAAGACCGGCACCTCCGGCGACATCCAGATTGCCATTGACGC